>CAWEZW010000005.1:0-158322 GCA_963813745.1 uncultured Solirubrobacterales bacterium
CGTTATTTCCCTCCCCCCACAAAAGATCAAGGCCGCCCCTCAAATCTGCTGGGCGCAACCCGACGAACCAGGTGTCGAGCGTCACCACGATCGCTCCATAGCCGGCCCGCTCCGCGCGCGTCACGAAGCTGCGCGCGGAGCTCGATCCCGCGGCCAGTACAGCTGATGCCAACGCTGAAGCTCTCCCGCCTCATGCGCGATTTGCTCGATGGGTGAGGCTGCCGAGCTGGCCACAAACGGCACACCCACCCGCGCCGCGCCTCGTGCCATCGCCAGCTCGCCCTCTGGATGCGCCAGCGTCTGCACGCCGATCGGCGCCAGCAGCACTGGGGCTCCCAGCTCCGTGCCCAGCACTGTGCGGGCGAGGCTTCGCTCGGAGACATCGCGCAGCATTCGCGGTCGCAGGCGCGAGTGGTCAAAGGCCTCGCGATTGGCGCGCATCGTCTCGCCCAGCCCCGCGCCGCCCTCGATGTATCCCCGTGGTCCGCGCCGCAGGAGGTTCATCGCGTCCTTCTCCAATTGACGCCAGTCAAGCGTTCGCGTGGGGCGCTGCCCCGTCATGCCGCGCAGGTAGATCTCGTACTGGTAGTTGGCGTATGGGACCGCGTCGCTCATCTGCTTGGCGGGACTCTATCGGCGAGCCTGGAGGCCGCGGCGCTCGTCGTTATCCGGGCTGGCCGGCTGGCGGATAGCCTGGGCGCTGTGCGCGGAAGGAATCTCGATCGGCCGGCTGATGCTCCTCATCCTGTTGGTGCTGGCCGCTGCGGTGATCGTGCTCAACTGGACCTACGGCCGCCTGCCGGCGGAGCCCAAGCCGACCGGCTCGTTCATACAGGTCGACGGGCTGCGGATTCACTACATCGAACGTCCTGGGAAGGGCATGCCCGTCGTGCTGATCCATGGCCTGCCCGGCACGGCGGAGGACTGGGAAGTGCTTACGCCGCTGCTCGCGGGCCATCGTACGATCGCGATCGACCGTCCGGGCTTCGGGTACTCGACCGGCGGTTACGTGCCCTTCGACAGGCAGCTGGAAACGATCGACGCACTGTTGCACAAGCTCCACGTCGTGCGGCCGATCCTCGTGGCCATTCCTACGGCGGGACGATCGCGCTCGGGCTCGCCGAGCGCTATCCGAGCGATGTGCGCGGGCTCGTGCTCGTCGACGCGGCCGCGGCCGGCCAGCATGTCGATGGCTTCGCAGATGTGCAGGCGCACTTCGTGAAATTCCTGCAGCTGCCCGTCGTCCGCCAGATCTCAAGCGCGACGTTCGGCCAGCTGCTGATCACCGTGTCAGTCAACCGAGCGGACGCCGAAGCGTTTCACCCACTGCCGGTCGTGGCCGCGCATCGCCGGCGCGTGCTCGAGATCAACATGACGCACGGCAACTTGGAAGCATGGTCCGGGGAGATCCTGGCGTCCACCGGCGTGATTGCTCAGATCGAGGAGGGCCTGAGCGCCGTCGAGACTCCGGCTGTCGTGATCCAGGGCGAAGAGGACGAGCTGGTCAACCCGAGCCATGGCCGCAAGCTCGCGGCGACGCTACCCCACGCGCGACTGGTGATGGTCAACGGCGGGCACATGCAGCCTTACGACCATCCCGCGGCAATCGCCGCCGCGGTGGAGAGCCTGTCGGGTGCGAGCCCGCGTCACCGTCACTAAGCAGCGGCCGTCTCGCCGCGCCGGCACGCGTCGATGGTTGCTTCCGGCCCGATCGCGCTCACCGGCTGGATCGTGGTCTCAGAGGCGCGTGGTCGCAACAGCACGACTGTCAGGAATGCGCCCAGCAGCGAGATCAGAGCTCCGACGCCGAGCGCGAGCTGGTAGCCGCTGGTAAGCGCGCCGAGGCTGGAGGCGCCGTGGCGAGCTGGCTTGATGTGTGCGAGTCGGCGATCGTGCTCAGCACGGCGAGGCCGAGCGCGCCGCCGACCAGGCGCGAGGTGTTGAGCAGCCCGGAGGCGAGCCCGCTCTGCTGCGGCGGCGACGCCCTGCACCGCGGCGATCGTCGCGGCACGAGCGCGAGGCCGAGGCCGACCGCGGCGAGCACGCCGCCCGGCAGGACGGCGAGGTAGCTCGCGCCGGGGCGCATCCGCGTCAGCAGGCCGAGGCCGGCCGCGGAGCTCAGCATGCCGGCGGCGAGCACGCGGCGCACGCCGAAGCGCGCGACCAGGCGCGGCGCGAGCGACGCGGCGAGCGCGACGCTCGAGCGTCATCGGCAGGAACGCCAGGCCCGCGTCGCAGCGCGCTGTAGCCGAGCACCTGCTGGAGGTAGAGCGTGAGGAAGAACCACATCGAGAACACGCCTGCGTACAGCAGCGCGATCACGAGGTTGGCGGCGCGCAGCCGCGGCATCGTCGAAGACCGACAGCGGCAGCAGCGGCGCGGCGCGCGAAGCGCCCCTCGACGAGCGCGAACAGCGCCGAGCAGCGCGAGCGCCGAGCGCGAGCGGGCCGAGCACTCCGATCGAGCCCCAGCCGAGGCTCTCGCTGCGGACGATCCCGTAGACGAGCGACGATCAGACCGAGCGTGACGAGCATCGCGCCGGCGACGTCGAAGTGCGCGGTGGCCAGGTCCTCGCGCCGGCTCTCGGGGATGACGCGGCGGCCGGCGACGATCACCGCGGCGCCGATCGGGACGTTGATCAGGAAGATCGCGGGCCAGCCGAGGCCCTGCGTGAGCAGGCCGCCGAACAGCGCGCCGGAGGCGCCGCCGAGCCCGCCATCGCGCCCCACACGCCGAGCGCGCGGTTGCGCTCGCGGCCCTCGGTGAAAGAGGTCGTGATGATCGAGAGGCTCGCGGGCGAGAGCACCGCGCCGCCGAGGCCCTGCAGCGCGCGCGCGCCGATCAGCAGGCCGCGCGAGCATCGCGAGCGCGCAGAGCAGCGAGCCGACGCTGAAGAGGGCCGTGCCGGCGAGGAACACGCGCCGGCGCCCGAGCAGGTCGGCCGCGCGCCCGCCAAGCAGCAGGAAGCCGCCGAAGGTGATCGTGTAGGCGTTGACCACCCACTGCAGGCCGGTGGTGCCGAAGTGCAGCCCGCCGCGGATCGACGGCAGCGCGACGTTGACGATCGAGACGTCGAGGATGACCATGAACTGCGCCAGGCACACGCAGCAGGAGCAACATGTCGGCGCGCACGCGCGAGCGCGCGGGGAGGTGGGGGAGGTGTGCGGCGCGGGGCAGCCGGCGAAGGGTGGCGGTGGTCATCGGCGGATCGCTTCCTCTTGGTTCGCTAGTACGACGAGCATCGTACCACAAAGGACGCCGATCGTCGTACAATGTCGTTGTATGGCCCTTATCCATCCCAACCCAGACCAGCTGCAGATGGCGGACGTGCTCCACGCCCTCTCCGACCCCCAGCGCCTGGGCATCGTGCGCTGCCTGGCCAAGGACCCGACGCCGCGCCGCTGCGGCTCGTTCGACCTCGACATCACCAAGTCGACGCTCACCCATCACTTCCGCGTGCTGCGCGAGGCCGGCGTGATCGATCAGCGCGAGGAAGGCACCGCCCGTCTGAACAGCCTGCGCCGCAAGGACCTCGACGAGCGCTTCCCCGGCCTGCTCGACGCCGTGCTCGCCGGAGCGCCCGATCCGGTCACGACGGCGGTCTCGGCCTGAATTGGGTCAGCGCAACCAGCGGATCTTAGGTGCCTTCTCCGCGCAACCCGGTGTCCGGGCTCACCGGCCAAATCCGACAGGTTTTTCCGACCCTGTCTCATATCCCTCTACGCGCGCGAAGAGGTTCGCGAGCGGCGCTGAAGCGGCATCTTGGTCCTCGATCCCATGCTCGGCGAGCCAAGCAACCGCCTCGGCGGCCGGGAATGGCTCGAACTCCAGTCGCGCGGCGCACCGTCCCGGCCGCGCGACCGCGGGGTGCAGGCGCTGAAGCGGTTCGTTAGTGGTCACGAGCACGAGCACTCGTAGGCCCTGTCCGATGATCCCGTCGACCAGGTTGAGCAACCGCGAGAGTCCCTGTCCCGTTCGCTCCTTCGCATCGGCAGCGAGCAGCTCGCCAGTGTCCTCGAGTATCAGCAGCCGCCATTTGCGCTCTTGCTGCTCTTCCTCCTCGTCCTCAAAGCGAAACTGGCTGTCCTGACCCAGCACGACATCGAGCATGTAGTCGGCGCGCTGGCCGAAGAACACCTCGGGATCGATCACGTAGTGCAGCTCGCACCAGTTGCGCCACTCCCAACCGAGTGCCCGCAGCGCATAGGTCTTCCCGGTGCCGGGTGCTCCGTGCCACAGGATCAGCTGTCCTCCCGCCGCCGGGCGGAAGTCCGGACCCAGCAGCCGCCCGAGTCGTTCTCTGGCGGCGAGCGGATAGTTGCCGCGGACTTCGTCGAGCTCCGGGACCGCGATCGTGCGCGAGACGGCTTTTGCGCCGCTCGGACCGTACGACCAAAAGTGAGGCTCCGTGGGTGATCGTAGGTGAGTCTGGGTTGTTGGAGGGTCGGGTTTGAGCGTCTGAGCGGGCTTTCTTCGCTCGGTGCGGGGTGGGCTGGGGGCTTGGGAGACGCGCACGAGTCAGACCGTAGGCTCGCGGTGTTCTACGTCCCCGAGTTGGAGGTCTTCGCCATGCGCGTCTCGACTGCATTCTCCCGCCTGTTGGCCTGCCGGGGGTGTGGGTCCGCTCGGTCAGCTTCGAGCCTGATCGAGTCGTCGTGACGGTCGCGTTGCGCCGGCGTCGCCTGCATTGCCCGAAGTGCTCGTACTCCACGCGCCATCGGGAGAGCAGGCAGCATCACGACTCGGTCTGGCGCCATCTCGATCTCGGGCGCTGGCGGCTGGAGGTTCACGCCCGGCTCAGGCGGGTGCGCTGCCCCGAGCACGGCGCGCACGTGGAGGGCGTCCCGTTCGCCCGCGACGGCGCGCGGTTCACCCGCGACTTCGAGGACTTGGTCGCGTGGCTGGCGACGAAGACCGACAAGACCGCGACCTGCCGGCTGACGCGGATCGACTGGCAGACGATCGGGCGGATCATCGAGCGTGTCGGGCAGGAGCTGATCGACGGCGACCGGCTCAGCGGTCTGTTTGAGATCTCGATCGACGAGGTCGCGTGGCGAAAGGGCCACCGCTACCTGACGATGGTCGGCGATCACCGGCGCCGCTGCGTGGTGTGGGGCTGCGAGGGCAAGGGCAAGGCCGCCGCCGATGAGTTCTTCGCCGAGCTCGACCCCGAGCCCCACCGCCCGCCCCAGAGCCGCCAGAAGCGCCAGAGCCAGCGTCAACCGGCCGAGACCGGAGCCGAGCAGCCCACCGAAGCCGCCGACGCCGAGCATCAGATCGGCGAGCGCGCCTGCAAGCTGAGCGGCGGTCTCGATGGACATGGGCGAGGGGTACGCCAAGTCAGTCCGCGAGCACGCCCCCCAAGCCACCATCTGCATCGACAACTATCACGTCGTGCAACTCGCGACCAAGGCGCTGGACGAGGTCCGCCGCGAGCACTGGAACGAGCTGCGCCGCACCGGCGACCAAGACGCCGCCAAGCAGTTCAAGGACAGCCGCTGGTCGCTGCTGAAGAACCCCGGCGATCTCACCGACCGCCAGCCGACACGCTCGCCGCGCTACAACCGCCGGCGGGAAGGTCCCACGCGCCTGGGCGATGAAGGAGATGGTCCGCGCGATCTTCGCCCCCGGCCTCACCCCCAATGCTGTCGCCGAGCTGATCGACCGGCTCCTCAGCCGCCTTTCCCGCAGCCGCCTGAAGCCGTTCGTGCGCCTTGGCCGCACGATCCGCAAGCACCGTGAGGGAATCCTCGCCGCCCGGCGACTGGGGATCAGAAACGCTCGCGCGGAGGCCATGAACAACAAGGTCAAGCTGATCGTCCGCCGCGCATACGGGTTCCACTCAGCACGCGCCGCGCTCGCGCTCGTTCACCTCACCTGCGGACCCGTCACACTCACACTCCCACACGAACAGAAGCTCGCGTGAGTTCACCTACGATCACCCTTGGAGAGCCCATTTCTGCGCGTGCCCCGACGTCGCCACCGAGGATTTTCATTCCCGTAGTACGACCCTTTGGCCGGATCGCTGGCCTTGACGCTCGCCCTTCGCGACTACCGACTGCTCGCTACTCCACCAGCTGAGTGCTCCAGTTGTGCTCTTGCAGTTGATTGTCGAGTTCGCGTCGCTCCCTGGCCATCTCGTCGAGCAGGGCCTGGACGTCGCTGACACGGATCTGACGCACCATGCGGATCTCGGAGCGGCTATAGCGTGACAGGCCGACCCCCGTCGTTGCCGCGCCCACCGCCGCTCGCAGAGCGCCTCGGCGCAACGCCAGGACGTCGCGCCGAGCGATTCCTTCGGTCACGGTCTCTCCGCTCGTGAGCTTGGTGCTCGCGTTGGTGTGGTTGATGCAGGCGATCAGATGCTGCAGCTCATCGCAAAGCGAGCTCAGCTCCGCCAGCAGTTCCTCGGGCTTCTCAGGAGGCTCGTCGCCCTCCTGCACAACCACGCTCGTGCTCAGCCGGTCATGGAACTGTGCGATGCGCTTCTGTAGGTCCGACCTTCGATTCAGTGCCTCTCCAACGATCATGTCCCTCAGTATTGCATACTATAAGTAGCAAATGTCTTGTGCTTCGGTGGCGCACCGAGAGACAGTAGGATACTCATTGTCTGTAGACTTATAGGCTGCATCCTGCAAAGATGGATTGACGGTGAAGCCCAGGTCGCTGGAACATGTCGCGCTTGGGCGGGCGATCCGGGAGCTTCGGCGCAGCGCCGGCATCTCCCAAGAGGGTCTGGCCGATCGCTCTCGCCTGCATCGCACATATGTCGGCGGCATCGAGCGAGGCGAGCGCAACGTGAGCTTTGGGAATCTGCTGAAGCTCGCAAACGCGCTTGGCGTACGGCCGTCAGCGCTCCTCGCGCGCTCTGAAAGCTTTTTGCCGGCTAGCGATCAGAAGTGCAATCCGCCGGGACGGTAGCCCGCTGGAGCACCTGCGCCGCAAGCTCTGAAAGCTCCTGAGCGCACCACTCGATCGTGTGCCAGTTTTGATCGAACTCGCTCACCTCGTCGACGATCAGCTCGGCGAGCTCGGCGGCTCGGGCGGTCGCGTCTCCGTCGCTCATTCGATCGGTCTTCGGGTCCGGAATCACTGTGCTGGAGCAGGTCTTTGGGTTGTGCCCCAGCACAGCGTGTCCGTAGGTCCGCTAACCCTCGGCGGCCGCTGCCGCGATCACCTCCTCCTCGCCAATGTCCAGCGCCTCCTCCTCGCCTCCGGCGATGCCCTGCAGTGCGCCCGTGCCGTAGTCGCCGATGCCATTGGAGTCGCTTGGCGGGCTGCCGAGGAACTGCACCGTGTTGGCGATGATGCTGACTGCTGTGGCGTGGCGGCCGTCCGGGGTTTCCCACGAGCGCCAGTCCAGACGTCCATCGACCGCCACCGGGCGACCCTTGTACACGTACTTGGCGACGTTCTCGCCGGGGCCGCCGAACACGGTGACATCGAAGAAGTTCGGCTTCTCGATCCACTCTCCCGCCGGGTCGCGGCGCCTTGCGTTCACCGCGATCCGCAGGTGACAGACGCTGCTTCCCGACGGCAGGGTGCGCAGATCGGGATCGCTTGTGAGCCGCCCGGTGAGGACGACATGATTGATGTTCGTGGACGACATTGCTGGCTCCTTATTTCGCTTGGGGATTGGGTTCTCGAAGGCCCCAAACGTCCGCCGATGACAGAACCGGTCGCTCGCGTGGAAAGGCCTCCGTCCTCCTATCCGACGAGGCGCTCCAAACGGGACAGCGAGTTTTTTCGTGGGATTGCTCGGCGTCCAGGTCGATCGTGCACGCCGCGCGAGGATCTGTAAGTAAAGGGGCCTTGCGGACTGGCTTAAGGATGCGAGTTGGCTCAGCGACCGATCGGACCGCTAGGCCGCCGCATCCCCCACGCGCCTGGGCGGCGAATGCCGGGCCAGCACCGCGCCCCAGTCGGCGTCGTCGATCCTGCCGGGTCGTGTGTCCTTGATGAACTCGCGTAGCGCCTGAGAGAGTCCCTCTGGATCTTCCAGGTGCGGGAAGTGTGCGGCGCGGGGCAGCGTCTTGAAGTGGCTGTGCGGGATCGCCTCGTGTGCTTCGCGTCCATGCTGGAGGGGGATCGTGTTGTCGCGTCCGCCCCAGACGATCATCGTGGGCATCCGCTCGAGCAGATACAGCCGGTCAGTCGCGCTCACGCGCTGACCGTGCACGTCGATCACGGCACGCAGTGTCTGCAGGAACGCCTGCCGTGCTTCGGAGTTCTCCAGTGGACGCAGCGCTCTGGCGATTGCCTGCATGTACACGCCCAAACGAACCTCCCGCCGGCTCAGACGGTGGCCCGTGTTCCTCAGCGCGCCGGTCAGACGTTGGTGGATCGTCAGTGACAGCAGCGCGGAGACGCCTGGCAGCGCGGCGGTGCGCAGCATCGGGCTGACCTCGTGCCCGAGGCCGCCGCTGGAGATCAGCACCAGGCGCTCGGTGCGCTGGGGGAACTGGTAGAAGAACTGCATCGCCACTCCCCCGCCGAGTGAGTGCCCGACGATCGTGGCGCGGTCGATGCCCATTGCGGCCAGCAGGTCGCGGATGCTGGAAGCGTGGGCCCCGAGGGAGTAGTCGCCGCGGGGAGCCGCAGAGTCGCCGTGCCCGATCAGGTCCGGCGCGATCACCGTATGCTCGCGCGCCAGGCTCAGGGCCACCGACCGCCAGTGGCTGGATGAGTTGAGCATCCCGTGGATCAGCACGACCGGCGGTCCGCTGCCGGCGACGCGGTAGATCACGCGGCGTCCGTGCAGCTCGATCTGCCACTCGTCGAACTGCGGCGGCAGGGTCGACACGGACGACGGGCCCGGGAGATCCCGCGAGCGATCCTGGCGGTCTGGTTTGGCCTGGCTTGATGTCACGGTGCGGTTCTTGCGCCACCCTAGACGATCTTTGGCTGGCGCTCGTGGCAGCGTTGATCGCTGATCGGGATCCTGTCGGACGCACGCCGGGCCCGACCGAGACCCGCCACCGATGAGCTCGGTCGATCGACCCGGTCTATAGCCAAATGAAAGGATGGAGAAGAACGTATTGTGATGAGCGCCGAGAGGAATGGTCGTGACGAGCACCAGGAACGGGATCGCAGCCGAGGCCGAGAACGGGATCGAGGTCGAGGGGCTGGTCAAGGACTTCAAGGGCGGCGTGCGCGCCGTAGACGGCATCGACCTGCGTGTGGCCCCGGGCGAGATCTATGGCTTCCTCGGTCCCAACGGCGCGGGCAAGTCGACGACGGTGCTCGTGCTGACGACGCTGCTGCCGCCCACCTCCGGCAAGGCGCGCGTCGCGGGCCTGGATGTGGTCACGCAGGGTGCGGAGGTGCGCGGCGCGATCGGCGCCTCGCTGCAGGAGTCCGCGCTCGACCCGTTCCTGACTGGCACCGAGCACATGCGCCTGCAGAGCGCGCTGCACGGCCTGAGCAAGGGCGAGCGCGAGTCGCGCGGCACGGAGCTTTTGGAGCGTGTCGGGCTGACCGACGCGGCCGACCGCAAGGTCGGCGGCTACTCGGGCGGGATGAAGCGCCGACTCGACCTGGGTCTCGCGCTCGTACACCGCCCGCGGCTGCTGTTCCTGGACGAGCCGACGACCGGTCTTGACCCGCAGAGTCGCGCGGCGCTGTGGGACGAGGTACGGCGATTGGCCGACGACGGCGTGACCGTGTTCCTGACGACGCAGTACCTGGAGGAGGCCGACGTGCTGGCCGACCGGGTGGGGATCATCGACCGCGGCACGATCGTCGCGGAGGGCACACCCGCCGCGCTGAAGGCTGAGATCGGACGCTCGAGCGTCGAGGTGGTTCCCCAGGACCCGGGCGACCGTGAGCGACTGAAGGAGGTCCTGCATCGCTTCGGCGAGGAAGGCGCCGCCGCGCCCAACAGCGTCGCGGCGCAACTGCCCGAGGGCGTCAGCGACCTGGCGGAGATCGTGAGAACGCTCGACGCCGAGAACCTGCCGATCGCCGACCTGCGGCTGCACACGCCAACGCTCGACGACGTGTTCCTGGCAAAGACCGGCCGCTCGCTCGAGGGCGCGGGCGACGACGAGGACGAGGAGGGCGGGCAGCCGGTGCCCGCAGCCGCCGGCGCATGAACAGCCTGCTCTCCACGCAGGTGAGCGTGCTCGCCCGGCGCTCGATGCGCAAGACGCTGCGCCAGCCGTTTCAGCTGTTCCCGATCGTGTTCTTCCCGGTCATCCTGCTCGCGGTCAATGCCAGCGGCCTGAAATCGGCGACCCTGCTCGCGGGCTTTCCCACACATTCCTACGTCTCGTTTGCGATCGCCGTTGCGTTCCTGCAAGGAGCGATGTTCGCGCTGATCAACACCGGCACGAACCTCGCGGAGGACATCGAGAGCGGCTTCTTCAATCGGCTCGCGCTGACTCCCCTGAAGCGGGTGTCGCTGCTCGCGGGCCTGCTGGTCGGCGTGGCGGCGGTAGGCGCGCTGCAGTCGGCGGTCTACATCGGAGTCGGCCTGATTGCTGGGGCGCACATCGACGCCGGTTTCGGTGGCGCCCTGGTGGTGATCGCGCTCGGCTCGCTGACGACGGTGGCGTTCGGTGCGCTCGGCTGCGCGGCGGCGTTGTGGACGGGGTCGGGCGAAGCGGTACAGGGCCTGTTCCCGCTGTTCTTTGTGTTCGTCTTCCTGTCCTCCAGCAACCTGCCGCGCAACCTGCTCGGGACTGGCTGGTTTCACACGGTCGCCGACTGGAATCCGATCTCCTACCTGATCGAGGCCTTCCGCAGCCTGTACATCTACGGCTGGGACGCGACCGCCCTGTGGCGCGGCTTCGCGGTCGCCGCGGTACTCGGGCTGATCGCACTGATCGCGGCCAGCTCAGCATTGAGGACAAGGATGCAGCGGACATGAGCTCAACTGCGACAGATAACACGATCAAGAGCCATGCACGCGCGAGCCACGGCGGTCTGTGGCGCGTCGCCTGGACGGTCGCGTGGCGGGGCATGCACACCTACATCCGCCGCCCCGACCTGATCTTTCCTTCGCTGATCTTCCCGCTCGTGTTCTTCGCGAGCTTCGCCGGTGGGCTGTCGGCGCTCGGGAAAGTGCCCGGCTTCATGTTCCCCGCCGGCTACACGGCGTTCCAGTTCGTGTTCGTGATGTGCCAGTCGGCGATGTTCTCGGGCCTGTTCACGGGCTTCACGCTGGCGTTTGACTTCGAAAGCGGTTTCGCCCGCCGGTTGATGCTGGCGGCGGAGGATCGGCGTGGGATCGCGCTCGGCTACGCGATCGTCGCGCTGTCGCGCGCGGCGATCACGCTGTGCCTGGTGACGGTCGTGGCATTGATCTCGGGAATGCAGATCACCGGTGACGGGGTCGACATCGTCGGCCTGTACGGCCTGGCGGCGCTGCTCGTGCTCGTCGGCTACGGCTGGGCGGGCGGGGTGGCATTCCGCTTCCGCACGATCCAAGCGGGCCCACTGATGCAGACCCCGGTCTTCCTGATTCTGTTCCTCGCGCCCGTGTACGTACCGCTGGCGCTGCTCAAGGGCTGGATTCATGATGTCGCGAGCGTCAATCCGGCGACCGCGTTCCTCGACGCCGGACGCGGCCTGATCTCGGGCGTCCATGACCACACGGGCCTCGCCTACGCGTGCGCGGCGGGCCTGATCGTGCTGTTTGCGATCTGGCTGCTGAGTGGTCTGCGCGCGGCCGAACGAGCCACTTAGCGGACGTGTGTGGCGGGCGATCGACGGCCGTGGGGCTCGCGATCGGGGTGATCGCGCTCGTACTCGCGGGCTGCGGCACGAATGGAACGTCGAGCCGCGCCGGCTCATCGCACACGTCGACCGAACCCGCGTACGTCAAAGAACCGTTCACCCACCAGCAGCTGCTCGTCGAACAGGGCGCTCGCCTGACCGTCCCCTACGGCTGCGCCGCATGCCATCTTGGCGCCGCCGGGCGGGGGATCGCTCCGAGCTTTGCGAGCTTCGCGGGGCACCGCGTCACGCTCGCTGACGGTCGCCGCGTGCTCGTGGACGAACGCTTTTTACGTTATGGGCTGCTGCACCCCGAAAGCGCCGAGATCAAGGGCTATGACCCAGCGCCGATGCTCGCGGCGATCAGGCGCCTGCACCTGGCCGGCCACTCGGGCGAGGTCGCGGCACTTACGGCATTCATCGAGCAGATCGGACCGGAACCGCCGGGCTGAGATGCCGCGTGAGGAAGTTCAGCTGATCGCTGATCGCCTGTTCGAAGGGCTCGCCGCGATAGATGTCGAAGTGCCCGATCGGATAGGTCCGCACCTCGGCGCGACCAGTGGCGCGCCAGGCGGCGTCCTGGGCGGCCTTTGGTGGGGCGATCGCGTCCCGGTCGGCGATCTGGATCAGGATCGGGCAGGGAAGGCGATCGGCCTGCAGGCCGGGGCGGTATGTGCCGGCGTTCAAGGCGAGTCGGGCGGCCGCCTCGTTGCGCCAGGTCGAACCCGCGATCGCGTGGTAGCCAGGGTCGGCGTCGGGGCTGGTCATCGCGCCGAGGGCGCCGGGCGCGGCGACCAGCGGGATCATCACGGGCGGGCGCCCGCGCAGTGAGGCGGCGAGGTCGCGCAGCCCGGCGAACACGAGCTTCGCGAGCTGGCCGGGGCCCGCGTAGCGCGCGAGGTTGATTAGCGCCGCCACGCCGTCCATGTTCGGCACCTGCGAGATGACCGCGGCGACGTGGCCGTCGGAGACGGCCACGGGGACGACGTGACCTCCGGAATAGGAGGAGCCCCACAGGACGATTCGCGTCGGATCGACGCCCTCCAAAGAGCGCGCATAGGCGATCGCCGCCGCGTAGTCCTCGAGCTGGCCGGGGACCGAGAGCAGCTGCCGGGGCTCGCCGTCGCTCGCGCCGAAGTAGCGGTAGTCGAAGGCGAGCGCGTCGATGCCGGCGGCGGCGAAGCGCTCGGCGTAGGGGAGCAGCCCCGAGTCGACGGTGCCGCCGAGGCCATGTGCGAGCACGACGCAGGGCCGGCGACCGTCCTGGGCGGCGAAGGCATCGCCCTGCCCGCGGAGATGGACAGCGGCGCAGCGGACCCCGCCGCTGTCGAACGAGACGGCACTCATGCCGGAAGCTCTGCGCCCTGCAGCGTCGAGGCGCGTCCCGCCGAAGCGCGTCCGGTCGGCGCTCCGGCGCGCGCCCGCGCCTGACCCGCGGGGATCGAGCGCGTGTGGAGCTCGTGCTGGAAGCCGTACCACTCCAGCTGCATCGTGTGCCGGGGCTTGTCGATGAAGTGGCCGGTGTGAAACGCCTCGTCGCGAACGATCTCCGCTTCCATCTCGGCCTCGGCCGGCGGCGCCCAATCGCCGCAGAGCCAGCGCGCGACGAGCTTTGACTGCAGCTCGGAGAACGGGAAGATCGTGGGAATCGGCTGGCCCAGGCCGATGAACGCGAGGTCGTCGAGGCCGGGTTTGAGCATCCGCTTGTACAGCGGCAGCACGTTTTCCGGCGCGGAGAGGAACTCGGGATCGAAGAACGGGAAGTTGACGTTGTAGCCCGTCGCGTACACGATCGCGTCGACCGGCTCGACGGAGCCGTCGGCAAAGCGCACGCGGTCGCCGAGCAGCTCGGCGACGTCGCCCTTGGCCACCGCGTCGCCGGAGCCGAGGCGCCCGAGCAGCTCACTGGAGACGGTGGGGTGGGCGTCGAGGAACTGGTGGTTGGGGGTCGGCAGCCCGAAGTCCTCCATGCGCCCGGAGAAGATGCGCGGCAGCACGCGGGCGAGGCGGCGCTGCAGGCCGATCGGCACATGCGGGATTCGTCTTGACGACCTGATCGGCGGGCTTGCCAAAGATGTACTTCGGGACCACATACGCCCCGGAGCGGGTCGAGAGGAAGACGGTGTCGGAGACGGTCTTGCGACCGAGCTCGGAGACGATGTCGACCGCGCTGTTGCCGATCCCGACGACCAGCACGCGCTTGCCGTAGAGATCGAGCGGGGTGCTCGGGTCGATGTAGTCGTGCGAGTGGATCTGCGGCCCGTCGAAGGACCCGGGGAAGTCGGGAAAGCGCGGGTCCCAGTGGTGCCCGTTGCAGACGAGCAGTGCGTCAAAGCTGTGCCGCTCGCCGCTCTCCAGGGTGATCTGCCACCCGCCGCCAGGCCCGCGCTCGGCACGCTGGACGCGCGTGTTGAAGCGGATCCGATCGCGCAGGGCGAAGGCGTCGGCGTAGTCGCGCAGCCACTCGAAGATGTGCGTGTGATGTGGGTAGTCGGGGTAGCGATCCGGCATCGGGAAGTCCCGAAATGAGATCGACGGCTTAGAGATGTCGATGTGCAGCGAGCGATAGGCCGAGGAGGTGCCGTTGGGGTTCTCGAAGTACCAGTTCCCGCCCACCTCGTCAGAGGCCTCGAAGCAGGTGTGTGGCACACCGAAGTCAGCGAGCGCCTTGCACGCGGTGAGCCCGCTGACGCCGGCTCCGATCACGCACACCGACGGAAGCTCGCCCATGTTCAGATCCTAACGTGCAGCTCGTTCACGGTTGCAGTCGACCCTGGCCTCGCTCGAGCTCGAGCAGCAGTCGCTTGCGCTCCAGTCCGCCGCCGTAGCCGGTGAGCGTGCCGTCCGCGCCGATCACACGGTGGCAGGGGACGATCACGGCGATCGGGTTGCGTCCGTTGGCCGTTCCCACCGCACGCGCCGCCGTTGGCTGGCCGACGCGTCGTGCGATCTCGCCGTAGCTGACGGTCTCGCCATAGGGGATCTCTTCCAGGGCATGCCAGACCTCGCGTTCGAATGGGGCTCCCTCCGCGGCAAGTGGGATGTCGAAGGTGGTGCGATTGCCGGCGAAGTACTCATCCAGTTGCCTCTTCACATCGGCGAAGGGCTCCGTCGAGGACTCCCAGCCTGTAGCGATCGTCATGGGCTTACGGCCCTCCTGCATATACAGGCCGCTCAGGGTGTCCCCGTCGCCCACCAGCAATAGCTCTCCGATCGGGCTTTCCATCGTTGTGTAAAGGATCTGTTGGGTGGATGTGGGCATTGAATTAGTCACCTTCACCTTTCTCACGCGGCGAGCCTCTCGGCATCGCTCGTCGGTGTCGTCGTGCTGCTTTTTTGTGTCGCTCCCTTTGTGCTTTTTGCTCGCGTTGGTGGGTGAAGCGTTGCCCACAGATGCTGCAATGCGTAGGCGCGGTAAGGGCGCCAGCGCTCGGCGAGCCGCTCCGCGGCGGCGGGCCGGCCATCGTGCCCGAGCTGCTCGAGCGCGTGGCGGACGCCGAGGTCGCTCGGCAGGAATGCGTCAGGATCGCGTAGCGCACGCATCGCGATGTACTCCGTCGTCCACGGTCCGATCCCGGGCAGCTCGAGCAATCTTCTGCGCGCCTCGCCGCGATCGCTCCCGGCGTCGAGCGTCAGACCTCCGTTTGTCAGCGCCTCGGCGAGGCCGAGCAGGGCACGCCGACGCGGGGTCGGCATCGCGAGCCGCTCGGGGTCCGCCGCGGCAAGCGTCTCGATCGATGGGAAGAGGCGGGTCACCGCTCCGATCGGATGCTCCAGCGGCTGTCCATATTCGCTGACCAGGCGTCCGGCGAGCGTTCTCGCGCCGCCGATCGACACCTGCTGGCCGAGCACCGCCCGGACGGCGAGCTCGTGGCCATCCACATGTCCGGCCACCCGACGTCCTGGAGTGCTGTGCACGAGCGGGCCGAGCAGCGTGTCCTTGCCGAGTGCCTCAGCCACGCTGAGCGGATCGGAGTCGAGGTCGAGCAGCGCGCGCGAGCGCTGCATCGCCGCGGCGAGGTCGCGCAGATCGTCCAGCCAGTATCTGGCGTGCACGTACCCGTCCGCCGGACGCAGCTCGATGACGCCGCTCCCCTGCGGCAGGCGCAGGCTGCGTCGATAGGCCCCCTCGTGCACCTCCTCGATGCCGGGCACGGCACGCAGACCCAGGAACGCGATCAAGCCTTCCCCATCCAGCGGAGACCGGTAGGGGAGTCGCAGCGACAGCGCGCCGCTCTCCTCCCGGTGGTCTCCTCGCTGTGCCCGTGCGCGCAGCTCGCGCGGTGCCGTCGCAAATACTTCCCGCACCGTCGCATTGAATTGCCGCACGCTCTGAAAGCCCGCGGCGAACGCGACGCCTGTGATCGGCACGGCCGTCGTCTCGAGCAGGATCCTGGCGGTCTGCGCACGCTGGGCACGTGCTAACGCGAGTGGCCCGGCGCCGACCGTCGCTAGGAGCTGGCGGTGGACGTGACGCTCGGTGTAGCCCAAGCGGCCGGCGAGGCCGCCGACGCCCTCGCGGTCGACCACGCCGTCGGCGATCAAACGCATCGCTCGTCCGACGAGATCCGCGCGCAGGTCCCAATCCGGCGAGCCCGGCGTCGCGTCCGGGCGGCAGCGCTTACACGCGCGAAAGCCGGCCGCCTGCGCCGCCGCGGCGGTGGCGAAGAAGCGCACGTTCTCCCGTTTCGGCGTCCTCGCCGGGCAACTCGGCCGGCAGTAGATACCGGTCGTCTTCACTCCGCAGAACACCCATCCGTCAAAGCGCGGGTCCTCGGCCTCGATCGCCTGCCAGAACCTGTCTGAGTCAAAGATCATGTTGACCACATTGGCATACGTGGCCGTCGGTATCTAGCGGGAATCGGACATCGCCGTTTATCGAGGTCCGAAATCCGCTAATCAGGGTTCAGGGTCAGGCTGCGCTCTCCTGGTGGCGTGGCAGGCCGTCATCCGGGATCGGCTCCCACGGCGCGGCGTAGGCGACGAACTGACGCAGGCTCGGCCTGACCCCGGGATCGCCGTCGAAGGCGCCGAGACGGACGCCCACGCGCTCTAGATCCTGAGGATCGCGGCTGAACAGCGCCGAGCCGCAATCGCCGCAGAACCACTTCTCCGCGCCGTCCGCCGGTCGCCATGCACGCAGGTACTCCTCGCCCGAGACGATCCGAAACGATCCGGGCTGGGGGCGGGCGCTCGCGGAGGCTGCGGTCCCGCTGCGCCGTTGACAACGCGTGCAGTGGCAGTATTTCGCCGATTCCAGCGGCGCCGTCACCTGGAAGCGGATCGCTCCACAGCCGCACCCGCCGTGTAGGGGCATCTCGGGCTGGGTTTCCATTTCAGCCGGCCGCCTCGGCGCTCGCTGCCTGCTCTGCCTCCTCGGCGGGCGTCTCGACCGGCGCGGGCTGGGCAGCGGCCGCCGCGTATGACCCGATCGCGCCGAGTGCCCCGGTGGCGAGCGCGGCGAGGGCCCAGCCGGAGCCCGAGCGTTCGCGTCCTCGGGCGGCATCCAGCGAGATGGTGCCCGGTCCGACCTCGGCCAGCGCGAGCGCGGCGGCGATCAGGACGAGGTTGTACTCGTAGCCGCCGTTGCTGCTCCACGGACCGTTCTTGGCGTGTACCCGGTGGATCGCGGTCAGCATCGTCGCGACTAGCACCGATGCGGCGAAGGGTGTCTCCAGCCCGACCGCGAGCAGGGCCCCGCCGCCCGCCTCCGCGGCGCCGGCCGCGATCGCGTTCGGCCGCCCCGGGCGCAGGCCGAGGTGCTCGAATCCCTGCGCAGTGGTCTCGAGGCCCGGGCCGTCGAACCAGCCAAACAGCTTCTGCACACCGTGCCCGACGAACAGGCCCCCCACCACCAGCCTCAACAGCAATCGTCCGATCTTCATCTCGCTGACCTCCGTTGGTTGTCCTTGAGTATGCAACTTCCCCGAAACCGCCCATTACGAAACCGCCCTTGGTATGCAAGCTGATCCTTACGTGATCGTAAGGTTGATAGCGTGGGGGCCATGGCCATCGCCACTGCCTCGCGCGCGTCCGCAGATACGCAGGACAACGACAAATACAAGTGGATCGCCCTGTCCAATGTGACGTTGGGGGTGCTGCTCGCGGTACTCGACGGATCGATCGTCCTGATCGCGATGCCCTCGATCTTTCGGGGCATCCACCTCGACCCGCTGGTGCCGGCCAACAGCTTTTACCTGCTGTGGATGATCCTCGGCTTCCTCGTTGTCACGAGCGTCCTGATCGTCAGCTTGGGACGGCTCGGGGACATGTACGGCCGGGTGAAGATGTACAACCTCGGCTTCCTCGTCTATACGATCGCCTCGCTGTTCCTGACGATCGACTGGATGACCGGGCGCGACGGAGCGCTGTACCTGATCGTCTTTCGGATCGTGCAGGGGGTCGGGGCGGCCTTCCTGCTGGCCAACTCCGCGGCGATCTTGACCGATGCCTTCCCGGCCAATCAGCGCGGGATGGCGCTCGGCATCAACAATATCGTCGGCGTCAGTGGCGTCTTCATCGGACTCGTGCTCGGTGGCCTGCTGGCGCCGATCGACTGGCGGGCGGTCTTTCTGATCTCGGTGCCGATCGGTGTTTTCGGAACCGTATGGGCTTACCTCAAGCTCGAGGAGCGCAGCACGCCCAAACCCGCACGGGTCGACTGGTGGGGCAACCTCACCTTCGCCCTCGGGCTGATCCTGATCATGGTCTCGGTCACCTATGGCATCCGCCCCTATGGCGGCCACGCCACCGGCTGGACGAGCCCCAAGGTGCTCGCGCTGCTGGGCGCGGGCGTCGCCTGCATGGTGGCATTCGCGGTAATCGAGTGGCGGGTGGCCGACCCGATGTTCCGGCTGCCCCTGTTTCGGATCCGCGCGTTTACGTTCGGGACACTCTCCACGTTCCTCTCGGCGGTCGCCCGCGGTGGCCTGATGTTCATGCTGATCATCTGGCTGCAGGGCATCTGGTTGCCACAGCACGGCTACGACTTCACCGAAACGCCGCTGTGGGCGGGGATCTACATGCTGCCGCTGATCGTCGGCATGCTGATCGCCGGACCGACCTCCGGCTACTTGTCCGACCGCTTCGGCGCGCGCTGGTTTGCGACCGGCGGGATGCTTGGCGCGGCGCTCAGCTTCTACCTGCTGGCGCTGCTGCCGATCGACTTTCCCTATCCGCTGTTCGCCGCGATCCTGTTTCTCAATGGCATCTCGATGGGCATGTTCGCCTCGCCCAACCGCGCCGCCGTGATGAACAGCCTCCCGGCGGGCGACCGGGGTGCCGGCGGGGGCATGAACCAGACCTTTCAGAACTCCGCCCAGGTGCTCTCGATCGGGATCTTCTTCACGCTGATGATCTTCGGCCTGTCCTCCAGTCTGCCCGCCGCGTTGACCGCCGGCCTGAAGGCCCACGGCGTCGCCGCGGCTACCGCCGCCGGCGTCGCGCACCTGCCGCCCGTGTCGATCCTGTTCGCCGCCTTCCTCGGCTACAACCCGATCCAGCACTTCGTCGGCGTCCACGCGCTGAGTGGGCTGTCGGCATCGAACCGCGCGGCGCTCGTCGGCAAGTCGTTCTTTCCGCACCTGATCTCCGCGCCGTTTCGCGCGGGCCTGCACGAGGCGTTCGCGTTCGCGATCGTCGCCTGTCTGATCGCCGCGGGCGCTTCGCTGATGCGCGGTGGCAAGTATCAATACGCGGTGCCGGTCTCGCCCGAGGCCGGCCCTGGCGGCCGGCTGGCGGAGGGGCACGCCGACGGAGCGGTGGCGGGCAACGGTGCTAAGCCTAGGGCCGGAGTAGCGCCGGGGAACGGTGCGAGCACGGTTCATACCCCCACAAGAGAGGAACAGCATGCAAGTTGAGTGGTACGGCCAGTCCGCGTTTCGCCTCACCGCAGCGGATAAGACGGTGGCGATCGACCCGTTCGGAGACATGTCGGCAATGGCGGCGAGCCGCGGGATGCAGTTCGACTACCCGCCGATCGACGGCGTCGAGGCTGATCTGCTGCTGGTGACCCATGAGCACATCGATCACAACGGCGTCGAGTCGATCGGTGGCGACCCCACGATCCTGCGCTCCACTGCCGGGGCGCTGGAGTCGCCGATCGGCGAGGTCACCGCGATCGCCTCCGAGCACGACGCAGCGGCCGGCACTGAACGGGGTCCGAACACGATCTTCGCGTTCGAGCTGGATGGCATTCGGGTGTGTCACTTCGGTGACTTCGGCCAACGCGAGCTGCGCGAGGAACAGGCCGAGGCGATCGGACGCGTCGAGCTTTTGTTCCTCCCCGTTGGCGGCGGACCGACGGCCGGTGCGTCCGAGGCCGCAACGATCGTCGAGCGACTGTCGCCGCGCTGGGTCGTCCCAATGCACTACCGCACCCCGCGCATCTCCTTCCTGGAAACCGAGGAGGCGTTCCTCGAGCTGATGACTCACGTCCAGCGACTACCGGGGCCGGTCTTCGACACCGCGGAGCTGTCCGTCGAGGACGTTCCAGTCGCAGTGGTCCCGGCGGCGCCGTAGCGGGTTGCTCAGCTGGAGAGCGTGCGATTGAAGCGGTGCAGCGCCAGCGGGACGCAGATCGCCAGCAGCTGCGGATCGAGGATGATCCAGATCACAGGGTCCAGTACACCATCGCGAAGGAGAACCCCGGAATGACGCTTGATCAGACCAAGGTAGGGCAGGTTGTGGCGGCGCAGATGGAGGCACTCGAAGAGGCCTATGGCGAGGACTGCGAGATCGGCGACGTTTGCACGATCGTCGAGGTGATCGGACCGCACGGCTCTGATGTGAGGGTACGCAGCAGCGAACTGCGCCCGCACGTGTCGATCGGTCTGCTGCGCATGGCGGAGAGTATCTTCCTTGCGAGCCTACGAGCCGGATCGGGCGGGGAGGGAGAGGACGGCTGAGAGGACGGTTGAGGGAACGACTGAGGGAGGTAGTGGCTGAGCGCATCTGGCATGAGCAGCCGGATAGGCTGTGTCCGCCGTGGCTCCCGAGATCGTCCTTCACGTCCTGCCGCCGTCGCATCCGTGCATGACCGCAACCGCGGCCCTGCGCCTGAAGGGTCTGGAGTACGAGCGTGTCGATTTCGTCCCCGGTCCGCATGTCGAGCAGATGCAGGAGATCTACGGTGAGGGCAATCACACCGTGCCGGGGATGCTCGTCGACGGCGAGCCCGTGCACGGCTCACGCGCAATTCTCGACCGTCTGGAGCAGCTCGTCCCCGAGCCGGTCCTCTATCCCTCCGAAGAGGTCCGCGAGGCAGAGCGCTGGGGTGATGAGGAGCTCCAGGATCTCGGGCGGCGGATGCCCTGGGGGGCGCTGCATTTCCGTCCGGAGGCGATGGGCACCTTCGCCGGCGGTGAGCCGCTGGATGGCCCGGGCACCGACTTTGCGATCGGCTTCATCAGGCCCACCTGGAAGTACCACAAGATCACCGCCGCACGCCTGCATGAGGACCTGGCCGGGCTGCCGGCGAAGCTCGCGTACGTCGAGGATCTGATCTCCCGTGGCGTGATCGGCGGCGAGCACCCGAACGCCGCCGACCTGCAGATCGGCGCGACGCTGCGAATCCTGCTCAACGTCGGGGACCTGCGGCCGTTGCTGAAGGGCACCGCGAGCGAGCGGATCGCCCGCGAGCTCTTCCCGGAGTACCCCGGCGATATTCCGGCGGGCGCGTTCCCCGCCGGCTGGGTGCCGGCGAGCTGAGCGCAGCGGGGATCGGCTTGGGTCCTCAGATGACGCGAGCCACCTTTTATTTCGACCTCGGATCGCCGTACGCATATCTGACGGCTGAGCGGATCGCCGATGTGTTGGGCGAGTCGGTCGTGTGGCAGCCGCTGTCGCTCGGCGCCCTGTTCAAGCTGGCCGGGCGCTCGTCCTGGTCGCTGGGCGATCCCGACCGCCGCCGGGATGGGATCGTCGAGGTGCAGCGGCGCGCCGAGCTCTACGGCCTGCCGCCGGTGCGCTGGCCCGAGCCGTGGCCGAGCAACTACCTGTTCGCGATGCGCGCCTGCACCTACGCTTTCCAGGTCGGCCAAGGCATCGAGTTCTCCCTCCGCGCCTTCCGCGCCGCTTTTCAGCAGGGCCACGATCTCGGCCTGCCCGAGCGCGTCTTGCACCTCGCCGGCGAGGTGGGTCTGGACCAGCGGGCGGTCGAGGACGCGACCGGGGACCCTCAGGTCAAGTTGGCGCTGCGCGCGGCGACGCAGGACGCCCACGAGCTCGGTGTCTTCGGCGTGCCGACCCTAGCCGTCGGCGGTGAGCTGTTCTGGGGTGATGATCGCCTGCAGGATGCGGCCCACCTACTCCAGGCCGGCTAAACAGCGCTCGCGGGAATCTCTGTCGCGAGCGTCCCGGCCTCGATGTCGCCTCGTAGCCGCAGGCCGAGGATCGGGAAGACGAGCGTTGACAGCACCGCGGCGATGATCGCGAGAAACGTACCGGGGTCTATGTCGACGACGGCGAGCAGGGTGACGGGAGTCTGACGGAGAGGGATCTGAGGCGGCGCTTGGTATCACTGTCCCTGTCTTTCCACCTAAACCGAGGAGTTCCGATGCCCAACGTTCTCTACACCGCCGAGGCCCACGTAACCGGAGGCCGGGGCGAGGGACACGGCCGCACGAGCGATGGCCGGCTCGACGTGCAGCTGCGCCTCCCCAACGAGATGGGCGGCGCCGGCGATGGCACCAACCCGGAGCAGCTGTTCGCCGTCGGCTACGCCGCCTGCTTCGAGGGGGCGCTCGGCGTTGTCGCCCGGCGTGCGAAAGTCGAAGCGGGGGACGCGGCGATCGACTCAAAGGTCACGCTCACCCCGACCGGCACCGGTGGCTTTCAGCTCGGCGTCGAGCTGGATGTGAGCCTGCCCTCGGTCGATGACCCAGGCCTCGCCGTCGAGCTTGTGCGCAGCGCTCACGAGGTGTGTCCTTATTCGAACGCGACGCGCGGCAACATCGAGGTCGTGCTCACGGCCAACGGTCAGCCGGTTTAGCGGTTCCCTTCGTCCGTCACCGCTGCCATCAACTCCTGCGCAAGATAGCGACGCTGGCCTCGTGGCCCTGGGCTGCCCTCCTCGAGCACCCCAACCTTCTCCAGCTGACGGAGGAGCTTCAGGGCCGTCGGCCGCGTAACGCCCAAGCTGGTCTCGACCGCGTGTGAGGAGACGATCGGCGTTTCGCATATGAGGTCGACCAGCGTGATCGCCTTGTTTGACGTGATCGCGGAGGCGGCCGCACGGTAGCGCTCGCGCAGCTCGACGATGCGCTGAGAGCGCACGACCGCATCGGCGGCCTGGGTGCCCACGGCGGCAAGGAAGAGCTCGATCCACGGCACAACGTCACCACGTTGGCGAACCGCCTGGAGCGCCTCGTAGTACCGCGCGCGGTCGCGCTCCAGGTACGCGCTCAGGTGCGACGAGTGGCAAGGGTGCTGGGAGCCGGCCGTGCTCGACGAGCAGGAAGACGGACAGCAGACGGCCGATCCGGCCGTTCCCGTCGAGGAAGGGATGCGCGTGATCTTCAACTGCTGCATCCGGCGCTCTGGAGGCGCAGCGTCGGCGGTCACGTGCGCAGCGCTCGGCGGCCTAGCAGCGCCGAGATCGCCGCGCGTTTCTCGTCGCCGAGACGACGATGGCCGCAGCGACTGGTGCGCGCCAAGCGGAAGAACAGCGCTGTCTCGACATCCCGTACGAGTCCCGCCTCCGAGGCTGCCCGAGTTCTGGAGCGTGGTGCGGTACTTACCTGATCGTCAACGGGGCTACGGCCGCGCACGCCGGAGAGCAGCTGTGCGCGCGTGCTGTGCGTCAGGCGATCCGCCTCGAGCGGGTGCTTGCCCAGCTGATGCGCGAGGCCCGAGTCGAGGGCTGTCGCGTGATGTTGTTGAGGACTCGCGCCGCGACGGCCGCGTCGGCGGGCTCGTCGCTGCTCGACCTCAGGACAGCTCGCCTGGGACGCCGCGTGATCCTCGAGGCGAGCGGACGAAGGTGCCTCGCGCAGCGATGGCCTGGCTATCAACAGAGGCGGGATCCCCACCGCTGTCCACGCCGGCGAGCCTTCCCAGCGAGGCCTCTGCGTCTGCCAGCAGCCGAACCGTAGGCGTCGGCAGCTCGATTGCCCGCGGTATGGGCTCAGGGAAGTAGGCCACGTAGCCGTGGCGCCCGAGCGTGCGCCGCGGCTTGCCAAACGGGGTCGATGCGTAGTCGGTGCGCTCCACAGCAAGCACTCTAGCGTCTCTAAAGAAAAATGGCAAAAGCTTTAGAGATGTGTCGGGACCGTAAAGCGCCCTATAGGGTCGTTTCAACCGCGGTTTGAACTTCATCGGCGGTCGTAGGCGTCCCGTGCGTGCGATGATATGGGTGTGCGCCGGGTTTGGTTGTCGATCCTCGCCTGTGTCTTCAGCCTGTTTGCGGTCGCGTCTACGCCCGCGCTCGCCTCGACGGCGTCGAGCGCGCAGCTGTGGACTGCGCTAGGCGGGAACGTCGCCTGCGGGATCGCGATTCACCCGGTCAACACGCCGCCGATGCAGCTGCTCTGCAGCGCCAGATCGGTGCCGGCGCCGAAGGCGAAGGGCATCGGCGACCCCGGCTTCGTGTTTCTCGGTTCGGTCGGGCGCCCATCGCTCGCGCGGCTCAGTCAGGACTCGTTCGTCGGCACCCATCAGGTGGCGCTGGGGAGCGGGCGCAAGTGGGGCGGTATCGGTCCGATCGAAGTGACGTGCACGATCGGCGCGAACTCGGTCCGCTGTGTCAATCGCGCGCACCACGGCTTCACGATCACGCGCGGCTCCTACCGCGCGTTCTGAGGCTGCGCGGCGCTATTCGTTCGGGAACGCGGCCCGCACGGGACATCCCCTTTCGATCGAGCAGGACAGGCTTGCGATGTCTTGACTTGGGTTGTTCACAGGACGCTTGGAGTGCTCGCAGGTCTGCTCGCCCATGTTGCCGAACGGGCAGAGCCACCCGCCATAGAGCACGTACGAGTCGGCCGAGGCGCCGTTGTTGACGATCTTGCCCTTGCCGACGGCAATCGCCTTCAAGATGCGCGTGGCCACAGCGCACTTGACGTGACCGTCGGCCACGTAGACACCATATATGGCGCCCTTGGCGTGGAAGATCCCACAGCGGTTGGCTGGGTGCGTGTCAGAGGCGGACGCCTGCGGGGCGAGGGCGACCGAGCACGCGGCGAGACAGGCGAAGATGCCGACCGTTCGGAAGGGGCTGAGCCTCCTCATCTGACGCTCGTTGCCCTCCGGCTCACCCAAGCGCGACCGGCAATGGCAGGCTGAACGTCGTGAAGCCGTGCTTGACGGAGTGCTTGTTGGCGGCGACCTTGCTCGTGAGCCGGAAGATTGCGGCCTTGGCGTTCGCGGGGACGGTGACGGTGATGTCGAAGTGCCCGCTGGCGGATGGCGTGAAGAAGGCGTTGTCTCACAGGCGCTCCATTCCGGGGGTCGTCAAGCCCGCGTTCGCCTGCAGCGGAAGAGAACGCGAGCGCAGACAATACCTGGCCCGAGCACCCCCGAGCGCTATCCTGAACGGATGGCCACTCAAGCGGATCGTGCGGCCGAGCGGCGTGTCGCGAAACTGGAGGATGTCGAGCGTCAGCTCAAGGAAGGCTCGCTGACGATCCGTAAGATGACCGCCGAGGAGCGCAAGCGCTTTCCGCCGAGGCCGGCGAAACCGCGCAAGGGCAGTCGCAGATAACGACGCGCCTGAGGCCCAGTCTCAGTGCTTGGACGCCAGCTTGATCGTGAGGATGCTCGAGCTGGTGGTGCTCTTGCCGCCCGGTTGAGTGGTCGTGATCGTCAACCTGCCACGAGCATGCTTCTTGCCCTTGAGAAGCTTGCGGCGGTCGGCGGTCAGCTTGATGGTGATCTTCCGGACTGTGCCCGCCGGGATCGAAGAAAGGCGCCCTTGCCGTAGATGACGGGCTTACTGCTTTGGCTTCTTCTTGCTCTTGGCAGCGGTGCTTTATGCCAGCGCACCGGAGATTTCTTCGTAGCTCGCCGATCCGATGCAGGGTTCCTTGGCTTTCTTGCACTTGATGGCCGCGTATGTGCACACATTGCCGATGCAGGCGATCGGTTCGCCGGGCTTGACGTTCAGCGGAAACCCGATGAACGTTTCGCGTTCGACTGCAGGAGCTGTGGAGACATAGGTGAGTTTGGTTTCCGCCACCGGTTTGACGAAGGTTTCTTCTTTCTTTTCTTCTTTCGTTTTCTTGACTTCTTCACCGGGGCCGCCGGGGCCGAACACGTAGGCCACACCTTCGCTGGAGCCGCCGAGCTGTTTGGCATAGGGAGCGCCCTCGACGAGCGTGGAGCCCGAGAGGGCAACCGACTCGGCCTGGTAGATCCCTCCGTTTGCAGCGGCGAGCTTCTGTGTCTGGGTTGAGGTGCTCACCCAGCCGCCCTCGGGCTCTTCGTAGAGATAGACAGCCCCTACAGCGCCTTTTTCGACGCCGGGGCCGTACTGTGCGCCGACAGCGATCGTCGTGCCGGAAATCGCGATCGAGTCACCGAAGTGCTCATAACCGGCCGGGTCGGAGGGGGTCAGCTGGGCCGTGGGGGATTCGGTGTTCTTCCAGCCTTCGGCCGGCTCCGTGAAGACGTAGGCAGAGGTCGGTACCGGTCCGCCGGCGTTCGCTCCGGCGCCGACGGCCAGTGTCGATCCTTCAAGTGCGACCGCCGTCCCCAGCGTCTCCGCGGAGGGGCTTCCCGAGGCGATCACAGCCGTCTGCGTCGAGTTGCTCCAGGGTTTGCCTTCGACCCTGGTGTACTCAGTAGACCGCGCCCGCGTTGGCATTCGAGTTTACGGTCGTGTAGGGAGCTCCGCCGACGATCACAGAACCGGAAACGGCTACGGAGGTGCCCAGGGCGCCGGCCCCCGTGCCCGTCAGCTTGGCCGTCTGAAGTGCCGATTTCCACACCCCTCCTTCGGGCTTGGAGAAGACGTAGATAGCCCCTGGGCCGGGTGTGCCCTCGCCGCTGTTGTCGGGCTCGCCGGCGACGATCGTCTGTCCGTCCGTCGCGACGGAGCCGCCGAGGTAGTCGGGGTTCGAGGGGTCGGATGCACTCAGCTGAGCGGTCTCGCTCGAGTTGACCGTGACAACCGCCGGCCGGCTTGGTGTAGACATAGAGCTTGCCCGCGAATGGGGTTCCAGTCGATCCTCCGGCGGTGGCTCGCGGGGCGCTGGCGACGATCGTTTCCCCCAGAAACGGCGACGGCCGAGCCGAGGGTGTTGCCGTAGACGTTGTCTTCGTTGACTTCCTTGCCATCCGATGCCGACCAGCTCGGCGCCTTTGCTTGAGCTTGGCCTAGCCACCTTCAGGCTTGGTGAAGACAAACACGGCTCCCTGCTCGACACCTTCGACGACTGTAAAGGGCGTCCTGACGACGATCGTCGAGCCTTCGATGGCGACGGCTCCGCCCATCCCTCCGCCGGCAGAGCTCGAGTTGCCCCTCTTCAAGCAGTGGATCGACCGTCACGGGATAGGCGCGCCTGCGATGGCCACGCTGATCGACACGACGCGGCGCCCGTGCAGGGCAAGCTGAACCGCAGCGAGCTGCCCGCGCTGACGCGCTCAGCCGGCCGTAGCGCATTGCTACCTTTCCGTTGGGTGCGATCAGCGAGATGCCGCGACCGCCCGACTGCATCCGAGCCCGCAGCGAGCCGCCGAGGCTCAGGGCCAGTGTGAGCGTGTTGTCGCCGCGGCGCCGACGGGATGAGCCACTCGGAAGCCCTGCTCTAGTCCCATTCCGGACGATTCGCATACCACTCGCCCACGGCTCCACGGGGATAGGCGATCCGTTTGGCGTGCGCGTCGGCTTGACGGCCATGGTGGAACACCCGAGATGCCGAGCAGGCTGAGATCCACTCCTCCGGCCGGACTGCTTACGGCAACACCGCCTGCGCTCAGCGCGCAGACAGTTGCTGAGAACAGGCGTTTTCTTCGTGGCCAGGACAGGCCCGTTGCTCGTGGCCCAGTAAGCATGGTTGTCCGCGCGCAACGCTCTGCAGATAGCGAGTTGCGCCAGAGCGAGACCGTCGCCCACGAGGTGCCCGAGATTGACCGTTCGATGGATGGGTGCCCCGTCGCACGGATGCGATCGTGCTGGAGCTCGCCGCGAGGACGCTCGCGTCGATCAATACGAGCAGCGCTATCAGCAACGCTGTCGTTCGGATCTGTGTTATGTTATGAATTGATGTAGATTTAAAGTATACAACTCGGGAATGCAAAAGATCTGACAGTGCGTGCATCCGTGCTCATCTCGGCTCCCTCGCTTTGTAAGGGTGGTGTATGCGCGGACTCTACAGCCCTTCGCCGAGCATGCCACGCCGTAGGCGGGTGACGCGCCGTAGTTCCTGCACATCCTCGTCGAAGCCCCCGAGCACTCCGGGGGCCTCCTCGCCGAGCAGCTCGGGTGTGAGGCGGTGCCGGACGAGCTCGCCGGCGACCTGGTCGACGCGCTGCGCGCCCGCGCCCGGTCGTGAGCTGACTACGCGCTCCAGGCGCTGTCCGCGGAACAGCAGTCCCACGCCATCGTCGACGGCCCAGCCTCCGGGGAGCGAGCCGTTACGCACGCTCGCTAGCCACACGGGCAGGCGCTCGGGCTCGCCGTCGGCGTGGACGGTCAGCGAGCCCTCCAGCAGGCCGAGCCCGGCCATCGGCGCCGGGGGGCCGCTCGAGCGGGTGATCCCGCCTTCGAACCAGCACATCGCGCCGGCGCTCAGCCCCGCGAGCACGACGCCCGCGCGCCACACCTGCTCGAGTACGCGGTCGAGGCCATGGGCGCGCCAGATCGCGAGCAGGTTGCGCATCGAGCCGCCGCCGACGTACACGATGTCCTGTTCGAGCACGATCTCCGCGAGCGGGCGCTTGACCTCGCCCAGCCGGAACAGCGACAGGTATTCGGGCACGCACAGGCGGTCGGAAAAGCGCGCGTGGAACGCGTTGATCTGCGCCGTCGTATCGCCCGAGGCCGTCGGCAGGAACAGGATGCGGGGTTCTTTCGCGGAGGAGAGCGAGAGCACGTAGTCGTCGAGCAGCGGGTTGGTCGGCTCCATCGTGAAGCCGCCGCCGCCGAGCGCAAGCAGCGTTGACTCATCCGTCTCCGTGATCTCAGTATCTGAAACGGGTGTGTCCTTACCGCCCGGCGGGCTCACGCGGCGGCGATCGCTGTCACGGGAGGTAACCGGATCGCTTTGGCGGCGTTTGTGCGCTTGGCGGCCTTTGTGGGTGTGGCGGCGTCCGCGTCTGCGGCCCCGAGGTAGGCGGTCTCCAGCGGCGTTTCCACGACGCCGTCGGCAGCCGGCTCGACGCGATAGGCGCACCCGTCGGGACGCGAGCTGACGACCCGCTCCAACAGCGTGCGGCGGAAGTGCAGCGCGACGCCGTCCTCGGCGGCGTAGCCGGGGCGCATCCCGTCGCCGACGAAGCGGTGGTACTCGGCGCGCCGCGCGGGCTCGGCGTCGTAGTGGACGCAGTTGGAGTAGGGCAGCAGGCCGAGGCCGCGGACGCGGCGGGGCGCGCCGTGGAAGGCGCTGAGCGACTCCGCGAACCAGCATAGCGAGCCGGCGGACGGCCCGCACAGCACGACGCCTTTGCGCCACGCCTGGCGCAGCACGCTGTCGAGGCCGTGCGCGCGCCACGCGCCGAGCATGCTCACGACGTTGCCGCCGCCGACGTAGATCAGGTCCTGCGCGAGCAGGTGCGTCGCGAGGTCGTCCTCGACCCCGCCGGTGCCCTGGTCGCGGCGGAACAGCGAGACGTGGCTGGCCTCGCAGCCGGGCGAGAAGCGCCGGTAGAAGCGCACGACGTAGTGGTCGGCGTCGCCCGAGGCGGTCGGCAGGAAGCAAACGCGGGGGCGCTTGGCCCCGGTCAGCGAGAGCACGTAGTCGTCGAGCAGGGGGTTGCCCTGCTCCATCGAGAAGCCGCCGCCGCCAAGGGCCACGATCTGGGGAACGCGGGGAACGTGGGGAACGCGGGGTCGCATCGCTCTCCTCACCTCGAGATGGGGTTGGGTGCCGACGTTACAGCTGTAGCTTCGCCCGACCCGGGTTCCCGAGGTATGGACTCCCGTTGAAGATTGGCCGCACGCGGCCTGGACAGGCGACCATAGGGCTCGGCTTACGCGAGCTTGTGCCAGCGAGCGTTCCGTCCAGAGCCGATCGGCTCGATCACACGCTCGTTACGCAGCTTGGTCAGGGTCTTGTTGATGTAGGACTGGCTTGCTGCAGGGACGGCTCGGCGTACGTCGGCGACGGTGAAGTCGGCAACCGTGGAGAGGCGTACGAACTGCACGATCGCCTCGCGCTTGGATCCTCGGCCGGAGACCGTGCCGACACGCCCTTCGAATTCGTTGTAGGCGGCCGTGACGATGCCGAGGAAGTAGTTCAGCCAGGGCTTGATGTCGTGCTCGTCCTCGTGCCAGCCGTCACCGGCGGCCCGCAGGGCGTCGTAATAGGTCTCACGCGTGTTGTCGATCAAGCGCTCCAGGCTGATGAATCGACCGACCTCATAGCCGGCTTGGTAGAGCAGCAGGAGCGTGAGCAGCCTCGAGATACGCCCGTTGCCGTCCCGGAAGGGATGGATTGCAAGGAAGTCAAACACGTAGCAGCCCGCAAGCAGCAGCGGATGATGTGCGCCCGAGTCCAGCGCGACGGCGAAGCGATCGTGCAGCTCATCCATGGACGCCGGAGTCTCGATCGCCGTGACGGTCTGAAATCGCAGGACTTTGACGCCGGCGGGCGTGACTTCCTCGATCGAGTTTTCCACGCTCTTCCAGCGCCCGGCGGGGGTATCGGTGAACTGGTAGAGATCGCGGTGGAACTGCTCGACGACGCTCGGCTTGAACGGGATGTGCTCCGCGCTCGAATGGATCGTGTCGAGAACCGCGCGGTATCCGCTGATTTCCTCCTCCGAGCGGTTGGCCGGAACCGCCTTTTCGGCAACGAGCGCCCGGATGCGCTCCGATGGCGCCGTGATCTGCTCGATCGCGTTTGAGGATTCGACGCTCTGGATCCGCGCGATCTCCCTCAGCGTCTTGAGCGCCTCGGGATGCTGCGTCCGGAGCGCTCGCTCGCCGCCCTGCGCTCGGTCGATACCACCGAGCGTCACCGCCATCGAAGCGGGCACCATGCCGATCTGGCGGTCTAGGGTTCGGAAGGTATGCACGGTATGGAGGCTGGTCGGGAACCTAGCACTATCTAGGATCAACATAGCACTTTGGCCCTAGTTAGGGCTATGTTCTTAGCTTCGCCTACTGTCCCGGGCGAACGCATCGCGGACGCTGCCTCGTAGGACTGGGGATGGTCTTTGTCTTATTGGAAAGACGATTAGACGCATAAACGTCTAGACGTACATTCGTATAGACGAGTATCCGTCTGATCCTTATCCATCTTTAGCTTCCTCACACGCTGCTCCTACACCCTCCGGCGATGCTCGGGACATGAGCTTCTCCTGGGAGACCCGGCCCGCCCCTTTGCTGACGCTGCGCCGCAGGACACGGACGCGCACGTTCGCGCTGCGCCTGCCGCACCCAGAGTTGATCGGGCTGATCGCGCTGGCGGGGACGCTGAACCTGTGGGCGCTGAGCAGAAACGGCTGGGCGAACGACTACTACAGCGCGGCGGTCAGGTCGATGAGCACGAGCTGGCACAACTTCCTGTTCGGCTCGCTCGACTCCAGTGGCGTGATGACGGTCGACAAGCCGCCGCTGGCGCTGTGGATCCAGTCGCTGTCGGTGCGCGTCTTCGGCTACCACTCGCTCAGCATCCTCGTCCCGCAGGCGCTGATCGGGGTCGCGACGGTCGCGCTCTCCTACGACCTCGTGCGTCGCCGCTTCGGCCGCCTGGGCGGGTTCGTCGCCGGGCTGGCGCTCGCGCTGACGCCGATCGTGGTCGCGATCTCGCGGCACAACAACCCGGACGCGCTGCTCGTCCTCTGCTGTGTGGCGGCGCTGTGGTTCACGGCGCGCGCGCTGGAAGCGGCGCCCGCCCGTTCGCAGACCCGCTGGCTCGTGCTCGCGGGCGTGGCGGTCGGGCTCGGCTTCGAGACGAAGATGGCCGTCGCGCTGATGGTCGTGCCCGGGATCGTCGCCGCCTGGCTGTGGATCGCACCTGCTGCCAGGGGCCGTCTGCACGCGTTGCGCCAGCTGCTCGCGGGCGGCGTCGCGATGGTGCTCGTCGGCGGCGCTTGGCCGCTGCTCGTGGAACTGACCCCGGCGGCCGACCGGCCGTGGATCTCCGGCACGAGCGACAACAAAATTCTTTCCCTGATCTCCGAATACAACGGCGTCGGCCGTATTGACGGGCAGACAGGCGGGCCGGGAGGGCTCGGTGGCGGCAGCGTGTTCGGCGGCACCGCCGGCCCGCTGCGCCTGCTGAGCTCCGCGCTTGGCGGCCAGGCCGGCTGGCTGCTCGGCTTTGCGCTCGTCAGCGGGATCGGCATCCTCGTGGCCAGCCGCCTGCGTCGCGCCGACCCGCGTAGCGGCTGGTTGATCGCGGTCGGCGGCGCCCTGCTCGTGACCGGTGTGGTGTTCAGCTCGGCGAAAGGCATCTTCCATCCCTATTACGTCTCGCTGCTCGCGCCGTTCATCGCCATGCTCACCGGCGCGGGCGTCGCGCAGCTGCTGAAGGGCGGGTGCAGCGCGCGGATCGTCGGCCCGCTCGCCGTCGTCGCGGGTGTGGCGACCGAGCTCGCGGTGCTCGGCCAGTACCCCGGAGAACTGACGTGGCTGGCGCCGGTGCTGATCGCGGTCGGGGCGCTCGCCGCGCTCGCGCTGGCCGCGTTTGCGGAGCGGCGCGTGCGCCTCGCGACGCTCGGGGCCGTGCTCGCTGCGCTGCTCATAGCGCCCGGCGCCTGGGCGGTAGACACGCTCGGGCACGCGACGAGCGGGACGTTCCCCGCGGGTGGGCCCGAGTCGGCCGCCACCGGCGGTCCGGGTGGAGGCTTCGGCGGCGGTCCGGGCGGACGCGGCGGCTTTCCGGGTGGCCGCGGCGGTTTCGCCGGCGGACGACCCGGCGCCGGCGGGGTGCAGCTGTTCGGCTCCGGCGGCACGTCGCGATCGACCGGCACCGGGCAAGGAGCCTCAGAAGTGTCGGGTGCCCAGGCCGGCGGTCCTCCCGCAGGCGCCGGCATCCCAATCATTCCCGCGGGCGGCGCCGGTTTCGCCGGCGGCCGGGGATTCGGTGGTGGCGGACCGGGCGGTGGCCCCGGAGGCGAAGCCCTGTCGAATGAAGTGCTCAGCTACGTCAAGCAGCACGGCGGCGGCACGATCGCGGTTGCGAGCCAGTCGAGCGCGGCCTCCGCGATCATCAGCCAGGACGCCGACGTGGCGGGCATCGGAGGCTTCTCCGGCCGCGAGAGCACCGTGAGCATCTCTTGGCTGGCCGGCGAGGTGGCGGCGGGCAAGATCCGCTGGGTGCTCGCGTCTCAGAGCGGGACTGGTGCGGGCAGGTTGCCGGTCGATACGCGCAAAGGCTCGACCGTCGCTATCGCCGCCGCGGCGAAGGTCTGCCGGACGGTGACCGTGAGCACGAGCACCCTCTATGACTGCCAGGGTCGCGCAAGCCAGCTGCTCGGCACGCAACAATCAAAGTCATGAGGGTGCTCGTCGTCGACGATGACCGCGCGGTGCGCGACGCCCTGCGCCGCGCGCTGACGCTGGGCGGGTATGAGGTGCAGGGCGCCGAGGACGGCGAGCAGGCGCTCGAGCAGGTCGTCCAGGCGGTACCAGACGCGGTCGTGCTCGATGTCGGGCTGCCGGGGATCGACGGCCTGGAGGTCTGCCGCCGGCTGCGCCTGCTGGGCAACCGCGTGCCGATCCTGATCCTGACCGCGCGCGACGCGGTGGCCGACCGCATCGACGGCCTCGACGTGGGGGCCGACGACTACATGGTCAAGCCGTTCGACGTCGGCGAGCTGAAGGCGCGGCTGCGAGCGCTGTTGCGTCGTTCGGGCCCGGACAGCGATCCGGACGCGCTGTCGTTCGCCGAGCTGCGGCTCGACAGCTCACGGCACGGGGCCGAGGTGGAGGGGCAGTTCGTCGAGTTGACACGGACGGAGTATCAGTTGCTGGAGCTGTTGATGCTCAACCCGAACCGCGTGCTGCAGCACACCCTGATCTACGACCGCGTGTGGGGTTATGACTTCGGCTCGGCTTCGAACGCGCTGCGGGTGTACGTCGGGTATCTGCGCCGCAAGCTGGAGGGGGCGGGCGCGCGCCAGCTGATCCACACCGTGCGCGGGGTCGGCTACGTACTGCGCGAGCCGTGAGCCTGCGCGCGCGAAGCTCCGCGGCGGCCGGGATCGCGGTCGGGCTGGCGGTGCTCGCGGCGGCGGTCGGCGTATACCTCGCGGTGCGCTCGGATCTCCAGGGGGAGATCGATCAGGGACTGCGCCAGCGCGCGCAGGCGTTTACAGGACCGTCGAGATCGGATGTCCACCCGCCCCCGGCCGCTGAGCCGTACGGGGATTTGTTCCCTGGTGCGCCGCCGCAGGGGGGATTTCCCACACATGTGCAGCCGGCGCCGTTCGGGGCCGCGTCGGGCTATGTGCAGTTCATCGCGCCCAACGGGACATTAGATGTGCCGGCCGGGCAGGGAACCTCGCCGCGGATCGCGGTCAGCGCGAGCGACAGGGCGATCGCCGCGAGCGGCACCGGCAGCGCGTTGAGCGACCGGACCGTGAGGGGAACGAAGCTGCGCGTGCTCACGATCGGCACCGGCGCGAGCGGCGCGGTGCTGATTGCGCGGCCGCTGAGCGAAATGAACCACGAGTTGAGCAGGATTCTCCTGCTGCTGGTGATCGTCGGTGTGTCCGGGATCGCGCTCGCGGCAATCCTCGGCGCGCTCGTCGCGCGCGTCGCGCTCGCGCCGATCGCGCGCTTCACCAAACGCACGGAGGCGCTGACGGGCAACCTCGACCTCACACGGCGCCTGGACGTCGAGGGTCGCGACGAGCTCGCGCGGCTGGCGGGCAGCTTCAACACGACGCTCGACGCGCTGGAGCGCTCGGTGCAGGAGCAGCGGCAACTGATCGCGGACGCCGGTCACGAGCTGCGCACCCCGATCGCCTCGCTGCGCGCGAACATTCAGGTCCTCGGCGAAGCCGAGCGGTTACCGGCGGCCGAGCAGAAGGACCTGCGCCGCGACATCGTTAGCGAGCTGGATGAGCTGACCGCGCTCGTCAGCGACGTGGTCGAGCTGGCGAGGGGTGCGGGCAGGGGGGACGCCGACCCCGAGGACGTGCGCTTGGACGAGGTCGTCCAAGGCGCCGTCGAACGGACGCAGCGCCGCGGCGATCTGCGCTTCGAGCTCGACATCGAGCCCACGCTCGTGCGCGGACAGGGCGAGCGAATCGTGCGCGCGGTGTCGAACCTGCTCGAGAACGCCCACAAGTGGAGCTCGGAGGGAGGCCTCGTCGAAGTCGGCCTGCACGAGGGCGTGCTGAGCGTCCGCGACCACGGGCCGGGCTTCGATGAGGAGGATCTGCCGTTCGTGTTCGACCGCTTCTACCGCGCCGACCGCGCGCGCAAGCTACCGGGCTCCGGCTTGGGCCTCGCGATCGTGCGCCAGGCGGCCGAGGCCTGCGGGGGGTATGCCGAGGCCGCGAATGCGCAGGGAGGCGGGGCGCTGCTGCGGGTCAGCTTCGGTACGCCGGTCGGATTCTCGACGCCTGAGGACCGTGCTGACCGATAAGTAGATTCAACCTGACGAATACACAACATCGTGCGTAGGGGTACCAAGCTCTCGTTACGGTCTCGGCCGTGCGATTGTTCTATGTGGATGACTCAGGCAACGAGAGGGTCACGACCTTCTCGGCCGTTTCCGTGCCCGTCGAGGCGTGGACGGCGGCGTTGGATGTCTGGCTTGGCTGGCGGCGACATCTACGTGCCGTCCATGGGATCGACGTGCGCTCTCGGCTGCACGCGGCGGATTGGCTGGCGGGCCGGGGTCGTCCCTCTGGTGATCCAGATGCGGTGATCAATCGCAGCAAGCCATTGCGATGGCAGGAGTTCGTGTCCGCGCTGGATGTCATCGCCGGGATGCCGGGCGTGGAGGTCATTACGAGCTTCGCGTCTGGTGATCGTCACAAGCCTCCGTATCGGGCGCTGATGAACTGGATCGACCTGCGCTTACGTGAGGCCGATGACCATGGCCTGGTGGTTATCGATGGGGAGGGCGGTGAACTGCGGACGATGCATCGTGAGTTGAATATCGCCACGCGACGGATCGTGGAGGACCCGTGGACGCGGAATGCTCGGGAGAGTCAGTGGCCGCAGGTCGCGGACTTTGTCGCGCACACGGCGTTTCAGGCGATCTTGCGCGCACCGAACCGGGCGTTCATGTGGGATTGGTACGAGCAGCGGCTCGGAGCAGTGATTGTCCGTGATGGGCGGAACCGAGGCGGCGTTCGAGGTCTTGAATAAACGAAGGGCCGCCCTTGGGCGACCCTTCGAAAAACTTAGCAAGACCGAGTCCCCGTCGATACCGACGGCTCGACCCTGCGCAACATATTGTAGCGAGGCGTATGTCCGTGATTACTCCAACCTCTGCATACGGTGCGTCCCATCCATCTTGGCCTGCTTTTACGAAGATCGGGTGAGAGCGGCTTGGACGGCGGCTGCGGTCGTTGCGCCTGCGATGTCCATCGGTTCGGTGTTGCGTGCGGCGCGGCTGAGTAGGAACGCGCCCTCGAGTGCGCCGATCAAGCTGATCGCCAGCTCGCGCGAGGTTTGCTCGGGTATGCCGGCGGCCGTGAAGCGTCCGGTTGCGGATTTGATCCAGCTCTCGAATACGTTGGCTGTGGCCTCGCGGAGTGGTTCGTTGGTGCTTGCGACCTCGAGGGCGACGGTGGCGATTGGGCAGGCGTCGGCGTAGTCGGTTTGGCGGAGCGTCTCGGCGGCGCCGGCGAAGCAGTTGTGGACGCCGGTGAGGACGTCGGGGGAGGAGTCGAAGACGAGCTCGACGAGCTGCTGGAACATCTGGCCCGATGAGTGGATGATCTCCGCTGCGAGCTCGTCCTTGCCGTGGGGAAAGAAGTGGTAGAGCGAGGAGAAGGGGGCCTCGGCCTCGGTGACGATCTGTTTGACGCCGGTGGCGCTGTAGCCCTGGCGGCGGAACAGCGTGGCGCCGGCGTCGACGATGCGCTCCTTGGTGTTCGTGCTCATCTCTGGCTCCCCTTGTGGCTTCGTTGCGCGTGCGTTCAAGGATAGCTAGGCTGTATGGAGCGATCTATCTAGAGGAGAACCTCATGCCTGAACTGGAGCTCTCAGCGGGGACAATCGACTACGAGGACACCGGTGGGAGCGGGCCGGTGATCGTGTTCGTGCATGGGTTGATGATGGACGGCTCGCTGTGGCGCAAGGTCGTCGCGGAGCTGCGCTCTGACTACCGCTGCGTGCTGCCGACGCTGCCGCTCGGCGGTCATCGCCACCCGATGCGCGCTGACGCGGACCTGTCGATGAGCGGAGTCGCTGAGATCCTCGGCGAGCTCATCGAGCGCTTGGACCTGCGCGATATCACGCTCGTAGCCAGCGACTGGGGAGGGCCGCAACTGTTGATCAGCGGCGCCCGCGACGGACGGATCGCACGGCTGGTGCTGTGCTCGTGCGAGGCGTTCGAGAACGTCCCGCCGAAAGGCGCGGCGAAGCTGCTGCCCTACATCGCCAGGATGCCGGGCGGCATCTTTATGACGGTGATGCCGTTTCGCTTCGATCGCCTGCGCAGGCTGCCGATGACGTATGGCCACCTGAGTAAGCAGCCGGTCCCGCGCGGGGTGATGGACCGCTGGTTCGGGCCGGTCACCTCACAGCGCAAGATTCGCCGCGATCTGGGGAAGTATGTGCGCAGCGCCGCGCAGGGCCGGCGCGAGTTGCTGGCCGCCGCCGAGACGCTGCGCTCCTTCGAGCGCCCTGCACTCGTGGTGTGGGCCGGCGAGGACCGTCTGATGCCGATCGAGCACGGCCGCCGCCTCGCCGAGCTGCTGCCACAGGGACGCCTCGTGGAGATCGCGGACTCCTACACCCTGATCTGCGAGGACCAGCCCGAGGAGCTCACGGGGTGCCTCCAGGAGTTCCTCGCCGAAGACAATCCCAAGGGGAGCTGACGCCCTCGGAGACGACTATGAAGACCTTCACCGAGCATCGGTATAGCTCGACTTTCGGAAAGCGCCGGGATAAACCGGCATGGAGAAGCGAATGAAAGGGTCGTACATCAGAAGATCTAGCGAATCACGATGGCCCCGAGTCATGCGTTGGCGTTCCGTGAGGGCGCAGCGAAGCGTTGACAGGGGTGCACGCAGGCCAGGCTATTGAGCCCCGAAACGAGATCAACTGGGGTGCCGACGCGGTCGAAAGCGACGGAAGGCAACACCGCTGGCGGCGCTTTCGCGAGCCGTCGGCGGACCCCGCGGGGTCAGTGAACCTGTGCATGCGTGCGATCTCTCCATGTTCGAGAACCGGGAGAGCCCATCCTCACCCGTGCTCGTCGATGATGCCTCGTCCTTTATGGATCGCGGGGTGGCATACCGGCGGGTGGCGGGTCGCACGGGGAAGGCTGAGGCCGTAATCCCGTGATGCACGAGGATGGGCAGTCGGACGGTCCTGTAGTACCTGAGAAGCGGCCGAACAACGCCCTAGGCGGGGCGGCGGAGGCGGTGGAGGAAAGGGGACCGGCCAAGGAGAACGCGGACAGTCAAACACGCCCCGGACGCAGTGCCGGACAGGGCGTGTCAAGTGGGCTGGATCGCGTGCGCCAAGCAGCACAGAAGGACAGGGAAGCGCGGTTCACCGCGCTCCTGCATCACGTCGATGTCGATCGCCTGCGGGTGGCCTACCGGGCGCTGAACCCGAAGGCCGCCACAGGGGTGGACGGAGTGAGTTGGCAGGACTACGGGCGGGATTTGGAGGGCAACCTTCAGGACCTGCACGCGCGCCTGCACAGGGGCGCATACCGGGCGAGGCCGTCTCGCAGGGTGTTCATACCGAAGTCCGACGGGCGCCAGCGTCCGCTCGGGGTGGCGGCGCTGGAGGACAAGATCGTCCAGCGTGCTGTCGTTGAGGTGCTGAACGCGATCTACGAGTGCGACTTCCTCGGTTTCTCCTACGGGTTCCGGCCCGGTCGCAGCCAGCACAATGCGCTGGATGCGCTCGCGGTCGGGATCACACGCAGGAGGGTGGGCTGGGTGCTCGACGTGGACATCCGCGACTGCTTTTCGAGCCTCGATCAATCGTGGCTTGAAAGGTTTCTCGAGCACCGGATCGCGGACAAGAGGGTCCTGCGTTTGATCCAGAAGTGGCTCAAAGCAGGGGTCATCGAGGACGGGGTTTGGTCGCAGACGCCGGAGGGCACGCCGCAGGGGGCGTCAGTTTCAACGCTCCTGGCGAATGTGTACCTTCATTATGTCTTCGACCTGTGGGCACACCAATGGAGACGCCGCCACGCGCACGGGGAAGTCGTGATCGTGCGGTGGGCCGATGACTTCATTGTGGGCTTCGAGTATCAAGAGGACGCCGAGCGGTTTCAGGCGGAGCTTCGCAGAAGACTCGCGGAGTTCTCCCTGGAGCTGAACGCCGAGAAGACGCGGCTGATCGAGTTCGGGCGGTTCGCCGCCGAGCGACGTCGGAAGCGGGGCCTTGGCAAGCCTGAGACGTTCTCCTTCCTCGGCTTCACGTATATATGCGCGAAAACCCGGAAGACGGGGCGCTTCAAGCTCAAGCGCGTCACAGACTCGAAGCGGATGCGGGCCAAGCTGCGCGAGGTCAAGGCCGAGCTCAGACGACGGCGGTATCTGCCCATTCCCGAGCAGGGGCGCTGGCTCGCCAGCGTCCTGCGGGGGCATTGCAACTACTACGCGGTGCCCGACAACGGCGAGGCGCTCAGCGCCTTCCGCTACCAGATCGTCCAGCATTGGCTGCGCTCGCTTCGGCGTCGTAGCCATCGCTCCCGGATGACCTGGGCGCGGATGAAGCGTCTCGCTGCCCGATGGCTACCGACAGTGCGCATCCTGCACCCCTGGCCAGAGGCTCGCTTCGACGCCAGAATCCGAGGCAAGAGCCCAGTGCGGTAGTCCCGCACGCTGGGATCTGCGCGGGGGGCCGCCAGCAACGGCGGTCCCTACCGCGACCGCTTTAGGCGACCGCGAGGACTGATGGCAATTGGGGTTCTCTGATTTGTGGGTATGTGGTTATCGAATGACCTTGTGCATGAAACTCGTGTCGGATCAGCTCGCGCCGCAGCGCGGCGAGCATGTCTGTGTAGCTGACGCTGGTCTTTTGGCGGTACCACGGAGCGTGGCGGCGGCGTTCTTGCAGGTCGGCTTGGGGGTCCCCGCAGAGCTGATACCACGCGATCGTGATCGTCATCGTCAGGAACCCAATGGCACGGTGCGCCGCACGGCTCCTCTGACGCGATTTCGGGCGTCGCCGACGCCGTGAGCCTTGGCCTCTTGGTGGACGGTCTCGATCACCCAGCGCCCGTCGTAGCGTTCGATGATCTGCGCTGCGGTCGCGGTGGTGTCGGTGCTGGCGATCGCGATGTTGAAGTCTTTGTTGCTGTTGGGGTTGCGGACGAGGATCACCTTGATCGGCCGGGTGTGAAACGGCTTGTACCAGAGGCAGGTGAACTCGTGGACGAGCGCGCTGCGTATCTTGCCGTCGCGTCCGGTGAGGCTGATCGTCTTGAAGGTCGCGCTGTTGGCGATCTGCGCGAGGCTTTTCATTCTTTTGCCCTTCAGCGGCGTGCGGCCGTGCTGGCCTTTTCGGCGTGCTGGTGGGAGCTTGTGCAGCGCGGCGTTTGTGCGCATCCTGGTCGTCAGGCCGACGTGCTCTGGGAGCCCCTGCCAGGCTCTGGAAGCGTAGGCGCCGTCCATGACCAGCTACGATCTGGCGGCCGTGCAAGCGCTTGATGACCATCTCGATGAGCTCCCGTGCGAGTTCTGGCTGGGAGGGCCGGTTGGGGTGCTGATCGTCCTTGGGCTCGAAGAGCCGGAAGAGGAGCGGCAGGCCGATCGTCCGCCCGCCCGTGCACGGCAGCGCCACGACGAGCACGACCTGCACCCAGCAGTTGCCCCAGCGGGTGCGTCTGCCCGACCCCTCTGGTTGGGCGCCGTCGTGGAGGTAGTGCGCGCCGTATACGTGCTTGCCGGAGCGACCGAAGAGGCTGTCGTCTACGGCGAGGCGGATCGGCGCGTCGCTTGCCAGCAGCACCGAGACGAGCAGCTCCATGAGCCGCAGCCCGAGCTCGTCGGGCGCCCAGCGGCGGTAGGCGAAGAAGGCGTGCGCGCGGCTGTGATGCCACACCCCGGCCAGCCCGGCGCCTTGCAGCATCCCGGTGACGGTGTTCTCGCGGATGCGGGCGATGAACCCGACCGTCAACATGCTGAACGTCTGGAACGTGGGTGCGGTGAAGCACGGCGCGAGCAGGGAAAGCAGACCCGCAAGCGAACTGGGAACCTGATACATGTCAGGCATGGCGGCGACCTCCCGGTGGAAGGGCCGCGGGAACGCTCACTACGCCCCGCAGCCAGATGGGTTTACACCCACCGGATTCGGGGTCGCCGCCAACCTTCCTCTGGTCGCGCTCAGCCCACGCTGACCCGCCGCTCAACCAGCCAGACGCACCCGCCGGGCGCCGACCACACCAGTCATCACTACACCGCGCTCAGACCTCGAAAACCCCGAAACTCGAGGTATAGCAAACGCTGTACCAAACGGTATAGCAAACGCTATACCGGGTCTGAGCGAGTGCTTTCAGCGGTTGAGTTTGATCAGTGCCGTCAGCCAGGTGGTCAGGCCAACGAGCGGGAGCAGCACGCCGCCGACTGCAATGGGATCTCGGGTGCCGCGCTCGCGCACCTCGAGGCCGCCGGCCACCATGTCGCCGATCTCAATCCCCGTGTTGAGGAGTAACGCGGGGCGGGCCATCTTTCGTGAGCGGGCCGAGAACAGCGTGAAGATGGCGATCGCTATGTGCTGGCCACCGAAGCCGCGCAAGTTCATCACTGAGTCCGGCTCGGCCGCTGCATAACGGCCAGCGACGAATCGCGGCGCGAACATCGCGCCGAGGCCGTACGTGAGCCGGACCAACCCACCCGCCGTCATTAGCGGAGATTCACTGAGCGCCATGCTCGCGTTATACACCTCACCCGATTCCATTGTCGGACAGCCCTGCGAGCTGGGAGGACTCTCCTCACCTCGATCTCGCTACAACATCCGCTCGTACACCCTGTACCGCCGCTTGATCTCGCCGCCCATACCTTCCATCGCGCGGTTCATCGGCGTGTTGGTCTCCAGGATCCAGCCCATCTCGCCACCCTTCTGGGGTGTGCGTTCGGCCGCGTCGAAGTGCATCTGATAGAAGCGCGCGGCGACGCCTGTGTGGCGGTAGTCGGACTTCACGCCGAGCACGATCACGCGGACCGCGTCGATCTTCCTGCGCTCACGTAGTGCCGTCAGCCAGCCGAGTGGGAGCAGGCGGCCGTTCAGCTTGGCGAGCACCTGGTTGTAGTCGGGCAGCGTCAACGCGGCGCCGACGACCTCGCCGGTGTCCTTGCGTTCGGCGACCATCGCCCAGTTCTCGTCGAGGATCGGCTTCAGGTCCTTGGCGTAGTGGCGGACCTCCTCTTCTGTCAGCGGCACGAAGCCCCAGTTGCGCTCCCAGGCGGAGTTGTAGATCTCTACGAAGCGGCCAACCTCGGTCTGCAGGTCCTTCTTGCGGAAGTTGCGACAGACGATCCCGTGCTCAGACTCGACCTTTCCGGCCATCTCCCAGATCGCCGGATGGACCTTCTCGCGACCCTCCACATTCAGGCTCCACATGTAAAGGTCCATCGCCTTCTCCAGCTTTAGGTCCTGCTCGAACAGGCGTTGGTAGTAAGGGGGGTGCCAGGGGCAGAGGATGATCGGCCGATGCTTGTGACCCTCGATCAGCAGACCACACTCGTCGTTGGTCGTGAAGTCCATCGGGCCGACCATCCGATCGCGCCCGCGCTCGCGCAGCCAGCCCTCGGCGGCGTCCAGCAGCGTCCTCGCCGCGTCCGCGTCGTCCTCGCACTCGAACCATCCAAACAGACCCCACTCGTTGTCCTGGAACTCGTTGAAGTTCTCATCCACGTGGGCGCTGATTCGCCCGACTGCCTGCCCGTCCCGCCAGGCGAGGAAGTACTGCGCCTCGGCGTGCTTGAAGAACGGGTTCTTCTTCGGGTTCAGCCGCTTCTTGACGTCCATCAGCAGCGGTGGTACCCAATTGGGCTCGTCGCGGTAGAGCCGCCAGGGGAGCTTGATGAACGTGCTCAGCTCGCGTCGGGTGCGGACAGGACGGACTTCGACGCTCATTGTCCGTCCCTGGTCCTCGCCGCCATCGGCGGCACACCCTACATTGCCGATTGGTCGGACGATCTCAAAACCAAGGTGCCATATAACGGCACCAAACGGTGCTATACCATGGCACCGTCTGGTGCCATATCACGGCACCATAAGCAGCCCGTTCATCTAGATCACCCGACCCCCAGCACCCCCGCCAGCTCCTTCATCGCCTCGAAGACCTCGGCGCCCGCCTGCCGCAGCGCCGCCGCATCGCTGTCGGCCGCGTAGCCGAGGGCGCGCATCCCGGCCGCGACCGCGGCGGTGACCCCGGAGGGAGTGTCCTCCACGACCGCGCAGCGCGAGGGCTCGACCGCCATTGACGCGGCGGCGTGCAGGAAGAGGTCGGGGTGGGGCTTGCCGCGCGGGACCGAGTAGGCGGAGAACAGGGCCTCGTCTCCGAAGAGGGGGTCGAGCTTCGTCAGCTTCAGCGACAGCCGCGTCTTCTCGAGCTTCCCCTGGGATGCGACGCACACCGCCACCCCGGCCGCCTTGACGCGTCGCACGGCCTCGGCGACTCCCGGCACCGCATGCAGCTCGCGGCGAAAGACGGCGGCGCGGTCGCGCTCGTATCGGTCGAGCCAGTCATGCGCCAGCGGCCGGCCGAGCTTGGCCTGTGCCCGAGAGTCGATCTCGGCCAGCAGCAGCCCCTGGTAGTCGCGCCGCGCCTGCGCGAGCGTGGTCGGCAGGCCCTGCTCCGTCAGCGCGCGGGCGAGCACGTCGTTGGAGATCACCTCGCTGTCGACGAGCACCCCGTCGCAATCGAAGATGACCAGCTGGAGATCGTGCATGGGACGTCTATATCTGATTCGAGTGGTTCCCCCTGGACAACCACCGGTTGCATGATGTAAGATGGGATTTCCAAGAGGGATGCAGGACACCGCCCCGAACTTCGTCTAAGGTAGACATAGGTGGCAGGATTCGGCCAGTGGGAACTATGGATGAGAACTTTGCAGTGCCGCGGCGGGTTGCCGCAACTTTGGGAGGTACCGGGAGTCATAGACCGGGTATCCAAGCTCGGTCCGATAGGGAGGTCTGCATGAGGTCCAGGTCCAACGTACGCTTCGCTCTTCTGGCGCCCCTGCTCGGCGCGATCTTGGCGCTCGTCGCCGTCTCGGCGCCCGCGGCGCAGGCTGCGTCGACGTTTGGCATCGAAGAAGTCTTTGCGGCGAACTGCAACGTAACGAACTCCACGTGTGGCGAATTCCCCGCATACGGTGGCACACCTCTTAAAACCCAGAACTGTTTACCCAGGCTGCCGGGCATCCTCCCGCGGGAATCACGGCCTTCAAGGTCAATACTGAAGGCACATTTCCCAATGCGGTGCCGGCTGGCATTGCGACCGGCGGCATCGTGACGCACGTTCGCACTGATGTCGGTGTGGGCGTTAGCACCAATCCCGAGGCCGTGGGCAAGTGCAAGATGGAAGAATTCGGCGAAAAAGAAGCCGTCCCCAATACAGGTTTCTACGGACCTCCAGCCTGCAAGTCCGAAACGGAAATCGGTATCAACAAAGTAGTGGTAGCGGCCTTTAATGAAAAACATGAATTCCAGGGGGATGTTCCGATTGCGGGAAAGGTCTACAACCTCGTTCAGCCCGTGGGTAGGGCCTCGGATTTTGGGGTTGCTCTCGAACTCCCGCAGCCACTCACTGGCGCTGCGCTCAAAGAAGGCTTCGAAGAAGCGGAAAAAGCTGGGGCAAAACAGGGAGTCGGAGGCTTCCCCACACTAGTGGAACAAGAAGGAGCGGAGGCACAGCAGTACTACGCCCATACCCTGATTGAAGGCGGCGTCGAATGGGGGACGGAAGCAGCTGGCACCGGCAAAGGTGATTATCACGACTACTACGAAATCAATGTCTCGCCGACACTGCCTTTGATCAGCTCACGACTGATCCTAGATGGCAACATCGGAACGACTGGGCATGGCGGGTTTATCACAAATCCAAGTAGCTGTACAGGCACTGGGCCACAAACAACTACGACGATCAGCCTGACGCCCAAAGTAGGGGAAGCTGCCAAAAAGGGATACAGCGGTCCTCTGGGTACCGAAGGCTGCAACGGCGCCTCGCCCTTCTTGGAAGTTCCTTTCAAGCCAGAATTCAAGCTCACGCCAGCAACCACCCAGCAGGACAAACCCGACGGCATTACGACCGAACTGACGCTCCCGCACAATCCGAGCCCGACTGGAATCGACACGTCGCAGCTCAACACCGCCAGCGTTACCCTGCCCGAAGGCATGACGCTGAACCCGTCGGCCGCGGGCGAAGTCACCGAAGCATGCACGATCGCGCAGGCACGGATCCACAGCTCGACGTTCGGGGTGGCCTGCCCGGCTGGATCGAAGATTGGGACGGTGACCATCGAAGTCCCGACGCTTGCCGTCAGGGTCGCTCATCGGGAACATCTACCTCGGTGGTCCGTTGCCGCCTGAAGCTGAAAACGGGCCGATCACCAAACCGCCCTACACGATGTATCTCAACGCCGAATCGACGAAGTATGGCGTCGATGTGCGCCTGAAAGGCTCGGTCACGCCCAACGCATCGACCGGCCGGCTGACGGCGACGTTCGCGGAAAACCCCGAACAGCCATTCAGCGACGCGATCCTGAAGTTCAACGGCGGGGAGCTCGCGCCGTTGGCCAATCCGCTGACGTGCGGGACGGCGCAGCACCACAACGAGCCTGATCCCGTACATCGGCTCGTTCGCGACGGCGACGCCCTCGAGCGCCTTCGCGGTGGACAGCAACGGGACCGGCGGCGCGTGCTCCTCGCCGCTGCCGTTCACGCTCAGCCAGAGCACCTTCAACCAGTCTCCCGGCTACGCGGGCGCGAAGACCTCCTACACGCTCAACGTCCAGCGTGACGACGGTCAGCAGTACCTGTCGCAGATCAAGACGGTGCTGCCGGCCGGTCTCGTCGGGCTGATCCCGACGGTGACGCAGTGCGGCGAAGCGGAAGCGAACGCGGGCACGTGCCCGGGGACGAGCGAAATCGGCAAAGTCGCGGTGTCCGCGGGCGCGGGTACGCGGCCGTACGGATTCCATGGGAGCGTCTACCTGACCGGTCCCTACGGCGGCGCGCCATTCGGGCTGTCGGTCGTGGTGCCTGCCGATGGCGGGGCCGTACAATCTCGGCAACGTGGTCACCCGCGGCACGCTCACGGTTGATCCTTACACAGCGCGGGTGACAGCGACGACCACCCTGCCGACGATCGTCGGAGGCATCCCGCTGCGGTTGAAGGGAATCAGCGTCGAAATCAACAAACAGGGCTTCCTGCAGAACCCGACCAACTGCAGCGTGCTCAATACTGAAACGACGCTCACCGGCTTCACCGCGTTGGGCTCACCCGCCGGCGCCACTCAGAGCCTGTCCACCCCGTTCCAAGTGAACAACTGCGGCGCCCTCGCGTTCAAGCCCTCGTTCAAGTCGAAGACGAGCGCGAAGACATCGAAAGCCAACGGGGCGAGCCTGGAAACGACGCTCAACATCGGGGCCGGCCAGACGAACTTCAAATCGGTCATGGTGCAGCTGCCCAAGCAGCTGCCGTCACGGCTGACGACGCTGCAGAAAGCGTGCCCGGAATCGGTGTTCGCGACGAACCCCTACAACTGCCCCAGCGGCTCGTTCGTCGGTGGCGCGAGGGCGAACACGCCGACGCTGCCCGGCAAACTGCAGGGGCCGGCGATCCTCGTCTCTCACGCCGGGCTCGCGTTCCCGGATCTCGATCTGGTGATGGAAGCCAACGGCGTGCGTGTGATCCTCGTCGGCAACACGAAAATCTCAAACGGGATCACGACCACGACGTTCGCGTCGTCTCCTGACGTGCCGGTCTCGAGCATCACCGTGAACCTGCCGATCGGCGCGCATTCCGCGGTCACGGCAAACGGCAGCCTCTGCATCAACCCTTTGACGATGCCGACGACGATGATCGGGCAGAATGGCTTCAAAGTCACGCAGAAGACCAAAATCACGGTGACCGGCTGCGGCGTCAGGATCGCCGGCGAGAAGGCGATCGGCAACACCGCCTACATCACCGTGCAGACCTACTCCGCCGGGCGCATCAGCGGCAGCGGATCGAACCTGAAAACGGTCTACCGCCACTTGGGGAAGGCCGAGAAAACCGCGACGCTGAAGGTGCCGCTGTCCAACGGCGGTCTGCGCAGGGGCCGTCCGCTGAAGGTCAAGCTGCGGGTCGGCTTCGTGCCGAAGACAAAGAGCGTCGGCAACTCCGCATCGACCACGACGGTGGTCTTCGGGTAGCGCCTTGGCTCAATTCGACGAATAGAAGCTCGCTGAGCGGGTACCTCTTCTCTGAGATCCCACGGGTTCAGAGGAGAGGTAGAGGATGAGACAAGCTGCTCGTTTCGCGATGCTCGGCGCGTTGGCAAGCGCCGCACTGTTCGCCATGGTATTGGCGCCTGCCGCCCAGGCTGCCGGATTCGGAATCGAAAAAGAAAAATTCGAAGCCGGGACCTGTAACGGCAACGAAACAGAAGTCAAAAGCTGCGAATACACGAGCGCTCCCAGCGCGTTCTACACGCAGGCCGCTGGGCATCCTCCCTGGGGTCTGACAGGCGTTGAACTTGCGCACACCGGCACGGGCAGCAGCCGTGTGCCGACGGGAGAACCGCTGACGCGTCTCCGCGTCGATGTCCCTCCGGGTCTGGCCGCCGACCCACAGACGCTCGAAACGTGCAGCCGCACAGAATTCCAGGCTAAGGCCTGCAAGTCCGGAACCGAGGCGGGCTTCGTCGAACTGGAAGCTGTCGTCGAAGTGCCGCTACTCGGCAACACGCTCCTCGCGCTCAAAGGAAAAGTCTTCAATCTTGCCCAGGAATCCGACCTGCCATTGCTGTTCGGGATCGAAGTCGAAGGCGTCAAACCGATCGTAGAAAACGTCCAGCTGTTCCTCGAAGGCCACGTCAGCTCGGCGAAAGAACCGGCACTGGAGGCGAGGGGGATTCCCTCGGGCGACTATCACGAGTGGTTCGAAATCAAAAAGATCCCGACTGAAGTCGAGGTCGAAGCGCTCGGCGTTCCGCTCACCAAGGCGCCGCTCAAAACGCTCAAGTCGAAGCTGTTCTTCAACGGGCACGCTGGCAAAGGCAACTTCCTCACGCTGCCGAGCGTCTGCGGCGCACCGTCGCTTTCAACCTCCTACGTCGAAGTCGAATCCAAAACGGGTGAAGTTGCCAGCACCCCCACCGTGCCCCCGGTAGGTATCGAAGGCTGTGGGAATACTGTGCCGCCGTTCAAACCGAGCATCAAGGTTAACCCGCAGAACCCGCAGTACGACCAGCCCGATGGTGCCATTACAGAAGTCACGGTTCCGCAGCACGAAGGCGCCAGCGACATCAATACCGCCGATATCGCCAAGGCACAGGCGACCTTCCCGGAAGGGTTGACGCTGAACCCATCCGCCGCACAGGGTCTGGAAGCATGCGCGCCAGCAGCGATCCACTTCGAAAGCACCACGAAGGCGGAATGCCCTGCAGGCTCGAACATCGGCAAGATCAAGATCGAAACAGATCTCCCGCCCGGGTCGCTCGCCGGCAATCTCTACCTGGGTGCCCCGAAGGGCCTGCCGATCACCGGTCCCCCGTACACCATCTATGCGGTCGCCGAAAGCGTCTACGGCGTCGCGGTCAAGGTCGAAGGCACAGTCCAACCCGACCCATCTACGGGCAGGCTGACGGCCTACTTCGAAAACACCGCAGAACACCCCTTCAACCTGCCGCAGCTCCCGTTCAGCGGCGTGGTCCTCGAATTGAACACAGGCCCCCGGGCACCGCTTGCGAACCCGCTGGGCTGCGGCGAAGCCAACACGGAATCCGGCTTCCTCGCCTATTCCAGCGCAGACGTTCTCAAACAGTTCACGCCGTCTTTCCCCTTCCCCACCACTGGCTGCCCGTCCTCGATTCCCTTCGCCCTGACCCAGTCCGCCACGCCCGCGAACACGACCGCCGGCGCCTATAGCCCCTACACGTTCAATCTCACCCGCGCCGATGGCCAGCAGTATCTCTCACAGGTCTCCACGACGCTGCCCGCCGGCTTGCTCGGCGCGATCCCCTCGGTGACGCTCTGCGGCGAACCGCGGGCCGCGGCCGGGACATGCACCGCGGCGAGCCAGATCGGCGTCGCCTCGGTCACAGCGGGCGCGGGGCCGGAACCGTACCCGCTCTCCGGGCCGGTCTATCTCACGGGTCCCTACGACAACGCTCCCTATGGTCTTTCGATCCCGGTCTCGGTCGTGGCGGGACCGTTCAACCTCGGCACGGTCACGACCCGCGCGACGATCAAGGTCAACCCCACCACCGCGCGGGTGATCGTCGCCACGACCAACCTTCCAACAATCGTGGGAGGGGTGCCGGTTCGCTTAAAGACGCTGCATGTCCAAGTAAACCGGCCCTCGTTCATTTTCAATCCCACCAACTGTTCAGCTCTGGCAACTGAATCCACACTCACATCCACGTTCAACGCAACCCAGGGCCTGTCGAGCCCGTTCCAGGTCGGCAACTGCGGCGCGCTTGCCTTCAAACCCTCGTTCAAGACCGCGACCAGCGCGAAGACCTCGAAACTGAACGGAGCGAGCCTGCAGGTCAGCCTCACCCAGCCGGCGCACGAGGCGAACATGAAATCGGTGTTCGTCGAACTGCCCAAGCAACTGCCGTCAAGGCTGACGACCCTGCAGAAAGCCTGTCCGGAAGCGACGTTCGCGGCGAACCCCGTCAACTGCCGCGCGCTGGGCTCTGAAGCCGGGTCCGCCACGGTCGTGACCCCGGTGCTGCCGGGCAAGCTGAGCGGTTCGGCCTACCTGGTCTCCCATGGTGGGGAGGCGTTCCCCGATCTCGACATCGTGCTCGAAGGCGACGGCGTGAAAGTGATCCTGACGGGGAACACGAAAATCACCAAGGGGATAACGAGCTCGACGTTCGCGGCGATTCCCGATGTGCCCGTCACGAGCTTCGTGCTGAACCTGCCCGTCGGCCCACATTCTGCGCTGACGGCGATCGGGGGCCTCTGCCTCAAGCCGCTTCTGATGCCGACGACGATCACGGCTCAGAGCGGCGCACAGGTCAAGCAAAACACCCGGATCTCCGTGTCCGGCTGTGGTGTGCGGATTCTCAGTCACCGCGTAGTCGGGCATAAGCTGATCATCAAGGTCAGGACCTTGGGAGCGGGGCTCATAACGCTGAAGGGCACGGGTCTCCCCACTGTTTCCCGGCGTGTAAGCAAATCTGCAACCGTCACCTTCAAGTTGACCCTCACGCGTGGCGGTCTGAAGGCGCTGAGCAGGGCGCACCGCACCCGTCGCAAGCTGAAAATCAGCGTGCGCGTCGCGTTCACGCCCAAGCAGAAGGGTCAGTTCGGCTCCGCGGCTGAGGCAACTGTCACCTTCAAGCGCTAGATTGCAGGGATGGATGTAGCTACGGGTACGGATACCTCGAAGCTGGGAGGCGGTGGCGACCCCCTGCTGGCGGGTGTGCGGCGACTGACGTTGCTGGCGGACAGCGCGGAGGACTCGGAGGCGATCTTCCGCACGCTTGCCCGCGAGCTGATGCATACGCCGGGCGCCGATGAGATCCACGTCCACCACCTGTCTGAGGACGACGGCGAGCGCGAGCAGACGGTCATATACCTGTTCGAGGGCGAAGGACGGCTGAGCTACCTCGCGCCACGCGAGGAGCGACCGCCGGGCGTCAGCTGGGTCGCGAGCACTGGTCGCGGCTTCCTCGCGGCCGACGGGAGTGAGCTTGCCACCAGCGTGCCGCGGCTCGCACTGGTGGGCTCCTCGTCCAAGCCGGCCGGTTCGTCCGGGCCGACCGGCTGCGCGCTGCTGCTGCCGCTGACCGTCCGGGGCGAGATCGAGGCCGTGGTGCTGCTCGCCCGCCGCCGCCGCGCGGCGCCGTTCACCGACCGGTCGATCGAGCTCGCGAGCACGCTCGTCGACCAGGCGGCCACCGCGCTGGCGCTCCTGCGAGCGCGAGTCGAGGCCGGCACCGACGCCGTGACGGGTTGCATGAACCACCGCGGGATGCGCCGGCAGCTGCACGAGGAGGTCGGCCGTGCGGTGCGGGCCGGCAGCCCGCTGTCGTGCATGCTGATCGATCTCGACAACTTCAAGCTCGTCAACGACCGCCACGGGCATCAGGCCGGTGACACGATGCTGCGCGAGGTCGGCCAGACGTTGGTGGGCGAGTTCCGCGCCTTCGACCGCGTCGCGCGCTACGGCGGCGACGAGTTCGTCGTGATTCTGCCCAACGCGGAGCTGGAGAGCGCCGCCGCCGCCGCCCAGCGCGCGCTGGAGCGCCTGCTGGCGGTGCCCTCCTTCGATGCGACCCCGGGCGCATCCGCCTCGATCGGCGTGGCCCAGTGGCAGGCGCCGATGAGCATCGACGAGCTGCTCGAGGCCTGCGACGCGGCGCTGCTGCGCTCCAAGCGTCAGGGCAAGGGCCGCGTCACGCGGGCGGCCGCGCCGGCGTAGGACGCCGCTGAGCGGCGCAATCCTGCGTCCTCAGTCGCTCGTGTGCAGAGCACACTTCGCTCCCTGCGTCCTTGACTTGCTTGCTCATCGACGCCCTACGCGGGCTTCGCACTGATCCGCTCGCCAGCCAGCTTATGGTGTCGGGCGGGGCGGAAGGCCATGTAAGTCTCTGCGAGACTGCGGGTAGATCCTGCAGAACGGCCCCGGGAGACACTCATGTTGGATAACAGTTTTGGCGCGAAGAGCACACTCGAGGTAGGCGGCAAGGAGTACGAGATCTTCCGGCTGGACGCGCTGCAGCAGCGCTTTGACGTCGCGCGGCTGCCGTTCTCGCTGAAGGTGCTGCTCGAGAACCTGCTGCGCACCGAGGGTAACGGCGCCGTCACCGGGAAGGACATCGAGGCGCTCGCGAGCTGGGATTCGCAGGCGCAGCCGAGCAAGGAGATCGCGTTCACGCCCGCGCGCGTGTTGATGCAGGACTTCACCGGCGTGCCCGCGGTCGTCGATCTGGCGGCGATGCGCGACGCGATCGCAGAGATGGGGGGCGATCCCGCGAAGATCAACCCGCTGGCGCCGGCCGAGCTCGTGATCGACCACTCGGTGCAGGTCGACGCGTTCGGCACGCGCGACTCCTTTCGCTTCAACGCCGAGCGCGAGTTCGAGCGCAACCAGGAGCGCTACGCCTTTTTGCGCTGGGGGCAAGGGGCGTTCGACGAGTTCGCGGTCGTCCCACCGGACACGGGGATCGTCCACCAGGTCAACCTCGAGTACCTGGCGCGGGTCGTGTTCCAGAAGGATCCGGACGGCTCGGACCCAGGCCAACTGCCGCGGCTGTACCCGGACACGCTCGTCGGCACCGACTCGCACACGACGATGGTCAACGGACTAGGTGTGCTCGGCTGGGGCGTCGGCGGGATCGAGGCCGAGGCGGCGATGCTGGGCCAGCCGATGTCGATGCTGATCCCGCGGGTCGTCGGGTTCGAGTTGCACGGCGAGCTGCCCGAGGGCGCCACGGCGACCGACCTCGTGTTGACGGTCACGCAGATGCTGCGCGAGCGCGGTGTGGTCGGCTCGTTCGTCGAGTTCTTCGGCGCCGGCCTGGCCGGCCTGCCGCTGGCCGACCGGGCGACGATCGGGAACATGTCACCGGAGTTCGGCTCGACTTGCGCGATCTTCCCGATCGATGCGGAGACGCTGCGCTACCTGGAGTTCTCGGGGCGGCCCAAAGAGCGGATCGAGCTGGTCGAGGCCTACGCCCGCGAGCAGGGCCTGTGGCACGATCAGAGCTCGGAGCGCACGAGGTACTCGGACACACTCGAGCTCGACCTCGGCGACGTCGTGCCGAGCATCGCGGGGCCAAAGCGCCCGCAGGACCGCATCGCACTGAGCGAGGCGCGCGATGAGTTCCACCGTGTGCTCAGCGGCTACGTCCCCGACTACGACGAGCGCGATGAGGCCTCCGCGGAGAGCTTCCCCTCGAGCGATCCGCCGGCCAATGGCAACGACCATCCCGTCGGCAACGACGGTGGCCCCAGCTACGCGCACGAAGGCGCGGGCGCGGGGGCGGCGACCGCCGAGCGCGGATCGTCGGGCGCCGGGAGCGCCGTGGCGGTGACACTCGCCGACGGGACCGAGACCGAGCTCGACCACGGACACGTCGTGATCGCCGCGATCACGAGCTGCACGAACACCTCGAACCCGTCGGTGATGGTCGGCGCGGGCATCCTCGCGCGCAACGCGGTGGCGCGGGGTTTGCAGACGAAGCCCTGGGTCAAGACCTCACTGGCGCCGGGGTCGAAGGTCGTGACCGAATATCTCGACAAGGCCGGCCTGACCGAGCCGCTGGAGCGGCTCGGCTTCAACCTCGTGGGCTACGGCTGCACGACCTGCATCGGCAACTCGGGGCCGCTGGGAGAAGAGATCTCGAAGGTCGTTGGCGAGGAGGACCTGGCGGTCGTCTCGGTGCTGTCGGGCAACCGCAACTTCGAGGGACGGATCAACCCGGACGTGAAGATGAACTACCTGGCCTCGCCGCCGCTGTGCGTCGCCTACGCGCTGGCGGGCACGATGGACATCGACATCGTCCACGAGCCGCTGGGGCAGGACGAGCGGGGGGAGGACGTGTACCTGCGCGACATCTGGCCGGGTGAGCACGAGATCGCCGAGACGATCGAGCAGGCGGTCCAGTCGGACATGTTCCGCAAGAGCTACGGCGAGGTGTTCGAGGGCGACGAGCGCTGGAGCTCGCTGCATGTGCCCACGGGCGATCGGTTCGCGTGGCAGGCGGACTCGACGTACGTGCGGCTGCCACCGTACTTCCAGGACATGCCGGCGGAGCCCGAGCCGGTGGAAGACATCGAGGGCGCGCGCGTGCTGGCCAAGCTGGGCGACAGCGTGACCACCGACCACATCTCCCCGGCCGGCTCGATCAAGCGCGACGGCCCAGCGGGGAAGTATTTGCAGGAGCAGGGGGTGGCGGTGCGCGACTTCAACTCCTACGGCTCGCGAAGGGGCAACCACGAGGTGATGATGCGTGGCACGTTCGCCAACATCAGGCTGCGCAACCAGATCAACACGAGCCCGCCCGGACTCGCGCTCGGAGAGGGCGGCGTGACGCTCTACTTCGGCGCGCCCGGGTCCGGTACCGATCCCGCCCGCCCCGAGCGGATGTCGATCTACGACGCCGCGATCAGGTACATCGCGGATGACGTACCGCTGGTGGTGCTCGGCGGCAAGGAGTACGGGTCTGGCTCCTCGCGCGATTGGGCCGCGAAGGGAACGAAGCTGCTCGGGGTGCGCGCGGTGATCGTGGAGAGCTTTGAGCGCATCCACCGCTCGAACCTGGTGGGGATGGGCGTACTCCCACTGCAGTTTCCAGAGGGGCAGAGCGCCGACTCGCTGGGGCTGACCGGCGAGGAGAGCTTCTCGATCGAAGGGATGGCCGCGGCGATGAATGATGGCGGCCCACCCACCCCCGCGCCGCCGAGCGAGGTGGATGTGGTTGCGAGTCCCACAGACGGTGAGCCGGTGCGCTTTCGCGCGCGCGTACGGATCGATACACCCCGAGAGGCCGAATATTTCCGACATGGGGGTATTCTGCAGTTCGTTTTGCGTCACCTCCTCTCCGATGAGTAAAACCGCCTGCATGCAGCGGTGTAGTGGTAAAGGTTGGAATTGTCGATGACGATAGCCATCCGCAGCCTGGGAAAAAAATGAGATGAGCCCGACCACCCCGAAAAAGAGCGCCGCCAGGAAGAGAACCCCGCCCACCCCGACCCCGGCTATGGCGGCGGCCCCCAAGGTCCTACTCGACCTGCTGAATGCGTGCGGACCCTCCGGCTACGAGACCGCCCCGGCGGCGGTGTGGCGCGATGGGGCGAAGGGCTTTGCGAAGGTGAGTACCGACGTGGTCGGCACGCCGCTCGCGCTGGTGGCCCCGAAGCACGATGCCAGGAGCCCGGCGCGGCGCCTGCTGGTGATGGGTCATATCGACGAGATCGGGTTGATCGTGACGCATATCGACGATCAGGGCTATCTCTGGTTCGGCTCCGTCGGTGGCTGGGACGCGCAGATCCTCGTGGGCCAGCGCGTGGTCCTCGACACACGCGTCGGGAAGGTCACGGGCGTGGTGGGCAAGAAGCCGATTCACCTGCTGCGCGAGGACGAGCGCAAGAAGGTGGCGGAGATTCGTGACCTGCACATCGACATCGGCGCGCGCGACGGCGACGACGCCCGCGAGCGGGTGCGGATCGGCGACGTGGCGGTGATCGACGCCGGCCCGGTGGAGCTGCCGAACGGCCGGTTGCTCTCACGGGCGCTTGACAACCGCCTGGGCTCGTTCGTGGCGCTGGAGGCGGCGCGGCTCGTGGCCAAGGCCGGCGGCGCGGAGTGGGAGCTCGCGGCGGTGGCGGTCGCGCAGGAGGAGATCACCTTCGGGGGCTCGCGCACGAGCGCCTATGCCCTGCAGCCGGACGCGGCGATCGTCGTGGATGTCACCCACGCGACAGACGCCCCCGGCATCGACGTGAAGGAGATCGGCAAGCACGAGCTCGGCTCGGGGCCGGTGATCAGCCGTGGCTCGACACTGCATCCGCAGCTGTTCGAGCTGCTTTACGAGACGGCCGAGCGGGAGAGGATTCCGTTCACGGTCGAGGCGAGTGCCCGCGCGACAGGCACAGACGCCGACGCGGTCCATATCAGCCGCGCGGGCGTGCCCACGGGCCTCGTGTCGATCCCGATCCGCTACATGCACTCCCCCGTCGAGCTCGTCCAGCTCGACGACGTCCACGCCTGCGCTCGTCTGATCGCCGCCGCCGCCCTACGGTTGGACGGCGACGCAACCTTTAGCCGCTAGGCGGCTGTCAGCTCGGTCATCTCGGGTATCTCATACGCCTTCCCGGGGCAGCCGCCGATTACGAGCATCTGCAGGCCATCGGGACCCGAGTGGACCTTGCGTTTGACGCCCCCGGCGACCCGCACGAACGTGTCCGGGTCGAGGTTCACGCGCTCGCCGTCAATGTCGATCCAGCCGGAGCCCTTCAGCGCTAGGTAGACCTCCTCCTGGCCGTCATGCTCGTGATCGTGCTCGGGGTAGTCGCCGTAGTCGGCCGGCATCCTGATGACCTGCATGCCGAACGAGGTGACCCCGAGCTCGGCCCGGGCCTTGACGAAGCCGCCGCCGAATGCGGCCTCCATGTCGTTGATCTGCTTTGCGGTGTAGTCGCTCATGCGTTTTGCTCCTGTCTTGGCGTGGTTGTGAGCTGAAGTTCGTAGGTAAATGGATCGTCAAAATCGTGGATCGACCGCGCTCCCGGGATCAGCTCGCGTTCTGGTCGCTTGCGAGCATGGCCGGCGCCAGCACCGGTTTGTCGGTCGGCATGATGATCCCCAGCTGACGCGACTGCGCGAGCACCGCGCCGTCGGGAGCCCAGATCACGCCGTCCTCCTCGAACAGGCCGTCGTGAAGCAGGCGCGTCTCGAACACGCCGAGACACAGCGCGGTCGGGTCGCAGTCACACGCGGAGATCGGCTGGCGAAAATGGATCGTGAGGTCAATCGTAGGACTGACCGCCGGCGAGTGCAGCGCGATGAACGACGGCGGGAACCACGCGTCGCAGAACAGCGCAAGCGCGAGCGCGTCCACCGGGCGCGGCTCGGGCAGCCCGGTCCAGCCGCCGACCCGCATCGGAGCGCCGCTGCCGGCAAATGGGATCGCGCCGACGCGCGGCTGCATCACGAGCTGCTTGGTGAACTCAGGAGCCCCCTTGAAGATCTTCGGCGTCGAGCGCCGCTCGGCGTCCGGCGCGCCGAGCTCGGGCATCGGCAGTTCGTTGGCGAGCGGGGCCTCCCACGGCACCGAGAACGCCGCGAGCGCGAGCGCGATCACGCGGCCGGCCTGTTCCATGCGTGCGGACAGCGTGCTCAGCGAGCGCCCCGCGCGCTCGATGGTCGTGCGGATCTCAACTGGTCCAGCCTCCGGCGAGGCGGCGTAGTGGATTGTCAGGGATCGCGGCGTGCGCTCGGGATCATCTACCGCGGCTGTGAGCGCGCGGAGCAGGATTGCGGCGAGGTAGCCGCCGTGTGGGCCTCGTCCGGCCCGCCAGCCGGGGGCGATGTCCGCCACGAAGTGCGCCTCGGCAGAGGGAAAGCCCGCGCCATTGTCAGATGGCGCGTTGCCGTCAGCCGCGCTCTCGATGCGCCTGACGACCGTGTCGCGATCAAACACCGTGTCCATGAATCGGCGAGCATATCGGTCGCCCGTCAGACTGGCCGCCTGGCCAGCCGGGTCCGGCGAAGGTCCTCAGCTGCGTGGCCAGTCAGCCTTCGGTGTGTCCTCAGCCGCGGACAAGCCGCTTGTACGTGATCCGGTGGGGCCGGTCGGCCGCCGCTCCGAGCAATGTGTGGCGGTGCTCCTCATACGCGTCGAAGTTGCCCTCGAACCAAGTCACCTGCGAGTCGCCCTCGAAGGCGAGCACGTGGGTGGCGACACGGTTCAGGAACCAGCGGTCGTGGGAGATCACCACCGCGCAGCCGGGGAATTCCAAAAGCGCGTTCTCCAGCGCGCGCAGGGTGTCGACGTCGAGGTCGTTGGTGGGCTCGTCCAGCAGCAACAGGTTGCCGCCGCTGCGCAGCAGCTTGGCGAGGTGCACACGGTTGCGCTCGCCGCCGGAGAGCTTTGAGATGCGCGCCTGCTGGTCTTGACCCTTGAAGTTGAAGCCGGCGGTGTACTGGCGCGAGTTGACCTCGCGCTCGCCCACCTTGATGTGCTCGTAGCCTTCGGAGATCTCCTCCCAGACGGTCTTCTCGGGGTTTAGCGAATCGCGCGACTGATCTACGTAGGCGAGCTGGACGGTGTCGCCGAGATCGAGCTCGCCGCTGTCAGGCTGCTCCTGGCCGGTGATCATCCTGAACAGGGTCGTCTTGCCGGCGCCGTTGGCGCCGATCACGCCGACGATTCCCGCGCGCGGCAGGTCGAATGAGAGCGACTCGATCAACAGACGCTCGCCGTAGCCCTTGGACAGTGAGGTCGCGGTGAGCACCTTCTCGCCCAGGCGTGGGCCGGGTGGGATGTGGATCTGCACCTCGTCGAGCTTGACGCCCAGCTCCTCGGCGATCAGCTCCTCGTAGCGGGCGAGGCGGGCCTTGGACTTCGTGCGTTTGCCCTTCGGGTTCGTGCGCACCCATTCGAGCTCCGCGGCGATCGTGCGCTCGCGGCCCTTCTCCGAGCGCTCTTCCTGGGCAAGCCGGGCCTGCTTCTGCTCCAGCCAGCTCGAGTAGTTGCCCTGGTAGGGGATGCCCTTGCCACGATCGAGCTCGAGGATCCAGCCGGCGACGTTGTCGAGGAAGTAGCGGTCGTGGGTGACCGCGACGATCGCGCCCTTGTACTCGGATAGGTGTTGCTCCAGCCAGGCGACGGACTCGGCGTCGAGGTGGTTGGTGGGCTCGTCCAGCAGCAGCAGGTCGGGCGCGCGCAGCAAAAGCCGGCAGAGTGCCACGCGCCGGCGCTCGCCGCCCGAGAGGAGGCTGACGTCGGCATCGGGCGGGGGCAGGCGCAAAGCGTCCATCGCGTATTCGAGCTGAGTGTCGAGGTTCCACGCGTCGGCCGCTTCAATCTTGGCCTGGAGGTTGCCGAACTCCTCGGCGGTCTCCTCAGAGTAGTTGGCGGCCAGCTCGTTGAAGCGGTCGAGCAGTGCCTTGGTCTCCGCGACGCCATCCTCCACGTTGCCCTTGACGTCCTTCGATTCGTCGAGGTGGGGCTCCTGGGCGAGCATCCCGACGGTGGCGCCCGGCGCGAGCGCGGCCTCGCCGCGGTACTCCTGATCCTCGCCGGCCATTATCCGCAGCAGCGTCGACTTGCCGGAGCCGTTGTAGCCGAGCACGCCGATCTTCGCGCCGGGGTAGAAGGCGAGCGTGATGTCGTTGAGGACGACCTTCTCCGGAGGGTGGAGCTTGGAGAGGCGGTGCATCGTGAAGATGTACTGGGAGGACATTTGCACGCAGAGGATAGAAGGCCCGCCCGCCCAGAGAAACCCGCCCACCCTCGCTAACGTTGTCGGGTCATGCCTACCACCGTCCTCGATGTCGAGCAGCATCTGCTCCTGCTGGAGCTCGAGCCGCCGTTCGACAAGCGCGCGGTGCAGCTGGCGCGGCGCAAGATGGCCAAGCGCTGGCACCCGGACGTGGCGCCGCAGGGCCGGCAGTTCGAGCACGAGCGCCACCTGAAGGCGATCAACGAGGCGGCCGACCAGCTGGAGCGGCTGGCGGAGGGCTCGCGGGGCGGGAGCGTCTCAAGGAACGCCGTGCGCGCGAGCGCGCAGGCGGCCAGGCGCGAGCGCGAGGAAGCGGGCCGGCGCGCGTACGAAGCCGAGCAGCGCGCCCGAAAACAGGCCGAGGAGCAGGAAAAATACGACCCGTTCGGCAGTCGCATGCCCGACCACTCGGTCGTGCACCGCTACGCGCGCTGCGAGTCCTACCCGGAGTGGGGCGTGGGCACCGTGGCCGGGATCTACTTCACCGGCGAAGACGATGAGATGCAGCAGTGGGCGAGGGTGCAGTTCAGCCACGGCATCAGGACGGTGCCGGCGGGGAGCATGAAGTTCGTCGACTTTTCAAAGCCCGACCCGGGCAAGGAGCGCACCGAGCGTTTCCTGGTCGCGGCGCAGCGCGCGATGGCCGAAGGCGAGTACGAGCTCGCCGCGCAACGTCTGATCTACGCGCGCGACGCCGAGCCGGCGAACGTGGCGGTGCTGCGGTTGCTGACGCTCGCGTTCTGGAACGCGGGCAACCTCGAGGCCGCGGCCCGTGCCGTGCGCGAATGGGCAAGAGCCGACGCCGGACGTCCCGCCGCCCACCGCTTCGCCGCCCGCATCTACGAGGACATCGGCGCGATCGACCTCGCCGAGGAGGCGGCTGCCCGCGCGGTCAGGCGCGGACCGACGGATATGGGAGCGTGGGAGCGCTTGGGCAGGCTGCGGCTGCAACTGCTGGACCGCGAGGGCGCGCTGGAAGCACTCGAGCGCGCGGGGGCGCTTGGCGCGGAGGGCGAGCTGAGAGATCTGCTGGCGCAGGCGTTGGCGCTGGAACCGCGGATGTCCGCGTCGCAATCTCTCTGACACTGACGCGGCCGAGTTGAGTCCCCGGCGCTGGGATTTGTACCGTGGAAGGCAGAGCAGCCGGCCGCCGCTCAGGCGGGCGCCGGCTGCATCACCGTGAACGAGGCTCCCTGGGGATCGATCAGGCCGGCGAAGCGGCCGATCGGCATGTCCATGGGCTCGTTCGTTACGGTGGCTCCGAGCTCGCGGGCCTTCGCAACGGTGGCGTCGCAGTCGGCGACCGCGAAGCACACGCCCCAGTGCGGCGGGATCTCGGCCGGGAAGTACTCGTCGGTCATCTGCATCATGCCGCCGACGGGCTTGCCGGCCAGCTCCCAGACGGTGTAGGTCTCGGGCGCGCCCTCGAACGAGGGACGACCGGCGGTCCAGCCGAACACGGCCGGATAGAACGCCTTGTTGGTCTCGGCGTCCCGGGTGAGCACCTCGTTCCAGCACAGCGAGTTCGGCTCGTTGACGAGGTCGGCGCCGGCGAACGTCTTCGGCTGCCACACGCCGAACACGGCACCGCTGGGATCGGCAAAGACCGCCATCCGCCCGATGTCCATCACATCCATCGGCTCGACGATCACGCTGCCGCCCGCGGCCTTGACCTTGGCCGCCGTATCGTCGGCTTCGGCGGCGCTCACATACGTCGACCACGCCGTCGGCTGACCCTCCTGCATGATCCCCATCAGCCCGGCCACGTTGGCCTCGCCCTGCTGGAACATGCGATACCCGCCGGTCTCGGCCGGTCCGGGCTCGGTGGCACTCCAGCCCATCAGCGCGCCGTAGAACTCCGCGGCGGCGTCGGTGTCTGGCGAGGAAAGTTCGATCCAGGACGGTGTCCCGGGTGGGTACTCGGGCATGGTTCTTCCTTTCGGGATGGGAGAAGATAGAGACGCGATCCTGATCGTGGCACATCGGCGCGTGAAGCGTTCCACCGGGAGCACGGCGAGCTCGGCGCGTAACGAGATGGTCTCATTTCGGCCACCAAATGGTCTCATTTCGCCCGCGCCGCGCGGTCGTGGGGTTGGGCGGGTACCTAAAGAATATTGACCGCCCGCGACACGATCAGGCCGATCGTGACGACCGAGACGAGCGATTGGATGCCCATGAAGCTCTTTGCTGTCGGTGTGAGGGGCATCGTGTCGGTGGGGGAGAAGGCCGTGGCGTTGGTGAGCGAGACGTACAGGTAGTCGAGAAATTTGGGCCGCCACTCCAGGGGCTCGATGCGGTCGTCCGCCATCTGTGGAAACAGGAAGTCGGGAGGGCCGTCGTGTCCGGCCGCGCGCCGACCGGGTCCGCCGCGGTCAACCTCCCAGTACCACAGCGCGAAGATCAGGAAGTTGGTCAGCCAGATCAAGACGCCCGAGCCGATCAGCGCGCGACCCTGAGAGACTTCGTGGTGCAGCAGGTAGTGGGTGAGCGCGGCGAGCGAGTAGATGTTTGCGGCCGACACGAACGCCGTCAGTCCGAGCGCAAACCGTCGTCGTAGCGGGTGCTCGTGCTCGAGCTGACGGGGTGTTGCCAGGAACATGCCGAGCAGCAACGCGCCCTCGAGGCCGGGGACGAGCCATGTCGGGCCGACCGTGAGCCTCGCGGGAAGCAGCAATTGGATTGCGATCGCGGCGAGGATCGTCGCCTGGGCCGGCCAGAACGGCTCCGTCATCGCGGGCGGTGGGTAGGGGCGACCCGGCTGGGCGGAGCGCTGCGGTGGGCTTGCTTCGGTAGCCATCAAACGGGAGCGTAAGGGGCGCCCCGGCGGTGGCGGTACTCTTGAAAGTGATCGGATCGGACGATGGAGCGTAGGAAAGGATCAAATGGGAATCGACAATCCGGTACACCTGATCTTCATCGCCGCGGTAGCGTTGATCGTGCTCGGGCCGAAGCGCCTGCCCGACCTGGCCCGCTCGCTCGGTCACGGCATCAGGGAGTTCCGCGAGTCGTTGAGCGAGGCGTCGAGTGGCGTAGATCACACGACGGCACCGTCGGTGCCTGCACAAGCGCAACTCGTGGCGACGCCGGAGCCGGTGATCGCCACTCCCGTCGACGCGGTCGTCGTCGATCCGGCGGCGCCGGCGGCCCCTGTCGATCCGGCTCAGCAGTTACCTTCAGGCGATGCGTCTGATCGTCGCCCGCTGTGAGGTTGCCTACTCAGGTCGCCTTCAGGCTCTCCTGCCCGAGGCGCTGAGGCTGATCACGATCAAGTCTGACGGCTCGGTGATGGTGCATGCCGACACCGGTGGGTACAAGCCCCAGAACTGGATGACGCCCCCTACGGTGATCGAAGAGGGGGATGGCTCGATCGTCGTCCGCAAGCGTGCGGGCGCGAGCGAGGATCGGCTCGATATCCGGATCGTCGAGACGGTTTCAGATGTCACGCATGACATGGGTGAGGCTGCCGCACTCGAGAAGGACGGCGTGGAGGCAGACATTCAGGAGCTGCTCGCGGACGCGCCGCAATGGTGCGGAGACCAGGCCTTCCGCCTCGTACGACGAGAGTGGCCAACTGACATCGGGCCGGTCGACCTGATGTGCCGCGACGGCGAGGACGAGTGGGTTGCGGTGGAGATCAAGCGGATCGCGACGATCGACGCGGTCGAGCAGCTCACGCGCTATCTCGAGCGGATTCGGCTGGACCCCGCGCTCGGCTCCTGCCGCGGCGTGCTCGCGGCACAGATCATCAAGCCGCAGGCGCGCGTCCTGGCGCAGGCGCGAGGGATCGACTGCGTGGAGGTCGACTTGCAGGTGCTGCGCGGCGAACGCGAGCCGGATCTAACTCTCTTCGCTGCATGAGGGCCGCCTGACCTCTTTGTGACGTTCCTTCCGTGCGGATTCCCACGTGCGCACACGTGGCGCGGTGTGGCGGCGCCTATCGCCGCCGCGCGCCCCGTTGACGATGTGATTTTGTCATTGAGCGGCCGATCGATGGAAACCGACCGCTAACAGGGGGCGTATTTTTGTTCCTGGAGCGGCCTATATTATGATTCTGGGCATGTCGGAAGGTTTGGTTGATATTATGCTCCTCAGCGTCTGATACGATGATAATCCCTGCTAATAGACATTTATTTTTGCTCTTATAGAGTCTGATTTTCTGATCTTGAACTCCTCTACCGGCATTGCCTTCCACGCACGTTTCCAGCGATGGACTCCGGAGACTCTGACTCATCTGACGCGTATCCACACCGCCCTCGGGACAATCAGGGGCGCACGTGTCCTGCCTGCGGTGTCGGATCAGCTGCGGGCCTCGGCGCGAGTGGGGACCGTCCACTACTCGAATCTCATCGAGGGCAACGAGCTGCCATTGATCGAAGCCGAACGTGCCACCCGAGGGCAGCTGCAACCAGACACTCGTGCGAAGGTTGAGCTGATCAACTACGTGCGTGCGCTCGATCTGATCGATCAGCGCTTGGCGGATGGCTCGCTCGAGTTGACGCCTGAGTTTCTAAAGGAGCTGCACAGAGCGGCCACCGGCGGCCTGGGTCGCGAGGAGGATCCGCACTTCAAGCCATACCACGAGGGTGCATGGCGCGACGGTGAAGCCTTTGTGGTCGACCGGATGACTCAGCGGATCATGCACGAAGGGCCTCCGCAGGCGGAGGTCGAGCCAAGGATGCTGGGCATGTTCGAGTGGCTCGGTGCGATGCTCACCCGCGACGGCTATCCCCCATTCGTGATCGCCGGGGTCATGCATTACGGCATCACCGAGGTCCATCCCTTCGCCGACGGCAATGGGCGAGTCGCCCGTCTATTCCAGGTTGCTCTGTTGATGCGGGCTGACGTGCTTCCAGGCCGCATGTTCTCGTTTGAGCGCTACTACGCCGAGGATCGCGACGCCTACTATGAGGCGCTGCGATCGGTGCGCAATCGGACGCTGAACATGGAGGCCTGGCTGCACTACTTTCTTGCCGGTCTGGCCGAAGAGTACGAGCGAGTCGCCGCGACGATTGAAGATCTCAGCGAGCTTGCTCCCGGTGGATCGTCGCAACTGCAGCTCACACCCCCTCAGCAGCGCGCGCTCACACGACTGCGAATCGAGGGACGAGCCGAATTCAAGCGCGAAATGTATGAACGGGCGGCTGGGGTAGGGCGCACGAGTGCGATCACCGACCTGCAGACGCTCGTACGTCACGGTGTGCTGAGGATACGCGGCCGGGGGCCGAGCACCCGCTACGCGCTGTCGGGACCCGTGCGGGCGGAACATGCAGAGGGTCCCGGCCGGCCCCGGCGCTGGACCGACGCGCTGATCGAGCTCGAGCTACGCGCTTATCTCGACGGCCGTCCCGACTGGCCGCGCCCAGCGGAGTTCCGCTCCGCCGGGCGCGGCGACCTGTATGCGGCAGCGAGCCGTAACGGAGGTATCGCGCGGTGGCGGCGAATGCTCGGACGCTAGCGCTCCGAGTCCGAGTCCGAGCTGACGCTGTTCGCGGCGTAGCGGTCTCTCGGCATAGGATGCCCCAATGAGCGATTCCGAAGCAGTACTCACCGAGCGACGCGAGAACGTCCTGCTGATCACGATCAACCGCCCGGAGGTGCGCAACGCTGTCAACGGCGCCGTCGCCGAGGGCATCGCCGGCGCGCTGGACGAGCTTGACGCCGAGGACAGCCTGTCGGTAGGCCTGCTGACCGGAGCAGGCGGCTTCTTCTGTGCCGGGATGGATCTCGGCGCGTTCGTCAAAGGCGAATCGCCCTGGTTCGGCGACCGCGGCTTCGCCGGCATCGCTCAGCGGGCTTCGCGCAAGCCGCTGATCGCCGCAATCGAGGGCTTCGCGGTTGCCGGCGGCATGGAGATCGCGCTGGCGTGCGATCTGATCGTCGCAGCCAAGGGCGCCAAGATGGGTATCCCCGAGGCCAAACGCTCGCTCGTGGCCGCGGGTGGGGCGCTACTGCGCCTGCCTCAGCGGATGCCCTACCACGTGGTGATGGAGCTGGCGCTCACGGGTGACCTCCTGCCGGCCGATCGCTTCCACGAGTATGGCGTCGTCAACCGCCTCGCCGAGCCGGGATCGGCCGTCGATGTCGCGCTCGAGCTCGCCGAGCGCCTGGCAAAGAGCGGCCCGCTCGCGCTGGTCGCCTCCAAGCGGATCCTTCAGGAGCAGTTCGACTGGAGCATGGCGGAGATGTGGGAGAAGCAGGGCGCGATCTCCGGGCCGGTATTCGCCTCAGACGATGCCAAAGAGGGCGCGAGCGCCTTCAAGGAGAAGCGGGACCCCGTCTGGAAAGGTCGCTAGGCGACCGTAGACGCGGCGCGAGGCGGCGTCCTCGATCGCTAGTGTGCGAAGCCCACGCGACTGCGTCTTCTCGCTTGTCGCCGCTGTAACGACCGCGGCGCCGACGCCGCTGGCGGCGGATCTCCAGGAAACGCCGCCAAAGCGCCCGCATCAGCGCTCTCCCGGCGTCTTGCGCGGGTACTGCGAGATCGGCTGGCCGAGATCGATCGCGGTGCTGACGATTCGGTTCTGTTCGGCGATGTGCGCTGCCGGATAGCCCTCGCCGGGACTGGCGCGCTCGGGGCGGCCGATGTAGCCGAAGTGGATCTCGTCGGGCATGATCTGCATCAGCCGCGGGAACATGTGGGCGCGCGCGCCCATGTTACGAGGCTCCTCCTGGACCCACAGTACCTCGGCCAGGTTCGGATAGCTGTTCATCAACTCCAGGATCTGGCCCTCGGGGAAGGGGTAGAGCAGCTCGACACGCCCGACGGCCAAGCCGGGGTGCGACCTGCGTTCGGGGTGCCCGACGAGGTCGTAGTAGATCTTCCCTGTGCACAGCACCAGGCGCGTGACCTGCTGGGCCTGCACGCCAGGCTCGGCGAGCACAGGGTGGAACTGCGTGCCCTCCGCCAGATCGGCGATCGTGCTGGTCGCCTGCGGCAGGCGCAGCAGCGACTTCGGGGTCATCACCACGAGCGGGCGCTGCTTGGCGATCCGTGCCTGACGGCGCAGCAGGTGGAAGTACTGGGCCGGGGTCGTCGGGCTCGCGACGCGGATGTTCCCCTCGGCGGCGACCACCAGGAAGCGCTCCAAGCGCGCAGATGAGTGCTCGGGCCCGGAGCCCTCGTAGCCGTGCGGCAGCAGCAGCGTCAGGCGTGAGGTCTGCCCCCACTTGGCAAGGCCCGAGGTGATGAACTGGTCGACGATCACCTGCGCGGAGTTCACGAAATCGCCGAACTGGGCCTCCCACAGCACGAGCGTCTCGGGTGCCTCCTGGCTGTAGCCATACTCGAAGCCCATGCATGCGAGCTCCGACAGCGGGCTGTTGTGCAGCTCCAGCGGCGCGAGCGCCTCGGGCAGGCTCTGGATCGGGCAAACGGTCTGCCCGGTCTTCGCGTCGTGCAGCACCAGGTGGCGCTGGCTAAAGGTGCCGCGCTCGGTGTCCTGTCCGGTCAGCCTGATCGGGGTGCCCTCGGTGAGCAGCGACGCGAACGCGAGCGCCTCTCCGTGCGCCCAGTCGAGCGCGGGGGCGGGCGGGCTCGGAGCGCCTGTCGAGGCCGGTGCGCTCTGCTCTGCCGCGGGCGAGCCGTCGGTTGCCGCGCCGCCGCCCGTCTGCGCCGCATCCGCGGCCTGCAACGCCTCGCGGCGTCGCTCGAGCTGTTTGACGAGCTTGGGGTGCACGGTGAACCCGGCGGGCACCTTCAGCAGCTCCTCCCCCAGCTCGCGCAGCCGACCGGCGGGCACGGCGGTGCTCACCTCGGGGCTCGGCGAGCGGTCGAGCTGGTACTCGCCGGTGCTTTCGCTCGCGGCGCCGTGCTCGGCCGCCGCGGCGATCTTGCTCTTCAAGCGCTGGTGCAGGAGCGTGAGGTCATCCCACACCCCCTGCCCCTGGCGGTCGACCTCCTCACGGGTGACCACCCCTTCGGTCACGAGTCGTTCGGCCCACAGCTCCGACACGCGTTTCTTCGCCTTGATCTTCGCGTACATCTCCGGCTGGGTATAAGCCGGCTCGTCGGACTCGTTGTGTCCGAAGCGCCGGTAGCCGATCAGGTCGATCAGCACGTCGTGGCCGAACTCCTTGCGGAAGGCGAACGCTAGTCGCACGGCGCTTATACAGGCGGGCACGTCGTCGGCGTTGACATGGATGATCGGGACATCGAAGCCCTTCGCCAGATCAGAGGCCCAGCGTGTCGAGCGGGCATCGTCGGGGTCTGTGGTGAAGCCGATCTGGTTGTTCGTGATCAGGTGAACCGTGCCGCCGACCTTGTAGCCGTCGAGCGCCTGCAGGTTGAGCGTCTCCGCCACGACGCCCTGAGCGGGGAACGAGGCGTCGCCGTGGATTACAATCGGCACCGCCGCGTCGGTGTCCTGGTGGGCGTGCGGTCCCTGACGCGTGGTTTGCGCCGCCCGTGTCGCGCCCTCGACCACGGGGGAGACGTACTCGAGGTGGCTCGGGTTTGACTCCAGGTTGACCTCGATGCTCTCCCCGTCGGGCAGCTGGTAGGAGCCCTGGGTGCCGTGGTGGTACTTCACGTCGCCCGTGCCCCCCTGCGGGATCGTCGTCACCGCCTCGAGCGTCGAGGCGCCCTCGAACTCGGCGAAGATCGTGTCGTAGGGCCGGCCGAGGTTGTGCGCGAGCACATTCAGGCGCCCGCGGTGGGCCATCCCGATCACGACCTCCTTACCGCCGTTGACCGCTGAGAGCTGGATCAGCTCGTCGAGCATCGGCACGGTCATATCCAGTCCCTCGATCGAGAACTGGTGCTGGCCGAGGTAGGCCTTGTGCATGAAGCGCTCCAGCGCGTCGACCTTCGTCAGGCGCCGCAGCAGCGTCTTCTGCTCGTCGTTCGTCAGCGGCTGGCGGAAGGTGCCGGACTCGATGTTCTCACGCAGCCACACACGCTGGCGATGGGAGGCGATGTGCTCGATCTCATACGCGATCGTGCCGCAGTAGGTCTCGCGCAGGTGCGGCAGCGCGTCGGCCAACGTCGCCCCCGGGACGTACATGTGCAGGATCTTCGCTGGGATCTTCGCGGTGATCTCGGGCGTCAGGCCGAGCGCCTCGGGGTCGAGCCCGGGGTCGCCCTCGGGCTCGGAGCCGAGTGGGTCCAGCCGCGCCGCGAGATGGCCGTGGCTGCGGAAGCGCGACACCAGCGTGCTGGCCGCCTGGACAGCCTGCAGCAGTTCCTCGTCGGGTGCCGCGCTCGGAGCCTTATCGGTCGCCGAGGCGGCGGCCGCCGAAGCCGCGGCGGCCGGCGCGGGTGGTGAGGGTGCGGGACCGAGCTCGACGCCGAGCGCCGCGAACACATCCTCGTAGAAGCCGTGCTCGCCGCTCAGGTACTCCTCGATCCGTCCCAGGAAGCGACCGGACTCCGCCCCCTGGATGATGCGGTGGTCGTATGTCGAGGTCATCGTCAGGACCTTCTCCGCGCCGATCATCGCGCCGATGTCGCCCAGGCCGACGGGGTAGGCGATCGAGCCGGTGGCCACGATCGTGCCCTGGCCGGCCATCAGCCGGGGAACTGAGGCGACTGTGCCGAGCCCACCGGGATTGGTGAGCGTGATGTTCGCGCCGGTCAGGTCGTCGGCGGTGAGTGTGTTCGTGCGCGCCTTCTCCACCAGCGCGTCATACGCGTCTAGGAAGCGGTCGAACCTCAGCCTGCCCGCGTCGAGAATCACCGGGACCATCAGCGTCCGTGTGCCGTCCTTCTTTTCGACGTCCACCGCGAGCCCGAGGTTCACCTGCCCGTCCTGCACGCGGTGCGGCTTGCCGTCGATCTCCTCGAAGTGGTTGGCCATCACCGGCATATCGGCCGTCCCCGCGCGCGCGATCGCGTAGGCGATCAGGTGCGTGAACGACACCTTCCGTGAGCCCGCCTTCAGTTCGCGCCGGCGCGCGTCTAGCGCAGTCACCGTCAGCGTCCTGAAGCTCGTCGCCGTGGGTATCTCCAGCGACTGCTCCATGTAGCGCGCGAGCGCCGCCGCGCCGCCCTTCAGCCGCTCTGAGCTCGGCTGGCCGTCCGCGGCTGCGGCGTTGCCGTTGGCGGGTGCGATTGCCGCCTCGCCGGCGCCGTTGGGAGTTGCGGCGTCGAGCACGTCTGCCTTCCTGATCTGCCCTCCGGGACCGCTCCCGGAGACGTTCGTCAAATCGACGCCCTCGACCGCCGCCGCGCGGGTTGCGACCGGGGTGGCCTTCACGCCGTCGGGCAGAACGTTGGCGGCTCCGTCGTCGGAGGCTCCGTCGCTGACAGCGTCATCGCTGGTGGCGCTCTCATCAGGCCCGCCGTTGCTCGCGGGTGCGCCGTTCTGCGCAACACCGCCGACGGTGATTCGCGCGATCACCTGGCCGACGGTCACCGTGTCGCCCTCCTGCGCCAGGATCTCGCTCACCGTTCCGGTCGCCGGGGAGGGCAGCTCCACGTCGACCTTGTCGGTCGAGATCTCGACGATCGTATCGTCGAGCTTGATCGGATCGCCGACTTTCGCGTGCCATTCGAGGATCGTTCCCTCGGTGACCGACTCGCCCGCGGCAGGTGTTACGACATCAATTGTCTGCTCCGCGGTAGTGCTCGTCGCCATCTACTACCACTCTAGCGCGGCTGCCCAGCGGACATCACCACCGGCCGGTGAGCTTTTTCACATGCTCTCGACAACTGCGATTTCACCCGTCGTGTGTGTGGTGCGCAGGCTCGGGATCTGTGTGCGAGCGCTCCTCGCGGATGAACTCGTAGCTGCCGAAGAACGGCCCGATTCCCCCCAGCACCGCGACGGCCACGGCGAGCCTCAGCGAGACGACCCGCAGGCGGGCGGCCGCGATGCAGGCCAGCGACATGAAGATCCACAGCAGGCCGTGAGTGAGCCCGAGCACGAAGGTGAACGGTTGCGGCTTGCCGATCACGAACGCGCACACGAGCAGCGCCGTATAGATGCACGAGTGGGTGAACGAGATCCACTTCAGACGCTCGAACCGTAGGGGCCCAACCGACCGCACTGGTGTGCTCACTGCGTGAGCCAGCGCGCCATCCGCGGCAGTATCTCGCCGGCCTGCGGGGGCCACTCGTCGATCTCGCGTGGCCACCAGGCGAACTCGTCGTGCTCGTGGTCGGGCGTCACCTCGTCCTCGACCCCCTCGGCTAGCCATGCTTGGCCGACGAACATCACCAGCTTGTGAGGCAGGAGCAGCAGCGCCTCTCCCTGTACGCGCTCGGGCGCGACTGACCACTCCTCCTGTAGCTCCCGGGTCAGCGTGTCGGCCGGGTTCTCGCCGAGATCGACCGCTCCGCCCGCGCCCAGCGCCCAGCGACCGGCCCACGATGCGACCCACTGCGCGCGCCGCCCGGCCAACCAGCGGCCGTCGGCGGAGCGAGTGACGCACATCGCCGCGACGCTCTCCGATGCGTCGCCGGGGACCAGGCGCAGCCCCCAGCGCAGCGGCTGCAGCTCCAGCACGATTCCCTCTCGGTCCTGGCTGTACTCGACCAGGCGCGCGGCGACCCCGTCGTGACTGGGTGAGCCTCGTTGTTGCAGCTCGGCGATCGCGGTGTCCGCGGCCCGCGCATGCTCCTTGGAGGGCTCGAAGTGCTCCTCGCGCCAATGCGCTTTCACTTGCTCCAGCGGCCATGGCCCGCGGGCAAGGACCTCGGGTGGATCGGTATTCGTTGGCGGCGGTTGGGTGGACATTCAGGATGGAAGGCTAGTGGGCTTAGACTCGCGGTGGTGAAGATCCGTCGGCGCAAGCACTGGGGTTGGGGCTTTGAGGACCAGCAGCCGACCACGGCGCAGGTTCGCGCTGCGACCGCCGCGCTCGGCGAGCATCTGGGGATGACGCTCACCGAGGTTGAGGAGCCGGTCGCGCTGGAGTCGGCGGCGCTGGCGCCGCCGCGCATCGCCGTCCCGGCGTCGCTGGCGGAGATCTGCGCCGCCGACCGCCATGCCCGCACGTCGCATGCGCTGGGCAAGTCCTATTCGGACGTGGTGCGCGGCTTTCGTGGGCACTTCGATCATCCACCCGACTTTGTCGTACATCCACGGGACGAGAGCGATGTGGAGCGTGTGCTCGAGTGGTGCGCGAGCGAGCGTGTTGCCGCGATCCCGTTCGGCGGTGGCACCTCGGTTGTCGGTGGCGTCAGTCCGGATGTCGGCCCCCGATACAACGGTGCCGTCTCACTCGACCTGAGGGCTTTAGATCGTGTGCTCGAGGTCGACCCGGTGTCCCGCTCGGCGCGCATCCAGGCGGGAGCGCTCGGCCCGGATCTGGAGCGCCGGCTGGCGGAGCACGACCTGACGCTGCGCCACTTTCCTCAGTCATTCGAGTACTCCACTTTGGGTGGCTGGATCGCCACGCGTGCCGCCGGCCATTTCGCGACCGTGTGGACGCACATCGAGGATCTCGTCGAGTCCGTTCGCGCGATCACACCGGTGGGCTTGTGGGAGTCGCGGCGGTTGCCGGGGTCGGGCGCGGGGGTAAGCCCGGATCGGATGCTCGCCGGTTCCGAGGGCACGCTGGGGGTGATCACGCAGGCATGGATGCGCGTGCAGCCTCGTCCCGCGCACAGGCGCTCTGCGGGTGTGCGATTTGCGAGCTTCCTCGAGGGCGTCGAGTGCGTGCGCGCGATCTCTCAGTCTGGGTCCCATCCATCCAACTGCCGCCTGCTCGATGCGGGCGAGGCCGGTTTGACGATGGCCGCGGACGGCTCCCACGCCCTGCTGGTGCTTGGCTTCGAGTCGACCGACCATCCAGTGGACGCGGCGATGGCGCGAGCCCTCGAGCTCTGCGCCGAACACGGCGGCGCGGTGTCGGAGAGTCGCGAGGTGGGCGGTGGGGACGCGGTGAGCTCGTGGCGGGACGCGTTCCTGGGAGCTCCATATCTGCGCGACATGCTCGTCGCGGTGGGCGTGCTGGGCGAGACATTCGAGACGGCCATCACCTGGGAGCGCTTCCCCGTCTTCCATGAGCGCGTGAGCGCCGCGGCCGAGGAGGCGGCGCGTGAGCAGTGCGGCGGCGAGGGCAGGGTCTTCTGCCGCTTCACCCACGTATACCCGGATGGCCCCGCTCCCTACTTCACGGTGCTCGCGCCCGCGCGGCGCGGGGAAGAGGTAGAGCAGTGGGTTCAGATCAAGCGGGCCGTCTCCGATGCGATCCTCGCCGAGGGTGGCACGATCACGCATCATCACGCCATCGGGCGCGATCACCGGCCCTGGTATGACCGGCAGCGCCCCGAGCCGTTCGCCGCCGCGTTGCGCGGTGCGAAGGCGGCGGTCGACCCGCGCGGGATAATGAACCCCGGCGTGCTGATCGATCCTCTGCCATGAACATCGCGGTGCTGGGCCCCGGCGGCGTGGGCGGACTGATTGCGGGTCTGCTCGAACGGGACGGCACGCCTGTGGTCGTCGTGGCCAGGGAGACGACCGCGGAGACGATCTCCGAGCGCGGGCTGCGGGTCGACAGCGTCAGCTTCGGTGAGTTCGTCGCTCACCCGCGCGCGGTCGCTCGTCTGCAGGAGCCGGTGGACGTGCTGATCGTCGCCACGAAGGCCTCTGGGCTACAGGCTGCACTCGAGCGAGTGGAGGCGCAGCCGAAGCTGGTGCTGCCGCTCTTGAACGGCCTCGATCACCTCGCCGTCCTGCGCGAGCGCTTCGGCGCCGACACCGTGCTCGCCGGCACGATCCGCGTCGAGGCCGACCGGCCCGAGCCCGGCGTCGTGGTGCACACGAGCCCGTTCCTGCTCGTCGAGATGGCCGGCCACGACCCACGCGCACGCACGTCGATGGATGCTCTGACCCAGCTGCTCAAAGACGCCGGGATCTCGGCGCGCATAGGAGCTCCGAGGCGCAGGTGATGTGGTCGAAGCTCGTGCGCCTGAACGCGCTCGCGTGCACGACGAGCGCGTTCGAGAAGCTGCTCGGCGAGATCCGCTCTACCCCAGAGTTGCGCGCCGCGCTCGTCGGGGCGATCGAGGAGGGCTGTGCCGTGGGGCAGGCCGAGGGCGCCACGGATGTCGATCCGACGATCGCGCTCGGCGAGCTGGAGAAGGCGCACGACACACTCGGCAGCTCGATGCAGCGCGATATCGCCGCTGGACGTGAGCCGGAGTTGGATGCGATCCCGGGGTCGGTGCTGCGTGCGGCGGCGCGCCACGACCTGCAGTGCCCGACGATCGAGCGGCTGGTCGCGATGATCGCTGCCCGGGCGGAAGTTCCCATTCCGGTCATCGCACACTCTGAGTAACGCGCGCGGCCCCCGCGGTTGGGACTATTCCCCGAAAGGGATCTCGCTTGGCGAGATACCGGGCGCGCCGGCGGGGACCGCCTGCGTGGCGACCGCCTCCACGACCTCTTCCTCTGACTCGACCTTGCCCTCGTCGTGCTCGCCATCGCAGAGCACGCGAAAGTTTCCGGTGACGCCGCTGTCGGCGTGGATCGTGATGCCGGGCAGGATCTCCTCGCCCTCCTCCAGCCCGAGGCGCCCGAGGTCGAAGTGCGCGAGACCGATGCCGTTGGCGGTGTGCGTCGGGTTCTCGCGGTCGTGCGCGGCCACCGCCTGGGCGAAGCGCTCGAGGTTCTTGGCGATCTTCCCGGTCGTGTCCGTCATTTCTTCGGGGGAGGGTAGCGCGGGCGTTATACATTGGGAAGCGATGGTCAGCACCCAGCCAGTCGACGCGCCCACGGGCGCTCCGGCGCTCGACACGGAGGATGGCGGGGATCGTCGCGAGGTGATTCGCACGGTGGGGTTGACCAAGATCTACCCGGGCATGGACGTCGCCGCGGTCGACAAGCTCGACCTGAGCGTCTACGCGGGTGAGATCTTCGGGCTGCTCGGGCCGAACGGCGCCGGCAAGACGACCACCGCCGGGATGCTCACGACGCGCGTGGTCCCCACCTCGGGCTCCGCCCACGTGGGCGCGATCGATGTCGTCGCCCACCCCGCGCTCGCGAAGCAGCTGATCGGGATCGTCTCCCAGCAGAACACTCTGGATCGGCAGCTGAACGTGTGGGAGAACCTGTACTTCCACGGTCGCCTGTTCGGGATCAGCGCTTCGGAGTCGCGGCGCACTGCCGATGAGCTGCTCGAGCAGCTGCACCTCTCGAAATGGGCGAAGGCGTCGGTCTACGCGCTCTCAGGAGGGATGGCGCAGCGACTGATGATGGCGCGGGCGATCTTCCACCGTCCGGCGGTGCTGTTCCTGGATGAGCCGACCGCCGGCCTCGACCCGCAGAGTCGCCTGGCGCTGTGGGAGATCCTCGGCGAGCTGAACGAGGCGGGGCAGACGATCCTGCTCACCACGCACTACATGGAGGAGGCCGACCAGCTGTGTAGCCGGGTCGCGATCATGGACCACGGCAAGATCCTCGCGCTCGACACGCCGGCGGCGCTGAAGCAGTCGGTGGGCGCTGACACGATCGTCACGGTCAAGGCCGACGGTGACATGCAGGCGCTCGCCGAGCGGCTGGCCGGGGCAGATCGCCGGGGTCAGGAAAACGCGCGTGATCGACGGCGGCGTCGAGCTCCACGTCGACGGGCGCCGAGCGGCTCGTTCCCCGCGTCGTCAACGCGGCCGAGGGCGCGCGGCTTCGACCTCGCCGACCTGTCGATCGCCGAGCCGAGCCTCGAGACCGTGTTCATCAGCCTCACCGGCAAGGAGCTGCGCGACTGATGGCCACCACCGCTCCTGCCACCGCCTCGCCCGCCGCCGCCGCGTCCGGCTCTGCGCCCGCGCCCGGCCGCATCACGATCGAGCCGACACGCTCGACGATGGCTGCGAGCCGCTCGGCGCTGCTCGCGCTCGTGCTGCGCGACATGACGGTGCTGCGCAAGCACTCGCTCGAGTTCGTGATCCGCACGATCATCCAGCCGTTCCTGCTCGTGTTCGTGTTCCTCTACGTGTTCCCCACGATTGGCCAGGGAGTCGGTGGCGGCGGCGGCAAGGTCGCCGAGTCCGCGTTTGCCACGGTGCTCGTCCCGGGGGTGGTCGGGATCTCGATCATGTTCCAGGGCATCCAGGCGGTCGCAATGGTGCATGGCCCAGGAGTTCGGCTACACGCGCGAGATCGAGGACCGCGTGCAGGCGCCCTGTCCGATCTGGCTCGTGGCGCTCGCGAAGGTGCTCTCGGGCGCCGTGCAAGGCCTGCTCGCGGCGCTGATCGTGTTCCCGATCGCCGCGGTCGTCCATGCGCCCGGTGTGCACGCGCACCTCTCGGTCCATTGGCTGATCGTGATTACCTTGATCCCGCTCGCGTGCATCACGATGAGCTCGCTCGGCCTGCTGCTCGGCACCGCATTCGAGGCGCGCAACCTCGGCCTGATGTTCGGCTTCGTGGTGCTGCCGCTCACCTTCCTAGGCGGTACCTACTACCAGTGGACCCGCCTCGCCCCGGTCCAGGTCGCCGGCATCCATTGGCTGCAGATCGTGGTGCTCGTCAATCCCCTGATCTACATCAACGAGGGCCTGCGCGCTGGGCTCACCCACGCCGCCCACATGCACCTCTACGTCGTCTACCCGGTCCTGCTCGGCTTCTGTGCGGTGTTCCTCACGCTCGGCCTGCGTAAATTCCGCGGGCGGGTGCTTTCGTAGCCGCGTCCCTGCGCGCGCCTTACACTTGTAAGCCGTCTGCGGCCGGTTCTTCAGCCTGATCGAAGCGGGCGACGGTGAAGCCGATCAGGACGGGCACGTGCACGGCGAACACGACCAACGAGAGCGTGAGCACGACAAGCACTCCGCCCGTTATGTGGTCGCGCAGAAAGGAATACTCGATCATTCCCGCGATGATCGCGTAGGCGAGCAATGCCCACTTGGCGATGTCGAAGAAGCGACTCCAGGGGAAGTCCGGCACCCGAGCGAGCAACGCGAGGTTGCCCGCGAGCAGCAGCACGGAGACGGTCAGCAGCGTGATCGCCGGCGCCAGCGGGACGTGGTTTGGAAGGTGGGCGGCCAGGTAGATTCCGCCGGCCACGATCAGCGCCAGCGATGTCATGCCGATCTGCGTGACGGGTGGGAGGCGGCGCTCGTTCATCCCACCGTCAGCTTGGTCATGATCACGAGCGTGACGAGCTGCATCAACCCGAGGATGCCAGCGCAGTAGATGAAGCGCTTCATCAGCTTCTCGATCACCTGGGGGTTGGGCCTCGGCTTCTTCAGCTCGACCAGGACCGCGATGTTCGCCGGCTCGAGCAGGCCGAGCGCGAGCACGGCCATGATCCCGACGACGATGTAGCTGGCCACCGTCCAGCCGTGGTACGGGTAGCTCGATTGAACCGTGCCGAGGTGAACCCCCAGCTGCCAGCCCGCCGCCAGTGTGGCCGTCACCACGGTGGGCATGATCAGCACCATCTTCGGCATCAGGCGCGTGGTGAACTCGACGCGCGCGGGAATCGACAGCTTGCCCATGATCGGACCCAGCACAAAGCCCAGGAACAGATCGATGATCGTCCACGAGGCTCCACCGACGAAGTGGAAGAACGCCAGCGGCCAGAGTTCGTTGGTGGCGATCGCCGCGATCAGCAGGATCAGCACCACCGCTACGAGGATCAGTCCCTTGCGCGGGACGATCTCGAAGTCCGGCCGCTCAATCGCGGCTGGTGGCGCGCCGCTCGATGCAGGGGCCCCGACAGGGATCGCTGTGCTCGCCATAACGCGAAGAAGATATCGCCTGTAGGGGCGGTTTGCTAGAAGCTCTCGATGATCTCGATCCGATATCCGTCGGGGTCTTTCACGAAACACAGGCGGCTACCGCCCTCGCGTACTGAGTACGGCGGCTTCTCGGGCTCAATCCCCTGCTCGGCCAGACGTGCGAGCGTCGCGTCGAGATCATCGGCGGTGATCGCGATGTGGCCGTAGCCACTGCCGATCTCATACGAGTCCACGCCGAAGTTGTAGGTCAGCTCCAAGCGCGGCATGTTGCCGTCCCCGGGCTGGTTCATGAAGACATTGACGGCCTCGTCTTTGATCGGGATGCGTCCGACCTCCTCGAAGCCGAGCGCGTTGTAGAACGCGACCGAACGGTCGATGTCGGTGATGCGATAGCAGGTGTGGATAAGGGCCATATGGGGCTCGTCGGCGCGGGCGCTCGTCTACTTCCCCACCACGTAAACGATCCCGTTGCTGAGCACCACGTGCTTGGCCGCGTTGGTGCACGATTGGTCCTTGAGCTTGGCGCTGTAGCCGCACTTCCAGCCGGCCGGGGAGACGCCTTTGCCCGGGCTGGTGGGGGTGTAGAAGCTTTTTTCGAAGCTCGCCATCACCCGCTTGGCGCTCGCGCAGGAGATCTTGCCCTTGACGATGAAGGTGTCGACCTGGGGCTTTGCGTTGGCGGGGACGTTCGAGGGCGCCGGGCCGCCGAAACCGCCGGTGAAGGTCACCTTGCCGCAGTCGTGGCCGGCCGGTTTCTTGTACAGATAGGCGGAGGCCGTGGTGGCCACGATCAGGACCAACGCGGCGAGACCGAGCAGCAGTCCCGTCGCCGCATACCGCTTGAGCATCTTCGTCCTCCTCGAGTCCCAGATTGGCTGTCGTGCCGTTTGACCGTGGGCGAGAAGCCTAACCGTTCGATTGAGAGAGTGCCAATGCGTCTGGGTCAATACGTGCCGGTGGTCCTATGCGATGCTCCCATCAGCTGGCTTCGTGAGAGGATGAACGCGATGATCGTCGAGCACGCGAGGAATCCCCAATTCCTGTCCAACACGTACCTCGTCGCCGACGGCGCCGGTGGGCCCGCGTTCTTCGTCGACGCCGGTGGGCCGGTTGAGCCACTGATCGAGACGGCGGAGCGGCTCGCGCTGGAGCCGACGCATGTGCTGCTCACCCACCACCACTTCGACCACGTCAGCGAGGTCTCCACGCTGCGCGAGCGCTGGCCGGAGCTGAAGGTGCTGATCAACCCGCTGGAGATCGATCTGCTCGACGGCATCGCGGCCGAACCGGTGAAGGCGGGTGAGACGCTCAGCTTCGGGACGCTCGAGGTGCGGCCGTTGGCCACGCCGGGGCACACCGCGGGGATGCTGTCCTTTCTGGTGGGCGACCACTCGGGAACCGCTGGGGCCGCGGCCCGCAGTGCGGGCGCCGGCCGCGGTCACGGGCGCGCGGCGTCGAGCGCCGGTCCGGGGGGCTTCACGGGCGGCGAGGCCGTCGTGTTCACCGGCGACACCCTGTTCAGGGGCTCGGTCGGCGGCGTGCGCGCGCCCGGTCACACCACCTACACCGACCTGCGCGACTCGATCATGGGCACGCTGATGGAGCTGCCGGCGGGCACGGTCATCCACCCCGGCCATGCCGATCCGACGACCGTCGCGCGGGAGTGGGATGAGAACGGGTTCATCCGCATCTGGCGCGGGCTCGACCCGCAGGGCACGGACGCGTGCGTGGCGCTGGGCGACCCGGCGACCCTGGTCCTGCTCGGCGATGACTACGACGGCGGCAAGAAGGCCTGGGTCCGCTGGGCCGACGGCAAGGACGACATCGTGCCGGGATCGCGAGTGCAGTCAGCCGAGTGATGCCCGGGGCCCCGCGCGCGTGGCCTTAACATGATGGATATGGCGCGCGAAAGCAACAAGAAGATCCCGACCTCGCGTGTGCGGCGCACCGCGACCGTCGGCAAGCTCGCGGCGAGCGAGGCCGTCAAGCAGTTCGGGACGCGCGCCGCGAATACGACGCGCGGTGAGCGGGCCTCCGAGGAGGCGATGGGCCGCCGCCAGCTGGAGACGGCCAAGCAGATCGTCGCGGCGCTCGGCACGATGAAGGGCGCCGCGATGAAGCTTGGCCAGGTGATGAGCTTCCTCGACGTCGGCCTCGTGCCGGAGGAGCACCGCGAGGAGTTCCAGCGCGAGTTGGCGAAGTTGCGCGACGCCGCGCCGACGGTCTCCTTCAAGCAGATGCGCAAGGTGATCGAGGACGACCTGCAAGAGCCGATCGAGGAGCTGTTCGAGACCTTCGACGAGGAGCCGATCGCGGCCGCGTCGATCGGGCAGGTCTACCGCGCGACGCTGCGCGAGGACGGCTGCGAGGTGGCCGTCAAGGTCCAGTACCCGGGCGTCGCCTCGGCGGTGCGCGCGGACATGCAGAACCTGGGGATGATCATGCGCCTGATGAAGCGGGTCGCGCCGGGCCTCGACGTGAAGGCGCTGGCGGGCGAGATCAAGGAGCGCATGGAGGAGGAGCTCGACTACGAGCTCGAGGCGCAGAACCAGCGGCGGATCGCGCGGATCTACGAGGGACACCCGTTCATCGTCGTGCCGAACGTGATCGGCGGCCTCTCGCGCGAGCGGGTGATCGTCAGCGAGTTCGTGCAAGGCCGTGGCTTTGAGGAGATGAAGGGGCTGGGACAGTCAGAGCGCGACCGGATCGGCGAGATCATCTTCCGCTTCTACTTCGGCTGCATGTACCGCCACCGTCAGTTCTCCGGGGATCCGCACCCGGGCAACTGCATCCTGCTCGACGACGGTCGCATGGCGTTTCTGGACTTCGGCCTGTTCAAGACGATCGACGCGGAGGCAGCCGAGTTCGAGCTGCAGGCCCAGCGCCTCGGGATCGAGCGGCGCGCGGGTGAGCTGGTCCAACACATGTACGCCGGCGGCTGGATCGGCGATCCCAAGTACTACTCCGAGGAGAAGGCTTTGGCGATGGTCGACGACATGACCTGGTGGTACACGCAGGACAGGGAGATCGCGCTCGACCCCGAGATCGCCACCGACGTGCTGATCCAGATGAGCGATCCGCGCTCGCGGCACTTCGCGACGATGCGCCACGAGTCGCTGCCTCCCGACCACCTGTTCGGCCGCCGCCTGGAGGTGCTGACGCTCGCCGTGCTCAGCCAGCTGCACGCGAAGGCCAACTGGCACCGGATCGCGCGCGAGTGGATCTACGGCGACGGGCCGGTGACCGAGCTGGGTCGTGAGGAGGCGGCGTTCTACGGCCATGCCGAGGTCGGCGCCTCGGGTTGACTGCGGCCGCGTGCGGCCTTACGTTGCGAGCGTCGCCCCGGCGCTCGGCGCCGCATCCTCCGCCTGATATGCCGCCAGCAGCCGCTGCTCCTCCTCCTTGTCCGGGAACTGGAAGAAGATCAGCGCGGCGCCGAGGACGATCGCGATCGCGCCGGCGCCGTAGGCCCAGTTGGACCCGGACACGAACGAGGAGCTCGCCGCGGCCGTGATCGTGCCCGCGTAGTGCGGGTACTGATGGGCGACCGATTCGGCGCTCGAGAAGGACTTCGTCAGCGTGTTTTCGATGCTGCTGGTGACCAATGCCTTGTTCGGCGCGGCGGCGATCGCCTTTGAGACGGACGTCGCGAAGCCCGCGGTCAAGAGCGCGCCCATGATCGACTGCATGATCGCGCCGCCGAGGTCGCGTTGGAGGTCGGAGGTCCCTGACGCCATCCCCGCGCGCTTGACCGGGACCGAGCCCGTCAGCGAGTGCGAGGCGGGCGTGCCGGCGAAGCCGACGCCGGCGCCGATGAACGCGTAGGCGAGACCGACCTTCCAGTAGGGGATGCCCGCGCGCCACAGCAGCAGCATCGTGAGGAACCCGAGCAGGCAGAAGCCGTAGCCGACGAGCAGCGTGAACCGCGCGCCGCGGGTCTCGACGAGCTTGGCCGAGCGGGGAGCGATCGCGACCAGCAGGAAGGCCGCCGGCAGGATCGAGGCCCCGGCGCCGAGCGTCGAGTAGTGCAGCACGTTCTGCAGGAACTGCTGACCGACGAAGATCGCGCCCATCAGGCTGCCGAAGACGACGATCCCACCCACCGCGGCGACCCAGAACACGCGGCGCGAGGCCACATGGAGGTCATACAGCGGGAACCTCGTGCGGCGCTGGCGCACGTAGAAGCCGATCAGCGCGACGAGTGCGAGCGCCGCAAGGATCAGGGTGAGCGTCCCCTTGTTCGGGACCGGCGCGAAGTTGATCGCGAGTATCAGCCCGGCGACGAGCACGATCGAGAGGATTCCGCCGAGATTGTCGACCGGATCGGAGGTCTCGTTGACGTGGCTCGGCACGAACAGGATCGCCAACACGAGCGCGAGCACCGCGAGCGGCAGCGTCAGCAGAAACACCGAGCCCCAAGCATGATGCTCGAGCAGCGCGCCCGACAGCAGCGGGCCGAGCGCCGACATCGAGGCGCCGATGCCCGACCACAGCGCGATCGGTTTGGTGCGGGCCGGACCCGACCACAGCGCGGTGATCAGCGCCAGCGTCGTCGGGAACGCCATGCCGGCCGCCAGCCCGCCAAAGATCCGCGCACCGACCAGCACCCCGACGCTCGAGGCGGTTGCCGCGAGGATCGCCGCGGGGATCGACAGCGCCGTCCCCAGCACGAGCATCAGCTTGCGCCCGTAGCGATCGCCGAGCGCGCCGAGGTACAGCACCGACGCGGCGAGGCCGAGCGAGAAGCCGACCGCGATCAAATCGAGCGCGGTCTGGGAGGCGTTCAGCGCCTTGCCGATGTCGGGCAGCGCCGTGTTCGCGACCGTCAGGTTGAGGTTGGCGACGGCCGCGACCAGGATCAGCGTGCTCAGCACCAGGCCCTGGCGGGCGGGCGCGCTGCCGGGTTCGCTCGCCTCAGACAACCTGGATCTGCACCAGGCTTGTGGTCCCCGGCCGCCCGGAGGGCAGGCCCGCGGTGATGCCCACGCGCTGGCCGGGACGGCACCAGCCGAGCTCGACCACGCGCCGCGCGGCGTCGGCGATCAGCGCCTCGGTCGTCTCGTGGCGGCGCATCGAGGCCGCCTGCACGCCCCACATCAGACAGCAGCGCCGGACGGTCTCTTTGCCCGGCGAGAGCGCGTAGATCGGCACGGTCGGGCGGTGCGCGGAGACCAGCCGCGCGGAGCGCCCCGACAGCGTCGGCACGATCAGCGCGTCGAGGTGCAGCTCGCGCGCGGCCAGGCAGAGGTTGTGCGCGACCGTATAGGCGGTGTCGGCGTCGGTGCGGCGCACGCGCGAGTTGTTCCAGTCCTCGTACGGCGCGATCGACTCGGCCTGCACGGCGACCGCCGCCATCATCTCCACGGCGCCGACGGGGTAGGCGCCGACCGCGGTCTCCTGGGAGAGCATCACCGCGTCGGTGCCGTCGAGGATCGCGTTCGCGACGTCCGCGACCTCGGCGCGCGTGGGGCGTGAGGAGGTGACCATCGAGTCGAGCATCTGCGTGGCGGTGATCGACGGCCGCGCCATCCAGCCGGCCAGTTTCAGGAGCTTCTTCTGCGCGAGCGGGACCTGCTCGATCGGCAGCTCGATGCCGAGATCGCCGCGCGCGACCATCACGCAGTCGGCGACGTGCATGATCTCCTCGGCGCGCTCCACCGCCTCGGGCTTCTCCATCTTCGCGATCAGCGGCAGGCGCGTGTGCTCGCGCACGAGCTCGACGTCCTCGGGGCGGCGCACGAACGACAGCGCGACCATGTCGACGCCGATCGACTCGCCATGGCGCAGCAGCTCCAGGTCCTCCTCGGGCACCGAGGGCAGCGCGTCGATCGGGCCGGGGATGTTCAGGCCCTGGCGCGAGGCCACCGCGCCGCCGATCTCGACCTCCGCTTCGACCTCGCTCGCGGCCGAACGCGCGTCCTTCACGCGCAGGCGCACCGAGCCGTCTGCCAGGTAGATCACGGCGTCCCGCTCCAGCGCGTCGGCCAGCCCGGGCCAGGTGATGCTCATGTGCTTGGCGTCGCCGAGGCTTTCCTCGCCGGGCCCGCACGCGAACGTGACGAGGTCGCCGGGCTTCAGCTCGACGATGTCATCGCGCAGCGGGCCGATCCGCAGCTTCGGGCCGGGCAGGTCCTGCAGGATCGCCACCGGGCGCCCGGCACGGCCGGCGGCGTCGCGCACGCGGTGGACGGTCTCGGCGTGCTCGTCGAGCGTCCCGTGCGAGTAGTTCAGCCGCGCGACGTCCATCCCCGCCTGGACCATCTTCAGCAGGGTCTCGGGCTCGCGTGAGGCGGGGCCGATCGTGGCGACGATCTTTGTGCGGCGCATGCGCGCAAAGGTATCGATCGGTACGGCAGCGTGCGTACGCGCGCGCGTCTGACTGATAAGGAGCGGGAGGGGGACGGGTCGAGCAGCGCAAGGGATCTTTCGAGATATGCGTAGCCAGATCGGGTCTCGATGCTGTAAGGTGCCGCGATGCGTCGCCGGAACCTATTGAACTCACCCACCGAGGAGGCTGCTTGCCGATGTCCCGAACTAGGTTGATCCTGTTGGGCCTGCTGGCGGTGGTCGCCGTGGGCGCCGTGATCGCGTCGACGTCGGGGGCGGAACCGCCGGCGCCCTCGTGCACGGCCGTGACGAGCGCGCCGGCCTACTGTGTCGCGGGGGCGCCGCTGGCGAGTGGCGCCACAGAAAAATTCGAAAGCACGAATGTCGGCGAAGCTACGCTCAAGGCTACGGTCAGCATGGTGAAAACCGAAATCAAATGCGCAGCGGGCAAATCCAAAGGGACCATCGAAGATGGAGCCGCCGGGACGGTGGGCAAATCTGACGGTGACGGACACCTTTGAAACATGTAAAATGATCAAACCGGCAAACTGTAAGCTTTCTGCGTCGGCCGAAAAAGAAATTGAAACGACAGTACTCAAGGGTGAACTGGCGATGACGTCAGGTAGGGTGGAAGATAAGCTAGAACCAAAAGAAGGCGCTGCCTTTGCTGCAATAGGCATTGAAGGCAAAGAATCGTCATGCGTGATCGCTGAAGTCGAAAAACCCAAAAATTTCAATGTGACAGGATCACAGCTCTGTGAAGTCGACTCGAGCAATACTGCGGCAGAAACAGAAGCCGCCACTCATAAAATTATCTGTAAATATGCAGGCAGTAGCCTCAAAGTGGGCGGGAAAGCCGAAATCGCTAGCGAAGCAAATGTCAAACTGACCTCGGGTAAAGACTGGAGTGTCAAAGAAACCTAAGAGAGCTTATGCAGTAGCTGTATGTGCACTGGGGTGAGATCGTCTTGCCCCTGCTGAGCTTTGTGTAGGCTTGCTCGGTGTTCAGAGCCGGGGGAGGAAGCCTGTCGTTGCGGATCGGCAGTGCCGGCCGGGCGCCATTGCTTCTATTGCTGCCGACATTTGTCTGTATCAGCTTGGGGGCTTGGGACCTTCGCAGCGTCTGCCCGGGCGGAAGGGTGCCTCAACGAACAGCCCCGTGTCCAGGATGGCTACGCGCTTGCGCTGCCGGACTGTCGCGCCTACGAGCAGGTCTCGCCTGTCGACAAGAACTTCACGGACGCGCTCGGGGAAGCCGACGCTGTGCAGAGTTCTCCCTCCGGCGACGGGGTCACCTTCTTCTCCGCTGCGCCGTTCCCCGGGGTGCTGAGCGCGACGGGCCCATCGCTCTATCTCGGCACTCGCGCCGGTGGCGAATGGTCGACCCAGGGGTTGGTGCCTCCGACCGTACCCCGGTCACAGCCTGAGCACGGGTCCGCGTCCGTGCTGGGCCTGACCGAAGACCTCTCCACTGCGATCGTCAACACCGAACCCGGTCTCGAAGAGGGGATGGTGCCCGGCCGCTACTCCTATCTCCGCGACAGCGCCACCGGCGCCTTCCGGTTGCTTGCGCCCGGCATTGCCGCGTTTGCGGACGCTACGGCCGACGATTCGCGCGTCCTCTTCGAAGACACCACCAAAGAACTCCTGCCAGGAGTGCGCGACGAACAAGAAGTGCCGTCAACCTCTACGAGTGGAACGGGAACGGGCCACCCGGTGAAGAACTGAGCTTGGCCGGGGTCCTGTCCGACGGTAAGGCGCCAATCGGCGGGTCGGTCGCCGGCCCGGGCGGGCCCGCGCTCGGCGGGGCTGTGGGCGGCGCGACGGGCGAGTTTCTACACGCAGGACACGATCTCCGCGGACGGTTCCCGGATCTTCTTCAGCGACGCCGGGACCGGGCAGATCTACATGCGCGAACCGGAAGCCGCGCGGACGATCCCGGTCTCCGCCGGGCAGGCGTACTGGCGGGCCGTGACCACAGACGGCTCCAGCGTCTTCTACACCGAAGGCGAAGACCTCTATCGGTTCGACGTTGGCAGCGAAACGCGAGAAGCGCTCACAAGCGGCGCCGCGGGTGTGCTGGGGACGCTTGGGGTCGCGACCGAAAACGGCTCCTACGCTTACTTCGTCGCCACCGGCGTGCTCGCGGACAACGAAAACGGCAACGCGGAAAAAGCGCAAGCCGGCAAGGCCAACTTGTATGAGTGGCACGACGGCGAGACGATCTTCATCACACGACTGAGTACAGAAGATCGATATGACGAATATGACTGGCGTGACTTCTATGGTTCGAAACCCGGTGCTGCGCCTGCTACTGGAGAGAAGAGTTCGCGTGTCACTCCCGATGGCATGACGGTGTTGTTCGCCTCGCAAGCACGACTGACTAGCTATGACAACGCTGACCATGGTGAGCTCTACCTGTATGAAGCGGCAAGCGGCAAGCTCACATGCGTATCGTGCAATCCGAGCGGGGCCCCGGCGACCAGCGAAGCGTATCTCGTGGGTAACCTGTCGATAGTCGCCGCCCCGGAACGCAACGCTTTCCTCACGCGCAACCTCTCCGAAGACGGCAGCCGTGTCTTCTTCCAGACGCAGGAAGCGCTCGTGGCGCGGGACAAAAACGAACAGACCGACGTGTACGAGTGGGAGCGGGAAGGAGCCGGCGGACCCGACGGCTGCTCCAGTGCGAGCGCGAGCTTCAGCGAACGCTCTGGCGGCTGCCTGTACCTGATCTCGACCGGAGAAAGCGGCGACCCGTCCTACTTCGGCGACGCGAGCGCCGATGGGAGCAACGTCTTCTTCTTCACCCGCCAGTCGCTCGTGGGTCAGGACCGGGACGAAAACGACGACCTGTACGACGCGCGCGTCGACGGCGGGATCGCCGCCCAGAACCCGCCGCCCCCGGCGAGCTGCACGGGCGAAGGCTGTCTCGGCCCGGTTGACCCATCCCCCGTGTTCGGCGCCCCCTCGAGCGCGACCTTCGCGGGAGCCGGCAACCTCAAACCACCTCCAGCCAAACCAAAGAAGGTCGTCGTCAAATGCCCCAAAGATAAGAAGCGCAGCCACGGTAGGTGCTTGAAGAAGAGTAAGAAAAGGTCAAAGAAAGCAAGAAAGCATGCCTAAATACAGCTACGCCACCCGGTTTGTGGTTTCACGTAGCGTAGTTAGCTTGCCTGCAGCTGTTTTCGGTTTCATTTGGGCTTTGATGTGTATATTCGCCACCCCCGCTCTGGCAAGCGAAACCTTCGGGGTGGAAGCGTTTGAAAGTTCGATTGTGAGCCAGGGCGGTCTGGGTGGGGGGGTACCCGATCTCCAGGCGGGCTCGCACCCGTACGCGATCACGACGGCGATCGTGTTCAACCACGTCGTGACGGCGACCGAAGAAGAAGAACCCCCGCGCGTGCGCACCTACGGGGATCCGAAGGACATCGAGGTGAATCTGCCCCAGGGTTTGATCGTCAAATCCCACGCAACCGAGGCGATGTGCACCGAGTCCGAGCTCGAGAGTCCAGAGGGTCCGGCCAGCTGTCCAAACGCCGCCGCCGTGGGGGTCTTCTCTGTCGATCTCGACGGTGTCGAAGTCCTCGACGAACCGGTCTACAACATGGTGGCTCCGGCGGGCGTGCCGGCGGAGCTGGGCTTTGACGCCGCGGGGATCGGGCTGATCGTGCACGTCGGGGGCAGGCTGCGCACGGGCGGCGACTACGGTCTGTCGGCGGAGATCTCCGGGATACCCGATGAACACCCGATCTACGGTCTGCGGCTCACGCTGTGGGGCGATCCGTCCGCCGCGAGCCACGACGAGGAACGCGGTTTGTGCGCCGACGATGAAGCCAAACAGATCTTTCAAGAAACGGGTATCCACAGCAGCTGTCCGGTGGAAAGGACCACCAATCCGTTCTTGACGCTGCCGTCGTCCTGCACGGACGAACCGCTGGCAACGACGATCAGCACGGACTCGTGGCAGGAACCGGGCGGGCCTGAATCCGGATGGAACGCCCGACCTCGGCGATCCGCGCTGGCAGACGGCGAGATCGTCCTCATCGCCGTTGACGGGCTGCGAAAGCCTCCACTTCAACCCGAGGTTGACGGTCAGCGCCGCCGAACCGGAAGCCGCGGGCGCGGAATCTCCGAGCGGGCTGAGCGTCGATCTGAAGCTGCCGCAAGAAGAAAACGTAAACGGCCTGGCGGGGGCGGACCTGAAGGAAGCGGCCGTGACGCTGCCCGTGGGCTTCGCGATCTCGCCGTCCGCGGCCGGCGGCCGCGAAGCGTGCACGCCCGCGGAGATCGAACTGAACGACGCGAAAGCGCCCTCCTGTCCCGACCCGTCGATCCTCGGCGCCGCGAAAGTCGTCACGCCGCTGCTCGAAGGCCCCTTGGAGGGGTCGATCTACCTCGCGCAGCCGTACGAGAACGACCCCGCCTTCGGCTCGCCCGAACACCCGGGCGGATCGCTGCTCGCGCTGTACCTGGTGGCGGAAGGCGACGGGATGCTGATCAAGCTCGCGGGTCGGGTCGAAGCGGACCAGAGCACGGGGCAGCTGACGATCAGGTGGACGAACCTTCCGCAGCTGCCGATCGGCGAACTGCGAATGAGCCTCTACGGCGGTGAACGGGCGCTGCTCGTAACCCCGCCCGCATGTGGCGACTACGAAGTACAGAGCACGCTGACCCCGTGGAGCGGCACGCCCGCCGTGGCGGAGTCCTCGAACCTCGCGATCGATTCGGGACCGAACGGCGGAGCGTGCCCGAGCGGAGGATTCGCCCCGTCGTTCACTGCGGGCACTGTGAACAATCAGGCGGGTGCGTCGAGCGCGTTCTCGCTGACGCTCACGCGCCGGGACGGCGAACAGCGCTTTGGCGCCTTCTCGGTGAAGCTGCCGCCGGGGCTGTTGGGGGTCGTGAAGAACGTCGCGCGATGCCCGGAACCGCAAGCATCGAAAGGGGAATGCCCGCAGGCCTCGGAAATCGGCACGACCACGGTAGGCGTGGGCCCCGGAGAAGACCCGTTCTACCTTCCCGAGCAGGGCCTGCCGGCGAACAAGGTCTATCTGACGGGTCCCATCCCCCCGGAGGGAGCCAATCAGTCGGGCGCGCCCTTCGGGTTGAGCATCGTCGTGCCGGCGATTGCGGGTCCGTTCGACCTGGGCACCGTGGTCATGCGCGCGAAGGTCGAAGTCGACCTGCATACGGCACAGTTGACGATCTCGAGCGATCCGCTGCCAAGCATTCGGGAAGGCATCCCGCTCGACATCCGCACGCTAAACATCACGATCGATCGCGCCGGCTTCATACTCAACCCAACCAGCTGCGCGCCGCAGAGGATCGCCGGCACGATCGCCTCGGCCGGCGGCGTGGGCGGCGTGGGTGCTACGAGCGCGGCCGTCTCATCACCCTTCCAGGCCGCCAACTGCGCAAGCCTGCCGTTCGCGCCGAAGCTCACGGCGCTCACCGAGGCGAAGACCAGCAAGCAGGATGGCGCCTATCTCCATGTGAAGGTCGTTTCGGGTCCCACCCACCCCGGTCAGGCGAACATCGCAAAGCTCAAGGTCGATCTCCCCAAGCAGCTGCCTTCGCGGCTGAAGACCTTACAGAAAGCTTGTGATGCCACCGTGTTCGAAACCGACCCGGCGGCGTGCCCGGCCACCTCGATCGTGGGAGCGGGGACGGTGGTTACGCCAATGCTCGCGGGCGCGCTCAGCGGACCCGCCTACCTGGTGTCGCATGGTGGCGCTGCGTTCCCGGCGCTCGTGATCGTCCTGAGGGGCGAAGGGATCGAGGTCGAGTTGGAAGGGCAGATGAACATCAGCAAGGGCGTCACCTCGGCCGCGTTCAGATCGCTGCCCGACGTGCCGATCGGCACGCTCGAGCTCGTGTTCGGAATGGGCCTGCACTCCGCCTTCGCGGTGAACCTGCCGGCAAAGACGAAGCGGGGCCTGTGCGCGCAGACGCTGAACATGCCGACGGCGATCACCGGCCAGAACGGCGCCGTCGTCAAACCGATCACCAGGATCGGAATTACTGGATGCCCACCCACCCGCCCGAAGCGCAAGCGGAAAGCAAAGAGACGCCACTGAGCGTCAGGGGGCCTCGACGTCGGGGAAGTGCTCTGCGCAATGCTCGCGCAGCACCGTGCGGATCCACGCGCGCTCCTCGGGGGAGGCCGCGCGGAAGCGCTGTAGCAGCTCGCGTTGGCGCTCGATCGGCGCGCCCGCGATGCTCCAGCGCACGACGAGCCGCTCGAACAGCAGCTCGACCGCCCGCTGCCAGGCGTCCTCCTGATTCGCCGCCGGCCGGCCGTCCTCGCCAGCCAATACCTCGGCGTACTCCCGCCGCGTCGCCGGGCTGAGCGCCCCACGCAGGGTCAGCACGGCGCCCTGCGCGTCGGTGTAATCGCTGTTCGGGGCCTTGACTTTTTGCCGTCGTTGTCTACCCATTCTCAGATCGGTCCTGACGGTCGAAGGCCAAGCGAGGCAAGGACGCAGGGAGCGTGGCGTGCTGTGCACGCGAGCGACCGAGGACGCAGCATTCGCGCCGGCATTCGGGCGTCAGGCGGCCGCTGCCAGCAGCTGCCCGCGCACATCGCCCGTGACCGGTTTCGCGTGCCCCGCCCACGCCACGGCGGGCTCCATCTCGGCGAGCTTGCGGATGCTCGCCCGTGCCTGCTCGCTGTCGTAGTTGAACATCGCCTTCGGCAGCTTCGGCGCGCAGCTGCGGCCCCACATGTCGAGCGTGTAGAACAGGTCGCTCACGAGTGCCAGCCGGTCGGACTCGCGCCACAGCCCGATCAGGCCGGGGGCGTGGCCGGGGAGGTCGATCACGCGAAAGCCCGCCACGTCATCTCCCTCGCTGACGGTGTCCGCGATCTTCACCGGGCCGCCGTCCCAGGCGTAGCGGTGCAGCACACGGTGGATCTGGCGCTGGGGCGTCGGCAACCCCGCGAGGTCGGCCGGCCAGTAGCGAAAGCCGCCGCTGCCCTCCGCGTCCTGCACCTCGTCGGGATGGCACAGCACCGGCACTCCCAGCGCGGGCGCGACGCCGCGGTGGTCGGTGTGGCCGTGGCCGAGCACGACCCGCGTGATCCCGCCGAGCTTCGCGCCCGCGGTGGCGACCGCTCGCGTCATCGTGCGTGCGCCGGCGTCATACAGCGTCACGCCGCCCTCATCGCCGGGATTCTCGATCAGGAACACGTTGCAGCGCCCCGGCTGCCCCTGCAAGACCCACACGCCGGTGGCGACGAGCTCGGCCTCGCCCGCGCCGAGGCTCGCCGTGAGGCGTGTCTTGACGTTGAACGCGCCCGTCAGCCGCTGCTCGGCGGAGGAGTGCAGCGGCGGCATCATCCCGATCTGGCGGGGGACGGCCATCGTGTCGGTGAAGGCGTCGTTTGACTGAATCAACCCATCGCGCACGCTCAGCACGTCGATGCCCTCGATCTCCATCCGGTGGCCGGTGGGGCTGATCCCGTTGAACGAGCCCGGCCCCGCGAACGTGCCGCTGAAGCGCCAGTGCAGCGCGCAGCGGTCCTCCTCGGTCGTGGTCGAGACGATCTCCACGCGCAGGTCGGGGATCGCCGCGATCAGGCCGCCGATGAACTCGCGCAGCCCCTCGGGGCCGATGAACAGCCCCTGCCCGCGCAAGTCCTCGCGGCCGTCCGGCGCCCACATCGCGGCGGCGCCGTCCACGTCGTGCGCGCCGATCGCCTCGAAGTACCGCCGCGTCACCGCCTCGGCCTCGCCGACGGCCGGGCGCTTGCGCCGCGTCGCTGCCTGGCGCACGTTCGCCGCCACCTCCTGCACCTTCGCGGCGGCCTCGCTGGCGCTGTCCTCTTCAGCCATCTTCCTGCTCCCTTTGGCGATGCTGCCGAAGATCCGTAGTCTAGTCTCCCTGCTCGTGGCCGAGGCATCCGATCAGCGATCGACCGGTCAGACGCAGGCCCAGCCAAGATCGACCAAGAAGCCCGAGCTGGGCCGCGGCGAACGCGTCCTGCCGGGCGTCTTTCGCCTGCGCCTGCCGCTGCCGTGGCCGGGCGTTCCGCACTGCAACGCCTGGGCGGTCGCCGCCGGCGACGGGGTCGTGCTGTTCGACACGGGCATGCACCAGCCGGGCTCGCTCGCGCAGCTGGAACGGGCGATGCAGATGTGCGGGCTGGTCATCGAGGACGTGCGCCTGGTGGTCTGCACGCACGCCCATTCCGACCACTACGGCCAGGCCGCGACGATCGTGCGGCGGGCCGGTTGCGAGCTGTGGATGCACCCCAACCACGCGCACATGAAGCTCTGGGCCGAGGACCCCGACGCCGCGATCGAACGCCGCCTGGAGGTCGCGCGTCAGAGCGGCGTGCCCGAGGAGCCGCTGCGCCGCTACGCCGCCGAGCGCGGCGCGCGCGAATCGGGGATCTCCGCTGTGATCGAGCCCGATCGCGACCTGCTCCCGGGGGTCGTTGTGGAGACCGACCTCGGGCCCTGGTCCGTTTATGAGACGCCCGGCCACGCGCCCTCGCACGTCTGCCTGTTCCAGCCCGAGCGGCGCCTGTTGATCTCGGGAGACCACCTGCTCGGGCGCGTCTTCCCGTTCTTCGACTTCGGCTACTCGCCCGATCCCGTCGGGCGAGTTCCTGAGCTCGCTGGACGTCGTGCAGGCGCTGCACGCGCGCCTGTGCCTGGCCGGTCACGGGCGCACCTTCACCGATGTGGAGGCCCACATCGAAGGCAACCGCGAGCTCGTGGCCGAGCACCTCGCCAAGATCATGGCCGTGATCGAGACGGGCGAGGCCGAGGCGGACGAGAGCGAGGCAGGCAAGAGCGAGGCGAGCGGGGTCGAGGCGGGCGAGCCGCTGACGGCCTACGAGATCCTCCCGCTCGTGTACGGATCCCACCTCACGCCGATGACCGCGCAGTGGCTGATGACGGAGACACTCGCGATGCTCCAGCACCTCGAGGTGACCGGCCGCGCGCGGCGGATCGCCGGTGAACCCGAGCGCTGGGCCGCAGCAGGAGAAGGGTAGGAACCGAGAGCGCCTGATCGGGCACGTAGGATCGGGACCTGCCCACCCCGACCGTCGAGCGTCCGCCGGGTATAGGAGGAATTTGCGCGGGCCGGTCGCATACGATCAATCGATGCGCATAGACCAGATCCTGGCCTCATCGGGGCCCACGTTCTCGTTCGAGTTCTTCCCGCCCAAGACCGAGGCCGGCGAGGAGAACCTGCGTGCCGCGCTCGGTGAGCTGCGCGGACTCGAGCCGTCGTTCGTATCGGTCACCTACGGCGCCGGCGGCAGCACCCGCGGCAAGACGATCGAGATCGTGAAGCAGATCCGCGACGAGTACGGCCTCGAGGCGATGGCTCACTTCACCTGCGTGGGAGCCACCGTGGAGGAACTGCGTGAGACGCTCGACGAGATGCGGCGCGCGGGGATCGACAACGTGCTCGCGCTGCGCGGAGACCCGCCCGCGGGGCAGGAGGACTGGCGCAAGACCGAGGGCGGCCTCGAGTATTCACGCGAACTGGTCGAGCTGATCGCCGCCGACTACCCGTTTGCGATCGGCGGCGCGTGCTTCCCCGAGACGCACATCCACGCGGTCAGCCCCGAGGACGACCTCGAACACCTCGCCGAGAAGGTCGCCGCGGGCGTGGACTTCCTGATCACGCAGCTGTTCTTCGACAACGCGCTCTACTTCGACTTCGTCGAGCGCGCACGCGCAGCCGGGGTGGGCGTGCCGATCATCCCTGGGATCATGCCGATCACCCAAGTGGGGCAGGTCGAGCGGATGGCCAAGCTGTGCGGCGCCTCGATTCCCGAGGGTTTGAGCCGCGAGCTGCACGCGCGTGGCGAGGACCCCGAGGCGGTGCTCGACTTCGGCGTGGCCTACGCCACGCTGCAATGCGCCGAGCTGCTCGGCGCGGGCGTGCCCGGGATCCACTTCATCACGCTCAACCGCTCGCCCGCCGCGCGCGCGATCGTGAGCGCGCTGAAGCTCGCGAAGCCGTGGGAGCCGCCGCTGCGCGTACCCTCCGCAGCGTGACCGAGATCCCCTACACCGTGCGTCGCTCCGCCCGTGCCCGGCGGGTACGGGTCAACGTGCACGCCCACACCGGGGTCGAAGTCGTGCTCCCAACGCGTGCCCCAGAGCGCGCGGCGGCCGCCGCTGTAAGCGAGCTGCGCCCGTGGATCGAGCGCCGGCTGTCCGACGCGCAGGAGGTGCTTGCACGGATCGCGGAGCGGGCCGGCACCGTGCCCTACCTCGGCACTCCGCTGGAGCTGGTCCCCGAGCCCGGCCGCACGCGCGTGCATCGCCGCGGCGAGCGCCTGCTGGTCCCCGCCGGCGATGCCCGCCCGGCGCTGGAGCGCTTCTACCGCCGCGCCGCGCGCGCGGAGATCGCGCCGCGCCTGGATCGTGCGACAGCGCTCGCGGGCGTCGGCTACCAGGACCTGAGCATCCGCGCGCAGCGCACGCGCTGGGGCTCGTGCTCAGCCGGCGGGCACATGAGCTTCAACTGGCGCCTGCTGTTGGCGCCCGAGCGCGTGCTCGAATACGTCGTCTGGCACGAGGTCTGCCACCTGGAGATCCTCGACCACTCGCCCCGCTTCTGGGCGCTAGTGGAGCGCCACTGGCCCGATTACCGCGAGGATCGAGCCTGGCTAAGCCGCAACGGCGCGACGCTGGTCCTCTAGCGCTCGGCGATCGGCACGTAGTCGCGCTCGCGCTCGCCGGTGTAGATCTGGCGCGGGCGGGCGATCTTCTGCTCGGGGTCTTCGACCATCTCGAGCCACTGCGCGATCCAACCGGAGGTGCGGCCGATCGCGAACATCACCGGGAACATCGCCACCGGCAGGCCCAGCGCCTCGTAGATCAGGCCCGAGTAAAAGTCGACGTTGGGGTAGAGCTTGCGCTGCGTGAAGTAGTCGTCGTCCATCGCCTGCTTCTCGAGCTCCGTGGCGACGTCCAGGAGCGGGCTCTTGCCACGCACCTCGAACACATCGTCGAGGTATTTGCGGATGATCCGGGCGCGCGGGTCGTAGTTCTTGTAGACGCGGTGGCCGAAGCCCATCAGCCGCTCGTTGCCGGCCTTCACGCCCTCCAGGAAGGCGGGGATGTTCTCGACCTTCTCGATCCGGGCCAGCATCCGCAGGGCGGCCTCGTTGGCGCCGCCGTGCAGGGGGCCGTAGAGTGCCGCGACCCCGCCCGCGACCGCCGAGTAGGGGTCGACCTGCGTCGAGCCGATCGAGCGCACGGCGCTGGTGGAGGCGTTCTGTTCGTGGTCGGCGTGGAGGATGAACAGCACGTCAAGCGCCCGCTCCAGGCGAGGATCGGGCTTGTATTTGAGCTCGGTCATTTTGTACATCATCCCGAGGAAGTTCCCCGCATAGGAGAGCTCGTTGTCCGGGTAGACGTAGGGCTGGCCCATGTTGTGGCGGAAGGCGAAGGCGGCCAGCGTCGGCATCTTCGCGAGCAGACGGATGATCTGGATCGCGCGGACGCGCTCCTCGCGGATCTTGTTGGCGTCCGGGTAGAAGGTCGAGAGCGCCCCCACCGAGGCGACGAGCATGCCCATCGGGTTGGCGTCGTAGCGGAAACCCTGCATGAAGTCCTTGACGTTCTCGTGCACGAACGTGTGGATTGTGATCTCGTCGACCCAACCGGTCAACTCAGTCTGCGTCGGTAGCCTGCCGTTGATCAACAGGTAGGCGACCTCCAGGTAGCTCGAGTGCTCGCAGAGTTGCTCGATCGGGTACCCGCGGTGCTGCAGGATCCCGGCGTCGCCGTCGATGTAGGTGATCGAGCTGCGGCACGAGGCGGTGTTCATGAACGCCGGGTCGTAGGACATCATCCCGAATTCGTCGGGGTCGACCTTGATCTGGCGCAGGTCGCTGGCGCGCACAGTGCCGTCGGAGATCGGCAGCTCGTAGCTCGCGCCCGTGCGGTTGTCGGTGACGGTCAGCGTGGGCAGCGTCTTGGTGCCCTCGTCCGACCCCTCGTCCGGCGTCTGCTGCTGCGTCTCCACGGTGCTCATCTTGCTCTCCTGTCGGCCGGGCTTGGGTTCCTAGATCCAATTATGGGCCACCGCGCGCGCGGATTCCTAAAAACCTCATCAACGCGCTACGGCGGCCTCGTCTGCCTCGAGGTTCCGTTTTACCCCATGTCTCGTTCAGCTGAACCGAATGATCTCGCGCAGTGACTCCACGCGCGCGGCGATCTCAGCATCGGTGAGACGAACGACGCGCTCGGTGCCGAACTCCTCGACGTTGAACGAAGCCAGGGCGGTGCCGTGGGCCATCGCCGCGCGCAACAGCTCGTCTGAGACGCCGTCGTCGTCCAGGTGGGCGGCGATGTAGCCGACGAACCCACCGGCGAACGTGTCGCCGGCGCCGGTCGGGTCGACGACGCTCTCCAAGGGATAGGCGGGGAGCGAGAAGAAGTGCTCGCGCGTGATCAGCGCGGCGCCGTACTCGCCCTGCTTGGCGATGATTACGCTCGGTCCGCGGGCCGACCCGGGGGCGGGGGCGTCCTCAGATGGGGTGCTCTCGCCAGAAGATGGAGGGGAGGCGCTCCAGGCGAGGACCTCGCGTGCCGCGGAGAGGAGGTTCGGCTTGCCGGTCAGCTGGCGCAGCTCGGCGTCGTTGAGGATCACGCAGTCGCAGAGCCCGATCGCCTCGACGAGCGAGTCGCGGGCGATCTCGATCCACAGGTTCATCGAATCCAGCGCGACGAAGCGTGCGTCGGGGAGCTGGCCGCGCACCTCGCGCTGGAGGTCCGGCTGGATGTTCGCGAGGAACAGCACGTCGCTCGCGCGCGACTCGGGGGAGAGCTTGGGTGCAAAGCCCTCGAACACGCCGAGCTGGGTGTCGAGCGTCTCGCGCGAGTTCAGATCCCAGCCATACTCACCGCGCCAGAAGAAGGTCTTCCCGCCGGCGATGCGCTCGACGTCGGAGACATCGACCCCGCGACCGCGCAGAATCTCCAGCTCGGCCTCGCCGAAATCATCGCCCACGGGGCCGACGACGCGGACCTGCTCGAAGAACGAGGCGGCCAGCGCGAAGTGCACGGCGGCGCCCCCGAGCATCCGCTCGCGCTCGCCGAATGGCGTCTTGACGGCGTCGTAGGCGATTGATCCGACAACGGTGATTGACATCGGCGCGCACCCTACAACCTCGCCGGCCCCGGGGCGCGATCCAGCTGGGCGAGGAGAGGTGCGAAGGGCTTCCTGGGCCGCCGGCTGAACGACGCGGCGCAGAGTTGTGAACGGGGCGGTGTCGGCTACAGGCCGGGAAGTCCGTAAGCTCATGGCCGAACGATGCCGAAGACGTTTGCCGAGCTCGGCCTGTCCGAGTCCACCTTAAAGGCCCTGCGCGACGTGGGGTATGAGTCGCCGAGCGCAATTCAGGAGCAGGCGATCCCGTCGGTGCTGGAAGGCAGGGACGTGATCGGCCAGGCGCAGACCGGCACGGGTAAGACAGCGGCGTTCGGGTTGCCGATCGCCGAGTACATCGACCCTGAGCTCTCCGAGGTGCAAGCGCTCGTGTTGACGCCCACGCGCGAGCTGTGCATCCAGGTGACGCAGGCGCTGCGCACCTACGGCGCGCACAAGGGGATCGACGTCGTAGCGGTGTTCGGCGGCGCACCGATCCGCACCCAGCAGGCGCAGCTGCGCGCGGGGGGACAAGTGGTGGTGGGGACGGTGGGTCGTGTGTTGGACCTGATCTCGCGGCACTCGCTGGTATTGCACGACTGCCGCTTCGTCGTGCTCGACGAGGCCGATGAGATGCTCGACCTCGGTTTTCTGGAGGACGTTGAGAAGATCCTCTCGCTGACGCCGTCGGGACGCCAGACGGCGCTGTTCAGCGCCACGATGCCGCCGCCGATCCGCCAGCTGGCGGATCGGTATCTGTACGACCCCGTGACGATCCAGGTGCAGGCGGCGACGCTGACGATCGACACCGTCGCGCAGTTCCAGCTGCCCGTGGAGACGCGGGAGAAGGCCGACAAGCTCGTGGAGGTGCTCAAGGCCGAGAAGCCCGACCAGGCGATCGTGTTCGTAAGGACGAAGATCCGCTGCGATCAGCTGTTCAAGATCCTGCGCGACCGTGGGATGAACGTCAGGGCATTGCACGGCGACATGAGCCAGGGCTCGCGCGACGGGGTGATGCTCGCGTTCAAGGGAGGCCGCGTGCCGATCCTCGTCGCGACTGACGTGGCCGCACGCGGTCTGGACATCTCCACGGTGACGCACGTCATCAACTACGACGTGCCGACGAGCCCGGACACCTACGTGCACCGGATCGGGCGCACCGGGCGGGTGGGGCGCTCGGGCCGGGCGATCACGTTCGTGGAGGCACGTCAGAAGCGCGAGATGGAGGCGATCGAGCGCCACATCGGCATGTCGATCGCCGCGTGGGAGCCGGGGGCGAAGAGCGCGCCGACGCCGGTCAAAGAGCGCCCGCGCCGGCACTCCAAGCCGGGCGTGACGCGTCCCGAGCGCAAGCAGGAGACCTACGCGAAGCTCGTGCTTGGAGGTGGGCGCGCCGCGGGACTGCGCGTGGCGGACATCGTCGGCGCCGTGACCTCGAAGGCGGGGCTCGACGGCGAGGCGGTGCGCGACGTGATGGTGCTCGACCGCTTCTCGTTCCTGTCGGTTCCGGAGGGGGAGGCCGAGCGCGTGATCGAGGCGCTCGACGGGACGAAGATCGGAACCCGCCCGCCCCGGACCCTGAGCCTGGAGCGGGTGTCGAGCTAGGCAGCCACAGCTCGCTATCGTGGCCGGCCGACCCCGCACGATCAGACAAAGAGGAGAGCATTGATGTCCACTGCCACGATGCAGTGCCTATAACCATGACTGTCGCCACCATGTGCATCGTTGTCAAGGTGGGCCTTATAACCGCTGAGAGACGACCGACAACAGCGTCGGCCGCACGTTTCACTTCGCGAGGGTGTAGCGGACGCCGCGACCGCGAGCCGCGCCTACCGGCTTGATCAGGCCGTGCTTGTTGTACAAGTCGCTCAGGATTGCCGATGCGCGGGTTTCACCAACTCTGAGCAGGGACGCTGCTTCAGCGCGGCCGATGTCATCGTTGATATCAAGGTACGCGCGCACAAGCTCCGAGTGTTGGTCTCGGGCGCTCCGCTTCTTGTACTTGATCCGCGAGTCAAGGGCTGCCCGCGCGGTGGTCGTCAGGCGGAACGAACGGCTCCCGTTTAGGAGGCGTTCTAGAGCCCCTGCTTCCGCGAGGCACCGCAGCACCTCAAACGCCTCATCCTCGCTGCACTGCGCCGCACTCGCCAAGTCCTCCGTGCGGAGTGGGGTTCTGTTCAGCAACTCCGTGATCGCGATGTGAGAACGCACATCCTCATCGAAACGCGGGTCGGTTCTCGCCAGAGCATCGAAGAATCCTCGCACGTCCTCGTCCACGCGGCCACCGGGCAGACGGCAGATAACGTCGCCGCCCGAGGCGGTGATGTCGGGTGGGTAGTGGCCGTCTCTGAGCATGGAGCGGTACATCGCGCTGATGCCAATGCCCTCGCGCTCCGCTAGTCCGAGGACGCGCATCGCGTCCGCGAGGACACGGTTGCGGGGCTGGGAACGGGTGGCGAGCAAGCGAGACTCGTCAATGCCTTCGGGGAAGCCACCGGGCGAGACCACCTTGAAGGTGTCCGCGGGCCAGCCTATCGCCAACGCAATGATGGACGCCCGAGGCATCCGGTAGTCGCGGTGCATGATCGCGTTGACCAATGCCTCACGCAGGGCGCGCTCGGGAATGAGCCGCTCAGAGCGACGTTGGGCGCCAATTACGACCTGGCGGGCCGGGAAATACTGGTCAATTGTCTCCCAGGCGGCGTCGAACGCAGTGATCATCGGCGCCGCGAGGGTCTTACGATCAAAGGAGGCTGCTCCGTCGACTTCGGTGGCGCGGATGTCGATCCTCTCCACAGTCGGCTCGTACTGGCAGAGGAGCACGGCACCCGCCTCGTTCAGTTTCGGGTCGTCGTCATCGTCTATCGCGACGCCGAGGCGACGCACGAGCTCAAGATCACTGCTGGCGGGGCGGCCACGGGTTGCGCTGTAGTGGTCGTGCGCGGACTTGATCGCGGCCGGGTTGCAGGTTGACAGCCGTTCCGGTGAAGGCTCTGCGGACCAGTCGTAGTTGCGGCGGTTCTCCAGGAACTCTCGTGCGCGGTCTCCGTCGAGTTCCACGCAGTCCGTGCCGAAACGGGTCCGGAGCTTCCCCCCGCTGCGAATCTCGCCAAGCGCGGGGGCGACGTTGATCAGGTATAGCCGCTTTCCCTCCACGGTGAGTTCTTCGGGGATGTCGATGGAGAAGTTGGGCTGCGTGAGCGCGTAAACGCGCCGGCGCAGCCAGCCCAGATCCAAATAGGAGCCGACGAACGCTTCGGGGCCTGCCGCCTTGTCGTTGACGCCGACCACGATCACGCCGCCGGACTCGCTCATGGCCATGCACGCGACCTCTGCGGCAAGCGCTTGTGCTGCGGGCTCGTGTTCCGTCCCAATGGCGACTCGCTGTCCACCGCGCACGATCGTGCCCGCCTCCTCCTTGAAATCCACGACCTCCGTCTCAACATCTCCAGCCGTGGCGCTAGCAACGACCTTGGCAATCGCGTCCAAAGCAGCTTGGCGTCGCGAATGAGCATCCATAATCGCGATAAATGTAGCATAACGTCGGACCGACGTAAAGCGTCTTTTTAGGGCCACACAAGGCGACATTTCCGCCTACCGCGTGCCTTCCACGTATGACGCCGATGGCGTCACGGGACGATGGTCGGGGCCCTGCTTCGAGATCTGGTGAGCCCTGTGCCCCCGTTCGCCCGGTCTCGCGTGTAGACAAGATTTGGCGCCGCAGCGGTGCCCATTCGGCCTTTCGACCGCCCTGACAGCGCCTGCCCGGTACAGTAGGCCGATGTCCACCACCGCCACGATGCAGACCACCGAAGGCACGATCACGTTTGAGATGTTCGACGAGGACGCGCCGAAGACGGTCGAGAACTTCACAAAGCTCACCGGCGACGGCTTCTACGATGGGCTGACGTTCCACCGCATCATCAAGGACTTCATGATCCAGGGCGGCTGCCCGCAGGGGACTGGCACAGGGGGTCCCGGGTACACGTTCGAGGATGAGTTCAACTCGCACAAAGTCGTCCGCGGGGCGCTCGCGATGGCGAACGCGGGGCCGAACACGAATGGCTCGCAGTTCTTCATCGTCACCGCCGACGCCTGCCCGTGGCTGGACGGCAAGCACACGGTCTTCGGCGAGGTCAAGGACGGGATGGACGTGGTCGACAAGCTGGACGGCGTCTCGACCGACGGCGGCGACCGCCCGAGCGAGCCGGTCGGGATCGTCACGGTCGCAATCTCGGAGTAGCCTGTTCGTACGAGCGAGAACGAGCAGGGGAGATAGAGATGGCGACCGTCGAGCAGCAGGCACCCGAGCAGACCCACAACGGCGTGGCCCAGGGTAGCGATCCCGCCCACCCTGAGATTCCTGTCGAGAACCCGGCGACGGGAGCGCAGATCGCCACCGTTCCAGATCTGGACGGCGACGCGGTGGCCGAGCTGGCCACGCGCGCGCGGGCGGCGCAGCCCGGGTGGGAGGCATTCGGCTTCGAGGGTCGTGCACGTGTGCTGTTGAGGATGCAGAAGTGGGTGATGGACAACTCCGAGCGGATCATCCAGACGATCGTCTCGGAGACCGGCAAGACCTATGAGGACGCACAGCTGGCGGAGATCTCATACGGAGGCGCCGCCTTTGGCTTCTGGGCCAAGCACGCCGAGGAGTACCTGGCCGACGAGCGGGTGCGGACGAGCTCGCTGCTCGTGAAGGGACGCAAGCTGATTCTGCGCTACCAGCCACTCGGGCTGATCGGCGTGATCGGCCCGTGGAACTATCCGCTGACCAACTCCTTCGGCGACTGCATCCCGGCGCTCGCGGCGGGCAACAGCGTGATCCTCAAGCCCTCGGAGATCACGCCGCTGACTTCGTTGCTGCTCGCCGACGGACTGCGCGAGTGCGGCGTGCCCGCAGACGTCTTCGCGGTGGCGACCGGCCGCGGGGGGGCCGGCGCGGCGCTGATCGAGCAGGTCGACATGATCATGTTCACGGGTTCCACGAAGACCGGTCGCAAGGTCGCCGAAGCCGCCGCGCGGCGGCTGATCCCGGCATCGCTCGAGCTGGGGGGGAAGGATCCGATGATCGTGCTCGCCGACGCCGACCTCGAGCGCGCCGCCAACGTGGCGGCGTATTACTCGATGCAGAACTCGGGTCAGACGTGCATCTCGATCGAGCGGGCGTATGTTGAGGCGCCGGTGTACGACGAGTTTGTCGAGAAGGTCACCGGCAAGGTGCGCGCGTTGCGCCAGGGCAAGCCCGACGGGGGTCCCGGCACCGTAGAGGTCGGATCGATGACCTTCCCGCCTCAGGTTGACATCGTCGAGGACCACGTCAACGATGCCGTCGCAAAGGGAGCGAAGGTGCTCGTAGGCGGCCACCGCGGCTCGGGATCCGGGCACTTCTTCGAGCCCACCGTGCTCGTCGACGTGGATCACGAGATGAAGATCATGACCGAGGAGACGTTTGGGCCGACGTTGCCGATCATGAAGGTGGCAGACGCCGAGGAGGCCGTCCGCCTGGCCAACGACTCGCCCTATGGCCTATCCGGCTCGGTATTTACAAAGGACACCGCCAAGGGCGAGGCGATCGCGCGCCGGGTACGTTCGGGCACGGTCGACGTCAACGACGCGATCATCAGCTATGCGGCGCTCGAGCTCCCGATGGGTGGCGTCAAGGCCTCCGGTCTGGGTTCGCGCCACGGAGCAGGTGGTATCCGCAAGTACTGCTCTCAGCAGGCGATCGTGATCACCTCGCCACGCCTGTCGCTCAAGCGCGAACCGCACTTCTTCCCCTACTCCCGCCGCGGGACGAAACGGCTGGGCCGGTTGCTGAAGCTGCTCTACGGCCGCGGCAAGCGCGACTAATCCCGAAGGGGAATACCGAGCAGGCGTTCGAGCTCGGGGACCGTCGTATCGGCGCTCGTGTGGTGGACGGTGGCCATCCCAAGCTTCTCCGCCGGAGTGAGGTTGAAGGGGAGGTCGTCCACGTAGACGCAGCTCTCCGCGGCCACCCCGGCGCGCTCGGCGCCTAGCTCGTACATCCGTCGCGATGGCTTGCGGAAGCCGAGCTCACCGGAGATCACGACGCCGTCAAACAGTTCGTCGAACAGCTCGTGGGGGTAGCGGTGCACGCCCCAGGAGTTCGACACCAGGCCCGTGCGGATGCCCGCCGCGTGGGCTCGGCGGACCGCGTCGAGCATCGCGATGTCCGGCGCCACATCGGTGAACAGTCCGTCGATCAGCCCCTCGGGCGCGACACCGAGCAGCGCGGCGAAGCGCTGCTCAAAGGCCGGCTCGTCGATCTGGCCCTTCTCCAGCGCGATCAACAGCTCGCGGGCCTCGGGATCCTCGCGGAAGCGCCCGGCCAAGAGTTGGGGATCGAGCTCGACGCGTAGGCAGTAGGCGTGGAAGGAGGCGAACAGGTTGGTCGTGAGGACACCACCCCAGTCGATCAGGAGGCCGGTGCGATATGTGCGGGCGCCATTTGACTCGACCTCCGTCGTGACGGGTGCGTCCCCGGTTCCGTCTGACCCCGCGACGATTTCGTGCTCAACAGGCGGTTCAGTCATCTCCCAGTGCCACCCCCTCCGCCTGTGTCGCCAACTCGACCACGCCATCGCCGAACTGCTTGAGATACGGATCGTCGGTCGCGCCCGCGATCGCGCGCTTGTAGTTGCCCTCCATGAACACCACCGACTTCCACAGCGCGAGCGTCGTGTACCAGCGGATGTCTCTCATCGACCGTCCCGAGCGCTGCTCATACAGGTCGATCAGTTCCGCACGCGTGGGGAAGCCCTCGCGGCGGGTGACGCCACCGAGGTACTCGCGCATCCCACCCTTCGGATCGCCGCCCTCCGTCCACATCATGCACAGGTAGCCGAGGTCCGCGAGCGGATCGCCGATCGTCGCCATCTCCCAGTCGAGCACGCTCTCCAGACGCGCTGGGGCGCCGGTCGCGAAGATCGTGTTGCCGAGGCGGTAGTCGCCGTGCACGATCGTCGCCTGCGTCGGGGGGCTGGGGTTCGGTAGATGCTCGGCCAGCCACGTGCCGACGCGCTCGACCGCGGGGATCTCACGCGTCTTGTTGATCTCCCACAGTCCTCCGAAGCGGCGCAGCTGGCGCTCCAGGTAGCCGGTCGGCTTGCCGAAGCCCTCCAGCCCGGCGGCCTCCCAGTCAACGGCGTGGATCTCGACGAGCGCGTCGATCAGCTGCTCGCCGATTCGCCGTCGCTCTGCCGGGGAGTCCAGCGTGGCGGGCACGCTCGAGACGATCACCTCGCCCGGGATGCGCTCCATCACGTAGAAGGGACAGCCGATCACCTCCACGTCGTCGCAGACCGCTAGCACTGCGGGCACGCGCGCGGGGGTGGGGGCGAGCGCGGACAAGAGGCGCGCCTCGCGCAGCACGTCGTGCGCGCTCGGCGGCAGCGGCCCGCGTGGCGGGCGGCGCAGGACCACCTCGGCGCCAGAGCGCTCGATCAGGTAGGTCACGTTCGAGTGCCCCTCGCCGATCGGGCTCGCCGCGATCTCGCCGCCCTCACCGATGCCGTGCGCGTCGAGGAATTGCCCGAGCGGCTCGAGCACGAGTAGCGGTTGACGGTCGTTGCCCTGTGCCTGGGCGAAGGTCTCGACGATGTCGTCTGGCGCGATCGTGCCTGGCATGGGCGCAACGCTACACGGACTTCGACAGGCAAGACACCGTCCTCCGCGCGTCGCACTCGAGGCGAAGGGCCTGCGTCGACCGACGCCGACCTACAGTAAAACGATGCCCGAGCTGCCCGAGGTCGAGATCACCGTACGTCTGCTCGACCGCGCGCTCGCGGGAGCGCAGATCGAGTCTGCGCTGGCACCGGGGATCAACGCGCTGAAGACGTTCGACCCGCCGCTTTCCATCTTGGAGGGGCGCAAGGTGACGGGCGTCGGCCGGCGGGGCAAGCAGTTCGTGGTGAGGGTCGACGGGTCAACCGATCCGCTGGTCCTGCTGATCCACCTGATGTCCGCTGGTCGCCTGCAGCTATATGACAAGCGCGCGGGCCCGCGCGACCGCACCTCGCGGCTGCTCATGCGGTTCGACGACGGGCGCGAGCTGCGCCTGCGCGAGTTCGGCTCCAAGCAGGCCGCCTGGGTGAAGCTGCTGCGTGCCGAGGAGCTCGACGCGGACCCGGCCCTGGCGACGCTCGGCCCCGAAGCGTGGCCCGATCCACCGGACCTGGGTGAGGTGCTGGACGCGGCACGACCCCTGCACGCGCTCCTGCGCGACCAGCGCACGATCGCCGGGATCGGCCGCTCGTGGGTCGATGAGATCCTGTGGGAGGCGAAGCTGTCGCCGTACAAGCGTGGCGCTGATCTCGAGGCGGCGGAGTTGAGCACACTGAGAGAGGCGATCGTGGGGACGCTGGGGAGGGCGATCACCCACTATGAGGAAGTCGTGGAGCTGCCGATTCCCGACAAGCTGCCGATGCCGCTGCGGGTGCACCGGCACGAGGGCGAGCCATGCCCGCGCTGCGGGACGACCCTGTTGTCGGTCCACTTCGAGAGCTACGTGATCGCTTACTGTCCGCAGTGTCAGACAGATGGGCGCAAGCTCAAGGACCGCCGACTGTCGAAGCTGTTGAAGTAGCAGCAGGCCCCAGTCCACCAAACCGAAGACGAAAGGAAGCGAATGATCGAGCAGGGACAGAAAGCGCCCGACTTCGAGCTGCCTGACCAGGACGGGCGTGCCGTCAAGCTCTCAGGCTTTCGGGGCCAGCCGGTTATCGTGTATTTCTACCCAAAGGCAGCAACCCCAGGCTGTACCGTCCAGGCTTGCGGCGTGCGCGACCATCGGGCCGATTACGCCAATGCTCGCGCCACTGTGCTTGGGATCTCCCCCGATCCTGTCGCCAAGGTCAAGGAGTTCCACGACAAGGAAGGGCTGAACTTTGCCCTGCTCGCCGACGAGGGGCATGCGGTGGCGGATACCTACGGCGTCTGGGTCGAGAAGTCGATGTATGGCAAAACGTACTTCGGCAACGAGCGCACCACGTTCATCATCGATCCCGACGGGAAGGTCGCCGAGGTGCTGCGCAAGGTCAAGCCGGCGGAGCACGATGCCCTCGTCCTGGCCGCGCTGGAGCAGACAAGTTGAGCGGGTCGGAGGCTTACTTCGATGACGCCTCGATGTTTCGCAAGATCAATCGTGAGCGGGCCATCGTGCTATCGGGTCCACGTGCGCTGTTGATGCAAGCCGCTCATCCGCTCGCGGTCTTCGGCTTGCTGGCGCACTCGAGTGCGATGGAGGAGCCCTATGATCGCCTGGCACGGACGGCTGAGACGATGAACACGATCGCGTTCGGCTCGCGCGTCGAAGCGGATCGAATCACCCGCCGTGTGCGCGCGATGCACCGACGTGTGAGCGGTCGCCTCATCGAGCCGATCGGTCCGTACGCCGTTGGCACTCCCTACCGAGCCGATGACCCGGCGCTTCTGCTCTGGATCCTGTTCACGCTCGTGGACTCCTCGCTCGTCGTGTTTCGCACGTACGTTCGCTCGCTCTCGCGCGCCGAGGAAGCCTCTTATTGGGAGGACTACAAGATCGTTGGTCGGCTGTTCGGCCTGCGCAAGCGCGACATGCCAGAGACGATCGACGACCTCGACGCGTATGGGCGGCGGATGCTTGAGGGCGACGAACTGCTCGTGACACCGTGGGCACGCGAGCGGGCGCGAGAGATCGTGCTCGCCCCGCCAGTGCCGCTCCTCACACGGCCGCTGCTCGAGACCGCCAATTTTGTGACGGTCGCCCTGCTGCCGGACCGTATCCGCGAGCAGTACGGCTTCTTTGCACTCCCGCCCGTGTTCATCCGCAAGGCACTCGTCGCCGGAGGCGCCGAGTACGTCAAGCGCACAGTCATTCCCTTCCTGCCGGACCGCATACGGCTGGTCCCGGATGCTCGCGCCGCCTGACGCTCGCCGCGGTTCCCCCGTGGTGTTCGTCGTGTGACGCGCTGCCTCGGCGGTCTCCCGTAGGCCACTCTCATATGCACGATGGACCGGGACTCTCCGTACGCTTGAGGTTGTGCTCCGGCTCGTGCCCCAGCTATTTGCGTCGGCCTCGATCGGTCAGAGTCTCAGCTCGTTCTTCGCCGCGGTCGGCCAGTTCTTCTCCGACCTCGAGGCGGTGCACTGGGGGGCGCTCGCGCTGGGTCTGGCGTTTTTCGGGCTGAACCTGACGCTGCGCTCGCGTGCGTTCTTCAACAGCTTGCGTGCCGCCTACCCGGCCTCCGTCATCAAATGGCGGCGGATCTGGGGGGCTTACTTCGCCGCGGTCGGTTTCAACAACGTGGTTCCCGCCCGTGGGGGCGATCTGATCAAGCTGTTCCTCGCGCGCTCCTCGATCCCGGGGTCGAGCTATCCGACGGTGGCGGCCGCGTTCTTCGTGGAGGCGGTGTTCGACGTGTTCGTCGGTGTGTTTGTGCTGATCTTCGCGTTCAGCCAGGGGGTGTTCCCCAAGCCGCCGGACTTCTCCAAGCTGAATTCGTTCGACATCTCCTACCTGGCCGCGCACTTCCGCTTCACGCTGTTCGTGATCACGGCGCTGGCGATCCTCGCTCTCCTCGCCTTCGCGATGCTGTCCGTGCGCGTGCGGGCGTTCTGGTTGCGCGTGCGCCAGGGCGTGACGATCCTGACCGACAGGCCGCGCTACCTACGCGAGGTCGCCTCACTGCAGGCGCTCGGCTGGCTGTGTCGGTTCGCCGCGTTCTGGTTCATGCTCGACGCCTTCCGTGTCGGCGGCTCGGTCACGAACGTGCTGCTCGTGTTCGGGGTCAACCAGGTGGCGGGCGCGGTGCCGCTAACGCCGGGCGGCGCCGGCGTGCAGCAGGCGCTGCTCGTGAAGGTCTTCGCCACCTCCGCCCCAACCGCGGTGGTGGCGGCCTATTCGGTCGGTCAGCAGCTCGCGATCGCCGCGTTCACGGCGCTCGTCGGCCTCGGCGCGGTGTTCTTCATCTTCCGCTTTCGCTCGTTCAAAGAGGTGCTCCACGCCGGGCGTGCCTCACGCGATGCCGAGCGGGCAGCCGAGCGCGCCGGGGTGCTGCTGGATGATCCCTACTGAAGCCCCTCGCGCGCCTCGCGCACCAGCGCCACAGCCTCAGGGAAGACTCGGGCCATCACCGTGCGGATCTGCTCTGCCTGGGCCTCGGCGTTGCCCTGCAGGTTGATGCGCTCGACGGCGGCGACGGTCATGTCGACCGCCAGCTTGATCGCGTTATCCGCCCAGGCGAGTTTCTGGTTGCCCTGCATCTGTTCGGCGAATTCCGCCAAACGCCGTTGCAGCTCCTCGGGATCGCCGAACAGATCTCCAAGGCCACCGCTCTCCATTCGGTCATCGTAGCGATTGCGCCCAAGCTCGTCCCGCGGCGCCCATTCGTCTGACCCACGCCGTCTTTGCGCCGCCTCTCAGCCCGGCGGGACCAACCGTCTGATCCTCGCCCGCCTCCAAGCCCATAGACTGCCGTGCCGATGTCCACCACAGGTGAGATCTCCGAGCAAATTTCCCACGAGTCCGATCGTCGTCGCCGTCTCAGCGTGCCGGCCTTTGGCGGTGGGGCGCTCTACCTACTGAGCGGGATCGTCGTCGCAGAGACGCTCAAAGACGCGCCCAAGGTGGGCTTGCTGCAGGGCATCGAACCCGCGCTCTCCGGCGTTGCCAACCCGACTGTGAGCCCGCGCGCGGCCGAGGTCAAATTCATCAGCCATCACGCCGTGCCTCTGATCGCGGGCAGCGTGGTCGCCGGAATTGCGGTCGTGGTGCTCACGCTGGTCCTGCTGCTGCTCGTCGACGCCACCCGCTTTCGCCGTCCCGAGAGCTGGTCGATGACGCGCCCGTTGGTTCTCTTCGGCGGTGTGGCGGTCGCGGTGGTCAGCATTGGCCATCAGGTTCTCAGCGCGATCCTCACACACCGCTTCAGCGTCGGCCATGACTTCTCCGATCATGCGGTCGAATTTGCCCTCACGAGAGGCACGGCGAACACGATAAGCAACTACCTCGACCTCGTGGCGGTGCTCGCGCTCGCGGTGGGGATGATCGCGGCGATGGTCGGCGCGATGCGGGTCGGCCTGCTCACCCGCTGGATGGGGGTGCTAGGCATCTTCACCGGAGTGCTGATCTTCCTGCCGATCGGTGGAGACACACTCGAGATCGTGCCTGCCTTCTGGATTACGGCGATGGGCATGCTGTATGCCGAGCGCTGGCCGGGTGGCGATCCGCCGGCCTGGAGCACGGGGGAAGCGCGTCCGTGGCCTACCCGGGCCGATCAACGCGCCGCTGCTCAGGCCGGCGACGGCGAGGTGCTCGTGGGGGCCGGCGTCGAGGTCGGGGCGTCGTCGGCGCTGCCCGGCGCCAACAACGGTTCCTCCTCGGGTAAGCGCAAGCGCAGGCGCGGCGCGCGCAGCGGAGAAGGACAGCGGCCGGAGTAGAGGCGGCGCGTGGGCCAGAACGGCCTACCGCGCTTCCGATAGCTGGCCCGGACGGATGATCTTGCGTGCGGACGGTTGGCTTTCTCGGCTTTCGGGAATAACTTGAAAGAAAGCGCGGGAAACCGTCTTGGCGTGCCTTCCGCGATTCGGGTCAGCAGTTACATAAGCATTGTCGATCCGCCCCGGCAGCGGGCGCGGGCCAGGAGGAGGACTTCCATGGAGGCAGCGACAATCCAGCGTCAGGATCCAACGCGCGGTGAGGGTGAGCCGGCGCCTACCGTCGGGTGGAAACCGGCGGACCCGGGGCCGTTGGGGCTCGGCGCATTCGCGATGACGACTTTTGTGCTCTCGATGTTCAACTCGAATCTTGTCGATGCCAAGGGGCTGCCGGTTGTGCTCGGCTTGGCCTTGGCCTATGGCGGGATTGTGCAGTTGCTCGCCGGCATGTGGGAGTTCCGCACCGGCAACACCTTCGGCGCGGTCGCGTTCTGCTCGTTCGGGGCTTTCTGGATCTCGTTTTGGGCTCTCAACGTCTTCTACGCCAAGGGGATCACCGGCAACGTCGGTCACGCGGTCGGTGTCTACCTGTGGGCCTGGGCGATCTTCACCGCGTACATGACGATCGCCGCACTGCGCGTCAGCGGGGCGGTGCTGCTCGTGTTCGTGTTGCTGACGATCACGTTCATCCTGCTGGCGATCGGCGCCTCGGGGGCGCACGAGAGCGTCACCCACTGGGGCGGCTACCTCGGCCTGGCGACGGCTGCTGCCGCCTGGTACGCGTCGGCCGCCGCCGTCACGAACTCGACCTTCGGCCGCACGGTCTTACCCGTGATGCCGTTGAGCGGGCGTTAGGGTCCAGTTATGGCGAATGGATCGGAGTCGTCTATCGGCGAGGTGCTCGACAAGGAGCTTGCAGGGCTGCTCGACGTCGAGACGTTCGACCCACCTGCCGAGTTTCGCGAGCACGCGCTGCTGAAAGACCCCGCGGTCTATGAGCAGGCGGCTGGCGACCCTCAGGGATGGTGGGTCGAGCAGGCCGAGCGGCTGCACTGGTTTCAGAAGTGGGACACGGTGCTCGACGACTCCGATCCGCCCTTCTACAAGTGGTTCACCGGCGGCACGCTGAACGTCTCCTACAACTGCCTCGACCGGCACGTCGAGGCAGGGAGGGGCGAGCGTGTCGCGTTTCACTGGCGCGGGGAGGACGGCTCCGAGCGCGACCTCACCTACGCGGAGCTGCTCGGGGAGGTCAAGCGCTTCGCGAGCGCGCTGAAGGACCTGGGCGTGCAAAAGGGCGACGTGGTCGGGATCTACCTGCCGATGATCCCCGAGGTCGTCGTCGCGATGCTCGCCTGCGCGCGGATCGGCGCCCCGCACAACGTCGTCTTCGGCGGCTTCTCCGCCGAGGCCGTGCGCGAGCGGATGGAGTTCTCGCAGGCGTTGGTGTTGATCACGGTGGACGGAGCCGCGCGCAAGGGCAAGACGGCGCCGGTGAAGGACCGCGTCGACGAGGTGATGGGCGATCTGGAGACGCTGCAGAAGATCGTGGTCGTGAATAGCAAGGACGTGCCCTGCCATATGAAAGAGGGGCGCGACGTCTTTTACGACGAAATCTGTGCGGCGGCCGATCCGGAGTGTGAGGCCGAGGCGCTCGATGCCGAGCACCCTCTCTACATCCTCTACACGTCTGGCTCGACTGCCAAGCCGAAGGGGATTCTGCACACGACCGGCGGTTATCTGACAGGCGTTTCCGCGACTCACAGATACGTGTTCGACCTGAAGCCCGAGGAGGACGTGTACTGGTGCGCGGCCGACGTCGGCTGGGTCACGGGCCACTCCTACATCGTCTATGGCCCGCTTGCCAACGGCGCCACTTCGGTGATCTGGGAGGGCGCGCCGGACTACCCCAGCAAGGGCATCTGGTGGGAGATCATAGAGCGCTACGGCGTCACGATCCTCTACTGCGCGCCGACCGCAATCCGCGCCTGCATCAAGTGGGGCGCGCAGTGGCCCGGCGGGCACGACCTGTCCTCACTGCGCCTGCTCGGCTCGGTGGGAGAGCCGATCAACCCGAAGGCCTGGCTCTGGTACCACAAGGTGATCGGCTCAGAACGCTGCCCGATCGTTGACACCTGGTGGCAGACCGAGACCGGAGCGATACTGATTACGCCGCTGCCGGGGATCACCGCCACCAAGCCCGGCTCGGCCACCCACCCGTTCCCCGGAATCGAGGCCGAGGTGCGCGACGAGTCCACCGGAGAGGTGGTGCAGGAGGGCCAGGGTCTGCTTGTGCTGACACAACCTTGGCCTTCGATGCTGCGGACGCTCTACAAGGAGGACGAGCGCTTCGTCGAGACCTACTTCAAGCGCTTCGGCAATGAGACCTACCTCGTGGGGGACGCCGCCCGCCGCGACAAGGACGGCTACCTGTGGGTGATCGGTCGGATCGACGATGTCGTCAACGTCTCCGGGCACCGGCTGTCCACGGCGGAGGTCGAGTCAGCGATCGTGGCGCATACAGATGTGGCCGAGGCGGCCGTGATCGGCCAGCACGACGAGGACTCGGGCCAGGCGATCGTGGCGTTCGTGACCCTCCAGGGCGATCTGGAGGGCGACGAGTCGACCGTCGAAGGCATCCGCGAAACGGTCGCCGAGCGGATCGGCAAGTTCGCGCGGCCGAAGCGCATCATCTGGGCCGACGATCTGCCGAAGACGCGCTCGGGCAAGATCATGCGCCGGCTGCTGCGTGACATCGCCGAGGGCCGCGCGCTGGGGGACGTGACGACCTTGCGCGACCCCGACGTGATGTCCCAGCTGGAGGGGCGCGTAAAGGAGCTGCAGGCGACGGAGGACTGAGTCTCTCAGATCATGCCGGCGGCTGTGCGCCGCCCAGGCCCTCGGCCGTCAGCTCCGTCTCGATCGCCGCGCGGATCGCCTTCAGCGCGTCTTCGCGGACGCGCAACTTCGTGGCCGTGTGCGCTTGGGGGTTCAGCTCGGCAAGGGTCGCGGCGGCGTCGAGGCTTGCTGTGCGTAGATCATCCGCGGGAACGACCTTGTCGAAAAAGCCCGCGGTCACCGCCTCGGCGGGGCTGTGCATCGTGGCGCTCACGACTGCACGGTTGAAGTGGGCGGGCGCCAGGCGCTGGCGGGCGAGCTCGATCACGAACCAGGGGACAGTCAGGCCGATCTTCACCTCGTTCAGGCCGACCCTGTACGGGCCGTCGATCCCGATGCGCATGTCGGCCGCCAGCGGCAGAAAGGCCCCGGCGGCGACGGTGTGGCCGGAGCAGGCGGTGATCACCGGCGTCGCAAAGCCCAGGATCCGCTCGGCGAGCGTGGCGCCGAGCGTCAGCATCTCAATCACCTGATCGACGTCGCCGCCGGCGAACACCTTCAGGTCGAACCCGGCGGAGAAGTAGCCCTCCCGGCCGGTCAAGACAACGATTGCTCCGTCGCGCTCGGCCTGATCGAACGCGGCATGGATCGACTGCAACATCGGGATCGAGAACGCGTTGACCTTGCCATCGTCAATCGTGATCGTCGCGATCCGCTCGTCCAGTTCATACGTCGTCAGTTCGGTCATCGGCATCTCCCGGTAGTTCGTGTGGTGGCCATCGCGTAGATGGAACCGTAGTTGTTGCAGGGTGAGTCCCGCTCTCATCGAATCTTTAGGTGTATCTGGGAGGCTGCGCCCAACGCGTGCGCGGAATCTGCGCCGATGTCTGCGATCAGCCGAGCACAAAGGAAACCGATGTCCTCCGCCGTTGAAGTGTCAACCGCTGCCCCACCTGCGTCCGAGCAGGCCAACTCCGGCCTGGCGATCGAGACGGTCGGCCTAACCAAGCGTTTCGGCGAGCGCACCGCGCTCGACGGCATCGACCTGCAGGTACCCACGGGCTGTGCCTTCGGCTTCCTCGGGCCCAACGGCGCCGGCAAGACCACGATCATCCGCACGCTGCTGGGCTTGACGCCCGCCAGTGCCGGGACCATGCAGGTGCTCGGGCATCCGGTGCCGTCCGAGCGGGCGCAGGCGCTGCAGCGCGTCGGGGCGATCGTCGAGGAGCCGCGCTTTCACATGCACCTCACCGGGCGCGAGAACCTGCGCATCGTCTCCGCCGTGCGCGGACCGGAGACATTGGAGCGGATCGACCCGGCGCTTGCGCGGGTGGGGCTGTCCGAGCGTGCGAGTGACAAGGTCAAGAGCTACTCGATGGGGATGCGCCAGCGGCTCGGAGTGGCGCGCTGCCTGTTGGCCGATCCGCTGCTGTTGATCCTCGACGAGCCGACCAACGGCCTCGATCCGGGCGGTATCCAGGAGTTCCGCGAGATGATCCGCGCGATGGTGGAGCAGGAGGGACGGACGGTGTTTGTCTCCTCCCATCTTCTGGACGAGGTGGAAAGGACGTGCGATGCAGCGGCGATCGTCGACCGCGGCAAGATCGTCACGCAGGGCGCGATCGCTGATCTGGCCGCCGGCGGCGGCGCCCGTCACGAGTTGATCCTGAGCGTGGACGACGTCGACCGGGCGCTCGGTGTCCTCGGCGCAAGCGCGCTGGTGGCCGAGGCGCGCCGCGACGACGAAGGCGTTCGCGTGGTGCTCGCCGGGGAGCCGCAGACTGCTGCGCAGGTCAATGCCTCGCTGGTCCAGGCTGGGGTCGGCGTCACGCGCCTGGAGCCCGTGCGCCACAGCCTCGAGCAGCGCTTCCTGCAGATCACACAGCGACTGGACGCGGACCTCGTGCCGGCGGAGGTGAAGGCATGAGCGCCACGATCGCGGTACAGATGGCCGGAGCGGACTTCCTGAAGCTGCGCAAGAAGCGCAGCACGGTCATCTGGGCGCTGGTGCTCGCTGTGGCACCGCTGGTGATCTACTTCATTTTCAAGGGCGTGCAGCACTCTTCGAGCCCGAAAGAACACGGTCCGGCGGGTGGCACTCCACGGCTTCGAAGACGGGATGCCGGTGCTGGCGTTGTTCTTCGGGCCGCTCGCCGCGATCATGATCGGCACCGACGCCGGCGCGGGCGATCTCGCGGCGGGGGTCTTCCGTGACCTCGTCGTCACCGGCCGCTCGCGCGTAGCGTTGTTCGCTGCACGTGTCCCGGCGGCGCTTGGCCTGTGCTGGCTGGTGATGCTGGTCGCCTATGCGGTGCTGGCGATCGGCACCTATGCGCTCGCCTCCGGGACGCCAACGCCGGGGGGCGCGCTCGTGATCAACGGCCTGCTGTTCACGCTGTTTGCAACCGGCATCGTGTGCGTGGTGGCCGTCGGCTTCTCTTCGCTCGTCGGCTCGCGTCCGGCAGCGCTGGTGGCGCTGATCGGCTGGCAGCTGATCGCGAGTCGCATCCTTGAAAACATCGAATCGCTCGGCAACTCGCGTAGGTTGATTCTGAGCCAGGCGATCGCGCACTTCAGCCCGATCGGACTAGGGGCATCACGGCCCGCGCGGCGGAGCGACCGTGACAATGTCGACGGGGACAGCCGTGATTGTGTCGCTCGGCTGGATCGTGGTCTTCCTGGCGCTCGGCGCATACCGCACGCGCACGATGGACGCCTAGCTTCTAAACCTTGCGGTGCTCAGGCACCCATGAGCCGTCGTCCTGGCGGGCGAAGTCCTGGAACAGGTTGGGCGCCTCGGCCTGCATCACGCGGGCGATCTCGTCGAACACGCGTGCGCAGCTCCTCCTCGGCGCCATCGGCCGTGCGCATCTCGATCACGTGGCGCAGCGTGCGCGCGTTCGCCGTCCAGACGATGTCGGTGCGAGAGCCCGATCGGCGCCAGCCGGCGCAGGGCGGAGGTGACCTCCTTCTTGACGTGGAACGGCACGCCGTCCGCGTCGATCCCGAGCTCTTTTGCGGCGCTGACCTGGAACTCCTCGAGCTGCTCGACGATCGCGAGCACCTGCTCGCGGACCGGCTCCAGGGCGGGCGGCACGCGAAAGCCGATGTCGGTGAGGCGCACGTAGCGCAGGCTCTCCTGGCTGAAGGCCGAGCCGGCGCGATGCCTGACGAGCTCATGGGTAAATACTCTCGAACAATTCCGAATAGCGAACGAGTAGTTGGCGTGCTCGAGCACGCTCCCGTGGCCGCTGCGCAGGATATTTGCGAAGTACTCGCGCCGGTCGGTGCGAACCGTCGTGACGTTCGGGTTCAGGCCGGGCTCCCAGCTGCGATAGCAGGCGCGTCCGCCGAACTCGAGCAGCAGTTCGCCGGCTGTCGGACCCTCCTGCTCGCCCAAGCGAAGGTCGAGCCAGGACTCCCCGCCGACAGCCTCGAGGTAGCCGCGCATGCCCTCGACGTCGATCGACGGGCGGGCGATCAGGAACACGGAGGGGGTGGTCTCGTGCATCGGGCCGACGATGCTACATACCGCTCCGGGCGATGCTTACCGCACGGGCGCATCGGATAGGCTGGGAGCCATATGGCGACGGTCGGGGAGACAGCTACTTCGATGGCGCCACCCGGAGCGCCCGTCGTGGCGCGCGCGCTGACACGCCGCTACGGCGAGGGCGGCACCGCCGTGGACGCGCTGCGCGGCGTGGACCTCGACGTGCGCGCGGGGGAGCTCGTCGCCGTGATGGGGCCGTCGGGCTCGGGCAAGTCCACGCTGATGCACCTGCTGGCGGGTCTCGACCAGCCGACGTCGGGCACGGTCACGATCGCCGGCACCGAGCTCGGCGCGCTCGGCGACAGCGCGCTGACGCGACTGCGCCGCGAGCACATCGGCTTCATCTTCCAGTTCTTCAACCTGCTGCCGATGCTCGACGCCGAGGAGAACATCCTGCTGCCGCTCTCGATCGCCGGCGAGCGCCCGACGGGCGTGGGTCGACGAGCTCGATCGACGAAGGTCGGCCTCCGAGACGCGACGCCGACCACCGCCCGTCCGAGCTGTCCGGGGGCGAGCAGCAGCGGGTGGCGATCGCGCGCGCGCTGGTCACGCGGCCGACGATCCTGCTCGCCGACGAGCCGACCGGCAACCTCGACTCCAAGACCGGCGGGGAGATCCTCGAGCTGATGCGCTGCGTCGGTCGACGCCTACGGCCAGACGACGGTGATGGTGACCCACGACCCGCGCGCGGCCGCGATCGCCGATCGCATCCTGTTCATCGCCGACGGGCTGATCGTCAAGGAGCTGAGCGGCGCGAGCGCCGCCGAGGTGCTCGCCGTGATGGGCGAACTGTCGGCGTGATCGCGATGATGGGCGGCTCTCACGTGATCGCGGTCGCGCTCAAAGGCCTCGCCGCGGCGCAAGCTCCGGGCGGCGCTGACCGCGCTGGCGATCGTGCTCGGGCGTGGCGATGATCAGCGGCACCTACATCCTCACCGACACGATCAAATCCGCGTTCGGGACGGTGTTCACGCAAGTCTACAAGCACACCGACGTCGTCATCACCGGCAAGAGCGCGATCGGCGGCGAACGAACAGGACGGCGGCGGCGCGAGACGACGCCCGTCGTTCTCCGAATCGCTGCTCGCGACGGTGCGCGCGGCTGCCCGGGGTCGAGGAAGCGCAGGGCGGCGTCTCGGACACCGGCCCAGCTGGTGGGGCGCGACGGCAAGGTGATATCGGTCGGCGGCGCCCCCGGCCTCGGCCTTCAGCGTGCATCCGCACGGCAACCAGCGCTTCAACCCGCTGAAGCTCGTCGCCGGCGCGTGGCCGTCGGGCCCCGGCGAAGTCGCGATCGACGCCAACACGGCCGAAACGCAAGCACTACAAGGTGGGCGAGACGATCGGCGTGATCGCGCGCGGCGCCGAGCAGCGCATGCGCATCTCGGGCATCGCCAAGATCGGCGGCGTGTCCTCGCTCGGCGGCGCGACGATGGCGATCTTCGAATTCCCGGTCGCGCAGGGGCTGTTCGACAAGCAGGGCAAGCTCGACTCGATCTCGATCGCGGCGCAGCCCGGCTACACGCCTGCGCGGCTCGTGCGACGAGATCCGCCCGCTGCTGCCGCCGAACGCGCAGGTGCGCACGGGCGAAGCGCAGGCGCAAGCATGCGACGAAGAACACCAACGGCTTCCTCACGATCATCCAGGACTTCCTGCTCGCATTCGCGGGCGTCGCGCTGTTCGTCGGCAGCTTCGTGATCGCGAACACGCTCTCGATCACGATCGCCCAGCGCACGCGCGAGCTGGCGACGCTGCGCACGCTCGGCGCGACCGCGCGCGCAGGTGCTGCGCTCGGTGCTGCTCGAAGCGTTCGTGATCGGCCTGCTCGCGTCGGTCGTCGGCCTGTTCCTCGGCCTCGGCGCTCGCCAAGGGGCTGAACTCGCTGTTCGTCTCCTTCGGCATCGACCTGCCGCAGGCGGCGACGGTGTTCGCGACGCGCACGATCGTCGTCTCGCTCGCCGTCGGCGTCGTGATCACGGTGCTCGCGCGCTGCGCCCGGCGATCCGCGCGACGCGCGTGCCGCCGATCGCCGCCGTGCGCGAGGGCGCGCTGCTGCCGCCGTCGCGCTTCGCGCGCTTCGGAGCACCGTCGCCGCGGTCCTGACGATCGGCGGTCGCGGTCGCGCTGATGCTGGTCGGGCTGTTCGTCGGCGGGCTCTCCACGGGAGCGCGGCTGCTCGCGATCGGCCTCGGCGCGGCGGGCCTGTTCGTGGGCGTGGCGATGCTCGCGAAGACGCTCGTGCCGCCGCTCGCCTCGCGTGCTCGGCTGGCCCGCGACGAAGATCGGCGGCGCCGCCGGCAGGCTCGCGCGCGGCGAACGCGATGCGCAACCCCACGCGGACCGCCTCGACCGCGTCGGCGCTGATGATCGGCCTCGCGCTGGTGACGCTCGTCGCGGTGCTGGCGGCCGGGCTCGAAGTCGACATTCGAGAGCTCCGTCAACCAGATCTTCAAGGCCGACTACGCGCTCACCGCGACCAACAACTTCTCGCCGATCTCGATCGCCTCGGCGCAGGCGCTGCACGCGTGCCGGGCGTGCAGGTGGTCTCGGGCGTGCGCGCCGGCCACGGGCCGCGGCGTTCGGCGGCAAAATCAACGTCAGCGGCGTCTCGCCGGACATCAGCAGGGTGATCGACGTCAAGTGGCAGCACGGATCGCCGGCCGTCCCGGCTGAACTGGGTCACGAGCGGCGCGTTCGTGTCCAAGGACTACGCCAAAGAACAGCACCTGCACGTCGGCTCGCCGATCGCCGTCGAGACGCCCGACGGGCGAGTCATGCACCTGCAGCTGCGCGGCATCTTCGCGCCGCCGAAGGGCGGCTCGCCCTACGGCGACGTCACGATCTCGACCGCAGCGCTTCGACGCCGAATACCAGAACCCCCAGAACGTCTACACGTTCGTCGACATCGCCGGCGGCGTCACACGCCGCGAACACGCGCAGGCTGGAACGCGCGCTCGCGGGCTTCCCGGACGCGAAGATCCAGACCGAGAGCCAGTTCAAGGCAACCAGGAGCAGGGGATCGACACGCTGCTTGAACCTGCTCTACGTGCTGCTCTCGCTGTCGATCATCGTCAGCCTGTTCGGGATCGTCAACACGCTCGTGCTGACCGTCTTCGAGCGCACGCGCGAGCTCGGCATGCTGCGCGCGGTCGGCATGACGCCGCCGCCAGCTGCGCCGGATGATCCGCCACGAGAGCATCATCACCGCGCTGATCGGCGCCGCGCTCGGGATTCCCGTCGGGATCGTGCTCGCGCTGATGGTCGGGCAGGCGATCGAATACCCCGCCTTCACGATCCCCGTCGGGCACGCTCGTCGTGTTCGTGATCGCCGCGATCCTCGCCGGCATCCTCGCGGCGATCTTCCCGGCGCGGCGCGCGGCCCGGCTGAACGTGCTCGAGGCGCTGCAGTACGAGTAGGGGCTGTGGCCACCGAAGCCGGGAGACACTCGCTTCGCTCGCATCCCCGTTCGGCCAGCGCGTGCGCCCGCCGGAACGGCATCCTCCCGCGGGTCATGGCGGATAAGCTGCCGTGTACATGGCCGCGACGACCGCCGATCCGGAGCTCGAGCAGACCGCCTGGGACCTCGAGCCGCTCGTCGACGGCGAGGGGCGAGACGGCGTCGAGAGCCGGCTGAAGGACGCGCTGGCGCGCGTCGCAGGCGTTCGCCGAGCGCTACGCCGGCAAGCTCGGGGAGCTCGACAGCGCCGGTCTCGCGGAGGCGATGGCGGAGCTGGCCGCGATCTACGAGCTGCTCGGCCGGGCCGGCTCCTATGCCGCGCTGCGCTTCTCCACCGACACGGCCGACCCCGCCAACGGCGCGCTGCTGCAGAAGGTGCAGGAGCGCGAGACCGCAGATCGCAGACGATGCTGCTGTTCTTCGAGCTGGAGTGGGCGGCGCTGAGCGACGAGCGCGCCGAGGAGCTGCTGGCGGGCGAGGACCTTGACTTCTGCCGCCACCACCTGCGCAACGTGCGCCGCTACCGCGAGCACCTGCTGTCAGAGCCCGAGGAGAAGATCCTCGCCGAGAAGGCGCTCACGGGCGCGAGCGCGTGGTCGCGCCTGTTCGAGGAGCTGACCTCGGCGATCGAGGTCGACCCTCCCGGGTACAGGCGAGCTGACGGCGGCGCAGGCCGCGGAGCCCGTCGCGCTCGACGTCGCGCTGAGCAATCTGATGGCGGCCGATCCGCGAGGTCCGCCGCACGACCGCCGAGGCGGTGACCGCGGCGCTTGAGCCGGGGCTGCGCACGCGGGCGTTCCTGTTCAACACGCTGCTGGCCGACAAGGCGACCGACGACCGCCTGCGCCGCTACCCCAGCTGGCTGGCGGCGCGCAACCTCGCCAACGAGGCCTCGCGACGAGTCGGTGCAGGCGCTGATCGAGGCGGTCCGCGGACGCTATGAGATCGCACGGCGCTGGTACCGGCTGAAGGCGAGGCTGCTCGGGGTCGAGCAGCTGGCCGACTACGACCGGATGGCGGCCGTCACCGCGGATGAGGTCAGCTTTCTCCTTCGCGCAAGGCGCGCGAGATCGTGCTCGACTGCTACTCGTCCTTCTCTCCCGAGCTGGGCGCCCTGGCCAAACGCTTCTTCGACGAGCGCTGGATCGACGCGCCGGTGCGGCCCGGCCAAGCGCGGCGGCGCGTTCTGCGCGCCGGCCGTGCCCTCGGCGCATCCCTACGTGCTGCTCAACTACACCGCCCGCCGGCGCGACGTGCTGACGCTCGCGCACGAGCTCGGTCACGGCGTCCACTTCGCGCTCGCCGCCCGGCAGGGCGTCTTCCATCAGAGCACGCCGCTGACGCTTGCCGAGACCGCATCGGTGTTCGCCGAGACCGTCGTCTTCGGGCGGCTGCTCGCGGAGGACTCCTCACCGGCGTCGCGTCTGGCGCTGCTGGCGGAGAACCTCGAGGACACGATCGCCACCGTCTTCCGCCAGGTCGCGATGAATCGCTTCGAGGATCTCGTCCACACCGCGCGACGCGAGCAGGGCGAGCTGTCGGTCGAGCGTTTCGGCGAGCTGTGGGCCGAGAGTCAGACAGAGCTGCTCGGCGACTCGGTGCGAGATCACCGACGGCTACCGCTCGTGGTGGTCCTACGTCCCGCACTTCATCGGCTCGCCCGGCTACGTCTACGCCTACGCCTACGGCCAGCTGCTCGCGCTGTCGGTCTATCAGCGCTACGAGCAGACAGGGTCCGGAGCTCGTGCCGCGCTATCTGGAGATGCTCTCCGCCGGGGGGTCGCGCAGCCCCGAGGAGCTCGGTCAGATCGTCGGGATCGATCTGGCCGACCCAGGGTTCTGGGACGCCGGGCTGGATCTCGTCGAGCGCCAGTTGCTCCAGGCCGAAGCGGCGGCGGAGGCTTCGGGCCGGCTGTAGGACGGTGACCACCGCCTCAGATCAATCGGTTGTTTCCCTACGTTTGCTGCGCTCGGAGTAGCCGCGGGATTGGCGGCGACGTCGGCTTTCACGCCTGAGCCGGGACGCGACGCCCCACGCGCCCAGCGCGGCCCCCGCCGCGAGGGGCCCGAAGGTCGGGTAGGCATACCGTGCGTCGTAGCTGCTTCCCGCCTCGGCGAAGATGATCGAGAAAATAGCCGTGAATGTGAACAGGATTGCGGCTGCACGCATGCGTGCAGGAAGGAATGGCAGACCACCGATCCCCGCCAGTAGCAGGAGGATCAGCAGAGGTCCCTGGACACGGGTGTGGCTCTCATATGAGGAGAGCGAGCGGATTGCGCTCGCGGGACGGTGGTAGCCCAGGCTATGGGGGTAGAAGCGCGCGATCGCCGGCTCGATCGCCTTCTCGTTGACGGGGCCGAGTAGCGCATCGCGTATCGATTCGGGTGTATACCCTTCCCCCGCTCGCGGGAAGATGTAGAAGCTCAGTCCGTGCACGATCGCGCTCACGTAGGCGACGGGCTCTTGCTCGATCGCCGCGACGCTGAACTTCTGGAGCACTGCGTTCGCATACCCCGGGGCGCGGCTGGGGCCGCCAAAGCGCCGGACGGCCGGTGAGGTGGGGCCGTACTGATAGAAGGCCTGGGACAGACGGTGAGCCAGCGGCTCAGTGGGACATAAGAACCGCGTGCCCCTGGGTGGCGTAAAGCGCGAGCAGTCAACGAAGGAGGCGACTCGTCCATAGAGGTTCCAAGCGCTTTGGCGCTCGTATCCCAGGTACCCCGTGGAGTAATCCTGGGCCGCGATGTAAGCGATGACCATCACGATCACCATCAGTGCCGCCGTCGCCGAACTGAGCAGCCGGCGCCGAAAAGCGCCCGGAGCCGCGAACAGCAATAGCAGTACCACGAGCGGCGCGCTCGAGATCGCAACTGTCTTTACCCAGAAAGCAAGGCCAATCGCCACGCCCGCCAGCAGCGGCCAGCGCAAACCGGGCTCATTCAGCGCGCGGACGGCGGCGTAGACGCCGATCGCTTGCAGGAAGGCGAACAGGGGATCGGCCAGCAGCGAGTGCTCGAGAAACAGTCCCGTGCCGCCGAAGAAAACCACCGCTGCAGGAAGGAGCCCCAGCCATGCAGGCGCGCCGGTGCGTCGCACGGACTCATAGAGCAGCAGACCGGTGGCCACTCCGAGCGCGTGCTGTACGAGGATTGTGAACGACAGCCTGTCACTGAAATAGTGCACGAGGCGGAGAAAGAGAGGGTAACCGGCCGGGTGCTGGACGTCACGAAAGATGTTCAGTGCAGCCGCGAGCACATACTCGTGAGAATCCCCAAATCCCAGGAAGGCCGGGCGATAGCTGAGCATGAACCAGGCTCGCACGGCGATCGCACCCGCGGTGAGGACCGTAATCCCCACCAGTGCCACCTTTGCGTCGCGATCGAGCACGTACCAGCGTCGCTCAAGGCCCTTGTAAGCCCTCACCGCGTGACCGGGATCGCCGGCAACTCCGAGGGATCTGTCTGCTCGTCCGAGACCAAGGCGCGCAAGCTAGCGCAACCATACGGCGCTCGTGCTCTTCGAGCAGTGCGACGCCATCCTCTGGGCGCAGCAGCACCATCAACGCCTGTTCGGACTGGCTAGTATCAGCGCGTGACGTCCCTCGGCAGGTTGACCGCGCGACTGTTCGCGGTCCTGCTGATTGCCGCGATTGCGGTCGAGGTGTCGGGTCCTGTGGCAGGAGCTGGGCGCTGGCAACTGGACCCCGTATTCGGGGTAGATGGCACCGCCAGGCTGTCCAAGCGCGACGTATGGTCGCTGCTCGCCCCGGGCCCGCAGCGATCGGTCTTTGTGGAGGTACTCGAGCCTGCCCGCCGCCGCAAGAGCCCGTATGCCACGAAAGTCAGCTCGTCATAGCCCGAGTATCAACTCACGGCGGGCTCGTGGCGGGCTTCGGCCGCAAGGGGACCATCACCCTGCCGGTAGCGGAAGCGCACATCTTCGCGTTAAAGGGCGGCAAGCTGCTGATCGCCGGCAAGAATCGGCTGGGATATCTCGCCCTTACCCGCCTGGATGCCAACGTAGGCGTTCAGGGGGTCGGGTTCGGGTGAGCAGGATTTGGTTGTTTTGCATGGAATCTTGCGTGGGTGATTCGAGCGGAGGCCGAGGCGATCGCGGCGCAGGGCGGCGAGGCCGTCGTCGCGGTGTTGCTCTCGATGGCGGAGCGGATCGAGGAGTTGGAGCGGCGGTTGGGGCAGAACTCGAGTAACAGCTCAATGCCGCCGTCGACGGATCCGCCGATGACTCGTCAGCAGCGTCGTGCTCTGGCTCGCGAGCGCGCCAAGAAGTCGCTGCGTAAGCCGGGCGGGCAGCCCGGACATGAGGGCAAGCACCGTCAGATGGCGCCGCCCGAGAAGGTTGATGAGACCTTCGAGTGTCTGCCCGATGTGCTCTGGTTGCGGGCTCGTTTTCACCGGGGACGAGGCGCAGGCTGGGGAGCCGGTGGTTCACCAGAAGTGGGAGCTTCCGCCGATCTCACCATTGATTTTCGAGTACCGGCTGCATCGCGTGTGCTGCCCTGGCTGCGCCAAGAAGACGCTGGCGGGCCTGCCAGCCGGAGTGTCAGCCTCGGCGTTTGGGCCGCGCCTAGAAGCTCATATCGCGATGCTCGCGGGCGTTTATCGTCTTTCCCGCCGCCAGGTCGCCCAGGTCGTGGAAGAGATACTTGGCTGCCCGATCTCAACAGGCGCGGTGGACACGGCGATCATGCGCATGAGCCGGGTCCTCGCCGATCCCTGGCAGGCGCTGGCCGAGGCGATCCGCCAAGCCGACGTGGTGCACGCCGACGAGACGAGCTGGCGGCTGGCCGGTGCCCAGCAGTGGTTATGGCTCGGAGCGGCCGCGCTGGTGGCGTGCTACCGCATCGACCCGCACCGCTCCCAGGCCGCGGCCAAGAAGCTATTGGGAGAGGACTTCGGCGGATTCTCATCTCAGACCGTTATGCCGGCTATCACTTCCTGGACGTGCTGCAACAGCAACTTTGCTGGTGTCACGCAATTCGTCAGCTCGTCGAGATCTCCGAGCGCCAGGGCGCTCCCGGCAAGCTCGGCGCAAAGCTCGTAAAAGCGGCACGAGAAGTAATCGCGGTTCATCACCGCTACCTTCAGGAACAGCGCACCCTTCCCTGGCTGGCACGCGAGCTCTCCCCGCTGCGAGATCGCATCCAGGCGCTGCTGCAAGAAGGCGAACGCTGCCGCCATCAGAAGACCGCAAACTTCTGCGCTGGACTGCTCGAGGAGTACGAGGCGCTCTGGACCTTCTGCGAGATACCCGGCATCAGCCCGACGAACAACAGCGCCGAGCGAGCGCTCCGCCACGCCGTGATCATGCGCAGATCCAAGGCGGCACCCTCCGAAACGGCAACCACTGGATCGAGCGGTTCCTCTCGGTCAACGGTACCGCAGGCTCGATCCCTCCTTCGCCCACGATGGCGACGTGCAGCACAGTTTGCGGGGCCGTGAGCTCAAGGCTGTGGGTGTCGAGCGCGATGGCGACATCCTGGTCGTCTCTCAGGAAACCGGGCACACGGTGTTCGGTGGAGCGATCACCCTTCTGAGGCTGCTGCCCTCGGGCGCGCTGGATCGGACTTTTGGAGATGATGGCTACCTGACGCCCGCAGGGGCGGCGAGCACGGTGGCTCCCACCGGCTCGGTCAGGGACCTGGCGTTTACCCCCAGCGGTTCGATCCTGCTCCTGGTCGAAGACCTCGAAGCCGGTGTCGGCTCGAACGTCGAACGGGGACTCGCGTCGCTCGAGGAGTTCAGCGCAATCGGCGCACCCGTTCCCGGCTTCGGCATCGAAGGACGGCACCTACTTCAGCCTGGTCCGCTCGAGCCCTCGATCTCGGGCGGATTTCAGCTGTTCCCGCTTGCCAACGGCGGCGCCGAGGTCGCCTTCGGTGGCGACGAAGAGGTTGCTGCGCCGAAGTCCGAACTTGGTAGCGAATTCCGATCGTACCTGGACCTTTTTCGCGTCACCGCCGGCGGTGAGCCCGACCCGGAATTCGGCCGCTCGAGCGCGGACATCGGCCTGGCGCCGTTTGAAAAATCCGTGCTCGAACCGGATGGCGACACGCTGCTCGTCGGCGCCGAAGGCGATGAGCTCGCCGTCGGAGGTGTGTACTCCGATGGCGCATCCGCTTTGACGCTGGGCGGGGAGTCCGGTCAGCGCATTGCGCCCGGCTTGGGGGGCGGTTTGACTGTGGGTGTCTCGCCATCGCTCGCGGGCTCGAGCATGACCCTGCTCGTTGATGAATCGGTGATCGTGCGCCTGCGGGATTGATTTGCTTCGCTTCACGTGAAGGTGGCGTAACTCGCATGCCCACAGGGCTTCAGCAACGTCTGCTGGTTGAGCTCAGAACAGGCCGCTGAGCGCGCCGCCGGCATGGGTGACGAGGTTGAATAGAGGCTGGGGAATGATTCCGAAGAAGAGCGTCGCCGCCCCGGCGAGCACGGCGACGAATAGGACCTCGGGCTGAGGGCCGGTGGTTTCGGGGGCAGGCGGCTGTAAGGGAGCGCCGGCTGTGACAGAAGGATCGACGCCGGGGGGCCCAGCATCGGCATCGAGCTCGGGCGATCCGCCGGCGAGCGCCGGAAGCGCACCGGCTGCCGGGGTTGGTGCGCTCGCGGGGGAAGAGGAGGAACTTGGCTGCCCCGCGCCCGCGGGCGCCTCGCGCATCCAGATCGCCGCGATCACCGGCAGGTAGTAGCCCAGGGAGATCATCGAGCCGACGACGATCGCCACTCCCAACCACGTGTAGCCACCCGAGACGGCAGCATCGATCAGGTAGAACTTGCCGATGAACCCGGCCGTCGCGGGGATCCCGGCGAGCCCGAGCAGCGAGATCGTCATCGGCCACGCCAGCCACGGCCGGTCGCGGCCGATTCCGGCCACCGCGTCGACCGAGTCGCCCAGCGTGGTTTCGCGCTCGCGCGCGACGATCACGGCGAAGGAGGCCATGTTCATCGCCACGTACACCGCCAGGTAGAAGACCGTCGCCTGCACGCCCAGCCTGGTGGCGACCACGACCCCGGCGAGCATGTAGCCGGCCTGGGCGACCGAGGAGTAGGCGAGCATCCGCTTCAGCGAGGATTGTCCGAGCGCGCCGACGTTGCCGACCAGGATCGTGATCGTCGCGAGCACCGCTACCGCCGGGGCCCAGCTGGTCTGAGCGTTGATGAACGCGACGTCGAACAGCCTCAGGAACACGCCCAGCGCGGCGACCTTGGTGGCGACCGCCATGAACGCCGTCACCGGCGTCGGCGCGCCCTCGTAGACGTCGGGTGTCCATTGATGGAAGGGCGCGACCGAAGCCTTGAAACAGAGGCCGGCGACGCACAGCGCGATTCCCGTGAGCGTTAGGGGATCGGTCGCGAGATTGCCCGTCGAGAGCGCGGAGGCGATCGCGCTGAAGTCGGTCGCGCCGGTCGCCCCGTAGATCAGCGCCAGGCCGTACAGCAGCGTAGCCGAGCCGACCGAGCCGATGATCAGGTACTTCAGGCCGGACTCCAGCGAGCGCTCCTGGTGCTGGCCGCGTTTTGAGTAGCCGGTCGCGCAGAGCACGTAGAGGGGGATCGAGAGGAGCTCCAAGCCGAGGAACACCAGCACCGTGTTCTGGGCGCTCGCCAGCAGGAACATCCCGCCGATCGATGTCAACAGCAGCGCGTGCCACTCGCCGTGGGCGGTGCTTTCAGCGGCGCGCGAGCGCCATGCGAGCAGCACCGTGGCCGTGCCGCCGGCGATCAGGATCATGTTCAGCATGAGCGCCAGGTCGTCGATCCGCAGCGCCCCGGCGAGGATCGACTTCTGTTCGCCCCACTGCCAGATCGTCAGACCCAGGGAGGCGGCGAGCGCCACCAGGCTGAGCGTGGGGACCGCCTGCTCACGCGCCGCTTTGTGGCCGAGCAGGCCGACGAGCAGGACGATCACGGCGCCGCCGAGCAGCGCGATCAGGGGGGAGAGGCCGGCGAAGTCGACGTGCGGGCCTTTCAGGGTGGCGGTCGCGATCGCCGGGGAGAAGAGGGGTACGTAGTTCATGGTTCGGTGCTCGCAAGTGCGGCCGTACTACCCGTGCCGGCGAAGTAATGGAACTGGACGTTCGGGTTGTGCGCGAGCGCCTGCGCCTCGAACACGGCGTTCTTGACCGAGCTTTCGCTGCGGTGTAGCGCGAACTGCGGATAGAGCGCGAGGAACAGGATCACCGCGACGAGCGGCACGAGCACGAGGCCATCGCGCACGGTGATGTCGCGGGACTCGACCTTCGACCCGACGCGGTTGTGCATTGCGCCGATGAACAGACGCAGCGCGTAGACGCTCGCCATCACCACTCCGCTGAAGGCGATCACCGCGATCGCGAGCTTGGCTTTGAAGACGCCGAGCAGGATCAGGAACTCGCCGACGAAGTTGCTCGAGCCCGGCATCGCGAGCGTCGCGAGCGCGACGATCAGGAACAGCGAGGCGAGCACCGGCGCGCGGAAGGCGATGCCACCCATCTCGCGAACATCCTCCGAGCCGCCGGCGCGCCGGGAGAGCAGCAGGATGATGAAGAACAGCGGGGCTACGACCAGGCCGTGGTTGACCATCTGCAGCAGCGCTCCCTGGGCGCCCTGGGGGTTGAGGGCGAAGATCCCGAGCGTGATGAACCCGAGCTGCGCGACCGATGAGTACCCCGCGATCAGGCGTACGTCGGTTTGGGTGAAGGCGAGCGCCGAGCCGTAGATGATCGAGGCGAGCGCGATCAGCAGCATCAGCACCTGGAAGTGCGCCGCGGCCTGCGGGAATAGCGGCAGCACGATCGCGAGGAAGCCGTACGCGCCGACCTTCGAGAGCACGCCGGAGAAGACCATCAGCACCTCGATCGGCATCGCTCGATACCCATCGGGCATCCAGCCGTGCAGGGGGAACGCTGGCATCTTCACGAGGAACGCGGCGGCGAAGAACAGGAAGATCCACTCCTGCGAGCCCTTGCTCAGCGGTAGTGCCTGCAACGAGGTCAAAACGAATGTGATGTGCCCGCCCCCATGTTCGGCGGCCAGCACGCCGGTGGCGATCGCGGCGGCGAGCATCAACAGCGAGCCGACGAGCGTGTAGATCACGAGCTTGATCGTCGCTTTGACCCGATCGGGTTCCCGGCCCCAGCCGCCGATCAGGAAGTAGAAGGGGATCAGCATCAGGTCGAAGAACGCGACGAACAACGCGAGATCCTGGGCGAGGAACGCGCCCAGCACGGCGGACTCGGCGAGCATGAAGTGGAAGTAGAAGAGCTTCGGCCGCTCCCACGAGCGGAGGTTGGACGCCAGCACGGCGGCGGCGAACAGCAGCGTCGTCAACCCCACGAGGAACACGTTCAGCCCGCTCACGCCGAGCTTGTAATGGATCCCCAGCGTCGAGATCCAGACCACGTCGGTGACGTGCTGCAAGGCGGGTCCGCCGCTGTGGAAGTCGGCGATGTAGCCGATCGAGAGCCCGAGCGCCGCCACTGAGCCGATCAGCGCGAGGATGCCGGAGCTGCTCCAGGCGCCATCGGACGCGCCGGGCTCGTCAGGGCTCGCGGCGCTGGTGCCGGTCTCCGCGCTGTCCGCGCTCGTCTCCGTGGTGCGAGCGCCGCCTTTCAGCAGCGAGGGGACGATCGCGCCGAGTGCGCCGCACAGCGCGGGCAGCCAGATCAGGATTGAAAGGGGGGGCATGTGCTCAGGGCGTCCGTGGTCAGGTCTGCAGGAGGAAGTAGAAGCCGACGCCTGCCACGCCAAGCACGAGCAGCGCGGCGTAGTAGCGCAGGAAGCCGTTCTGCACCGCGCGCACCGCGGCCGACCCGGCACGCACGAGCCCGGTCGTGCCGCCGATCAACGTGTCCTGCACGAATACCCGCTCGAAGGTGTCCATCGCGAAGCGTCCCGTCGCGGCGGCCGGGCGCACGATCGCGAAGTCGATCAGCTCGTCGAAGTACCACTTGTTCACGAACAGCTCGTACAGCGCCCCGAACCGCTCGCGCGCGGTGACCGCGATGCTCGGCTGCTTGACCCAGATGCGGTAGGCGATCGCTATCCCCGTGAGCCCAAGCACGGTGCCGAGGACCATGCCGAAGATCAGCAGCCCATCCTTGGTGTGCGGTTCGTACAGCGGTGAGGAGGCGAAGGTGGGACGCAGGAAGTTCACGATCACGTCGTCGACCCCCGGCACCTGCACGAGGCCGGCGCCGACCGCGCCGATCGCCAGCACCGTCATCCCGACCTTCATTCCCATTGCGCGCTCGGCGACCGTGTGGTGCGGGCCGGGGAAGCCGACGTCGGTGTCCTCGACCTCCCCGTTCGCCGGGTTCGTCGGGACCTCCGTGTGGTGCAGGTGCCCGCCTTCGAGCTCACGCGCCTCGGCGACGGGCTCGCCGTAGAAGGCGCGGAAGATCATCCGGAAGGTGTAGATCGCCGTCAGGAATGCGCCTACGTAGCCGGCCACGTACAGCGCCCAGTGCCAGCCACCGCGCTCGGCCGTGACGAGCAGGATGTCGTCCTTGGAGAAGAAGCCCGAGAACGGCGGGATCCCCGACAGTGCGAGGCCGCCGATGATGAAGCAGGCGAACGTGAACGGCAGCGCCTTGCGAAAGCCGCCCATCTTCTCCAAAGACTGCTCGCCGCCCATCGCGCCGATAATCGAGCCGGCGCCCATGAACAAAAGCGCCTTGAAGAACGCGTGCGTCATCAGGTGGAACATCCCGGCCGCGTAGGCGCCGACGGAGACGCCCATGATCATGTACCCGATCTGCGACATCGTCGAGTAGGCGATCACGCGCTTGATGTCGGTTTGCGTCAGCGCGATCGTGCCCGCCATCAACAGCGTCACGGCGCCGATCACCGCGCCCGCGTCCTGCGCGGCGGGGGCGAGTTCGAACAGGACGTGCATGCGCGCGATCAGGTAGACGCCCGCGGTGACCATCGTCGCCGCGTGGATCAGCGCGCTGACGGGGGTCGGGCCCTCCATCGCGTCGGGCAGCCAGGTGTGCAGCGGGACCTGGGCGGACTTCGCGGCCGCGCCGACGAGCAGCAAGAGGCAGCCGGCGACGATGTCCGCTTCGCCCTTTTGGAAGACGTGCGGGGCGGCCTTGAAGGTGGCGAGGAAGTTGAGCGTGCCGGTGTGCTTGAAGATGAAGTACGTGCCGAGCACCAATCCGACATCGCCGACGACGTTGATCACGAACGCCTTGATCCCCGCTTTCGTGGCGGTCGTGCGCCGGTACCAGAAGGAGATCAAGAGGTAGGAAGCGGCACCGACGAATGCCCAGCCGACGATCAACAGCAGGAAGTTGCCCGCGAGCACGAGCAGCAGCATCGAGAAGACGAAGAAGTTCAGGTAGGCAAAGAAGCGGGCGTTGCCGCGGTCTTCGTCCAGGTAGGAGACCGAGTACAGGTGGATCATCGTTGAGATGCCCGTGACGATCAGGATCATGTAGACCGACAGTGGGTCCACGAGGATCGACAGGCGCGCGTTGATGCCAACCGTCGATGCGTAGTCCCACAGCGAGGATTCCAGCTCGCGGTGGCTGGGGGAATGCCCCTGCAGCGCGATCAGCGCGCCGAGCGCCGCGAGGAAGGCGAGACCGATCGCGCCCGTGCCGATCCACCCGGCGTAACGCCCGGGGAGGGTGCGAAAGCCGAACGCGATGATCAGCGTCCCGAGCAGCGGGAAGGCCAGGACGAGCCAGCCGTAGGTCGTGGCCATCAGCCCTGCAGCTCCCGCAACTCATCCACATCCACCGGCAGGCGCCGTCGGTAGATCGCGACGATCATGCCGAGCCCGATGCAGACCTCGCAGGCGGCGACGGTCATCACGATCAGCGCGAGGATCTGCCCGTCGCCGTTACCCCACATGCGCGAGAACGCGACGAGCGAGAGGTTGGCGCCGTTCAGCATCAGCTCCAGGCACAGCAGCACGACGAGCGGGTTGCGCCGGGTGATCACGCCGACGACGCCGAGCGAGAAGACGATCGCCGAGACGGCGAGGTACCAGGCGATGCTCACCGGTGCTGTCCTCCGACGCCCTCGGCGGTCGTACCGGTGCCCTGCGGGCGGATCAGATCGAGGGGCGTGAGCTTGCGCTCCTCCTCGTCCTCCAGGCCGCCCCGCCGTCCGGCGAGCACGACAGCGCCGACGGCCGCGATCAGCAGCAGAAACGAGGCCGCCTCGAACGCGAGCAGAAAGCGCGTGAGCAGCAGGTTGCCGATGTACGCGGGCGTACCGAACGTGCGCGGCCCCGGAGCGTATGGCGCGCCGTAGCCGCTGATCGCCTTCAGGCCGGTGCCGAGCAACGCGATCAGCAGCTCGATCAGCAGCGCTCCACCCGCGATCGCGCCGGCGAGGCGCAGGCTCGAGCCGGCAAAGCGTGGACCGAGCAGCGGCTCCTCTCCCAGCGAGTCAGCGGCGGTGCCGCCGACGTAGGCGACGACGAACACGTACAGAACCATCACCGCTCCCGCGTACACCACCACCTGTGCCGCGGCGACGAATTCCGCACGCAGCAGCAGGAACAGCACCGCGAGCGAGATCAGGTGCCCGACGAGCGCGAGCACGCTGTAGAACGGGTCGCGCAGGACGACGACACCGACCGCGCCCGCGATCACGCCGAAGCCAGCGATGAAGAACAGGATCGTGCTCACTCGCCCTCGTTTCGCAGCGGTGTGCGCTCCAACGGCTCGGCCAGCAGCATCTCCTTGGTGAAGATCAGATCCGTGCGGTCGTAGTCGGAGAGCTCGTAGTCGTGGCCCATCGTGATCGCGTCGAACGGACACGCGATCTCGCAGTAGCCGCAGAAAATGCAGCGGGATAGATTGATCTCGTAGACCGCCGCGTAGCGCTCGCCGGCGGAGACGCGGTTCTCGGGCGTGTTCTCGGCCGCGACCACGCGGATGCAGTCGGCCGGGCAGGCGGCCGCGCAGAGCGAGCAGCCGACGCACTTCTCAAGGTGAGTGTCCTCGAAGCGGTGCAGCTTGTGCCGCCCGCGAAAGCGCGGGTACACGGGCGTCTTCTCCTCCGGGTACTGAACCGTGACGCCCTTTTCCGTAAGGCGGCCGAAGGTCGTCATCAGGCCGCGCGCGGTCTCACGGAACGTGCGCCAGGTGTCGCGCGTGCGGGCCCCGGCGCGGGAGTGCGCATGACCTCGATCACATCCTCGCCGGGACTCCCGCTCGTGACGTTCAGGCAGGTGGTGTCCGTGGACGTGGTCGCCTGTGCGGACGGGCGGGCTCGGCGGTGGTTGTCTGGGTTGGATCTCCCATCAGTGCGTCACCACCACGAGCACGGCCGTGACCAGCGCATTGAGCGTGGCCAGCGGCAGCAGGATCTTCCAGCCGAAGCTCATCAGCTGGTCGTAGCGCAACCGCGGAAGCGTCGCACGGACCCAGATGAACAGGAACGTGACGAGCCCCATCTTCACGAGCACGACGATCGGATCCACCCATCCCGGCGGGTGGATGCCGAAAGGCAGAAGCCAGCCGCCGAGGAACACGGTCGTGACGATGCCCGAGACGACGAGCACGTTGAGGTACTCGGCGAAGTAGTAGGACGCGAAGCGCCCGCCACCGTACTCGGTGTTGTAGCCGCCGACGAGCTCGGCGTCGGCCTCGGTCAAATCGAACGGCGCGCGGTTGGTCTCGGCAAAGCTAGCGGTGAGAAAGATCAGGAAGCCGAAGAACTGCGGCACGATGTACCACATACCTTTCTGCGCTTCGACGATGCCGGTCAGCGAGAGCGTCTGCGCGGCGAAGATCACGCCGACCAGCGCCAAGCCTTGGGAGACCTCATAGGAGATCAGCTGCGCGGCCGCGCGCATCGCGCCGAGGAACGAGTACTTCGAGCCCGAGGACCAGCCGCCGAGCATGATCCCGTAGAAGGCAATCCCACCGAACGCGAACACATATAGCGGACCGATCGAGACGTCGATCCCGTACAGCCCGACCCTCGCCCCGAAGATGTGCTGGACGTTGCCGAAGGGAATGATCGCGAACGCCGCGACGGCGGTGAGGATCGAGATCAAAGGCGCCAGCACGAACAGGAACCCGATCGAGGTCGACGGGCGGAACTGCTCCTTGGTCAGCAGCTTGAGGATGTCCGCCAGCGGTTGCAGCGCGCCGTAGGGCCCGACGCGATTGGGTCCGTAGCGCGCCTGGAAGCGCCCGAGCAGCTTGCGCTCGGCGAGCAGCACGACCGGCACGAGCTGCAGGCCCACGGCGAAGATCACGATCGCCTTGAGGATCTGGATCCACCATTCTTCGTAGTAGCCGACGATCGCGATCATGCGGGTTGTCCTATCAGGTCATCCCATGGGTATGCAGAGCAAGCTGGGCAAGGACGCAGGGAGCGTGGCGTGCTACGCACGCGAGCGACCGAGGACGCCGATCCAGCGCCGCTATGCATGTTCATGGGCGGCGTCGCGGTCCTGCCAGCGCACTCCGCGGCCGCCGATCTCCTCGAGCGTCAGGCCCGCGTAGAAGGGGACCGCGTCGAATAGTTGTTGGGACGCCATCGAGCCGGTGAGGACACCGAGATCCAAATCCAAACGCGAGGCCACCTCAACGATCACCTGCCACCCCGCGCGGGATGAGCCAAACTCACCGACACGGGCGGCGGCCGGGCGCAGCCGCTGTAGACGCCCGTCGGGATGGACAACGGTGCCCTCCTTCTCGGCGTAGGCCTCGGCCGGGAAGACCACGTCGGCGTGCTCGCGCAGGCCCTCGGTCAGGAACGTGGTGTGCGCGATCACGGTCGAGGCGCGCTCTAAAGCTCGCTCCCACAGCTCTCGGTCGGGCGAGGCGTCATGGGCGGCGGCTGCGGCCGAATCGCCATTGCGGGCGGCGGCCGAATCCCCGTTGCGCGAGGGCGCCGCGCAACCGGATCGACCAGTTGGCGGTCAGGCAGCTCATGCAGAGGATCTGTCTGGAACAGGTAAGCGCCGCGAGCTCACCCTCGGCAAGCGCCTCGGCGATCGCGCGCGCATCGCGGCCAGGCTCGGCAAGCGCCTCGGCGATAGCGCGAGCGTCCTTACCGGGCGCCTCGTCGGGCTCGCGGAGCCCCGGCCCGGCGTTCGGCAGCACGCCCAGCCTCGCGCAGCCCGCGCCCGTTCGCGCCGGCGGGGATTTCCAAAAGACCTGCGCCCGCGGTGTCCGCCAAAGACAGCGTCTGCGCCAAATCGAGCAGTGCCCGGGCGGCCGCGGCGCCGTCGGAGCCGGCGGTCAGGCGCTCGCCCCACAGAATCACGATCTCCTCGCCGGCCTCGCGCAGCTGCCCGGTCAGCTCGCCGGTGCGCTCACTGCTGAACAGGTCTGCCGTGCTTGCCTGAACGAGTCGCATCCCGTGGCGGCGCACGCCCTTGCGCAGGCGCAGGTCGAGGATCGGCATGTCCTGCATCGGGTCGGCGTCGAGCACGAGCACCGCGTGGGCGAACTCGAGGTCCGAGACTCGCGCCTGCAGAGCCGGGTCCGACAGCGCGCGGTGCAGCTCCAGGGGCAGAGCGCCGGCACGGCGCGAGTCCAGGTTCGGCGAGTGCAGGCCCTCGCGGAGCAGGCGCGCGAGCAGGAAGCCCTCCTCGTTCGTGCTCTGCCCGCCGGCGATCGCACCCGTGCGCTCGCCGGCGCGCGAAGGCCCGCGGCGGCTGCCTCCAGCGCCCGCTCCCAGGAGACGGGGCGCAACTCGCCGCCGTCGCGGATCAGCGGCTCGCTCACGCGCGTCATCGCCGCCGAGTGCGGGGTAGGCAAAGCGCCCGGCGTCGCACAGCCAGCCGTCGTCGACCTCGTCGTTCTCCCGCGCGAGCACGCGCAAGACGCGGTCATCGCGCACGGTCAAGCGTGACATTGCACTGCGCCGGGCAGAGCGTGCAGACCGAGCCGGCGTCCTCGATGTCCCAGGGCCGCGCGCGGAAGCGGTAGGGGCGCGAGGTGAGCGCGCCGACGGGGCACAGCTCGACGATGTTGCCGGAGAACGGCGCGACGTAGGGGTGGCCGTCGAAGGTCGAGATGTAGGAGTGCGCGCCGCGCTCCAGCAGAACGAGCTGGTTGTCTTCGGAGATCTCCTGGGAGAAGCGCGCGCAGCGGTAGCAGAGGATGCAGCGCTCGCGGTCGATCGCGATCGTGGGGGAGAGCTCCAGCGGCTTGACGAAGTGGCGCTTGGGCTCGATGAAGCGCGAATGTCCGGGACCCCAGCCGAAGGTGATGTCCTGTAGCGGGCACTCGCCGCCCTTGTCGCACACGGGGCAGTCGAGCGGGTGGTTGATCAGCAGGAACTCGACGACCGACTGCTGTGCGGTCTTCACGCGGTCGGTCTGCGTGTGCACGACCATGCCGTCCTTGACCGGGGTGGAGCAGCCGGTCTGCAGCTTTCCGATGCCCTCGATTTCGACGAGGCACATACGGCAGGCGCCGACGGGCTGACCGAGCTTGGGCTCGTAGCAGAACACGGGGATCTCGACATCGCCTCCTTTGGCGGCATCGACGAGCATCGTGTTTTCCGGCGCCTGCACCTCCAGGCCGTCGATCGTGAAGGTGATCGTCTTCGGTTCGGGCCTAGGCATCGAGCGCTCCCTGGGCGACGAGCGCCAGATCGGAGGCGGCGGCCGGATCGGCGGGGGCGCCATAGTTACGCGCGCGAGCGGCCTCGATATGGGCCTCGAACTCTCCGCGGAACTTGGCGATCATCGAGCCGATCGGCATCGCCATCGCGTCGCCGAGCACGCACAGGCAGTTGCCGATGATGTGCTCCTGGACGGAGGCCATGATGTCGAGGTCCATCGGCGTGGCCTCGCCGGAGTCGATCCGCTCGAGCATCTTCACGGTCCAGTTCGTGCCCTCGCGGCAGGGGGTGCACTTGCCGCAGGACTCGTGCCGGTAGAACTTCGCGAGCTTGATCGCGACGTCGAGGATCGGCGTCGAGTCGTCGACGACGATGATCGCGCCCGAGCCGAGCATCGAGCCGGCTTTGGCGAGCGAGTCGAAGTCATACGGCACGTCGAGGTCATCGCCCGTGAGCACCGGCGCGGAGGAGCCGCCCGGGAACCAGCACTTGACCTCGCGTCCCTCCGGGGGGCCGCCGGCAAGGTCGTAGATGATCTCGCGTGAGGGGATGCCGAGCTCGATCTCGTAGTTCCCCGGTCGCTGCACCTGCCCGGAGATCGAGACGAGCTTCGTGCCAGTGGAGGTCTCGACGCCGAGCTTTGCGTACTCGGCGCCGCCCATCCGCATGATTGCTGGGACGGTCGCGAGCGTCTCGACGTTGTTGATCAACGTCGGTCCCTGGTAGAGGCCCTGGACGGCGGGGAACGGCGGCTTCAGGCGTGGGTTGCCGCGCTTGCCCTCCAGGGAGTCGAGCAGCCCGGTCTCCTCGCCGCAGATGTACGCGCCCGCGCCACGGTGCAGGACGAGCGAGAGCGAGTGCTCGGAGCCGAGGATCTCCTCACCGACGTAGCCGGCCTCGCGAGCTTCGCCGAGCGCCGCGTCGAGGATGTCGGCCTGCAGCACGTACTCGCCGCGGATGTAAATGAACGAGCGGTTGGTCCCGGCCGCGTAGGAGGCAATCACGATCCCCTCGATCAGCATGTGCGGGCTCTTCTGCATCAGTTCGCGGTCCTTGAACGTGCCCGGCTCGGACTCGTCGGCGTTGCACACGAGGTACTTGTCCATCGTGCCCCTCGGCAAAAACGAGATCTTCTTGCCCATCGCGAACCCCGCGCCCCCGCGGCCACGTATGGCTGAGGCTTCGAGTTCCTTCAAAACGTTCTCGGGTGACATCTGCAGCGCCTTGCGCAAAGCGTCGTAGCCGCCGCGGGCTTCGTACACCGAGAGCGTATTCAGGCCGGGCTCGTCTATGTCCTTGAACAGCAGCTTGTCGCTCATCCGTTCGCCTCCGCATCAGCACAGACCCGCTTTGCAAGCTGCTTGTCAGGCAAGACGGGACGCCCCGCGCGCACGTCCTCGAGCAGCGCCGGCACATCCTCGGTCGAGAGCGGGCCGATGTAGACGCCATCGACGGAGGCCATCGGCGCGATGTCGCAGGCGCCGAGGCACTCGAAGGAGCGTACGTTGAACTCCGCCTCCCCGTCCGCCGCCTCTCCGACGGCGTCCTCGATCGCCGCGAGCAGGGCGTCGGCGCCACAGAGCGAGCAGGAGATGTTCGTGCAGACGTACACGCTGTGGCGCCCTACGGGCTCGGTCTCGAGCATGTCGTAGAACGTGGCCACGGCCGCGAGGTCGGCGGGTGTCAGCCGCATTACGCACGCGACCTGCTCGATCGCCTCGGGCGAGCACCAGCCGTGCACGCGCTGCGCGGCCTCGAGCGCCGGCAGCGTGGCGGAGCGGGTCTCGGGGTAGAGCGCCATGTGCGCCTCGATCTCCGCGCGCAGCTCAGCCGGGACCGGCGTGGTCGCCGAGTCGGGGATGCTCGCCGGGTCCTTCTCCAGATCCGCGGGCGTATCCCACCCGGGCACGCGCGAACCGTGCGCGAAGCGAGGAACGCCCTTGTCCATCGGCACCTGGGAGCGCGCACTCATCTATCGATACCCCCCAGAATCGGATCGAGCATCGCGGTCGTGGCGATCATGTCGGCGATGTAGCTGCCGCGGGTCATCGGCGCGAGCGCCTGCAGGTTGACGAACGACGGGTCGCGCATGTGCACACGCGCTGGCTTCGACGACCCGTCGGAGCGCACGAAGCAGGCGAGCTCGCCGCGGGGGGACTCGATCGGGTAGTAGACCTCGCCGGGTGGCACGCGAAAGCCCTCGGTGACGAGCTTGAAGTGATGGATCAGAGCCTCCATCGAGGTGGCGAGCTCGTGGCGGGGAGGCAAAGCCACCTTGCGATCGTCGGTGATGTGGGGCCCCTCGGGCAGTCCGTCCAAAGCCTGGGAGATGATCTTCACCGACTCGTAGATCTCGGCCAGCCGCACGGCATAGCGGTCGTAGTTATCGCCGACCGTCCCGACTGGGATCTTGAACTCGAAGTCGCCGTAGGAGCTGTATGGCGCGGCCTTGCGCAGGTCCCAGGGGTTGCCGGCCGCGCGCAGCAGGGGCCCCGTCACACCCAGTGAGAGCAGTGTCTCCGCGTTCAGCGGGCAGGTGCCGCGCAGGCGCTGCAGGAGGATCTCGTTGGCGTTCAGGATCGCGCCGTACTCGTCGGCACGTTTGGGCATGACCGCTAGGAACTCCCGCAGCTTGGCCTCGAAGCCGGCGGGGATGTCCTCGGCGACGCCGCCGACCTGGAAGTAGCGCGTATGCATGCGCGCGCCGGAGGACATCTCGAACAGGTCGAGGATCAGTTCGCGCTCGCGCAGGCAGTACAGAAAGATCGAGGTCGAGCCCAGGTCGAGTGCGCTCGTGCCCAGCCAGATCAGATGCGAGGCGATGCGGTTGAGCTCGAGGTGGATCACGCGCAGGTACTGGGCCCGGGTCGGTACCTCGACCTCGAGCAGCGTCTCGACGGCGCCGACGTAGGCCATCGCGTTGAAGTAGTACGCGAGATAGTCCATCCGCTCGACGATCGGGATCACCTTCCAGTAGGACTTGTCCTCGGCCGTCTTCTCGATCCCGGTATGGACGTAGCCGATGATCGGTTTGACGTCGCGCACGACCTCGGCCTCGAGCGTGACGAGCAGCCGCAGGACGCCGTGCGTGGCGGGGTGGTGCGGGCCGAAGTTGAGCGTCAACAACTCGTCTGTCAACTCGCCGCCCCCCTGCAGCGGCTGATCCAGAGGGGAGAGCGTGATCGACTGCTCGCGGCGGCGGTACTCCGACAGCGTCGGGCCCTCCGCCGCGGCCGGACTCTCGGGGGGCGTGGAGCTCTCGGTCGGCGCCGGGCTCATGCGCGCGACTCCAGCCATTTGGCCTCGTCGTAGGTGAAGATCACCGGTTCGCCCCCGATTGGGAAGTCGCGCCGCTGGGGATGGCCCTCGTAGTCCTCGGGCATCAGGATCCGGCGCAGGTCGGGGTGACCGTCGAACACGACCCCGAACATGTCGTAGATCTCCCGCTCCTGGTGATTGGCCGTCGGCCACTCGTCGGTGACCGATTCGACCGTCGGCGCGTCTAATGGCACCCGCAGCTTGACAGCGATCCGGTCTACGCGGGACATGTCCAGCAACTCGTAGTGGACGCCGAGGCGCGGCTCCTCGGGGTAGTAGTCGACACCGTGCACGCTCGCCAGAAATGTGTACCCCAGCCCGCGCAGGTGCTGGAGCGTCGTGCGGATCGCCGCCGGGTCGATCTGCAGCGTGGCGCGTTCGCGGAAGTAGACCGTCTCGATCACGGCCTCGCCCAGGTCGTGGGCGATCAACTCCAGCCCGGTGGCGTCAGGCACCGGGGACGATCTCCTCCGTGCCGACGGCGTCATAGCGCTCGCGCCAGCCCATGTCGGGGTCGTCCTGGACCATCTTGCGCAGCTTCAGCACGCCGTGCATCAGCGACTCGGGGCGGGGCGGGCAGCCGGGGACGTGCACGTCGATCGGCATGAACTTGTCAGCCGGCACGAGCGCGTAGTTGTTGAAGACTCCCATCGAGCTGCAGCACGCGCCCATCGAGATCGCCCACTTGGGCTCGAGCATCTGGTCGTAGAGGCGGCGAATGATCGGCGCCATCTTGATCGAGACACGGCCGGCGAGGATGATCAGGTCGGCCTGGCGCGGCGAGGCGCGGAACGCTTCGAACCCGAACCGCCCGATGTCCATGCGCGGGCCGGCGGCGTGGAACTGCTCCATCGCACAGCAGGCAAGGCCGAATGCGAGCGGGAAGAACGCGTTCGAGCGCGCCCACGCGACCGCCTGATCGAGTGTCGTGGTCAGCATCCGTTCTTCCACGTAGCGCTCGAGCTCGGTGCCCTCCAGGTGCGCCGGATGGTTGGCGCCCTCGAGGTCGCCGCCGCGCAGCATCTGGCTTGGGTTGAGGCTCTCGATGCGCAGTGGCGCCGAGCCGAGCGGCTGGCCGGAGCTCGACCGGCTGGAGAGCTTCTCGCGTTTTACCTCCATTCCAAGGCTCCTCTGCGCCAGACGTAGACGAACGCGACGAACAGCAGCACGATGAACGTGATCGTCTCGGCCAGGGCGTAGCCGCCGTAGGCGCGCAGCTCGACGGCGATCGGATAGAGGAAGACGACCTCGATGTCGAACAGGATGAACAGCATCGCGATCAGGTAGAAGCTGATCCCGAAGCGCATTCCCTGCTTGACCTCCGAGGGCAGGCCGCACTCGTAGGGGTCCTGCTTGTGTTTGGTCGCCCGGCGCGGGCCGAGCACCGAGTTGAGCACCGCGAACGCGCCGCCGACGGCGCCGCCGAGCACCAGAAAGACGATCGCCGGGAGATAGCTGCGCAGCACCGAGGCGTGTTATATCACCGCTTGTGTCAGGGTGTTACATAGTGGCAATCGGCTCGATATGTGCAGCGCTGAGCGGTGACGCTTACGGCGGCTCGCGGGGGGCGGAGCATTGACCGAAGTCGTGGTGGCGGGCGCCCTTGTGGTGGCGGCACTCAACGCGCTGCCGGGGCTGCTCGGCGCCTGGCGCTGGTATCGCTGCGAGCCGAGCAGGGCTTTCTGGCTGCTGCTGCGCGTCGGCCAGGGCTCGGCGATCACCCTCGCCCTGGCGGTCGGCGCGCTGGCCGTGGGCGGCAGGTACTCGAGCGAACGTCTCTTCTATCTCTACGCGCTGCTCCCACTCGCGGTCGCCTTCGTGGCCGAGCAGCTGCGGGTGATCTCCGCGCAGACGATCCTCGACCGTCGTGAGCTTGCGGACGCTCAAGCAGTCGGCGAGTTGCCCGAGCTCCAGCAGCGATCGGTCATCGCGGAGATCGTGCGTCGCGAGCTGGGCGTGATGGCGCTCTCGGCGCTCGTGGTGGTGTTCCTCGCGCTGCGCGCGGCGGGCACCGCGCACGGGTTCTGAGCGGCCCTATATATTCCCGGCGCATGAAGCTCGCCCAGATGACGATTGGCTTGCTCGCCTGCGCCGTGATTCTGAGCGCGTGCGGCTCGCAGGGGATCTCGGTCCCCAAGAGGAGCCCCTACTACCGGGGGGCCGTGATCTTCCGCGATCACTGCTCCGGCTGCCACACGCTGGCGGTGGTCGGCGCGGAGGGATCGGCGACAAGCATCAAGGACCGCCTGAAGACCAACGGGCCGAACTTCAACTTCCGCAAGGAGAATTACGAACAGGTCATGTACGCGATCCACAACGGCGGTTTCTCGGGTGCGATCATGCCGGAGAACATCGTGCTCGGTACCGAAGCGCACGAAGTCGCCAAATTTCTGGCGCAGTACTCTGGGTTGAAGGCGGAAAAGGTGCCTACCACTAGCATCACCCTCTCCACGAAATAACCCTCGGGGATTCCGCGTGTTGGATCTGAAGCGGATTCGTCAAAAACCGGACGTCGTGCGCGCCGCACTTGCGCGCCGGGGCGAGGATCTTGCCGGGCCCGTCGGTCGTGTGGTCGAGTTGGACGTGAGCCGTCGGGCGCTGATTCCAGAGCTCGAGCAGCTGCGCGCAGGTCGCAACGCCGCCGCGGAGGCGATTGCTCAAGCCAAGCGGTCGGGCGAGGACGCGGCAGCCGCGATCGCCGAGCAGCGCGAACTGGGCACGCGCGAGAAGCAGTTCGCACGTGAGCTGGGCGTGGTGGAGGAGGAGCTTCAGGCCGTGCTTCAGTCGCTGCCCAACCTGCCCGACCCGACGGCCGCGCCCGGTCCCGAGGATGATCTGGTGCGGGAGGTGGGGGAGATCCCGGCGTTCGCCTTCGCGCCCCGCGACCACCTCGAGCTGGCGGGGGATGGGATCGACATGGATCGCGCCGCGCACCTGTCGGGCGCGCGCTTCGCCTACCTGAAAGGCGACCTGGTGATGCTCGAGCTCGCGCTCGTGCGCTGGGTGCTCGAGAAGCTGCGCGGGAAAGGCTTTGAGCCGGTGATTCCGCCGGTGCTCGTGCGCGAGCGGGCGCTGTATGGGACTGGCTTCCTGCCCGACACCGAGCAGCAGATCTACGCGCTTCCAGAGGACGAGCTGTTCCTGCTCGGCACCTCCGAGGTCGCGCTCGCCTCGCTGCACGCCGAGGAGATCTTGAACGCGGAGAGCCTGCCGCTGCGGTACGCCGGCTTCTCTCCCTGCTTCCGCCGCGAGGCGGGCGCGGCGGGGAAAGACACGCGGGGGATCTTCAGGGTGCATCAGTTCGACAAGGTGGAGATGTTCAGCTTCGTCTCGCCCGAGGAGTCGACCGGCGAGCACGAGCGGATCCTCGCGATCGAGGAGGAGATCCTCGGGGAGCTCGGCCTGGCCTACCGAGTCGTGAATATCGCCGTCACCGATCTCGGCAACTCGGCCGCGAAGAAGTACGACTGCGAGGCGTGGCTACCGAGCCAATCACGCTACCGCGAGCTGACCTCGTGCTCGAACACGACCGACTACCAAGCCCGGCGGTTGAACATCCGCGTGCGCAAGGACAAGCAGACACAGACGCTCCACACGCTCAACGGTACGGCGGTGGCGGTCGGCCGCACGTTGGTCGCGCTGCTCGAGAACGGCCAGCAGGCTGACGGCGAGCGTGGAGCTGCCGGAGTGCCTCGTGCCGTACGGCGCGCCTGCCCGGCTGCCCGGAGCCGGTTAGTACCGGCTGCCCAATAGCTGGATGTGATCGGCCTCGGCCGCGCTTGCGAACGGGCGGATCAGGCCGAAGCGCGCGAGCGTCGCCTGGGGCACGCCCTCGATACCCGGCGTATCCGAGGCTTCGCCGCGAGTATGCGGGTCGTTGGCAAACCCGCCGACCTCGACCGAGTGCTGCGGACGTGCGGTAGCCGGAGATGCCGATCAGGTGCAGGTGCAGGGCGATCCCGAGCGTGTTCAGGTGGGCGACGAGCACGGGCTCCTCGCCCACCGAGTAGTCGGTGCCGGGCGCCTGGAAGAAGCCGTATTCGCCCTGCGGTGTGGAGGTGTAGTTGCCGATCGGGCCGGTGTAGGCGCCCGCGACGCCCTCGGCGGCGAGTTCGCTGACAGCGAGCTTCGAGAGCTCTCCTTCGAGCGAGTGCCGGTGCGATTCCAGGGGGGCGAGCTCGGCGCTCTTGCGGTCGCGCGCGCGGATGTAAGCCAGCTGGCGCGACACCAATGCGAGGTGCAACTGTGCGACCTCGTCGCGCTGCACGAGCACCGCGCTCGTCTCGCGCGCGTGAGTAGCCTCGAGCGTCGCGAGTTGCGCGGCCTGGACGGTCACCGCCTTCTGCTCTTCGGCGACATGAACGGTCGCGCCCGCGTTCTCGCGGGAGATCGCGCGCAGATCGTCGATTCGCTCGAGCAGATCGGCAAAGCCGTGAGCCTGCAGGACGACGGTCACGATGTCCGGTGGCGGCGACTCGTAGGAGGCGATCAGCTGCGCCACCAGCACGTGCCGGTCCTGCCCGAGCTGGACCTGCAGCGAGGCCAGGCGGGCGCGGGCGCCGTGCAGCTGCGAGCGCAGCGAGGCGAGCAGGTCGCGCTCGGTGTCGAGGCTCGTTTCCAGCGCGTCCAGGCGCGTCTGCAGGTCGTCGATGCTGCCCTGGAAGCCGGCGATCTGATGGCTGTCGGCGCCGATCCCCGCGTGCAGCTCGCCTTCGCGAGCCTGCGAGGCGGCGATCCGACTTTCGAGTGAGCCCGAGCTCGAGCCGGCGGCGACGGGTCCGAGCACTGCCGCACCCAGCGCGGCGGCGGCGAGCGACGGCCGCGAGCGCGAGCAGGCGAGCGGGGATCGGCCGGCGCGGGCGCCGCGAGTGGTGGGGAGGGCGGGGCATGAAGTCGCCAAGCTAGCCAGGGGAGAGTCCGAGCACAAGCAATCGGCGTACCTGCAGCCGGGCTTGCAGGCCCAGATCGATGTCATCAGCAGGCTGGGCGCCCGAGGGCCTACCCGATCTGGAAGGTGATCGACCGGGCGCTGCCGTGTTCCGGTGTGAGTGTCAGGCGGTAGCTGCCGGGCGTGAGCCCGTCGCGGCTGCTGAGATGCCGTCGGTTGGATCCCTTGGCCGCGGCGAAGGTGACCGAGCCCGGCACGAGCACCCATTGCTCGCGGCCCCGCACCCGGACGCGCTTGGCGATGCCGGCGCGCACGCGCGCGGCGGCGCTGAGTGTGAAGGCAAAGCCGACGTTGGAGACCTTCGGCCGGGCACGGTTGAGCGCCAGCAGAGCGCTCGGGGTGAGGGCGAAGGCGGTCAGCTTGATGGTGGGTGCTCCGGCGGCGGTGGAGACGGTGGTCGTACTGGTGAAGGCGCCGCCGGCCGCGCTGTTCGTGGGGGAGGTGCTGCCCGCGACGGTAGTCGAGGTCCCCGTGGTCGAGCCCCCGTTCGGATCGTTCGTCGCCGTTTCTTCTGCTTTCTTTTTTGCTTCTTCTTCTTGCTTCTTTTCTTCTCGTTGTCGTTCTTCTTCGCGTTGCTTTTCTTCACGTAGCTGCTTTTCCGCGTGCCGTTTTTCTTCGGTCTTCCGTTTGGCTTCTTCGCTGACGGGCTCGAAGGCGGCGATCCCGTTCGGGGTGCCGACCCCGGTGGGGCCGTCGTAGCCTTCCCGCGCCAGGCAGATCGCCTTTTCGGAGCAGCTGGCAGCCTCCTGGAGCGCCGTACAGCCAGACAAGCCGTCTTCTTTGTTGAAAGGTTCCGCGCATTCCCCGTTGGACCCGGAGGTGACGTCGTGTAGCGACGTTGGGTCTTCGGCCTCGTTTTCGTACAGGGTCTCCGTGGGGTATGCGACGCCGCCGGCTCCCCCGGCCAGCGCGAACACCGAGGCGATCAACGGCGAGGCGAGGCTGGTGCCGCCGATCGTGCACCAGTGGACAACATGCGCAACGCCGCCTTCTTCGTACTCACATTTGAAGCTGGAGTCGTAGACGGCCACCCCCGTATAGGGATCGGCGTCGGCGGAGATATCGGCGACGGCGCGATGTTCGCCACACCCGACCGATTCCCAATCGGAGGTGCTCTGCTGCCAGATCGGAGCGGCGAGCGCAACACTGCAGCCGCTTCCGCCGGCGCCATCGCCGTTCCACACCTGTCTCGCCCCGCCCAGGTTCCACCGGGGCCGAGCGGTCCAGCAGACGGGTACCACCTACCGCGACCACGTGCGGGGAGGAGGCGGGGTAGTCGGCGAAGCCCTTTTCCGAGCCTTCTTCGGCGTCCCAGTCCAGGTAGCCGTCGTCGCCCGCGGAAGCGGTGATCACGATGCCGGGATGGTTGAAGGGGCTGGCGTTGTCTTCGCCGCCGTCACCCCCTGCTCGGGGCCGCCCCAAGAGTTCGAGATCTCGGTGGCGCCGAGCGTGGCGGCTGCTTTCTCCGCTTCGTCGAGATCGAGAAACGAGGCCAAATCGGCCTCGACAAGCATGATCTTGCAGCTTTGGCAGGTGGCGTGGGAGACCTCGATGTCGAGCGATATCTCTTCCGCCCAGCCCTCGGCTTCTTCGACTTCCTTACAAGCCGCTTCCTTGTGCTTCTCCTGTCCCTGTTTTGCAGATCGTTTCTTCTGCTTCTCTTGCTTCGTTGCTTGCGGGAAAGGGCAGGTTTCCGGTTTCTTGCCTGCCGTTCTGGTTGACCTGCTCGAAGCATTTGTTCGCTCCGGTGCATTCGGGCAGTCCGAATTCTTTGTCATAGGCTTTCAGGTCGGCTTCGGCGTTGAGGTCGTTGTAGGCGTCGACGAGCGCGATCGTCTGGGCTGGGGGCGACGGTGGTCGGCAGGTCATAGATGCTGTGCAGATCCTGGGGCCGCAGGCCAAAGGCGCCTTCCGAGGCTTTGGCGGCCACGACCGCCCGGCTCCTTGTGATCCCCAGCGGATGCGTGTGAGCACGCGCCGCCGCCGTCTTCGGCACCAGCTCCAGCGCCAAGCAGCCGGCATACCCGGGAGCGGGCGCCGGGCACACGTGGCGCACGGTGTAGTCGGAGGCGGGCAGCGGTGCGACGGCGCTTTCCGCGGCCTGCACCGCAGTGCAGGGCAGCGCCATCAAGACGAACAGGGTGACCGCGCTCGCGAGCACGGTGCGCAACGTCCCAATCTTCCTAGGGCAGTGCGTGGGTGTCACGCTCATCTCCAGTCGCCGTCGACCGTCGTCGATCGGCCCGATCATGTCGATCAGCCTCGTTATACGGTAGTCGTCTACCAGCCGGCGCTGCTTGAGCGATGCCGGGGAACTCGGGCGAACAAATTCGGGCTCACCCAGTCGGCCGGTCACGAGACCGTCACACGCCGGTCACGCCTCGTTTACGCGCTGGCCGGATGAACGCCGCAGGATGACGCACGAGGCGCGCGCCATGGTCACGGTGGCGCGCGCCGTACGGTGAAGCTCGGCTGACGCCGGGATCGCCGGGCAGGGCGCACGGGGCGGGGTGAGACAAGGAGTCTCGCCCCGCTTCGTTTTTTCCCTACGCTGGGGCGCGTGCCAAGCCCCTTTGGATTCCTGCTGAGCGCGGAGGAGCCGTCCCGGCGCACGGGCGCGATCGTGGCGGTGGGCGCGGTGGCGCTGTGCACGCTGATCCTCTATCCGCTGAAGCAGATCGCGCCCGTCGTCTCGCTGGGCGTGGTGTACCTGCTGGCGGTGCTCGTCGTCTCCGCCGTGTGGGGCGCGTGGCTGGGGATCGTCACAGCCGTGCTCAGTGCGGGGGCGTTCAACTTCTTTCATCTGCCGCCGATAGGTCAGTTCACGATCTCGAGCTCCGAGAACTGGGTCGCCCTGATCGCGTTCCTCATCGCCGCGGGGCTGGCCAGCTCTATCGCCGAGGTAACGCGCGCGCGCACGCGTGAGGCCGAGGAGCGCCGGCGCGAGGCCGACCTCGCCGCGGAGATGGCGCGGCTTTTGCTGCGCGGGGAGAATCTCGCCGAGGCGCTGCCGACGGCCGCGGCGCGCCTGGCGCAGACGCTCCAGCTGAGCTCCGCCGCGATCGTGATGGAGGCAGTGGAGGGGGACGAGCGCAGCGTCGCGTTCCCGCTGCGCGAGGGCACTCGACGGCTGGGGACGCTGCTGGTCGGCGCCGATGCTTCCGAGCAGAGCCTGCGCAGGCTGCAGGAGCGGGTGGTGCCGGCGCTGGAGGCGCTGCTCAGCGCGGCGCTCGAGCGCGAGGAGCTGCTGGGCGGGGTGGTGGAGACGGCGTCGCTGCGCCGCGCCGATGTCGTCAAGACGGCGCTGCTGCGTGCGGTCTCCCACGACCTGCGCTCGCCCTTGACCGCGATCTCCGCCGCGGGCGAGGCGGTCGGGGCGGACTCGTTGCGAGAGGACGAGCGTAAGGAGATGGCGGTCGTGATCGTGGAGGAGGCGCGGCGGCTGTCGCGGCTGGTCGACAACCTGCTCGACCTCTCGCGTCTGGAGGCGGGCGCGGCCGAGCCGCGGCGCGAGTGGATATCGGTCGAGGAGGTGCTCGGCTCCGCCCTGGGAGAGCTGAACCCGAAAGCGGATGACTTCGCGCTCTCGATCGACCGCGACCTGCCGCTCGTGCGGGCCGATTCGGCGCAGCTCGAGCGCGCGTTCGTGAACGTGCTGGAGAACGCTCGCCGGCACTCCGCCGGGCATCCCGTATCCGTCCGGGCGCGGGCGGTGCGTCCGTTGGCGGGCGAGGGTGGGAGGTTGATCGTGCGCGTGGTCGACCGCGGGCCGGGCATCCCCCCGGCGCAACTGGAGCGCGTGTTCGAGCCGTTCTACCGCGCGGGCACAGCCCAGACAGGCCATCGTGGCTCCGGGCTCGGCCTGGCGATCGCACGCGGGTTCACCGAGGCCAACGGCGGCGAGCTGCAGTGCCGAGTCGCTGCCCGAGCAGGGAACGACGTTCGTGTTCGAGCTGCCGTTGACGGCGAGCAACCGCGATGGCGGCTGAGGCTCCCGAGCAACGTCCGCGGGTCCTCGTCGTCGACGACGAGCCGCAGATCGTGCGCGCGCTGAAAGTGGTGCTGCGCGAGGCGGGCTTCGAGGCGCTCGCCGCCGAAACGGCCTCACAGGCGCTCGACCTCGCCGCGGTGCACCCCCCGGCGGCGGCGATCGTCGATCTGGTGCTGCCCGACGGCGACGGCGTCGAGGTGACGCGCAGGCTGCGTGAATGGAGCGAGATCCCGATCCTCGTGCTCTCGGCGGTGGGCGAGGAGGAGCAGAAGGTCAGGGCGTTGGAGGCCGGGGCCGACGACTACATCACCAAGCCGTTCGGCACGCGCGAGCTGGTGGCTCGGCTGCAGGCCGCGCTGCGCCGCACGACGCCCGCCGCGGGGGAGCCGGCGATCGCGGTCGAGGGCCTGGAGATCGATCTCGCCGCGCGCGCGGTGCGCCGCGAGGGCGAGCCGATCCACCTCACCCCGATCGAGTTCGAGCTGCTGCGCGTGCTCGTGCGCAACCGCGGGCGGCTGATGACGCACCGGGCGCTGCTTGCGGAGGTGTGGGGGCCGGGGTACGTCGACGACATCCAGCCGCTGCGTACGCACATCGCGCGCCTGCGAGCGAAGGTCGAGCCGGAGGGGGAGGCGGGACCGCGTTATATCGTCACCGACCCAGGTGTCGGGTACAGGTTCTCGATGTAGTCGTCACAAAATCGTTATACGCACGAGCGGATTCGTCACGCGGCCGTGATGTGGGGGCATCGATAGTGGAGGCATGGATGTTCTAGCCATCGCCCTCGGGATCGCGATGTTCCTGATCCTGCTCCTGATGCTCGAGGGGGTTGACCGGATATGAGCATCGAGTTGCCCCTCGGCGCTTTCATCGCCCACATGAGCGGGGCCGACGTGTTCGGTCTGGTCGTGTCGGTGCTCGTGATCGGTTATCTCTTTTACGCGTTGATCCGCGGAGAGAAGCTGTGACCTTCGCCGGCTGGCTTTTGATCGTCCTTTTCGCGGTCATCCTGACCGTGCTGGCCTTCACCCTTGGCGGCTACATAGCGAAGGTGTTCACGGGCCAGCGGGTCTTCCTCTCGCCGGTTCTCGACGGCCCCGAGCGCCTGCTGTACGGCCTCATGCGGGTCGACCACGAGCGCGAGCAGGACTGGAAGCAGTACGCCAAAAGCCTGATCGTCTTCTCGGTTGCCGGGTGGCTGTTGCTCTATTTCATCCTGCGCACCCAGACTCTGTGGGACTTCACCGGGCTGAATCCGCTCGGCTATCACTCCGGTACGTGGAACGTGACGTTCAACACGGTCTCGTCGTTCCTGACGAACACCAACTGGCAGTACTACGGCGGCGAGACGACGATGAGCTACTTCAGCCAGATGGTTGGGCTGACGGTGCAGAACTTCCTGTCCGCCGGCGTCGGGATCGTTGTCGCGGCTGCATTGATTCGCGGGATCGTCGGGCGCACCGGCAAGGGGATCGGCAACTTCTGGCATGACATTGTCAGGGTGGTCCTCTACATCCTGCTGCCGATCTCGATCGTGGGCGCGCTGATCCTGGCCTCCCAGGGTGTGATCGCCAACTTCTCCAGCTACCTGATCGTCCATACGATCACGGGTCTGGAACAGAAGATCGCGATGGGTCCGGTCGCCGCGCAGGAGGCGATCAAGGAGCTCGGCACCAACGGCGGCGGTTTCTTCAACGTCAACTCCGCGCATCCGTTCGAGAACCCGAGCGGGTTCACGAACCTCGTCGAGATGCTGCTCGTGCTGCTCATTCCCGCCGCGCTCGTGTTTGCCTACGGGCGGATGGCCGGCAACCGTCGCCAGGGGTACGCGATCTACGGCGTGATGATGTTCATGTTCCTCGGAGCCGTCTCTGTCGCCTACATCGCCGAGGCCCATGGCTCTCCCGCCCAGCATGCGGCCGGCCTGCACACGCACGTGATCTCGGGCTCTGGTGGCGGCAACATGGAAGGCAAGGAGCAGCGCTTTGGGATCGCGGGCTCGGCGCTGTTCGACGTGGTCACGACCGTCACCTCCTGTGGGGCTGTCAACAGCGCACTGGAGTCCTTTACGGGCATCGGCGGAGCTGTGCCGTTCGCCAACCTGTCAGCCAGCGAGGTGATCTTCGGCGGCGTGGGGACGGGCCTGTACTCGATCCTGCTGTATGTGCTGCTGGCCGTCTTCATCGGCGGCCTGATGGTCGGGCGCACGCCGGAGTGGCTCGGCAAGAAGCTCGAGGCCAGGGAGATCAAGCTCGCTGGGCTGGGCATCCTCGTCACGCCGCTGGCGGCGCTGTTCTGTACGGCGCTGGCGGTCGCGAGCAAAGCCGGGCGCGCATCGATCTCCGAAGTCGCGACGTCCGCCGGCAAGCTGGGCATCCATACGCCACAGGCTTTTTCCGAGAGCTTCTACGCCTACCTCTCCCAGGCGAACAACAACGGCTCGGCGTTTGCCGGCTACACCGGCTACGTCCAGCCGAACGCCGGCAATCTCGGCGCGCACGGCGTCACGTTCGCCGACATCCTCGGCGGCTTCGACATGATCTTCGCGCGTTACGCGCCGATCCTGTTCGCGCTCGCGGTCGCGGGCACGCTGGCCGGCAAGCGCGTGACGCCCGCGGGCCTCGGCACTATGCGCACCGACAACACCACCTTTGCCGTCCTTCTGCTCGGTGTGGTCGTGCTCGTCGGCGCGCTCACGTTCTTCCCCGCCCTGCTGCTCGGACCGATCGTCCAGGGCCTGACCGGACACCTGTACTGAGATGAAGCGCGACATAGTGACAGCTGTAATCGGGATGGTCGTCTTCACGATCCTACTCGGCTTGGTCTACCCGCTGTTCATCACCGGTGTCAGCCAGGTCGCCTTCCCGGGCAACGCCAACGGGCAGAAGGTCTACGTTCACGGCAAGCTCGTCGGCTCGAAGCTGATCGGCCAGAACTTTGGGATGCCGGTACTCGAAAAGAACGGCAAGCCGAAGGAAGTGAAAGGCGCGGTTGTCACTGAACCGGATCCGCGCTACTTCCAGTCGCGCCCCTCCGCGACCGAAGGCGGCGCTTACAACGCGGCGGCGAGCACGTTTTCGAACCGGGGCCCGAACAGCGTCAAGACCAAGGAAGCCGACGAAGAAAACATCAAGGCCTATCTCGAACTGAACAAGAACCCGGCGACCAAAGCCGAATATGACACCGGTCTGACTGTGGCAAAGATCCCCGTCGACGCGGTCAACACCTCGGCCTCCAACCTCGACCCGGAAATCTCGCCCGCCAACGCCTGGATCCAGGCGCATCGCATCGCGGCCGTGCGCCACCTCTCGCTCGCGACGGTCAACGGTCTGATCTCCAAGTACACCGACTCGCGCGGGCTGGGCTTCAGCGGCGAACCGGGCGTGAACGTCCTAGAGCTCAACCTCGCGCTGGATCGGCTCACAGGAGGGGCCAACAGCTGATGTCAACCGTGCCCGCACATACCGAACGGCAGGCGATCTCACTATTTCAGCGCGAGATCGTCATACGCGCGCTGATCGACAGCTTCAGGAAGCTCGACCCGCGCGTGCAGGTCCGCAACCCGGTGATGTTCGTCGTGGAGATCGGCGCGCTGATCACGACCGTGACGTGGTTCATCCAGCTCGGCGGCGGTCAATCCCTCGGCGGCAGCGAGCCGGCGTGGTACACGTTCACGATCTCCGTGTGGCTGTGGCTGACGGTCGTGTTCGCGAACATGGCCGAGGCGTTTGCCGAGGGCCGCGGGCGCGCCCAGGCGGACACGCTGCGCAACATGCGCAAGGAGACCGTGGCGACGATGCGCGACGGCACCACCAAGGCCGCCGCCGAGCTCACGCGCGGCGACGTCGTGGTCGTCCCCGCGGGCGAGCTGATCCCCGGTGACGGCACCGTGATTGAGGGCATCGCGACGGTGGACGAGTCGGCGATCACGGGCGAGTCCGCACCGGTGATCCGCGAGTCCGGTGGCGACCGCAGCGCGGTCACGGGCGGTACGCGCGTGACCTCGGATGAGATCGTCGTGGAAATCACCCAGGAGCCGGGCCAGTCGTTCCTGGACCGCATGATCGCGCTCGTCGAGGGGGCAGAGCGGCGCAAGACGCCGAACGAGATCGCCCTGAACATCCTGCTCGCGGCGCTGACCCTGATCTTTGTGATCGTCGTCGCGACGCTGCGCCCGTTCGGCCTGTTCGCCGGGACTCAGATCTCTGAGACCACGCTGATCGCGCTGCTCGTCGCGCTGATCCCCACCACGATCGGGGCGCTGCTGAGCGCGATCGGGATCGCGGGCATGGACCGGCTCGTCCGCCGTAACGTGCTCGCGCTCTCCGGGCGCGCCGTGGAGGCGTCCGGGGATGTGGACGTGCTGTTGCTCGACAAGACCGGGACGATCACGATCGGCAACCGCCTGGCGTCAGAGTTCGTCCCGATGCCGGGCGTGCCGGAGTCCGAGCTCGCCGAGGTCGCGCAGCTCGCTTCGCTCGCCGACGAGACACCCGAGGGACGCTCGATCGTGGTGCTCGCCAAGACCTACGGCATTCGCGAGCACGACATGACTTCGATGCAGGCCGAGTTCGTGCCGTTCACCGCGCAGACCAGGATGAGCGGCGTGGACATCGACGGCCGCCGGCTGCGCAAGGGGGCGGGCGACTCGATCGTTGCGCTAGTCGAGTCAGAAGGCGGCTCGCCGCCGCCGGAGCTGCAGGTCCAGCTCGACCGGATTGGCAACGAGGGCGGCACGCCGCTGGCGGTCGCTCGTGACAACCAGGTCTTGGGTGTGGTCTACCTGAAGGACACGATCAAGGAGGGCATGGCCGCTCGCTTCGAGCAGCTGCGCGCGATGGGCATCAAAACCGTGATGGTCACCGGCGACAATCGCCTGACCGCCGCGAAGATCGCGCAGGAGTCGGGCGTCGATGACTTCCTCGCCGAAGCGACCCCGGAGCGCAAGCTCGCGCTGATCAAGGAGCAGCAGGCCGACGGCCGGCTGGTGGCGATGACCGGGGATGGGACCAACGATGCGCCGGCCTTGGCGCAGGCCGACGTCGGCGTGGCGATGAACACCGGCACGCAGGCCGCGCGCGAGGCGGGCAATATGGTCGACCTCGACTCCAACCCGACGAAGCTGATCGAGATCGTCGAGGTGGGCAAGCAGCTCTTGATCACCCGCGGCGCGCTGACCACGTTCTCGATCGCCAACGACGTCGCCAAGTACTTCGCGATCCTGCCGGCCGTGTTCATCGGCACCTACGCCGCGAGTGCGGGCGGCAAGGGGCCCCTGCACGTGCTCAACATCATGAACCTCGGAACGCCTGAAAGCGCGATCGTCTCGGCGATCATCTTCAACGCGCTCGTGATCCCGCTCTTGATCCCGCTGTCGCTGCGCGGGGTCCGCTACCGGCCAATCGGGGCGAGCGCGCTGTTGCGGCGCAACCTTTGGATCTACGGGTTGGGCGGGATAATCGCGCCGTTCATCGGCATCAAGCTGATCGACCTCATAGTGCACAACCTGCTGGGGGCCTGAGCGGCGCAGGATCTGGATTTCGTGCCGGCCGGAAAGCCCGCTTTGACAGCGTTGATGTGTCTGTGATCAGTTCCAGCTTGTCCGCGCGCGGCAGCGTACAGGCGCGACTTCTGTGCTGGGAATGGGTTCTTCTCAGTAGAGCCGTAAAACGAGGGAAGGGGTCATCCGATGCGCAGAATATCCGCCTATCTGGCCGTGCTCGGCTTTGCCGTTCTTGGTTTTTCGGCGACAGCGTCGGCGGCACCGACGGTCACGCTGAAAGCGAAGGCCGTGCCGATTTCCGGCTTCCCTCACACGGGGAACATCCTCGGCGCCGGTGCCGCGGTACAGGCCGAATACAGAATCTCAGGGACCGAATACGGTGGCCACCCCGCCCCGCTGACCGGGATCACGTTCTATCTGCCCTCCGGTGTGAAGCTGCACCCGCAGGGGTTTCCCGCCTGCGCAGAAAGCGTGCTCAAGATCAGTGGACCCGCGGGATGTCCGAGGAAATCGAAGGCTGGACCGGTAGGCAGCGCGCGTGGTGTCGTGAGCTTCGGCACCGAACGGGTTGCGGAGACGGTGTCGGTGCAGCCGTTCTTCGCTGCAGGCGGCAACCTGCAGTTCTATGTGCAGGGCACCTCGCCCGTCTCGATCGAAATCATTTCCAAAGGCAGTCTCACGAAGGCGCCTGCGCCCTTCGGTCCGAAGCTTGTTGCCGAAGTGCCGCTGATCGAATCGGTGCCCGGTGCGCTGGATGCCTCAGCCGAATACATCAACGTGAGGGTTGGGGCCGCCTACAAGAAGGGTAAGAAAACGATCTACTACGGCATGATGCCGAAGAAGTGCCCGAAGGGTGGCTTCCCGGTGAAGTCGGAACTGTCGTTCCTCGGCGGCGCGGTCGTGCCCGTCACATACAAGGCGCCGTGCCCACGCGGCCGCCACTAGCCTGACACGCGGCGCAGGCGGAGGACGCGGAGGACGATCTGTGCCCCGCATCCGATCGTTGTAGTGTGTTAGACTACATACAACTACATGAATTCTCAGGCAACCCAGAAGCCGTTCTCGATCCGCATGAGCCCGCGGACGCTCGCGCGTCTCGACGTGGGCGCACAGCGCCGCGGGGAGGCCAAGTCGAGGACGGCGGAGCGGCTGATCGACGAGGGCCTGCGCATCGAGGACCACCCGGGCATCGTGTTCAAGGACGGACCGACGGGACGCCGCGCGGCGCTCGTCATGGGACCGGACGTGTGGGAGGTCGTGAAAACGCTCAAGGAAGGGTGGTCCTCCCAGGAGCAGGCGATCGCGGGCGCCATGTTCTGGGGCAACCTGTCACGCGCACAGGTCGAGGTGGCCATACGCTATTACGCCGACTTTCCCGAGGAGGTGGACGAGCGGATCGAGCGCAACCGCAAGGAGTCCGAACGCCAGTACGCGGCGTGGAAGCGAGCGCAGGCGGCGCTCGCTTGAGGCTGCTGTTCGACGAGATGTACTCAGCCGCGACCGCCGAGCAGTTGCGCGGTCGCGGGCACGACGCCGAGGCGGTGACCGAGCGCGCCGAGCTCCGCTCGCTCGCGGACATCGCCATCTTCACGCTCGCCCAGCCGGAGCGGCGCGCCGTCGTCACCGAGAACATCAATGATTTCAGCGTCATCGCCAATGGCTACGACCAGCGTGGCCAGGCGCACTATGGCCTCGTCCTCGTCCCAGCCGGCAGCTACCCTCGCCACAACCCCAGGACGATCGGGCGCATGGTCACCGAGCTCGACCGGTTGCTGAACGAGCACCCCGACGACACGCCGACAAGCCTGCGCCACTGGCTCTGAGGCCAGCCCGGCGGGGGCATTCAACAGATCGCTCATCGAGTTCACAAAGATCATCCTCGGGCGCGACCACTTCAACGGCTGCTCCAACCGCTGCGGCCAGAGCTTCAGCGCAAACCCCTGCTCGTAAAGGTGACCCGGGACACCACGCCAGCGCTCGGCGAACGTCTCGGCGTAGCAGCGCGCGCAGCCCGGCGAGACCTCCTCGCAACCCGTGACCGGGTTCCAGGTCGCCTCCGTCCACTCGATTGCGCTGTTGTCGGGAGATGGCGGGGAGGCCAGATGAACTGAAGCACGCGCGACAGGCCCCCGGCCTCCTCCGCCCGGTCTATACCTAGGCGCGAGCCGTCAAAACGGTGTTTATAGATCGCTGCCCTTAGTGTCGTTCTCAGATCTGATAACATAAGCTCATGAAGCCGTCGCTGGAAGACGTCCTGGAGAAGGCCGTACAGCTGCAGGAATTGGTCCCCGGCGCCGTGCTGGTCGGGGGTTCCGCGGCGGCGCTTTACGCCCACCATCGGGAGTCGCTCGATCACGACCACGTCATCGGGGACCTCGCGGAGCGCTTCGACGCGATCCTCCAGAACCTGGAGGCGCTCGGGGACTGGTCGACGGCCAAGGCCCAGCCTGGGAAGATCATCCTCGGCGAGCTCGGAGGCATCGAGACCGGCGTGCGTCAGCTGCTGCGCAGCCGGCCGCTCGAGACCACCGAGATCGAGGTGCGGGGCAAGCAGCTCGTCCTACCGACGGCGGCGGAGATCCTGAGGATCAAGGCGTGGCTTGCGCTGAGCCGCAACCAGACCCGGGACTATCTCGACATCGCGGCCCTCGCGGAGAGCATGGGACTCGACGAGGCGGCTGGGGTTCTGCGAGGCATCGATGACTACTACGCCGACATCAACACCCGGCCAGAGGCGGTTGCCACGCAACTCGTCAGGCAGTTGGCGGACCCCCGGCCACGAGACGCCGAGGTCACCACCCAGCTTGCGAGCTACAAGGCGCTCGATCCCCGCTGGCACGAGTGGTCCATGGTCGAGGCGGTACTCGCAGACCTCGCGGAGAGAATCGTGCGATGACGATGCACTTCCGCAACCTCGACTTCAATCCCACCGCACCGGTGGACCGATGGCCGGCCGAGGCGATCGAGACGGTCATCGACCGTGGCTCGCTGTCGGACTGGCGTCAGCTCGCCGAGGCGATTCGTAGCAACCCCTGGGGACCGGCCGCACGCACGACCGAGACCGTGGCCGGCTGGGGCGAGCACCACGGCGTCGATGCGTTGATGATCAACGTGATTCGCCACGCACGCGAGAACGTCACCTTACAAGGACGGGCCGAGTACGCCACACAGATCCGCACCTGGCGCACCCATACCGGGATGACGCTCCGCCAGTTCGCGCGGGCAGCCGGCACCTCGGCATCCCGACTGTCCGACTACGAGAACGCGAAGGTCGCACCCACCACCGACGTGCTCGGCCGGCTGAACCACGTCGCAAAGACGCACACCCACCGCCGAGCTCGCCGAGGCGGCGTGGCACAACACCCCTAGGGTCGGCGGCTGCACACGAGAACCCGTGCCGGCTCGGCGAAGCGCCGCACCCAGCTCCTCGGTTGAAGTGCTATCTCTGCGGGCCGCAGCGTCTGCGCTTAGCCCACGAATCAGACGTAGACGCCCTTCAGCACCGAGAGAAGATTGCGGAGCCACGCCTCGCCGTTCTCCACGAGTGTGTGAGCATTTGCCTGTACCCAGAGACCCTCTTCGATCAACGGCGGATGCTCGACACAAAGCATCCGGTGCACGGTGATCGCCGGATACGGATCCGCAATGGCGAAGCGCCCGTCTGGACGCTCGCTTTGCCCACAATCCGCCCTAAGCGCAGCCATCAGATGCCTGAGCCACCCAATGGAGCCGACCTCTTCAATCGCTCTCTCGTTCGAGAGGATCCACCTCGACTCGCTCAGAATGTGCTTATGCGGTCGACTGTGCGATTCGTGGATCTGGATCGCATAGAACGGATTGACGAGGAGTGCCGCAACGTCACCCGGCTCCCACGGCACCACCAAACGCCTTCTCAAGCGCGCGCAGGTTCTCCTCGAGCAAGAGCTTAGAAGGATCATCCTCGGGCTCGACCATCCCAGCTCTTTGACCGGCGACACCCACCTCCGTTTCGGGCGGGTGGTGTTGTTGTCTCCCATAAATTCGGCTCTCCAAGGGTGACCGTAGGTGAATTCATGCGAGCTTCTGCTCGTGTGGGAGTGTGAGTGTGACTGGTCCGCAGGTGAGGTGGATGAGTGCGAGCGCGGCGCGTGCTGAGTGGAATCCGTAGGCGCGGCGGACGATCAGCTTGGCCTTGTTGTTCAGCGCCTCCGCGCGGGCGTTGCTGAGTTTCAGGCGCCGGGCGGCGAGGATGCCTTCGCGGTGCTTGCGGATCGTGCGGCCCATACGGATGAACGGCTCCAGGCGGCTGCGGGATAGGCGGCTGAGGAGCCGGGCGATCAGCTGGGTGACATCATCGACGGTCAGGCTGGGCGCGAAGATCGCGCGGACCATCTCCTTCATCGCCCAGGCGCGTGGGACCTTCCCGCCGGCGGCTTGCAGCGCGGTGAGCGTGTCGAGCTGGCGGTCGGTGAGATCGCCGGGGTTCTTCAGCAGCGACCAGCGGGCGTCCTTGAAGGCCCTCGCGGCGCCTTTCTCGCCCGCTTGGCGCAGCTCGTTCCAGTGTTCGCGGCGGACCTCGTCCAGGGCCTTGGTGGCGAGCTGCACGACGTGATAGTTGTCGATCACGATCGTCGCTTGCGGCGCGTGCTCACGGACCGACTTCGCGTAGCCGCCGGTCATGTCCATCGAGACCGCGACGAGCTTTGCGGCGCGCTCGCCGATCTTCTGCTCGGCCTGCTCCTCGGCGGGCGCTTGCGCCTGGATCTCAGCGGAATCGGCTGCGTCCTGCTCGACCTGCTCGAGCGGGTCGAGCTCTTGAAAGAACTCATCGGCGGCGGCCTTCCCCTTGCCCTCGGTGCCCCACACAACGGCACGACGGCGATGATCACCGACGAGTGTGAGGTAGCGATGGCCCTTGCGCCAAGCGACCTCATCGATCGAGATCTCAAAGAGATCGTCCAGACGACTCTCGTCGAGCAGTTCGTCGCCGACGCGCTCGATGATCCGCCCCACCGTCTGCCAGTCGATCCGCGTAAGCCGGCAGATCGCGGTCTTATCGGTCTTGGTCGCCAGCCACGCGACGAGATTCTCGAAGTCGGCCGTGAAGCGCGCGCCGTAGCGGGCGAAGGGAACGCCCTCCACCAGCGCCCCGTGCTCAGGGCAACGCAGGCGCCGCAGGCGGGCGTGGATCTCAAGACGCCAGGCGCCGAGATCGAGGTGCCGCCAGACCGAGTCGTGATGCTGGACGCTCTCACGATGGGCCGTGGAGTAGGAGCACTTCGGGCACTCAAGGCGACGGCGGCGCAGGGCGACGCTCACAACGACGCACCCAGGCTCGAAGCTGACCTTCCTGACCGACACTCCGGGCAGGTCCAAAAGACGGTTGAATGCTGTAGTGACGCGCACGGGCGAAGACCTCCAGGATCGGACGGGAAGAAGCCCCGAGCCTACGGTCCGAACCTGTGCGCGTCACTCAAGCCCCCGCCTGCACCCCGCAAACACCGAGCAACGCCTGCTCAGGCCGCCAAAGCCACGCCGCCCAACCCCCCATACACCCTCCGATCACCCTCGGAGCCCC
>CAWEZW010000006.1:0-376161 GCA_963813745.1 uncultured Solirubrobacterales bacterium
ACCTTCGGCTGCCAGATGAACGAGCACGATTCCGAGCGCATGAAGGGGATGCTCGAGTCGCTCGGTTACGCGGAGGCGCCCGAGCGCGGCGAGGCGGACCTGATCCTGTTCAACACGTGCTCGATCCGTGAGACGGCCGACAGCCGCTTCGTCGCGCACCTCGGCGAGGCCAAGCGCCTCAAGCGTGAAGCGCCGGAGCGGATCGTCGGCGTCGGCGGCTGCTGGGCGCAATCGGTCAAGGAGGAGGTGTTCGAGCGCTTCCCGTTCGTCGACGTCGCCTTCGGTCCCGGGCAGGTGCACAAGCTGGCGGAGTTCCTCACGAGCGATTCATTGACCGCCCAGGGCTACTTCGAGTTCGAGGGCTTCACCGGCCACCTGCCCGCGCGCCGTGCGCGCCCCTTCCAGGGCTGGCTACAGATCTCGGTCGGCTGCAATTGCGCCTGCTCGTATTGCATAGTTCCCTCCACACGCGGGCGCGAGGTCTCACGACCGGCCGCCGAGCTCGTAGCTGAGGTGCAGGCGATGGCCGCCGACGGCGTGCGCGAGGTGACCCTGCTCGGCCAGAACGTCAACTCCTACGGGCGCGACCTCAAATCCAATGGACACCCATCAGCAACGTTCGCGGGACTGCTTGCGGCCGTCGATGAGATCGACGGGATCGACCGTATTCGCTACACGAGCCCGCACCCGAAGGACATGCGCGAGGACGTGATCCGCGCCCACGCCGAGCTGGAGAGCGTCTGCGAGCACATCCACCTGCCGCTGCAGTCGGGCTCCTCGCGGATCCTCAAGGCGATGCGCCGCACGTATGACCGCGAGCGCTACCTCGACCGGGTCGCGTTGATTCGCGAGCACGTACCCGATGCATCGCTCACGACCGACATCATCGTCGGCTTCCCGGGGGAGACCGAGGAGGACTTCGCGCAGACGCTCGAAGTGGCGGAGCAGGTTGGCTACGACAGTGCCTTCACGTTCCTCTTCTCGCCCCGGCGCGGCACCGCGGCCGCCGAGATGACCGAGTCTCTCGTGGCGCACCCGGTGAAGGTCGAGCGCATGGAGCGGTTGCTGGAGGTCGTCCAGCGCCGTGCCCGCGAGCGCGCCCAGCGCTTCGTCGGGCGCACGGTCGAGGTGCTGGTGGAAGGCGCGTCGCGCACCGACCCCGAGCGTTTGCGCGGCCGCACCCGCCACAACAAGGCCGTGAACTTCAGCGGTCTCGCCGCGCCCGGCGAGCTGACCGAGGTGCAGATCACCGCCGCCACCAGCCAGACGCTCTCCGGGGAGGAGCGCCTGCTGGCAAGAGTCCGGAGCGGCCCCTGAACTGCGCTAGCCGATCTCTGATCGGTCTGTGTCCTCGGTCGCTCGCGTGCATAGCACGCCATGCGGGTGGGTGGGCCTTAATCCAGCTTGTCTCGCTTGTCCATCGACCACTCCGGACTGGCCAATTTCTGGAGGACCCTCCGCGTCGCGCGAGCGCTTCCCCGCGACGCGGCCCGGGCCTCCATCGGCTGCTGGGCGGTGTGTCTTGACTACTGGGCCGTTGCCCCGGTTGCACTCGCCGGATAGCTCGCGCCCGAGCTCGACCCCGATCCTGAACTGGAGCCTGAACCGGAACTTCCACTGGGACCGGAGCCCATGCCCGGGCACGAGTGTTTGCCCGATGGCGCTCCCGCCGGCGGCGTAGTCCCCGTTTTCGCCCCCGGGGCTGGAGTCGGGTCTGCGGGGGTAGTCGTCGTGGGGGTGGTTGCCGTCGTCGATGTGGTGGATTGTGACGTCGATGGGGCGGTGCTCGTGGTGCCGGATGCCGCGCCCGCACTGGAGATGCCGGCAAGCGCGCCGCCCGTGGCGAGCGCCCCCGCCACCATCGTGGCGCCAAGCAGCTTTGATGTATTCATGCGATCGATCCTCCTGGGATAGTCGGGTGGTTGTGTCGATCGATCGTCCGTCACGGAGCTAAGGAGACCCCAAGGTCCGTGTAAGGGTGGGCATAGATGTTTGTAGGGAGTGTGTAAGGACGCATGCCCCTGACCCGGAAGTCGCCTCGGGTAGTCAGAGAGCGCATGTCTTGATCCTGGAGCCGCCTGAATCTGGCATCGTCTTTTGTGGTCCGGCGCGCATGCGAACATACGTTCGTGCGCTGGAGCAACCTGACGCTGGAGGACGAGGAGCAGCGGAGGCTGCCGGGCTATCGCGACGAAGCCGTGGTGCGCCACTTCGACGCGCCCGAGGCGCTCCAGACCAACTTCTACGAGGTCCGCGCCAAGTCGGTCCTGAACCGCGTACCCGGAAAATCCCAGATGCCGTTCCGCTGGACGATCAACGTTTATCGGGGCTGTATGCACGCATGCGTTTACTGTGTATCGGGCGATACCCCGATCCTCATGGCCGACGGTCGTACGAAGCCGCTGGCTGAGGTTCGCGTGGGAGACGCGATTTACGGAACCGTGCGTGAAGGCGTTTATCGTCGCTTCGCACTTACTCGAGTACTCGCACACTGGTCAAGCATCAAGCCGGCATATCGGGTCGTCTTAGAGGACGGCACCGAGTTGATCGCGAGCGCGGACCATCGTTTTCTAACCGGCCGCGGCTGGAAGCACGTGCTCGGCGCCGAGCAGGGGCCGGTGCAGCGGCCGCATCTCACGATCGGAGTTGAGTTGATGGGCGTTGGAGACTTTGCCGCTAGCTCGATTGAGGGTCGCACCGTTGATGCGAGCGCACGCTTAAAGGTCGTTTCGATCAAGCCGCTTGACGAGACGATGCCCATGTACGACATCACCACTGGCACCGGCGACTTCGTCGCGAACGGCGTGGTCAGCCACAATTGCTTCGCTCGCCCCACCCACAAGTACCTGGACTTCAATGCCGGGCGGGACTTCGAGCGGGAGATCGTCGTGAAGGTGAACGCCCCCGAGGTGCTGAGGGTGGAGTTGGCGAAGCCATCGTGGAAAGGAGAGCATGTAGCCCTCGGGACGAACACCGATCCGTATCAATGGGTGGAGGGGAGATACCGGCTGATGGAGGGGATCTGGGAGGCGATGAGGGATTTCGCCAATCCCTGCTCGGTGCTGACGAAGTCGCCGCTGTTGCTGCGGGATCTGCCGCTGATGCTCCAGATCGCAGAGCGAACGAGCATCAGTGCCTGCCTGTCGATCCCGACGCTCGACGAGAAGGCCTGGCGGGCGACCGAGCCGCACACGCCGAACCCGCGGGCGCGGCTGGAGGCGGTGGCCGAGCTCAACCGGGCGGGGATTCCCACGGGAGTGCTGATCGCTCCATTGATGCCGGGCGTGAACGACGCCCCGCACCAGATCGAGCCGCTGCTGGAGCTGGCGACCGAGGCGGGCGCGACGAGCATCGGTGGCATAGCGCTGCACCTCCGCGGCGAGGTGAGGGGCATCTTCATGGACTGGCTGCGCTCCCAGCGCCCCGATCTGGTGAAGCGCTACGAGGAGCTGTACAGCCGCGGCGCCTACGCGCCGAAGGAGGAACGCGAGCGCCTCTCACGGCTCGTGCGCCAGGGTGCGCCTAGCACGAGGGGCTTCAGACGCCTGCAGCCCGCGGCACGCCCTCCCGCCGCCGAACAGGCGCTCCATGAGCAATCACACCAGGCAGGTGCTCTTCTAGCTCCCTCAGCGTTTGTCGCGTTGGGTTGACCCTACCGCGTGTGCGATCTTCTCCGAGCCAAGCCTGCGTGAGACGTTCGCCGCCAGCTCCGGTGCGAGGCCCGCGAAGATCGTGCCGGCGCGCAGCGCAAGCGGGGCCACGTCGATCTCGGCGCGGTTGCGCTCGATCGCCCGAACCACCGCGCTAGCGACATCCTCCGGGGTACGCGTGCCGACGCCTGGTGGGAATTTGACCCCAGAGTCGGCGAACAGACCGGCGTCCCGGATGAAGCCGGGGAACACGGTGGAGACGCCCACCCCGCTCCCGTGCAGGTCCGCGCGCAGGCCCGAGCGCGAAGCCACGTATCCCGAACTTCGATGCGCAGTACACCGAGGCGCCGGGCGTGGCGGCCTTGCCCTGCAGGGAAGACACGAACAGCAGGTGTCCGCGCCCGCGGGCCACCATCGCTCCAAGCAGCGCGTGTGCCAGCAGGATCGGCGCGCGTAGGTTGACGTCCAGCGCACGGTCGATCTGCTCCTGTGTATAGGTCTCCAGGCGCCCCGACGCCGGCAGCGCGGCATTCGCGACGAGGATGTCGATCTCGCCGGCCTCCACCGCCAGACGCTCGACCTCGGAGGAGTCGCTCAGATCGATCGCCAGCGCGCGAGCGCCGAGCTCGGCGGCGAGCGGCTCCAGCATCTCCGTGCGACGCCCAGTCAGAATCAGCTCGGCGCCGCGCGCGTGCAGCTCACGTGCGATCGCATGGCCGATGCCGCCGGTGGCGCCGGTGAGCAGGACGGTGGAGCCGGAGATCTGCATTAGGTGCGAGCCTACGAGAATGCAGATCATCGCGCTGTTCGGCCCGACGGGCGTGGGCAAGACCAGCATCGCGGTCGCGCTGGCAGAGCGACTGCGAGCACGCGGCGAGCAGGGCCCAGCCGGCAGCCCCGTCGCGGTCTCGGCCGACGCGCTGCAGGTGTACGCGGGACTGGAGACGCTTACCGGTGTCGCCTCGCCCGCCGAGCAAAGAAGGCTCGAGCATCGTCTGGTGTCGTTCCTGCCGCTCGACGCGACGTTCAGCGTGGGACAGTACGCCGAGCTGGCGCATGCTGAGATCGACGGGCTGCTCGCGGCTGGACGACGGCCACTGGTTGTCGGCGGCACCGGTCTGTACTTGCGCGCGGCGCTGACCGAGCTTGATCTGCGCCCGCCACCACCCGAGGGGGCGCGCGAGCGCTGGACCGCGGCGCTCGAGAGAGATGGTGCTCCCGCGCTGCATACGACGCTCGCTAGGCGCGCTCCTTGGGCGGCGGAGGGGATCGACCCGAACGACCGCCAGCGGATCGTGCGCGCGCTGGAGCTGTTGGAGCAGGGAGAGCTCGAGCCGCCCGAGGGACCATCGCAGCTGTGGAGCGAGGAGCTGCGCCATCCGACCTTGCTCGCGGGACTGACGATGGAGCGGGAGGTGCTGTACGAGCGGATCGACGCCCGCGTCGATGCGATGCTCGCGGCGGGGGCCGCCGAGGAGGTGCGCAGGGCCTATGCGGCTGGGGCGTCTGAGACCGCGCGCAAGGCACTCGGCTTCGAGGAGCTGTTGAGCGGGGACGTGGATGCAATGAAGCGGCGCACGCGCAACTACGCAAAGCGCCAGCTGACGTGGATGAAGAAGCTCGCGGGCGTGGGCGTGATCGACGTCACCATGCGCGACCCCAGTGATGTCGCCGAGGAGATCCTCCTAGACTCCGCCGCCATGATTCCATGAGCGCAGACCCGGAGCGGAGTGAGACCAGATGAGATTCGAGAAGTGGCAAGCATTGGGAAACGACTATCTGATCCTCGAGCGCGAGGAGCTGCCGTTCGAGCTCACGCCGGCACGAGTGCGGAGGCTCTGCGAGGGTCATTTCGGCGTGTTCGCCGACGGCGTCCTCGAGCTCTCCCGCCCGGAGGATCCCGCGCATGTGGCGGACCTGAGGATCTTCAATCCGGACGGTACAGAGGCGGAGCTTTCGGGCAACGGTGCGCGCGAGGCGATCCTCTACCTGCGCCGTCGCTGGACAGACAGGGACGAGTTCTCGATCCACACCGCCGCCGGCGAGATCCGCCCGACGATCACAGGACCGGATACATGCCGCGTGGACATGGGTCGCGCGAGCCTCACCTCCATGGACTTCCCCGGAGGGCCGCCCGACGGTCGCGGGGAGCTGTCCATCGATAACCCCGTGCTGGCCACCTTGAGCTTCCAGCACGTCTCGATCGGCAACCCCCAGTGCGCTATCCACGTCACCAGCCTGGCCGCGCTCGACGCGCTCGACCTGTCTGTGTTCGGACCGCAGATCGAAGGCCATGAGCGCTTCCCCAATCGCACCAATGTCTCCTGGTACAGCGAGATCGAGACGCCAGACTCAACGGCGCGGGCGGGCGGGCGGACTCGAATCAGAGCGCGGATCTTCGAGCGCGGGGTGGGGGAGACGCTGTCCTCCGGCACGGGCGCGACCGGAGCAGCGGTCGCCCATCTGCTCGATGGTGATGGCAAGATTACGGCCCCTGGGCGCGTGACGGTCGTGCTGGACGGTGGCGAGCTGGAGGTCGAGGTGGGGGAGGACCTACGCGTGAATCTGACAGGCTGGGCAAGACCCGTGTTCGAGGGTCGCCTGAGTGACGACTTCGTGAAGGAGCTGAATGAAACCGAGTAAACGATTGGAGCGCATCCCGCCGTACGCGTTCGCCGAGCTGGAGCGCAAGATCGCAGCCAAGCGAGCGGAGGGGGTGGACGTGATCAGCCTCGGGATCGGCGACCCCGACCGCCCGACCGCACCGCTGATCGTGGAGGCGATGCAGGAGGCGGTGACCGAGCCGGAGACGCACAAATACCCGACCAACCGAGGCCGTGCGGACTTCCGCGAAGCGGTGAGCGACTTCTACGAACGCCGTTTCGATGTCGAGCTCGACCCCGAGCGCGAGATCATCCCGGCGATCGGCGCGAAGGAGGCGATCTTCAACCTGAATCTCGCTTTCCTGGACCCTGGGGATTACGCACTGGCGGCCGATCCGGGCTACCCGGTGTACACAGCCGGCCCATGGCTGGCAGGCGCGGAACCGGTGCTGATGGCCTTGGAGCCGAAGCTGGGCTTCGTCCCGGACCTCGATGCGATCGACGAGGAGACGGCGAAGAAGGCAAAGCTGATGTTCCTGAACTACCCAAACAACCCGACCGGCGCGATCGCGCCGGCGGGCTTCTTCGAGCGGGTCGTCGAGTTCGCTCAGGAGCACGAGATCCTCGTCGTCCACGACAACGCGTATTCGGAGATCGTCTTCGACGGCTACCGCGCGCCCTCATTCCTCGCGACGCCCGGGGCGAAGGAGGTCGGGATCGAGGTCTTTTCGCTGTCGAAGGGCTACAACATGACCGGCTGGCGCTGCGCGGTCGTGGTCGGGAACGCGGAGGCGATCGAGACGTATTGGCGGCTGAAGACGAACATCGACTCGGGCCTGTTCGAGGCGGTACAGCTGGCCGGCGTCGCGGCGCTCTCACCCGATACGGACGCGGAGGTCGCCTCGATGAACGAGCTGTACCGCCGCCGGCGCGATCTCGTCTGCGACGCACTGAAGGGGATCGGCGTCGACGTGCACCCGCCGCGCAGCACGATTTACGTGTGGGCGCCAGTCCCAGCCGGGTATGCGAGCTCGGAGGCGTACTGCGAGCACGTGCTCGAGCAGGCGGCGGTCGTGCTCTCGCCGGGCGCGATCTACGGCCCGGCGGGGGAGGGCTGGTTCCGGATCTCCTTGACGACTCCTGACGAGCGTCTGTTGGAGGCGGTCAAACGGCTGGGGGCGCTCGGCGGGTAGTCCGCCGGAGATTTCACAGCGAAGGCCAACGGTAGTCCTAGACTGAAGCGCAGTGAATCGAAGCCGCAACGGCCGTACAGGCACAACCCTCCAAGCCTCACCGGCCGAGACGAACGGCCTCCAGCCCGGACAGCGCGCCGTCCAACGCGCGTTCTGCATCGCGGCGCTCGCCGAGGACGACAATCTGGAGGAGCTGGGCGAGCTGCTGAGGACCGCAGGTGTGGCGGTCGTGGGGAAGATGGTCCAGCACCGCGAACAGCCGCACCCGAACACCTATCTCGGCCCCGGCAAGGTGGCGGAGGCGAAGGCGGCCGCGAAGGCGTCCGACGCGAACCTGATCGCCTGCGACGACGAGCTCACACCGCGCCAGGAGCGCAACCTGGAGGAGGCGCTCGGCATGCCGGTAGTCGACCGCACGACGGTGATCCTCGACATCTTCGCCGCGCACGCGAGCAGCGCGGAGGGCAAGCTGCAGGTCGAGCTGGCGCAGCTGGAGTACAACCTCGCGCGGATGCGCGGCCTGTGGACACACCTCGAGCGACTCGGCGGTGGGATCGGAACGAGAGGACCGGGGGAGAGCCAGATCGAGACCGACCGCCGCCTCGCGCGCGATCGGATCGCGGCGCTGCGAAGAAGGTTGGAGCATGTGAAGAGCACGCGCAAAGTGATGCGAGCCGAGCGCGAGCGGGCAGCGCTACCGACGGTGGCGCTCGTGGGGTACACGAACGCGGGCAAGTCGACGCTCTTGAACGCGCTGACCGGGGCGGAGGTGGGTGTGCGCGACCGGCTGTTCCACACGCTCGACCCGACGACGCGGACGATCGGACCGATCGCAAGTAATGGCAACGGCCACCGTAGGAGCCGGACGGGAAGGAAGTACCTCGTGAGCGACACGGTCGGGTTCATCAGCAAGCTGCCGCACCAGCTCGTCGATGCGTTCGGGGCGACGCTGGAGGAGACCCGCCGCGCCGACCTGCTGGCCCACGTGCTCGACGCCTCGGCGCCCGAGGGTCAGACCGAGGCGATGCAGCACGCGGTCGAGGGAACGCTGGAAGAGATCGGCGCCGGCGAGCGCCCGCGGATACTGGCGCTGAACAAGATCGATCTGCTCGACGAGCGAGAACGCGGCGAGCTGCGCCTGCGCTACCCGAACGCGGTGTTGGTGAGCGGCGTGACGGGAGAGGGCTTGGAGGAGCTGCGCGCGCGTTTGGAAGGCGAGCTCGAGCATATGCTGTGCAAGGTCGAGCTACTTGTGCCCTACGCGGACGGCGGCAGCCTCGCTGAGTTGCACGAGCTGGCGGGCGACCTCACCCGCAAGGACACACCCGAGGGTGTGCGGGTCAAGGCGCTGGTGCCGAAAAGAACAGCCGAGCGCTTCGCAAGATTCGCGGTCGCGTCTTAGGGTCGCTGCTCAGCGATCATCGCCGTCGCCCGACAGCACACCGCGTCGCCGGCGAGAGAGCAGCTTGTCGAGATTCGTCTGGGCGATCTCGTCGAGGTCGAGCTGAAGCTCGCTTGCCAGCTGGGCGACATACCAGAGGACATCCCCAAGCTCCTTGGCCATCGCCGAGCGGCGCTCCTCGGTGACCTGACCGCCGTCGTCACGGATCACCTTCTTCGCGTGATCGGCGAACTCTCCCGCCTCACCGGCCAACCCGAGCGATGGGTAAGTTAGCGCCTCATTGCGAGGATACTGCGCGGTGCTTCGCGAGAGGCGTTGGTACTCAGATAGCTCCACGGTCGAACCTTAAACGACTCGACCCGCCGAAGCGAGTCAGGTACGGGTGTCGAAGAGCTACCTCCGAACGACTGGCAACCGTAATCCACACTATATCCCCGCCGCACGACGGGCGCTGAGGTGCGCCTCGCGCTCGAAGGCATCGTCGAGTGGGATTAGACCCGATCGGATCGAGGTGTAGAGCACTGGCGATCAGCCAGTCGGCGAACCAGGCGTTCTTGGGCAGGAGGGGGCCGTGGAGGTAGGTGCCGATCGTGTTGCCATGAAGCGCGCCCTCCAAACCGCTGCGTCCGTCGTTGCCGTGGCCCTTGAGAACACGACCCAGGGCGTGAGCGTCGGGTTCGAGGTAGGTTCGGCCCCCGTGGTTCTCAAAACCGGCGAGTACGCGCGTCACGTCATTTTCACCGAGCGAGACCTCGATCGCGACGTTGCCGATCAAGCGAGGACCGTCCTCACGAATGGTGCGCACGTCGAGCAGGCCGACACCGGGGATCTCGTCTTCGCCAAGCGTGTAGGAGTGACCGAGCAGCTGGTAACCGCCGCATACGCCGAGGATCGCCGCGTCGCGGGCGGCGGCAGTGTGCAGCGAATCGCGCTTGAACTCGATCAGATCCTCGGCGCAGAGGCGCTGGTCGCGATCCTGGCCGCCGCCGAGGTAGTACAGGTCGTGCACGTCCGGACTCAGCCGCTCCCCGAGGCCGCTGGAGGAGAGCTCGAAGCCGATTCCGCGCCACAGGCAGCGATGCTCGAGCACCAGCAGGTTGCCGCGGTCGGCGTAGATGTTCATCAGGTCCGGGTACAGCGCGCAGACACGGAGAACGTGGCTAGTCGGCAGGACCGGCGGCGTGGGGAGGGGAGAGGCGGACTCAGGCACGCAGCATCACTACCACGCTGCCGACATGCTCATCGGTGGGCTCGATCACGAGTGCGGGTTCAGGATGAAATCCGACTTGTGAGCCCTCACGCTCGAGCTCAGAGGGGCTGACACGGGCGAGCTCGATCACATTGCGCTCAGTGGCCGACTCATCGAGAGGGAGCCCATCTGATTCATGGGTATGGGGGGAGATAATTCGCCGGGAACGCTCGATCACGACGCTCCGAGGAAGCACCCGTACGCTCTCGGCCTGGCTTGTGTAAAGGGTCTCGCCGACACGCGCCGTCTCCGGCGTTGGACCGGGCAAGCCGTCGGCGACGTCAAACGGCTCCAGTTCGGTGACGATCGCACACGCGAGCAGCCCACCGGGGCGCAGGTGGGCGAGGGCACAGTGCAGGAACGCGGCTCGCTCGGATGCGTCGCTGAGCAGCTGGAGAGTCTGCATCGGCACGAGGCACAGCGCAAAGTCGTGCCGATCTAGCTCAAACGACCGTGCGTCCGCGCATACGGTCTGCACTAGCTCCCCGCCAGCCCGACCTTGCAAGGCGTCCAGTAGGTCGGAGTCGAGGTCGAGCGCGGTGACACGATGGCCCGCATGGGCGAGATCTAGCGCCACCCGGCCGGCCCCGGCGCCGATATCGAGGATCGGGTCGCCGTGTCTCCCGGCGAGCTCCCGCCACAGCGGCAGATCGGCGCGGTAGGAGCCGCACTCCAGGTCGTGCCAGACGATATTGGCCGAGGTCACGACCACGCGCTGCTCGCCTCCCCGCGCGCGACGAGCAGTTCCCGCAGGGCCAGCATCGCTGTGTAGGTCGGTAGGGCGTACAGCGGCGTCTGCGGATCGGAACCGTCCGCGGCCGCCTCGCGCAGGGCGCTGGGGAGATCGGCCTGGACGCGGATGCGTGCCGGGTCGATTCCCGCGTACTTCAGACGTAGCGCGAGCTCGGGGGCGCGGGTGCCGCTGCAGGTGACTTGACGGATCCGCCCAGCGAGCAGCTCGAAGTCGGCGTCCCAGATCCAGGAGACGTCGCGTCCGTCGGCGATTTTGTCGTTGAGGACCCCGAGCAGATCGTGCTCGCCCGGCTCCAAGGTGAGCGTGCGCAGCACCTCGTTGGCGCCGGCGGGATTCTTGACGAGCAGGATCCGCATCTCGCGCCCACCGACGTGCACGGTCTCGGCGCGGCCGAACGCGGCCTTCGTGGCCTCTAACCCCGCGACAATCTCCGGCAGGCCAATCTCCAGCGAGGTGGCCATCGCGGCGGCCGCGAGCGCGTTGTAGATGTTGTAGAGGCCGGGCAGCGCAAGGGCGACCTCGGCTTCGCCCGCAGGAGTCTGAAGCGTGAAGCTGGCCGCCCGAACACCCTGCAGGGTGACGCGCGTCGCGGTGACAGTGGGCGCGGGGCGCGTCTGACCGCAGCTCGGGCAGTGGTAGTGGCCGAGATGGCCGAGGTAGATCGCCTCGAACACATAGGGAGCCCCGCAGCGGCGGCAGTGCTTCGCATCGGTAGCATGCGCCATCCCTGCCAGCGCGAGCGAGTCGTCCTCGACGCCGAAGTAGAGCACCGGCGCGTCGCGCTCCCGACCGAGGTCGGCGATCGCGGGGTCATCAGCGTTGAGCACGAGCGTCGAGTCACGGGCTGGGCCGGTGTGCACAGCCGCGGCCCAGCGGTCGGCGATCGTCTCCAGCTCGCCGTAGCGGTCGAGCTGGTCGCGAAACAGATTGCCGAGCAGGATCGCGCACGGGTGTAGCTGGGCGGCGAGCGAGTCGAGCCACAGCTCGTCGACCTCGAACAGGCCGAGCTCGCCCGCGATGCGCCCGCCCGGACGGGCGGCGGCGAGCAGCGTGGAGGCGATTCCCCCGGCCATGTTCGCCCCAGACTGGTTGTTCACGAGCGAGACACCGGCGCGCTCGAGAATCGCGGCGAGGATCGCCGAGGTCGTGGTCTTGCCGTTCGTCGCCGACACGAGCACGCTGCCCCGCGACAGGCGTGCCCCCAGCTCGCCGATCGCATTGGGTTCGAGGCGCATGAGCACCTTTCCCGGCGCGCTGGAGGCGCCGCCACCACGCAGGCGCGAGACCGCGCCGACGGCCCGCGCGAGGGCGAGCTTGGGTGCGAGCGGCCCGGCCATCAGCCCCCCGTCGTGTGCTCGACCGGCGATGCGAATGCTGCCTCGCCCGCGAAATCGGCAGGCACGAGCACCGAGACCGCGCCGTGCACGGCGCGCACCCGCACGGGCAGCTCGCCGATCGGATCGCCGTCGGCGTACATTGTGAAGGGGCGATCCGCGGAGATATCCACCTCGGCCGCGCGAAACACATGCACGGAGGGCAACTCGACATGAGTGCCCTTGAACACCTTCGGCAGAATCTTTGTGAGGAACGCGAGCTTGCCGATGCTTTCGAGCACGACCACCTCCAGCAGGCCGTCGTCGAGCATCGCGTCCGGCGCTGCTCGCATCCCACCACCGTAGGTCTTCGAGTTGCAGGCTCCGACCGTGTAGGCCGTGAAGCGCAGACGCTTTCCGGGGGGATCGAGCTCGATCTCAAAACGCGCTGGACGCCACGACGCGAGCGCCCGCAGCGCGCCGTAGGCATACACGAGGTTGCCGAGCCACGCTGGTGCTTCGTTGGCGATACGGTTGGCAACGCTGTCGAAGCCGACCGAGGCGATCCCGACGAACGCCTGCCCGTGGGCCACCGCCAGAGCAGTCCCCTGCTGGCCGGGCGCTGCCTTTTGCCCAACTTCTGCCTGGCCTCCAACCTCGCCGAGGTCCATCGCCCGGGGGACGCCGTCGGCGATCACCGCACACGCCGCGATCGGATCGTGGGGGATGTTGAGCACGCGCGCGAGGTCGTTGCCGCGACCGCCCGGGAGCACGCCGAGCACAGCGCCGGGAAAATGCCGCAGCACGTCGGCTACGACGCCGATCATGCCATCGCCGCTGAGCACCACCACCGTCTCGCTGGCGCGGGCGCCTTCCTCAGCCAGCTCGCGCGCGTGGGAAAGATCGCGTGTGTCGACGCGGCGCACCTCCAACCCGTGCTCGCGCAGGGTCCGCTCGACCTCCGGTGCGACCCGTCCGGCTTTGCCGCCTCCGGCTGACGGGTTGACGATCAGGCAGACGGGGGCGGGCACGAGGCCATCGTATTGGGGCTCAGGCCCGTCGAGACTCGGGCGCGTCAAATCTCACCGCGTCCACTCCTGCTCGCGCATGAACTCGATCACCTGATCGGGCTGGTCGGTGACGACGTAGGCGTCGATGATCGCGCCGTCGACGTTGATCGTGATCGAGAGCCCGGAATCGACCTGACGCACCTTCGAGATCGGCGCGATCGGACGCCCTGAGCCCATGCGCGGCTTGACGCGGCCGGTGGCGACGCTGTGGACCGCATCGTGGTCGGCCAGGCGGTCGAGCAAGCGGCGGTAGTCCTTGCGCGAGGAGTGCTTGTGGTGCGTGCGTTTCGCCACAGGGAACATCTTGGCGCACCGCGCACTGCGAGCCGTTGGATGAGTTGGCAGCCCTCAGGAAGGCCGGTTAGCTTCCGGTGGCCTTCTCCGCCCGGTCTCGGCGACGCCGGCCGATGGCCGCGATCACACCGAAGACGGCGAGCACGAGGAACAGGCCGAGCAGCACGCCCGGCGCGAGCCCGAGTCCACCGAACGGCAGCGAGATCAGCTCGACCAGGCCGAGGCCGATCGCGAGCAGCACGATAATCAGCGCGATGATCAGCAGAATCCCGCGGATGCGCGCGAGGATCCCAGCGGAGTTGGGGGGACGAGCAGCCCCATCGCACGCAGCGCAAACATCTGACGGCCACTCGGGGGGGTCTGACCGAGACGCTCGACAGCGTCCTTGAGATCGCCCGCGCGGCGTTCGGCGAGTGCGAGCGACGCGTCGGCCATCCGGCGGATCTGCATCCGCTCCTGCGGGCGGGCGGCGGCGATCGCACGCTGGAAGTAGGAGCGCGCCGCCTCGGCGTCGAAGCGCTCGGACGCCCGCGCGCCGAGGATCGCCATTGCGGCCGACTTGTATTTGGTCTCGGCCTCGAGCTCCTCGTCGGAGCGCTGTTCGAGTGCCTGGATCGCATCGAAGGCGCCGCGCTGCTCCATCCTGACCTGACGTTGCTTGGGTGGCATCGGTCGCTCATTCTACGGTCTGAGCAGGCGCATGCCGTGCGCGTTGCAGGCGGTATGCTCGCGTCAGTGTCGAGCCGACGTGTCGCCTCTCTATCCGTATGCGCGGTCCTGGCGCTCGCGCTGGCCGCACCGGCCACGACGTTCGCCGCGCTCGGCGGCTCGAGTGCGTTCAGCGAATTGACCGAAGGACAGACTCAGAGCGAAACGACGCCAACCCAGACGACCGCGACCAGCGCTACGACGGAAACCACAAACTCGAGCTCGGGCGGCGTGCTCGTGATCGCCGGCGGTGCGGCGCTGTTGCTGCTCGGGGGCATCGCCTTCCTGATAATGCGCGACGCGCGCAGGGTGGCGCCCGCGGGTGACGGCCTCTTGGGTAAGGGAGGCTCCGGTCACGACACGGCCGCGATGATGCGCAAGCGGCGGGCGAAAGCAAAGGCCGCTCGCAGGCAGCGCAAGCAGAACATCAAACGCGGCAGGTAAGCCGGCGCGTTCAGCGGATGCTCTTCACGCCCTTTGCATGCACCGGCGTGCGTATCCGGGCGGGCGGCGGGAGCGCCGGAGAGCCATGTGGACCGCGGCGTGGGGAGCGGGGGAGAGGCATGCGCGGATGGGGATCGATGGGACCCGCAGGCAACGTGTGGCTGCCTCCATCCTCCTCAGAGGAGTCGGAGGAGTCCACGAGATCTGAGGCGATCACGGCCTCATCGTTGCGAAAGGGCATCCACAGCATCAGCCCGATCAACGGGAGCTTGATCAGCGCGAGTAGCACGAACAGCATCCACAGCGACATTGCTTGAGCAATGCTACTACTGCGCTGTGGAGTCGTCTCGAAAGGAAGACTTGGCGGCGTTGGCCGAGGAGATCAGCCGCTGCCGGCGTTGCCCGCGCTTGGTGGAGTGGCGTGAGCGGGTCGCCGATGAGCGCCGTGCCGCGTACGCACACGAGGAGTACTGGGGCCGGCCGCTGCCCGGCTTCGGTGATCCGGCGGCGCGTCTGCTGCTGTTCGGACTGGCCCCGGCGGCTCACGGTGCCAACCGCACCGGGCGCATGTTCACGGGCGACCGCTCCGGCGATTTCCTGTTCGCGGCGTTGTGGCGCATGGGCTTTGCCAATCAGCCCACCGCCGTAGGTCGCGACGACGGTCTGCGGCTGTGTGGCGCATGGATCAGCGCGGCGGTGCGTTGCGCGCCGCCCGCGAACCGTCCGACGCCGGCCGAGCGCGAGGCGTGCCTACCCTGGAGCGTGCGGGAGCTGCGGCTGCTGAGCGGCGTGCAGACAATCCTCTGCCTGGGCGCCTTTGCTTGGGATGCAGCGCTGCACTTGACCGCCGCGCTTGCCGATCCGCCGGCATCGCTGCCACGGCCACGGCCGCGGTTCGGCCACGGCGCCGAGTTTCAAACCGAGCGGTACACGTTGCTCGGCTGTTTTCACCCCAGTCAGCAGAACACGTTCACGGGGAAGCTCACGGAGCCGATGATCGACGCCGTGCTGGGGCGGGCACGGGAGCTGGCCGAGAGTGTCTCGTCCAAGCGCTAGCCTTTGGAGATATGCGCAGGCACCTGGCAGGTCCGATGAGGGTCCTCATCCCGGCGACAGCCGTCACCGCAATCGCGCTGATCGTCGCCGGCATGCTGGGCGTCGCCTCCGCGGAAGCTCCGACGACGGCCTCGCCGCCGCCCACGGTCAGCGTGCAGGGCGTCGCGACCGAGCCGATCGAACAGAGTGCGAGCTCCGCGACGGCGACCACGGTCTATCGGCAGGGGATGGCCGCCGCGGTCACCGACGGTCAGGCCAAGGCGCAGTTCTTGGCGAGCTCGGCCGGTGTGACGCTGGGGGCGGTTCAGAGCATCGTCGAAAACGGCGGCTACATCGGTTGCACGGGCAACGAAATCGAATATTTGGGCGAACAACCCGACTTCGGCTCACCCGGGGTTGGGGTGTCGGGAGTCGCAGTGAGTCCGCGTGCCGGCACCGAGGCAGCTCCCGGTGCGAGCAAACCGGCCGTGAAACATCCCAAGAAGAAAAAACGTAAGGCTCCCGTCGCAAAACGGGCGAGCGTCGCCGGCTGCACGTTGTCGGCGCAGGTTTCGCTCACTTACGCGATCAGCTGATCTGTCAGCTTGCAGTTCTCGTGCGGCTGGCGTGCCTAGTCTCTCCTCACGTCGGTCCGGATGCGGGGAGGACCCATTCTTCAGGGGGTGTTCGCGAACGAGCAAGCACTTTGCGCCTGCCCCTTCACGACAGGTTTACATAATATACATTATCGAGCATTGTAAACGGGGCCGGATGCCACCTGGCGATTGGCCTCTCACCCAGGGTCTACCTCCAATGCTCCGAGTCGCTCGATCACCTCGTCACGGTCGGTGCCGTGTGCCCGAAGCACCCGATCGAAGTCCGCGCCGTAGAAGTGCATCACGGCCATCAGCACGTCGGTCGTTGCGACTCCATTGGCACCTCGCCGACTGGCGATGTGGCCGGCGTCCTCAGTGACCTGTGCGACCACGTCGCGATCATCGACAATGGCGGGAGCGGTTCGCGCACGATCGGTGCCCTCGTCCTGCACCTGGAGGGATCCCTCGCTTACGCCGAGCGCTTGTAGCGCGATCCCAACTTCGCCATGTAGGCGCAGGACTCGTAGCCAGCGCTCGGCCTCATCCTCGGGTGTGCGAGCGAACGGCATCGCTGTGGATGCGATACCCAACACCATTGCCGCGTCTGGGGCGAGCGCCGGCGCGGGGTTCACCGCGACACCCTGAAATCCGTTTGCCGTCTCACGTGGGATGTGTGGAGAAGCGCGACGTTGTCGCGTCCCAGCGCGACCTCCGGCGGCCCGTCGAGGAGGCGCAACTCGACCACGACGGTGCCGGCGCGCTCGGCAACGACGCGCGCAGAGCGCATGAGCTCAGCGACCTCGCGGCGCTGCACCCCACAGGCAAGGAGGAATCGTTCGATTCGATCGCCCGCGGCCTCCTCGCGGTCGAGCTCGAGCTCCTCGACGAGGATCGTCGGCGCGGCAGCGCCTCCCTCGACGTTCAGCAGGCACGCAGCCATGTCGTCGGGGCGCGCGTCGGTCTCTTCGGCCACCTGGTCGAGGAGCGCCGATGCTGTGGCCTGCGGCCCGAGCTCGGCGAGCGTGCGCGCGAGTCGCTCGGCGCCGAACAGCTCTCCCGCAACCCTTGCCTCCGTGACGCCGTCGGTGTGGAAGCAGACCTGTGAGCGGCCCGGCACCGACACCACGGTCTGGCGAGTCCCAGTCCGCATGCCGGCTCCGATCGGTGGCGGGGAGCAGACGGTGATCGGTGCGATCGACCGTGAGCCAAGCACGACCGGTGGTGGATGACCGGCGCAGGCGTAGGTGAGGATGCGCTCACGTGGCTGATAGGTGGCCGCCACGACGGTGACAAACGACCCCCCAAGCTGACGTTCGAGCACAGCTCCAGCCGTTTGGACGGCGGCGCGCGGTGAGAGGCCGGCCTCGAGATATGCCCGCAGCGTGAAGCGCACGAGCGCCGTATGGGGCAACGCCTCGCGTCCGTGTCCGGAGACATCGCCGACGATGACCGCCAGCTGACCGTCCTCAAGCGCGAACACATCGTAGAAGTCGCCGCCTGCTCCGGGACCGTCCGCCGGGCGATAGGCCGCGGAGGTGCCCACCGGACCGAGCCGGGCGGGCGGCAGTGGGAGCAGCGCGGCCTGCAGCAGGCCCACATCCTCGAGCAGCTCTCCACGCTGGCGCTCCAGCCGCCGGGCACGAAGCGCGGCCAAGCGCGAGCGTACCGCCAGCGCGAGCGCGAGCGCGGACAGGACGCCGATGAGGATCCACACGAGCGTGGGGATCACGCCGACGATTCTGGTGATCGTCGTCACGATCGGCGATGGGCGTCGGCTGGGCGTCGGGGGACCATGCGCCGCTCTCTGCGCGCGCCTCGCGCGCGCAGAGAGTACGGGCGTGAACGGGATCGCGGCCACGGGAGCGACCGCACCCGGGGAGAACGCGACCGGGGCTGTATGCCTCCTGGCGCCGCGGTTGCGGGCATGCCGAGGATCCCGCGCGGCATGCGGCGAGCGGCCGGTGAGCGCTGGGCGCGATGCCCCGACGAGTTGTGGCGTCGTCGCTGCTGGCGTAGACGTGGCTGGCGCGGGTGTCGTAGCCGCGGGTGCCGCTATAGGCGTCGCAGCCCTCGACAGGGTTGGTATGGGGGCGCGGGCCGGCGTGGGCGGGGCAGCCGGGGCTTTGCCCGGAGCGGCCGACGTGGCTGAACGCGGGATTGAGCGGGTTGCACCCGCGGTCCCCGACGCGTGATGTGGAACGGGTGAGATGGTCGGGCCGCGCGACGTGGCCGGATGGCCGGCGCTTTCCGGTCGCTGTCCGGGTGCTCCTTGCTGAGGGTGCAGGCCAGCTGGTCCTATGTGACCTGAACCATGTTCTCCCCGGTGTTCTGGGCGCTCATGTTCTTCACGGCCCGGCGTCGGTTGACCCCCACCGTGTTCGAGGCCTGGATATTCGACGTGACCCGGCTGCGAGCCCTCATCTGAGCCCGGACCCGGGGAATCCTTGTGTCCGGGGCCCGGTTGTCCGTTGTTACCCGGCCCGGGCGAGGCGGCCGCCGGGCTCGGCCTGCCCGGTGGGTTCGGTACGCCCGTGCCGCCCGCCGGCCTCGAATTGCCTGGCCTGGCCGCGGCAACCGGGATGAACGCCAAGGCAAGCGCACAGCAAACAAAGACGATGATCGCGGCTGGACGCCGGCGGCGGGGAGATGAAGGGTGTCTGGCGGTGTCGCTCACCATCAGCAGCCTGCGCCCGATCAGCCGGCCTTGGCGGCGTGCCCCCGCGTGTACGCGAGCGCCTCGTCGACCGTCGAGAAGATCACGAACATTCCGTCCAGCCCCGAAAGCTCAAAGATCTTCAGCACGGTGCTCCGCGAGCACACGATCGCCAGCCGCGCATCGACGCCGAGGCTTCGGTTGACACCGACGAGCACGCCGAGCGCCGTCGAGTCCATGAAGGTGGCGAGCGAAAGGTCAACGACGAGCTCCTCGTGGCCCGCATCGAGCGCATCGATCAGCATCCACTTCAAGCGCGGGGCCGTCGCGAGATCGAGCTCGCCCTCGATCGAGATCACGCTCGTACGCTTGTCGAGCTCGCGCCGGAAGATCCCCAACGGCCTTGAAGTCGGCTGTGAACGGTTGGAGGTATCGACTCGGCTGAGCATCGTGGTTCTCAAGCACGTGCCTGGCGGTGGGTCAGCGGTTCAAGCCCGCGCAACCCCAACCTTACGCTCTCGCGCATACACGTACAAGAGGATCTTCGCCACGAACAGATCCGCCTCTTACACCCACGGTGGATCATCGAACGAGTGTCCAGTGGAGCCACCTGGCTGCCGCGCGCGAGCACCGGACAAACCCCCGGCAACCAAAAGAACACAGTTGCCGTGGCCAGCCATCGACTCATCGTGCAATCCTGCCACCTTGGGCAGCGAGAGAACTGGAGCTTCGGATGCCACCTCGAACGAAACGCAGCCGCGAAGACGTCAGGCACACGACCTTGCACGGTCACGACGTGGCCTACCGTCAAGCGGGCAGCGGCCCCGTCGTCGTGCTCGTCCACGGGATCACGTCCAGCTCGGCGACCTGGGAGCGGGTGCTGCCCCATCTCGCCGATCGCTTTACCGTGATCGCCCCAGACCTGCCCGGTCACGGCGAGTCGGCCAAGCCCAGAGGCGATTACTCACTCGGCGCGCATGCGAGCAGCCTGCGCGATTTGCTGCTCGCCCTCGGACACGAGCGGGCAACCTTTGTGGGGCACTCACTCGGCGGCGGGATCGCGATGCAGTTCTCCTACCAGTTCCCCGAGCGCTGCGAGCGACTCGTCCTGGTTGACAGCGGCGGCCTCGGCCGCGACGTTAGCTGGCTGCTTCGAGCCGCAACGCTTCCCGGCTCCGAGCTCGTGCTGCCCTTCCTCGCCGCAACGCGCCTGCTCGACGCCGGCGCGCGCGCCGGCGTCTTGCTCAACCGGCTGGGTCTGGGCCTTCCGACTGATCTCGAGGAGATGGCTCGCGGGCACTCGACGCTGTCCGACAGCGCCGCCCGTGCCGCCTTCGTCCACACGCTTCGCTCGGTCGTCGAGCCCGGCGGCCAGCGGGTCGACGCCTCAAACCGGCTCTATCTGGCCGAACATCTCCCATTCCTGCTGATCTGGGGCGAGCGCGACTCGATCATCCCCGTTTCCCACGGACGTGCGACCCACGAGCGGATGGCAAACAGTCGCCTGGAGGTGTTCCCGCGTTCAGGCCACTTTCCCCAGCTCGACGAGCCCGAGCGCTTCCTCGACGTGCTCGTGGAGTTCATCGACTCGACCGAGCCGGCCGCGAGGGAGAGGACGGTTTAGAGGGCTGGTAGTCGGGGTAAAAGGTTGCTTAGAGCCGTGTTTCGAGGTACTGCTCAGGTGCGCTTTCGGATACAAGGGTTGCAGTGCTTCGTGACGCGGATGTCATCTCAAGACAGGGAGTAGCCGTGAACTCTTTGACCTCGGACACAATGGGTGGACCCGCGGATCGTTGGTCATGCAGCTCGCATATCGACGATCCGATCGATCCGTCGACACTCGCAGAGATCAGGGAGCGGCTCGAGCGCCCGGGCGAGTATCTCGCGTTCAGTGAGGACGGTCACGAGAAGGTGGTGGCGCTCACACGCGAGTGGACCCGGATTGGGCGCAGCCTAACCGGTGATCTGCGCTTGGATGACCCGACCGTTTCGCGCCGGCACGCGTTGCTCGGGCGCCAATCCGACGGGGTGCGCCTGCTCGACGATCGCAGCCTCAACGGAGTGTTCGTGAACGGAGAGCGCGTGGAGTGGACGATCCTGAAAGACGGCGATGAGATCGAGATCGGCCGCTACAGACTGAACTTCATCAACGTCGCTCCCGACACCGAGCGGTTTGCGGCGAGATCCAGGTCTCGTCCTCGGGGGCGTCTCGCAAGCGATCGTGTTTTTCTGTCGCGCCGATAAGGACCGCTCAGCAGCTCACGCCGACGTGCCCGGACTCAATGCAATCGTGCTCTGCCGGTAGGCGGTCTGACCGGCGTCTCCGCCTTCGGCTAACTTCCCCTCAGCGCTCCGGCGCGATCAGGACAGGGCGCCCGGCGTGGGCGAGTACCACGTGCGAGACGCTGCCGAGCAGCGCCGAGGCGACCGCACCGAGTCCGCGCCGGCCGCACACGATCAGCCGCGCGTCGAGCTCGTCGGCGATCTCGATAATCCTGCGTCCTGCGCCTTCCGTCGCCTCCTCGACGCGAGAGCTGGCGTCATAGCCATGGGCGCGTGCGCGCTCCACACCCTCCTCAGCAGCGTCAGCGGCCAACTGGGCCTGCTCGGAGTCGATCTTCCCCTCGTCGCTCAAGTAGCCGCCGCCGAAGCCCCCGGCCCGCGCCAGCAGCACCGCCGCGGGCTGCCAGATCGTCAGCACGACCGCGGGCGCCGGGTGGGCGACGAGCTCCGCCGCCGCGGCCATCGCCGCCCGCGACCCCTCCGACCCGTCGTAGCAGAACAACACCGGTCCAGGCATGGAGTCTCCTTAGAAATAATCGACTTACACGTGCATAGACTCGACATCCTAGGTGCTACCGCCAGGCATAGCCAGGCGGGTACCGTTGCTCTCGGGCCGCACGCCTCGCCTTGGCCTCGATCAAGCTGGCACCGCTGACCAACCGCTCACTCGCCCTGCTCAGTCTCATATGAATGAGACTGAGCACCCTGTGCTACTCGGGCATCTCGATGTTCAGCAGCTCGCGAGGTTGGTGATCAACCTGAAGGGTCGTGTGGTGCAGGTCGAACTCGTCGTGCAGCATCCGCTCCAGCCCGCGACGCGCGGCGTGGCAGTCGTTCTCGCGGCCGACGAGCACGTGCGCCGAGAGCGCGGGGAACCCCGAGGTGACCTCCCAGACGTGCAGGTCGTGAACCTCGACCACGCCGGGCTCGCACACCAGCGCCCGGCCGATCTTCTCGGGATCGAGCCCCTCCGGCGCGGCCTCCAGGAACACTCGCCCGGACGCCTTGACCAATCCGTACCCCGAGCGCACCATCAGGCACGCGACGAGGAGCGAGACGATTGCGTCAGCCCGCTCAAAGCCGGTCAACAGGATCACCCCGGCGGCGATCGCGGTCCCGATGAAGGCGTACAGGTCGGTGAGGATGTGCTGGAAGGACCCCTCGACGTTCATGCTCTGACGGTTGGCCCGCGCCAGCGTCCAGCTCGCGGCGAGGTTCACGGCGACCCCGATCAGCGCCACGACGAGCATCAGCCCAGCCAGTACGTGCGGGGGGTCGAACAGGCGACGGATCGCCTCGTAGGCGATGAACGCCGCAAGGATCAACAACGTCACGCCGTTGGCCTGCGCGGAGAGGATCTCCACCCGCTTGAAACCGTAGGTCAACGCGCCCTTCGCCGGGCGAGCAGCCAATCGTGCGGCTAGGAGCGACAGGCCGATCGCGGCGGCGTCGGTGAGCATGTGCCCCGCGTCAGAAAGCAGCGCCAGGGAATTAGCGACCACCCCCACCGTGATCTCGAGGACCATCAACCCCGAGATCAACCCGAGCGCCACAACCAGCTTGCTCGCATCGGCATCAGCGCTCACGCCGTGGGAATGTGCGGCGTGCCCCTCAGCCTGGAAGCTCACGCCTACACGCTATCGATCATGCTCACGGAGGTAGTCGGGCCTCTGGCTGCTCGGCGGGCGGATCGAGGTCGGCGTATGGCATCGCCCACCATTCGAGTGGGACCAGCGCCCGTGCAAGCGCCCGCGTGTCGATCTCCAGTTCGGCGGCGCGACGGATGACGATGATCAGCGTCGTGCGCATCGTGGTCTCGAGATCGGTTTTCGACTGCCCCTGAATGACGGCCCGTCTCGTGGCGCTCAGTCGCCGGGCTCGCGCGGCCGGATCCTCGAGATCATCCAGTTCGGCATCCTCGGGGTCGTCGATCATGTAACGGAGCAGCTGTACTCGCCCGTACAGCTCCACGTGGCGCTCGATCAGCGCCGTGTAGGGCCGCGCGCCGAGCATCACCGGACCCCAGGCCGCGAGTGAGTCGCGCCCGTCGTCGAGCAGTCGTTCGACCAGTTGCGTAAGCCGGTGGCGCCACTCGCTGTCGGGCATGTGCTCGTCGACGAGCGTCGCGACACGATCGGTCCCGGCTGGGCTGCAGATGAAGTTGCGCACCTCGATCGTGCGCCGACTGGCGGTTTCGTCCACCTCGAGCAGTTCGCCCAGCCCAACCCATGTGAAGCGCGCGGTCGCGGCGAGCTCGAGCAGCGCATTCTGCGCGAACACCCGCCAGCGGGCGCTTTCACGGCGCTCGAGCACCTCGTTGATCACGGCGACGGTGATCCCGACCACCACCAGGCTGGCGAGGATCGAGGACGTCATCTCGTGACGATCCCAGAAGCTCGTCTCGAAGTCGGACACAACCAGGCCCGCCAGCACAAGCACGCCCGTCGCGGCCGCGACGCGTAATCCCCAACGCTCTAGAAATGCCCCTGTCACAGTAGGTTCAGCACGATAGCGGTCGTTGTTTTCCAGGTGCCGGCGTCGAGGGGCACAACTGCCTCTCACAGCACCATGAAACGTCAACGATGCCATCGGCTGTGGCGTAACCTCTGCAGAAGACGACCATGCGCGCGATCGACGGCATCCACCACATCACCCTGATCACCGGCGACGCCCCTCGCAACGTGGACTTCTATGCGCGCGTGCTCGGTCTTCGCTTGGTCAAGAAGACGGTCAACCAGGACGACCCGAGCGTCTACCACCTGTTCTACTCCGACGAGCACGGCTCGCCCGGTGCCGACATCACCTTCTTCGAGTACCCCGGCGCGCAGCCAGGCCGCGCCGGCGCCGGGATGATCTCCTGCATTGTCCACCGCGTCGGCGGTGAGCAGGCACTCGACTTCTGGAGCGGGCACCTGGCCGGCGAGGGCGTCGAGGTCGTCCGCGAGCCCGGCCGGCTGCGGTTCGCCGACCCCGAGGGCATGCACCACGAGCTCGCGGTCGACCAGACAGGCGACGCCGCGCTCATCGCACGCTCGAACGAGGTCCCCGAGGAGTTCGCGCTGCGGGGCTTCGACTCGGTCCATGCGCTCGTCACCGACCCCGCTCGCAGTGAGGCGCTGCTGGGCGACGTGCTCGACTTCTCCGAGTCGGCCGAGCATGTGTGGCAAGCGCGCGGCGAGCACCGCGGCGGGCGGATCGCCTTCGCGCAGAGCAACGAGCGCGGCGTCCCCGGCGCAGGCACTGTACATCACATCGCCTGGTCGGTCCTCAGCGCCGAGCAGGAGCAATGGCGCGAGCGCCTGATCGCGGCTGGGACCCACCCCACCCCGATCATCGACCGCTTCTACTTCGAGTCGGTCTACTTCCGCGAGCCCGGCGGCATCCTCTACGAGCTCGCGACGCTCGACGGCGCCGGCTTCGCCGCGGACGAAGCGCCCGAGACGCTCGGCCAGCGGCTCGCCCTGCCCCCACGGCTGGAGCCGCTGCGCGAGCAGATCTCGCCCCACCTCAAGACGCTGCCCGACACCAGTCGGTGGCGCCCAGCGCCTTCTGGCGACTAGACACATCTCCGGTTTGCTCACTTCGAGAACTCGGTAGGCATTAGGGTCGTGTTCTCGAGCATGTCCTCAGCAGCCTCAGCCTCGTCAATCTCGCCGGTGGTTCGGTCCCGTGGGATCGAACTCACGGGCCTAACGAAGTCATTCGCGAGCTCCCAGGGACCGGTGCGCGCGGTGCGTGGCATCGACGTGTCGATCGCCGTCGGCGAGACGGTTGCGCTGCTCGGGCCCAACGGCGCCGGCAAGTCGACCACGATCGACATGATCCTCGGGCTGCTCGAGCCCGACCGGGGCACCGTGTCGGTGTTCGGCCGCTCGCCGAACGAGGCGGTGGATCAGGGCGCCGTCGGCGCGATGCTGCAGACGGGAGCGCTGATCAAAGACCTGTCGGTGCGAGAGCTGGTCACGATGATCGCCTCGCTCTACCCGGCGCCACTCGACGTGGGAGAGGTGCTGGAGCTCACCGGCACGAGCGAGTTCGCCGCCCAGCGCACGAACAAGCTGTCTGGTGGGCAGACCCAGCGCGTGCGTTGCGCGGTCGCGCTCGTCAGCAACCCCGAGCTGCTCGTGCTCGACGAGCCGACGGCCGCGATGGACGTCGAGGGACGCCGCTCCTTCTGGGTGACGATGCGCGCGTTTGCCGCACGCGGCAAGACGGTCCTGTTCGCGACCCACTATCTGGAGGAGGCCGACGCGTACGCCGATCGTGCCGTGCTAATGGCCCACGGCCGGATCGTCGCCGACGGACCTACGAACGAGATCAAGGCGATGGTCGGTACGCGCACGATCCGCGCGACGCTGCCGGACGTGGAAGCGGACGCGCTCGCGGCGCTGCCGGGCGTAAGCAGTGCCGAGCGCCGGGGCGAACTCGCGACGCTGAGCTGCACCGACTCCGACGCGGCGATCCGCGCACTGCTCTCCGCTTATCCGGGTGCGCGCGACATCGAGATCACCGCCGCGGGACTGGAGGAGGCGTTCCTCGAGCTGACCGGCGACGGAGCTGAGGAGCACGCGCTGGCGGGCTTGCCGCCCGGTTCGCCTCCAGACGTTGAGATTGGACGCAACGGGCAGGCGACAGGCGCGGGTCGATGAACTCGCTCATCTACACCCGCTACGAGCTGCTGCGGACGCTGCGCAACCGGCGTTTCTTCCTGCTCTCGCTCGGCTTTCCGCTGATCCTGTTCTTCGCGATCGCCGGACCGAACCGCCACGTGCGCGACCTGGACGGGAGTGGCATCTCGTTTCCGCTCTACTACATGGTCGGCATGGCCGCGTTCGGGACGATGAGCGCGATGTTCTCCTGCGGCGGTCGCATCGCAGCCGAGCGAGCCGTCGGCTGGAACCGCCAGTTGCGCATCACCCCGCTATCGCCGCGCTCCTACTTCCGCGTGAAGGTGATCACCGGCTACATGATGGCGATCATCAGCCTGCTCGCGCTGTATCTCGCAGGGACATCGCTGGGCGTCAGGCTGAGCGGCTCGCAGTGGCTGAACATGACCGGGCTGATCCTCGTCGGCCTCGTGCCGTTTGCGGCGTTCGGGATTCTAGCCGGGCACATGCTCACCCCTGATTCGACAGGTCCCGCGATGGGTGGTGGCATCTCGCTGCTCGCACTACTTGGGGGGGTCTACTTCCCGCTCGGCCACCACGGCTTCCTCCCCGAACTGGCGCAGTACATCCCCTCCTACTGGCTCGTGCAAGCCAGTCACGTCGCGGTCGGGGGACACGCCTGGCCGGCAAAGGGATGGATCGTGATGATTGCCTGGACGGTTGTGCTCAGCGTGCTCGCCGGGCGTGCCTACCGGCATGACACCGGTCGCGTGTAGATGTAGACAGAGGCGTCGGCCGGCACAGAGAGCTTCAGCCGGCCACAGCGGAAGCCGCCGTACCGCCGTGCGGCTCGCTCGCCGGCATCGTCAGGCGCGCCACGAGCGGCAGCCCGAACAGCGCCACCGCCCCCATCGCCAGGAACGCCGTCAGCGGATGGTGGACGAGGATCTGCACGAGCAGCGCTACGACCAGGCCGCCGAGGTTGCCGGCCATCCACACGATCGCGCCGGCCGTCCCCGCGGCGGCGCCGGCGAGCTGCTCGGCGGCCGTGAGGATGATCGGCAGCGCCGGCAACAAGACGATTCCGATCGTGACGATCGCGAGCGCCTGCACTCCCAGCCAGGGCGCCACGCCCAGGACGACGCAGCCGCCGCAGCCGACGAGCACCGCGCCGCGCATGAAGCCGCGCTCGGCATGCCGGCTGGCGATGAGCGGCGGGAGTACCGCGCAGGCGACCGTACCGGCGAACACCATCCCAACCAGGAGCGCGCCGGCGGTCTTTTCCGAGACGCCGGCGGGCGCCAGCAGCGTCTGCAGCCAGGTGGCGAGCGCCACGAAGATCCCGAAGCCGACGAACACCAGGCCACACAGCGTGCGCATCGTTGGGAGCGCCCACAGCGCGCGCGCCGCGCTGCCCTCGATCGCCGCGTGCTCCTCGCTCTCCTGCCCGGGCGCTCGCAGCACGATCGCCAGGCCGATCGCCGGGATCACCGCGAGCACCGCCTCGAGCACCAGCAGCCGCTCGAGCTGCCCGTGCGCCCCGACCGTCGGGCCCAGCACCAGCGCGAGCAGCATCCCGACGAAGCTGCCCGCCGAGCCGACTGCGATCCCGGTCGCGCGCTGCTCGGCGGGTAGGTACTCGCCCGCGAGCTTGCTCACGCCGCTGAGGACGACCGGCTGCGCGACCGCGACGAGCACCTGGCCGGCCATCGCCCATGCGAAGGTCTCACCGCCGAGACGAACCACACCGCCGAGCGCGACCAGCGCCCCGCCCGCCGCCAGCGCTGGGCGAAACCAGCGATCGAGCAGGATCCCCGCCGGAATCGCGAGCACCACGTACAGCAGCGGAAAGATCTCCGCAAGCCATCCGACCGCACCAACCGACACCCCGTAGCGCCTGGCCGTTTCGGTCGTGATCGCCGCGTAGGTCAGCCACAGCACCTGCGTGGCCGCACACACCAGGCTGTAGGCGACGATCACCCTCCAGCCGCCCGTCTGCTTGGAGCTCTGTCTCATATCTGCATTCCGATTGCGCGTCCCAACGCGATCGCTCCCACGCCGACGAACGGGCTGAGCAGAATATTGAAAGCCGCGACGGGTAGTTCGCCGTCCTCGGTGAGACGCTCCGTCTCGAGCATCCAGGTCGAGAAGGTCGTATAGGAGCCGAGCGTCGCGGTGCCGATCAGGACCAGCGCCTCCCCTTCGACGGCGAGCCCCGTGACCAGGCCCAGCAGCAGCGCGCCGGTGATGTTGACCACGAAGGTCCCGAGCGGGAACGTACCCGCGGCGCGAGCGCTGACGAGCGCGACGATCAGGAACCGCGCGAGCGCGGCGATCCCGCTGAGCAGCGCGACGCCGATCCAGACCCAGACGCTCATTGCTCGTCCCCGCGCTCGCTTCGCACCAGCTGCGTTCCAAGCCGGATCGCCGCGTACCCGGCGAGGATGCTCGCGAGCGCGTACCCAGCCGCGAGCGCATAGCGATCGTGCTGGAGCAGCACGAAGATCTCCAGCTGCATCGTCGAGAACGTGGTGTACGTGCCGCAGAAGCCGGCGGTCCACAGCGGGTGATGGAACCTCGATTCCGGCGGGCGCTCTCTGAACCAGGTCGCGATACAGGCGAGCGTGAACGCACCGGAGACGTTGATCGCGAAGATCGTCCAGGGCCAATCCGTCGCGCCGCTCACAAACGAGCGGCTCAGCCAGACCCGCAGCAGCCCACCGGCGACTCCTCCAAGGAAGACCGCCATCAACTCGTGTTTGTGGAAATCAGGCAGAACTCTTGTGGGCACCTCTGCTGCTCCTCTCGCGTGGCTTCGGTTTCGCGAAAGGAGCCATCAGCCCTTCAAAAGCGGGCGGTTCGGAAGGCATGGCCTCCCACCAGGGCTCCATCTGGCGCTTCGCAAGATACCGCACGCTTGCGCTGTCGAAGGCCCGCCTCGCGGCGTACACGGCTCAGCCATACTGGCCGCTGATGCTCGCCGAGCGCCTCACCGCGCAGCTGCTCGCCGGGCCGCCGGCGCGCGATCCGGTCGCCGTCGCCGAGCGGCTGCTGGCGGTGCAGGGTCAGGATCCGCGTGGAGCGCGTCTGGCGATCCGCGCGCGGACCACGGGACTGTCAGCGGCCGATGTCGATCGCGCCCTCACCGAGGACCGCTCGCTGCTGATCACGTGGCTGAACCGCGGCACGCTGCATCTTGTGCGCCGCGAGGACTACCCGTGGCTGCAGGCGTTGACCACGCCGCCGCTGCGCACCGGCAACGCTCGACGGCTCGCCCAGGAGGGCGTCACGCCGGACGCCGCCGAGCGCGGCGTCGATGTCATCGCCCGCGCGCTTGCCGCGGAGGGCCCGCTTACGCGCGCGCAGCTGCGGGAGCGCATCGATATGGCAGGGGTGCGCACCGAGGGCCAGGCGCTGGTGCATCTGCTGATGCTCGCCGCGCTGCGCGGGATCACGGTGCGGGGGCCGATGATCGGCCGCCAGCACGCCTTCGTGCTCGTCCAAGACTGGCTCGGCGAGCCGGAGCCCGTCGACCGCGACCGCGCACTGACCGAGCTGGCACGCCGCTACCTCCTCGGCCACGGCCCCGCCGCTGACCGCGACCTCGCCAAGTGGGCGGGACTGAGCCTACGAGATGCCCGTGCCGGGCTGAGCGCAATCGCGACAGAGCTGCACGAGCGCGAGGACGGTCTGCTCGAGATCGCCTGGCGTCCCGCCCCGGCGCAGTTGCCCCCGCCGCGCCTGCTCGGCTCCTATGACCCCGTCCTGCTCGGCTGGGCCTCGCGCGAGTGGCTGCTCGACGCCCACATGGCGGTGATCACCGTCAATGGCCTCTTCCGCCCTTTCGCCCTCGCCGGCGCTCGCGCGGTGGCCACCTGGAGCATGCCCGCCGGCGAAGTGGTGCTCGACCCGTTTGGCCGTCTCACGAGCAAGCACGCCACCGCCCTGCGGGCCGATGCGCTGGATGTCGTGCGCTACCTCGGCGATCGCTAGATTTGCAACCGATGCCCAGCGAGATCGCGATCCGGGGCGAGATGATCAGGCTCGGCCAGCTGCTGAAGCTCGCCGGGATCGTCGACAGTGGCAGCGAGGTCAAGGCATTCCTCACCACCGAGCGGGTCCTGGTCAACAATCAGCCCGAGGCGCGCCGGGGCCGGCAGCTGCACCCCGGCGACACCGTTCGCCTCGGTGCTCACGAGCTGCGTTTGACTGCGGCTTCATGACCCACGGTTGAGGCTCTCCACATTGCCGACGTTACTGACTGATATGTATTAGGGAACGTTATCGACGCAGTCGATGCTCGAAGACCAAGGCCGTTGCCGGCAGATGCGCGCTAAAACCGCCGTCAGAGCAGGTCCATAGCGGGTAAAGGGTCTACAGATCGTCGTTTCGCTCTCGCCGCGGTGCCGAGGCGTCGAGCATGGTTCTGGCAGATGCTCGTGTGGGGCCTGCGGCGCAGTTGATGTGGGTTGTGCTCCAAAGAGCAGGTTTGGCCGTACACAGTGTCGAACGAGTGTTTTTAAGAGGCCTGGTCGGGTATACAGAAAAAATCATTGACAACGCAACTATCGAGGAATATAATCCCGACTCCAAGCATCGGATTAAGAAGGACAGCCATGTCAGACGCCAGCATCACACCCATCACCCCAATCGACTCCATCGCCGTTGCGCGTGAGGAGAACACGGCGCCCGCCCGTGGGCCGCGCGCCGTCGAGCAGTCTCGCGCGAAGCCCGAGCGACTGGACAATCCCGCCCCCGAGGCGGTTTCGCTTGCGCCCGCGGAAAGCTTCATCCCCGAGGCGGTCGACCAGTTGCTCGCGCATTCGCGCCGCTATCCCCTGCTCACGCCCGCCCAGGAGATCGACCTCGCCCAGCGCATCGAGCGCGGCGACCTGCACGCCAAGGAACTGCTCGTCAACTCCAACCTGCGCCTGGTCGCCTCCAACGCCCGGCGCTACCAGAATCAGGGCCTGCCACTCGCCGACCTCGTCCAAGAGGGCCTGCTCGGCCTGATCCGGGCGAGCGAGAAGTTCGACTGGCGCAAGGGCTTTCGCTTCTCCACCTACGCGACACTCTGGATCCGTCAGGCGATTCAGCGCGGCCTGGAGAACTCAGGGCGCACGATTCGCCTGCCCGTGCACGTCGCGCAGCGCTCGCGCAAGGTCGGGCGCGTCGAGCGCGAGCTGTCGGTGCGCCTCGGACGCGAGCCCACGGTCGAGGAGCTGGCCAAGGAGACCGGCCTGGAGATCGAGCAGGTCGAGGAGGTGCGCCACCAGCGCGCCGCCCTGGTCAGCCTCGATCAGCAGATTGGCGAGGACGGCGACACCGCACTCGGAGATCTGCTGCCCTCAGATCAAGAGGCGCCGGAGGACACGGCCTGGGACAACGAGCGTGAGCGCATCGTGCACGAGGCGATCGAGCAGCTGCCCGAAACCGAGCGGACCGTGCTGACGCTGCGCTTCGGCACCGGGCCGGAGGAGCCCCAGACCCTGACCGCGATCGGTAAACGGCTCGGGTTCTCTGCTGAGCGGGCTTCGCAGCTCGAGCAGCGTGCCCTCAAGAAGCTGGCCGAGCTACCGGAGCTTCTCGCCCTGCGCGAGGCCGCCTGACAAACGTTCCTGCGAGCCGATCCAACCGCTGGCTAAGCTAGTCGCTTCGCTGGCCCTCGGATCGGGGAGGAGTAGATGGATAAGTCAGTGTGGCAACGGACGGTTGATCTGACGATCGTCGTGGGCGAAAAGGTCTTGGCGCCGATCGAGCGGTTCATCGGGAAGCGGTCGCTGGTGGGCGAGGCGACCTTCTTCGGAAACGACCGCTTCCCCTGGATCGCCGAGATCGAGGCCAACTGGGAGACGATTCGCGACGAGCTCGAGCGTGTGCTCGACGATCGCGACGCGCTGCCCAACTTCCAGGACATCTCCAAGGACCAGCTCGAGATCACCGACGACGACCGCTGGAAGACGTTCTTCCTCTACGGTTACGGCTTCGAGGCGAAACTGGGCGTCGAGATGTGCCCCCGGACGGCCGAGCTGATGCGGCGGATCCCGGGAATGACGACGGCGATGTTCTCGATCCTCTCCCCGCGCAAGCACATCCTCGACCATCGCGGGCCCTACAAGGGCGTGCTGCGCTACCACCTCGGGCTGATCGTGCCGCGCGACGCGCAGGCATGCCGGATCAGGGTCGGGAAGGACTTCCGCCACTGGGTAGAGGGCGGGAGCATGATCTTCGACGACACCTACAACCACGAGGTCTGGAACGACACCGACGAGACCCGGGTCGTGCTGTTCGTGGATGTACTGCGCCCCCTCCCGGAGCCGGAGTCGCTGATCAACAAGCTGATCGTGAAGGCGATCGGATACTCGCCGTTCGTGCTCGACGCCAAGCGCAACCAGGAGGCGTGGGAAAGGCGCTACCGGGAGCGCAAGCGGGCTCAGATGCCCGAGACGTTGAGCCCCGTGCCCTGAAGCAAAGTGTTGGCCTTGGCGTTGAGGATCGTGAACTCACCGGTCAAGATCAACAGTCCCAGCACGATCATCACCGCACCCCCGATCCCGATGATCACGGGAAAATGGCGCTTGACGATCGTGAGCGCGTTCGTCATCCGCTCGAACGCGAGCGCGATCAGCAAAAACGGGATCGCCAGCCCCGCCGAATAGAAGGCCAGCAACAGGGCCCCGTGGGCCGCTGAGCCGGAGACCGCGGCCTGCGTGAGGATCGCGCTGAGGGTGATGCTCGTGCAGGGAGTCCAGGCGATCGCAAACGCGGCGCCGGCCACCACCGGACCACCGCGGCCCGCGAGGCGCAGCAGCGTCTCGGAGTGCCACTCGCGATTGAATATGGCGATGAACGGCGTCGCAAGAAATATGAGGCCCATCAGGATGATGACGACGCCGCCGACCTTCTCGAGCTCTTCTTTGTGTGTGGTGAGCGCCGATCCGATCAACGTCGCGCTCATCCCGAGCAGGATGAAGATCGCCGAGAAGCTGCCGATGAACAGGAGGCTCGGGACGAGCACCCGGCGAGCGCTGATGCCGCCCTCCTTCAGATCCACGGGCGTGACCCCGATCACGGTCGACAGGTAGCCGGGCACAAGCGGCAGCACGCACGGCGAAAGGAACGACACGAATCCGGCCGCGAGCGCCAACGGGATTCCTACACCGGTCGCCGCATCCGATGAGGCGACGAGGACCAGGTGGGCTTGGCTCATTGCCACTCCCGTCCAGGGGGATCGTGCGATGACGTGCCGGCAGTATCGGTTGACCCAACATCCGACTCTGTCCCAGCCTGCGCGACTTCACCCGCGCGTAGGACGGCGACTTCACGTTCCAACCGGGCCACGCGCTCTTCCAGGCCGTCCACGGGCTGGACGGCGGCGTAGGGCCTCGAGGAAGAGATCTCCGGCGAAGATGCAGGCCGTGCGGCAAGCGTCGCCCCGTCGATGTCAGCGTGGGCGTCCTGGTCTTCGAGCAACTGTGTGTAGCGGTCCTCCTTCTGCCCCGGCCGTCGATCCAAACACATGACAAGCTCGCGCTCGATCAACCGAGAGAGCGTCTCGTGCACCGTGGACAGATCAGCGAAGGGATGCATGCGCTCCGTCCGCTGCTTCAGCTCTCCGGGTGTCTGCGGGCCGCGCAGCATCAGGACGCACACGACCGCCTGTTCGTCCTCGGCCATCGGCAGCGCCTCAGCGAGCAGATGCCGGTACTTCGGCGCGCGGCGGCCGCTGGCCAGGCGCGTAAAGCCGCGGCGCTCGAGGTGATGCAGCGCGTCGCGCAGGATCGCCTCGTCATAGTCCACCACGGGATCGCGGTTGGTCGACTGGTTGCACGCCAGGCGCAGGCTGTTGAGCGTGAGCGGGTAGATGTCGGGTGTCGTCAGCTGCTTTTCGAGCATGCAGCCGAGCACACGCGTCTCCGAGGCGGACAAGTTCATCGGATTCATCGCCTTAAGCCTACGACCCGGCGGCTAAAGTCAGCCCGGTGAGCAGTCAGCCCTTCGCTCAGGGACACGGCGGCGGCGGCAATGGCCGCCGCTCACGGCAGCCCCCGGAGCTTCGCCCCGAGGACATTCCCGACCGCCGGGTCTCGCTGCGGCGGATCGCGCGGCTGTTCATCCCCTACCGGCTGCGCCTGGGTTTGCTGCTCGGGCTGATCGTGATCGGCTCGATCTTGAGCGTCGCTTCGCCGTTCCTTCTGCGCGAAGCGATCAACAAGGGCATCCTGGAACACGACCTGGAATTGCTCACCTGGATGGTCGCCGGGATGATCGCACTGGCGGTCATCAACGGCGTGCTCAGCGTCGCGCAGACCTTGATCTCAAACCAGGTCGGCCAGCGCGTGATGCACGACCTGCGCGCCGCCGTTTATGCCCATCTGCAAAGGATGTCGCTGGCGTTCTTCACGCGCACCCGCTCGGGCGAGGTGCAGGCGCGGATTGCCTACGACATCGGCGGGATCGACGATGTGGTGACGAGCACCGCGACCTCGACCGTCTCGACCGTGGCCACGGTCACGGCGACCGTCGTCGCGATGTTCGCCCTCGAATGGCGTCTGACGTTGTTCTCGCTGTTTCTGCTGCCGTTCTTTGTGTGGCTCACGCGCCGGGTCGGTAACGAGCGCCGGCGTATCCAGTCGGTGCGCCAAGGGCGCCTGGCGGACATGTCAACGCTGGTGGAGGAGTCGCTGTCGGTGTCGGGCATCCTGCTCGGCAAGACGATGGGCCGCTCGCATGAGCTGGTCGACCGGTTCTCCAACGAGTCGAGCGAGCTCGCCGACCTGGAGGTGCGAGCGCGGATGGCGGGCCGCTGGCGGATGGCCTCGGTGCAGATGAGCTTTGCGATCATGCCCGCCGCCGTCTACTGGTTCGCCGGCTACACGATCATTCACGGCGATAACGCAATCTCGATCGGCACGCTGGTCGCATTCACCACGCTCCAGACTCGCCTGCTGTTCCCGATGCAACAGCTGCTGTCGGTGGGCTTGGAAGTGCAGACCTCGCTGGCTTTGTTCGGGCGAATCTTCGAGTACCTCGACCTGCCCGTGGACATCGTCGAACGGCCCGGCGCGCGCGCCCTGAGCGGCGTGCGCGGCGACGTGAGCCTCAATGACGTGTGGTTTCGCTATGCGCCCGAGGCGCCATGGACCCTCCAGGAAATCGCCGCCGAGATCCCGGCGGGGACACGAACCGCGTTGGTCGGCGAGACGGGCTCGGGCAAGACCACGCTCGCGTATCTGGTCGCGCGGCTGTATGAGCCCCAGCGCGGCCACGTGGCGATCGACGGGATGGACATCCGCGACATGACGCTCGATTCGCTTGCTGGCACCATCGGACTGGTCTCACAGGAGACCTACCTGTTTCACTCCTCGATCCGCGAGAACCTGCGCTTCGCCTGCCCCGACGCTACCGACGAGCAGATCGAAGACGCCGCACGAGCTGCGCAGATCCACGGGCTGATCGCCTCATTGCCGGAGGGTTATGACACCCAGGTGGGCGAGCGCGGCTATCGCTTCTCCGGCGGGGAGAAGCAGCGCATCGCGATCGCCCGCACGGTGCTGCGCAACCCACCGGTGCTCGTGCTCGACGAGGCCACCTCGGCGCTCGACACCGAGACCGAGCGCGCCGTGCAGCTCGCACTCGACGATCTCTCGCGCGGGCGCACGACGATCGCGATCGCCCACCGGCTCTCGACGATCCGTGACGCCGACCAGATCCTCGTGCTCGACTCCGGGCGCATCGTCGAGCGCGGCACCCACGAGGAGCTGCTTGAGTTGGGTGGGCGTTATGCGGCGCTGCTGAGTGGGGCGGCTGTTGCCGAGGACCAGCCTGCCGCGGACGCCGGCTCGCCGGCCGCGCTGGCCTGAGGCCGATTTCGGCGCGAGCGCGTCGAGCGTCGCCGGCTGGCGGGGGTCTTATGCCGTCGCGTCGATGTTCAACCGCACGTAGTCGACGACGACCGGCTCGCCCAGCTCGTTCATGACCTCGTCCATGAACGGGTCCCGCAGCCGCTCGGGCAGGTGCTGGACGTGCGGGCCGAGCACGATCGTGGCCAGGAACTCGCGTGGGTGCTCGGGCTGCGTGGGCGCCGGCGCGAGCCAGCACTCAGCGGCGGTGAACCCTGCCGCACGTAGCCGCGCCTCGGTGTCGGCGGCGTTCGCGTAGTTCCACGGCGCGCGCCAATCGCGGAAATGCTCGGCGTACGGCGCGCGATCGAGCGACCGCGGCCGCCCTGCCGCGCAACTTGGTGATGTTGCCCTCTCCCCCGCACTGAGCGCTCAGTCGCCCACCGCTTCGCAGCGCGGCGTGCAGGCGGCGGAACAGCGCCTCGTGATCGGCAATCCAGTGGAACGTAGCGGTCGACAGGATCGCATCGACAGGTTCGTCCAGCTCCAACTCCAGCAGATCCGCTCGGCGGATGTCCGCCTCGGGACCCAGCCGCTCGCCGGCGGCGGCGACCATCGACTCGGACATATCCACAGCGATCACCCTGCCGTGCGGCAGCCGCTGCATCAGCGTCTCGGTGATCCGGCCCGAACCGCAGCCGGCGTCGAGCACCGTCTCATCGCCGACGAGCGGCAGCCGGTCGAGCACAGCCTGGCCCAGCGCCTGCATCGGCCCGGAGATCCGGTCATAGCTCTTGCCGTCCCAGTTACGCACCTCTGACATACAGTCGTACGTTATCACGTATGAGTCACACGGCGCGCGCTGCCAATTCGGAGAGCACCTTGGAGAGCTGCCCTCCCTGCCAGGCGATCGGCGACTGCGCCGGCGGACCGGCATCCTCAACCATAAGCTTCGCGTGCGGGATCGTGCGGGCGTAGCGTTCGCCCACCGCGAGCGGATGGCCCGGGTCGGCCTCGTCGCGGCTGGCTACCACGACAGCTGGCGCCTTGATGCTCGCCAGCTCCCGTAGATCCTCGAATGGCCGCGAGCGCGGAACCACTTCGAGCGCGTCGGCCACCGCCTCGGGATGCTCGTGGCCGGTGACTCGCTGACGCACGACCTTCTCGACGGTATCCCGCCATTGGGCAGGCACCTCGGAGAAGTCGTAGGCGTCCACGAACCCCTCCACCCCACCCTCGCGCAACCCCCGCGCCAATGCATCCCACCCGGCGAGGACCGGCTCGCTGAGCGGTAGGTCGGGATCAAAGGATGGCGTGATCAGCCCCAGCCCCGCCACCCGTTCGGGGTGGCGCAGGGCGAAGCGCAGGGCGGTGTGCGCGCCCATCGATGCGCCCGCCAGCACAGCGCGCTCCAGATCCAGCGCGTCGAGCACAGCCTCCAGGTCGAGGGCGAGTCGCTCGTAGCCGTAGGCACTCGGATCGGGGGCTGCCGTCGAGCGCCCGTGCCCACGCGCGTCGTAGGCGATCGTCCGATATCCCTCGCGCTCAAGCGTCCGCGAGCCCATCACCACATAGCGACGCGTTGCCGTGAGGCCGTGGAGCAGCACGATCGGCGTGCCCGGGCGGGCGGGATCCGAGTCTTCGCCGGCTAGTTCGACACCATCGCCGATGATGACGCTCAGCTCGACCTCACCAGTGCTCACGACGGGCATCGAAGCAATCCTAGACAGCTGCTCCTACACGGGCAATGCCAGCTGATCTTCGCACTCTGAGCCGGCACCGGCGATCGAATGCCCGACCGCACCTCGTGAGTCCTCCGGCGAGCCGGCGTCCACACCGTTCAGACCTGCTACCCGCACACCGAGCAGCCTCACAGGCTGTGCCGGCGCGTACTCGCGCAGCAGCATCAGCGCGACTTGGGTCACTCGCTCGACGTCGCAGGTCGGTTCGTTCAACGTCTGTGCGCGAGTGATGGTCGAGAAGTCGTCGAGGCGGACCTTGATCCCGATCGTGCGGCCACGACGCCTGTGCGCGACGAGGCTCGCGCACAGCTCGCCGGACATTCGCTCGAGGGCCTCGCGCAGGACCGCGGGGTCGCGGATGTCCTCGTCAAAGGTCCGCTCGCGAGACTCTGAGACCACTTTACGCGCAGCGCCGACAACGCCATCGTGCTCGAAGCGCGCGCGGCGCCGCAGCTCGACCCCGAGGTTCGGGCCGAAACGCTCGATGAGCACCTGCTCAGGTGCGGTGCCGACGGCGGCGAGCGTGGTCAACCCCAGCGCGGCCAGGCGCGCGGCGGTCTTCGGTCCGATGCCGGGCACCAGCCCCGGCTGGGCTCCTGCAAAGCGCACACAAGCCTGCTCGCGCGTGAGCACGACGAACCCCGCCGGCTTCTCCGCGTCGGAGGCGACCTTCGCGACGAGCTTGTTCGGGCCGATGCCCACCGAGCAGACCAGCTGCAGTGGCCGCCCTGATCTCCGCGACCAGCCGGCGCATCGCCGTGCGCGGTGAGTAAAGCCCGGCCAGGTCCAGGTAGGCCTCATCGAGCCCCACTACCTCGACCCGCTCCACATGCGCGCGAACGAGGTCCATGACCTGCCGCGAGACATCCCTGTAGGTGGGGAAGTCAGGCGGCAGCACCACTGCCTGCGGGCACAGCCGCCGGGCCTTCGCCGCGGGCATCGCCGAGCCCACGCCGTAGCGCCTTGCCTCATAGCTGGCGGTGGTGACCACCGCGCGCGGGCCGCTTCCCGCGACAACAACAGGCTTGCCGCGCAACTCCGGGTGGCGGCGCAGCTCGATCGAGACGTAGAAGGCGTCACAATCGACATGCGCCGTGCTCAACTCGGAGGACTCGACGGGCATCTGGCCCGAATCTAGCGCGCCTTCCGGCGGGCGCCACGAGCAGTTGGGCGCATTTACCCGAGGCTTCCGCAGCGCCCTACAGTTCGTGCGATGACTTCCGTCCGCCCGACCGCTACGCCTCGCCGCTCGTCCCATCGTGGGTTGATGGCTCCATCCCTTGAGCAACTCTCCGGGGTCGAGTCGAGGCCGTGGCCGATCGTCAGGTCCACAGAGCCTCGATCGGAGTAGCCCATATGCTGATCGCCGAGTGGGGTGGTCTGGCGTGTCGTGCACAGCACGAGACCGGCGACGAACCGCTCGCCCGCGAGGGCCCGAAATCTCTCCAGGCCGCGAAGGTCACCTCGCCTGACCGTTGCGCCGGCCTTGATCTCGACCGCGATCACCCTGCCCGTGCGGTCTTCGAGCACGACGTCGACCTCCTCTCCGTGCGCGCCGCGCCAGTGGCGCATCCCGGCACCGTCTCGGTGTGGGGGAGCAGCCGTGCCAGCTCCATCGCCACGAACGACTCATATGCACGGCCGCTGAGTGCGTCGTCCTGCGCGATCCGCGTCGCGTCGGCGTTCAGCAGATGGGCCATCAGGCCTGCATCCTCGATGAACAGGCGCGGCGCGCGCACGGCGCGCGCGGGGAAGCCCGGGGTCCAGGCCGGCACGCTTACCAGAAGGTGCAGCAGCTCCAGCAGGCGAACGTAGGCGCGTACCGTCTTCTCGTCGGCCGCCAGCGCCTGCGCGATCGGTCGCATCGAGATCAGCGAGCCGGAGCCGGCGGCGAGATGGACGAGCAGCGCAGGGAGCAGATCGGGACGGCGAACGTCGACGAGGTCAGGAACATCGCGCGCGACCAGCGCCGCGAGATAGTCATCGAACCACGCTTCCTGCGGCGGCGCTCGGAGCGGGCGATCGCCGCCGGGAACCCGCCTGTTGCGATGCGCTGTGCGTGCGCGGCTCTGCCGACCTCCCGCGACTGCACATATGGGGCGCCTGCGCCCTCCCAGATCTCATCCAGCCATCGCGGCACGTCTTTGCGTGCGATCTCCGCCTGTGTGAACGGACGCAGCGGGACCCGCTCGACGCGCCCGGCCAGCGAGTCGCCGATGCGGGGCGCCAGCAGCAGGCTGGCCGATCCGCTCACCAGGAAGCGACCCGCCGTCGGTTCCTCGTCCACCGCCATCTTCAGCGTGAGCACGAGCTCGGGCACACGCTGGAGCTCGTCGATGAACGCCCGTTCGCCGAGCGCCGCCGTAAAGCCCTGCGGATCGTCGATCGCGCCGCGGCGAGTGTTCGCGTCGTCGAGCGTCACGATCCGCATGCCCCGCTCGGAGGCGAGCTTCGTACAGAGCGTCGACTTGCCCGCCTGCCGTGGACCTTCGACAGCCACGATGCGCGTGTCCGCGAGCGCCTCGATCGACGCGTGCTGCGGCATGCCGGGGGATCTCCTGCGCGGACAAAGTACGACTATCGTAGCGGACAATCCGGAATACGACTACGGACAATCCGGAATACTATTGGGGGAGGTCCGGAACTATCCCCTGGTGAAGGCTCAATAGCAGCGCAGTCGCAAAAGCATCGGCGTCGAGATGCGCGGTGCTGAACTGGGCAGGCTCTGCGGACACTCAGAACGAATCTAGCGACGACTCCGGCGGGTCATATTTCGAGCCCCAGCGGATTGCCTAACGATGTCCGTCACCGGCGCGGGACTGGCCGGGTTGCGCAGGGTGCTTCGGGGTGCGATTATGTATGTTGGTGCGGGTGACTGACCGAGCGAAGCGCAGGCGTCAGGGGCTTGTGGCCTGCCGCGCGGCTTTGCCCTTCGAGGGCCTTTGAGATGCGCGCCCCAGTGTCGCGCCCGCACCTCTACTCTTTCCCTTCACCTGGCACGGGAGCGGTCGCTATCTGGCGGCGGTGAGCTCCGGCTCGGCCGCGACGATCTCCGGAGGCTGTGCCAGCTGATCGTAGGCCGCCCGCAGCACGGACGTGATCGCGTCGGCGCTCTCCTGACTCAACGCCTCGTCCGCGCGCAGGAAGCTTCGGATCGACTCGAGCGTCTGTGAGCGACTGTCGGGCCCCACGACCTCCCCACGCGCGTAGGTCTCAAGCGGCACCCCAAGCCACCCCGACAGCGACAGCAGCGAGGTGCGCGACGACGCTGAACTGGGCAGGCGCTCGTCCTCTGTCAACCCCTCGGCGCCGCGGCGATCCGATCGAGCAGTTCCGCAAGCGGGCCCGGCAGAGAGAACATCGCCCAATGCCCGGTCGGCAGCTCGTGGAGCTCCCACGAGGGATCGGCGAAGGCGTCGGCACGCGGGTCGTGCTGCGCGATCAGCTCGCGCAGGAGCGCAAGGCTCATCCCACCCTCGGCGCAGAAGATCGCTGCCCGCCGCAGCCCCGCGGGCGCTGCGCCCGACAGGCGCAGCGGCGTTGTGAAGGTCGCGTATGGCTGTGGCGTCGCCCGCGCGGCGATCAGCTCGAAGTCAGCGGGCTCCAGGCCGCTCGCACTTCCGTAGGCCCCAGAGACGAGGATGTCGCGGTCTGGGACGGGCCACAGCCAGCCATCGCCCTCCTGGTCGGTCTCCCGACGCTGGCGCTCGCGCTGCTCGGTGCTCTGCACGTCGACGATCGCCATCCCGTCGGGCAGCGGTCCGGTGTCGAGGTAGACAACGGCTTGCAGTCGCTCGGACCGCCGGTCGGCGACAGCAGTGACGACGACCCCCGCATAGCTGTGGCCGACGAGGATCGCGTCGCTGAGATCCTCGTAGTCGAGCAGGTTGACGACATCGGCGATGTGCGTCTCCAAATCGACATCCCTGCTTGCGAGGTGCACGCGCTCACCGAGGCCGGTGAGCGTGACCGGGTAGACCTCGTGCCCGAGTGTGCGGAGGCTGGCGGCTACCTCCCGCCACGCCCAGCCACCGAGGCAGGCGCCGGGGACGAGGACGATCGGGCTCCGTGGTTCGTGCTCCATCAGGCGCCCTGCCCACACTCATCGTCGTGCTCTGTCTGCTCACCCGCCGCGAGCCAGCGCAGCACCGCCGCACGCGCAAACCTCCACTCTTGGCCTACCTGTCGCCCGGGCAGATCACCCGCTCGCGCGAGGACTCCACGGCCTTCACCGGGAGACGCAACAGCTGCGCCACCTCCTCGAGCGTGAGCACCTCTTCTGTGAAGGCGCCGGGATTCTCCTCGAGGTTGATCCGCCCGACCTCGAGTCGATCCGCGATCAGCTCGCTGACGAGATGCTGCTTGTGCTGGCCCGTCGTGTCAGCCAACCGATCGAGCGCGGCGGCCTGACTGCGCGGAAGCCTGACAAACAGCGGAACACGATCCTGCATCATGGACCAATGATAGCAAATGCTATCCCGAGATATCTCTTATGAAAGTGTCGTGATCTGTCAGCGACCGGCCGCCGGCACTCTCATTGGCCCATCAGCCCGCGACCGGCGCTCCCGCCCGCCGCGCCAGAATCTCCGCCAGACGCGCGCGATGGCGCCCCGCGCCACCGAGCAGCACTGCGTCGATCTGCGCGCGCTTGAACAGCCAGTGCACGTCCGCCTCCCACGTGAAGCCGATGCCACCGTGCGCCTGGATCGCGCTCGCGGTCACTTCGCGTCCGGCATCCGACGCGGCCGCCTTGGCTATCGCCGCCGCCTCCGCCAGACCGTCGGGATCGGCGTCGGCGCTCCACGCGGCGAACGCCGTCGTCGAGCGCGCCTTCTCGGTGTCGAGCAGCATCTGCGCGCAGCGGTGCGAGACCGCCTGGTAGGCGCCGACGGGCACTCCGAACTGCTTGCGCTCCTTGACGTACGCCAGCGTCATCTCCAGCGCTCGCTCCGATACGCCCACGAGCTCCGAGCTGACCGCCACGAGCGCGTGGCCCAGGCCTGGGCAGCCGCCCTCGAGCGCATCGCCGGCACCCTCGTCGGCGCTCACGCGCGCCGCCGAGCGCGTCGGGTCGATCGCAGCGATCTGGCTCACCTCGGCATCCTCCGGCGTCAGCAGCCGACCGCTGCCGTCGTCTTCGACCAGCACGATCACATCCGCCTCAGCGCCGCCCACAACCAGCTCTGCGATCCCGTCGACCGCGCCCGCCAGCGCGCCGATCGCCTCGCCTGAGGCGAGGCCTCCCAGCCAGCGTTCGCGCTGCTCGGGCGAGCCTGCCTGCTCGATCACGCACGCCGCCATCGCGCTTGGAAGAAACGGCACCGGCGCGAGAACGCGCCCCAGCTCCTCGCACAGGATCGACAGCTCGATCGTGCCGAGCCCTTGACCACCGTTCTCCTCGGAGATCGCGATCCCCGGCCAGCCGAGCTCGCACAGCTCTTTCCAAAGAGCCTTATCTGTAGTGCCCGCCTCCGCGTGCTCGCGCACCCGCTCCGGCTTCGCGCGCTCGCCCAGCATCTCGCGCGCCGTGCGCTGAATCTCGCGCTGGTCGTCCGTCAGTCCGAAGTCCATCTACGCGGCCACCTTCAGGCGCGGCAGCCCGAGCACGCGCTCGGCGACGATGTTCTTCAGCACCTCGGTGGTGCCTCCCTCGATCGTGTTGCCACGCGCGCGCAAAAGCTCGTAGCTCCAGCTCGTGCCGGTGATCAGCGCCTCTGGGCCGATCACGTCGACCGCCAGCTGCGTCACACGCTGGTTGGTGTCCGACCACAGCCACTTCACCAGTGAGCCCTCAGGGCCAGGCTGGCCGTAGCGCTCGGCGTCTGTCAGGCCCTTCCACGCGAGTAGCCGGATCGACTCGCAGCGCACGTGCAGCTCAGCGATCGTGTCCGCGTACAGAGGATTCTCGAGCAGACCCTTCTCGGCGGCCGCCGCGATGATGTCGTCGAGCAGCTGGCGCAGGCGGATCTGCAGCGCGAAGCCCAGGCCCGCACGCTCATTCATCAGCGTCGTCAGCGCGACCTTCCAGCCGTTGCCAACGCCGCCCACGATGTTCGAGTCCGGGATCCGCGCCTCCTGAATGAACAGCTCGTTGAACTCCGCCTCACCCGTGATCTGGCGCAGCGGGCGAATCTGCACGGCATCCTGCTCCATATCCATCAGGAAGTACGTAAGGCCCTTGTGCTTGGCCACCTCGCTGTCGGTGCGCGCCACGAGCATGCACCACTTCGAGTACTGCGCACCGCTCGTCCACACCTTCTGACCGGTCACGACCCATTCGTCGCCGTCCTTCACCGCTCTCGTTTTCAGCGCCGCGAGGTCCGAGCCCGCGTCCGGCTCGGAGAAGCCCTGGCACCAGATCTCCTCCGCCGAGAGGATCGGCGGCAGGTGGCGCTCCTTCTGCTCCGGCGTGCCCCATACCATCAGCGTCGGACCACCCAGCAACAGCCCGAGCGTGTTGGCCGCGAACGGCACGCGCGCACGACCGAGCTCTTCGAAGTAGATCGCCGACTCACTCTGCGACGCGCCGCGCCCGCCGTACTCCGTCGGCCACGCCGGCGCCGCCCAGCCCGCGTCATACAGACGCCGCTGCCAGTCGCGCCGGTAGGCGAACTGCGCGTCATCGCCCGCGTCCGCCGCGGGCTTGGCCCCGGGCTGGTTCTCCGCCAGCCAGCCGCGCAGCTCGTCGCGGAAGGCGGTCTCCTCTCGCTGAACGTCAGGTCCACCGGGCTCCTCCCCACTTCGGGTGATACCAGGACGATAGCTCCTACTCGGCGATGCGCTCGCAAAGCGTCAGCTCGCGCCGTAGGGCATGATGGATGAATGCCGACTCCCCCCTCCGTGCGCAGCGTCAAAATCGGTGCTGACGAGCGCGGCGGGTGGACCACCGAACGTCCACGCCGTGAGGGCGACGGGCCGCCGCGGCCGGTCGATGTCTCGGCGCGCTGTCGCGTACTCACTCCGTCGGACCGTATGCGCTACTCGCCGGGCAGCCTTTTGTTGATTGTCTCCCCCAACGTTGCCGAGTCAGAGCGCTTTGCCGAGCGAGTCGTGGAGGAGCGTGGCGCCGTGCTTTCGCTTGCGAAGGTGCGAACCTTGTTGGCGGGACGAGTCGCTGGGGATGAGATCGAGGTGCGGGCGCGTGAGCTGCTCGACGCCGCTGTCGTCAAGCGCCTCAGTGACCGGCAGACGGTCATCCTCACGCTCGAGGGCCTAGACGCTGAGGAGCGCGAGCGCTACGTGCGGCTCGCCCACGGGCTCAAACGCCCGCGACACCTGATTCTGCTCGAGGTCCCGCGCGAGCAGGTGCCCGACGATGAGCGCACCACGCTCAACGAGCTGCGCCGGGCACTCGACTCCGGTGAGGTCGGGCAAGAGGGTTTCCAGACCGCGCTGCGTCTCGGCGGCGGCGCGACGGCCGAGCTGAAGCGCATCGTCTTCCAGCCGCCGCCGCGCGAAGACTGACGCCGCCGCACAACGCTCCATCGGCCGCGTTGCGGGGAGTAGGCTGTCTTTTCAGCGGGTAGCCGTGGACAGCGAGCGCCCTGCGAATGTGAGCATGCTCGCCAGATGCGCTTCGATCGTTTCGAGATTGTGTTCGCCAGGGTAGACGGCGCTCCTGGCGTCCGCGCCGGCGACCCGCAGCGCCGCCGCGAACGGCGCGTCCTCATCGGGGTTTGCGATGTGATCCTCTTCGCCGCCGTAGATGAAGGCGTGCAGGCCGAGCCTTGTCAAGATCGGCCGGTCGGCGCGCAGATCGCCTTCGAGCCCGTTGAAGAAGCTCAGCCAGCTCTCCACCACCCCGAAGCGGTATGGGTTGGCGAGCTCGACGTTCATCGCGCCGTAGCCGCCCATCGAGTCGCCCACGATCGCACGAGCGTTGCGAACGGACAAGGTCGGCAGCGTCCGGTCGACAAGCTGCTGAACTTCGAGAATGTAGCTTTCGTAACGTGCGGCCCCCTGGTTGCGCCAGTTGTTCGATCCGGGGCCACCCTGGATCATCACGGCGATCATGGGTGGAATCACGTGGTGTGAGATCAGCTGATCGAGCTGGCTCTGCAGGCCGATCTGCAGGAACGCCGTGTTCGACTGATCGTTGCCGGTCAGCAGATACAGCACGGGGTAGTGGCTGGTGGTGGTGGCGTAGCCGGGCGGCAGGTAGGTCAGGAACGACCCTTCTTCGCCGTGCAATGCCACCGAGGGATAGCTCGCCGCCTCAATCGAGCTGCCAGCGGCGTCTTTGCTCACTCCTCTGAGCGCGAGCAGGGGTTGTGTTGGCGTACTCGAACCGATGGTCGTCGCCTGGAGTGCGGTCGATCCTGCCGTACGAACCCCGATCAGATGCTTCACGGTCAGCTGCCCGTTCAGAGCCAGCGCGGTGCAGACCGCCGCGATCGCGCAAAGCAGCGCGCCCGTGATCAGCCTCTGCGCCCGCGCGCGTCCGGGGTGGCGCACGCCCGGCATCGCCGGGCCGGCGGTCGCTGCTTCCAGGCGTGGTGGAAACGTCGGCACCCAGGCCGGAGGCAGCGCTTCCACGGCTTCCGCGCGCATGCCCGGCCAGCTCCACTCGCCGAGGCTCTCCAGCCATAGGTGTGCTCGCGACGTGCTCATTCCCGCAGACATTCGGCAGATTCAAGGCGCCGCGACAGCGAAAGCCAACCCCTGCATGAACGATCCCATGCAATTCGCACGGCGTAGCACCGGCGCGCGGCCCTGTCGGCGGCCATTAAGACCTTCCGGACAGCGGCGTCCCGATCGGCGCCGCCGCCCTTTCAAGCCGGGAGCCCTCGATCAGCGCGTGCTCCACACCTCACCCACGCCGCCGAACCCGAGCGCCTGCTTGGTCGCTTCGGTCAGATCGAATTCGCGCCCAGCGACGTACGGCCCGCGGTCGATCACCGCGACGTGTACCGAGCGCCCGTCGTAGCGCAGCGTCACCTCGGTGCCACAAGGCAGCGTCTTGTTGGCCACGCCCATCGTCGCGCTGGTCAGCTCGCCGCCGCAAGCCAGCTCGCCGCCGCCGCCATACCACGAGGCCTCAGCCAGGCGATAGACATTCAGGCGACCCAGCCGCCGGTGTGCGCTGAGGTCTTCGGCGTCGCCCGCGAACCGCAGCCGCACCTGCTCGCTCGTGGTCTGGAGCGGCACGTAGCGCAGTCGAAAGCGCCCTCTTGCGCCAGTGCGCGTGTGGGCCAGGGTCCTCCAGCCGTGGCTCGAGAGCGCCTGCAGCAACACCTCTCGCCCAGGCAGTCCCGCCGCGTGCAGAGCGGCCGATTGGGCGGCGGAGGCAATCGGGACACCGCCGCCGGAAGCGACGGTCAGCTTGCCGGTGACGCTCGTCGTGTGGCCCTCGAGCACATTCAACGCGGTGCGGGTCACGCTCAGCGATGTATGCGCCGGTACCTGGAGCGGTGGTGTTGTGCTCGCCGATATCTCGATCGGAGCAAGGGCGCCGGCAGGCTGCGCGAGAGTCGCGGGGACGTACATTGTGTTGGGAACCTCCTTGTTTCCGCCTACGGGGTTAGCTGTCGGGCTCACGCGCGGCCGGAGCACACGAACCAAACGCGCGCCAACCGGGCGTTACGGCCGTAGCAACGGCCGATTCGCCCCATCCGGGTCGCCTAATGCGACGACCTGGCAGTGGGTCCCCCGTTCGCCTCCATCCACGGAGACGACTCGGCAGGGTCGAACAATTGTTCGTAGCTTAAGGGCTCTTTGCAGGGGTTATCTGTGACGACCATCACACTTGCGCTCGCCCGGCAACGAGCCAAACCCTCCCGACGTTGACGTGCGGCACCTGAGCCGCGACAATCAAACCGAATGGCCAACCCCGACCGCCTGACCGCGCTGGACTCGACGTTCCTGCATCTCGAGGACCACTCGACCGCGCACATGCACGTTGCGTCGGTGATGGTCTTCAAGGGCGAGGCGCCCACGCCGCAGGAGCTGGTCGATCACGTGCTCAGCCGCCTGCACCTGGTGCCGCGCTACCGCCAGCGGCTGGCCTACGTGCCACTCGGCCAGGGCCGGCCGGTGTGGACCGACGACCCCCACTTCAACCCGCGCTACCACATCCGTCACACGGCGCTGCCGCGACCGGCCGACGACGCCGCGCTGAAGCAGCTCGCCGGGCGCCTCTTCTCCCAGCGCCTGGACCGCTCCAAGCCGCTGTGGGAGATCTGGCTGGTGCAGCGCATGGCGGCGGGCGCTTCGCGCTGATCGCGAAGACCCACCATGCGCTGGTCGACGGGATCTCCGGCGTGGACATCACGACCGTTCTGTTCGACACCGCTCCGGAGCCGGTCCCGACGTCGCGTCCCCGGTGCCCTGGACCGCTAAGCCGCTGCCGGGATCGGCGAAGCTGCTCGGCGAGGCGCTGCTCGAGCGCACGACGGTGCCCGCCGAGATGACCCGCGGCGCCCGTGCGCTGCTGCGCGCTCCGCGGCAGGGCGGTGTCACAGGTCAAGGATGGCCTCGCGAGCATCGGCGCCACGACCCTCGCCGGCATCAACGCTCCCGCGCCGCCGAGCCCGTTCAACGTCGACATCGGCCCGCACCGGCGCTACACCTTCCTCGACGCCGATCTCGCCCAGTTCAAGGCGATCAAGGACGCGCTCGGTGGCACGCTCAACGATGTCGTGCTCGCCTCGGTCAGCCTCGCCCTCGGCCGCTACCTGCGGGCCAGGGCCACGACACCGAGGGCCTCGTGCTGAAGGCGATGGTGCCCGTCTCGGTGCGCACCGACTCTCAGCGCGGAGCGCTCGGCAACCAGGTCGCCGCGATGTGGGCGCCGCTGCCGGTCGGCGTCGAGAATCCGGCGGACTGCCTGCGGCAGATCAGCGGCGCGATGGAGGACCTGAAGGAGTCCGGTCAGGCCGTGGGCGCGCAGGTGCTGACCAACCTCGCCGGGTTCGCGCCGCCCACGATCCTCAGCCAGGCGGCGCGCCTGCAGGCACGCCAGCGCTTCTTCAACCTCGTCGTCACGAACGTCCCCGGCCCGCAGTTCCCGCTCTACGTGCTCGGGCGGCGCCTGGGGGTCCTCTACCCGGTCGTGCCGCTCGCCCAGCGCCAGGCGCTCGGGATCGCCGTCATGAGCTACGACGGCCATCTCGGCTTCGGGCTGCTCGCCGACTACGACGCCCTGCCGGAGCTGGAGGCGATCGCGCGCGATCTGAAGCTGGGCGATCGCCTCGCTGGCCCGCGCCGCCGGCGAGTGTCCGCGCGCAAGCCGCTCGAAAGCGCGCAAGCGCGAGCCACACCGTCGACGGCTCCCGCGCCAACGGCGCAAAACCGCCCCGCAAGGCCGGCTGGCAACGGCGCGCTCGACGCTCACCAAGTCACGCTAGGTCTTCCCCTTTGCCGTCATTCTCGCGCTCACGCGCTGCGAACTGCTCGTGCACATGCCAGTGCCAGCTGTTCGCGAAGCGTCGAGAACCTTGGATGGCTCTTCCTGGTCGCCATCGCCGATGACACGGATCACAGCGGCGAACAGAGCCTCGACAACGATGCTCTTGGATGTTTGCCTGACTGCGACAGGTTGATCAGCGCGTATAGATCTCCAGGTTCTCTGAGCCCATCGAGCTTCTCCAGACCAACCTGGCCGGGCGATCCAAAACCTGGAGGACGGCCCGCCTCCGGCGTTACCTCGCTGGCCTCCGCGAGGGCGAGGATCGCATCGCGGTCTCGCCGGCGGGACGTGCGTCGATCGCGGCGTCGCGCTCCTCCTCCGAGACGCGAAGCGAAGTCGCGCAGGAACTCCACCAGCCAGTCCTCTGCGGCCATCAGGCACCACCTCCCTCGAGCTACATACGATCCTGCCATGGCAGTCCCGCACCATACCGCGACCACTTCCCGGCCTCAACGAGACCACATCTTCACCGGGGGGCTTGAAAGTTCCCGCAAAAGAGACATCGTGAGCCTGGCTCTCTGCCAGATGAACGCCACGGTGGGCGACATCGCCGGCAACGCCGAGCGCATCCGCGACGGGCATGCAGCGCGCGCCCGCGAGGCCGGGGCGGATCTCGTGCTGTTCCCCGAGCTCGCGCTCACCGGCTATCCCCCCGAGGATCTGCTGCTGCGCGAGCACTTCCTCGCGGACGCGCGCGCCGCGCTTGCACGAGCTGGCCGCCGAGACGCACGGCGTGGTCGCGGTCGTCGGCTTCCCCGAGCGCGCCGAGGACGTCTACAACGCCGCCGCCGTGCTCGCCGACGGGGCGGTCCACGCGATCTACCGCAAGGTCCATCTGCCCAACTACGGCGTGTTCGACGAGCAGCGCTACTTCCAGGCCGGGCCCGGCGGGAGCGGTGATCGACCTCGGCGGGCAGCCGCATCGGGCTGACGGTCTGCGAGGACATCTGGGAGCCCGGGCCGCCGGCCACCGAGGAGGCGCTCGCCGGCGCGACGCTGATCGTCAACATCTCCGCCTCCCCCTACCACGCCGGCAAGGGCGCCGAGCGCGAGCGGATGTTCGCCGCAGCGTGCCCGCGACAACCTCGCGTGCGTCGCCTTCTGCGGGCTCGTCGGCGGCCAGGACGAGCTCGTGTTCGACGGCCACTCCTTCGTCGTCGACCACACCGGCGAGACGATCGCGCGCGCCGCGCAGTTCCAGCGAGGAGCTGCTGCGTGTGCGACGTCGACCTGGACGGCCGCCGCGGCCGCGCGGCTGCACGACGCCGGCCATCGCCCCGGCCGCGCGGCGCTCGCCGCGCCGGGTCGAGCTGCTGCCCGCGCTCCCCGGCCCCACGAGCGCCGAGCGCCCGTCGCCCTCCGACCGCCGCTGACCGAGCCGCTCGCGCCGGTCGAGGCCGAGGTGTATGCGGCGCTCGACGCTCGGCCTGCGCGACTACGTCGAGAAGAACGGCTTCGACGCACGTCGTGCTCGGCCTCTCCGGTGGGATCGACTCCGCGCTCGTCGCCTGCCTGGCCGTCGACGCGCTCGGCGCCGAGCGCGTGAGCGTCGCGATCATGCCCTCCCCGCTACTCCTCCTCCGCCACCCAGGACGACGCCCGCGCGCTGGCCGCCGCGCTCGGCGTGCGCACGCACGAGCTGCCGATCGAGCCGGTGATGGACGCCTACGCCGAGACGCTCGCGCGCCGAGTTCGCCGGCACGCGCGAGCCCGATCTGACCGAGGAGAACCTCCAGGCGCGCATCCGCGGCAACCTGCTGATGGCGCTCTCCAACAAGTTCGGCTGGCTCGTGCTGACGACCGGCAACAAGTCGGAGATGTCGGTCGGCTACACCACGCTCTACGGCGACCTCGCCGGCGGCTTCGCGGTCATCAAGGACGTGCCCAAGACGCTCGTCTACCGCCTGTGCGAGTGGCGCAACTCCCCCGCCGGCGCGATCCGGCGGTCGGCGCCAGGCCGCGCAGGCCCCGATCCCCGCCGTCGATCATCGAGCGCGCGCCCTCGGCCGAGCTGCGCCACGACCAGCGCGACGAGGACTCGCTGCCGCCCTACGAGCTGCTCGACCGCATCCTGCAGGGCTACATCGAGCTCGACCAGGGCCGCGAGCAGCTGATCGCCGAGGGACTGCCGGCGCACGAGGTCGACCGCACGATCCGGCTCGTCGACCTCGCCGAGTACAAGCGCCGCCAGGCGCCGCCCGGTATCAAGGTCACCACGCGCGCCTTCGGCCGCGACCGGCGCATGCCGATCACCAACCGCTACCGAGGCTGAGCGTGCCGGCGCGTCGCGTCTCGCCTGCGCGGCTCCCACGCGCTGCTCGCGCTCGGCGCTCTGCGCGCTCGCGCTCGGCGCCTGCGGCGACACGCTCCAGGATCAGCCGATCCCGCACAACATCCTCGAGAGCCTGCTCGTGGCTCCCTATCCCGTCTACTGGCTGGGCGGCTCCTTCCAGGGCATGGCGATCACCGAAGCCTCGCACGATCCCGAGCGGCGCGTTCAGCGTCCAGTACGGCGACTGCGTCGAGGGTGGCCAGGGCACCTGCGTCCCGCCGCTGCGGGTGGTGACCTCCCCCGACAACAGCTTCCTCCCGGGCGGCTCCACGCCCAGCCGCGGCGATCGCATCCGCGGCGTCGCGGCCGTGGTCGCCCAGGCGGGCGAGACGATCGAGATTCCCACCGGCGGGGTGGTGGTCGGCATCTACGCCAACGAGTCCCCGCCTGGCGCGCGCCGCCGCCGCAGACGATCGTGCCGATCAACGACATCGGCGCACCCCGGCGCGCCGCTGCCGCGCGCCGCTGCCCGACACGGGCTTTGCCGAGAGCCCCTGCCCGGCCAGATGCCAACTCCCGCTGCACGCCCTGCGCTGACGATCGTCTCGACGCGGCTATGCGCACTTGCCGGCGGGCCCGGAAGGCCCGACGGCGGCGTAGCTCGCCTCAGGCCGCCGGCGCGGGGCGCACGGCGATCGTCATCCGCGTCACCGCGCACAGTGCTGCCGGCGTCGTCGCTGAAGCGCACGTCCCACACCCACGTGGTGCGGCCGCGATGCAAGCGCGTCGCGTGCGCATGCACGGCGCCCTCGGTGACCGGGCGCAGGAAGCTCGTGCTGTTCGACAGGCCCATCGCCGCCTCGCCCTGCTCGAGCACCCCCAGCGCCGTGGCGAGCGAGGCCATCGACTCGGCGATCGAGGCGTAGACGCCTCCGTGGAGCAGGCCCATCGGCTGCTTGAGCTCCTCGCGCAACTGCACACGGGCGCGGACCTCGCCGTCGGAGATGTCCACCAGCTCCAAGCCATACAGGCGGTCGAACCCGACCCTGAACTCGTTGAGCTGCTCGGCGGTCGGCGTGACCATCCCGGCGCCACGATAGCCTACGAACCCTCTCCACATGAGCCGACTAGACGACCTCCCCCCCGATCAGCGCGCGGTACTGCTGCTGCTGGTCCGCCAGGGCAAGAGCCACGCCGAGATCGCGGACATGCTCGGCATTCCCCAGAGCGCAGTTCGCAACCGCGCTCGCGCGGCGCTCGACGCCCTCGCCGAGGAGCCGAGCGAGATCCACGACGCAGTCCGTGAGCCGGCGCGGGACGCCAACTTCTCCGGTTCGCTGCCCAGCTCCAGACGCGGCGGCGCGCTGCTGCTCGCGGCGATCGTCGTGATCGTCGTGGTCGCCGTGATCCTGATCACAAGTGGCGGCAGCTCCCACAAAGCATCGAGCACCAAAACCGAATCCACCGCCGGCACCACGACCAGTACCCCGAACACCACGGCGACCTCGAGCACCTCCACGCAGGCCGGCAAGCCGACCGTCGACAAGCAGATCGCCCTCACCTCGCCCGAACCCAACAGCAAGACGGTCGGCCTGGTCGAGGTCCTATCCGAAGGCTCCAAGCGCGCCTTCTACATCGCAGCCGAACACCTGCCGCCGTCGACCGGCTTCTTCTACGCCGTGTGGCTCTACAACTCCCCGACGAGCTCCGCACCACTGGGCAGGATCCCCCCTGTCAGCTCCAAGGGCCAGGCGCAGGGCGGCGCGCTGCTACCGGCCAACGCCGGTGACTACCGCGAGATCCTGCTGACACGCGAGACCAACAGCAAAGCGACTCAGCCAGGGCAGGTGGTACTCAGCGGCGCTTTCAGCCTCGGCGGCCACTGAGCCGGACAGGCGGACACGGCCTCGCGCCGTCAGACCTCCAGATACCGCAGTATGACCCGCCCGAGCACCAATACGTCGCCATCCTTCAGATCCGCCTGCGTGACGCGGTGACCGTTGACGAACGTGCCGTTGGAGCTGCGGTCGTCGAGTATGCGGGAGCCCGAGCTGCGATATACGAGGATCGCGTGGCTCCTGGAGACGGAGTCCTCATCCAAGCGCAGGTCGGCGGCTAGGCCCCGACCGATGTGTGTTACGCCACGCCCCAGTCCTATCAGCAGCCGCTGGTCAGGCCCCGGGACCTCGATGTAACGGCCCGCCTCGGTGGGGCGTGCGGGCATCTCCCAGGGGGCCGGCATCGCATGGCGGCGCACGCGCTCGTCGAGGCATGCGATCCCATCGAAGAACTCGGTCATGCCCTCCGCGGCGGCGGGACGGGTGAGGGTTCCAGTAGCCATACCTGTAGCTAATCCCAGGGTACTCAGGCGAACCTCAACAGAGGTGAAGAAATCTCGAAGCTTTAGCGGCCCGGCGCACTCTCCTCGACCCCCGACCGATCACGCATGAGATCGCTACTCTGAAGGCATGTGCGCAGGTTGTGCAATGGCAGCGGCGTCGTGCGCGACGGGCTTCAGGTCGTGGCTGCAGGCCCACAACGTCGACTGGCTGACCCCGCGCCGGCTACACGGCCTGACGGTCGGCGCGATGTGCGCCGCGGGGCTCGTCTCGACGATCGGCGTCAGCGGCTCGACACCGGCGCCGACGCCGGGTCAGCCACCGGCAACCGCGGGCAGGATCGCTAGCTCGGCGCCGTCCGGCACAGGCGTGGCAAGCCCATCCAGGAAACGGATGTCCTCGCCCGCCAGGTAGACGTTCACGAAGCGCCGCAGTGAGCCATCCTCGTTACAGATGCGCTCGCGCAGCTCGCCATAACGCTCATACAGGCCGTTCAAAGCCTCGGCCACAGTCTCACCCGAGACCTCGGTCTCGGCGGTGCCCTCGGCGGCGGCGCGTAGCTGCGTCGGGATCTTGACGAGCACCGCCATCAGACCGTCACAGTCTCGGGCACGGTGCTCTCGAACGCCTCGACGCTGGGGTCGATCTTGTAGGTCTCGAACGTGTCACGCACGGCATCGAGCGTCTTCAGGCCATCACCCGTGATCACCAGTACGACGCGCTCGTCGGGATCGATGTCGCCGCGGGCGGCGAGCTTGCAGAGCACGGCCGTCGTGACGCCCCCGGCCGTCTCGGTGAAGACGCCGGTCGTTTCGGCCAGCAGTTTGATGCCCGCTCGAATCTCCTCGTCGCTGACCGCATCGACCGAACCGCCCGTGCGGCGCGCCAGATCCAGTGCGTAGGGACCGTCGGCGGGGTTGCCGATCGCCAGCGACTTGGCGATCGTGCTCGGCTTCACCGGGCGGCAGACATCGTGGCCGGCAGCGTATGCGCTGGCCACGGGCGAGCAGCCCTCGGCCTGGGCGCCGTTCATGCGCGGCAACGGGCGGGCGGGGCTCTCGCATTAACCCGAGCTCTGTCCACTCCTGAAAGCCTCTGGCGATCTTCGTGAACAGCGACCCCGAGGCGACCGGAACCACGCAGCGGTCGGGCAGCTCCCAGCCGAGCTGCTCGGCGATCTCAAATGCCAGCGTCTTTGAGCCCTCGGCGTAGTAGGGGCGCAGGTTGATGTTCACGAACGCCCAGTCCCGCTCGGCGCACAGCTCCGTGCACAGGCGGTTGACGTCGTCGTAACTACCGTTCACGCCGACGAGCTTGGTCCCATAGATGCCCGTGGCGAGGATCTTCTGCTCCTCGAGATCCGCGGGGATGAAGACATATGACTCCATTCCCAGCGCCGCCCCGTGGGCGGCCACCGAGTTGGCGAGGTTGCCGGTCGAGGCGCATGCGATCGTCTCGAAGCCGAGCTCGCGAGCACGTGTTACGGCGACTGACACCACCCGGTCCTTGAACGAGTGGGTCGGGTTGGCGGCGTCGTTCTTGACCCACACCTCGCGCAGGCCCAGCCGCTCGGCGAGCCTGTCGGCGCGAATCAGCGGTGTGCACCCCGCCGGCAGCCCCACGCGCGAGGCCAGCCGGCCGGATGGCCCCGGGGGGCCGCCGGCGAGAGGCAGAAAGTCGGCGTAGCGCCAGATGTTCTGCGGACCGCCCTGGATGCGGCGGCGCAGCTCACCGACATCGAGGCTCGAGCCGCTGTGGTCATAGGCAACCTCCAGCGGCCCAAAGCACTGCTCGCAGACATACAGCGCCTCCAGCGGATACTGGGTCTTGCACTCCTTGCACTGCAGATGACTGACAGCCATTGGGGCTCCTTCGCTCTAGTCTTCGCCGTGTCACGTGTGGCAAAGAGCGCGAAGCCCGCCACACATCGCCTGGAATTGGCACCTTCCCGCCTGTGACTTTGACGGTGGTTGCCGGGGTTTCGTAGGGCCAGGCCCTCCACCCCTCTGGATGTGTCCAGCAGAAGTATAGCGCGGGTAGACGGACAAATGCAAGACGAGCACGGAAGCGTTGGTAACGCTCCCGGCGGCGTGGTGTAGGGCCTTGCGATGAGCTCACCAGTGCACGAGGACGAGCGACAGGCCGCGCCGCGGGACTTCAAGCCGCTGCAGGCGGCGCGCAAGCGGCGCATGCTGATCATCGTCAACCCCTATGCCACGACGGTCTCTGACCGTCTGCGCCATCTCGTCGTTTACGCGCTGCAGGGTCGTTTCGAGGTCGATGCCGTGGACACCGAGGCCCAGGGTCATGCCACAGAGCTGTGCCGCGAGGCCGCGCACGAGGGCTATGACGTGGTCGTCGCCTTCGGCGGCGACGGGACCGTGAACGAGGCCGCCAACGGACTACTCGGATCCTCTACCCCGCTCACCTGTCTGCCCGGCGGCTCGGCAAACGTGTTCGGCAAGATGCTCGGCATCCCCGGCGAGCTCGTCGACGCCACCGAGCACCTGCTCGCGATGGCCGATGACTGGCAAACGCGGAAAGTCGACTTGGGCGTCGTGAACGGTCGCTGCTTCACATTCGCCTCGGGGCTCGGCGTCGATGCGAGTGTCGTCGAGCGAGTGGACTCCAACCCGCGCCTGAAGGCGCGCCTGGGCGCCTACTACTTCACGTGGGCAGCGCTCACCACGTTCGCCCGTCGCTACCTCGTGCACCCGCCGCGGATGGTCGCGCACGCCGACGGGAAGACGCTCGAGGGCGTCACCACGATCGTGCAGAACGGCTCGCCCTTCACCTACTTCCAGAACCGCCCGATCGAGGTCGCCGAGGGCGCGGCGCTGGACTCGGGTGCGCTCGCGGGGTGCGTCCTGCACCGCGCGAGGCTTTTCGACATGCCCTCGATCGCCTGGCGCGCCTTCTCGCGCCACGCACGGATCGCGCGCCATAGACACGTCTCGAGCTTCCCCGCGCTGACGGAGCTGACGGTCCAGAGCGCCGATGGGCGTCCGCTGCCGCTGCAAGTCGACGGCGACTACATCGGCGAGGTCGCCGAGGCGCGTTACTCGATCCTCCCGCGCGCACTGCACGTTGTCAGCTGAATAGACCCGAGAGCCCAACGCCGGGAGCTACCCCACGCCGGGCGTCACTCTGTAGGCGTCGAAGACCGACTCGATGTTGCGCAGGCGCGTGACCGCACCCTTCAAAGTGTGCGTGTCGGCGACCTCGACGACGAAGCGGTTCTTGACCATCGGCGGCGTGGACAGGCAACGCGCTTCGAGAATGTTCGCGCCGGACTCGGAGAACACGCGCGAGAGATCCTCGAGCAGGCGGTGGCGATCCCACGCGTCAATCTGGATTTCGACGACGAAGGCGGTGCTCTGGTCGCCCTCCCAGGAGACGCTCGTGAAGCGCTCGGGGTCCTTGCGCAGGACCACCGAGTTGGGGCAGTCCTCGCGATGGATCGTGATGCCGCGGCCGAGCGAGATGTAGCCGACGATCTCATCGCCCGGCACCGGCCGGCAGCACTTGGCTAGGCGCAGCATCACGTCCTCGACGCCGTCCACCCGGATTCCGTACTGGCCGGAGGACTTCGTCGGGCGCCGCCGCGCGCGCCCCACCCTCAACAGGTCGGCCGAGCTCGCCTCGCCGTCGGCGGCCTCCCCCTGCTTCAACCGCTGCATCACCTTGTTCACGACGATCTTCGGCGAGACCTTGGCGGCTCCCAAGGCGATGTAGAAATCGTCGGCCTTGCGGTAACCCATCTCTCTGATCACGTCCGCTAAAAGCGCCGAGCCGGTGATCTTCTGCGCCGGCAAGCCCTGCTTGCGCAGGTGCTCCTGCAAGAGGTCACGCCCTGTGTGCTCGGTGTCCTGGCGGGACTCGGCCTTGAACCAGGCCTTGATCTTGTTGCGCGCACGCGTGGTCTTGACCGTCGCCAGCCAGTCGCGCGAGGGGCCGCGCTCGCGCTTGGCGGTGAGGATCTCGACGATGTCCCCGGAGTGCAACTCGCAATGCAGCGGTACGATCTTCCCGTTGATCCGCGCGCCCACGCAGCGGTGGCCGATCTCGGTGTGCACCTCGTAGGCGAAGTCCAACGGCGTGGCGCCGGCCGCGAGCGACTTGACCTCGCCCTTGGGCGTGAACACGTAGACCTCGTCCTCGAACAGGTCGGTGCGCAGCGTCTCCATGAACTCCTGCGGGTCGAGCAGGTCCTTCTGCCAGTCGAGCATCGAGCGCAGCCACTGCAGCTTTGCGTCCTCGCCTGTGTTGATCGGAACCCCGCCGGCCCCGCTGCCGCGTTCGCCCGAGCCGCCCGGGGCCCCCGGGGCGCTCTGGCCGGGGCTCGTCTTGTACATCCAGTGCGCGGCCACGCCGAACTCGGCCATTTCGTGCATCTCCTGGGTGCGCAGCTGGATCTCCAGGGGCCGGCCCTCGGGCCCGATGATCGTCGTGTGCAGTGACTGGTACATGTTGAACTTGGGCATCGCGATGAAATCCTTGAAGCGGCCGGGCAGCGGCTTCCACAGCGAGTGGATCACGCCGACGGTCCCGTAGCAGTCCTTCACCGAGTCGACGATCACGCGCATCGCGGTCAGGTCGTAGATCTCGTTGAACTCGCGGCCCTTCTTGGTCATCTTCGAGTAGATCGAGTAGAAGTGCTTGGCGCGGCCCGCGATCCGCGCCTCGATCCCCAACTCCGCCAGCTCGCGCGCCAGGTACTCGCCGGCCTCTGCGACGTAGCGCTCGCGCTCGTCGCGTTGCTGGGCGACGAGGCCCTTGATCTCTTGGTACTTGCGGGGATGCAGGGTCGCGAAGGCGAGGTCCTCGAGCTCCCACTTGATCGCGTGAATCCCCAGCCGGTGGGCCAGCGGCGCGTAGATGTCGAGCGTCTCGCGCGCCTTCTCGATCTGCTTCTGCTTGGGCATCGCGTCGATCGTGCGCATGTTGTGCAAGCGGTCGGCGAGCTTGATCAGGATCACCCGCACGTCAGTGGCCATCGCGACCATCATCTTGCGGTAGTTCTCCGCCTGCGCCTCATCACGCGACTGGAAGACGATCCCGGTCAGCTTCGTCACGCCGTCGACGATCTGTGCGATCTCATCGCCGAAGCGCTCGCGCACCTCCTCAATCGAGGCCGAGGTGTCCTCCACCGTGTCGTGCAGGAGCGCCGCGCACAGCGTCTCGGTGTCCAGGCGCATGCCCGCGCAGATGCGCGCCACGCCGACGGGGTGCACGATGAAGTCCTCGCCGGACTTGCGCCGCTGATCCGCGTGGTGCTCGCAGGCGAACACGAACGCGTCGCGCACGCGATCGCGGTCGATTTCAACCGCCGAGTCCTCGGCATGCTCGGAGACGATCGCGAACAGATCGCCGAGCAGCCGCCGCTCGAGCTCGTTCAGATCCAGACGCTCGTCGGCGCCAGGGACCGCGGCGGCCTCGGGCGGGCCGAGGCGCTTTGGCGCTCCTGTGACAACCACGCCCTCAGGCGACACGGGAAGCTCGTCCAGCTCAGCGACAGGCAGGCTCTTGGAATCCTTTGCGATCGCCATCTTCTAAGGGTAGGGGACGGACACCCTGAATTGAAGCGGTGCAGGCACCGCCGACGGATCCCACGGCGCAGGAGCGCGGCACTCAGGAGACGGCAAAGAGCGTGAGCTCCTCCCGCGGGTGCTCCTGTGCCTGCGAAACGGGCGTCTTGGCGGGACGCAGATCCCGCACCGCCAGCGGCTCGATCGCCCGCTCCTGAGCCTCGGCCCCCTGCCCGGCGGCCCGCACCTGGCGCAGCACCAGCCGCGGCTCGGTGACGCCGTTCCACTCGTTGATCTCCAGCGTGAAGGTCGCTTCGGCCGGCTCACCCGCCGCGACCGGCAGGCGCCCGCCGCTGCCGAAGGCGACGCCACGCGCGCGCGCTCCGGTATCCCCGGACTCGACGGTGAAGCGAACGTGCTTGCCCTCTCCCATCGGGCGCAGGTCTCCGAACACAGCGTCGGCGACGAGCAGCGACACGCCCGGGTTGCCGCGCCCGAACGGCCCCAGCGAGCGCAGCTCCTCCGCAAGCTCCATGTCCAGCTCCCCGCAGTCGACGACGGCGTCGACCCGCTCCAGGGGGGCCGTGTCCGTGAGCAAGAGCACCTCCTCGGTGTGCGCGCAGAACGCCTCGGCGAACTGCTCGACGCGCTCACGCTCGATCTCCAGGCCCGCCGCGGCGCGGTGGCCGCCGAAGCGGCGCAGGTGCCCACCACAGGCAGTGAGACCCGCGAGCAGGTCGAACGCGTCGATGCCCCCACGCCCCGAGCCCTTGCCGACGTCCCCGCTCAGCGCGATCAGTACGACCGGGCGCCGGTGGCGCTCGGCCAGACGCGAGGCGACGATCCCGATCACGCCGGCGTGCCAGTCCTCGCCCGCGAGCACGTAGGCCGACCGCTCGCCAAGCGCGGCGATCTGGGCTTCGGCTTCGTAGCGGATGCGTGACTCCACCTGCCGGCGCTCGTGGTTGGCGCGGCCCAGCTCCTCGGCGACCTGCGCCGCGCGCAGATCCTCCTCGGTCAGGATCAGCTCCAGAGGAGCGTCGGCCCGGTAGAGCCGCCCGGCGGCGTTCAGGCGGGGCGCCAGCGCGAAGGCGACCGAGCGCTCGTCAAGCTTTGCTGGATCGACCCGGGCGACCGCCATCAAGGCGCGTAACCCGGGCTTGGCGGTGCCCGCGAGCGCGCGCAGCCCGCGCCGCACGAGCGTGCGGTTCTCACCCGTCAGCGACACCACATCGGCGATCGTCGCCAGCGCCACCAGGTCGAGGTCCTCCGCCAGGGCGCGCGCGCCCGGCCGGGCAGGATCGACCACGTCCCCACGCGCAAGATCCTCCGACGCGGCCGCCTGCTCGAGTGCCTGGGCCAGCTTGTGGGCGACGGCCGTGGCGCAGAGATCTGGGCACGGATAGCCACAGACCACCGGATGGACGATCGGGGCGTCGGGCAGCACCCCGTCGGCGCGAGGAGAGTGGTGGTCGGTGACCACCACCTCCATTGCGAGCGCCTTTGCCTGCTCGACCTCCGTGACGGCGGTGATCGCGCAGTCGACTGTAATCAGCAGGCGCGTGCCCTGCTGGGCGAGCCGCCGCACCGTGGCCAGGTTCAGCCCGTAGCCGTCGCTCGCCCGGTCGGGTAGGTACCAGTCGACGTTCGCCCCGAGGCGGCGCAGCGAGCGCACCAGCACGGCCGTGGAGCAGATCCCATCGACGTCGTAGTCGCCGTGGATCGTGATCCGCTCGCCGGCGGCGACGTGCCGCAGGATCGGCTCGATCGCAAGCTCGATCCCCGCAAACTCGGTGGGCGAATGTTCCTCCTCAGCCGCTAGAAACGCGCGTGCGAGCACCGGCTCGGCCAGCCCGCGCCGCACCAGGATCTGCGCTAGCGGCCCGCTAACCCGAAGCTCTCGCTCCAGCAGCTCGGCATCGCCCGGCGGGCAATCGGGAATCTCAAAGCGGGGCCTCTCCATCCAGCCAGGTTACGGCGAGCGCGGGACGGAACTCTGTCCCGCGCTCGCTCTTCGTCTCAGCCGCTCCGTTCGCGGCGGATGCCCTCGAGGTACACGAGCGCGATGCCGATCAGGGCGCCCGGGACCGCGTACAGCACGACCTTGATGTCCGTCGCCTTCTGGCCGGGGATCTCCAGGGCCGACACTTTCACGCCGTAGATCAGCAGGCCGATCGCGACCGCGCCGACGAGCGAACCGACGAACGCGCCCACGATGCCGCCCCAGAAACGGTCGGGCAGGAAGATCGTGAAGTGCCAGATCGCGAGGCCCATCATCACCCAGCCGAGCATCCCCATCAGCGCGACCTCCCGTGCCGTTTGTTGCGCGGTCGTTTGGTGCGCTCGCGCCGCTTCGGCGCTTCCTTCAGCACCAGATCCTCGGGCGTGAGGTCGGCCGCCGGGTCGCGTGTCTCCGCGGGGGCGGCCGGCTGCTCGGGCTGCTCCTGCACCGCGGGGCGCTGCGCGACCGCGGCGCGACCCCGCTGCTTCTGCTTCTGCGGCTCGGCGTCGACGTCCAGGTCCTGCACCAGTTCCTGGAACTCGTCGCGGGAGATCTGCTCGCCGGGCTCCTCGGGGGCGGTGATGCGCCCGCGCCGCGTCCGTTTGCGCTCCTGCGTGGGCTCCACGTCGACGGGCTCGCCCCCCAGCGCCGTCGCGTACGCCGGCACGGCGCCGAGTTCGCGCACGATCCGCGCGCGGCGAGAGCGGTAGGAGCCCTCGCGTTCCTTCCAGTGGGTCAGCACCGGCGAGGCGATGAAGATCGAGGAGTAAGCACCCGAGGCGATCCCGATCATCAGCGCGAACGCGAAGTCCTTCAGCGTTTCCCCGCCAAACAAGAGCAGCGCGATCACCGGCAAGAGTGTGCAGAAGCTCGTCGCCAGCGATCTTGTCAGCACCTCTGACATCGATCTGTTAACGATCTGCGAGAATGCGGCCCTGGGCATTCGCGGGACGTTCTCGCGCACACGATCGAACACGATAATCGTGTCGTACAGCGAATACCCGAGGATCGTCAGCAGCGCCGCGACCGTCGCCGTCGTCACTTCGCGGCCGGTCAGCGAATAGACGCCCGCCGTGATCAGCAGGTCGTGCATCAACGCGATCAACACGGGAATCGCGTACTTCCACTCGAATCTGAGCGCGATGTACGCGGAGATCACGAGCAGCGAGGCGATGATCGCGATCACCGCGCTGTTGGCGACCGTTTTGCCGAAGGTCGGGCCGATCGAGGTCGAGGACCAGTGGGGCGTACCGGATTCGCTGGAGCCGTTGCCGAACTTCGCGTCGAAGGCTGCCCTGATCTTCGCGACCTTTTCCGGCTGTAGCGTCTCGGTCGAGATCTGAAAGCCCGTGCCGGCGACACTCTTGCTCTTGAACTGTTGGACCTCTGCGTTGCCGTAGCCGGCGGCCGTCATCACGGCGGCCACCTGCTTCTCGCTGACGGGCTTGACGAACGCTGTCTGGATCCGCGTACCGGACTTGAAGTCGATCCCGAAGTTGATCCCCTTCCCGCCGATCGCCAGCGCCCCGATCAAGAGGATCGTGCCCGACAGCGAGAAGAACCACTTCGAGGCGCCCATGAAGTCGAACGTCCAGCCTTTCCCGCGCCGCGCCGCGCCGAGCGCGGCCGGGTGGGAGACCAGCGGCGAGCGGCTCATCGCGCCGAGCGCCGCCTGCGTGGCGAGCACCGCGGTGAACAGCGTCAACAGCGTGCCGATGCCGAGCGTGAACGCGAACCCCTTGACTTCGGCGGTCGCGAGCGCGAACAGGATGAACGCGGTCATGAACGTAACCACGTTCGCGTCGACGATCGCCGCGAACCCGCGCCGGTAGCCCGTGGCGATGCCGGAGACGATCGATCTGCCGCCGCGGATCTCCTCCTTGACGCGCTCGAAGATCACGATGTTCGCGTCGGCGGCGATCCCGATCGTGAGGATCAGCCCGGCGATCCCGGGCAGGGTCAGCGTGATCGGGATCAGCTTGATCAGCGCGAAGTAGTAGATCCCGTAGATCACGAGCCCGCCGATCGCGATCGCGCCGAGCACGCGGTAGAAGGTCAGCAGGAACAGACACACGACGGCGAGGCCGAGGAGGCCCGCCAACAGGCCCTGGCTGAGCGCCTGTTTGCCGAGCGTCGCCGACACCTGTGACTGGGAGATCAGGTTCAGCTTGATCGGCAGCGCCCCGGACTGCAGCTCGTCCGCGAGGTTTTCCGCGGAGGTCAACGTGAAGCCGCCGGAGATCTCAGAGCCCTGCGAGCTGTCGATCCCTTCGGGGTACTTCGTGTAGTCGATCGACGGCGCCGTGATCACCTGGCCGTCGAGCACGATCGCGAAGTGCTGCTGCGCCGCTTCCTTGCTCACGCCCGGCAGCTGCGCTTCCTGACCGCGCTCGGCGATTTCCTTGGTGACCTGCTGAAACACGCTCTTCCCATGTGAGGTGAAGCCGAAGTTCACGTCCGGCTGGCCCGATTCGCTTTCCGAGCTCTCCTGCGGGTTGGTGATGTCCTTGCCTTCCAGCACCGGGTCGTCGTTGAGCACGTACCAGCTGTTCGGCGAGGCCTGCGTGACCTTCCCGGCGGCGCTTTCCACCGGGCGCGCCTGCACGAGCACGGTGCCGGGATTGACGCGCACCGCCTTCGTCTCTGCGCCCGCCGGCGCCTTGAAACCTTCGGAGTAGAGGTTCGCTTTGGTTTCCTCGGGCCCGCGCAGGATCTTTTCGTGCTTGGTGTCGAGCAGGTACCAGGTCCCGTAGATGCAGCCTTCCTTCTGTTCCGGCGTGCAGCCCGGGCTCAGCGTCGTGTCGCTCTTGCGGATGATCGCCGGGCGTTTGGCCGCGCGCAGCACGGCCTGGTACTCGAGCAGCCCCGCCGCCGAGGAGGCCGCCTGCTCCCCGCCGGTGACGGTGGATTCGCTCGGCGCCGGCTTGCCGTCGGGGCCGATCACATTCGGCTCCCAGTCGTAGAAGTACAGCAGCGCGGTCTTGCCCACCTGCGCTTCCGCGCGCCCCGAGTCGCTCACGTTCGGCAGCGCCACGACGATTTCGTCCTTGCCCGAGATCTGGATTTCCGGCTCGGAGACGCCCAGCACATCGACACGCTTGCGCATGATGTCGATCGCGCGGTTCAGCGATTCGGAGTCGACCTTCGACTGCGCGGTCGGACGAGCCTGATAGGTGAGCTCGACGCCGCCCTTCAGGTCCAGGCCGAGACGCGTTTTCTTCGCCTTCACGACGCCGGGGATGCCAACGATCACGAGCAGCGACAGGATCACCAGCCCGGCGACGATCAGCAGTACGAAGGTGTTGCGGCGGCGGTCGGTCATGACTCAAGCTCAGCCTACTTGTCGGGCGTCAGCACTAGCAACAGCCCGCCGTCGTCGTCATAGGCCGGAAACATGTCCGCCCTCGCGCTCGCCGCCACGTCACGTTCGCCCGCAACCTCGACCGGCACCTCCAGCGCTCTTACGCCCCACTCCAGGACGGTCGCGACCGGATCGTCGCCGTTTTGAAAGCTCAGCCCGAGCACCTGCTCCACCCGCTGGCCGATCACCTCCTCCTCCTCCAGGCCCGTGAAGGCGAACGAGTTCTTGCCGCAGCCGATCACCCGGCCCTGGCCGTCGCAGACGAAGAACGCCGCGTCCGGCGCCGGGTAGTAGTCGTCGAGCAGTTCGAACAGGAACGCGAACCCGCACTTCGTGCAGCCCTTGCGCTGGCGCGTGAAGCCGAGGTTGCGGTCGAGCTCTGAGGTGCGGTGCCCGCAGTTTGGGCAGATGAACGGGTGGGCCATTGACCGACAGAGTAGGGGAGCCGACGCTAGAACAGCGCCGGGTCGACCGCGGCGGCCGGTGAGTTGAGGCCTAAATGAAGGAAGGCCGCCGGCGTCGCCGCGCGGCCTCGCGGGGTGCGCTTGATCAGGCCCTGCATCAGCAGGTACGGCTCGTAGACGTCCTCGATCGTGTCCTGCTCCTCCCCCACGGCCACTGCCAGCGTCGAGAGCCCCACCGGGCCGCCATCGAACTTCACGCAGATCGCTCTGAGTATCTCCCGGTCCAGCCGGTCTAGCCCACGCTCGTCGACCTCCAGCAGCTCCAGCGCCGCCTCCGCGGCAGCGGCTGTAACGACCCCCTCCATCCTGACCTCCGCGAAGTCGCGCACGCGCTTCAGCAGCCGGTTCGCCACGCGCGGCGTGCCGCGGCTGCGCGCCGCGATCGCGATCGCACCGTCGTCCTCCAGGCCGATCTCGAGGATCCCCGCCGAGCGTGAGACGATGCTCGCCAGCTCCGCCACCGCATAGGGCTCCAACCGCGCCTGGATGCCGAAACGGTCGCGCAACGGCGTCGTCAAGAGGCCCGTGCGCGTGGTGGCGCCAACGAGTGTGAACGGCGGCAGCTCCAGCGTCACCACGCGCGCGCCCGCGCCCTGCCCGACAGTGATCGGCAGCCTGTGATCCTCCATCGCCGGGTAAAACGTCTCCTCCAGCGTGCGTGACAGGCGGTGAATCTCATCCACAAAGAACACGCTCCGCGGCTCCAGGGCAGTCAGGAACGCCGCGATGTCGCCCTTACGCTCGAGCGCCGGGCCGGCAGTCTGCACGAACGGCACTTCCAGCTCCGCCGCGACGATCTGCGCAAGCGAGGTCTTGCCGAGGCCCGGTGGCCCCGCCAGCAGCAGGTGGTCGAGCGCCTCCCCGCGCGCGCTCGCCGCCTCGATCGCAACGCCGAGCTGCTCCAGCAGCGTTTTTTGCCCGACGAAGTCCTGCAGGCGTCGCGGGCGCAGCGAACGGTCGAGCTCGTCCTCCTCGACCAGGTAAGGCGTTTGGATGCGGGCGGTCTCGGCGGTCATTGTGCGCGCGCCGTCCTCAGCGCTTGCGCCAGCAGTTCCTCGGCGCTGTCTCCCTCCGCATTCCGCAACAGCTCCTCCGCCTCGCCGGGTGCGTACCCCAACTCGATCAGCCCGTCGCGGGCCAACGCCATTGGACCATTGCCCCGGCGCGCCACGATCGGACCGTTCGGAGCGGCGTCGCCGACCTTCTCGCGGAGCTCGACGATGATCCGCTCCGCCGTGCGCTTGCCGATCCCCTGCACCGCCTGAAAGCGGGCCGCGTCCTGCCCCGCGATCGCCGCCTGTAGCTCGCGCGGCGTCCCGCCGGAGAGCACGGCCAGCGCCACCTTCGGACCGACCGCCTGCACCGATAGCAGCATCAGGAACAGATCGCGCTCCTCCTCGGAGTGAAAGCCGTACAACGACAGGGCGTCGTCACGCACGATCAGGTGGGCGTGCAGGGTCGTCTCCTCGCCCGCCGCGGGGACGTGCCGCAGCGTCTCCGCCGAGACCGCGGCGCGGTAGCCGACGCCGGCGCAGAGGATCACGACGTGATCGGTGCGGCGGACCGCCACCTCGCCCTTCAGCATCCCAATCATCTGTTGGCACCCGCGATCATCTTGGTTGTGATTCTGCGCATGGGGTCGGACGCCTGCCTTCCGCCGCTGGACCGGACAATCAAAGTGACGTAGGCCGGGACCGATGGTCCAGGACAAGCTGCCTTGCCTGCTCGACGTCCAGCTCTTCGATCTGCTTCGCGGTCATGTGCAGTTCGCCCACGAGCACCGCGAGGACCCACGCCTCGTGCTCGACCGGTTGCTCTGTGTCCATGGGCGCGGACTGAGCAACGGGCTCACCGGAGGTGAGCGCCTCCCGAAAAGGGGTCGGGTAAATCTTGGCACCGATCAGCAAGGCGCGTCGATCGGCCTCAGGCGTGAGGATCAACCGCAACAGCCACGGCATCTGCTCGGCACGATCGGTCTGCGCATAGAAGTGCAAACGCTCGAAGTACCGCTCGGCGTAGGCGAGGACCAACTCCTCGAGCTCCAAAGCGGCATGCTCGAACGTCTCGCCACCGGCAACCAGGTTCAGCTCGGACTGGCGCAGTACGAACTCCCCGTCGGACACGCTCGAGAGTGTGTGGAAGTCGAAGTGATCCAGAATCCGCGGTTGAGTCAGTGCCACGGGTGCGCCATGCATGTCGAGGTCACACCGTGACACCCGCGAGCGCGGCCGACAGCGGCGCGCGGTTGGCGTGGCACATCGCGACCGCCAGCGCGTCGGATGCGTGGTCCGGGGCGGGCGCCTGGGGCAGCGCCAGCAGCGTCTGCACCATCCGCGCGACCTGCTCCTTGTCCGCGCGACCATTGCCGCAGACGGCGGCCTTGACCTGCTGGGGCGTGTAGCTCGTGCACTCGATCCCACGCTGTCCCGCGGCGAGCATCGCCGCGCCACGGCCATGACCGACCGCGAACGCCGTTTTCACGTTCTGGCCGAAGTACAGCTCCTCCAGCGCCATCGCATCGGGCTCGTGCTCGGCCAGCAGCGCGTCCACCGCCGCATGGATGTCGGCCAGCCGCAGCTCCTGCGGGGACCCGGCTCGCGTCTCGATCACGCCGCCATCGAGCGCCACGAGCCGCCCGGCGGTGCTCTGCACCACGCCATAGCCCGTATTTGCCAGGCCGGGGTCGATTCCGAGAACGATCACGGTCAGTGATTCTGCGCCCGCGCCTCGGACGCCTGCCTTCGGCTGACCTGCTACGCTGCATCCTCACCACCGCCGAAGGCCAGATCGACTTCGTCGCCGAGGGCCTGCTCGATGGCCTGCAGGGCGAGCAGCGCGCCGAGCGGAGGCGCTGCTTCGGTACCTCGCCACCGACGGAGTACCCTCAGCGATCTGCAGCGCACCACGAGTTCCGGCACACTGATGTTCCTGCCCGCCGAGCGCGTGATCGGCGGGCGCGCCCGCTATACGGCGCGCGAGATCGCGAGCAGCGCGGGACGGAGCTCGACTTCCTGATCGCCGTCCGCCGCGCGATGGGCCTGCCGATCCCCGAGCCGGACGAGCCCGTCTACACCGAGGGCGACCTCGAGTCGGTGCGCATGACCCAGGTCGTTCGCGCGGCCGGATCTCCGACGAGGAGATCCTCGATCTGCTGCGCACGCTTGGGCGCGGCCTCTCCCAGACCGCGGAGACGATGCGGCGCTGACATGCGACTCGTGCTCGAGCCCGGCGTGAGCGAGCACGAACTCGCCCAGCGCTACGCCTACGCGGCCTCGCAGCTCTCGCCCATGCTGGGGCCACTGGTCACAACCTGTTGACGCTGCACCTGCGCGAGATGGCCCAGAGCGAGGCGATCAGCGCCGCCGAGCGCAGCGGTGGACAGCTCGCCGGCTCGCGCGAGATCGCCGTCTGCTTCGCCGACCTCGTCGGCTTCACCCGCCTCGGCGAGGACGTCCCGCCCGATGAGCTCGCCCGCAAGGCGGTCCGTCTGGAGGCGCTCACGACCGAAGTGATCGATGCGCCCGTCCGCCTGATCAAGACGATCGGCGACGCCGCGATGCTCACCTCCTTGGAGCCCGAGCCGCTGCTCGACGCCGCGCTCACGCTGCTCGACGCCACCGAGGCCGAGTGCGAGGACTTCCCCCAACTGCGCGCCGGCATCGCAATCGGCCCGGCCCTCTCACGCGCCGGAGACTGGTTCGGTCGCCCCGTCAATCTGGCCAGCCGTATCACTCAGGTCGCCCGCCCCGGCAGCCTCTTGGCCGAGCGCGAGGTGCGCGAGTCCGCGCGCGAGGCCTACCGCTGGTCCTACGCGGGCGAACGGCGCCTGCGCGGCATCCGCGAGCCCGTGCCCCTGTTCCGCGCGCGGCGACTCGCGGAGCCTAAATGATCTCCAGCGGTAGATCAGGGTCAAGTCGGCGCAGATCCTCCGGATCGCTCGTCACTGCCGGCTGTCGATACCTGCGCGCACAGATGACCACGCTCGCGTCGACCACGTCGCTGACCCCACGCGCCCCAAGCAGGATGCCGACCACACGGGCGAGCACATGGTCCAGCGCCACGACGCTCGTTCGGTGATCCTTCGAGCAATCGGGTAAGCGAGACCTGACGAGGACCCGTCTCGAAACGCCTGCGCCAACACCCCGGCGGGGATATTGAGGGTCGCACCGGGAGTCGTCAATGCTCGGTCCAGCATCGCGATGACCCGTTCTTCCCCGCGCTCCAGCGCGATCAACGCGCCTGTATCAAGCGTGAACCCTCTCAATCGGGCTCCGACATCGCCATCACCCTATCCGCCCAGGCGTAGGCCTCAGCGCTGGGCTGACCGTGCTCGGCGATCAGATCCGCAACAAGATCGGCGAGGGCGTCCTCCTCGGCGACCGGCCCGGGAGTTACCGCGGCGAGCGCCGCGGAGATGTACCCCGACACGCTCGCTGCCTCTCCCCTCTCGACAGCCTCCCGCGCTTGCTCGACCTGCTCCTGAGGGTAACGGAATCGTGATCTTCGCCACCTTGGTCATACCAGAATCATACCGCGTCTCTGAGTCGGTGGAACTTCCGTTGATTAGAGCCATACCTCTCTATCCGACGCCACCCACCAAACGGGACAGCTGACCTGAGGAGCAAGGCGGGGACCGTGTTGCCGGCCGACGGGAAAGCTATCCCCACAATCGCCAGGGCGCCTGCCCCGACGCCCACAGGTCGTTCAGAGCGACCGCGTCCTTGTAGGTGTCCATGCACTCCCAAAAACCCTTGTGACGATAAGCGCGCAACTCGCCCTCCTGGGCCAGCCGCTCGAGCGGCGCGCGCTCCAGCACGCTGTCTGACTCCGAGGTAGTTAGAGCGCGCCCGTTGCATGCAGAAGAAGCCGCCGTTGATCCAGTGCTCCGAGCGCGGCTTCTCGCGGAAACCGGTGACGCGGCCGTCTGCGCCGTCGAGCTCCGTAACACCGAATTGCAGCTCTGGGCGCACCACGGTCATGCTCGCCAGCGCGCCGTGTCGTGAGTGAAACTGCAGTAGCGCGTCCAGGTCGATGTCGGCCACGCCGTCGGCGTAGGTCGTGCAGAAGCGCTCCTCCCCTCGAGAGTCGCTCCTCGAGCAGCTTGATCCTGCCCCCCGTCGGGGTTTCCAAACCTGTGTCCTCGCACTCGACGGTCGACTCCATCCGGCCATTCCACTCGGCGACAAACTGCTCGATCAGCTCGCCCTTGTAGCCGGTGGCGAGAATGAACGGCGGAAGCCCTGGACGGCGTACAGCTGGAGCACGTGCCACACGATCGGCTTGCCGCCGATCTCCACCAGCGGCTTGGGGATCGCCGCGGTGTGCTCCTGCAGGCGCGTGCCGCGCCCGCCGCAGAGGATCACGATAGCCGGGAGGCTGCGTCACGTCTGACGGCCCTCAGCCGGCGACGCGCTCGAGCACGTCGGCGGGCACATCGAAGTTTGCGTGAACATCGTCGACGTCGTCGAGCTCTTCGAGCGCGTCGGTGAGTCCCATCAGTTGCGCACCTGGTTCTCGTCGATCGGCACGAGGCTCGTCGGGCGGAAGGACATCTCGGCGCTCTCGGTCTCCACGCCCGCCGCTTCCAGCGCGCCGATCACCTTCGAGAAGTTGGCAGGCTCGGCCAGCACCTCGAAGGAGCCCTCGTCGGTCAGAACGTCATCCGCACCGGCCTCAACGGCGACCATCAGATCGTCTTCGGAGTAACGGGCGGAGTCGATCACGATCGTGCCCTTCTTCTCGAACAGGTAGGCGACCGAGCCTGGCTCGCCGAGGTTGCCACCATGCTTGGAGAACGCATGGCGGACGTCGGCCCCGGTGCGGTTGCGGTTCTCGGTCATCGCCTCGACGAGTACGGCGACGCCGCCGGGGCCATAGCCCTCGTACAGAACGGCTTCGATCGCCTCGGCCTCACCTCCCTCGCCCGTGCCCTTCGCGATCGCGCGCTCGATGTTCTCCTTGGGCATGCTCGCTTCCTTGGCCTTGCGGATCGCCAGTTCCAGCGCCGGGTTGCCGACCGGATCGCCGCCGCCGTCGCGCGCCGCGACCGTGACCGAGCGCGCCAGCTTCGTGAACTGCGCGCCCCTGCGCGAGTCGACGATCGCCTTCTTGTGCTTGATGCTCGCCCACTTGGAATGACCTGACATGTAAGCCAGTCTACGAATCCTCACGTCTCATATGCGCGCGCGTGGTGGAAACCGGGTCTCGGGGGAACCTCCGATCGGGCCCCCGCAAGCAACCCGTAGGATTGCGCGGAATGACCTCTGCACCCACACCCGACATCTTCAAGGCCTACGACATCCGCGGCCTCTACGGCGAGCAGATCGACGGCCCGATCGCCGAGCAGATCGGCCGTGCCTTCGCGCACGTGCTCTCGGATCTCTCAGGCAAGCCCGTCTCCGAGCTGCGCGTCGGCCTCGGGCGCGACATGCGCCTGACCGCCCCCGAGCTCTCCGAGCGATACCGCGCCGGCCTGCTGGCCGAGGGCGCGAACGTGCTCGATGCAGGCCAGGTTGGCACCGAGATGCTGTACTACCTGGTCGGCTCGCGGGCGTTGGACGGCGGCCTGATGTGCACGGCCTCGCACAATCCGAAGGCCTACACCGGCGCAAAGCTCGTGCGCGAGGGCGCGATCGCGCTGTCCGGCGACAGCGGCATCCAGGACATCCGCCGCATGATCGAGAGCCGGTCTGCCCGAATCCTTCAGCGAAGGCTCGATCGAGCAGGTCGACCTCTACGCGGAGTTCCACGAGGCGATGCTCGAGTTCATCGACCCGTCGGTGATCAAGCCCCTGAAGGTCGTTGTCGACGGTGGCAACGGAATGGCCGGCCCCGTCGCCGGGCCGCTGTTGGAGGGGTTTGGGCTCGATCTGATCGAGACCTGCTGGACGCCGGATGGAAACTTCCCCGAGCACGAGCCCAACCCGCTGCTCCCGGAGAACCGCCAGTTCATCATCGATCGAGTGCTCGCCGCCGGCGCCGACCTGGGAATCGCCTGGGACGGCGATGCCGACCGCTGTTTCTTCATCGACGAGACCGGCCAGTTCGTCGATGGCGACTTCCTCACGGCGCTGCTGGCCGAGTCGCTGCTCGCGAAGCGGGTGGGTGGGGACCCCAAACAAACGATCCTCTACGACGTGCGCGCCTCCCGCGCGGTACCCGACACCGTCACGCGCGCGGGCGGCACCCCCCACATCAACCGAGTCGGGCACGCCTTCTTCAAGACGCGCATGCGCAAGGAGGGCTCGCTGTTCGGGGGCGAGGTCTCCGGGCACTACTACTTCCGCGACTTCTACTGTGCGGACTCCGGCACGATCCCGGCGCTGCTCGTGCTCGAGCTGCTATCGCGCACCGGCCAGTCGATGTCCGAGCTGCTCGCGCCCTACCGCTCGCGCTACTTCATCTCCGGCGAGATCAACTCGGAGGTCTCCGACCCCACCGCCAAGATGCAGGAGCTCGCCGCGCGCTTTCCCGATGCCGAGCAGAAACAGCTCGACGGGATCTCGATCGACTACCCCGACTGGCACTTCAACGTGCGCCCCTCGAACACCGAGCCGCTGCTACGCCTCTGTCTGGAGTCGCTTGTCTCCCCGGAGGACATGGAACGCCGCCGCGACGAAGTCCTGGATCTGATTCGGTCGTGAAGGAGACTGGCGAGTCCTCATCGGAGGAGGAGCCCGGCGAGCAAGAGTTATTGGAGCGCGCCGCCCAGGAGGGGATCCACCGCCTGGCGATCCCCACGCCGTTCATGGTCGGGCGCGTCAACGCCTACCTGATCGAGGATTCCCCCCTCACCCTGATCGACTCGGGTCCCAACTCCGGCAAGGCGCTGGACGAGCTCGAGCAGGCGCTCCAGGCGCACGGGCACGCGATCGAGGACATCGAGCTGCTCGTCGTCAGCCACCAGCACATGGATCACTTCGGCCTGGCCTCGATCCTCGCAAGACGCTCAGGAGCCGAGGTCGCGGCGCTCGACAAACTGGCTCCGTTCCTGGCCGCCTACGGCCACGAGACCGACCTGGAAGACCGCTTTGCCGAGCAGCTGATGCTGCGCCATGGCATACCCCAAGAGGTCGTCACCGCGCTGCGCGCGGTCTCCGCGGGCTTCCGCGCCTGGGGCGCGTCGGTGGAGGTCACCCGCCCGCTGCAGGACGGGGGCGAGCTGCAGCTGCGCGACCGCACGCTGAGGGTGTTCCACCGGCCCGGCCACAGCCCCTCGGACACCGTGTTCCTGGACGAGGATCGCTCGATCCTGCTGGCCGCCGATCACCTGATCAAGCACATCTCCTCCAACCCGCTACTCGCCCGGCCGCTCGGCGTGAGCGGCGACTACGACGGCCCGCGCCCGCAGGCACTGATCACCTACATGGACTCGCTGGAACAGACGCGAGCGATGGACCTCGCGCTGGTGCTGCCGGGGCACGGCCAGCCCATCACCGATCACATCCCTCTGATCGACAAACGTTTCCGCATGCACGACCGCCGCGCCGAGAAGATCCACGGCCTGATCGCCACCGAGCCCCGCACCGCGCACGAGATCGCGGTCGAGCTGTGGGGCAACATCGCCGTCACCCAGGCCTACCTGACGCTGTCGGAGGTGCTCGGACACGTCGACCTGCTGCTTGCTGATCACCTCGTCATCGAACAGGAATCCGACGGCGTGGTTCGCTTTCACGCCGCCTGAGCGACGTTGCTCAGAAACAACCGGTGAACCCGATCGTCCTCGCCGAGCTCGGTGTGAAAGGCAACCGCCAGCCTCTTCCCCTGCCGCGCGGCCACGGGATGACCGTCCACCTCCGCGAGGATCTCCACGCCGGGGCCGTGCTCTGCGATCCAGGGCGCACGAATGAACACCGCCCGCAGCGGGCCACCATCAATGCCGCGCAGCTCGACGTCCGCCTCGAAGCTCCTTAGCTGGCGCCCGAACGCGTTGCGCTGAGCGCGCATGTCCATCAGCCCGAGATGCTCGCGGTCGAGCATGATCAGCCCCGCGCACGAGCCAAGGACCGGAACGCCCTTCTTTACGAGCTCCCGCAGCGGCTCCGCCAACCCCTCGCGCTCGATCCCCAAGGTCATCGTGGTCGACTCTCCCCCGGGAATCACGAGCCCTTCGAGGCCATCCAGGTCCCCCGGCACCCGCACCTCGCGCAGATCAGCGCCCAAACCCCGCAACATCCGCCCATGCGCCTCGAAGTCACCCTGCAGCGCCAGCACCCCGATCAACGGCACGCCCTACCAGCCGCGTTGCGCTAAGAGCTGCTCGCCCTCGAGCTTCGAGCTCTCCAGGCTGACCATCGCCGGACCGAGCCCACGCGAGGCCGCCGCCACGCGCTCGGGGTCCTGCCAGTGCGTCGTTGCCTCGACGATCGCGCTCGCGCGGGCGGGCGGGTCATCGGACTTGAAGATGCCAGAGCCGACGAACACGCCCTCGGCGCCGAGCGCCATCATCAGCGCCGCGTCGGCAGGGGTGGCGATCCCCCCGGCGCAGAACAGCACGACCGGCAGGTGCCCGTCGCGGGCGATCGCGCGGACCAGATCCAGGGGCGCGGCCAGCTCCTTGGCGGCGGTCGCGACCTCGGCGTCGTCGAGCGTTCCCAGGCGGCGGATCGCGCCGTTGATGTTGCGCATGTGCCTGACCGCCTCGACGATGTCGCCCGTGCCTGCCTCACCCTTGGAGCGGATCATCGCCGCGCCCTCGCCGATCCGCCGCAGCGCCTCGCCCAGGTTGGTCGCTCCGCACACGAACGGGACCTTGAACGCCCACTTGTCGATGTGGTTTGACTCGTCCGCGGGCGTCAGCACCTCCGACTCATCGACGTAGTCGACCTCCAGCGCCTGCAAGACCTGGGCCTCGAGAAAGTGCCCGATCCGCGCCTTAGCCATCACCGGGATCGAGACGGCCTCCTGAATTCCCGCGATCATCTCCGGATCGGACATGCGCGCGACGCCGCCGTCACGACGGATGTCTGCGGGCACGCGCTCGAGCGCCATCACCGCCACTGCCCCCGCATCCTCGGCGACCTTCGCCTGCTCAGGCGTGACGACGTCCATGATCACCCCACCCTTGAGCATCTCCGCCAGCCCGGTCTTCACCCGAAATGTCGCCTCGTCACGCATGCGAGGAAGTCTAGCCTGCGACGCGTCGCGCTACTTGAGGCGAAAAGCCTTGATGCGGTCGTCGTACTGTGCTGAGTCCTGCGCGTAGACGCCGTAGGCCAGCGCCTGGATCAGGCTCAACAGCGCCGTGTGCGAGCGCACGTAGGCGGGTGAGTTCGACGAGTAGTAGAGCTTGATCTGTGCGAGCTTGGCGACCTCGGACAGGGTCGCGTCGGTGATCGCGGCGGTGCGCGCCTTGCGGTGTCGCGCGAGCTTCATCGCGCGCACGACCAGTGGATGCGGGCGCCCGGCGGAGAGGCCGATCACGAGCGTGCCCTGATCGATCCGGCCGAGGCGACTGAGCGCCTCCTGGGAAGGGCTCGCGACGACATCCACACGTAGGTCCAGCAGCATCAAGAGGTGGCGCAGATAGCTGGCGAAGAACGCCATCTGGTCGGTGCCCGCGACGAGCACCTTCTCCGCTGAGACGATCGCCTCGATCAGCGCCTCCACCGAGCTGCGCGAGACCTTGCGGGCGGTCTCCTCGACGTTCAGGTGGTCGGCGGTGAGAGCGGTCTCGAACTCGTTCTGATCGAGCGAGAACAGCGGCGTGGAAGCGCCTGCTGCCGCTGCGCCGGCACCGTTCTTTGCCGGCTCGGTCTTCGTGTGCACGCGGCGGTATTCCTCGCGCGCGGCGGCCTGCAGCTCGGGAAAGCCCTCGAACCCGAGCGCCTGGGAGAAGCGGACCACCGTCGAGCTGGAGGTGTTCGCGCGGCGCGCCAGCTCCTCGGCGGTCTGGAAGGCGGCCTCGTCGAGGTGGTCGACGATGTACTGGGCGACGTCCTTCTGCGAGCGTGAGCACTCGTCAAAGCGCGCCTGGATGTACTTGGAAAGGCTCTGGTGATCGCTCGTGCCGTTGGCCGGCGGGCGATCCTGAGTCGGTGTGCCAACACGCTTCATCGGCGCTCTTGTTCGACGCCGGAGCCCCGCACTCCTTCCCGACCGATGATCCATTGCCCCGATTCCGAGCGAAGATAGGCACACAATGCGAGAGATGCATGCCAACCGCGCCGTGCGGGCCGACGGAGTCCCGCTATGAGGATCGCGATCGTGGGTGCCGGCGTCTCCGGACTCCTCGCGGCCCACCTGCTGGCGCGCGAGCACGAGGTCGTCGTCTACGAGGCCGGCTCCTACGCCGGTGGGCACACGAACACGATCCGCGTCGACACCGCCCACGACTCCTACCATGTGGATACTGGTTTCATTGTGATGAATGACCGCAACTACCCAAACTTCACGCGGCTGCTCTCCCAGCTCGGGGTCGAAACCCAGGCGACGAACATGAGCTTCTCCGTGAAGGGCGAGGATGAGGACTTCGAATACGCCGGTACGCCGCGCGGGCTCTTCTGCCAGCCTCGCAACCTTCTCAGCCCACATTTCCAGCGGATGATCGCCGACCTCTTGCGCTTCAACCGCGAGCTGCGCCGGCTGCTCGCGCGCGATCAGGCGGGTGGGTCGGCCCCGGACCGGTCATTGCGGGACGAGGCGTCGCGGGACTTCTCGCCACAGGGCGAGTCGCTGCGGGACTTCCTCGTGCGGCGGCGCTTCTCCGAGGTCTTCATCCGGCGGCTGATCGTCCCCCAGGTCTCCGCCGTGTGGTCGGCCGACCCGCGGCAGATCTCCTCGCTCCCGGTCCGCTTCCTCGCCGAGTTCTTCTCAAACCACGGGATGCTCGGCTTCCGCGACCGCCCGCGCTGGGCGACCGTCGCGGGGGGCTCGGCACGCTACGTGGAGGCGCTCACGCGGCCGCTTGACGAGCGCATCTGGCTCGACTCGCCGGTGCAGTCGATTACCCGGACCGAGAACCACGTCGAGATCGCCGCCGCCGGCCCGGGTGGCCATGAGACCGAACATTTCGATCAGGTCGTGATCGCCACCCACTCCGACCAGGCGCTCGCGCTGCTGAGCGACCCCTCCGCGCGCGAGCGCGAGGTGCTCGGCGCGATCCCTTATCAGCCCAACGAGGCGGTGCTCCACACCGACAGCACCCTGCTCCCCCGTCGCCGTGGCGCGCGCGCCGCATGGAACTTTCATCTGCTGCGCGAGCCGAAGCCGCTGAGCACCGTCACCTACTACATGAACCACCTGCAGCGGCTGCACGCCGACCGCGACTTCTGCGTCACCCTGAACCGCACCGAGGCAATCGACCCAGCGAAGATCATCCGCAAGATCTCCTACTCCCACCCCGTCTTCACCCCCGCCGGCGTCGCCGCGCAGTCCGAGCACCCGAGCATCAGCGGCATGGCCAATCGCACCCATTACTGTGGTGCTTACTGGGGCTGGGGCTTTCACGAGGACGGCGTGCTCAGCGCCTTGCGAGCCTGCGAGCCGTTCGGGGTGAAGTTGTGAATAGCTGCCTGTACGAGGGGTCCGTCCGTCACCGGCGGATGGGTGAGGTGGAGAATCAGTTTCGCTACCCGCTGTTCATGGTCTACCTCGATCTTTGCGAGCTGCCGGCGTGTCTCGACGGGACCTGGTTCTGGTCTGCCCGCCGACCGGCTCTGGCGTGGTGGCGTCGCTCCGATTATCTCGGCGACCCTGACGTTCCCCTGGATCAGGCCGTACGTGAGCTGGTGCGGGAGCGAACCGGGATCAAGGTGTATGGGCCGATTCGGCTGTTGACGCACCTGCGCTATTTCGGCAAGTCCTTCAACCCGGTCAGCTTCTATTACTGCTTCTCCGCTGAGGGTAAGGGTAAGGGTGAGGGTGAGCATCTGGTCGCGGTCGTGGCCGATGTGACGAACACACCCTGGGGCGAGCGTCATTCCTATGTGATGAGGGTCGATCATGCGACTGATCACGGAACCGTCAGCCTGATGCGGGCAAGGTTGCACAAGCAGCTGCATGTCTCGCCTTTGATGGGGATGAATCACACCTATGACTGGCGCTTGACCGAGCCTTCCGAGCAGTTGCTCGTGCACATCGATTCGAGCGGTGCGGACGGGAAGAGCATGTTTGACGCGACCCTGTCGTTGCACCGCCGGGAGCTGACCCCGAGTGCTCTGCGTGGAGCGCTCCTGCGCTACCCGTTCCTGACCGTGCGGATCCTCGTGCGGATCTATACCCACGCTTTGCGGTTGAAGTTGCGTGGAGCGAAGTACTTCCCCCACCCGGGTAAGGCAGGTGTACAGACATGAACCGCATCGCCCGCCGGCTCGTGCTGCACCTACTGGGTCGCATTCACGACGGTGAGCTGACGATCGTCGAGAGCGACGAGCGCTTCACCTTCGGGGACACGCCCGCCCTGCACCCACTGCGGGTCACGTTGGAGGTTCGCTCGCCCCGCTTCTACCGGGCGCTCTTGCGCGGCAGCGTCGGGCTGTGCGAGTCCTACATGGACGGTCTCTGGGAGTGCTCGGACCTCGTCGCGCTGACCCGCCTCGCCGCGCTGAACGTCCGCTCGCTCGACAATTTGCGCCGTGTGCTCGCGCCCGTGTTGATCCCGGTACAGCGCTGGATGCGCTGGCTGCGCAGCAACACAATCGGACGCTCGCGCAAGCAGATCGCCGCCCACTACGACCTCGGCAACGAGCTGTTCGGGTGCTTCCTCGATCCCACGATGATGTACTCCTGCGCGATCTTCGACTCGCCGCGAGCCAGCTTGGAAGAGGCCTCGCTGACGAAGCTCGAGCGGGTCTGCGCGAAGCTCAGCCTTTCTCCCGCCGACCACGTGCTCGAGATCGGGACCGGCTGGGGCGCCTTCGCCATCTATGCGGCCGAGCACTACGGCTGCCACGTGACGACCACGACGATCTCGCGCGAGCAGCACGCCTACGCGACTGAGCGTGTGCGCGCCGCGGGGCTCCAGGAGCGGGTGACGGTCCTGCTCGAGGACTACCGTGACCTGCGGGGCTCCTACGACAAGCTCGTGTCGATCGAGATGATCGAGGCCGTCGGCTGGCAGAACTTCCCGACCTACTTCCGCCGCTGCTCGGAGCTGCTCGCCGATGATGGCGCGATGCTCTTGCAGGCGATCGTGATCGACGACCGCGCCTACCAGGTCGAGAAGGCTTCGAAGAGCTTCATCAACACCTACATCTTCCCGGGCGGGTGCCTGCCCTCGCTGGAGCTGATCTCGCGCCAGCTGCCGCGCGTCACCGACCTGCGTCAGGTGCACCTGGAGGACATCACGGCTCACTACGCGACGACGCTTCAGCTGTGGCGCGAGCGTTTCCTGGACGCGTCGGAGCGCCTCGCGGACCTCGGCTACGACGAGCGTTTTCGCCGGCTGTGGGAGCTGTATCTATCCTATTGCGAGGGCGGTTTTCGCGAGCGGCGGATTCAGGACGTGCAACTACTGCTCGCCAAGCCGGGCTATCGCGGGGAGTCGACGCCGGTAGTGTCTCTCGCTGCATGAGACGCACTCTCTACGAAGACGTCCACGAAGATTTCCGCGCGAGCTTTCGCACGTTCTTGGAGCGAGAGGTGCTCGGCGACGAAGGCCGCTACGGCGAGTGGGAGCGCGACGGGATCGTGCCGCGCGAGGTGTTCGCGCTCGCGGGCCGAGGCGGCTTTCTCGGTATGGCGGTCCCTGAGCGCTACGGTGGCGCGGGGGCCGAGGACTTCCGCTTGAACCTCGTGATCGGTGAGGAGACCCAGCGCGCGGGCGTCGGCGGCTTCGGGCTGGGGATCACGCTGCACAACGATATCTGCCTGCCGTACTTCCTGACGTACTGCAACGAGGAGCAACGCGAACGCTGGCTTCCAGGGATCGCCTCCGGCGAGTTGATCACCGCGCTGGCGATGACCGAGCCCGGGATCGGCTCCGATCTGGCGAACATGTCCACGCGCGCCCCGCGGGAGGGCGAGAACTACGTCGTCGACGGGACGAAGACGTTCATCACGAACGGGATCAACGCCGATCTCGTGATCGTCGCGGTCAAGACCGATCCGTCCGAGCGCCACCGCGGCATCAGCCTGCTTGTCGTGGAGCGCGGGATGGAGGGCTTCGAGCGCGGGCGCAACCTCGAGAAGATCGGCCAGCACTCCCAGGACACCGCCGAGCTGTCCTTCACCGACCTGCATGTCCCGGTCGAGAATCTGCTGGGGCAGAAGGGCGAGGGCTTTCGCTACCTCGTCTCCAACCTCCCCCAGGAGCGGCTTTCGATCGCGGCCTCGGCCGTGGCCGCCGCCGAGGCGGCACTGGGCTGGACGCTCGACTACGTGCGCGAGCGTAAGGCCTTCGGCCAGCCGATCGGCTCGTTTCAGAATTCCCGCTTCGTGCTTGCCGAGGTTCGCACCGAAACGGAGATCGCTCGTACCTACGTCGACCGCTGCACGGAAGCTTTGAACGAGGGTGACCTGACGCCGGAGGATGCGGCGATCGCGAAGTGGTGGTGTACCGATCTGCAGGGCCGTGTCGTCGATCGCTGCCTGCAGCTGCACGGCGGGTACGGCTACATGACCGAGTACCCGATCGCGCGCGCCTACGCGGACGCGCGTGTGACGCGCATATACGGAGGCACGAACGAGATCATGAAGGAGATCGTCGGTAGATCTATGGGGCTGTGAATCTGTCGGCGAGTGAAACGAAGTAGTCGAGCGAGCGGGGGTTGGCCAGGGAATCGACGCTCGCGGCCCGCTCGGGGGGAGCGCCCATCAGGATCTTCTTGACCGGGACCTCCAAGACCTTGCCCGAGAGCGTGCGCGGCACCTCCTCGATCGCGAGGATCTCGTTCGGCACGTGGCGCGGCGAGCAGTCCTCGCGGATCCGCCGCTTGATCGTCTTCGCCAGGTCCTCATCCAGTGCGGCTCCCTCGCGCAGCACCACGAACAGCCCCATCCATAATTCCTTCCCGCCCGCGGCGTCCTCCCCACCCTTGGGAACGTCGACGACGAGCGCGTCGAGCACCTCCGGCACGGTCGCAACGGCGCGATAGATCTCGCTCGTGCCCATGCGCACGCCCTGGCGGTTGATCGTCGAGTCTGAGCGGCCGTAGATCACGGCGCCGCCACGGGGCGTGATGCGGATCCAGTCGCCGTGACGCCAGACGCCCGGGTACATCGCGAAGTAGCTCTCCCTAAGTCGCTCACCGTCGGGGTCTCCCCAGAAGAACAAGGGCATCGACGGCATCGACTCCGTGATCACCAGCTCGCCGACCTCGTCGGTGAGGCTGTGACCCTGCTCGTCCCAGGCCTCCACCGCGCAGCCGAGCGCCCGGCATTGCAGTTCGCCTTCGTAGACCGGCAGCAAAGGACAGCCCGCGACGAATGCCGTGCAGACATCGGTGCCGCCGCTCGTGGAGAACAGCCAGACGTCGGGCTTGACGTGCTCATAGACCCATTTGAAGCTCTCCGGGGCCAGCGGCGAACCGGTCGAGCCGATCGCGCGCAGCGCGCTGAGGTCGTGGTCGCGCCCCGGCTCGATCCCCGCCTTCTCAGAGCTCGCGAGCAGGCCCGCGCTGAGACCCATGCAGGTCATCCCGGTGCGCTCGGCTAGCTCCCACAGCATTCCCAGGTCAGGGTGGCCGGGGCTGCCGTCATAGAGCACGATCGCGGCGTCGGAGAGCAGGCAGCCGACGAGGAAGTTCCACATCATCCAGCCGGTCGTCGTGAACCAGAACATGCGATCCCCGCGCCGTAGGTTCAGGTGCAGGCTCTTCTTCAGCTGCTCCACGAGGATCCCGCCGTGCCCGTGCACGATCGCCTTCGGCAGGCCGGTCGTGCCGGAGGAGTAGAGCACCCACAGGGGATGGTCGAAGGGGACCTGCTCGAACGTCAGCTCGGTTTGGGATTCCCCCTCCAACAACTGCGCCCAAGTGAGGCCCGCGGGACGTTCGCCGGCGTGGGCGTCCAGATCAATTCGGGTGCCGGCATTGTCCGAGGTGTTCGCGTCGACTCGTGCCTTCTCACCCCAGCGTGCGTCCGCATCGAGGTAGGGCAGCAGCACGACGTTCTCGACGGTGGGCAGCTCGGCAAGGATCTTCTCGAGGACGCCCATCCGGTCGAAGTCCTTGCCTCCGTGCCGGTAGCCGTCAACCGCAAGCAACACCTTCGGCTCGATCTGGGCGAAGCGGTCGATCACGCTGCGCGCCCCGAACTCGGGCGCGGCGCTGGACCAGATCGCGCCGATGCTCGCAGTCGCGAGGAACGCGATCAATGTCTCGGGGATGTTCGACATGTAGGCCACCACGCGATCACCGCGACCCACGCCGAGCGCACGTAGCCCCGCTGCGGCACGGGCGACCTGAGCGGTGAGCTCGCCCCTGGTCAGCTGTTCCAGCTCGCGTAGCTCTGAGCAGTGCAGGACCGCGGGCTCGTTTGGATCGCGCACCGCGCCCGATCGCGGGGTGGGTGGGCCCAATAAAAGGTTCTCCGCGTAGTTCAGCTCAGCCCCCTCGAACCAGCGCGTGCCCGGCATCTCGCGTGACTTGAGCACGCGCTCGTAGGGCTTTGACGCGCGCACCCCGCAGAACTCCCAGATGCACGCCCAGAACTCCTCCAGCTCCGCCACCGACCAGCGCCACAGCTCGTCGTAGTCGGCGAACGGCTCGCCTCGGCGCTCGCCCGCGAAGTGCATGAAGCGCGTCATCTCGGCGCGCTCGCGATCCTGCGCCGTCGGTTCCCATAGGGGTATCTGCCGATCGGCGCTGGACATGCGGGTATTCTCGCGGTTTGTGGATCTCACCGGGTTACGTGCCGAGTTTCCCGTCCTCGAGCGGTTGGCGTACCTGAACGCCGGCACCGACGGACCGCTGCCCGCGCGCGCCGTGCAGGCAGCCACGCGCGAGCTCGAGCGCGAGCTGAGCGAGGGACGCGCGACGGCGCACTTCGAACGCCGCTCCGAGCTGAACGCCGAGCTGCGCGCCGCCTACGCCATCGCGCTCGGCGCCAACGCAGCCGACGTCGCGCTCACCACCTGCACCAGCGAGGGCATGGCCCAGGTGATCGGTGGCCTGCAGCTGAACCGCGGCGATGAGATCCTCACCAGCGACGAGGAGCACCCGGGCCTGCTGGGCGCGCTCTCGGCCGCGCGCGAGCTGCACGGCGTGGATGTCCGCGAAGCGCCGTTTGCAGAGCTCGCCGAAGCAGTCGGCACGAGCACGCGGCTCGTCGCCTGCTCGCACGTCGGCTGGGTCAGCGGCTCGCTCGCGCCACCCGAGCTCGGCCGGCTCGACATCCCTGTGCTGCTCGACGGCGCCCAGGGCGTCGGCGCCGTCCCGGTCGATGTGCACGCGCTCGGCTGCGATGCTTACGCCGGCGCCGGGCAAAAGTGGCTGTGCGGCCCCGACGGCACCGGCATGCTGTGGGTCAGCCCCGCGCTGCGCGAGCGCCTGAGCGTCTCCAGGCGCGGCTACGCGAACCTCGCCGACCCCAACGACGGACTCGATGCACATTCTGCATGGGGACGCGCGGCGCTTCGACACGATGTCGCAAAACGCCGCGACCGTCGCCTGCGCGCTCGCCGCGATCCGCCTGCTCGAGTCCGCCGGCTGGGCCACCGTGCACGAGCGCGCGCGGACGCTCGCCGCGAGCCTGGTCGAGCTGCTGGCCGAAGCCGGGCGCGAGCCCGCGCCACGCGGGCCCACCACCCTGGTCTCCTTCCCGAGCCCAGACCCGCCCACCGAGCGCGAGCTCTTGGCCGAGCACGGCGTGATCGTGCGCAACATCCCCGACCGGCCCTGGCTACGCGCCTCTGTCGGCGCCTGGAACGACGAGCGCGACTTGGAGCGGCTGATCGGGATGCTCTCCCCGTGATTGTCGGCATCACTCCCCGATGAGCAGCGCCTCTCCCCCGGCCACCGCGCCGGGATTCGCCGATCTCGAGCGCGAGCCGCTGGAGCGAGAACGGGGACGAGCACGGCTCGCGCCGGCGCACGTGGCGCTCGCGGGAGTGCTCGCGCTGTCCGCCGTGCTGAACGTGAACAAGCTGTCCCAGAACGGCTACGCCAACATCTTCTACTCGGCCGGCGTGAAGTCGATGCTGCGCTCGTGGCACAACTTCCTGTTCGTGTCGTTCGACCCCGGCGGTCTGGTCACGGTGGACAAGCCACCGCTGGCGTTGTGGGTACAGGCGCTCAGCGCGAAGATCTTCGGCTTCTCACCGCTCAGCCTGCTGCTGGGAGAGGCGATCATCGGCGTACTCGCCGTCGCGGCGCTGTATTGGGTGATGGCGCCCCGCTTCGGCGCCTGGGCGGCGGTCGCGGGCGCGCTGACGCTGGCGGTGTTCCCGTCGTTCGTGGCGGTCTCGCGCGAGAACGGCGTCGACCCGCTGTTGATTCTGCTGCTGATCCTCGCCTGCGGGGCGGGGCTGCGCGCGTGCGAAACCGGGCGCTGGCGCACGCTGGTGTGGTGCGGCGTGCTGATCGGGCTCGCCTTCAACACGAAGACACTGGCCGCCTACCTGGTCGTGCCGCCGATCGCGCTCGCCTACCTGGTGTGCGCACCGGGTCGGGTCCCGCGCCGCATCTCACAGCTCGCGGTCGCCGCCGTGGCGATGCTAGTCGTGTCGTTCGCGTGGATCGCCTTCGTCGAACTCACGCCCGCCTCCCAGCGCCCCTATGTGGGCAGCTCGACGAACAACACCGAGCTCGGCCTGACGTTCGAATACAACGGCTTCGGGCGCGTGGAAGGCCAGGCCGGCGGCCCGAACAGCGTGGTCGTGCGCCCCGGCGCATATGTGCCCGCCGCGCGCGAACGGGCGGTCGCCGCAGAAGCGGCCCACGCCAAGCGCATCCCGCCCGCGTCGAGCAGCGCCCACGAGCCCACGCCCACGCTCAAACCGATTGTGAGCAAAGGTCGCGAAAAGGATCCGATCCCGTTCGGTGGCCCCCCCGGCCCGATGCGGCTGTTCCACCTGGGTCTCGGCGACCAGGCCGGCTGGATGCTTCCGTTCGCGCTTTTCGGCTTGCTCGGCTTGGCGCTGCTGATCCTCTGCAACCGCCGACGGAAGATGCCGCGTGAGCGGCCTGCTATCGAGGAAGAGCCTGATGCTGACGGGGAGCCCACCGCGCCCGTCCCGCCACCTGGACGTCGCTGGCCGATCTCCGATCGGTCGCGGCTGGCGGCCGTGCTCGTGCTGGGAGGATGGTTCCTGGTGGAGGCCGTCGTGCTGAGCCTGTCCAAGGGCATCGTCCACCCCTACTACGTCTCGGCGCTGGGACCGGGCACGGGAGCGATGGCGGGAGCGGGCGCGGTCGCCTTCGCCGAGCTCGCGCGCGGTCGCGATCCGCGCCGGATCGCAGGCCTCGCGCTGACGGCGTGTGCGGTCCTGGCAACCGTCGCGGTGCAGGTCGTGCTGCTGCACCGCGAGCACTACATGGAGTGGTTCGTCCCCGTGCTCCTGGTGGGAGCCACCGTGGGTCTGTGCGCACTGCTGGCCCTGCGCCGCCTGGCGGCGCCGGCGGTCGCGTTCACGTTCCTGCTGCTGCTCGTCGCGCCGACCGCCTACTCGGCCACCACTTGGCTCGCGCCGGCCGAGGGCACCTTCCCGGCGGCAGGACCCGGGCACGACCCCGGCCCCGGCGCCTATGGCGTCAACGCCCGTGACGAGGGCATCGACCGCGCACTGGCCGACTACGTGAGCACGCACGATCCCGGCACGCGCTGGGCGCTCTTGACCGTCGCCTCCGACACGGCGTCTCCGATGATGCTGTTCGGCCTGGACGCGGGCGCGCTGGGCGGCTACAGCGGCACCGACCCCGCCGTCGACGGCCCCCAGCTCGCGCGTTTGGTGGCAAACCGCGAAGCTCGCTATGTGCTGCTCGGCGGCGAGTACTCGCTACGCGGCGGCAACCTCGCCACGCGCGCGGTCCTGCGGGCGTGCGAAGAGCTGGCGCCATCGGTCTGGCACAGCCCGGTCCCCTACCCATATGGCCTCGCGCTGTTCGACTGCGCCGGCCACGAACGCGCGTTGACAGCCGCAGGCTGAGTCCTCAGGCTGCCACGGAGAGGTCGTGGTGGAAAGCCCGCGCGAACAGCTCGGTCTCGCGGCTCGCCGCCCAGCGGGGCACCGCCGCCTCGCCGTCGGCGATCACGCGCAGCTCGACCTTCTCCTCCCCGGCGGGGGCTCCGTTGAGCAGCGCGAGGTCGACGCCGCGCACGAGCTGGTCGCGTGAGCGCTCGAGGTCCTCGGCCAGGCGCAGCAGCACGGCGCAGCGGTTCAGGCGCTCTGTGTCCCCGGGCGCGAACAGGGCCGTAAGCGGTCCCGGATCCGGCATCCCCTTGCGGTGATAGCGGGCGGCCTGGGCGATGATCGCGACCTCGATCGGCGAGAAGCCCGGCAGACCGCCGTTGAGGATCAGGTAGCGCGAGTGCTTGTGGTGGTCGTCGTAGTCGACGGACATGCCGATGTCGTGCAGCATGCATGCCGCCCACAGCAGCTCGCGCTCGTTCCCGTCGCCGGGGTTCAGCCCGAGCCGGGCGAGCTCGTCGAACATGCCGAGCGCCAGTGCGGCGACGTGGCTGGTGTGTGCGGCGTCAACGTTGTAGCGGGCCGCCAGGTTCATCACGCTGGTGCGCCGCAGATCCTCGAACAGCGGCTCCTCGTGCGCTGCGAGCAGGCGCTCGAAGAAGACACCCTCACGCAGCCCCGCCTCGGTCGTCTCCAAGCCGTCGAAGCCACCGGCCTGCAGCACCCCCTGCACGACGATCGCCCCGGCGAGGATCAGATCCGCGCGGGCCGGCTTGACTCCGGGGATCGTGCTGCGCTCGGCGGCTCCCAGCGCCGCGAGTCGCTCCACCAGCTCGTCGAGCGCCGCACGCTCGATCACCATCCCCTGCACGCCGTTGGAAGGCAGCCCCGCCGCGCGCTGGGCGGCGGTGGCAAGGCTGCGCACGGTCCCCCCGAGGCCGACCAGGCGCCGGCCGGTCTGCGCCAACCAGGAGGCCTGCTCGAGCTCGCGGGCCACGTGCTCACGCAGCTCCTCCATCTGCTTGCGCTTGGCCGGTCCGTTCGGTGGCAGGAAGCGCTCGCTCATCCGCACCGTGCCCAGACGCCACGAGCCCGACTCCCGCGCGAGCCGGTCGGCGACACCCACCAGCTGCAGCGATCCGCCACCCAGATCGAGCACGCATCCTGTCGTCAGGGTCGTGGAGTTGACCGCCGCGAGATATCCGTAGCGCGCCTCCTCCTCGCGGCTGAGCACCCGGATCGGCAGCTCGGTCAGCTCGCGCGCCTTGGCCAGGAACTCCGCGGCGTTCTCGGCGTCGCGGATCGCGCTCGTCGCGACCGCGTCGACGGAGCCGTTCTCCAGACCAGCGGCCCGGCAGAAGTGGGAGAACACGTCGAGCGTCGCCAGCGCTCGCTCGATCGGCTTCTCCCCCAGCCTGCCGCTCGCCGCCAGGCCCTCGCCGATCCGCACGGGCTCGTAGATCTCATCGGTGCGCTTCCACCAGCCCTCGCCCGCCATGAAGACGACGAGCCGGAACGAGTTCGAGCCGAGGTCGATCACGGCGAGGCGCTCCTCAGGCTGCATACCTTGAGCGTATTGGCCAGATCGGCGGGCTTTGGAGGGAGGCTCCTTCTCAAGCGCATGGCTCGCCCCGCCGACATTCCTCGCATGGAGCATGACGATGCTCGAGCGGACCCACCGACTGATGTACCGGGTGTCCAGGAGGCTTTTGATCTCGCGCCGGGCCGCGCTCCTTGGTGGGCCGATAGCCGCCTGAGGCTTGGCTTGCTGCTCGCCGGCCTGGCACTCGCGGTGCTGGCTCTGCTCTCGGTTAAGACCGAACTCTTCAACCGCGGGAGTGGCTCAGCGCAAGCAAGCGGGACAGCGTTCGCTCCTGGATGTCCCGGCCGGGGCGCGCCGGAAGTTAAGAGCATCCCTGCACAGAACCTCGCTGCGCTGCGCAATGCGGTCTCGCGGATCATGCCGCCGCGGGTCGGACGCGTCTATGAAACGGGAACGATCACGACGAGCAACCTATGGACGGATGACTCCCCGCAACAGTTATCCTCATCGGGCTCGCCGGCGGGCCCCGTGCCCGCGGGCTACGAGGTGCGCTGGTGGGCGCTCGATCGCCAGGGAAACGAAGACGACGTCGTGGCCGATGTGCTCGAATTCGCCTCAGAAAGACAGGCCGAGGATGCCTTCGCACGGGCCGCAAGCCCTCGCTGCCGCAGCGATGGCGCGGCGCATGCGGCGCACTTTCCGTCAGGCGCCGGCAACCTCTACTGGGTCAATCCCGACAACGCCCAGCAATGGGATGTGCTCTTCGTACGAGGTCGCCGCCTCTACCGTGTCGAGACGTTCCGCCAGGCTATCCCCCTGCAACGGGACCGGCCCAGCGCACGCTCGAGCAGCATCGCGCTAACAGCACCGTGGAAGTGCTGGCCTGCGCCTTGCCAGGGGCTGGCTGCCAGACGCCTGACCTCTCCGTTTCCGCCACCAACTTGGGGACCCTGTCGGCTGGCTCGTCGGTTCAGCCCAGCACCAGTCGCTCAATTACCCGGGCGCAAGCAAGAACCTACGCCCACGCCGTGAACCTGCGCGGCTACGACGTGCCCGGGATGACACAGGTGGCACCGGAAGGTCCGACCGAGGACGGTGGCGACTGGGAAACATTCGCCCGGTGTAATGGAGAACTGCGCTCTGTGCACACCGTCGTGACCATCCACTCCCCCACCTTCAGATACCGCGATCGACTCGAAGATCCAGTCGGTGTACTCCACCGTCGCGGTATTGCCAAGCGAACGGGCCGCCGACCGGTACCTCGCCGTACTCACGAGCGCGCGCGGGCGCACCTGCATCACGTACAGCTACAGCCGATGGCGGCTCCGTCGCACCGCCAAGCGAAACTCACTCAGTCTCGGTCAGGTCACGGCCACGCCACTCCCGGCCCCAGCGCCCACCAGCTATCGGGGTCTCGGCTCGTACCGCGCAACCGCGCTGCGACTGAAGATACAGACCAGCTATACCACCCGCCGGGGCAGGCGCGTCCAGTCGCCCCTCTACTTCGAATACTTCGCATTTGCCTACGGACGCGCTGTGATCGCCTTGACGGCCGAAAGCATCTTTCGCCCCTTCCCACAAGCCAACGAGCAGTACCTGATGAAGATGCTCGTAGGGCGAGCAGAGGCGAACGAAGCTTGACCTCGGCCACTCTTGGCTGGCCAGTATGTACGTTTGTACTGTGTTCGTTCTATGATCACTCCGACCGGCGCGGGTGACCTGGGAAGACGGACGCCCCAGGCCCCCGACCGCCGCCGCTATCTGATCCTCGCGATCTGCTGCATGAGCCTGTTCATCGTCGGGCTCGACAACACGATCGTGAACGTCGCGCTGCCCTCGATCCGGCGTGAACTGCACGCCTCGGTGCCGCAGCTGCAATGGACGGTCGACTCCTACACGCTCGTGCTCGCCAGCCTGCTGATGCTGTCGGGCTCGATGGCGGACCGTTTCGGTCGCGCGCGCGTCTTCAAGCTCGGGCTGGTGCTGTTCACGCTCGGCTCGCTGCTGTGCAGTCTCGCCCCGACCGTGCAGCTGTTGATCGTCTTCCGCATGGTGCAGGCCGTCGGCGGCTCGATGCTCAACCCGGTGGCGATGTCGATCATCCGCAACACCTTCACCGACGCGCGCGAGCGCGCCCAGGCGATCGGCATCTGGGCAGGGGTGATCGGCGTCAGTATGGCGATGGGCCCGGTGCTCGGCGGCGCGCTCGTCGACGCGGGCAGCTGGCGCTCGGTCTTCTGGGTGAACGTGCCGATCGGGCTGATCGCGGCCGCGCTCACGTGGCGCTTCGTCCCGGAGTCAAAGGCGCCGCGCGCGCGGCGGATCGACCCCGTCGGGCAGCTGCTGGTGATCGTGCTGCTCGCCGGCACCGTCTACGCGATCATCGAGGGGCCCTCCCACGGCTGGCTCTCGGGCGAGATCCTCGGCCTGTTCGCGCTCGCGGCACTCGCGGTCGGCGCGCTGATCCGCTATGAGCGCCGGCGCGTCGATCCACTGATCGACGTGCGCTTCTTCGCGAGCGTGCCGTTCTCGGGCGCAACCGTGATCGCGATCGCCGCCTTCGTCGCGCTCGGCGGCTTTCTCTTCCTGAACACGATCTATCTGCAGAACGGGCGCGGCCTCTCCCCCTTCCACGCCGGCCTGTACACGCTGCCGATGGCCGCGATGACGCTCGTCGTCGGGCCACTGACCGGGCGCTTGGTCGGCGCCCGCGGCGCGCGGCCGTCGCTGGTGATCGGGGGCGTCGCGATCCTGATCAGCGGCTTGATGCTCACGAGCCTGACCACGACCACCTCGCCGACCTGGTTGATCGTCAGCTATATCGTCTTCGGGATCGGCTTCGGCTCGGTCAACCCACCGATCACGAACACCGCCGTCTCGGGATGCCGCCGGCGCAAGCCGGCGTGGCCTCGGCGGTCGCCTCCACCAGTCGCCAGGTCGGTCAATCGCTGGGGGTCGCGATCGTCGGTGCGATCGCCGTCGTTGCAACGACCGACCCGGCTCTGCTGGCGACCGGGACCCATCCGGGCTGGTGGCTCGTCGCCGGGTGCGGCCTCTTGATCGTGGCGCTTGGCCTGGTCACGACGACCCATTGGGCGCTCGATACGGCGACCGCCACCGCCGCGCGGCTATGCGAGGAGGAGCCGCTGACGGGGCAGATCGACGCCGAGCAACCGCTCGCGGCTCCGGTCGGCGTGTGAGCGCAGGCTCGCAGCGCTCCCGCGCATCTGGAGATCACGTTGGATAGAGAAGTTCAACTACGAAAGGGGTAGCGACAAGCCCACCACGTGGCGTGCGTCAACTGTTCTCCACGCCGCTGAAGACGGCGCCGTTGAGTTCGAGCATCGTCTGCACGATGCGGGCGTCGAAGAACGGCAGTACCTGGGTGAAGATTGCGGCGCTGACACCGGTTCCGCGGTCGATCCAGTAGTAGCAATTGAACAGACCCGCCCACGAGCCGGTGCCGGCGCGGCGCATACCCGGTATGTCCTGCAGCAGGAGGTTGAGTCCCAGACCCCACCCCTGGGGTACAGGCAGCGCGGGCACGTCGTTGGTCAGCTCCGGGAGCGCCGAGCGCATGATCTCGGGCAGCGGTGCGCCATTGAGATGGTCGCTGAACATCAGCTCAGTCGTCTCCGGCGCGAGGATCCGCTCGCCGTCGAGCTCGCCGCCACACAGTAATGCGCGCAGGAAGCGCAGATAGTCGCCGGCGGTCGAGTAGGCCCCTGCGCCGCCGGAGAAGAACCCGGGGTCGATCGAGAGCTCCAGCGGCGATAGGGCGAGCCCTCCATCGGGCCCTCGAGCATGAAGGGCCATCATGCGGGCGCTCTGCTGCTCGCTGGGGGTGAAGGTTGAGTCGGTCATCCCCAGGGGGGTGAAGATGTGCTGCTCGCAGTAGGCGGCGAGATCCTGTCCGCTGAGCGCCTGGACTACATGGCCGAGCCAGTCGGTGCTCGTCCCGTATTCCCAGCGGGTGCCCGGGTCGGCGACGAGTGGTACACCGTCGAGCATCGCGTGCCCGAGGCTGAACGGGTCGATGCCACGAAACTTGTAATAGCGCAGCAGATCGGCGTTGCCGAACGCGTAGCCGAGCCCCGAGGTGTGGGTCAGCAACTGACGGATGCTCGCCTGGCGAGCCGCGGGGCGCAGCCTGGGCGCATCTCCGTCAAAGCCATCCAGCACCTGCAGATCCCCGAAAGCCGGCAACACGCTCGAGACCGGCGCCTCGAGCTCCACCAGACCGCGCTCGATCAGCTGCAGCGCGGCGACGCTCGTGATCGCCTTGGTCATCGACGCGATCGCGAGCATCGTGTCCGTCCGTGCGGGCTCCTCGCCGTCGACGCTCAGCCGTCCGAACGCACCCTCAAACAGCGTTCCGTCGCGGTCGCCGGCAACCGCGACAACGCCCGGGAGCGCCCCGCCAGACACCGCGTTCTCGAGTAGCTGATTGATTGCGTTGCCGTCGATCATCTGTCTCCTCGTTTTAGATGCCCCGCAGCTGGGCTCAGATATAAAGCGCGTCGATCTCGGCAGCGTACTTCTCGGCAATCGGCTTGCGCTTGAGCTTCATCGTCGGCGTCAGCTCATCGCCCCCTGCAAGCCAGTCGCAGGGGAGGATCGCAAAGCGCTTGATCTGCTCCACCCGACTGAGATGGCTGTTGGCCTCCTCCACGCCGCGTGCGACCTCCGCCTTGACACCCGGCTCTTGGCAAAGCGCTGCGGGCGAGACGTCCGCGAGTCCGTGCTCTGCGGCCCACACGCTCCCGCCGTCGGGGTCGAGCACAATCAATGCGACGTTATAGGGGCGCCGATCGCCGATCGCGATCGCCTGTCCAATCAAGGCACTCGAGCTCTTGATCTGGGCCTCGATGTTCGCCGGCGACATGTTCTTGCCGGCGGCGTTGATGATCAGCTCCTTCTTGCGATCGACGATCTTCACGTAGCCCTCGGAGTCGATCTCGGCGATATCGCCCGTGTGCAGCCATCCGCCGGCGTCGATCGCCTCGGCGGTCTGGATGGGGTCGGCACGGTAGCCGCGCATCACCATCTCGCCTCTGCAGAGCAGCTCGCCATCCTCGGCGATCTTCACCTCGATGCCTGGCAGTGGTGGGCCCACCGTGCCGAGCTTGGGACGCTCGCGCGGATTGCAGGTGCCTACGCAGGTCAGCTCTGACATGCCCCACAGCTCGCAGATGGGCAGGCCGATCGCGTGGAAGAACTCCAGCACCTCGACTGGCGTGGGCGCCGCGCCCGCATAGAGCATCTTCGTCTGGTCGAGTCCCAGGCGCTCACGCAGTCTTTTGAGTACTAGCTCATCGGCCTTGGCATATTCGGCCAGCAGCTCCTCTGAGACCGTTTCGCCAGCCTGCTCGGCGCGCACGCACTGCAGGCCCACGCCGATCGCCCACTCCACCGCCTGTTTGCGAGCGACGTCCTCGTCGGCCGCGATCGCGGCCTCCAGACCAGCCTTCATCTTCTCCCAGACTCTGGGGACCGAGCCAAAGCTCGTGGGATGGACCTCCGCGATCGCCGCAGTTATCTGGGTCACGTCTGAGATCACGGTGACCTCGGTGCCGTAGAGCAACTGGACGTAGTGCGTCGAGTAGCGGTCTGCCATGTGGGCATTGGGCAGATAGGAGATGATGCGGCCTTCGGGATCGTGCTCGATCACGGCCGCGGCGGCGTGGCACTCGGCCAGCACGTTGGCGTGGGTGAGCTCCACGCCCTTAGGTGGGCCAGTGGTCCCGGACGTGTAACAGATGGTGATCAGGTCCTCGCCGCTGACTGCTCGCCAACTCGCTTCGAAGTCGAAGTCGGGGACATCGAAGGCTTCGAGTTGCTCTAGCCCTATCGTTCCCTCAGGCGCGCCGTCGACGCAGATGACGTGCTCGAGCGAGTCCATCCCTGCAGCCCAGATCTTTTCCAAGAACTGCAGTTCGGTGATCAGAATCTTGTTCTTGGCGTTGCTGAACAGGTAGGCGATCTGCTCAGGCGAGCAGGTGCTGTAGATCGAGAAGGGCGTTGCGCCCAGATGCATGGCCGCGCAATCGCAGATGTTGAACTCAGGCCTGTTGAGGAGCATCAGCCCCACCGTGTCGCCCATGCCTACGCCCAGTGAATGTAGGCCAGCGGCAATCGCCCGCACGCGGCTCTGCATCTCTTTGAAGGTGAGCGTCAGCTCGCCGCCCAGGGTACGCAGCGCGACGCGGTCAGGATTCTGAGCGGCCGTGCGCTGAAACGCCTCGCATACCGTCAGAGCGTCGAGCGTCGATGCATCGCGCTCGATGACCAGCACCTCGTTCAGCTCCCCCTCAACCGGCGTCACCCCGATACACCTCCCTAAACCGCAGGCGAACTACGACCGAGACATGAGGTTACATCTCGGCGCCCTCGACGGCTTTCCTCTCCCGTTCTTCAGCCTTCTTGAGAAACCCTTTCGAAAGATGCGCTTACCTGGGTGCCGCAGATGGCCAGAGTCAACCCAACCCTGACCCGCAGGCAGCTGCTCCGCTCAGCCGGTATGGGGGCGGCCGGGCTCGCGGTCGCCGGCACCCTGGGCGAGATCGCCACCGGCGCCTTTGCGTCATCGGGCCCCAAGCCACCCAGACCACCGAAATGGCACACCCGGCCGGATCTGCGGATTCCCTCACTGACGGTCACCCACCGCGAGCAGGGGGTTTCCACCGACCCGATCTTCATCGCGCCGTACAACGCCCCCGTCGGCCAGGTCGGCGCGGTGATCGTCGACAACGAAGGTCAGCCGATCTGGGAGAACCCGCTCGCGGGCAAGGTGACGACCAACTTCCAGGTGCAGAGCTATCGCGGCAGCCCGGTGCTCACGTGGTGGGAGGGACTGATCGAATACGGCCACGGCGTCGGCGAATACGTGATCGCGGACGCCAGCTACCGCACGGTTCGTCGCGTGCAGGCGGCGGCGCGGACTGCGCGGCGATCTGCACGAGTTCGTGATCACCCCGCGCGACACCGCCCTGCTCACGAGCTACGTGATCAGGAAAGCCGACCTCTCGCGCCGTCGGCGGCCCGCGCGACGGCACGATCCAAGACGCGATCTTCCAGGAGATCGATCTCGCCAGCGGCAGGCTGCTGCTGGAGTGGCATAGCCTCGATCACGTTCCGCTGACAGAGTCCTACGCGCCGGTGGAAGCGAACTGGGACTTCTTTCATATCAACTCGGTCGACCTCGACGACGACGGCAACCTGCTGATCTCCTCGCGCAGCATGCAGACCGTCTACAAGCTCGACCACAGCGGCAAGATCCTGTGGCGTCTGGGCGGGAAGAGCAATGACTTCGACATCGGCCCCGGCGCTCACTTCGCCTGGCAGCACGACGCCCGCCGCCAGCCCGACGGAACGTTCACGATCTTCGACAACGGAGCGACCCCGGCGGTGGAGAAGCTCTCGCGCGGCCTGATCCTCGAGCTCGACGAGCAGGCGATGTCCGCGACCTTGGTGCGTCAGTACACCCACCCGAAGATCCTCTCCGGCAGCCAGGGCAGCATGCAACTGCTGGGAAATGGGAACGTGTTCGTCGGCTGGGGAGAAGCGCCCCACGTGTCCGAGTTCGATTACTCAGGTCGGATGCTGTTCGACGCGGTGCTCGGCGCGAAGTACCAGTCCTACAGAGCCTTCCGCCTGCCGTGGACGGGCCTTCCCGCGGAGGCTCCGGCGATCGCCGCGACCCGTGCCGGCCGGGAGACGACCGTGTATGCGAGCTGGAACGGAGCGACCGAGGTAAGAACGTGGCAACTGCTGGCAGGCAGCCCTACCAGCGGTCTCACACCCGTGGCGAGTGCGCGATCGCTCGGGTTCGAGAGCGCTCTGCGCACCGCCTCGACCGGTCCCCTGCTCGCCGTGCAGGCGCTCGACGGCAACGGCACGCCGCTCGGGCGCTCGGACCCGGTGACGGTCGCTGCCTGACCCGCGACGAGTACGCGCCGGAGGATGACGCGGATAGACCGGCGGGCGCCTTGTCGAGAAGGCCAGGAAGAGCCATACTTCACCGTCACACGATCAAGGTGGCCACTGCGGGCTGCGGGAAGAGGCGACTGCGTATGCGAGCAGGATGGATAGACCAGGATGGGCGGGCTTTGGCTCGGCGGACGCCGACCGGGCGAGGCGTCTCATTGGCGGCTTTGGCCGGCGTGGCGGCAATGCTCCTCGCGCTGAGCGCGATTCCCTCGTCCGCCCAGGCGGAAGCCACCTCCTTCGGCGGCAACCCGGAACAGGCAATCACCCCTGGGCTCTCCTGTGAGAGCTACATTGCGCCGTTCGAAGGCCGCGAAACGTGCCTGTGGAACTGGAGCGGTGCGACCGCCGGCGACGGCGTCCCCTTCCCCGAAACGACCGGGGGGAGCGGCACCGTGACGAGCGTCACCCTGCCGGCGATGCCCGACCCCGGGCCGATGGAGGCCGTGGTGATCACCGGCACCCTGACCGGCTCCTCGACCCCCTGCAAGCCCAACTACGATTGCTGCCAGATCACGGAGATAAGCCCGGAATTCACCGTCCCCGCCAACCAGGTGACGACGGTCCCCCTCGATCTCGCCGTCTCCAGCCAGGCCACGCCGAACTTCGCCGAGCCGGGGGCAAGCGCCTCCTACGACGGCCTCGGCATCTCGGTCCTCAGCCCGACCGCCTCGCTTCCGCTCCTCTACACCGGCAACGAAGCCGATCGGGAGCGGGCCGCCGGACAAAGCCTACGGTCCGGCCCCGACGGCGCCAAACGGTGAGTACGTGGACCCGGCCGACCCTGCCGGCTACGAACTCATGGCGAAGTTCACCCTTGGAAGCCGGCGTTGCACCCCCGCCCCCCCCCGATGCCGGCCCCCGCGCCGGCGCCGGCCCCACCCGGCTCACCACCCGACGGGGGCCTGAAACTCGGCGGCGGGGCGCTGACAGCCGCGAACCTCGCGGGACCGCTGACGATCGGTCAGGCCCAGAACCCGCCGACGGCGGCCACGACGCAGACGCTCACCGTGCCCGGGGCGGCCGCAGCGATCGCCTCGCGCAAGAAGTCGAAATCCAAGCCGAAGCCGATCGTGATCGGCAAGGGCGCGACGACCGTACCGGCAGGTCAGACCGTCGCGCTCAAGCTCACCCTGACGAGCGCCGGGCGCAAGCTCTTGGGCAAGAAGCACTCGCTGAAGGTGACCGAGACGATCGTTGCCAAGAACTCCGCCGGGCAGACGCAGACGACGACGCGCACGGTGACGATCCGGCTCAAGCGCAAGTAGGCGGGCCGCACCGGCGACGATGAGCACCCCTGGCGATCAGGACGCCGTCGCGTCACCGGTCCTGAGCGCCTCCGAGCTCGCGGAAGTCGCCGAGTTCGGCGTTGAGCAGCCGGTGGTGGACGGACAGCTGCTGTTCGAGGCCGGAGAGGCCTCCTACGACCTGTTCGTCGTGCTCGAGGGCGAGGTCGAGATCGTGCGGGCCGACGGCGAAGGCATCGATAACGAGCCGATCTTTGTATTTGGGCCGGGCAACTTCGTCGGCGAGCTGAACCTCCTGACCGGCCAGCGCCGCTTCCTGACCGCTCGTGTCAGCAGGGCGGGTCGGATGCTGATGATTCCACAGCCCGAGTTCCGACGGCTGATGAGCCTGCGCCCGGCGCTCGCCGGGATCATCTTCAGTGCCCTACTCGCGCGCCGTGAGCTGCTACGCACCGGCGAGGGCGCCCAGGCGATCCGGATCATCGGCTCACGGTACTCGCCCGAAGCGATGAGCCTGCGCGCGTTCGCGGAACACTCGCGCCTCCCCCACACCTGGATCGATGTCGAGGACGCCGAGGACATCGACGCCCTGCTGAGCACGATGGACCTGCGCCCGCAGGACACGCCTGTGGTGATCACCCCCACCGAGATTCTGCGCCGCGCGACGCCGGCTGTCTTCGCCGAGCACCTCGGCCTGACATTCCAGCCGATACCGGGCTACATCTTCGATCTCGTCGTCGTCGGCAGCGGTCCCGCCGGCCTGGCAGCGTCGGTGTACGGAGCGTCGGAGGGCCTACACACGGTCTCACTGGACGCAATGGCGATCGGCGGGCAGGCCGGTTCCAGCTCGCGCATCGAGAACTACACCGGCTTCCCCAACGGCATCTCCGGCGGAGACCTAACCGCCCGATCTGCCGTGCAGGCGATGCGACTCGGGGCGCGGCTGAACGCCCCCTGCGAGGTCGTGGGCCTGCGGGTCGAGGCGGGATTCCACGTGGTCATCCTCAAGGATGGAAGCGAGATTCCGACCCGAGCGGTGATCGTCGCCTCCGGAGCCAGCTACCGACGGTTGGACGTACAGGACCTCGACCGCTTCGAGGGTGCCGGCGTCTACTACGCGGCAACCGACCTCGAGGCGAGGGTCTGTGACGGCAGGCCGGTGCTCGTCGTCGGAGGCGGCAACTCGGCGGGACAGGCCGCGATCCATCTGGGTGAACACAACTGCAGCGTCACGATCGCGATCCGCCGCGACGACCTCACCCACAGCATGTCCCAGTACCTGATCGAGCGAATCGAGTCCGACCCGAAGATCCAGCTGCTCACCGACGTCGAAGTCCAGACACTCGCGGGTGATGGTCATCTGGACGAGGTAACGCTGCGGCGCATCGCGACCGGCCAGCAGCAGACGATTCCCTGTTCGGGGCTGTTCTGCTTCATCGGCGCGCAGCCCGCGACGGGCTGGCTGTGTGACGGCGTGCTGCTCGACCAGGACGGGTTCGTGCTCACCGATCGTCATCTGTCGGGGCCGATCGTCGCGGGAACATCGAGCCCGCTGCCGTTTGAGACCTCCGTGCCCGGAGTGTTCGCCGCCGGCGACGTCCGCAACGGCTCGATGAAGCGGGTCGCCGCCGCGGTGGGCGAGGGCTCGAGCGCCGTGCGCTCGGTGCACGAGCGCCTCGCCACCCAGACTTGAAGCCCAGCCCCAGTCGGGGAGGACGACATCCCGTGCCGGCTTCCGATATCTGCTGGAGCGCCCAATGAGCTGACAACCGAATCATAGTTCCAGGCGCGGCGGCGGCAACGTCCGGCGGGGGGCGTACCTTAGACCGCCGTGACGACAATGAGCAACATCTCTGCCTCGCAAACCGCACCCTCGGTCACACGGGTCGCTCACCTGATCAACGGAGCGCTGCGAGACCTGGGCGATGGATGGATGGAGGGCGAGATTCGCTCCATCACGCTGCATAGCTCAGGCCACGTCTACCTGACTCTGGCGGACGAGAGCTCCAACCTCGACGCCTGCATCTGGAAGGGCCGCGTCGGTGGGTGTAAGCCACTCCCCGAGCGAGGTGACCTCGTTCAGGCGCACTACGAGCGAATCGACTTCTACGCGCCTCGTGGAAGCACGAAGCTCATTATCGACAAGATCAAGCACACCGGCGAGGGAGAGTTGCTACGTCGGCGTGCTGAGACGTTGGCTCGGCTTCAGGCTGACGGGCTCTGTGACCTCGACAGGCGCAAGCCGTTGAGAGCATTCCCACGTCGTGTCGGAGTTGCAGCCGCGCAAGGTTCCGATGCCATGGTGGATGTCCTCCGACGTCTACGCGAACGCTTTCCGGCCCAGGACATTGTGATCTGCCCTGTCTTGGTGCAAGGGGTGGAAGCGGTGGGCTCAGTAATCGATGGGCTTGCTCGCCTGCAGGCTATGCGCGATGTCGACGTCATCATCCTTGCGCGCGGCGGCGGGTCGGTGGCTGACCTCATCGCCTTCGACGACGAGCGCCTGTGCCGCGCGGTCTTCGCGTGTGAGGTCCCCGTGATAACGAGCATCGGACACACAAAGGACCGTCCCAACTGCGACCACGTCGCGGCCGCCTGCGCGTCCGTGCCGGCAATGGCCGCCGAGCGGGCTATCCGCCATTCAGCCGACGAGTTGCTCGGCGAGCTCGCCCGCCACTCCGACGCTCTCGCGTCTGTTCGCGTCAGCATGCGACGCCGCAGAGACCGGGTCGAGGAGCTGTGGCAGCAGGCACGCCCCAACCAGCGCATCGTCGAGCTCGCGACCGCGATAGGCCGGACCGGCGAGCTACTGGCCTCACGCACCGAGAGTGCATTCCGCAAGCTCGAGAGGTCGTTTTCAGATGCCTCGCATGTTCTGGGCAATATCGCGCTGAGATTCCCACGCCCCGACTCCCTCGACAAGCCGCGTGGAGCGCTGCACCAGGCGGCCGTCGCCTTCGTTGCCGGTCACCGCGAAGCAATCGACGCCTCTGAGAACTCCCTCAATGCCGCCACACGGCGCATCCCGCGACCGGTTGCACTCGATGCCTTTGCCGCCCACGTCCACAACACAGGCACGCGCATCCGCGAGAAGCGTCGTGACTATGGCCGCGCGCTTCAGCGACTTTCCACAGACGCCAATTACGATCTCACCCGGCGTCTTGCCGCCGAGTGCGGGGTCATCAGCTCCGAGGCCGGCCATCTGCGCCCAGCCGCCGACCGCGTGCTCGCGCGAGCACATGAGCGAGTCTCGAACCTCGGAGCGCTCGCCGACGCGAAGGACTTCCGACGCCGCGGCTGGGTGCTCGCTTCAGAGCAGGGCCGAGCAATTCAGACGGCCACCGATCTACGAGTCGGAACCACCCTTGAATTACGGTTTGCGGATGGAGAGGCTGCCGCAACCATAGATGAGATCAAGCCTCGAGAGTAAGGGGAGACAAATGGCCGAGAGCAGCACCACCGAGCACGAGAACATCACCTTCGAGACCGGCTACGACGAGCTGAAGGACATCGTGGCCCGCCTGAGCGCCGAGGATGTCTCCGTACACGAGATGTTCGAGGGCTTCCGTCGTGGCAAGGGACTGGAGAAGGCTCTTCGAAAGCTACCTCACCGACCGCGAGGGAGAGCTCGCCGAGATCGAGCAGGGCAAGAACCTGCCCGAGTTCGAGATCGTCGCGTCCCCCGCGGACATCCAGAGCACAACCGAGCGCGACGCGGTTCCCCTCGATGAGACGAATTTAGACTTCAAGCCCGCTCCGGCAACGCCGACCCGTGCCAGCTCGGGAGACGACGACATACCGTTCTAGCCAGAGGGATCGGGCACCCACGCCCGTGGCACCCGCTGATGCGTTACTCACTGACATTGGGTCCGGCGCGATAGCTATCTTGCGTTCGTGCCGATTGCAGTCGAGCGAGCTGAGCGATGTCGAGCTGTCCGAGGTTGAGGCGGCCGTCGGAACCCGGACGTTTCAGCGGGGGCGCGGCTACGCGCGCGGCAACCGGGTGCTCGCGATCGAGTGGGACCCGGATACCGAGACGTTGACCGGCGCGGTCGTCGGCCAGGGGGCGGTCTACGCACGGCCGCGTTCTTCGCCGCCGATGGTGACGGCGCGCTGGGGTTCGACGATGGCGAGTGCACCTGCCCGGTCGGGTACAACTGCAAGCACGTCGCGGCGATCGTGATCGCCGCGAGCCGATGGACGTGGCGCGATCGCTGCGAGGCGGGCGGCGCCCGCCTCGCGTTGCGACGGCGGCGAAGCCACGGACGTCCGCCGTCGCGACGGCGGCGGCAGCCGCGGTCGTGGGAGGAGCCGCTGCGCGCGCTGATCGACGCGCCGGCGGCGCACGTGCCACGGGCAACCCGCTGGCGATCGAGCTGGCGCTGCACGCGAGCGGCCTCGCGGGCGGAGGCCCGCTGCGGCTGATGGCGCGGTTGATGCGAGCCGGGCGCGCGCGGCGGCTGGGTCAACGGCTCCCTTGCGTGGAGCGGGCTGGAGCTCGTGGCACGTCAAGGAGCGGCGAGTACCGCCCCGATCACCTGGCGCTGGCCCGCGAGCTGTACGCCGTGCACCGCGCGCGCGAAGGACGGGCGGCCTACTACTACGGCTACGGCGCCGACAAGACGCTCGATCTCAGCGACTGCGACAGCGCGCAGCTGTGGTCGCTGTTGGACGAGGCGGCCCGCCTCGGAGTCGAAGCTCGTCCACGCGCTTCCCGGACTCGGCGAGGTGCGCGCGCCATCAGCGGGGCGAGCTGCTGATCGACGTCACGCGACAGGGCGATCAGGGGTCGCTCGTGCGCGCGGTCCTCCAGGTCGACGGCGAGGACAGCGAGACGGCCTGGAGCCGCTGCTGTTCCTCGGTTCCAGCGGACACGGCGTCGTGTGCGCCGAGCGCGGCGACGACGGCTCCAGCCACGAACCCGAGAGCCGGCGGCTGCGGCTCGTGCGCCTCGTCAGGCCGGCGCCGGCGCCGCTGCAGCGGATGGTGCTCGACGGCGAGCGGCTGAGGATCCCGGCGGGCGAGCTCGAGCGCTTCGCCGAGGAGCTCTGCCCCGCGCTGCGCAACGTCGCCACGGTGGTCTCGTCGGACGGCTCCTTCACGCCGCCGGAGATCTCGGCGCCGACGCTCGTGCTGCGCGCAAGCTACGGCGCCGACCATGCCGTCGACGTCGGATGGGAGTGGGCCTACCAGGTCGGCGCCGCCACGCGGCACGCAGCGCTCGCCAGCAACGGGGCCGGCCCCGGGTTCCGCGACCTCGAGGCCGAGCGCGCGATCCTCGCGGCCGCCGATGCTCACCGGGACGGACCTCGAGCGCCTCGGCCTGCTCGACGGCGCCGGGCGGCCCGCCGATGGGCACGCGGTGTCGCTGACGGGCATCGACAGCATGCGCCTCACGACGGAGGTGCTGCCGCGGCTGGCGGAGCGGTCAGACGTGGCCGTGGAGGTCGTCGGAGAGCCCGCGGACTACCGCGACGTCGGCGACTCGCTCGACGATCGGCGTCTCCACCGCCGAGATCGCGGGAGAGCGCGACTGGTTCGACCTGGGCGTGACGATCAGCGTCGATGGCCGCGAGCTGCCGTTCGCCGAGGTGTTCGTCGGCGCTCGCGAGCGGCGAGTCGCACATGCTGCTCGACGACGGCGCTCACTTCTCGCTGCTGGAGTCCGGCCTGCAGTCGCTGCGGCGGCTGATCGAGGAGGCCAGGGCGCTGTCGGACTCGCCGTCGGCGCCGCTGCGGATCAGCCGCTACCAGGCCGGGCTCTGGGCCGAGCTCGCCGCGCTCGGCGTCGTAACCGAGCAGGCGCAGGCGTGGCAGCGCCAGGTCGGCGCGCTGCTCGAGCTCGACGCGATCGCCGAGCACGATCCGCCGGCAGCGCTGGCTGGCGCGGCTGCGCCCCTACCAGCGCGATGGGTTCGGCTGGCTGGCGTCGCTGTGGGAGCTCGAGCTCGGCGGGATCCTCGCCGACGACATGGGGCTCGGCAAGACGCTGCAGGCGCTCGCGCTGATCTGCCACGCCCGCGAGCGCGACCCGGGCGTCGGCCCGTTCCTGGTGGTCGCTCCGACGAGCGTCGTGTCCAACTGGGTCGGAGAGGCGGCGCGCTTCGCGCCCGGGCTCAGGGTCGACGCGGTCACCGACACGCTGGCGCGGTCCGGACGCACGATCGAGGAGGTCGCCGCCGCCGACGTCGTGGTCACGACGTACACGCTGTTCCGGCTCGACGCCGACGCCTACCGCACGGTGGCCTGGGCGGGGCTGATCCTCGACGAGGCGCAGTACGTCAAGAACCACCAGGCGAAGACCTACCGCTGCGTCCGCGAGCTGGCCGCGCCGTTCAAGCTGGCGATCACCGGCACGCCGATGGAGAACAACCTGATGGAGCTGTGGTCGCTGCTGTCGATCACCGCGCCCGGGCTGTTCCCCGACCCGAAGCGGTTCGCCGAGCAGTACGCGCGACCGATCGAGCGCGAGCGGCGATGCCGAGCAGCTCGCGCGCCTGCGGCGCCGGATCAAGCCGCTGCGTCAAGCGCCGCACGAAGGAGCTGGTGGCCGCGGATCTCCCCGCAAAGCAGGAGCAGACCCTCGAGGTCGACCTGCATCCGCGCCACCGCAAGCTCTACGACACGCATCTGCAGCGCGAGCGTCAGAAGGTCCTCGGGCTGATCGACGACTTCGACCGCAACCGCTTCACGATCCTGCGCTCGATCACGCTGCTGCGCCAGCTCAGCCTGCATCCGGGCCTCGTCGACGACGACCACGACACCGTGCCGTGCGCCAAGCTCGGCGCGCTCGTCGAGCAGCTGGGCGACGTCGTCGGCGGCGGCCACCGGGCGCTCGTCTTCAGCCAGTTCACGGGATTCCTGGCCAAGGTCCGCGAGCGCCTCGACAGCGAGGGCATCGGCTACTGCTACCTCGACGGCCGCACGCGCCGGCGCGATCGCGTGCTCGAGCGCTTCAAGGACGGCGCGGACCCGGTGTTCCTGATCAGCCTCAAGGCGGGCGGGTTCGGCCTGAACCTCACCGAGGCCGACTACTGCTTCCTGCTCGACCCGTGGTGGAACCCCGCCACCGAGGCCCAGGCGATCGACCGCACCCACCGCATCGGCCAGACCCGCCCGGTGATGGTCTACCGGATGATCGCGCGCGACACGATCGAGGAGAAGGTCGCGCGCCCTCGCGCGCCGCAAGGCCGCGCTGTTCAGCGGCGTCATGGACGAGGGCGACCTGTTCGCGAGCAGCCTCACCGCGGAGGACATCCGCGGGCTGCTCGGCTGAGCGGGCCCGGAGCCGCCGGTTGAGGCGCCCTCCGCCTCGACCGCAGGGGACCTACCGATATGAGTTGCAGTTTTGAGTCCGGCTTGGCTTAAGCCTCTGCGACGCGCGAAGCAGAGCCCCAGCGCGTCGGGGAGCTAACTAAGATCGCACAGCTAACGATCGATATATAGCGCAGTATGGCCTATACTGCATCATATATGGAGCATAAACTGCAAAATCGAACAACTCCCGTCCCGGTCCGTCGGGCTCAACGGAGCCTGGCCGAAAGCATCGCCACGTGGCGGAAGCTGCGCGGTCTCACGCAGGCCCAGCTCGCGGAGCGCGCCGATCGTCTCACGAGGCGTAGTTCGCCGTCTCGAGGCAGGCGATGGCGGGGTCAGTCTCGAGAACCTGCTCCGGATCTCCAGGGCGCTCGGCATCCAGGACCTCCTGACCGGGGCATTGGACCCGCTCTCCAGCGACATCGGCCGACTGCGCTCAGAGCAGGAGCTTCCTCGTCGCGTGCGGCCCGAGGAGACTGACCGGCGATGGTTGAGCAGCCCGTCGAGGTCGACGTGCAGATCGGCGGGCGAGACGTTCCCGCCGGACGCCTGTGGACGCATCGCCACGGGCAGAGCGAATCGGCCACGTTCTCCTATCTGGAGGACTATCTGCAGCGCCCCGACTCTTATGAGCTCGATCCGGGCCTGCCGCTGCAGGCGGGCCAGCATCAGACGGCGCTCGGCCGGCCACTGTTCGGCGCGATGTCCGACTGCGCCCCGGACGCGTGGGGACGGCGCCTCGATCAGACGCGCCGAGGCACAGCGGGCCCGCGAAGGCGGCTCCGCCGGCGCGGAGCTGACAGAGCTCGACTTCCTGCTCGGCGCCAGGGACGATCTGCGCCAGGGCGCTCTGCGATTCCGCGGCCACGGCGGCGAGCGGTATCTCGCGGCCGATACCGAGGGCGTGCCGCACCTGATCGGGCTTGCGCGTCTGCTGAACGCGGCCGAAGAGCTCGAACGCGACGAGGAGAGCGCTGAGGATCTGCGTCTCCTGCTCCACGCCGGCAGCTCGCTCGGTGGTGCGCGGCCGAAGGCGCACGTGCTCGACGGCGAGGGCCGTCTGGCGATCGCCAAGTTTCCTTCCCCACAGGCCGACGAGTGGGACGTGATCCGCTGGGAGGCGGTGGCGCTCACGCTCGCCCGCGAGGCCGGGATCACGGTTCCCGAGCACCGGCTGCACGTCATCGAGGGCCGGCCGGTGCTGGTGGTGCGTCGCTTCGACCGCGACGTCGGCGGGCGCATCGGCTACCTGAGCGCGATGTCGATGCTCCAGGCCTCCGACGGCGAGCAGGCGAGCTACCTGGAAATCGGCCAGGTGATCGAAGAGCACTCCCCCGACGCCGGGAGGGACCTGCGCGAGCTCTGGCGCCGAATCGTGTTCACAGTCTTGATCTCGAACACCGACGATCATCTGCGCAATCACGGCTTTCTGCGCACGAGCACGGCGGGCTGGTCGCTCTCGCCTGCGTTCGACTTGAACCCCGACCCCGAAGGCGCGAGGAAGCACCTCGCGACCGCGATCGACGAGACCGACGCGCAGGCGAGCCTCGCTACGGCCGTTGAGGTCGCCGGGCTGTTCAGGGTCTCGCGGGCGCGGGCTCGCGCGGTCGTTGCTGAGGTGTCAGCCGCGACCGGCCGCTGGCGAGAGCTCGCGCGGGCGATGGGCCTTGGCCCTCAACAGCTTCAGCGGCTCGAGCCGGCTTTCGAGCATGAGCAGAGTGTCATCGCTCGCGAGCTCGTAGCCACGCATAGCTAACTCTACGTCCCGCATATCGCCGTGGCTGACAGGGGTTTTGGTGATGGGCCCGCCTGGACTCGAACCAGGGACCGACGGATTATGAGTCCGCTGCTCTAACCAACTGAGCTACGGGCCCGCGTCGCCGTTCGCGGCGCGCTGCCGATCTTCGATCGGCCAGCAGACGCTACCAGCGTGTGGAATGCTCTCGCCGGGCGCTAGCACCACTGGGGCGGAGCCCCTTCGGGCGGGACTCGCTCGAATCCACTTCTTCAACGGGGAGGCCAGACATGGCGGAGCGCGCGGCGATCGTGACGGGAGCATCGAGCGGCATCGGACTGGCGATCGCGAAAGTGCTCGGCGAGGAAGGCTACGGCGTGACGATGGCCGCGCGGCGGCCCGACAAGCTCGAGGCGGCCGTCGCGGAGCTCGTCGCCGAGGGCTTCGACGTGCACGGGGTCGCGGCGAACGTCATCGAGGAGGAGGACGATCCAGCAGGTCGTCGGAGCGCACCGCGAGCGCTACGGCGCCTGGACGTGCTCGTCAACAACGCGGGCGTCGGGATCGGGGCGTCCGTCGGGGAGATCCAGACCAAGCACCTCGACATGCAGCTCGACGATCAACCTGCGCTCGATCGTGCTGTTCTACCGCGAATGCGTGCCGCTGCTGCGCGGCGGCCGCGGCGGAGCACTCGCAACGCGCTCGTCGTCAACACCTCCTCGATCTCCGGCAAGCGCGGCCAGGGCTGGCTGTCGGTGTACTCGGCGACCAAGCACGGCGTCGTCGGCTGGACCGAAGCGATGAACAAGGAGCTCGCCCCCCAGGGCATCAAGTCGACGCGCGCTGTGCCCCGCGTTCGTCGACACGCCGATGACCGAGTTCGCCAAGGAGCACGTCCCCGCCGAGGAGATGATCCGGCCCGAGGACATCGCCGAGGCCGTCCGCTACCTGCTGAAGCGTCTCCCCCGCCTGCATCGTTCCGGAGATCATGTTCACCCGGCCTGGCGACGCCCTGTAGGGTCATGGATATGAAGCTCGGCGTTCACATCGGCTACTGGGGCCTCGGCCTCAACTCTGAGGACCAGCTGCAAGATCGTCCAGGAGGCCGAGCGCTTGGGCTATGACTCGGTGTGGGCGGCGGAGGCCTACGGGTCCGATACCGCAACCGTGCTCGGCTGGCTCGCGGGGCAGACCTCGACGATCAGACTCGGCTCGGGGATCTTCCAGATGCCCGGTCGCTCCGCCGCGATGACCGCGATGACGGCCGCGACGATCGACCAGCTCTCCAACGGGCGCATGATCCTCGGGATCGGCTCCTCCGGACCGCAGGTCGCCGAGGGCTGGCACGGCCAGCGCTTCGGCAAACAGCTCCAGCGCACCCGCGAGTACGTCGCGGTCATGCGGATGGCGCTCGCGCGCGAACGCGTCGAGTTCGCACGGCGAGACGCTCACACTGCCGCTGCCCGACGGCCCCGGCAAGGCGCTCAAGCTGACGATCGGCACCGTGCAGGAGCAGATCCCGATCTACCTCGCCGCGATCGGCCCGAAGAACACCGCGCTCGCCGGCGAGATCGCCGACGGCTGGATCCCGACGCTGTTCTCGCCCGAGCACGTCTCCGAGCTGCGCCCGTTGCTGGAGGAGGGCGCCGCGCGCTCCGGGCAAATCGCTCGAGCGACTTCGACATGGCGCCGACCGTGCAGGTGTTCGTCACCGACGACCTGCAGGCCGCGCGCGACGCGATGCGGCCGTTCATCGCGCTCTACGTCGGCGGCATGGGCTCGCGCAAGCAGAACTTCTACAACCAGCTCGTCTGCCGCTATGGCTTCGAGGCCGAGGCCGCGCGTGGTCCAGGACCTCTACCTCGAAGGCAAGCGCGAGGAGGCGATGGCCGCGATTCCGGACTGCGCTGATCGACTCCGTCTCGTTGTGCGGGCCGCCGGATGTCGTGCGCGAGCGCCTTGAGGTCTACCGCGACGCGGGCGTCGGAACGCTCGGGGTCACGCCGATCGCGTTCACCGCGGGGAGCGCCTGGAGCAGCTGCGGCTCGTGGCCGAGCTCGCCGCCGCCTGAGCAGGTGATTCCTCGGCGCGTGCTGCTGGGCGCCTTCGGCGACCCTGGGCACGCCTTCCCGATGATCGCCCTGGGGCGCGCGCTCGCCGCGCGCGGGCACGACGTCACGGTGCAGACGTGGGAGCGCTGGCGCGCACCGATCGAGGCGCGAGGGCCTCGCCTTCGCGCCCGCGCCCGGAGTACCACGTGTTTCCCTCCGGGCCGGAGCCCCTGGACTTCTATGAGGCCGTCGTCCACGCCACGCGCGACACGCTTCCCCTCCTCGCCGCGCTGCGGCCCGACGTCGTCGTCGCCGACATCCTCACGCTTGCCCCCGCGCTCGCGGCGGAGATCGAAGGCATGCCCTGCGCGACGCTGATCCCCCACGTCTATCCCGGCAGGGCGCGCCCGGCCTGCCGATCTACTCGCTCGGCGCGCGGTTGCCGCGGACGGCCGCTCGGACGCGCGTTCTGGCGCCGGGCGGGCCGGCCGCTCGAGCACGGCCTCCAGCTCGGCCGCGCCCAGCTCAACGACGACCGTGTACGCCTCGGCTTGCCCGCTTTGGATTACACCCACGGCGGCACCAGCCGAGAGCTGGCGCTGGTCGCGACATTTCCCCAGCTCGAGTACCCGCGCTCGTGGCCTTCATACGCCCATGTTGTCGGTCCGCTGATGTGGGAGCCCCCAGCCGCGGACGTGGAGCTACCGCCGGGCGATGCGCCGCTCGTGCTCGTGGCACCCTCGACCGCCCAGGACCCGTCGCACCGGATGCTCCATGCCGCTTTGCGGGGACTGGCTGACGCACCTGTGCGCGTGCTCGCCACCTGGAACCGCCGCCTTCCTACTCGTTCGTTGCCTGTGCCCGCGAACGCCCGCGTCGTCGATTGGGTTTCCTACGCGCGCACGATGCCCCTGTGCGACGTTGTCGTCTGCCACGCCGGCCACGGCACCCTCGTGCGAGCGCTCTCCTCGGGCTGCGCCGTGGTCGCCTGCCCCGCGATCGGCGACATGAACGAGAACGCCTCGCGCGTTTACTGGGCCGGGGCCGGCGTGCGGGTGCCACAGCGGTTCATCTCGCCACGGCCTTTGCGGTTGGCGGTGGAACAGGCTTTGACGGAGCCTTCGATTCGGGCTCGGGCGCGGGAGCTGGCCGACTGGGCCGGGTCGCACGACGCCGGGGCCGCAGCAGCGGTGCTGGTGGAGGAACTGGCTATACGTGGGCCGATGCGCCCTGGTCAACCGACCATGCCAACGTCTCACGTGGACATACTCGGCGGGTAACAAACGGAGGCCCGAACTACCATGCAAGGCTGAAAAATAGCTCTGGGGGTGGGACTCGAACCCACAACCTCGATCTTAACAGGATCTTGCTCTGCCTAATTGAGCTACCCCAGATTGTCCATTTGAGCTACCCCGGAGATCGAGCTGAAACCGCTCTCCACCTCCGCGTGGCAATTAGAGCACAAGAGGATGCACTTGCGTACCTCCGCACGCAGACGCTCAATGCCATGGGCGCCGCGCTGAGAGACCCCGAACTCCTTGGCATGCGGATCCAGATGATGGAACTCAAGTGCCGCCACGCACCTTTCATAACCGCACAACCGGCAACGTCCGCCGGCCTCCTCAACCAGAAGGTGCTTTACCTTGCGGCGACGTCGTATAACCGCCTCCACCCGGCAAGTACGACATCTGAAGTACCCGCGAGATCCACGCACGTGCGCTACCTCTCCGTGGCGCGGACATCTCAGAACCGTTTCAGAAAGACCCGCCGCTCGTGCCTCGCGCGCGCCCTCTCTACTTGGGCCGCCGCCAGCGTTAGTGGTGCACAACTCGTACCTGTCGAGCCAGTGTCGTACCGACCCCTTGCTGCGCCCAACCGCCTCGGCAATCTGCGCGATTGAAGCACCATCCTTGACCAGTGGCTCTAACTCCTCACGCGCGAGCCCACCCCGCGCCGCGAACTTCTCGCGGTTCACCGCCTGAAGCCCGTGCTGCCGAACCCAGTAACCCACGGTCGATTCGTGCAGCTCAAACCGCTTACCGATCTCAGCAAGCGACAACCCCTGGCCTAAAAGCTGCTCCAAAGAACCACGATCCATGCACCGCATTGTCTCAGGTCCCGCGGACGACAATATGCCGATTTCAAGCCCATTCTGTGCCAATTGTGTGTCCTCCGCGCGAATGCCCGCCGACGACGAACCTAGACTCAACTATTCGATGGCCGGCCCAGTCAAGACCGAGGCGGTGGTGCTCAGATCGATGCGCTACGGGGAGGCCGACCGTATCCTGCACGTGTACACGCCCCACCGCGGACGGATCAGCGCGATCGCGAAGGGCGTCAGGCGTACGCGCAGCCGCTTCGGGGGCCGCCTGGAGCCGTTCTTCCGCCTACGAATGGACCTGCACGAGGGGCGCGGCGAGCTGCTGACGGTCACCGGCGCGCAGACGGTCGACGCCTATCCGCGCCTGCGCGGGGATGCCCGTGCGCTGGACAGCGCCGCGCGCGCCTGCGATGCGGTCGGCCGCCTGTTCGAGACCGGCGAGCCGCACCCGGGCGTGTTCAACCTGCTGTGCAGGCACCTGGGACTGCTCGACGAGCAGACCGCGGGCACCGATCCGTCAGCCAGCGGCAGGGCTGGCGCGCTGGCGTTTCGCCTGAAGCTATTGCTGGCGGCCGGCCTGGCGCCCCAGCTCGGCGCGTGCGCCTGCTGCGGAGAGCGCGAGCACCTGGTCGGGTTCTCCGGTTCGGCGGGCGGAGTCGTGTGCGGGGCGTGTGAGGCCGCGTCCTTCCCGCTGGACGAGGAGGCCTACAACTTTATGACCGAGGCGCTCGGCCGCTCGCTGACTGAGACTCCCGACGCACCCGCACCGGCGCTCGGCCAAGTCGAGCGGGCGATCGCGGAGACGCTCGAGCACCATGCGCACCTGCGGCTGATGCCGGCCGCGGCTCGTGCCTGAAGAGCGCGCTGTATCGTGACCACCATGGACGAGGGACTGCCAATCGCCTATGGGCTGCTCGACAAGACGTGCCGGTGCTCACCTCAGACGGCGAGCAGGTGGGCACGGTCCGACCACATCGTGGCGGCGCCCGAGCAGGACATCTTTCACGGGCTGGTGATCTCGACCCCGGGACATGGTCTACGGTTCGTGGAAGCCGCGGATGTGGCAACGATTCACGAACGCGGCGTGGATCTGCGGATCGACACGGCGGCGGCGCAGAGCCTGCCCCAGCCGGGCGGTGGGGCCCCGGTGTTCGATGAGGACCCGGGCGAGATGAAGGGTTGGCACCACTGGGCGCACAAGGCGACGATGCGGGGCGACTGGAAACGCGAGGGCTAGCGCTCCGCCGCACGGGATCAAAGTTCGCGCGGCGCCCCTTGAACCGCCGAAACCGCTGCCACAATCGAAGCGATGAGCCTCGCCAAGCAGACCGACACGGTCGCAAGCGGTCTTCGCCGACCGCCGGCGCGAGCTGGAGGAGCGCACATTCTCCCCGCTGGCGGCGCGCTCCTACCCCGCGCGACGCGCACGGCCGGAGGACGACTGCGCGCTGCGCACGCCGTTTCAGCGCGATCGCGACCGGATCGTCCACTGCAAGGCGTTCCGACGGCTGAAGCACAAGACGCAGGTGTTCGTGGCACCGCAGGGCGATCACTACCGCACGCGGCTGACCCACACGCTCGAGGTGACGACGATCTCGCGCACCGTGGCCAGCGCATTGCGCCTGAACGAGGATCTGGTCGAGGCGATCGGTCTCGGCCATGACCTCGGGCACCCGCCGTTCGGCCACATCGGCGAGGAGGTGCTCGACAACTGCCTGAAAGAGCGCTTCGGGGTGGGCTTTCGCCACTACGAGCATTCGCTGCGAGTCGTCGAGCGCTTGGAGCGCGATGGCGCCGGGCTGAACCTAACCGAGCAGGTGCGCGACGGGATCGCCGGTCACTCCAGCCGCGGACCCCTGCCGCAGACGCTCGAGGGCAGGATCGTGCGCGTGATGGACCGCGTGGCGTACATCAACCATGACATCGACGACGCGGTGCGCGCGGGCCTGCTGCGCGAGGACGAGCTGCCGAAGGAGCCGATTGCCGTGCTTGGGGCAAGCGGCTCGGCGCGGATCGACGCGCTCGTGCACGACATGGTCGAGGAATCGGAGCTCGCCGGTGACATCGTCCAGGGCGAGGAGGCGGGCGCTGCAATGAGCGAGCTGAGGGACTTCATGTTCGAGCACGTCTACCTAGGTCCCGCCGTTCGCGCCGAGCACGCGAGGATCGCAGGGGTGCTGAGGACACTGTTCGAGCATTACGTCGATGAACCCGACCATCTGCCCGCCGCAGACGGGAAGCATGAGGAGGACGATCTGGCGCGGCGGGTGACGGACTACCTGGCGGGTATGACCGACAGGTACTGCATCAACGCATACACCGAGCTCGAGGTGCCCAAAGCGTTCGCCCGATAGCGTAGGAGGCAGTGGCTAGATACACCCCCGAGTCCAAGGATCGAGTGCGCGACGCGGTCGACATGATCGAGCTGGTCTCGGCGCGTACGGAGCTGCGACGCGCAGGCCCGAGCAACTACGAAGGACTGTGCCCGTTCCATGAGGAGCGCACGCCGTCGTTCGGGATCGACCCCGGGCAGAAGGTCTACTACTGCTTCGGATGTCAGGCGGCGGGCGACGTGTTCACGTTCGTGCAGGAGACAGAGGGGGTCGAGTTCAAGGCCGCACTCGAGTTGCTGGCCGACCGCTGCGGGATCGAGCTGGAGCGCGAACAGGAGGATCCAAAAGAGGCCGAACGCCGTCAGCGGCGGGAACGGCTGCTGGAGTTGCTCGCACGTACCACGGCCTACTACGAACGGTGCCTGTGGGAGTCACAGGAGGCACGTGCCGCACGAGAGTACCTGGAGGGCCGTGGACTGGGTGAGGAGATCCTGCGCGAATTCCACGTCGGATACTCCCCGAGCGCCTGGGATCGAGTTCTGCTGGCCTCACGCAGGGGCGGATTTACCGAGCAGGAGCTGTATGAGACCGGGCTGGCACAACGCTCCCAGGAGAACCGGCAGCTCTACGACCGGTTTCGTAGTCGGATCATGTTCCCGCTTGCCGATGTCCGCGGCCGGGTGCTCGGCTTCGGCGCGCGCGCGATGCGCGATGAGCAAAAACCGAAGTATTTGAACACCTCGGATAACGACGTCTATCACAAGGGTCATCACCTCTATGGAGCCGGCCTCGCTCGGATTCATGCCACCCGTGCGGGAGAGGCGATCTTGTGCGAGGGCTACACCGACGTGATCGCGCTACACCAGGCGGGGCTGCGCAACACGGTCGGGTTGATGGGTACGGCACTAACGGCCGAGCAGGTGCGCGAGCTGGCACGCATGTCCCAAACCGTGCTGCTGGCGCTGGACGCCGACAGCGCCGGTCAGGAGGCGATGCTGAAGGCCGCCGGCCTCGCGGCGAAGCTCAAGCTGGAGTTGCGCGTGGTGATGCTCCCGGCGGGAACCGACCCCGCCGATCTGGTCCAGCGCGACGGAGCGGAGGCGATAACAGCAGCGGTCAAGGACGCGGTGCCGTTCGTGCGCTTCCGTGTCGAGCGCGTGCTCGATGGCGGCGACCATGGCAGTCCCGAAGGTCGTGACAGGATGGTGCAGGAGCTCCGCCCGGTGTTCTCGATGCTCGCGCCCGGCGCAATGCGATTGGAGCTGACCAGGCTGGTCTCCGGACGCTTGGAGCTGCCCGAAAGCGTGATGGAGACGGCGCTTGCGTCTCAGACGGGCAGAGGACGGGGGCCACAGAGCCGGCCGACGGCGATCGCCGACGCCTCGCCCCCGCCCCCCACCGGCCTGTCGCGACGAGAAGACACAGAGCGAACGTTCCTGGCGCTGTGCATCGCCTCCCCGGAGGAGGGTGAGCAGGCATTGGAGAGCATGAATGTGGACGAGCACTTCACCAGCGAGCTGCTCCAGCGTGCCGCCAGACATCTCGGCGCCGGGCATCTGCGCGACCCGATGGCCGACCCGGCGGGCTTGGAGGACGGATTGGACGGCGATCCGCGGATGAAGGCGCTGCTGGCCGAGCTGGTCGTCGAAGCCGGCCGGGAACCGGTGCAGTCCGCGATGCTCGACGTTCAGCGCCTGCAGCTGGAGCTGGCGCGGGTCGACCGCCGAATCCAGCAGGCCCGCGGAGCGCAGAGCGGCGATGTGAGCGAGTTGGCGACGCGCCGCGGCGAGGTCAAGCTCGAGTTCGACCGCGCGCAGGAGCGGGCGTTGGAGAAGACGGTGTAGAGACGGCCGGCGTACCTGAAAAACAGGCGCCTGAATCCCCAAATAGCCTTTCTATACTTTATGAAGTAATGAGCAGCGTCACCGTATATACGACAGAGCCGTGCTCCTTCTGCGCGCGTGTAAAGGGTCTCTTGAAATCACGCGGCGTCGAGTACGCCGAGGTCAATCTGTCGAAGGACCCCGAGGGTCGTGTTGAGCTCGCTCAGAAGACCGGGATGATGACCTTCCCGCAGGTGACCATCGACGGTGAGTTGGTGGGTGGCTTCACCGAGGTCCAGGCCGCCGCCGAGTCGGGGCGCCTGGACGAGCTACTGATCGAAGATCGGCCGGCCGCCTGAGCGCCTACGCGCGAGCGCGTTTGCGCCGAGGCCGCGGCTGGCAGGTCTCGCACGCATAGGTTCCACGCCCGGCGACGACCATCTTCACGATCGCCGTACCACACGTCCCGCATGGCTCCCCCTCGCGACGGTGCACGAGAAACTGGTTCTGGAAGGACCCGCGGACGCCGTCGACGTGGCGAAAGTCGTCAATGCTCGCCCCGCGCGCGTCGATGCCGGCTTGTAGCGCGGCGATCGTCGTCTCGCGCAAGCGCCCGTACTGCTTCCTCGACAGCCGTCCGGCCGGGCACAGCGGGTGGATGCCCGCGCGGAACAGCGCCTCGTCGGCGTAGATGTTGCCTACGCCGGCGATCCGACGCTGATCGAGCAGGAACGCCTTCACGGGCGCGGTTCGTCCGCGCGCCTGAGCGCGCAAATGCTCGGCGGTGAACAACTCGTCCAACGGCTCCAAGCCAAGCCGCGCGGCGAAGAAACCATCCACAGCTGCTTGGCCAAGCAGCAGCTCGCCGGTACCGAACCGGCGCGGATCGACGACTGCCAGCCGGTGTCCCTGGCCGAGCTCGATGCGCACGCGGGTGTGGGGTGGCTCGGGGTCGGGATCGAACAGCACGGCGCCGGTCATCCGCAGGTGCTGAGCCAGGTGAACATCATCCTCCAGGTGCCACACCAGGTACTTGCCCCGTCTGCCAAGCTCCCGCACCCTCCGTCCCTCCAGCGCATCGGCCAGTTCGCGCGGCTCGAGCGGCCGCGACCAGCGCCAGTCCAAGATCTCCACGCGCTCCAGCCGGCGGCCCTCAACCAGCGGCGCGAGCTGGCGTCTGATCGTCTCGACCTCGGGCAGCTCGGGCACCACTGCAGCTTATGGACGCCGGCAAGCGTCCGCCGGCTCACTCACCCTCGTGAGAAGACAACAACTGCCCGGCGCCCGGGGACTTGGCCCGCGGGTGCGCGCGGAAGTAGACGTCCTTCAGCCGCTCAGCCGAAAGATGCGTGTAGACCTGGGTGGTCGCGAGGTCGGCGTGACCGAGCATCTCCTGCAGCGAGCGCAGATCGCACCCGCCCGCAAGCAAGTGCGTCGCGAAGCTATGGCGCAGCGTATGCGGGCTCATCTTCTGCTCCAAACCGGCGCCACGGGCATGGCCCTGGACGATCTTGTAGAGCCCCTGACGCGTGAGAGCGCCGCCGCGGTGGTTGACGAACAGCTGCGTCTGAACCTTGTAGCCGACCAGCGCGGGACGCCCACGCTGCTCGTATGTGCGCAGCGCCGCGACCGCCTGGCGGCCGACCGGAATAACCCGCTCCTTGGAGCCCTTGCCGCGCGCGCGCAGCATCCCCTCGTCGAGATCGACGTCGCTCGCCTGCAGCCCGATCGCCTCCGAGGCACGCAGACCGCACGCGTACATGACCTCCAGCAGGGCCCGGTCGCGCAGCGGAAGGGGCTCGGTACCCTTGGGCTCGCTCAACAGCGAAGCGACCTCCTCGCGGGAGAGCACGCGCGGTAGGCGCTGCGTCTTGCGCGGCCCGCGCAGCTCGGCGGTGGGATCGTGCTCGATCAGCTCTTCGCGGCGCAGGTGGCGGTAGAACGAGCGCAGGCACGCGGCCTTGCGCGCCAGCGTGGCCGCCGCGACCGGAGGGCGCTCGCCGGCGCCCGCGGCCAGCTCGGACAGGAACGCCGCGAGGTCGCCGTGCCGAGCGTCCATCACGTTCAGACGGCGACGGTCGAGAAACTCCCCGAACTGGAGCAGGTCCGAGCGATATGCCTCGAGTGTGTTCCTCGAGAGGCCCCGCTCGAGCTCGAGGTAGGCAAGGAAGTCGAATGTCAGTCGCGCGAGCTCGATGCTCGGCCTCAGTGGTTGTGTTGAGCCAGGCGGCACTCCACCTGCTTCGCCCACTCCTCAGCTCCTCCCTGGCGATGCAACCGACCGTTCAGCCTCCCCCACCCCGTCCTCGCCACGATCGACGTCCTGCGCGAGCTCCGCCAAGGTCGTGCCGGCCGCAAGCGCGGCCCCGAAGAACAGCGGGTCCTCGCTCAACCCACGACCCATCGTCTCGGCTGGCTAGATCGGCGGCGGCGTAGGACGGAAGATCGACGATCGCGCGGCGCCAGTCATGGCGGGTGATGCGCGCTGGACGCTCGACGTCCAGCTCCAGCGCTGGACGGCTCGGGAGAGCCCCACCGAAGACCGCGCCGAGACCGGCGCGCAGATCCGCCCCCACCGGTGAGCGCATCCCGGCGGGCAGCGCAACCGTGACCGGCTCGAGCAGCAGGTCGAGCACCGTGAGCGTGTGGTGGGAGATGCCACGGTGGCGCGCGCGAGGGTCGCCTGAGGACATCCGCGCCACCAGCAGCGTTGGAGCGCCGAGCGCGAGGGCGGCATGGGCCGAGTCCAGGGCGGACATGCCACCGTGTCCGAGCGGGGAGCTGGAGCCCACGATTCCGGGACCAGGACCGCAGATCGCCGCGTCCCAACCGAGTTCGCGCAGCCCGTGATCCAGGGCGCCGACCGTCGTGATCGCCTCACCCTCTCCGCCGAATGCCGCGCCGGCGGTCAGGTGCCCAGCCAGCAGACCGCGCTCGCGCAGTGAGCGAACCGTGCGCGAGTGTCCGCCGGGCAGCGCGCCTCCTGCCGTCTGCACGTACCCGAGGCGCCCCCCGGGAAGGGCCCGCGAGAAGGCCCAGGCGACCGCCGCGAGCTGGCCATGCAGGGCGAGCACGGCGACCGGCCGCCCGCACCGATCGGATGCTCGGAGGCACTGCCCAGCTCCTCGACCGGCTCGACGGTGTGCTGGAGGCTCGTGTAGTTGAGCTTCATCACATTCGGGCGGGTGGGGCGGGCGGGATCCCAATCTTGCTCGCCGCCGAGTCCGCGGGAGAGGTTGACGTGGACGATGTCAAAGCCACCCGAGCCCAGGCCGAGGTCGCGAGCCTGCACGTTGACCACCAGCTCGTCGCCCATCTCGGCGTGACCGACGAGCGCCACGTCGGCAATTGCCGGCCGGCGCCTCTGCACGCCACTGGCGTCGGCTCCTCTCTCCTGAGCCCCGTCCTCCGCGTCGTGCGCCTCGTCCACCAGCTCGATTACGAGATCCTGCTCTCCCGCGCTCCCAGGGGAACCGGCGTCGAGGACGATGGCACGGCGCAGCTTCAGCATCGGGGCTCGAACGCTATCGCTCGGCGGTGCGTCCGTGAGCCGGCGCCGCGCCGGGATCCGCGGGGTCATCCGGCCGTACCCACTCGACGCTCACGTCCACGTCGCACTCGCATTCGGGCGAGTTGGCAAGCTCGTGGGCGCGGTCGATCAACTTCGCCGCAACAGCCTGTCGCTGCGACTCGTCCGCGAGGTGGAAGACCGTCTCCACACGCAGCAGACCCTCCGTGGCGGATGCCAAACCGCGCAGCGGTGGCCCGGTCGAGAGATCCGCGCTCACGATCTGTCGGCGAGCGTCGCCGGGCCCTCGCCGCGCGTGCCGTCCGCGTCATTGCGGGTGCGCCCTGCGTCGTCGCTCCTACCGGCTCGCTCCAGGGCGGCGGCGATGAAGTCGCGAAACAGAGGAGCTGGACGCTCAGGGCGGGACTTGAACTCGGGATGAAACTGGGAGGCAATAAAGAAGGGGTGCTCCTCGAGCTCGACGACCTCGACCAGGCGCTCGTCGGGAGAGGTGCCGGAGATGCACAGGCCGGCGCTCTGCAGGCGCTTGCGCAGGAGGTTGTTGACCTCGTAGCGGTGGCGGTGGCGCTCGTAGATGACCGCCTCGCCGTAGATCTCCCGCGCTCGCGTGCCGGCGTGCAGCTTGATCGGGTCGGCGCCCAGGCGCATCGTGCCGCCGAGGTCGGCGACCTCCTTCTGCTCGGGCAGCAGGTCGATCACGGGGAACGGCGTCTCGAGGTCGAACTCGGTCGAGTTGGCCCCCTCCATGCCGGCCACGTTGCGGGCGAACTCGGCCACCGCGATCTGCATCCCCAGACAGATGCCCAGATAGGGAATGCCCCGCTCGCGCGCCACACGCGCCGCGGCGATCTTGCCCTCGATCCCGCGTCCGCCGAAGCCGCCGGGGATCAGGATGCCGTCGGCGCCGGCCAGCAGCTCGCTCATCGATCGACCGTCGGTGTGATCGGCCCGATCGACACCGTCGCCGTCCTCGCCCACCGAGTGCTGATCGGATCCCTCCAGGCGCTCGGAATCGATCCAGTCGATCTCGACCCTGCCGTCCTGCAGCGAGGCGGCGTGCCGGAGCGCTTCGGAGACCGACAGGTAGGCGTCCTCGAGCTGGATGTACTTACCGACCAGCGCGATCCGCACCGTGCGGCTGCTGCGCCCGGCGCGTTCGATCGGCTCCTGCCAGGCCGACAGCTCGGGCGCCGGCGCATCCACGCCGAAGTGCTCGAGGATGAAGTCGTCGACGCCCTGCTCGTGGAAGGTGAGCGGCACCTTGTAGATGTTGTCCACGTCGCAGGCCGAGACGATCGCCTCCGCGGGCAGACTCGCAAACAGGGCGATCTTCTTGCGGATCTCCGCCGACAGCGAGCCTTCAGATCGGCACATCAGCATGTCCGGAGCGATGCCGATGCGCCGCAGCTCGTTGACCGAGTGCTGGGTCGGCTTCGTCTTCAGCTCGCCCGCGTGACCGATGTAGGGGACGAGAGTCAAGTGGATGAACATGCAGCGCCGGCGCCCCACGTCAACCGGGAACTGGCGAATCGCCTCCAGGAACGGCAGCGACTCGATGTCGCCGACCGTGCCGCCGATCTCGGTTACCACGAAGTCCACGTCCGAGGACTCGGCGATCAGCGCGACGCGCTGCTTGATCTCGTCGGTGATGTGCGGCACGACCTGGACCGTGCCGCCCAGGTAGTCGCCCCGGCGCTCGCGCCGGATCACGGTGTCATAGATTCCCCCGGCGGTGACGTTGGAGGCGCGACTGGTGTTTGAGTCGGTGAAGCGCTCGTAGTGCCCGAGGTCGAGGTCGGTCTCGGCGCCGTCCTCGGTGACGAACACCTCGCCGTGCTGGTAGGGCGACATCGTGCCCGGGTCGACGTTGATGTAGGGGTCGAACTTCTGCAGGCCCACGGTCAGCCCGCGCGAGACGAGCAGGCGGCCGATCGAGGCCGCGGCGATCCCCTTGCCCAGCGAGGAGACGACACCACCGGTCACGAAGATGAACCGGGTCTTGGGCGGCGCGACGGCGTGGCGGTCGGATGGGCGCGGAGTCATGAAGGCCTGCCCCAGGAGTCTAGTGCGCGCAGCCCCGGCGTCCGTTCCACGAGCGCGGAGATCGACCGCAGCTCGCCGTAGAGCGTGATCGCCACGAGCAGCGCGAGCGCGATCAGCTGGCCGCTCTGAGACAGCGTCAGCACCAGCCACAGGCCCGCGAGCGCACCAAGCAGGTTCGCGCCGGTGTCACCTAGCATCGCCCGCTCGCGCAGGTCGTACAGGCCGGCCACGAGCGCGGGCGCGGCGAACAGGCCGAGGGACCACAGCGGCCTCGCGTCCAGCGAGCCGAGCGTCAAGCCGGCGCCGAGCAGCACGAACGCCTTGATCGCGCGCCCGGGGCGCAGGTCGAGCAGGTTGAAGACGTTCGTCGCCAGCACGAGCACCCCGACCGCCAGAAGCCATCGGGGCTTGGAGAGACCCTCGAAGCTCATCGCGAACAGCGCCAGGCCGAGCGAGCCGGCGGCCTTGAGCGTCCCCGTGGACAGTTCACCGCGCAGCGCCGCGCGAGCATGGCCGCGCCAGCCGCGCGGGGCCGGCCGAGCGGGTTCCTCGAGCGCATCGCCGCCGGGCCGGGCGGGCTGGTCGATCGCGCCGCCGGAGGCGACGGACAGACCGGCACGAGCCTCGCCGAGCGTGTCGTCGATCAGTCCCAGCACGGCGACTCCGAGCGCGTAGAGCGCGATCGGGAGCAGCTCGGGATGGAAGACCTCCGAGCTCGCCAGCCGCGCCAGCAGCACGAGCGGGATCAGCGCAATCAGCGCCGCGGCCACGATCAGCACCCCGAAGGGAAAAGGGAGCGGGCGCTCGCGGTAGTTGAGCCGCGTGTGAGAACCCTCTGCGAGCGTACGTAACACCGCCGGGGCGAGGATTGCGGCGCTCAGGAGCGCCAGCAGGAAGGGCAGGGCGTGCATGAGCGGAAGTTAGCGAGAAGAGCGGACGCGCTCAGGCGCCTCGCCGGCACGCCCAAGACTCGCCGGACACACTCGGGACGCCTCTTTGGACATCGTCGAGGATCTCTCGCGGAGAACCTCTCCAGAGGTCGATCAACCGCCGGCGACAGCCGGCAGCAGGGAGTCCGCCGTGGACTTGGCCCCGTAGGTGCCGTGGGACCCCGCGAGCGCGTAGACCAACGCCGCCTGACCCGCGAGGGCGTCGAGATCGTCGACGCTGGAGATGCCCACGCTCTTGTACCAGGGCACCTGGGAGGGTTCGGTGTTGCTCAGCTCGACGCCGACGACGGGTACCCCGACGGCGGTCACGCCGGCGATCAGCCCAGACTCGAAGGCGGCGCTCGCCTGAGCCTGTTCGGTGCTCATCCCGGTCGGTTCGGAGCGCATCACGACGAGCCCTTCGAGCTTGCCGAGCTGACCGTCGAAGGCGCTCAGCAGGCTTCCACGTACGCGGCTGAGAAGCTCACGGTCCACCTGCGCTCCACCGCTGACGAGCTGGCGACCGGCGAGCCCGCCGAACTTGTGCACCAATTCCGGATTGCTCGCAAGCCCCCCGTAGATGGTCCCGCTTGCCGCCTGTGCGAGACCGCTCAGGTCCAGGGGCTCGCGGACCGCCACGACCGTCGCCAGGTTGCCGCCGGCCTGGGTGACCGCGCCGCGCACGAGGCCGTTGACCCTGTTCGAGGAGCCCCCGAAGAACACCAGGCCGACGTTGCGGCCGGTGAGCAGACCATGGACGGCGAGCGGGTAGAGATCGTTCGCGAAGGCTTCCTCTGAGCTCAGCTGCGTCTGCAGTGTTTCGGCATGTCCCTGCGCACCGCTGACTTCCGATTCGAGGTTGTGCACGATCCCATTCTTGGCGGAGGAAACCAGGTTCGAGTCGCCGATCGCCACGCCAATCAGCACGCCCACCGCCAGCGCGAACAGGACAGCGGCCAGCGAGAGCGCGTGGTAGCGATAGTCGAACACGCTCAGACGAGCAACTGGAGCTTGAGCCAGAGCAGATCGACCACGTCGCGCAGGGCCGGGGTCAACCAGACGACGGCAATCATCGCGATCAGACCCGCCGCGACCACGACCAGCAGCGGGGTCAGACCCGGTCGTGGGTGATACAGACGGCTCACGCCCTTGGCATCGACGAGGATCTCGCCGATGCGAAGGCGCGTGAGGAACGTCGAGGACATGCCCTTGCGGTTGCGGTCGAGGAACTCGACGAGGTTGAACTGGGAGCCCACCGAGACGATCAGGCTGGCGCCCTTCTCGGCGGCGATCAGCATCGCGACGTCCTGGCTCGTGCCCGGCGCCGGCACGAGCTTGAAGGGCAGGCCGAGTGCTTCCAGGCGCTCACGGCCCGGGGCGCGCCCGTCGGGATAGGCGTGCACGACGAGCTCCGCGCCACCGCTCGCTTTAGCAGAACCCCACCGCCCGCTCCCCCAGATGCCGCGACCGCCGCTCGAGCTCATCAGGGCCGCCTCCCCGGCCGAGTCCATGTCCCCGACGATCATGTCCGGGCGCAGGCCCGCCTCCAGCAGCGCCTCGGCGCCTCCGTCGACGGCGATCAGCACGGGACGCATGTCGCGGATGAACGGCCGCAGCGCGCGCAGGTCGCGCTGGTGACCGACGCCGCGAACGACCACGAGCGCGGAGCGATCGCGGAAGTCGGTGGCAAAGCGCGGCATCTCGATCTTCCCGGAGAGCAGCTCGCGCTCCTCGCGCATGTGCTCGATCGTGTTGCGCGCGAAACGCTCGAGCGCCTCGCCGACCTCGCGGCGGCGGGCCTCGGTCTCGGCGCGCACGCGGGCGAGGTCGAGCACTTCGCCGCGAGCGAGCACCTCTCCCTCGCGCGTCACCTCGCCGTCGCGCACGGTTATCGCCTCGCCGTCGGAGAGCGCGTGCAGGAGCGAATCGTCTGGCAGGTCGACCAGGTGGATGCCCGCTTCGACGAGCAACTGGGGGCCGAGGTTCGGATAAGAGCCACTGGAGGAGGAACGGCAGTTCAACACCGCGCCGACGTTCGCGGCGATCAACTCCTCAGCCGAGACCCGGTCGATGTCGAGGTGGTCGATCAGCGCAATGTCGCCGCGGGAGAGATGCTTGACGAGCAGCTTTGTCCGCTTGCCTGGACGCACCGGTCCCGTGACCGTGCGCCAGGGCGCGACATCGCCTCCCGCCAGAAGGGCGGGCGCCGACGCGGGCATCGGCACGTCGCTTGAGTCTTTAGACGCGGGCTCCCGCGGGCTGCGTGGGTTCGCGGCCATCGCATCGAGGGTAACGACCGCGGGCACAAAGCGCACCGTCTGCGAGTGCTCAGGCGGCGCGGCGCAAATCGCGCGCGTGTGCTCGCGCCGCGCTGTCGGCGACATCGGCGCCGAGCATGCGCACCAGCTCGGCGACGACCTCGCCCTCGGTGAGCTCCTCGACGGTCGCGCGGGTCGGCGCGGCGGCGGTGTCCTTGACCACCGAGAAATGACGGTCGCCGAGCGAGGCGATCTGGGGCAGGTGCGTGATGCACAGCACCTGCCTGTCGCGGCCCAACTCGCGCAGGCGCGCGCCGACCGCACGCGCGGTTTGGCCGCCGATACCTGCATCGATCTCGTCGAACACGAGCGTCGCCTGCGCCGAGGAAGCAGCGGGAGCGCCCGCGCGGGCGCCGCCCCGAGCCGGCGAGGGACGAGCGGGCACCGTGGCGAGAGCCAGCATCACGCGCGAGAGCTCGCCGCCGGATCCGATCTCGCGCAGCGGCCCAGCCGGCACGCCGGGGTTGGGGGCGATCATGAACTCGACGGCGTCGCCGCCTGAAGGACCTGCCTCGCGCGGGCTGAGGGAGACCTCGAAGGTCGCGTCTGCCATCGCCAGGGCAGCGAGCTGCTCGCGCACCGCGAGCTCCAGGCGCGGGGCGTGCAGCTCACGCGCGTCGCGCAGGGCGCTGACGTGGCCTGCGAGCGCCGCCTGCCCCTCGCCCAGTTGCGCGGTGGCCGCGGCGAGCGCCACCTCGGCGCCCGCGAGCTGCTCGCGTCGCGCACGCGCGTCGGCGGCGTAGTCGAGCACAGCGGCGAGCGTCCCGCCGTGCTTGCGCACCAAGCGCTCGATGCTCGCAAGACGCTCTTCGACGGCGTCGAGCGAGCCGTCCTCGCCCGCGATCTGATCGCAGTAGCCGCGCAGCTCACCAGACAGGTCACGGGACTCGATCACGAGCCCGCGCAGACGCTCGGCGAGCGCGTCCAGGTTTCCGTCGACGCCGGCGAGCGCGTCCAGACCCCCCGGCGGCGCCCGCCATCAGCTGCGAGCTGCCGAGCCCGTCGGCGCCGTCTTCGGGCACCAGCGCGTCCGCACCCGCGCCCGCGGCGAGACGCAGCGCATCGAGACGGCCCAGGCGAGCGCGCGCGAGCAGCAGCTCGTCATACTCCCGCTGGTCGAGCCCGGCGGCGTCGATCTCTGAGAGCTCGTGCTCGAGCAGGTCGAGCTCGCGCTCACGCGCCGAGGAGAGCTCGCGCAGGGAGTCGAGCTCCGCGGCGAGGCGTCGGATTTCCGCGAAGGTCTTGGCGCAGGCACGCAGGCGCAACGCGTGATCGGGGCCACACAGCGCATCGAGGATCTCGAGCTGGGCGCCCGACGAGGGTCAGCTTGCGGTGCTCGTGCTGGCCGTAGAAGGAGAGCAGGCGTGAGCCGTACTCGCGCAGCTCCGAGACGGTGGCGGAGCGGCCGTTGAGGTAGGCGCGCGTGCGTCCGTCAGAGCCGAGACGGCGAGCGAGAACGATCTCCTCGGCGCCGTCGGGGAGCCGCTCGGCGAGCTCGGAGCGCAGCGAGTCGGGCAGATCGAAGACACCCTCGACATAGGCCTCCGAAGCGCCGGGGCGAACAATGCCCGCCCGCGATCCTCCGCCTCCAGCGCGGCCTCCGAGCAGCAGGTCGAGCGCGTGGGCGAGCACCGTCTTACCGGCGCCGGTCTCGCCCGTGAGCACATTCAGCCCGGGCGCCAGCCGCAGCTGCGCGTGCTCGATCAGCAGGAGATTCTCGACGTTCGAGCTCTTGGAGCACGCGGGCAGGTGTACCAGCGCACGGGGACGGATCGCTCACGTTGGGGTCGCTTGAGCAGGCATGACTCTAGAACGGCCCAGGGATGGGCTCGAGCGAACCTGATCTGCAGGTACACTCGTGCGCGCCAACGGCATGGCTGCCAGCGACCCCCATGCACTCTCACCCGCTCCCGCCGGGAGCGGTCGTGTGCCTGCCGGCGGCGGCGCTCGCAGAGCGGATGGAGGAGGAGATCAACCGCGCCGGGCGCCACGACACACCACTGAGCTGTCTGATCGTGGTGATCGAGAACCTGGAGGAGCTGCGCAAGGCCCACGGCAGCGAGCTGTCAGAGCAGACGTCCTCTACGTAGGCGAGGCGCTGCGCCACGAGCTGCGCCGCTTCGACCGGGTGGGCAGGCCGAGCGAGGGTGAGCTCGCGGTGCTGCTGCCCGGCGCGGACGGCCCACGTGGCGAGATCGTCGCCAGGCGCGCCCTGCAGCGACTGCGCGCGATCAAGGTCGAAGCCGGTGGAGAGCGCCGGCCGTTGCGCGTGTCGGTGGGGCTCGCCGCCTGGCGCGAGGACGTCGGCGGCGAGGAGCTGCTGGCCCAGACCAGGGCCGCCGCGCGCCGCCGAGAGAACGGGCTCGAGACGATCGAGACATAATCCCGGCGGATGCTCACGGGATCAGAGTTGTGGCTGCTGCGGCTGATGGCCAACCGCGGCCTGGCGTTGGTCGACGCAAGCACGCTGCTGGTGGTGATCGAGGAGCGCGGCGAGCTGCGCGTGGCCGCCTCCAGCGGCGAGGAGACGGTGCGCCTGCGAATCGTGCCCGTCGACGGGCAGCGCGCTGGGCGAGCTGTATCGCCAGGGCAAGCCGGTGGCGCTGGACCGCCCGCGGGGGCAGGAGGCGGCGTGGCTGCACGAACTCGGGTTCGAGGCGCGCGCCGCGCTGATCGAGCCGCTGAGCATGGAGGGCTATGGCGGCGGCCTGGTGATCGCGCTGCGCCGCGACGGCGGCTTTCGCGGCCCCGACCGGGAGGCGCTGAACGCGTTTGCGACGAGCGTCGCGCAGCGACTCGCCGCGGAGCGCTCGGTGGAGATCAGCGCCTGCGCTACGGCATGGAGGCGCGCGAGCGCGAGCGCACGCGCTGGGCGCGCGAGATCCACGACGAGAGCGATCCAGGGCCTCGCCGCGCTGCGCATGAAGCTGGCCAACGCCCGCGACCTCGACGAGCAGGCAGCGATGAGCGCGGCCGTCGAGTCGGTGCTGGAGGGGTTGGGCGAGGAGATCGACGGGCTGCGCCACCTGATCACCGAGCTGCGCCCGGCGGCACTCGACGACCTCGGGCTGGCGGCGGCGCTGGAGGCGCTCGCCAGGCGCGCGCAGGCGATCGACGGCTTGGACGTGCAGACGGAGATCGATCTCGGTCCGGAGTCCGATCATCCCGGCCCAGAGACAGATCAGCGCCGCTTGGACCCCGAGCTCGAGAGCACGATCTACCGCGTCGTGCAGGAGGCGCTGACGAACGTCAGTCGTCACGCGCAGGCGACACAGGCGACGATCAGGATCGTCGAGCGCAACGGACTGATCCAGCGCGTCGGTGACCGACGACGGGCAGGGACTCCCGGAAGCGGACCGTCTCGGACCGCGAGGCGACGGCTTGGAGGGCGGGCTTCGGGATGTCCGGCATGCGCGAGCGCGCCGAGCTCGTCGGGGGCGAGCTGGAGCTCGTGCCGGCGCCGGGCAGAGGGACCGTCATGCGTCTGACGGTCCCGCTCGCGGGACGACCCGCGGCCGGTGACTGCATCCGGGGCGGCCGTACGGCAGCTGAAACGGGCGCCGAGCGCTAGTCGACCAGACCGAGGCGCCGTGCGTAGGCGGTGATCTCCGCGCGCGAGGAGAAGCCGAGCTTCTCGATCGCGCGCGCGCGGTAGGTCTTGACGGTGCGCTCGGCCACGTGCAGCTGCTCGGCGATCTGGGGGTTGGTGTAGCCGTTGGCGATCAGCCGCACCACCTCGCGCTCGCGCTCTGACAGCGCGACGCCGTCGGCTGGGGGTCTCATCGCCGGTGGCCATCAGCGCGCCCAGGCGCGGGTGCAGGTAGTTGCCGCCCGCGACCGCCAGCCGGAAGGCCTGCAGCAGCTCGGCCGGCTCGGCCTCCTTGAGCACATAGCTGCGCGCTCCCGCTCGCAGCGCCTGGCGGGCGTACTCGGGGTCCTCGCGCATCGTCAGGATCGCGACCGCCAGCGTCGGATGGGCGACGAAGCAGGACGGCAGCGCCGCCAGGCTCGAGCCGCCCGGCATCGACAGGTCGAGCGTCAGCAGGTCCGGCTTGTGCTCGCGGACCGCGCGGACCGTGGCGGGCACGTCGGCGGCTTCGGCGACGACCCGGAACTCGCCTGACTCGCGCTCGAGCACCATGCGGATGCCGTCGCGAACGACCCCGTGATCGTCGGCGATGATCACGTCGATCGGTCGATCCACCCCTGGCGAGCCAGCCTCCATCGCATGCACAACCGTAGCGGCTGCGGCGGCCAATGCGCGGCGTCGGATGCCGACCACGGCCCGACGCCCTCGGGTCACGACCTGTCAACAAGCTCTTTGACGTCCCTGAAGGACGACATAGATCGGCACCTTTCAGACCACACGATCGGCACCACTCGCCCGACAGACAAAAGCCCTGCAAGGGCCCATCATGTCGGTTATGACGCATAGATCCCATCCGCGAGAACGAAGGAGTCGGCATGATCGCCCTCAGCATCGCGATGACCTGGTTGACCCTGACGGCCGCGGGCTTCGCCGCGCTGTCCGCGCTCGGTCGCCTCGAGCTGCGCAAAGACCACGAGGCCGACCGGACCTCGCGCGGACCGGAGGGGATCGCCCTCACCGACACGTGGCCCGCGATCGGAGGAGTCTCGCCGCTATGAGCCCGACCCACTCACCCCTCAGGACGCGCTCACACTCGCGGGCGCCCGCGCTGCGTCTGCTGCATGGTCAGAGATCACCCCACACCGAGCCGCTGCGGGGACCGGAGGCCCCCGCACCGGCGCTGCGCGTCGTCGATCGGCCCACCGCGTCCTGCTCGCCGGCGCGGACGCCGGCCGACGTGCGACGCTGCTCGACGAGCTGAGCCGGACACTGCCCGCAAATACCGTGTTCGAGCAGGCCGGCGCGGTCTGCGACGTGCTGGAGCACGCCCCCGGCAGCCGCATGGCGTTCATCACCGGCGACCTCGACGACGCTCCCGCGGAGTCGCTGATGCAGATGCTCGCCCACCGCCATCCGGAGCTGCCGGTGCTGATCGTGGACGGCCGCGACACAGACGACGGCGGCCACTTCGGTCATCGGGACGAGCTCCGCCTCCGGCACGGATAGCGCGTAAGTCGTCGAGGACGGATCGCCTGAAGTGACGGGCGGGCGTGGCGGCGGCGCTCGCACTCCCGACCCGCGCGAGAGCTTGCAGCGCTCGCTCCCGTCGCGGGCAGCCGTTAGCGTGGCGGCGTGCCGTCACCGCTGAAGTCGCTCCCGGCTGCGCAGGATCCTCGCCGCCTACACGGTCAACCGGCTGGGCACCTGGTTCGGCCTGGTCGCGCTGCTGCTCGCCGTCTTCGACCACACCCACAGCGCGATCGCGGTCGCGGCGCTGCTGTTCGCTGGCAGGCGCTGCCCGCGTTCGTCGTGCCGGCCGTCGTCGCCCGCGTCGAGGCCTCCGACCGCCGCAGCGAGCTGAGCGGGCTGTACTTCTTCGAGGCGGTCGCGACCGCCGCGCTCGCGGTCCTGTCTGTGGCACTTCTGGCTGCCGGCCGTGCTGCTGCTCGCGGCGCTCGACGGGACGGCGGCGCTGGCCGCCAGCGCGCTGCTGCGCGCGGAGCTGGCGCGGGCCGCGCGCGATCAGGTCGAGGCGCAGCCGAGCAGATGGCGACGCAATCCGGCGAGAGCCGCGAGGAGGACGCCCAGGAGGCCGAGCGCAAGGCGAACGCGGCGCTGAACGTCGCCTTCTCGGCCACGTTCGTGCTCGGCCCGGTGCTCGGCGGCGCTGTGGTCGCCGCCGCGGGCGCGCCCGCGGCGCTGTTCATCGACGTCGGCTCGTTCCTGATCTGCGGCGCGCTGCTGATCGACCTGCACCCCCACGTCGAGGAGGCCGGGGCGACTCGGTGCGCGCGCGCCTGCGCGCCGCCTGGCGGCACATCAACGAGGCGCCCTCGCTGCGCGGGCTGCTGCTGGCGGAGGCGGTCGCGCTCATCTTCTTCGAGTCCGCCGCGCCGATCGAGGTCACCTACGCGAAGGCGACCCTGCACGCCGGCGACCGCGGCTTCGGCCTGCTGCTGACGCGCATGGGGAGCGGGCGCGGTGCTCGGGAGCCTCGTGTTCGCGCGCTCGCTGCGACGCCCGCTGGGAGCGATGCTGAGCGCCGGCACGTTCGCGATCGGGCTCGCCTACGTCGGCTTCGCGGCCGCGCCATCGCTTGGCCTCGCGTGCGTCGCCGCGCTCATCGGCGGGGTCGGCAACGGCGTGGAGTTGCCGTCGCTGATCAGCATCGTCCAGCGGCTCACCCCGCAGCACCTGCACGGCCGGCTGATGGGCGCGGTCGAATCGCTCGGCGCGCTGTGTCTCGCGATCGGCCTGCCGTTGGGCGGCGCGCTGGTCGCGCTCAGCTCGCCGCGGGTGGCGTTCCTGGTCGTCGGGCTGGGCGACGGCGGCGACCTCGGTCGCGTTGCTTCGCCTCTCGCTACGGGAACCGAGACCGCCGCAGACGACGAGGAGCTGCGCCCGCGGCGGGAGCCTGCGGGCGAGTTGCGCGAGCTCTCGCCGCACGAGTCGGCCCGCCGAGCTAGCCGACAGGCTGCGCGCATCGGTCGGCAGCATGAGGCCCCGTCGGCACCTTAAGTACCACGCCGCGTCGGTCGATAAGTACGGCAGACATGCACCTGCCAGTCGCCCAGGCGGCCGAGACCAGCAGACCTCGAAGTCCGAGTCTCGACGCGCTCACAGCACGATGCTGCTGCACCCAAGCTCACCAGACGTCTCTACTGGGCCGCCGAGTTGTGCTGCTCGCGGGTACGGTCGTCGCGGCCGCGTGGCTCTCCCACGCCGAGGAATGGCAGCCGCTCGCTGCTCGTCGCGCTGCTGCTCGTGCTCGCGCTCCTCGGCGAGTGGTTCAGCGTCGAGACCAGCGACGGGATGCTGAGCGCCTCGCTCGTCGCGTCGTGCTGGCGATGAGCCTGCTCGGCCCGGCTCCGGCGGTGGCATTGGCGTCGCCGCGATGATCCTCATTCGGCGCTGAGGCGCCTCCGTCCAGCCTCTGGCTGGGCAACCTCACGACGTTCACGGTCGTCCCGTTCGCGGGAGGGTTGATGGTGCGCGCGCTGGCGGGCGACGTCCACGACCCGCGCAACCAGCACCTGACGCACGAGCGTCACCTTCGGCCTGATCGTCTTCGGCGTCTTCATTGTCGCCCTCGGCCTCAACTTCGTCCTGATCGCGCTGGACGTGCGCATCGACGAGGGTCGCTCGCTTCCGCGCCAGGTGCGCGAGCTCTTCCTCCCGCTGCTCCCCGGCGAGCTCGCAGCGGGCGCGCTCGCGACGATCCTCGCCGTCGCGTACACGAACCTCGGCCTGCCGGTGCTGTTCGGCTCGATCGCTCGTGCTCTTGATCTTCCAGCACCTGACGGTCGCGCTGCTGCGCTCGGAGGATCGCGCCGACCAGCTCGAAGCGCGCTCGATGCAGCTCGTCGGGCTGCAGCTCGGGCGTGCTCACGACGCTCGATGAGACGCGCTCGCGCTGCGCGACACGACGACCGCCCGCCACGCCGCCGCGGTCGCCCGCTACGCGAAGGCCCTGGCGATCGAGGTCGGCTGCAGCGAGGAGGAGCAGGAAGTCGTCCACACGGCCGGCCTGCTCCACGACATCGGCAAGTTCACGTGGTCCGACCGCGTCCTGCACGCCGAGGTCGTCAAGGACGAGGACTGGCGATCATCCAGCGCCACCCGCAGGAGGGCGCCACCCTGGTCGGGCAAGCTCGACGGCTACGGCCCGGTCGCCGACGCGATCCTCTACCACCACGAGCGCGTCGACGGCGGCGGCTACCCGGCCGGGCTGATCGGCAGCGAGATCCCGCTGGCCTCGCGCATCCTCGCGATCTGCTCCACCTACGACACGATGACCGCGCGCGACAGCTACCGCTCGCCGATGACACCCGAGGAAGCGATGGCCGAGCTGCGCAACGTCGCCGGGAACGGCCAGCTCGACGCCGAGCTGGTCGAGAGCTTCATCGCGGTGCTCGAGCGCGAGGGCCCGACGTTCGCGCCGAGGAGGCCGACTTCGAGACCGAGCTCGAGTTCGAGCGGCGCGTGCGCAAGATGGCGCAGCCACGCTCGGCTGATACCGCAACGCGCTCAGAGCGCCCCGGCCTGCTCGCACCCGCGCATACTGGCGCACGCCTCGGCGTCCTCGGCGCAGACGCGTGTTCAACAAAGATTGAGGGCGCCACGCATGTCGCAGGACGCCCTCAAACTCGTAGCTCGTCACGAGTCAGGCTTACAACGACTAGTGAGACGTGAATTCCGCCATGGTTCTCCTTCTCCGACTCTGGGCCGTTCGCGAGGCGGCAACCCGTTTGTCTCCATCCACGGGACAACCGCCACCTTTGAGTAGGTTCGAGCAGGATAGTAGCGAGATTGGACGGAATGTCCAGCTTTGCGTACGCTCTTTGCACGTTTGCTTGCAGACGAAGGGGTTCGACGCGCCCTCAACGTCGGACTGATGGGATTTCGCGCCCTTGCTCGACCAAACGTCCACAAAGCTTCGCGCCGCTCAGCGTCCCATCCCCATCGCAGCCGAAACACCCACGATGCCCATCACCCCCCTCCAAGCCCCAAGCGACCGGCAGCTCGTCTTCACGAGCTCCCAGGCGGCCCGCTACCTCGGTGTCTCGCTCGCGACGATCCGTCGCTGGACCGACGCCGGCCACATCCATTGCTACAGGACGCCCGGCGGCCAGCGGCGCTTCTCACGCGATCAGCTCGAAGACTTCGTCACCTCGATGCAACACGCCGGCGAGATTCACGACCCGCCGGCCGCGAAGGTCGCCTGAGCCTCAGCTCGCCAGGCGGCCGAACTTCTGGCGCAGCCTGCGGTAGAAGGAGGAGCCCGGCAGCTGCGCGATCGTCCCCGCCACATCTACGAATCGCGCGTCGATCGCCTCGCCGGGCGGGATCTCGTACGCCGGACGCCCGTCGACAGCCACGTCGAGCGGCTCTCGCGAGCGGTTGTAGATCGTCAGCCGATCGCGCGGTGCGACCACCAGCGTGCGCGCGGCGAGCGAGTGGGGCGCGATGAAGGAGACCACAAAGCCCTCCACCCCCCACGCCATCACGGGCCCGCCGTTGGCCAGGTTGTAGCCGGTCGACCCCGCCGGGGTCGCCACCACCAGACCGTCGCAGCGCACGCTCCCCACCTCCTCGCCGTCCAGCGCGTAGGCGATCTGCGCCACCCGCTCGCCGACCTTGCGGTGGATCGCCACGTCGTTGAACGCCGTCTTCCGGCCGATCTCTTGCCGGTCGATGTCCGCGGCCTCTGACCCGGCGGCCCCCGGCACGTCGAGCGCGATCCCCGGCAGCCGCAGCAGCTCGAAGTCTCCATCCAGCGCGCGGCGGATGCCGTCCTCGCTGTCCTGCGGCTCGACCGTCGCCAGAAATCCGATCTCGCCGAAGTTGATCGCGAACACCGGCACCTCCGTGCCGGCATAGCGCTGCAGCGCACCGAGGATCGTCCCGTCCCCACCGAGCACCACGCACAGCTCGACCTCGTCCTTCACCGGCGCGTTCACCGCGATCCCCGGCCCCGACCGCAGACCGTGCTTGCGTGTCTCCTCCTCGTCCAGGCGCAAAGTCACTCCGGCATCCGCCGCCGCCGCCACGAGCAGCCGCAGGGCCGCGCTCGTGTCCTCGGGACGGCGATGCGTGAACACGGTGATCTCTCTCATGGCTCCACCCTACGCGCCATCCGCTCGACATCCTCTGAGCTCTCTACCCCATCGGTCGAAGCTCGGCCGGCACGCCCGGGCTCGGCCAGCCACACGAACGTCTCTTTGTTGCCCTTGGGCCCCGTCAGCTCCGACGAGTAGTACCCGAGCACGCTCGCGCCCAGGCCGAGCGCCGCCTCCCCCACGCCCACGAGCGCGGCTCGGCGGTCCTCCGGATCGCGCACGACGCCGCGCCCCTTGCTGGCGATCGCGCGGCCGACCTCGAATTGGGGCTTGATCATCGCGAGCACGTCATAGGACTCGGCCATGCACCCGAGCACCGCGGGCAGCACCTTGGCGAGCGAGATGAACGACACGTCGATGCTCGCAAGATCCGGCGTGTATGGCAGCAGCTCGAGGGTCAGTGCGCGTGCGTTGGTGCGCTCGAGCACGGTTACACGGGGATCGTTGCGCAGTCCCCAGTCGAGCTGCCCGTAGCCGACGTCCACCGCGATCACGCCCGTCGCGCCGCGCTTCAGCAGGCAGTCCGTGAACCCCCCGGTCGAGGCGCCCACGTCGAGCGCGCGCCTGCCTGACACGTCGAGCCCCGACGCGGCCAGCGCATTCTCCAGCTTGATCCCCCCTCGCGAAACGAACGCCGGCATCTCTCTGTGATCAAGCTCACACATAGCCACCTCTCGCCTGGGCATCATGATGAACGACCCGAAGCACAGCAGCATCCCTCCTCCCCGAAACGGCCCGCCTCCCCTGCGGGCCGTTTCATTAAGCCGACCGGGACGATGGCCGGCGCATCTCTGCGTCCTCGGTCGCTCGCGTGCCAAGCACGCCACGCTCCCTGCGTCCTTGACCTGCTTGGCCCTCGTCCCGGTCGACCCCCAGGCTCGACGGCTATGCGATCGGCGCGGACTCACGAGCAGTGATCGCTATCCGGACTCGCTCGGCGATGCGCTTGCCCGTGAACCCGACCTCCTCGTGCAGGAGCGCCGGCTTGCCGTGCGTCACGTAGCGGTCGGGCAGGCCAACCCGCAAAATGCGCGGGATCGTCGTGCCCGTCTCGTTCAGGGTCTCCCACACGGCGCTGCCGAAGCCTCCCGCGAGCACGCCCTCCTCGACCGTGACCAGCAGGTCGTGCTCGGCCGCCAGCTGCGCCATCAAGCCCGCGTCGATCGGCTTGGCGAAGCGCGCGTCGACGACCGTCACCGCGATCTCGTTCCTCGCCAGCTCCGCGGCGGCCTCCAGCGCCTTGCCGACGCCGCTGCCGTAGCCGATCAGCGCCACGCGCCCACCCACCGGCGCGCTCGCGCCGCGCTCGCCCAGGATCTCGCCGGTGCCGATCTCGATCGCCCGCGGGCGCCGCGGCAGCTCCGCGCCCGTGCCCTCACCGCGGGGATAGCGCAGCGCGATCGGCCCGTCGTCGTAGATGAGCGCGGTGTGCAGCATGTTCACGAGCATCGCCTCGTCGCGCGGTGCCATCAGCACGATGTTCGGCAGACAGCGCAGGTAGGCGATGTCAAATGCTCCGTGATGCGTCGGCCCGTCGTCGCCCACGAGCCCCGCGCGATCGAGCGCGAACACGACGTTCAGCTTCTGCAGGCACACGTCGTGCACGATCTGGTCATACGCCCGTTGCAGGAACGTCGAGTAGATCGCCGCCACCGGCTTGACCCCCTGCAGCGCCAGCCCGGCCGCGAACAGGATCGCCTGCTGCTCGGCGATCCCGACGTCGAAGTACCGATCGGGCAGCGCCTTCTGCAGGATGTTCAGCCCCGTGCCCGAGTTCATCGCGGCGGTGATCCCGACGACGCGCTCGTCACGTTCGCACTCCCGCACGAGCGCCTCGCCGAAGACCTGCGTGTATTGGAGCCCGCCCGCCCGCGGCGCCGGCGCTGTGGTCTTCTGCACCTGACCGTTCCGTGCGGCAGACGGCGCCGGGACCGGCTTGGTCTCGATGCCGTTGAGGATCGAGTTCGGCTTGGCCGCGTGCCACTTCTCCATGCCCTCCAGCCCACCGTCCTCGGCCGGCGCGAAACCCTTGCCCTTGACCGTCGCCACGTGCACGACGACGGGGCGTTCGGCCGCCAGCGCCTCGCGCAGCGCCTCCCGCAGCGCGCGCACGTCGTGGCCGTCGACCACGCCCATATACGCCCAGTCGAGCTCCTCCCACCACAGGCCGGGCGCCCAGAACGCCTTGATCGACTCCTTCAGCTGCGGTCCAATTCGCTCCAGCGCGGCGCCGATCCCGCCGGGCAGGCGCGTCAGCCCGCCCTCGACGCCCTCGCGCGCGTGCCACAGCTTGGGGTTCAGCCTGACCCGGTTGAAGTATTTGGACATTGCGCCCACGTTCGGCGCGATCGACATGCCGTTGTCGTTCAGCACGACCACGATCGGCGTGCCGAGCCCCCCCGCCTGCCCGATCGCCTCGAACGCCACGCCCCCGGTCATCGCGCCGTCGCCGATCACAGCCACGACCTTCCCCTGCTCCCCCGCTCCCTGGCGCATCCCCTCCTTGATGCCGACCGCGTACCCGATCGAGGTCGAAGCGTGCCCGGCGCCCATGATGTCGTGCGGGGACTCCGCGATCGAGCAGAACGGCGCCAGACCCTCGTACTGACGGATCGTGCTCAGCCGATCGCGGCGTCCGGTGAGGATCTTGTGCGGGTAGGCCTGGTGTCCGACGTCCCACAGGATCTTGTCTTTCGGGCTGTCCAGCACCGAGTGCAGCGCCACCGCCAGCTCGCAGGTGCCGAGGTTGGCGCCGAAGTGCCCGCCGATCTCCCCGACCGTGTCGATGATGTGTTCGCGCACCTCCTGGGCCAGCTCAGCCAGCTGGTCCTCGCTGAGGCCGTGCAGGTCCTGCGGCCCGTCGACTCCCGCCAGTAGGCGAATCTGTGACTCTTGCTTGGCTTTGCTCATGAGGTGCGGGTGTAGATGAAGTCTGTGATCTGCTCGAGCTCGCCGGTTGCGTCTGGTTGATCCATCTGCCCGCCGGCCGCGGCGAGCGCCTGGCGGACGGTCCTGTGGGATTCCGCCGCCAGCTCCCTGGCCCGCTCGATCCCGAACTCACTCACATATGTGCGCTTTCCGTGGCGCTCATCGCTGCCTCGCGGCTTGCCGAGCGCGTCGTCGGTGCCCGTCACGTCGAGGATGTCGTCGACGATCTGGAACAACACGCCCAGCTCAGCGGCAAAACGGCGAAACTCGATTGTCGCAGGTCCATCCTCGATTCCCGCCAAGAGCAGCACGCACAGCACCGATGCGCCGATCAGACGGCCCGTCTTCAGCTCGTGCAGCCGCCGCAGCCCCTGCGGCCCGTTTGGTGGCCGCGGGCTCACGTCGGCGTACTGTCCTCCGACCATTCCGTTCACGCCGGTCGCAGCCGCCAGCTCTACGGCCGCGGCCAGGACTCGCCCTGGCGGCGCGCTCAGCCGGCTCAGCAGGTGGTGAAACGCCTCCGCGTACAGCCCATCGCCCGCGAGGATCGCCACGTCCTCGCCGAACTTCACGTGGCAGGTCGGCTGCCCGCGGCGCAACGCGTCGTCGTCCATCGCCGGTAGGTCGTCGTGGATCAGCGAATAGGTGTGGATCAGCTCGATCGCGCCCGCCAGCGGCATCACGTCCTTCTGCTCCAGGCCCACCGCCCGCGCGCTCGCCAGCGCCAGCACCGGGCGGATGCGCTTGCCGCCCGCCAGCAGCGAGTAGCGCATCGCCTCCTCCAGGCCGGCCGTCAGCGCCTCCGCGGAGAAGCGCATCGCTTCCAGGTAGCGCTCGACCTCCTCGCGCAGGTGCTCGGGGTAGTCCTCGATGCTCACAGCCTGGCCGGGACCCGGCACGTTCTAGAGCAGCGAGTCCTGGCCAGGCGCCGGCGCGAAAGCTTCGGCGTGCGCCAGCTGCTCGAGCTCCGCCGCCGCCTGTGTCGCCAGCGCCGCGCAATCCTCGACCATCGTCGCGGCGGCGTCGGGCGAGAGCTCGCCCGAGCGCAGCTGCTCCGCGGCGCGCTCCAGCCGCGTGATCAGGTCCTCCAAATGCTCGACGCCGCTCATGGGATCGGTTTAGACGCTATCCGAAAACTCTCCGGCTGCTCCTCTGGGTGTGCCGCGGCGCGATCTGAGGAGTTTTCGGATGGTCCGTCATGTTGCTCTCGCACCTCGCGCAAAACCGCGCCCAGCACCCCGTTCACGAACCCCGGCGCGTCTGAGCCACAGAAGGTCTTCGCGCTCTCCAGCGCCTCCTCGATCGCCCCCTCCGGTGGAATCGGCTGCTCCCCCGGGGCGACGTCGGGGTGCAGCATCTCGATCAGCGCCACGCGCATGATGCTGCGCTCCAGCGGCTGGATCCGCTGCACCGACCATCCGTGCGCGTGGCGGTCGATCACCTCGTCGAGCTCCTCCGCGCGGTCGGCCGCGGCGTAGGCCAGCGCGCGGGCGAAGATCGACGCGCTGCGCCCGAGCGTCTCCAGCAGCGGGCGGCCGGTCAGATCGTGCTGGTAGAGCGCCACGACCGCGGCCCTACGCTGATCCGAGCGCCGCACCGCGCGCCCTTAGGCCCGCGAGACGTATTCGCCCGAGCGCGTGTCCACGCGGATGCGCTCGCCGACCTCGACGAACAGCGGGACCTGCAGCGTCGCCCCTGTCTCGAGCGTTGCCGGCTTCGTGCCGCCGCCGGAGACGCTGTCGCCGCGCAGGCCCGGGTCGGCCTGCGTGACCTCCAGGTCGACCCCGCTCGGCAGCTGCAGGTCCGCGGGCTCGTCGTCGATGAACAGCACATCCACCTCGCTGCTCGGCTTAGTCCAGCGCAGCATCTCCTGCAGCGTTCCTTCGGCGATCGCGATCTGCTCGAAGGACTCCGTGTCCATGAAGTGCGCGTCGGTGCCGTCGGCGTACAGGAACTGCATCCTGCGCGCCTCCGTCCTCACCGATCTGAACTTCTCCCCCGCCCTGAACGTCCTGTCGATCACGTTGCCGTCGGAGGCCCTGCGCAGCTTTGTCCGCACGAACGCGCCGCCCTTCCCCGGCTTGACGTGCTGGAAGTCGAGGATCTTGAAGACGGTCCCGTCGACGTCGATGTGGTTGCCGTTCTTGAATTGGTTTGTGCTGATCACGGCTTCGGAGGGTAGCGATCTCGGTGCCCAGCGTCACAGTCCCGGCCGTGAACCTCCCTGCAACCGACGTTTCGAGTGGCCTACCGAGCGTCGACCTGAAAGTCGGCGGCTGAACACCGATCGGCTCCACATCCAGCCGCCGGTGCCACTCGCTGGATAGGGGATGGCGCGAGGACCTGGGCGACGACTGTCGGGAGTACCCGGAGACAGCCCAGCCCTAAGGTCTGGGCCGGATTGCGACGATACAGGTGTCGTGAGCTGGCGGTCTAGACGGCTGGGAGTTGCGATGCGCGTGCGAGGACGCGTGCTCGGTATGGGCCTGCCACGACGGGCCCACAGCTTGCCAACGGCCGCGGCGATGTTGCTCACGGCGGGCTTCGTGGCGATGTTCGCCGGGGTCGGCATCTCGACGGCAGTGGCAGCCGAAAACATGACCGAGTACTTCCAGCAACAGGGCAGCAGCCCCCTGGCGATCGTGGCCGGAGCGGAAGGGAACCTCTGGTACACCGGTGGTTTGGCGCCCGGCGGCTGCCTCACGGGGGACGTTCTGTTCGCGCTGCCCGGCGGTGTCACGCAGATCGGTGTCGGGTGCGTAGGAGGAGCGAAAGCGGAAGCATTCGCGGGCAGTGGCGCCAACGGCATCACGCTCGGTCCCGATGACAACCTGTGGTTCACCGCGGGTGGCGGGGTCGGGGTAATCAAACCGTCCGCCACAGAATCGGAAGACTTCCTGCTCCCTCCCGTCGAAACAGCCAGCGACAACAAAGAACCGCTGCCCAGCACCAGCCTGGGCGGCATCACGGCGGGGCCGGAACACGAAAACCTGTGGTTCACCGAGGTGGAAAACAGTACAAACAAGATCGACCGCATCAACCCGACATCCGACGCGATCACCGAATTCACGCTCCCGCCTGGAAACGACCTCGCCGGCGGCGCGGGTGGGACGAGCATCGTCAACATCGCGACGGGACCCAAAGAGACCCTGTGGTTCGCCGAGCCCGGTTCGCACGCGATCGGCGTCATCGACACCACCGGTAAATTTCTCGACAAGATCCCACTCAAGGAAGCGGATGACCCCCAGAGCATCGCCGCGGGACCCGAAGGCAACATGTGGTTCACCGACGCGAACGCTCCTTACATGATCGGGCGCATCAACCCGACGGGGGAAGTAAGCGAATTTCCGGCCCCAACCGTCCCATCTAGCATCGTTGCGGGACCCGACGGCAACATGTGGTTCACCGAGGACGGCGCCGGCGAAGAAGCGGGCGTTGGCTGCATCATCCCGACGGGTCAGATCGAACTGCAGCACGAGCAAACGCCGGGCGGCGAACCGGAGGGGATCACCGTGGACGAAGGCTCGATCTGGTTCACCGAGCGCCTGGCCGAGCGGCTCAGCCGGCTCTCCCCGGTGGCCTGCGGCGCGAAACCGCCGGCAACGATCATCGCTCCACCTACGGGCAGTGGCGCGATCACGCCGGGCAGCGGCGCAACCACACCAACCACCACGCCGAAAGGCAGCACACTCCCCACGCCGCCCCTGGCCACCGTCCTGGGCCTGCCCCCGGCCCAGCAATGCGTCAGCAAACGCACGCTGCTGGTGCATGTGCACGCCCCGCCCGGCCAGCAGCTGCTCAGCGTGAAGCTCTCGCTCGAGGGCAAGGTGCTGCGCGCGGAGACGTTCACCAAGGGCAAGAACCACAAGGTCCCTCCCACGCTGGTCGACCTCAAGGGGCTGCCCAAGGGCACCTTCACGCTGACGATCGTCGTCAGGACCAAGGCGGGCAAGACCTACCGCGCGACCCGCACCTACCACACCTGCGTACCCGGAAAACACAAGAAGAGCAAGAAGCACTAGCCCACTCGGCTCAAGCAAACCCCTCCTGGCGCCGATGGCAAACCATGAGATCGCGAGCGCGCGAGAACGCTCTGTGCGCGTTCCTGGCGGCGGCCGGCACGGCGACGATGGCGTGGCTCGGACTGTATGGCTTCGCCTGGAGCGACTATGACACCGAGGCGCGCCCCGCCTTCGCTGCGCTAACCCATGGACACGTGCTCGAATTCCTGCGTCTCGCGCCCGCCTACGGCGGCTCGCTCGTGGAGCGCGCGCCGTTCGCGCTGCTGCCCGGGCTGTGGGGCGGCGGCCAGCTCGCCGTGTACCGTATGGTCGCGCTGCCCTGCTTGGTGGCGGCCGCCGTGCTCGGGGTTTGGCTCGTCGCCCAGATGCGTGTCGCTGGACGGCCGACACTCTGGCGAGCGGTAGCGCTGGGAGTTTGCGTAGCCAACCCGCTGACCCTGCGCGCGCTCGAACTCGGCCACCCGGAGGAGCTGCTGGGTGGCGCGCTGTGCGTCGCCGCGGTGCTGCTGGCCGCGCGTGAGCGGCCGCTGTGGGCCGGATTGGCGCTCGGCCTGGCGATCGCCAACAAGGAGTGGGCGCTGCTCGCGGTCGGGCCGGTGCTGATCGCGCTGGCGCCACCCCCCGGCGCTCGGAACTGGAAGCCGGCGATCCTCTGTATGGGCTGCGCCGGGGCGGTCGCGACGATCGTGCTCGCACCGCTCGCGCTCGTCGGCTCGAGCGGGTTCGTCGCCTCGACGCGCGGCGCCGCCGCCCCGCCCAGCGCGATCTTCCAGCCGTGGCAGGTCTTCTGGTTCCTGGGCCACCACGGCCCCGAGGTACGTGGGCTCTTCGGTGAAATCAAGCCCGGCTACCGCACCGCACCCGCATGGGTTGGAGCCCTCAGCCATCCGCTGATCGTCGCTGTCTCGCTGCCCCTCACCGCGCTGGCCTGGCGGCGCTCGCGCCGCGGCCAGTCCGACGCGCTGGCGCTGCTGGCGCTGCTGTTGCTGCTGCGCTGCGTGCTGGATACGTGGGACACCGTGTACTACCCGATCCCGTTTGTCCTGGCGCTGCTCGTGTGGGAGAGCCTCGGCCAGCAACGCCGTCCGGCGATGCTCGCGCTGTCGAGCACGGTGCTCGCGTGGGTCAGCTTCCAGTGGCTGCCCGCACACGTCTCAGCCGACGCCCAGGCGGCCTTCTTCCTGGCCTGGACCGCGCCGCTGGCCACGGGACTTGCCTTGCATCTATACGCACCGGAGCTCACGAGGAGACTTACCCGAGGAACGTTGAGATCGGCGCGCCTCCTTCCCGCTCAAGAGATCACGGTCAGCTCCTTGGACAGCCGCGTGAGCACCTCCTGACCATCCTTCCTCACGACAACGAGATCCTCGATCCGTACGCCCAGCCGGCCAGGCAGGTAGACCCCGGGCTCGACCGTTACGACGTTGCCGACGAGCAGGGGGTCCTCGCTGGCCAGACGCGACAGGCGCGGTCCCTCGTGGACCTCGATCCCGACGCCGTGGCCGAGGCCGTGGCCGAAGTGCTCGCCCTCCCCCGCTTGCTCGATCAGATCGCGCGCGACCGCGTCGAGCTCTTTGCCGTTCGGTCCCGCCCTGACCGCGGCGAGCGCCTGTTCCTGGGCGGTGAGGACGAGCTCGTAGACCTCCCGAGCCCGCGCGGAGATCCGCTCGCCGGTCGCATACGTGCGCGTGCAGTCCGAGCAGTAGCCGTCGTGCAGCGCGCCCCAGTCGATCGTGACCAGCACGTCCTTGCGGATCTCCCGTGCGCGCGGTGTGGCGTGCGGCAGGGCGCCGTGGGCGCCGGCGGCGACGATCGAGGGGAAGCTCGGCGCCTCGGCGCCGAGGCGCCGCATGCGCAGCTCCAGCTCGATCGCGACATCGCGCTCGGTGCGACCGACGAGGCCGGCTTCGAGCGTTTCCCATAAGGCCTCGTCGGCCAGCCGGGCAGCGGCGCGGATGCGGTCGATCTCGCCGGCGTCCTTGACCGTCCGCAGTCGCTCGACCATGCCCGCGCACGGGACGAGCGTCCACTCCTCGCCCAGCAGCTCTTCCAAGCGTGCGTGCTGCTTGACGGTGAGGCTCGCGTCGTCGAACCCCAGGCGCTTTCGCGTGGCCTTCCCGGATGAGGTGAGCACCTCGACCAGGCCCTCGAGCATGTCGCCCGCGAGGATCTCGCGCTCGAACGCATCCGGCACCTGGGCGGCCGACTGGGTGGCATAGCGAAAGTCCGTGAGGAATCGGTGCTTGGGCGGGCGGAAGCCCCGTTGATCGGTGTAGATCAATGCCAATCCGTTGGTCCCGGTGAAGCCGGTCAGGTAGCTCACGTTGACCGGCGTGGTGACCAGCAGCACGTCGATCTCGCGCTCGCGCAGCTCGACCGCGAGGCGGCCGGCGCGTCCGTCGTCCGATCTGCCGGCCGATCTCCGCTTGGCGCTCGCCACATCCACCCCCTTCGCGCGGGTCATGGCCTGCTTGCATCCAGGGCCTCGCGCAGACGCAAAAGCGCGAGCCGGTAGCCCTCTGGGCCCTTGCCGGAGAAGGTCTCGAGGCAGAGGTCACCGATCACCGACAGTCGCCGCCACGGCTCGCGCGCCTGGACATCGGAGAGGTGCACCTCTACTGCCGGCAGGCCGGTCAGCTCGAGCGCGTCGTGGATCGCGTACGCATAGTGCGTCCACGCTCCGGGGTTGAGGATCACTCCGTCCGCCGCTCCTCGCAACGAGTGCAGGCGCTCGACGTACTCGGACTCGGCGTTCGTCTGGAAGCAGCTTGCCTCGAGGCCCAGATCAGCCGCCCACGCGGCGATCTGGGTGTCCAGCTCAGCGAGCGTGAGCGTGCCGTAGTGCAGCGGGTCGCGCTTGCCAAGCAGGTTGAGGTTGACCCCGTGCAGCACCTCTATGCGATCCGGGCTAGCCGTCATCTGAGGCAAGAGCCTAATGCAGGCCGACCGAGTCCGAGCACGTCAAAACAACTCGGCGACGGCGGCGCGCAGGTCGGCGTCGGCGACCTCGCAGCCAATCTCGGTCTCGCCCGGAGCGTCGCAGCAACACGAACGGCACGTGAGCGCCGACGCGCTTCTTGTCGCGCGCTGTAGCGGCAACGACCTGCTCGACATCGACGGAGGTCTCCCCAAGCGTCACGGGTAGCCCGCGGGCGAGCAGCAGCTCGCGCACTTGCGCGCGTAGGTCATCTTGCCCGGAGAGGCGCAGCGCGGCGAGCAGCCCCAGGCCGACGGCCTCGCCATGGCGGTACCGGGCGTAGCCGGTCGCGGTCTCGATCGCGTGGCCGACGGTGTGCCCGAGGTTCAGGACCTGCCGGCGGCCGGCGTCACGCTCGTCCGCGGCCACGATCGCCAGCTTCGTGCGCGCGCAGGCGAGGATCGTCCGCTCTGTCCACCTCATCACCGGTCGCCACCCGCTCCCATAGGTCCCCGCCGGCGATCAGGGCGGTCTTCAGCACCTCGACCCAGCCCGCGGCAAGCTCAGAGGCCGGCAGGGTCGCAAGCGTGTCGGGGTCGACGAGCACCCCCGCGGGTTGGTGGTAGACCCCGACGTAGTTCTTCGCCTCGGGCAGGTCGACGCCGGTCTTGCCGCCGTAGGCCGAGTCGACCTGGGCGACGAGCGTCGTCGGGATCTGCACCACCGGCACACCGCGTTGGTAGGTGGCGGCGCAGAAGCCGGCGAGGTCGCCGACGACGCCGCCGCCGAGCGCGACCACGTGGTCGGCGCGCGTCATACCGGCGGCCACCAGCTCATGCCCACACATGCTCAGCGCTCGCCAGCGTCTTGTGCCGCTCGCCGGGCGGGATGCTCACCAGCGCTCCCAGCTCCCCCAGCCGCTCGGCGTAGAGCGCGGCGACGGTCTCATCGGTCACGCAGAAGGGGCGCGAGCGGCGCGGTCGAAGGGCCACAGCGGCAGCCAAGTCGGCGTCGCCTGATCGAGCAGGCCGCGCCCGACCAGCACCGGATATTCGCCGGAGGCCGACTCGCGCCCACAGCAGGTGCGTGCCGTCCGGCAGCCGTTGGAAGCGCGCGCAGCGATGCCGCCAGCCGCTGCGCGATCGCCGTGAGGCGGGAGCTCAGTCGGAGGTAAGCGTCGGCGAGCTCCTCGTACAGTGGCCGCGCCGTTCGGCGTGCAACGCGACGAACGCGTCGCGGTCCGCGCCAGCGGGCGCTCAGCGACCGTTGCTCGTCGCGGCGTCGACACGCTCCCAGGCGACCTCCGGCTCGACGTCGAGCAGCACGGTCAGGTGCGCGCTCGAGCGCTTCGCGAACGCGCGCGCGAGAGCACGCTGCCGCCGCCGAGCGCGATCACGTCGCTCGCGCCGGCGCTATCCAGCAGCTCGCACACGAGCTGCTCCTCCGCCGCGCGGAACGCCTCCTCGCCGTGAAGCTCGAACTCGCGGGCGACCGGATGGCCGAAGCGCTCCGCCAGCAGCGCGTCGCCGTCGAGCGCCGCGCGCCCGAGCGCGCGGCCAGTCGGCGGCGGCGGTCGACTTGCCGGCGCCCATGAAGCCGATCAGGACGACGCCACGTCATGCGCCACTATGCCGTCTCCTCCACGCGGCGCCGGGACCGGCGCTCAGCGGTGCCATCCGATCCGCTCCTCGTAGGCGCGGACGGCCTGCAGGACATCGTCGATGTGGTCGCCGCCGAACTTCTGCCGGTAGGCGTCGGCGAGCACGAGCGCGACCATCGCCTCGCCCACCACCCCGGCGGCCGGGACGGTGCAGGAGTCGGTGCGCTCGCGCAGCGCCTGGGCGGGCTCGTGGGTCGCGGTGTCGACGGAGCGCAGCGGCTTGGTGAGCGTCGGCAGCGGCTTCATCGCGCCGCGCACGATCAGCGGCTCGCCGGTGGTCATGCCCCCCTCCAGACCGCCGGAGCGGTTGGTCTCGCGGTAGTAGCCGCGCTCGGCCGAGTAGAAGATCTCGTCATGCGCTTGGGAGCCCGGCACGCCCGCGATGGCGAAGCCGTCGCCGATCGCGACGCCCTTGATCGCCTGGATCGAGCAGATCGCCATCGCCAGACGGCCATCCAGGCGCTCCTCCCAGGAGATGTGCGAGCCGAGTCCGGGAACCAGCCCGAACGACTGCACCTCGAAGACCCCGCCGAGCGACTCGTTCGCCTTGCGCAGCTCATCGATCTCACGCACCATCGCCTTCGTCGCCTCAGCGTCCAGGCAGCGCACCGGCGAGCTGTCCACCGCCGCGAAGTCCGCCGGCGCGAGCGGCCGCTCCCGGACCGGAGCGTGGACCGAGGCGATCTGGATCACGTGCGAGTAGATCTCGACACCGAGCGCGCGCAGGAACGCCTTGCACAGCGCCCCGCCCGCGACGCGCGCGGCGGTCTCGCGGGCGGAGGCTCGCTCGAGGATGTTGCGCACGTCTGACTGCTTGTACTTCTGCGTGCCCACCAGGTCTGCGTGACCGGGCCGCGGCAGGTGAACCTCCGCCACATCCGCGTCCACCGGCCAGGGGCTCATGCGCTCCTCCCAGTTGGCGTAGTCACGGTTTGCGACCTGCAGGGCGATCGGGCTGCCGAGCGTGCGCCCGTGACGGACGCCGGCCGTGACCTCGGCCGCGTCGCGCTCGATCTTCATGCGGCCGCCGCGGCCGTGGCCGAGCTGGCGGCGGGCCATGTCGGCGTTGAGATCCTCGGGGCGCAGCTCGAGACCCGCGGGAAGACCCTCGACGATGCAGGTCAGGCCGGGGCCGTGCGACTCGCCGGCGGTTATCAGACGGAGCGCCATGTCCGCCTTAGCTTATTTGCTGAAGGCTCAGCGGCTGTGACGCGCGGCATGGGCGCGCGCGGCGAAGGCCGGGTGACCGGCGAACACGAAGCCGCCGCCCCAGGGCGAGTAGCGCAGCTCTGACAGCTGGGGCGCCCGGCGCGCCAGTTCGCGCGCGGCCTTCGCCTGGGCGCGGAAGGCATCGCGGACACGTGCGGTCGATGCGGTGCTCATGCTCTTGTCGATGCTCACGAGCTTCAGTTCGTAGGTGACGGTGCTGCCGTCGCCTTCGACGACTTCCAACGTCTCGCTCTGGCCGACCTGCAGGTCGATCGCCTGACACTGCGTGGCGCTCGGCTGGCAGACGCCGGTCCCGTGCAGGATCGCCGCGCCCGTGAGCCCGAACAGCGCTTCCTTGCCTGTGCGCAGCACCACACCGAGGAACACGAGCTGTGGATTGGTCTTGCCGGGAAGCGGTTCGTCGAGGGCCATGTCCTTGTAGGTCTTCAGGAGGGCCGGCAGCGCCGGGGCGCCTTCGGCCACTGCGGGCACGACACCGAGCTGCGCGGTCACGTGGTAGTGGACGTAGACCTTCGGCTTCGCCGGCGTTGTTTCCTTGGGGGTCGTGCCGCCAGAGCTTGAAGAAGATGGCGTCGACCCGGCGGAAGGTGTGGTGGTGGGGCTCGAGGACGATGCGGTGCTGGACGTCGTGCTCGGGGACGCTTGCTTCGCTACCGGCAGCGGCGTGAACGGATCGTGTGCGATGCCGTGATGCTGCTTGGACGTACCGTTGGTGGTCTCGGAGATCGGCTCGTTGGGGTTCGCCGGAGCGCTGGCTGACCGCCACGTCTCCAACCGCGACGGAGGCGCCGGCGGGCGCGGACGCGGTGACCGGGGTCGGCGAGGACGAGGAGCCGCCGCCGAGCGCGGCGTAGGCCACGGCGGCCACGAGCACGACGCCGAGCACGATCAGGAACGGCAGCAGGCGCTTGCCAAACAGATCCTCCTTCAAGGAGGAGAAGAAATCGCGTACGGCGCTCATCGTGCTGCTCCGATCACGGCGGGGGTGGCAGGAGCTCGACGAAGCCGAGCCCGAGGTGCTCTGCGCGCCGGTGGGCGATGTCGCGGTCGCAGTCGCGGCGACCTGGCTCGCGGGAAGCACGTACGCGGTCGCGGTGATCGTCCCCGTCAGCCGGCTGCTGGGCGTTCCAGAGTCCGAGGAGGATCGTCTCCGGTGCCAGCTGGACTCCCTGAATCGTGAGCAGGCGACCGCTGACCTGCACGCTCCCGGAGCTGGTGCGCAGGGTAAAACGGTTCACCTGCTGAAAGAGTTTGTAGAGGTCGAAGAAACTGCCGCTGAACACGAACGTGAACGGCATCGGGGTGAAGCCGGCGGCGGCGACCGCGGGCGTCGCGCTCGAACTGGAGCCGCCGGAGCCGCCGGAGCCTCCACCGGAGGTGATCGAGGAGAATTCGACCTGCTTGCGGTTGGACGCCTGTTCCAGCTGGAAGATCAGCGAGGGCACTTCCTGGCCGGTCGGCACGGCTTTACCGAGGCTGACGAGCGAGGTGTACGCCGCCGGGTAGCCCGCCTCCGCGCTGCGGGCGGCGTTCACTTCGCTTTGGGCGGTGCTGAGCTGCGCCTGCGCGGTGCTGACTTCGCCGCCGACCTTGGACGCCTTTTCACGCTCGGGGGCGAGCACCAGCAGCCAGGCGGCCGCAACCACGGCCAGCGCCGCGAGCACAACGATGACAATGCGATCGCGACCGGTCATCGGACACCTCCGGTGGATGTCGTGGGGGAACCCGTGGCGGGCGTAGGTGCGCTCGCCGTCTCGGTCGGTGCCGTGCTCGGGGAGCTCGTCGCGGAAGCGCTCGGCAGCGGATCGAAGGTGATTTGCATTGCGAAGACGGGCCCCTTGCAGGAGCCGCTGCCGCTGCTGCTGCTGCCGCCAGACCCGGACTTGGGGGTCTGGGTTGAGCTTTGCAGCGTGACTTCGCTGACCCCGTCGATCAGGCGCAGGCGCTCGAGCGTCAGCGCAACCATGGCCTGGGTCGTGGCGCAGCCGCTGAGCGTGAAGGTCGGGACGCTGCCGGGCGGGGTCGCCGAGGCGACGCTCGAGCTCGACGCTGTCGCCGCGCTCGAGCTGCCCGCGGCCGCCGTCGTCGCGCCGGTCGCGGCAGCGGCTTTGCTGCTCGCCCCCGCGGCCGTGTCGGCGCCGGCCGCGTTCGAGCCCGTGCCCGAGCCGATCGTGCCGTTCAACGAGGTCAGCGCGACCTCCTCGGGGGGCAGCACGCGGCCGAGTTCGTGGAAGGCGTGGGCCCAGTCAAAGCGCGAGTCGACGAGCTGGTCGACCGCCTGCACGCGCTGTTCGTGCATCGTCATGAAGCTGACGTAGGGCGCGAGCCGCGCAGCCTGCGCCTGTGCGGCCTGGGCCTGGGTGTTGAGCGTCGCGATCTCGGCCGTCTGGCTGGAGATCTGGCGGCTCGCATGGCCGTAGAGCAGCGCGAAGATCGCGAGCACGCCGAGCAGGCCGAGCACGACGAACGCGCTGCCGCCGGACTTGCCTCCGTTGAGGCCGGCGCCGCTGCGCTCGTCGGCGGGGATCAGGTTAAAGGCCCTCATCGAGGCGCCTCCTCGACGGCCAGGCCAGCGGCGATCGCCAGGCGGTGAGCGGAGATTCCGCCGAGATCATGTCCGTCCAGGTGCACGGACTCACGCTCGACCTCGATGCCGAGCTGCTCCTGCAGCGCCTCGGCGAAGCCGGGTAGATCGAGCGCGGCGCCGCTCAGCACGACGCGCGCGACCTCACCACCACCCTCCTGGGAGCGGTGGAAGTCAAGCGAGTTGCGCACCTCGCCGGCGATTTCGCGGATGCCGTTCTCGAGCACCGTGCGTATATCGGCGTCGGGCGCCGTCTCCTCGACGATCCCCGTCGGCGCCTCGGGATCGACCGAGCCCTCCGGCGCCGGCTCTGGCTCGAGCTCGGCTTCGGCCTCCGCGACCGCCGTCTGCGCCACCGGCTCGGATATGGGTTGCACGGTCAGGTCCACCGCGGCGAGCAGCGTGCGGGCTTCGACGAGCGGGATCGAGCGGCGCTCGGCGAGCTGGCTCGCCATCGCCTCGATGCCGCCGCCGACAACGCGGGTGAAGCGGCAGAGCGTCCCCTCGGCGATCGCCATGTTCGTGAGCCCGTCGACGTTCAGGTACAGCACGCGGCCCGCGTGCTCGGGGTCGGGCCGGTAGAGCGAGCGGATCAGCGCGAAAGCGGACAGGTCAATTCCCTCCGGGCGCAGGCCGGCGTCGCGCACCGCGGCGAGCAGGCGCTGGATCATGTCGCGCTGGGCCGCCACGAGCACGACGCGCTGGCGCGGGCCCTCGGGCGTCTCTACGATCCCGAGCGCGTGGAAGTCGAGCACCGCGTTTGAGAGCGGCATCGGCACCTGCTCCTGGGCCTGGAAGCGCACGGCCGCCTCGATCTCCTTGCGGTCGTCTACCGGCGGCAGGTCGAGCGTGCGCAGCACCGTGCGCTGGTTGGCGACGCCGAGGCGCACGCGCCGGTCGAGGTCGCCGTCCTTGAACAGCTCACGCAGCGTCTCCGCGAGCACGCCCTCGTCGAGCACCTCCCCCTCGCGCACGATGTCCGCCGGGAGCGGGGCTCCTGCCGCCTGCTTGACCGTGATCGCACCGTTCACATGCGCCTGCACGGCGGCAACGTGGCCGGGCTGAATGTCCAGGCCGACGACGTCCGCGCCACCGCGGCGGCCGAGCTTGATGTTGAAGTTGAAGGAGGGAGCTTGCATCTGAGAGGCGCTTCGGGAAAAGGGCAGATCGCCCGCACGGGGGGTATCGGCGCGAAGGCGACGGCGCTTTAGTGGAGAAAGTTGTTCACGTATAACTGGACGATGTCCTGGCCGACGAACACGGCCACGAGCGCGCCGAAAGCGAGGAAGGGACCAAAGGGGATCGCGGTCTTGCGGCCCTCGGCGGTCCCCTTGCGCGCGACGACTGCGGCGCCGACGGTCACGCCCGAGAGCAGCGCGATCAGGATCGCCGGGGCGACGGCGCTGCCGAGGAACAGGCCCATCACACCCGCGAGCTTGACGTCGCCCATGCCCATGCCACCGGGGTAGGCGAGCGCCGCAACCAGCAGGAAGCCGCCGGCGGCGGCGCCCGCGATCAGGCGGGTCGGGCTCACCCGACGGGTCGAGCACGGTGCCGAGCACGAGCGCGAGCACGGCCCCGAGCGCGGTGATCCGGTTGGGGATGATCCGGTGTTCGAGATCGATCACCGCGGCGGGGACGACGATCAGGATCAGCGCGACGCTCAGGCGATGCTGGACGCTGAGTCGTGCGCGATCACGGCCCCGACGCACAGCGCGGCGGTGCCCGCCTCGACGAGCGGGTAGCGCGGCGAGATCGGCTCGCCGCAGCCACGACAGTGGCCGCGCAGCAGCAGCCAGGAGAGGATCGGGATGTTGTCGTAGGGCCGCACCGGCGTGTCGCAGCCGGGGCAGTGCGAGGCCGGGGGGACGACAGACTCGTGGCGGGGCAGGCGGTGGATGACGACGTTCAGGAACGAGCCGAAGATCGCGCCGAGGACTCCGGCGAAGGTGATTGCCTCCATGGGAACTGATCGACCGTCGCGGGATGGCGCTTGAGACCCGACACGCAAGAGAGGCGGCCCGGAGGCCGCCTCTCTTGTCTGCTTGATCTTGTCTAGAGGAATTAGATCAAGATCAGAGTTGTTACCAGGATTCCGCGGAAGCGGTGTGACCTGGGCAGCCAGCTGTGCAGCGGTGCTTACACATTTGTGTTCACGTTCACCGCTTCTTCCCGGCGCTTGACGGAGTATTTATCACCGGTGTTCTGCGCTGTCCGCCGTGACTGTCATAACCCGGTCGCGTTGACGGTCGGTTGCACTGTCAACTCGGCTTCGTTCGTCTTCGCGGTAGTTGATCGAAGGCTCGATTTCGACTTCAGCTTTGTGGTTCGTCAACCGTCGTAACTACCGCCGTTTTCGGTCGCAGTACGTCTCCAGCCGCCGTCTGGGCTGTCTGAGCGAGCGTCTTCGCCGATGAGTCGTAGGCCTTGCTCTTCTGGCTGAGCAGCGCCGGGATCGCGATCGCGGCGAGGATGCCGATGATCAGGATCACGACCAGAAGTTCGATCAGGGTAAAACCACCCTCATCGCTGGTCCGCTGGCGTAGTGAATGCAACATTTGAATCCTCCTAGGATCCGATTTGGCGCCAGCCCCTGGTTCCCCGCCTCAAATGGCGATACGTCCCCCTTGCGAGAGCCGCCGGCTTTGCTACACACCCTTTACGGAGCGTTTGCCTGGCCTTGAAACTGGCTTTGTCAGACCCTGCATCGGCCAAGCTAAAGAGAAACTGAATAGCTGCATAAGACCTGGACAAATGGCCATTCGGGCCTATGGGCTACCCGGCGCACGGATGACTCCGTCGAGCCACTTGGCTTGGGCGTCAACGCCGGCTCTGACGCACGCCCTCGCCGCCGCACCAGGGGCAGACGACCGTGTTCGGCTCGCCGCCGAGGGCGGAGATCACCTTGCCGGTGCCGCGACAGGGCATACACTCCCGCGGCCCATGGGCCGCCACCGCCACCTCGTCGTTGTCGTCTTGCTCGTCAGCCATGGGCGGGCGAGGTTAGCGTTCCGCCGATGAAAAGGTCTGCCGGACGGCTCACCTGGGTCGCGCTCGCGCTGATCACGCTCGGCGCGGCGGCGCTGCGCCTGATCCACATCGGCCAGGTTCCGCCCGACCCGTTCTACGACGCGGCCGTCAAGAGCATGGGGCTCTCCTGGCACAACTTCTTCTTCGGCGCGTTCGAGCCCGGCGGCAGCGTCTCGATCGACAAGCCGCCCGTGGACCTGTGGCTGCAGGTTGCGTCCGTCAAGCTGATCGGCTTCTCCAATACCTCGCTGAAGCTGCCCGAGGCGCTCGCCGGCACGCTCGCGGTGCCCTTGCTGTTCCTGGCCGTGCGGCGCATGTGGAGCACCCGCGCGGGGCTGGGCGCGGCGGTCGCGCAGGCGGTCCTGCCGATCGAGGTGCTCACCTCGCGCAGCGACACGATGGACGGGGTGATGATGGCGCTGATCGTGCTCGCGCTGTATCTGATCGTACGCGCAAACGAGCGCGGCTCAAGCGTTTGGCTACTGGCGGGCGCGGCGGCGCTCGGGATCGCCTTCGACGTGAAGCTGCTCGAGTCGATGGTCGCGCTGCCGGGGCTCGCGGTGCTCGCCTACCTCGGGATGCCAGGATCCCGCAAACGGCGCCTGCTGCAACTTACAGCCGCCGCCGCGGTGTATGTCGTCGTCGCGCTGGCGTGGCTCACCGCGACGCTCATCGCCCCTGCCCACGACCGTCCCTACGCGATCGGCTCGACGAATGGCAGCGCCTGGAACGCAGCGTTCGTGTTCAACGGCACCGACCGGCTGGAGGGCAAGTCGATCGAACCGCAGACGGTCTACCAGCCCGGCCACCACTACCCGACAAGCGACCCAGTCGGAGCGCGACCACATCCCGATCGTCCCGACCTCCCCCACGCGCCTGTTCGCACGGATCGGGCCACTATCCGGAGAGCGGCTGGGGCTCGAGCTGCTGCTCGCGCTGCTGCTGGGAATACCGGCGCTGCTCGGCGGTGTCCTGAAGAAAATCCGCCGGATCGGAGCCTCCATCCCCTGAAACGGCCGTGGGCGACGCAGACGAGGTGGACGACTACCGGATGCGCCGCGCCGTGGCGGCCGGCCTGATCGTGTGGCTGCTCACCGGCATCGCGCTGTTCAGCGAGATGGCGCGCCTACATCCCCGTTATGTGGAGGGACTTGTCCCGGCCGTGACCGCGACGCTCGGCATCGGCGCGGCCTGGGCGACTTCTTCGTCTGGACGCGCCCGGCTGCTCACGCTGATCCTGAGCATGGTCGTGCTGATCGTCTACGCCGACCGCCTGCTGTACGGACGGCCCGGAAGCTGGTGGATCGCGCTCGCCGGCGTGCTCGGCGCGCTCGCGTTCGCGGGGCTGGCACGCTTGCGCGTGAACCCATCGGCGCGTTCCTCGGCGCTGTTCGCGGGCGGAACGCTCGCGCTGACGCTACTCGCGATCGCGGCAATCCCCGTGGGTGTCGACGTCACGGCGATCCAAAACCGCGTGAGCGACGCCGGCTACATCGGCGCGCTGCCGGGCGAAGAGCAGCGCGAGCTGAGCGCCTACCTGATCGCCCACCAGGGCAGCGCTCACTATGAGCTGGCGGCCGAGTCGGCCACGGGGATCGGGTCGCTGATCGTGCAGGACGCGCGCCCCGTCGTCGTCCTCACAACCTACGAAGCGCGCGTCTTCAAGACGGTCGCACAGCTCAAGCGGCTGATCGCCGAAGGGGCAGTGCGCTACGCCTTCCTCAACACCTACTGCCCCACGTACTCGACGACGAACGCCGCCTGCTCGGAACCGGCGCGCTGGATTCGCGAACACGGGACCGACGTCTCGATCCAGGCGGGTCTCGAACATCACAAGCTTCTCTATTTATTGCCTGGAGCTAAGCCGTGAACGAATCGCTGGAGACGCTCGCGGCCGGCGCCCGGGCCGCGGGACGGTTCGCGTTCGACACGGAGTTCATGGGCGAGGGCCGCTACCGCACGCTGCTCTGCCTGATCCAGCTCGCCGTGCCCGACGCCGATCCCGCCAACCCCGAGCGGATCGAGCTGATCGACCCGCTCCAGCAGGACCTCGACGGCGCGCCGCTGGCGGCGATGCTCGCCGACCCCGCGATCCAGACCGTCGTGCACGCCGGGCGCCAGGACGTCGCGCTCGTGCGCCGGCGCTTGGCCACAGACGTTCGCGACGTATTCGACACTCAGATCGCCGCCGGCTTCGTGGGCCTGGGCGCGCAATCCTCATACGACACACTGCTTGCCGAGATCCTCGACGTGCGGCTGACCAAGAGCGCGAGCTTCACGCGCTGGGACACGCGCCCGCTCTCACCGGAGCAGCTCTCCTATGCGCGCGAGGATGTCGTCCACCTGCTCGCGCTGGCGGCCGAGCTGGAACGCCGTCTCACCGCGTTGGGTCGCCTGGATTGGGCGCGCGAAGAGTGCAGCTTCCTCGAGCTCCTCAGCGACGAGCGCGACCTCGACACGATGTTCGCGCGCCTGCCGCGGATTCGCGGCCTCGGTCCCGCCGCGCAGACGATCGCGCGCGAGCTCGTGGCGTGGCGCGAGCGTACGGCCGCAAATGCGGACCGGCCGGTGCAGAGCATCCTCGGCGACGCTGCTTTGGTCGAGATCGCAAAGCGCAAGCCCTCCTCGACCAGGCAGCTCGAGCAGATCCGTGGTGTCAACGCGGGGAGCCTGCACCGCCGAGCGTCCGAAATCCTCGATGCGGTGCACCGTGGGAACGAACGGACACCCGAGCCGCTGTCCTATGAGCAGCGCCCACCCCAGCCGGATCCTGACGACGCGCCGCTGATCGCCCTCGCGGAGGCGTTCGTACGAGCACGCGCCCGCGAGGCCGGCCTCGCCTACGAGCTGCTCGCCGCACGTGCTGACCTACAGGCGATCGTCGCCGCGCGGCGCGTCGGCAATGAAGAGGCTGATGTGCGCACATTGCGTGGCTGGCGCCGCGAGCTCGTCGGAGCCGAGCTGCTCGAGCTGCTCGACGGTCGCGTCTCGCTGTCGGTCAAGAACCGCGCGATCCGCGTCGCTTCCAACTGACCCGGATCAGGATTCGATGTGGTTATAAACTTCGAATAGAGGGAGATACATCGAAATCACGATGAACCCCACGAGCGACCCGATCACGATGATCATGATCGGCTCCATGATCGATGTCAGCGCCTTCACAGAGGCATCGACGCGGTCCTCGTAGAACTCCGCAACCTTGTCGAGCATCGAGTCCAGGGCGCCGGTTTCCTCGCCGACGCCGACCATGTGCGTGACCATCATCGGGAAGATCGGCGCCTGCGCCAAGGGTGCCGCGATCGTGCCGCCGCGCTTGACCGAGTCGATCACGCCCGCCATCGCCTCCTCAATCGCGACGTTGCCGCCCGTGCGGCCGGTGATGTCGAGCGCGAGCAGCAGTGGCACGCCGGCGCTCGTCAGCGAGGCCAGCGTGCGCGACCAGCGCGCGACCGCCACCTCCTGCACGATCGTGCCGATCTTCATCGGAATGTGCAGGCGGAAGTGGTCCCACTGCTTGCGCCCCCACGTGGTTTTCTTCCACTTGATGAACGTGAACACGACCGCCCCGGTGACGAGGAACATCGCCCAGTAATAGCCGGTCACGATTTCGGAGGCGAGCACCGAGACCTTCGTGATCGCCGGCAGTTCGCCGCCGAATTCCTTGAAGACGTTGATAAAAACCGGGATCAGGAAGGCGCACAGCGCGAGCATGATCCCGACCGCGACGACGACCACGAGGATCGGGTAGACCATCGCCGATTTGATCTGCCGGCGCAGCGAGGCGTCCTTCTCGAGCTGGTCGGCGACGCGCAGCAGCGCGCCCTCGAGCACACCGCCGGCCTCCCCGGCCTGCGTCATCGCGACGAACAGCGTGCTGAACACCTTCGGGTGGCGCGCCATCGCGTCGCTCAGCGAGAGCCCCGCCTCGACGTCCTTGCGGGTCGCGACGATCGTCTCCTTGAGCATTTTGCTCTCGGTCTGCTCCTCGAGCACGTACAGCGCGCGCAGGATGCTCATGCCGGAGGAGATCATCGTCGCGAGCTGGCGCGCGAACACCGCCAGTTCCGTCGCGTTGACGCTCTCGAAGAAGGTCAGGTTGATCTCGCGCGAGGAGTGCTTGTCGGCGATGTCGAGCACGACCAGCCCACGCGACTTCAGCTGGTCGGAGACCGCCTGCTTGGAGTCGGCCTCGACCTCGCCCTTGGCCTTGACGCCGGCGAGGTCGATCGCCTTGAAGACGTACGTGCTCATCCTTGCGCTCCCATTCCGCGGCCAGATCCCTCTACGCCGCCGCCAGCGATGCCGAGCCGAGCAGGCGACCGAGCTCGTCGGCTGTGGCCGAGCGCGCTTCGGCGAGCTTCTGCGTGATCTTGCCCGCCCGCACCAGTTCCGCCAGCGAGGTGTCCATCGTCTGCATCCCCTGCGCCGAGCTCGTCTGCAGGACCGAGTAGATCTGATGCGTCTTGCCCTCCCTGATCAGGTTGCGCACCGCCGGGTTGGGCACGAGCACCTCGGTCGCGACGACACGGCCCGAGCCGTCTGCCGTCGGCAGCAGCTGCTGGGTCATGATCCCCTGCAGCGCGACCGACAGCTGCACCCTGACCTGGCCCTGCTGGTGGGAGGGGAACACGTCGATGATGCGGTCGATCGTCTGCGCGGTGTCCTGGGTATGGAGGGTGGCGAACACGAGATGCCCGGTCTCCGCCGCGGTCAGGGCCGTGGAGATCGTCTCCAGGTCGCGCATCTCGCCGACGAGGATCACGTCGGGGTCCTGGCGTAGGGCGGCCTTCAGCGCGTCGCCGAAGCTGTGCGCGTCCGAGCCCAGCTCGCGCTGGTTGACGATGCACTTCTTGTGCGCGTGCAAAAACTCGATCGGGTCCTCGATCGTCATGATGTGCTCCTCGCGCGTGCGGTTGATCTCATCGATCATCGCCGCCAGCGAGGTGGACTTGCCCGAGCCGGTCGGGCCGGTGACGAGCACGAAGCCGCGCGGGCGGCGCGTGAACTCGTGCACCGCCGGGGGCAGCCCGAGCTCGTCGATCGAGGTCAGGCCGAAGGGGATCAGGCGGAAGGCCGCGCCGATCGCGCCGCGCTGGTAGTAGGCGTTAACCCTGAAGCGCGCGTGACCGGGGATCGAGTAGGCGAAGTCCAGCTGCCAGTTCGTCTCCAACCGCTGGCGCTGATCGCCGGTGAGGATCGAGTAGACGATCTCGCGCGTGTCGGTCCCGGACAGGACCGGATAGTCCTCGAGCGCCGTCAGGCGCCCGCGGATCCGCACGGTGGGGTTCGCGCCGGCCGAGAGGTGCAGGTCGGAGGCGCGACGCGAGACGACCTCCATCAGGATGTCTGCAAAGTCGATGTCCATGCTGGCCCATCGACAGATCGGGCCGCGGCCATTAGCCCCTGCGGCCCGCGCCCAGTGAACTGGACGAAGGTTCGAGTCTCTAGGAGCTGCCGATCACGCGGGCGATCTCGGCGATCGATGTCCGTCCCTGTTTGACCTTCTCCAGGCCGTCGTCGCGCAACCGGCGCATTCCCTGACGCACCGCGACTTCGCGCATCTCCTCCGCCGGGCGGCGTTCGAGCGCAAGCGAGCGGATCTCCGCGGAGACGCTCATCACCTCGTACAGCCCCAGCCGCCCGCGGTAGCCGCTGCCCGGCGCAGCGCCGGCAGCCGACCGGCTCGTAGGCCTCGAGGTCGACGAGCGCCTTGTATCCGTTCTCGCGCAGCACCTCCGCCGAGACGATCGTGCGCCGCTTGCAGTTCGGGCAGAGCATCCGCGCCAGACGCTGAGCGACCACGCAGTCAAGCGCCGAGGCGACCAGGAACGGCTCGATCCCCATCTCGATCAACCGCGTGATCGCCGAGGGCGCGTCGTTGGTGTGCAGGGTCGAGAGCACGAGGTGGCCGGTGAGCGCGGACTCAATCGCGATCCGCGCGGTCTCGGCGTCGCGGATCTCCCCCACCATGATCACGTCGGGGTCGGCCCTGACCATCGAGCGCAGGCCGGCCGCGAACGTCAGCCCGTGTTTCGCCGCAACCTGCAGCTGCGTGAGACCCTCCATTTCGTACTCGACCGGGTCCTCAACCGTGATGATGTTCTTCTCCGGCGTGTTCAACATCTGCAGCGCCGCGTACAGGGTCGTCGACTTGCCCGAGCCCGTGGGGCCCGTCACCAAGACCGCGCCGTGCGTCTCGTGGCAGGCGCGCTCGAAGCGGTTGCGATCGGTATCTGAGAACGCCCAGCTTGTCGAGGCTCGTCACGACCGACTCCTTGTCCAGCACCCTCATCACGATCGCCTCGCCAAGCACGCTCGGCAGCGTCACGACGCGCAGGTCGATGTGGCGCCCGTCGACCGTCAGGCCGACGCGGCCGTCTTGGGGCAGGCGCCGCTCGGCGATGTTCATCTCCGCCATGATCTTCACGCGCGAGATCACGCCGCCCGCCATCCGCCGCGGGACGGTGGTGGCGTCATGCAGGACCCCGTCGACGCGGAAGCGCACGCGCAGCTCGCGCCCGTCGGGCGCCAGGTGGATGTCGGAGGCTCCCTGCTCAACGGCCTGCGCCACGATCTGGTTGACCAGCTTGACGACCGGCGCGTCATCGGCGGTCTCGCGCAGGTCGACGACCTCGGCGCTCGCCCTGTTCCTGCTCCTCGATCTGGCCGTCATGCTCAGAGACGACATCATCGAGCCGGTCCAACCGCGAGATCAGGTTGGCGATGTCCTCGGGAGGGGCGACCGCGACGCGCACCTCGTAGCCGGTCATGATCGCGATGTCATCGACCGCCAGCACGTTCGACGGGTCCGCCATCGCCAGCAGCAGTGTGCCCTCCTCGGCGAATGCCACCGGTACCGCCTGATAGCGCTTGGCGGCGGTGCTGCTCACGAGGTTGGCCGCGTTCATGTCTACGGAGAAGACGCCCAGGTCGAGATGATCGAAGCCGTAGCGCTCCGCGAGCGCGCGCGTCAGCCCATCCTGGGTCAGCGCCCCGCTGTCGAGCAGCACACGCTCGGGCATCGTGCCGGTGCCGCGAGAGGTCTCGATCGCGCTCTCCACCTGCTCGCGCGCGACCAGCCCCAGGTCAACGATCACGTCCGTGAGAAAGCGCGGCGAGGATCCCCGGCGAGACGGGCCGGTGACACCCGTCCACTGCTCGCTGGGTGCAGCAGCGTCGATCTCCACAGTCAGATCGGTCTCCGTTGCGCTCTCCACCTCGATCTCGGCGGCGTGATCGATCTCCACCGTGTGCGCGGACTCGCCGTCCTGGTCGGAGTCGATGCCAAAGATCGCGTGCAGGTCGGGACCGGTCCGCTGAGAGGCCTCGCTCATCGCGCCAGCGCCCTCTCGGCCCTGGGCGCTTCGTCGGGGACCTGGTCAGCCGAAGGGCCTGTGACTAGGCGCCGCTCAGCCGGGCGCGTCGAGGTCGCGGGCGGCGTCGCGCATGACATCGCAGCGGCGCCTCGCGGCCAGTCCACAGCTCGAGGCTGAGCGCCCCCTGCGCGACGAGGATCTCCAGTCCGTCGAGCGTGTGCGCGCCGTGCTCTCGCGCGGCGGCGAGCAGCGGTGTGATTCCTGAGCGGTAGACCATGTCGACGACATACGGGTACTCACCGATCTGATCGAACGTCAGTCCGAGTAGGTTGAGCCCCTCGGGCTCACTGGCCGACCGTTCTAGCCCAACTGAGGTGCAATTGATGAGCAGCTCGGCACGCTCGGGCTCGCTCACGGCGCGCGCGCCCAGCTCCCGCGCCAGCGCGGCGCCGCGCTCGGGCGTGCGGTTCCACACCGACACCTCGCGCGCGCCGGCCTCCCGTAGCGCCCAGACCGCCGCACGCGCGCTGCCGCCCGCCCCCAGAACCAGCGCGCTCGGGCGGGCGGGGAGACCAACGAGCCGCTCCAGCGCCGCGATCAGGCCGGGGGCGTCGGTGTTCTCCGCCGCGATCGTCCCGTCGGAGGAAAACGTGAGCGTGTTCGCCGCGCCGATCGCCTTAGCCGCGACGCTTGCCTGCTCGGCCAGCGCGAGCGCCGCCTGCTTGTGGGGAATCGTCACGTTCGCGCCGACGAAGCCCGCCTGACCCAGGGCGCGGGTGGTCTCGACGAACAGCTCCCGCGGGACGGGCAGCGCCTGATAGCGCCAGTCCTCCATCCCGAGCGCCCGCAGCGCCGCGTTGTGCATCGCGGGCGAGCGGCTGTGCGCCACCGGCCAGCCCAGGACTCCTAAACGATGCATCACTTCTTCTTGCACACGGGCGGCTTACCGCCGTTCTTCTTGACCGCCGCGTCATAGGCGGCGGCATCGATTTCAAACTGGGCGTAGTTGGTGGAGAAGACCTGCTCACCGCAGCCGTCGGCACCGGCGACGTAGTACAGATAGGGCACGTGGGCGGGATGGGCCGCCGCTTCGATCGAGGCCATCCCGGGATTGGAGATCGGCGTCGGCGGCAGGCCATGGTGGATACGCGTGTTGTAGGGCGAGTCGATGTGCAGCTGCGATTCGGTCAGTTCGTGCGTGTCGGTCGCGATCCCCTGAGCCTCCTCGACCGCGTAGTAGATCGTCGCGTCGATCCCCAGCGGCATGCCCGCGCGCAGACGGTTGTAGATCACCGCCGCGATCTTCGGCCGGTCGCCGGGCACCTGCGCCTCGCGCTCGACCATCGATGCGACCGTCAGCAGCTGGTAGGGCGTTACCTGCAGCTCGTGCGCGCGTTTGATCTCCTCCGGGCCGAAGCGTTCCTGGAAGGCCGTCAGCTGCTCGGCCACCAGCCGGCTCGCGGGCGCGCCCGCGACCATGTCGTAGGTGGCGGGAAACAGGAAGCCTTCGAGGTCCGGCGTGTCCTTTGCCGCCCCGTAGGCTGCCGGGTTCAGCAGTGGCGAGCGCTCGGCAGCCTTCCTGTAGTTGCCGGTGAGGCCGTCCGCCTTGGCCAGTTCCGCGATCTGCAGGCGCGTCTCGCCCTCGGGGATCACTACCTTCACGACCTTGACAGTCGCGGCCGATCGCGGCCGCGGCCCGGAGCCCCGCAGCGCTCGCGCCAGCACCACCGCTCCCAGCGCCACGACCAGTGCGAGGACGAGCAGCGCGCCGATGCGTGCCGGGGTCAGCCTTAACCGGCCACCGTGACCATTCTCCCTGTGAGCGCGCAGACGGTGGCGACGTTGCTCGAGCAGCGCATCGCGACGGGCGGGTGGAGGAATCGGTACAGGCGTCGGCAGGGAAACCGGCGCCGGATCGGGTGCAGGCACCGACTCAGGTACAGGCGCAGGCTGGGCAGGCTGCTCGACGGGAACCGGAATCGGCAGCTCGACATCGGGGACAGGAGGAGGCTCAGGAGGGCCCGCGGGAGACGCTGTGGCCTGCCCCGCACGGCGGCGCTCTCGCTCTTCCCGGTCTCGTTCGCGCTCCTGCACGGTGCGTTCGCGGGGGGGCTGTGATCGGTTGCCGCGGGCCAAGGCAGGGACCTTAGGGGTTCTTGGGAGAATCGGTTGGGGTTCGTCGGGCCGTCAACCAGCTCTCCAACAGGTGCGCCGCGGCACGCGAGTCCTCGGCGGCCTTCGACGTGCGCTCGTCGCGCTGCGCCATACGTGTGGTGAAGCGCTCGTCGTGCATCTCCACCGGCACCCCTTCTCCCAAACGCAGCGAGAGCGCTCGAGCGAACTCCCGCGTCTCGCGCGTCTGCTCGCTGTCCTCGCCCCGCAGCGACAGTGGCAGTCCAACCACGACCCGCTCGACCTCGCGCTCGCGCACGAGCTCCTCGATCTTCGCCAGGCCGCGCCGGGTTCCGGGGCGCGGCACGATCTCGATCGGGGTGACGATCGTGCCCGTCGGGTCGCTCAACGCACAGCCGCAGCGCGCGCTGCCGTAGTCCAGCGCGAGTACCCGCATCAGCCGGCGAGCGCGGTCGCGATCTCCGTACGCGCGATCTCCAGCGCCTCCCTGAGCTTTCCCACGTCGCGGCCTCCCGCCTGGGCCAGCGTGTCGCGACCGCCTCCCCCCCCTCCCACGGCTGCGGCTGCCGCCTTGACGATCGCTCCGGCTTTCACACCCCGCGCCACCAGCTCCGGCGCGACGCTCACGACCAGCGCGACCCTATCCTCCACCACGCTCGCGAGCACGATCGCGGCCCCGTCGAGCTGCCCCTTCAGGCGATCGACGAGCTCCAGTAGCGCCTTCGCGTCCAACGCCTGTACCGACGCCGTCAGCACCCGCGCGCCCGCCAGCTCATCCGCGCTGGCTACCAACGCCTGCAGGTCGATCTTGGCCTCGGCCGCCGTACCGCCGCCCTGCTTCAACGCCTGCTCCAGCTCCTTGCGCCCGCGCTCGCGTGCGTGCACCGTCTCGAGCGCCTCCTCGGGAGTAGTACGCAGCGCCTGTGCGATCTCGCCCAGCAGGCGGTCGTGCTCGCGCAACAACTCCACCGCCGCGGGCCCCGTGACCGCCTCGATCCGCCGCACGTTCGCTGCGCTGGAGGTCTCGCTGAGGACGCGAAACGGACCGATCTCCGCTGTCGAGCGCACGTGCGTGCCGCCGCACAACTCGCGCGAGTATGGATTTCCCCCCCCGCCTCCCCCCTCGCCGACCTGCACCATCCGCACCACCTCGCCGTACTTCTCCCCGAACAGCGCCATCGCTCCGAGCTGCTTGGCCTCGTTCAGCGTCGTGGTGATCGGACGCACCGGATCGTTGCGCGCGATCCACTCGTTCACCTGGTCCTCGACGTCACGCAGCTCCTCCGTGGTAAGGCCCTGCCCATGGCTGAAGTCAAAGCGCAGCTTGTCCGGCCCCACGTAGGAGCCCGCCTGGCGCACGTGTCCGCCCAGACGTGCGCGCAGCGCCGCCTGCAGCAGGTGTGTAGCCGTGTGGTTTGCCTCGGTCGCGTGCCTTGCCACGCGGTCCACCCTGGCCAGCACGCGCTCGTCCGGCTTCAGCTCGCCCTGCTCCAGCACCACCGCGAGCACCTGGTCTTCGCCCAGCCGGAACACTTCATCCACGCGCGCGCGGCAGTCGCCGTCCTCGCATTCGATCGTGCCCCGGTCAGCGACCTGGCCGCCTCCGGCGGCGTAGAACGGCGACTCTGCGAGCTTCAGGAGATAACGCTCGCCGGTCAGTGGGGCCTCGCCCGGTGATCCACCGACGGCTCCGTCGGCATCCCTGACGCTCGCACCGTTTGCAGCGACACCGTCAAGCGCGACGACAACAGTTCGCTGCTCCTCGGTCTCATATCCCGTGAACCTGCTGATCCCGGCCGACCGCTCGGCGAACGCCCGGGCGCGCGCACGCGGGCTCTCCTCCTGCTCCCCCACGCCGGCGGCCGTGCGAGCACGGACGCGCTGGGCGTCCATCAGCTCCTCGAAAGCGCCCTCGTTGACACTCAGGCCCTCCTGCGCCAGCAGCTCCTTCGTCAGATCGAACGGGAACCCGAACGTGTCATGCAGTTGAAATGCCTCTGCGGCCCCGATGTGATCGCGGCCCGCCTCCCGGGCCCGCGCGATCTGCCCGTTGAGATTGCCCAGTCCCTGCTCCAGGGTGCGCCCGAAGGCCTCCTCCTCAGCGCCCAGCCACGTGTCGATCGCGTCCGCGCGCTCGTGCAGCTCGGGGTAGGCGCCGCCCATCACATCCTCCACGCGCTTCCCGTAGCGCGTGAGGAAGCCCGGCTCGAGCTCGAGCGCCCTGCCTTGCAGGATCGCGCGGCGCATCACGCGTCGCAGGACATACCCGCGATCCTCGTTTGACGGCACCACGCCATCGGCAACCAGGAACGTCATCGCTCGCCCATGGTCGGCCAGAATCCGCAGCGCGCGGTCGACGGTGGGATCCTCTCCGTAGCGCCTGCCCGAGAGCTCCTCGCCGAGATCGATCAGTGGTTGGAACTGGTCGGTTTCGAACACCGATTCCTTGCCTTGCAGGATCGCCGCCATGCGGTTCAACCCCAATCCCGTATCGATGTTGTTCGCGGGCAAATTTGTCAGGGTTGATTTTCCGTCCTCGCCCTTCCCAAGGTCGTATTGCGTGAACACCAGGTTCCAGAACTCCAGGAATCGCTCGTTATCCCCACCCGGCAGGTCCGCGGCCGTGCCGAACTGAAGGCCCCGGTCGAGATACAGCTCCGAGCTCGGCCCGCACGGCCCCGTCGGACCGGCCTGCCAGAAGTTCTCCTCCCGCGGACACTCCGCGATTCGCTCGCGCGGCACCCCGACCTCCCGCCAGAAGGCGATCGCCTCCTCGTCGGGCCCCAGCCCCAACGCGTCGTCGCCTGCGAACACCGTTACCCAGATGTCCCGCTCGTTCAGGCCGAACACCTCCCGCGACAATTCCCACGCGAACTCGATCGCCTCGCGCTTGAAGTAGTCGCCGAACGAGAAGTTCCCGAGCATCTCAAAGAACGTCAGGTGCCTGGTCGTGTTGCCGACGTTGTCGATGTCGACCGTCCGAAAGCACTTCTGAGCACTCGTCAACCGCTTCGCCGGCGGCTCCTCCTGACCAAGGAAGTACGGCTTCAGCGGATGCATCCCCGCGACCGTCAGCAGCGCGGAGGGATCGTGCGCCGAGGGCACCAGCGACGCCGACGGGATACGCGTATGCCCGCGCTCCTCAAAGAAGCTCAGATATCGCTCGCGGATCTCATCAGAGGTCATCATCGTGCGGGTGATCTTAGGTCGATCCCCGCATGGAGCCCTACCCCACATCCTCCAGATCGCTGTTCTCATCGGCCAGCGCCGCCTGCTGACCCTCGTCCAGCACCCCGGCCCCGGTGATCAGTCGGCGGGCGTGCTCCAGGTCATCCGGTTTGCCGAACGTCAACGCCGCCTTCACGAACCCGTTCTTCAGGTACCAGTTTGTGAACTTCCCGTCTTCGAAGGACCCGCGCAGGATCTCCTCGTCCCACCCATACGCCGGACCGACGTATTCCAGTTCGCCCCAGTCGGCCAGCACCGAGTAGAAGTACGGGACCATGTCGTGCGCGACATCGCGCCCGAGCATGTTCAGCGCGGCGGTCCTGCCCTGATTGAACGCCACGTCCCAGTGCTCGATCCGCAGATACCGGCCATGTACCACCGAGTCGTATTCGCAGATGTCCCCCGCCGCGAACACACCCTCGACCGTGCTCTGGAGCCTCGACGAGCAGCGCACGCCAGCGCTCTCGCCGATCTCCAACCCCGCCTTCTTCGCCAGCTGCACGTCCGGCGCCACTCCCGCGCCGATCACCACCGCCTGCGCCTCGAGCTCCAGCCCGTTTCTCGTCACGACCTGCCGCACGCGCCCCTCGCCCGCGAACCGCTCCAGCTCGTCTTCGCCGTGAACGGTCACGCCGTGTGCTTCCAGCAGCTCCTGCACGAAGCGCCCCGCCTGCTTGCCAAACCCGCGTTCCAGCGTGCGCTGCTCCTGCATCACGATCGTCGCCCGTTTGCCCATCATGCTCAGCGACGCCGCCACCTCGCAGCCGATGTACGAGCCGCCGATCAGCACCACGTGCTCCGCGTCCCGCACGCCCTCGCGGATCGCATCGGCGTTCCCCAGCGTGCGCAGGTAGTGAATCTGCTCCAGCTCGCAACCCTCGACGTTCAGCCTGCGCACGTTCGCCCCCGTCGCGATCAGCGCCTGGCCGAACTCGACCTCCTCCTTGCTCGACAGCTTCGCCGTGCGCGTCTCCAGGTCGAGCCCCGTCACGCTCGTCCTCGTCAGTAGCTCGATCTCCTGCTCCCCCCACCACTCCGCCGGCTTGAACAGCGGCTCCTCGCGACTCTCTTCCCCGCGCAGATACCCCTTCGAGCACTCCGGCCGGTTATACGGCGCGTCGGGCTCGCGCCCCACGACGAGGATCTCGCCCTCCGCGCCCTCCTCCCGCAGCGTCAGCGCGCAGTTCGCGCTCGCCAATCCGCCGCCGACCAGCAGGTAGTCGACCTTCCGGGTGGCCATGCCGCCACCTTAGCCCACCCCGCGGGTCGCAGTTGGTTGGGTTGACCTTCAAAGTCCCGGCGGGTGCCTGACCGACCATTTCGCCCACGTCGGGATGTGGCTCAGGATCCGCCAGCGCGGGCCGTTTTCGTTTTTGTTCGGCCCTTCATCGGTGCCGTTGTGGCTCGTGTCGAGCCGCAAGCCCGCGATCACGATGAACACGTGCGGCTGTGGCACGTCCGTCGCGTAGATCGTCACCCAGCGGCCCGGGCCCGGGTCTCCCCAGTTCACGTAGTCCTGCGCGAGTGGGTTGTCTTTGACGATTTCTTCGATCGGCCGCACGCCGCTGCGATACAGCACGTAGTTGACCGTGCTCGAGCAGTCCTCGTCCGGCGCTCCCCGCGGATCCGGGTGCCCGTCCGGGCCGTACGGCAGTTCCTGCAGCTCGTTCCCCGCCACGATCATCGCCTGCACCGTCGTCGGCACGGCTTCGGGGATCCATGCCAGGTGGCCGTCCGTCGGGTCGAGCTCCGCCAGTTCACCGGGAATGAACTCGATCGGCGTCGGGCTCTCCCCGCTCACGCGACCGTAGGAACCGGCACCGCCGGCTGTGATCGGCTGCGTAGTCGTGGACGTAGGTAGGGTGGGCGAGCCTCTATATCTCGCCGCCCAGCTCTCTACCTCGTCGACATACCATTCCGCGTGGTTGTAGGCGAAGATCGCCTTCCTGTAATCGCCCGGCGCGCCCGAGGCCTTCAGGTAGTTCGCCGCCCCGAAGATCGCGTCGGCCGGGTTCCAACGGTCGGGCGTACCGCCGGCGGGGGCCACCCCGTACGTCGCCCAGGTACCAGCCAGGAACTGCATCGGCCCGCCGGCGCCGGCCGAGTTGACCGCGCCCTCCTGCGTGCACGAGGGATCGGGGTCGCGCCCGTGGTCGCACTCGACCTTCCCGATCCCCGCGAGGATCGCCCAATCGAGGTGGTACTTCTGCCCGGCCTGCTCGTAGTCGCTCAGGTATTCCGGCGGGATTTCATTCCTCGCCAGGGCCGACGGGGCGTCTGTCGCTTCGACGGTTTCCGGCGTGCCACCGAGACTGCCGAGACTGCCGAAGCCGCCCGCGCCGGTCAGCGGCATCAGCATCAGCAGCAGGAACATCGCCCCCAGCGCGGCGGCGCCCGCGAGGAGCGCGCCGATCGCCAGCGGTATGCGGGGCGAGACGGGTAGCGGCACACCTGCGGCTCTAGCCGCGATCTTGACTCCGATCGCGACCCCGGATCGCATCGCCCGCTTGGATCCTTGTGCCGTATTCGATTCAGCGGCTTTCGATCCGCCCGCCGTCCTCAACCCCGCCGCCGAGCCCATCGTCATCGCCGCCGCCCCCGGCCCAGCTGACGTTTACGCCCGGCGGCGACGTCGTTCGCGTCGTGCAGCATGCTCGATCCGCCGCTCGATCTCCCGGCTGCTCGCCAGTCCTGCAGCTGAGCGTCGAAACCCTGGCGTTTCGGCCGCGGTTTGAGCGGTGAGGGCAGCTCGTGGCCTTCGGCATTCACCTCCTGCTCGAGCGTCTGGCCGAACTCCTTCTCCACCTTCTGCTGCTCTCGCCGCTTTAGCGAACCTTCGCCGCCTACCGCAACCTCCCGGGCCGCCACGTTCGCCCCCTTGCGTACCGCCAGTTCTTGATCGATCTCCCTCCGCGCCACCTGCTGGCCGTCGGCGTCAAGCGCTTCGAACTCCCGCCGTCCGTAGTTCGCGATCCCCGCCGCCCCGGCGTAGTCGCGCTCCCCGGCCGGCAGCGCCGCCTGGGCGTCGAGGAATCGCGCGCTCCTCTCTGCTTGCCCGCGCGTGTACACATTGCCAGCCGTACGCTCGGCCTGTGTGCCCTCCTCCACCGTCCGCCGCGCCGCCGCGAGCGAGCCCTGGTCGCCCGCGATCTCTCCCCGCAGGCGACCCATGTGCCCCTGCAACTCCACGGCACGCCGCTGCTGTGACTCCTCCTCGGCGGCGAACCGGGCCGCCTTGCCTTCGCGCTCTGGAGAGGAGGCAACCTTGCGATCGGTCAACGCCGCTTTGCGTGCTTTCCCCGCTTCGGCTGCCTTTGCCCGCGCGGTGGCGTGCTCGCTCCGTGCTTGCTCCAGTTGGGCTTGCTTGTCCGATATCCGCGCTTCGGTCTCCGGGGCCGCCTGCACGAGCGCGTGGGCCTCGCTGTGCTCGCGCTCGAGCGTGCGCCTGACCTGCCCGTTGGTTATCTCCTTCGCTCGTTTGTGGCCTGCCTGTGCCAGTTTGTGCCGGCGCTCCACACTCGGCGGGGGTGTGCCGAGCTTGCCTTTGAGCCATTTCGCGCCGGGCACCAACGCGGGTGGGTTCTGCAGTTTTTCGCGCGCTCGGCGTGCATGCTGCAGCAACGAGCCGGATGCCTGCCCGGAGCGGTGCTGGCCGTGGACGAAGCCGAGTACGTGATGACGCTTCAGAAACGCTCCCCACCACATCGCTGAGACGAGCAGCCACTGCGCCCACCAGCCGAACTCGGTGAGTTTCATCAACGTCTGCTGCATCAGCAGCACAACGCCGAGCAGAAACGAGAAGATCAGCTTCGAGCAGACCGCCCCGAGCAGCCACGCCGCCCAGCGCTTGAACACCCCGCGGCCGCCGTCGCCCAGGGCAGGGGCAATCACCGCCGCGGGCGCCAACAGCAGCAGGAACAGGCTCGCGATCGCCGCGCCGAGCAGGTGCAGCGCGAGATAGCCGAGCAGCAGGACCATGCCGAGCACGCCGATCCAGATCAGGAACAGCCCGATCACCCGTGCCGCAGTGCCGTGTTGAGTGCGAAACTCCGCCTCGTCGGTGGTCGCTCCATGGCACGGTTCTTCCGAGCCACCGCACAGCACATTGAACAGCCCAACCTCGTTCTTGAACGGGCCATATTCGTTGATCGAGTTGCGCTGTTCTCCGTTGGCCGGCAGCGCGAGGAACAGTTCGCCGTTCGTTTTCGCGTCGCGCAGCTCCTCCGCGCTCTTCGGGCCGATCGTTGCCTGATCCTTCGCCGCGATCTGACGCCCCGCCGCCTGTAACCTCGAATCCAGGCTTTTGGGTTCGTCGCACCAGCGCACGTTGCCAAACTCCATGTAGCACCACGGTCCGCCGATCGTGCCGCTGAATACGCTTTCCATGCTTTCGGCCAATGTGCGGTCGGGAGCGGCAGGCGTGCCCGCGACCACGGCGCCGAGCGTCCCCAGGCCCGCCCGGTTGGCCCATGCGCCGAGGGCGCCGACGGTGCCCAGCGGGTTGACGATCACCCAGAAGCCCGCCAGCATCATCACCCCCATCAGCATCGCCTGGCCAAGCGTCTCGGTTACCTGCCGGCGCACGATCCCGTGGTGGAGCGCGAGCACGGCCGCCACCGCCAGCGCCAGCACGAGCCACGGCCGGGTAAATGTCGCCTGGGTCTCGCTCAGCCCCTTCGTCACTGCCCGCATCGCCGAGCTTTCGAGCAGGTCGACGGTGTAGCACCACTCGAGCATCACGATCACCCCATGCACGATCGCCACGAGCAGCATCCACCCCCACTGGGCCGCGTTCTGGACCACCTCTGACAGGTAGTTGCCCGCGTTCGCCACGCCGGTGTTGATGTGCACGTCGAACGCGTAGTCGCCCGTCGGCGCCGGCGCCGCCTCGAAGTCCGAGCTGCCGCAGTTGCTCTGGCCGGCCTGCGACAGGTCAGCTCGCGTCCCTTTGCCGCACAGGGGGCTGCCCAACCCGTTGTCCACGAGTGGGTCGCCGCCGCTCGGCGATGCCGAAGCCGAGGCTTCCTCTTCGGGGGTCATGCCCGTTGCGCCCGAGCCGAGCGGAGGCTTGCTCGGAGCCCGCGCCGGGCCTTTCGCCGGTGGGGCCTTCGTCGTGGGAGTGCTTTTCGCTGTCGGAGCGCCATTCGCCCCTGCGTTGTTCGCCGCCGGAGCGTGCGCCGGAGCTCGGCTTGGCGTTTTTGCCTGGGCTCGGGCGGGGGGTCGGGGCGAGGAGTACACCTGCGCAGCGCTCGCCTCCTGTACGCCAAAAACCCACATTGGCAATGCCAGCCACGCAAGCACGACGAGGCTCACCGTTGCGAGGCGCCCACCCGCCACCGTCAGGCGACCCCGGGCGTCGTCGAGAACGCGCGCAAGAGCGACGGCAGCACGACATCGACCTGGATCGCCTCCACCCGTCCGGCGTGGTCGCGAAACAGGCAGCGCCCCGCCTCGAACTCGAGCAGGCTCTGGCGCGCCCTGCGGTCCTCGGGATCCAACCCAAGCAACTGCAACGCCCGCCCCGCCTCCGCCTCCGAGCGCATCCCGAACACGAACGTCGCGCCGAGCAGGTTCTCCAGCGACTCGCGCTCGCCGACGAGCGCGTCGGTGACGAGCTGCGTCGAGATGATCGGCACCGCCAGCTCCGAGCGGCCCATGCGCTGCAGCGAGGCGAGCAGCTGCCGGCCGACCGGATCTCCCAGCAGGCGCCAACCCTCATCGAAAGAAAAGAGCTTCAAGCGCTCGCGCTCCGATCCCAGCAGGTGCATCGCGAACATCGCGATCAGCCGCACGATCTGCTCGCCGACGCGCTCGGCCTGTGGAGTACTCCGCCCTACTCGTCCCCTGCTGGGGTCCGGGCAGGTCGCGAATCGGCAGGTAGGTGACCTGGCTCTGGCCGACCGGAGGCAGCCGCACCGCCGGGTCGGCGAAGCCGAGCTGGGTCAGCCCCGAGCGGGCATAGACCTCGAGCGTCTTGCCCACCTGTGCGTCGGTCTCGTCGCCCTGCTCGAGCGCGCGCACCACCTCCAGGCAGGTCGGCTCGCTCGAGCGCCTCAGTACGCGGTCGACGGCGCCGACGACCGCCGTCTCCCACGCCGGCTCGGCGCGCCCCGGCAAGAGGTCGCGCAGGAACGAGACGGCTGCGTCCTGGCGCAGGTGCTCGGGCGCGACGCGGAGCGGGTCGAGCACGCCGCGCAGCGCCGGGTCGGGCTTCAGCGTGACGCACTCGGTGTGTGGCGCGACCTCCTCCAGCAGGTGGAAGCGGTGGTCGCCCTTCGGGTCGCAGTCGATGATCCGCGCGCCCTGCAGAAAGCCCTCGTACTTGAGCTTCTGATCGAGCGTCGTCTTGCCCGAGCCGAGCGCGCCGACGCTGAGGATCGTCGTGTTGCGGTCGCTCTCGGAGCCCTCGCTCAGGTTGAAGCGGACCGGCTGGCGCGAGCCCGTGAGCGTGTGTCCGAGGTAGAAGCCGGCGCGCGAACCCGCTTCATGGGAGCCGGTCGGCATCATCGCCGCAACCTGCTCGGGCGTGAGCGTGTCGTCGTAGCCTGAGACCCGCGTGCGCTGGCCGGGCAGGTGCTGCATGAACAGCGGCAGCTGATCTCCGAGCGGGCGGTGCAGACTAATCTCGCCATATGCACGCCGTGTCATCTCCACGCGCTCCTCCAGCTGCTCCTCGTCCTGCGCCCCAATCGCGAGCGCGAGCGTCGCGCGCAACAGCGGCGGGCGACTGGAGGACTGCAGGTAGGAGAGCAGATCGCGTGCCTCCTGGGTGCGCTGATAGCCGAGGTCGGTGACCCCCTGCTCACCGTCGGACTCCGCGCGCACGATCTGGTCGGCGTCCTGGATCCGCCGGCGCGCGATCCGCAACGCCAGGCCGTTGGGAAGGAAGCGCGCGTTCAAGGAGAGATCGACGCCGAACGGCAGCGACTCCGGCGGCGCGAACATCAGCTCCACGCGCGCGCCCGGGAACTGCGCCTGCTCGGGCAGCGCCCCCAGCACCAGTTGCGCCTGCCAGCTGGTGCCGGTCTCCGACTCGATCTTCAGGGCGCGGCCGCGGTGCTCGACGTAGCCGTCCAGCCAGCGCATCACGTCGCCCTCCAGCGGCGCCAGCGTGGCCTCGCCGTTGCGCTCGAACACGAGCGCGCGCGGCTCGTGCAGCCCGTCCACCTCCGGCTCGCCAAGCCCGCGGCAGAAGGCCCGGCGCACGAGCCACTGCAGCTCGACCCCGCGCGCCTGGCGGACCGGCAGGTAGTCGGCCAGGCGCGCGTGTGCCTGGTCGGCACGCACTCGCGCGCGCTCGAGCTCGGAGACCTTCATCACACGCCGGTCTCTGACCGAGAAGGCGCTCCTGATTCCCTGAAGCCACTCGCGCGGATGGCGCTCGGCCGCGCGCGAGACGTAGGCGGCAACGTCGCGCTCGGGCTCGCGCAGGCTCACGATCAGGAACATCTCCGCCCGCGCGCCGCCGATCTCTGACAGGTGCTCCTCGTGCTCCCGCAGATAGCGCCACTTCGCGCGCGCGTGAGCTCGGTCATATCCATCGGGTGTCCCACCCGCGTCGTCTTCGAGCTCGCGTGCGTAACGCCCCAGGTCCCAGCGCCGCCCGACGCGCAGGATCTGCACGTCGGCCTCGATCGCCTCCAGCGCGCCGAGCAGCGCGAGGAACCGCGCGCGCTTGCCGTCCTCCGACAGCCATTCGTAGGACTCGGTCTCGACCGCGAACGCCGCCCAGCCGTCGTCGAGCGCGTCGGCGAACACGCAGTTGCCGTAAACGAAGCCGATCGGCGCCTTCACCGTCCTGCACCGACCCGCAACTTGACGTTGCGCGCGAGCGCCAGCACCTGCCCCTGCGCGGGGGCGGGCCGGTCGGGCAGTTCGCGCAGCTCCAGCCTGGCGGGCCCGAGCGCGCCGCGGCGCTCGCTTCGCTCGTGCGCGGTGGTGACGAGCACCGCGCCCGGCCCGGTGTAGCGCAGCCGCCGCATCTCCCCGTCGGAGCCGTCCGGCAGCAGCAGGATCTCCTCCGGGCGCCAGCAGGCGCCCGGCGCATCGCAGGGGCGTACGCCGGCGAAGCTGCGCGGAGCGACCCGGTAGCGCAGCAGCGCATACGCCGCCAGGTGAAACGGCCGGCCCTCGATCCGGATCACGCTCAGCACGGTCGCGCTCGCGACCGGCAGTGCGAGATCGCGCAGATACCAGGGCAGCATCCCGACCGCCGCCCCGAGCAGCGGCAGGCTCGAGGCGAGCAGCGTTGCCGCGAGGATCGCGAGGAAGTAGACGACGCCCCGCACCGGGATCCCGCCCGGGTTCAACCGCAGCTGATCGACGCGATAGATGCGCCGCTCGAGGTCGAATACTGCGCGGTATGAGCGAATCTCCATCACGACCGCGTTAGGACCCGAACAGCGAGGTGACCGTGTCCTGCAGCAGGCTCAGGCCGGCCGGCGTGGCGAGCAGCACCGCGACGATCCCCACCGCGAACACCCCCGCCGCCTCCTTGAAGTCGCGGCGGAAGGCCAGCACGATCGAGGCGATCGCCAGCGCGAGGCCGATCAGGCTCATCGCCACGGTGCGCGCCGTGTCGCCCGCCTTCGTGGCGGCGGATTCGAGCGAGGCTCCGGTTTTTTCCGTGGAGGCCGCTTGCGGCGTGTTCCCTTGAGCCTTCGCCTGAGCAGGCGTTTGCACCGCGGCCCGGGCGGCGGCGGGAGCGAGAACCCCCGCCGCACAGCCGAGCGCCAGGATCGCGCATCCGATCGCCACGGCCGATCGCGCCCGCCGGGGTGCAGGGACAAGTTGAGGGTGGTTGACGAGTCGGGGAGAACCGATCGGTCGGGGATGGCGAATCTGTTTCATTGCGGGCTCCTTTGCTTGGGTTGTGGCTAGTTGTCGGGGTCCATCTGGATCGCGGAGACCTCCCAGCGGCCCTGCACGCGAGCCACGTCGAGTTCGTAGCCGAGCGTGTACCGCGCGCCGCGCGCGTCAGCGGCCGCCACGACGGCAATCACCGCACCCGCGCCCTGCGCCCAATCCAGGCGCTGCACCGATTCCAGGCTCAGTGCCGCGGCCGGCAACGAGACGTGCGCATTCGCAGTTAGATCCGCGGCGAGCTCCGAGCCCGAGGTGGCGAGATAGTTGCGCAGGGCGCGCGCCACGACCGTCGCAAGCACCGGTTCGTTGACTTCGCCGGCGTGCCCCTGTATCTGTGCCGGGCCGGTGGCGGGCGCACCCACGAACGCGGGATAGCCACCCAGCGCGAGGCTCCCTCCTGCGGTGCGCATGACGCTGACCGTCAGGTACTGAATGCCCGCATCGTCGGTCTGTGCGGCCACTGTGTACACGTGCTCGGGGCGGGCGGGCACCAATTCCAATTCGCGCTCCTGCACGACTTCGGCCCACTCCACGCGCTGCTCGCCGCTCGACGGCGGCTGCAGCCCCGCGTTGGGGTCGATCCCAGGCCCCACAAACGCGGCCAAAGCAGCTTCGTGGGCCTGCGGTTCCGCCGCGTTCCAGGTCAGATAGTTGCGCGTGAACTGCACCGCGAAGCCTTGGGCGGCGAGATCCGGTGGCGCGGGGCTGGATGCCGCCACCCTCGCCGTCGCCGGCCGCGGCGGGTCGATCGCAAAGCGCGCGCTCGCCGCGAGTCCCGCGACGGCCAGCGCGCTCAGCAGGTAGCGGGACCATTCCCGCGCCACGCGGATCCGCCATAACGGCCGCGTCCCGATCCGAACCTGCGCGTTTGGAGTGCTCGTTCCCATCGCTCAGCGCTCGAATCCGAACTCGGATCGCTTTTCGAGCGCCGATTGCGTCGGGGCCGGTGCTACGGATGCAATCGTTGTGCTCACCTGCGCCGGGGCCGCTTCACCCGATGACGGGCGAGGCGGCACGTAATCAGCGACGACCGCAACATCTGTAAGCCGGCGAACAGGAGGGTTGTGATCGTGGGTTAGGAGATGATTGGAGCGGCGGGGAACCGGCCTACCGAGGCTCCGTCTGACATGTATGACACGCGAGCCCGGAGCGGTCTTGACAGAACGCACGACCACCGGCCGTGACGAGGCCACCTGGGACTGAGCGTCATCGACCGCGGGTGAGCGCGCGACTCGCGAGGAGCGCGTAGTCGCAAGGAAGCTCCCCCGTGCCCCGGTGCCGCCGTGTGCCCGCGCGACGTTCAGGAAGACCACACCGCCGACGGTGCCAACGGCCGCTGCGAGCATCGCCACCCCGACCATGCGGTGTAGCCGGTGCTCCCCTCCTGCGCCCTGCCTCGCGGTTTCAACCGACAGCGGGGCCTCACCAACCTGAGGCTCGCCAAGCGGCCGCTCGGTAACCGGCCACTCACCGATACTTGCGAGCTCGGACCCGGCGCCGTTCAGGTACTCCTCCTCCGAATACACGCGGTAGACCTCGCGCGGGCGCCGGCGCAGGAGCATCATGCGATCGTCACTGCGGTCATCGCGACCACCACCGGGTCACAAACCACGCGGACGGCCGGAAGCCAAGGCGGGGAGACACCCGGCTTCCGGCCGCTTTCGCGCGGATGGGTATCGCCGTGCGCTCGTCCGTCCGATCGAGTGCCGGCGTCCCGGGGAACACACCTATGAATGGGGGGAGTGATGTTCATAGGAGGTCCCTGTCTCCCTCTCCGACCGACGGACCCAAACGGGACATGCGGCGTGGAAAACTTTCTTCGCTCGCCTCCATCAGCTCCCGCAACCGCGCGCGGGCCCGCTGGGAGACCTTGCGGTACTTCTCCTTGGACCAGCCGAAGCGGTCGCAGAACTGGACACATTCCATCCCCGAAGCGGTGAGGCTTGAAAGGACAAGTCGTTGGTCCGGAGTCAACTTGTGGACGACCCGACCGAGACTGCGCAGGTCCATCCGCAGCATCACGAGCCGCTCGATCTCGGCGCGGACATCAGCGACCTCGATGCCATCGGCGCCGTCTCCCAGCCGCAGCGCCTGATCGAGCGCCGCCTGTGCGGGACTGCGCCCGCGCAGCGCGCGGCGATGGTCGTAGATGCGCGAGAGGAAGCGCTGCTCGAGCACGTTCGCCATGTGCGTGCGGGTCACGTATGTGCCTCCGTCACCCTCACGCGCTTTGGCGAGCAGCTCGAGCGTGGCCTGACTGAAGCAGTCCTCCAGATCCTCCTTGCGCAGCCGGTGGCGGTGCGTGCGCAGCAGCAGCTGACGGCGCGCCTGGGCCACCAGCGCCATCTCCTGCACCTGGTCGAGGCGCTTGCGCGGATCCCCGCCGGCGGGCAGGCGATCCTCCAGCCCTCGTATTCCCACTCCATATCGGGTAGACACACCCCATGTCGATCGCTCGCGCGCGTAGACCCCCCTCCCAATGAGCCTCACCGATCGCCTCCACGCGCTGGACCGCACCCAGCAGCGCCACCGGCGGCTCAGCTTCGCCGCCGCCGTGGTCAAGAAGTTCAGCGATGACGGGGCCGGGCAGCTCGCGGCGCTGATCGCCTACTACGGCTTCGTCTCGCTGTTCCCGCTGCTGCTCGTGCTCGTGACCGTGCTCGGCTTCGTGCTCGAAGGGGACCCCAAGGACCAGGCCAGCGTGCTGCACTCGGCGCTCGGCCAGTTCCCGATCATCGGCGATCAGCTACAGAGCAACATCCATTCGCTCAAAGGCAGCGCCGGCGCGCTGGCGATCGGCGTTCTCGGCCTGCTGCTCGGCGGCCTGGGCATCGTCGGCGTCACCCAGAACGCCTTTCAGCAGGTCTGGCACATCCCGCGCAAGCACCGCCCCAACTTCCTCGCCTGGCGGCTGCGCGGCTTCGGTCTGCTTGCCGTGCTGGGCGTGCTACTGATCGTCTCGACGGTCGCCGCCGGCTACGTGACCGAGCAGACGGCGGGACCGGTCGCCGTGGTCGGCGGGGTTCTCCTCGCGCTGGTCTTCAACCTGCTGCTGTTCTTCGCCGCGTTCCGGTTTTTGAGCCCTGAAGAGATACCCACAAAAGATCTGATCCCGGGCGTGATCTTCGCGGCGATCCTATGGCAGATCCTGCAGCACATCGGCGGCTACTACGTCGCCCACGTCGTGCGCCACGCACAGGAGACCTCGGGCCTGTTTGCGTTCGTGCTGGGGCTGCTCGCCTGGCTGTATCTCGGCGGCCAGGTCACGCTGATCGCGGCGGAGATCAACGTCGTGCACGCGCGGCGGCTGTGGCCGCGCAGCTTCTTCTCGCAGCCGCTGCTCGACGCCGACAAGCGCGCGCTGACGTCATCCGCGGAGACGGAGGAGCGCGTCGACGAGGAGAACGTCGAGGTCACCTTCGACGAGCACGCCGGCTGATTTTCGGCTTTGCCACGCCGTTTGCGGGGTGACATGGGAACTACTTGCGCCCGCAACGATCGCGCGCTATACTAACTAAACTTTCGTAAGCACATATGGAGCCGATACCTATGCCTTCCACACCACAGCAGCCCACTTCTTCAACGCCGGAGCAGCGCCCAACCCAGCCTTCCATACCGAAGCCGACCCTGAGATTGATCCCACTGGAGGACACGGTCGTGTTCCCCAGCATGGGCATCACGCTGACCGTCGAGGTCGGCGATGACGAGCGCGTCGTGCTCGTCCCGCGCCACGAGAACGAGTTCCTCGAGGTCGGCACGATCGCCGAGGTCGGCGATCAGCTGCGGCTGCCCGGCGGCGGCCACGCCGTCGCGATCTCGGGAGCGCACCGCGCGCTGATCGGCGCCGCCCAGACCGGTCCCGAAGGTGAGCTGCGCGTGGAGGTCGACGAGCGCCCCGACCAGGAGCCGGTCGACGGCAAGACCCGCAACCTCGAGCGCGAGTACCGCGCGACCGTCGAGGAGATCCTCGAGCTGCGCGGCGACGACGGCCGCATCGCCGCGTTCCTGCGCGCGATCGCCGAGCCCGGCGCGCTGGCCGACTCGGCCGGCTACTCCCCGAACTTGTCTTACGAGCAGAAGGTCGAGCTGCTGCGCACGCTCGACGTGACCGAGCGCCTGGAGCTGGCGGTGAAGCTGCAGCGCGAGTCGCTCGCCGAGCTACAGGTGCGCAAGCGCATCCGCGAGGACGTGCAGGAGGGCGCGGAGAACCAGCAGCGCGAGTACTTCCTGCGCAAGCAGATGGAGTCGATCCGCAAGGAGCTCGGCGAGGACGAGGGCTCGATCGCGGAGGAGTACCGCGCCAAGATTGAGGCAGCTGAGATGCCCGAGGAGGTCAACGAGCAAGCATTGAAGGAGCTGGGGCGCCTGGAGCGGATGGGTGAGCAGACGGGCGAGTCGAGCATGATCCGCACGTACCTGGACTGGCTGATCGCGGTGCCGTGGAGCAAGCGCTCGGACGAGCGTTTGGATCCGGTGGAGGCGCGCGCGGTGCTGGATGCCGACCACGCCGGCCTGGATGACGTCAAGGACCGGATCACCGAGTACCTGGCGGTGCGCAAGCTGCGTGCCGACCGCGGGATCGAGGCCGACCCGAAGTCGGGCGCGATCCTCACCCTGATCGGGCCCCCTGGTACAGGTAAGACCTCGATCGGCGAGTCGATCGCTCGCGCGACCGGCCGCGAGTTCGTGCGGATGTCGCTTGGCGGCGTGCGCGACGAGGCGGAGATCCGCGGGCACCGGCGCACGTACATCGGCGCGCTCCCAGGCCGTCTGGTCAGGGCGCTGCGCGACGCCGGAACGATGAACCCCGTGATCCTGCTAGACGAGGTGGACAAGGTCGGCGCGGACTGGCGCGGAGATCCTTCCGCGGCGCTGCTCGAGGTGCTGGACCCCGCCCAGAACCACAGCTTCCGCGACCACTACCTCGACGTCGAGCTCGACCTGAGTCAGGTGATGTTCCTGGCGACGGCCAACGTCGCTGACACGATCCCCGGCCCGCTGCTTGACCGGATGGAGACGATCCGCTTCGACGGCTACACCTCCGAGGAGAAGCTCGCGATCGCGAAGGGCTACCTATGGCCACGTCAGCGCGACCGCAACGGGTTGCGCGAGGACGAGGTTGAGATAACCGATGAGATCCTGAGGACGATCGTCGCCGAGTACACCCGCGAGGCGGGCGTACGCAACCTCGAGCGCGAGCTGGGGACGGTGCTGCGCAAGACCGCGACCCGGATCGCCTCCGCGGCCGCCAAGGCAGAGGCCCCTGTGAAGATCGACCTGGAGATCGTGCGCGACGCGCTCGGCCGCCAGAAGTTCTTCCAGGAGTCGGCCTCACGGACCGCCACACCCGGTGTCGCCACCGGACTGGCGGTGACGGGCGCCGGCGGCGACGTGCTGTTCGTCGAGGCCACCGCGATGAAGGCCGGAGACTCAGCCCCGGGCAACGGCCTGGTGCTGACCGGTCAGCTCGGCGACGTGATGAAGGAGTCGGCTCGCATTGCCCTCTCCTACGTGCGCGGCCACGCCGAGGAGCTCGGAATCGAGGAGAGCGCGTTCGAGGGCAAGGAGTTCCACGTGCACGTCCCCGCGGGCGCGATCCCCAAGGATGGGCCGTCAGCCGGCGTGACGATGGTCACGGCGCTGGCCTCGCTGCTGTCGGGCGGCCGGTAAAGCACACGGTCGGCATGACCGGCGAGGTCACGTTGCAGGGCCGCGTGCTGCCGATCGGCGGCTTCAAGCAGAAGGCGCTTGCCGCCCACGCGGCCGGCCTGACCGACGTGATCCTCCCGGAGCGCAACCGCGGCGACCTCGATGACATCCCGGAGGAGGTCAGGGATCAGATGGCCTTCCACCCGGTGATGACCGTGCAGGAGGTTCTCGACCGCCGCCGTGGAGCCAGCCCGCGATGTCGCGCACGCGTAGATGTAAGCCGGTCCCCGAGGAGGTCCGCCAGACCGCGGACCTCCTCGAGCGCCGCTGGCAGCTGTCGATCGTCTACGCCGCGCTGACCGGCGCGCTGCGCTTCAACGAGTTCGCCGACGCCGTCTCGGGCATCTCCCCACGAATGCTGGCCGAGCGGTTGCGCGACCTGGAGGCGGCCGGGCTGATCGAGCGCACGGTAATCCCCTCCAGCCCGCCGACGGTCGAGTACCGGCTGACGGCGCGCGGGCTGCAGCTCGGGCCGATCATCGACGCGATGCGGGCTTACGCAAGAGAGCCTGTCGGCTGAGACGGCCGGGACGCGTCGGTCGGTGCCGGGCCGAGTGCGAGCTGGCGCCGACCAGTTGCCCCCCGGCGCATGTCTCGGCGGGAACCTTGCCCTTGGGGTTGCGGATCCCCACCACTCCCACCACGCCTCCGACGGCGACAAGCAGGCCGGCGATCGCCATGCCGAGATGGAAGCTGTGCAGCGAGGCCTGCTCGGCGGCGCGCGTCAGCGCACTCGCCTGGGCGCTTGCCAGCCCGTGCACGTCAGGGCGCCCGAGCGGAAGTCGCTTGGCCTGGGCGACCGCGGCGCGCGCGGCCGGGCCCAACCTGACAGCGGCGAGGTGCGAGTCCAGCGACGAGCCGAAGGAGCCCGCGACGGCCGCCCCGACGGCGGCGGTGCCAAGCAGGCCGGCGACCCGCGCGATCGCGTTGTTGACACCCGAGGCGATCCCCGCCTGGGAGGTTTCCGCGCCGGCGAGCACCGCCGCGGTAAGCGGCGCGACGGTCATCGAGAGGCCGAGGGCGAACACGAGCAGTCCGGGGAGCACTTCGGAGACGTAGTCGACGCTGGTGCCGATCCGCTGGAACAGCAACAGGCCGCAGGCCGCTACGAGCGGGCCGGCGCCCATGAAGAAGCGTGGACCGAAGCGATCGGCTAGCGCGCCGAAGCGGCGCGAGAGGACGAACATGATCACCGTCACCGGCAATGTCGCCAGGCCACTCTGCAGCGGCGTGTAGCCGCCGATCTGCTGCAGGAACAAGACGAGGAAGAAGAACAGCACCGCCAGGCCGGCGTACATCGAGAACGTCTCGATGTTGCCGGCGGAGAAGTTGCGTCGTTTGAACAGCCCGAGCGGGAGCATCGGGTCGCGGAGCGCGCGACTCATGCCACAAGAAAGCCCCGAGCAGGATGACCCCGGCGATCAACGAGACGAACACCGCGGGACTCGACCAGCCCAGGCGAGGCTGCTCGATCAGCGCGAACACCGGACCGGCCAGACCCGCCGCGCACAGCAGCGCTCCGGGCACGTCGACTTTGCGGGCGCCGGCCTGACGCGATGCGGCGCGAGGCACAACGAACAAGATCAGCCAGACGCAGACGATCGCGAGCGGGATGTTGATTACGAACAGCCACCGCCACGAGCCGATCGCGAGCAGCTCACCGCCGGCCAACGGTCCCAGCACGCCGGCAATCGCACCCCACGCCGTCCAGCTGCCGATCGCGGCGCCGCGCTCGTCTTGCGGGAACGTGTTCACGATCACCGCCAACGAGCTCGGCACCAGCAGCGCACCCGCCACGCCCTGCAGCGCGCGCATCGCCACGAGCACGCCGATCGTGGGCGAGAGCGCGCAGGCCAGCGAGGCGAGCCCGAAGCCCGAGACGCCGAGCGCGAAGATCCGCCTCTCGCCAAAAAGATCCCCCAACGACCCTCCCACGAGGATCAACGAGCTGAGCGTCAACAGATACCCGTTCACAACCCACTGCTGCGCGGCCAGCCCCCCGCCGAGCGCGCGCTGGATCGTCGGCAGCGCGACGTTCACGACCGTGCCGTCGAGCAGCACGATCCCCGAGCCCATGATGCAGGCGATCAGTGTCAGGCGCTTGGTGCGTGCGTCAATCGGGGCACCCATCGGTTGCACCGTAGCTGTTAGCAAAAGCTGTATGGGTGAGGCCGCTCGCCCGCGGCTAAGACCATCTCACTTCATCGAGAGGAGGCCGAGACCAACGCACTGGCGTCGGCGATGATCAGCGCGTGATCGAAGGCGAGCTCGGGCAGTTCGTTCACGGCAAACCAGCGGGCGTCGCTCGCGTCGTCCGCGCCCGTGACCTCGGACTCACCGGGTACCCGCGCGAGGTAGACCACAGAAACGGTCCATCCGCGCGGATCGCGTCCCGGCGTGTCATAGACGCCCAGCAACTCAAGCGAATCGACCTTCAGCCCGGTCTCCTCGGCCAGCTCCCGCGGCGCGGCCTGGGCGATTCGCTCGCCCTCCTCGACGAAGCCCCCGGGTAGCGCCCAGCTGCCGGCGAACGGCGGGTTCCCGCGCTGAATCAGCAGAACGCGCGCGTCCTCGGCGGTACCCGCCAGAACCACGACATCGGCCGTCAGCATCGGGCGAGGGTAGTCGCCACCTTCCATGCAGTCACTCGCGGGACAAATATCGGGGCGCCGAGATTCGAACTCGGGACCTCACCGACCCAAACGGTGCGCGCTACCAGGCTGCGCCACGCCCCGACGCACTACCGAGTCTACTGCCACTCGACGCGTAGCTGGTCCATCCATGCCTGAACCTCTTTCAAGACGCCGCCCGCGGAGTACGATGTAAGAGGGAGTCGGAGGGGTGTGGAATGGAGGAATCGAGATGGGCGATACGGAGAGGCCGACAAGGATGAAAGCCACCGCACGACGCGACGAGGACGGAACGTTCAAGCACACCGTGCAGGTGCGCGAGCACCAGCTCACGGTTGACGAGCCGCTGGAGAAGGGCGGAGACGACGCCGCGCCGAGCCCGCAGGAGTTGCTGGCGGTGAGCCTTGCGTCGTGTACCGCGATCACGATGGAGATGTACGCGGCCCGCAAGGGCTGGGAGATCGGCCATGTGGAGGTCGACGTGCAGTACAAAGGGGCAGAGCGTGGCTGCCCGACGAAGTTCGAGCTGGTGATGCGCCTGCCGGAGGATCTGCCGCAGGAGCAGCTCGAGCGCCTGCGCGTGATCGCGGCCAAGTGCCCGGTCCACCGCGCGCTCGATGGCGAGGTCATGTTCGAGGAGCGCGTGGAGCGCGTACACCTGACGCCCCAATAGACCGGATCTGACGCCCCAACTCCCGCGGCGGTGCTCGTGCCGCTGTTCCTCCTCGGAGGTGAGCCCCACGCCGTCTTCACTCGCCGACGGGGAGACCTGCGCCGCCACGCCGGGGAGATCTCCTTTCCCGGTGGACGGCGTGATCCCGAGGACGCCGACCTGAAGGACACGGCCCTGCGCGAGGCCGAGGAGGAGATCGGGCTCCCGCACTCTCAGGTAGACCTACTGGGAGAGCTCCCGCCGACCTCGACGTTTGCGACGAACTACGTGATCCACCCGTTCGTCGGCGTGATCCCAGCGGGCATCGCGTGGCGGCTGTCGGCGAGGGAGGTTGACGAGGTCCTGGAGCTGCCCCTCGACGCCGTGCGCGCAGCGCGAACGAAGACCCAGATCGAACGCCGCGGCATGACGTTCGAGACCGATGCCTACGTAGTCGATGGCCACGTCATCTGGGGAGCCACGGCGCGTATCCTCCAGCACCTGCTCGAGCGGCTGCGCAGCACCAATCCGGACGGCCGTCTCACCCTCGCCATCTGACGCCCCCGGGCCAGCTGCTATGTCAAGCGACCGGGAGAACAGCCGGGGCCGGCGAGAGCTGGACCAGGCTGTTCGCACGGCCGCCTGCCACTAACTCGGCTGCGGCACGAGCCGGATGTAGGGACGCGGCTCCTCCCACCCATCCGGATACTTCTCTTTGGCCTCGTCGTTGGAGACCGAGCCCGCGATGATCACCTTCTCGCCTTTTTGCCAGTTGACCGGCGTGGCGACCTTGTGCTTCGCGGTCAGCTGGAGCGAGTCGATTACCCGCAGCACCTCATCGAAGTTGCGACCTGTCGTCATCGGGTAGATCAGGATCAGCTTGACCTTCTTGTCGGGTCCGATCACAAACACATTGCGAACCGTCTGGTTGTCGGCCGGCGTGCGCACGAGCGGATCGCCGGAGGTACTCGCGGGCAGCATGCCGTAGAGCTTTGAGACGTTGAAGTCGTCGTCTGAGATGATCGGGTAGTTGGGAGCCGCGCCCTGCGTCTCCTCGATGTCCTTGGCCCACGCCTCGTGGTTCTCGAGGGCGTCGACCGAGAGGCCGATGATCTTCACGTTGCGCTTGTCGAACTCGGGCTTGGCGTTCGCCATGTAGCCGAGCTCGGTTGTGCAGACGGGCGTGAAGTCCTTCGGGTGCGAGAACAGCACCGCCCAGGAATCGCCGATCCAGTCGTGGAATTTGATGCGGCCCTCGGTGGTGTCCGCCTCGAAGTCAGGTGCTATATCGCCAAGTTGTAGCGCCATTCGTGTTCCTTTCTCGACAGTTAGCCGGCACGAGGGTCGGAGGAGGGAAACCACACCCCTGTGAATCCCGATCGACTTTTGGGAGATTGATTTTAGCGGGTCCTCATCGATCCTCCGGATTCCTCACAGAATCAGTCGATGAGGACAGCCGGCTCCCGAGCAGCACATCCACAGACGCGCGTCTGGGAGCGAGCGGGATGTGGATGCTCAGCCCTCGGGCGTCCAGCCGGAGAGCTCAGACCACGTGCTCTGCAGGTTCGTGGCGTCTGACGAGGCCGAGCCGCGCGCGGAGAGGCGCTCGGGCAGGAACGCTCCGAGGACCATCGCCACGGAGCCGAGCAACGCCAGCCACGCGCCCTCGCGAGTAGAGAGCGCGAGCACGCCGCCCGCGGGCGTGGGCGGATCGACGATCCGGAACAGCACGCACGCCGCGGCGAGCAGGCCGAGCAGCGCGAGCGGCCCGCGATGGCCGTCAGGAGAGGACGCCGAGGAGAACCCCGCGCCCGCGAGCGCCAGCAGCGCGATCACGATCGCAACGCCGGCGAGCAATAAAAGGACGACGTTCAGATCCTTCAGCGCCTGGTGGGCGCTGAGCGCCGTGAACTGATGGCCGGCGAGCGTGCTCAGAGTGGCGTGGTACTCGCCCATGTAGCTCTGTAGCGTGGCGTTGCCGAACTGGGCAGCCGCCTCGCTGCCGGCCTGCTGGGCGAAGGCGATGCCGGCGGCGGTGAAGCTCACGCCATACCACGGCAGGAATACGGCCACAGCGAGCACGATCGCGCCGAAAGCCGAAACCAGGAGCCCGTATCGGGGACGATCGCCCGTCATCGTTCATCATCATCGGCCCGATCGCCCGCCGGCTTGATCTATCGGCCCAGCAGCAAAGCCTCGATCTCGGCGTGAGCGCCGGCGAGCCAAGCATCCGCGTCCCCGGGATCGGCCCGGAGAAACCCGATGGGAATCTCGTTGCGCTCGGCGACCCTCCGCACGATCAGCTCGCCTCCGGCGAGGTCCTCCGCGGGCACCGCGCCGCCGCCGGCCACTCCGGCCGCCTCGTAGACGAAGCCGCGGACGGTCGTGTCGATCGCCTGGCCAAGGAAGAACTCCAGGCGCGAGCCGTGCAGCGCGCGAACCTCATCGCCTGAGCCGGCCGCCGTGCCGAGCAGCCAGCAGACGATCGTCACGCTCTCGAGCGCCGCGCGCAACGTGCCCAGGCGCTCGGGGGTGCCGGTCCAGCACTCCGCGCCGGTCGCCTCGATCGCGGCGCGGCCTGCCTCGGTGCGCGTGGTGACACGGACAGCGTGCCCATCCCCCACGAGATCCCGTGCCAGCCGGCGACCCCGGCAACCGCCGGCCACGAGCAGGATGCGTGCCACGGCGGCGCATGTTACGCGCCTTGCGCCCGCGGCCCTCGGCGCGGCTCGCACGGGTGCGGCGAGCCTCGACTACCATCCGCTGCCCGCCATGACCGAGCCCTCCCCCGCAAACTCCGACATCGTGACGATGGAGAAGATTGTCGCGCTGTGCAAGCGGCGCGGGTTCATTTTCCCCTCCTCTGAGATCTACGGCGGGGTCGGCTCGACCTACGATTACGGCCATTACGGCGTGCTGCTGAAGACGAACGTGAAGGGCGAGTGGTGGCGCGCAATGCTGCAGGAGCGCGACGACATCGTCGCGATCGACTCGGCGATCCTGCAGCACCCGCGCGTGTGGGAGGCCTCCGGTCACCTCGCCGGGTTCACCGATCCCCTGGTCGACTGCAAGACCTGCGGCCAGCGCTTTCGCGCCGACCATCTCGGCGAGCTTGCCTGCGGGCGCAAACCGTCGAAGCACCCGGGCGAGACGGACGAGTGCGACCTGACCGACGCGCGCGACTTCAACCTGATGTTCGAGACGACCGTCGGCCCCGTGAAGGAGTCCGGCTCGGTCGCCTACCTGCGACCGGAGACAGCACAGGGGATCTTCATCAACTTCAAGAACGTACTGCAGTTCTCCCGCAGGAAGCCGCCCTTCGGGATCGCGCAGGTGGGCAAGTCCTTCCGCAACGAGATCACCCCCGGCAACTTCATCTTCCGTACACGCGAGTTCGAGCAGATGGAGCTGGAGTTCTTCGTCCCACCTGACGACGCGCAGCGGTGGTTCGAGCATTGGCTTGGCGAGCGCGAGCGCTGGTATGTGGAGCTCGGACTGCGCTCCGACCACCTGCGCCTGCGCGCGCACGACCCCGACGAGCTCTCCCATTACTCCTCGGGCACCAGCGACGTGGAATATCTCTTCCCCATCGGCTGGTCGGAGCTGGAGGGGATCGCCAACCGCGGCGACTTCGACCTGACCCAGCACGCGGAGTTCTCCGGCGAGAAGCTCGAGTACTTCGACCAAACCTCCGGTGAGCGCTACGTCCCCCATGTGATCGAGCCCGCCGCCGGGGCGGACCGCGCGACGCTCGCGTTCCTGGTGGACGCCTACGACGAGGAACTGGTCGAGCGCGAGGGCGCGGGCGAGGGCGAGCTACGCACGGTCCTGCGGCTGCACCCGCGGTTGGCGCCGATCAAGGCGGCGGTGCTGCCGCTCGTGAAGAAGGACGGCCAGCCGGAGCTCGCGCGGGAGATCCACCGCGCGCTCCGCGGACGAGCGGGAATCGGCATGGTCGAGTACGACGACGGCGGGGCGATCGGCAAGCGCTATCGCCGCCAGGACGAGATCGGCACGCCGTTCTGCCTGACCATCGACCACCAGAGCTTGGAGGACAGGACAGTGACGTTGCGCGAGCGCGATTCCCTGACCCAGGAGCGGTTGCCGATCGACGGCCTCGCCGAGGAGCTGGAGCGGCGCGTGCAGGCACCGTGGCAGACACCCAAGTTGACCCGAGAATAGGAGAGCAATGGACTTCGACCTGACCGACGAGCAGCAGCTGATCCAGCGCACCGCACGCGAGTTCACCGACAACGAGATCATCGTGCAATCGCGGGAAAACGCTCGCAACCACCACTTCGACACTGAGCTGGTGAAGAAGGTCGCCGCGCAGGGCTACCTCGGCGCGATCGTCCCCCAAGAGTACGGGGGAGCGGGTCTCGACTATTTCAGCTACGGCCTCGTCGTCGAGGAGATCGGCCGCGGGGACTCGGCGATCCGCACGGTGATCTCGGTCCAGACATCGCTCGTGTGCTCAGGGCTAGTCAAGTTCGGCACAGAGGAGCAGAAGCAAAAGTACCTGCCAAAGCTGTGCTCGGGCGAGTGGCTGGCGTGCTTCGGGCTGACCGAGCCCGATACCGGCTCAGACGCGGCCAACCAGAAGACACGCGCGCGCAAGACCGACTCCGGCTGGGTGATCAACGGCGCAAAGATGTGGATCTCGATGGGCAACTACGCGAAGCTGGCGGTGATCTTCGCGCAGACCGACCCGGAGCTCGGGCACAAGGGCATAGCGTGCTTCCTCGTGGACACCGACCAGCCCGGATACACGGCGCAGACGATCGAGCACAAGATGGGCCTGCATGCCTCCGACACCGCCTCGATCTCGCTGGAAGATGTGGAGGTCGCAGACGAGGACATGCTCGGAGAGGTCGGCGACGGCTTCAAAATCGCGATGTCGAACCTCGACTCCGGGCGCTACTCGGTGGCCGCCGGCTGTGTGGGCATCTGTCAGGGATGCGTCGAGGAGTCGGTCTCCTACGCCAAGGAGCGCGAGCAGTTCGGCAAACCGATCGCGTCCTTCCAGCTCGTGCAGGCGATGATCGCCGACATGGTGCTGAAGACCGACGCCTCACGCATGCTCGTCTGGCGCGCGGGCTGGCTGAAGGACCAAAGCCGGCCGAACACCCTGGAGACCTCGATCGCGAAGCTCCACGCGACCGAGGCCTCGCTGGAGTGCGCGAACCTCGCGATCCAGATACACGGTGGCGCCGGGTACGTCGACGACCACCCGGTCGAGCGCTACTTCCGCGACGCACGCGTCACGACCCTCTACGAGGGAACCTCGCAGATCCAGAAACTGATCATTGGGCGCGCGATGACCGGGATCAACGCACTCGTACCTTCCTGACATGAGCGCCGCGCGGGTCATAGGGGTACTGGGCGCCGGCACGATGGGCTCGGGCATCGCGCAGCTGGCGTGCCGGTCGGGAGCCCGTACGCTGCTGCACGACCCGATCCCGGATGCGCTGCAGCGAGGGCTCGAGCGGGCGAGGGACGGTCTTCAGAAAGAAGCCGCGAAGGGACGTCTGACGCAGGAGGAGGCCCAGGCCGGCATCGAGCGGCTGGAGGCCGTCGACGACTTGGCCGCGTTCGCGCCATGCGAGCTGGTGATCGAGGCCGTGCCCGAGCGCCTGGATCTCAAGCATGACCTGTATCGGCAGCTGTCGGAGATCGTCAGCGAGGAGTGTGTGCTGGCCACAAACACCTCGTCGCTGCTGGTCACTGCGATCGCCGCGGGCGCCAGGAGTCCAGAGCGCGTGGTGGGCATGCACTTCTTCAACCCCGCTCCGATCATGCGCCTGCTGGAGGTGGTCGCCGGCGAGCAGTCCTCAGAGGATGCCCTCGCGCTCGCCCACGCGACGGGTGAGGCGATGGGCAAGACGGTGATCCGTGCCCACGACGGCCCGGGCTTCCTCGTCAACCGCTGCAATCGGCCGTTCGGGTTGGAGGCGCTGCGCCTATTGACCGAGCGGATCGCGGATATCGAGACGATTGACCGGATCGTGCGCGTCGAGGGCGGCTTTCGCATGGGTCCCTTCGAGCTGATGGACCTCGTTGGAGTCGACACGGGCCTGGAGATCTCCAAGAGCTTCTACGAGCAGAGCTTCGGCGAGCCGCGCTGGCGCCCTTCCCCGATCGCCGCCCGCTATGTCGCCGCCGGCCTGTACGGCCGCAAGAGCGGGCGCGGCTACTACGACTACTCAAGCGATCCCTACCGACCTCCGGACCCAGACCCACCCGCCCGCGCCGGCGCCAATGTGCGGCCCGCGGCCGGCGGCGTGCTCGAGCGAATCGTCTGCCAGGTGATCAACGAGTGCGCCTTTGCGCTCGGCGAAGGGGTCGGCTCGGCTGAGGACATCGACACCGGCATGGTGCTCGGGCTCAACTACCCCCGCGGACCGCTCGCCTGGGCCGATGAGATCGGGCTCGACCACGTACTGGCCGTGCTGGATGGCCTCTGGGAGCAGTACCGCGAGGAGCGCTACCGCCCGGCGCCGGCGCTACGCGGCCTCGTCCGCGCCGGTCGGCTGGGGCGCGCGAGCGACGCCGGCTTCTTCAGCTACGACGCCGCCCCCTGAGCCTCGGCCGTGGTCGCGGCCGGAGCCCACTGCGCCTCTGCAAGATCGCCGACCGGCATGCCCTCCGGGGTCGGCACCTGCGGCGTGTCCCTGAGGTACCACTCGGCGTCGAGCGCCGCCTGGCAGCCCGATCCCGCCGCGGTGATCGCCTGACGATAGGTGTGGTCGACCAGGTCGCCCGCGGCGAACACGCCCGGGCGGTTGGTCTGAGTCGAGCGACCCTCGACGGCCACGTAGCCGTTCTCGTCGACATCGATCTGCCCATCCACCAGCGTTGACTGCGGCTCGTGGCCGACCGCGACGAACGCACCCGAGACCTCTAACGTGCGCTCCTCGCCGGTCTCGGTATTCACGAGCGCGGCGTGTCCCAGCGCGCCATTGGAGCCGGGCACGAACTCCTTGACCGCATACGGCGTCAACAGCTCGATGTTCTCCTGTGTGCGCGCGCGATCGAGCATGATCTTCGACGCGCGAAACTCGTTGCGTCGATGCACGATCGTCACCTTGCTCGCGAACTTCGAGAGGAAGATCGCCTCCTCCATAGCCGAATCGCCACCGCCGACGATCACCGTCTGAGTGTCGCGAAAAAAGGCCGCATCGCAGGTCGCGCAGTAGCTGACCCCGCGACCGCTCAGCTCGAGCTCACCGGGAATGCACAGCTTCTTGTGCTCGGCGCCCATCGCCAGGATGACCGTGCGGGCGCGGTACTCGGTAGCAGAGACCCACACCTTGTGGATCCCGCCGGGCTCGCTCGCCAGCTCGACACGCTCGGCCTCCTCCGTGAGCAGGCGCGCGCCAAAACGCTCGGCCTGGTCGCGCAGCTTCTGCATCATCTCCGGTCCCATGATCCCCTCCGGGAAACCCGGGTAGTTCTCCACGTCGGTGGTCTGCTGCAGCAGACCACCCCAGGCGAAGCCCTCGATCACGAGCGGGTTGAGGTTGGCGCGCGAGGTGTACAGCGCCGCGGTGTAGCCCGCCGGGCCGCTTCCGATCACGATCACGTTCTCTACGTCGCTCATCTCATCTCCTGTCGCTTCACTTTGTAAAGTATAGCGCGCCGGCTGGGGTCGGTTAGGCGCGCAGAGCACCTGCTGTTTCCACCGCCACACCCTGCGCGGATGGCGCCGGACGCTCGCCCTGCTCCTCGCGCCAGCGCGCCACAGTGTGTCGCAGCTGGAAGTAGGCCACGGCGCCCGGGATCGTGGGCAGCCAGAAGGAGATCGCGCGGTAGGACAGCACCGCGAGCACCGCGAGGTCGAGGTCGACTCCAAACGCGGCGAACGCGCCGATCATGCCTCCCTCCACTTCCCCCAGGCCACCGGGCAGCGGCAGCAGGTTGCCGAGCATGCCGATGAAGTAGGACATCCAGATCACCGTGAACGGCGGCGGCGTACCGAATGCGTGGAACATCGCCCACAGCACGCAGATGTCAAACCCCCACCACGCCACCGCCCCGAGCAGGCCGGGGTCTCGCTCGCGGATCAGCTCGATCGCGGTTCTGACACCGCTCGCCGCCAGCGCCGGGACCGTCACCGCCCGCGCCACCCAGTGGGCCAGAGCACCGGAGCCGGATGCCCAGTGCCCCAGGCGACGCTCGACGTCTCCCGGTAGGAGCGCCATCGCGCCGATGACCGTCATCAGGACCGCCGCGACGATCGCCGGCACAAACGTGAGCGCAACCGAGCCGCCCCCCGGAAACAGGCCTGTCCCCAGACCGAGTCCGTCCAGGAACACCGAGCCGGCGTAGACGGCGTACAGCAGCACCATGAACGCGACCATCCGGCACGCCACCAGCCGCGCCTCCATCCCCGAGCGGCGCAACGCCCACGCGGTCAGCGCCACTCCCCCAGCGCCCGCCGTGGCGAACAGGCGCGTCGCCGCCAGGCCGGCCATCGTGACCTGATAGCTCTCGCTCCAGCCGATCGGGCCGGGCGCGCGTGGCGGTCCGGCCGGATCGGGAACGCCGTCCGGACCGGTCCTCGTCGTGACGAACACCGCGCGGAACAGCACCACGTAGCCGGCGAACGACAACAGCTCGAGCACGACCCCAAACGCGATCCACCAGCCATCGCCGTTCTCGAGGTGATGCAGCGTCGTGCCCACACCGGCGAGCTTGGGCAGCACGAAGTACAGAAACCCGACGACTGTGAGCACGAACACGCCAAACGTGATTGCCCGCCGGCGCGTGATGACCACGCGCGGCATCTCCTCTTCGTGATGCATCGCTCGTCTTGCCTCGTCTGCCGCGACCTGCGCCATCTCGCGCTCGCTCACCCCCTCATCTCAAGCACGTTCTAATCCGCCTCTTGCAAGCACGTTCCGGCTCGCCTCTTCAGGCACGTTCTAGCGCGCCTGGAGTGCACGTCCTAGCTCGCCCCGTGTGCGGCCATTTCGAGCGCCGCCATCGCGCGGCCAAAGCGCGCAAGCGCCGGCCCCGCGCCCGGGCCCAGACGCCGCACCGCCCCCGTCAACGCCACACCCGCGAGCAGATCGACCACATAGTGCTCACCCAGGTATACAAGCGCGAAGGAGAGCGTCGCGGCATAGCTCCAGCCGAGCGCGCCCGCGAGGAGGCCCGCTTCTGCGAGCAGGAGCGCGGCCATCAGGGATGTGGCGAAGTGCAGCGAGGGCATCGCAGCCAGGGGATTGCCTCCAAGGACACTGTATAGAGGCCCCCAGCCGTCTCTCCAGAAATCCTCGCCGTACTCGACCATCATCCTGCGCACGTCCCCCGCGCCGCGGTCTTCGCACCCCGCTTCTTGACCCGCTCGATCGCCCGTCACCGAAGCCGCGTACCAGGGCGGCGCGGTCGGCGCGAGCCAGTAGACGCTCGCGCCGATGTCGAACACGGCGTAGGTCATCACCGCGGCGCGCGTAAACAGCTCGGGCCGGCGCACCATGATGTACACGAGCGAGCCGTGAGGCACCATGAACCACGTCCAGTGAGCCCACACGAGCACGCGATCGAGCGTCCGCCAGCTCGGCGCCCCGCTCGCGCCGTCCACGCGCGCGAGCGCGTGCTGCAGGCGCAACGTCGGCAGCTCCCCGAGACCCAGCACGCGATCGATGTCGATCGGATAGTCGATGTGCACTCGCCTCGCCTGCGCCTCTTGATCGTCGTGGGGGGTCTTGTATGCCGCCAGATACGCCCACATCTGCAGCGTGCACACCGCCACGTCGCGCGTGCGCGATCGTCGCACGGCCAGGCACAGAGCCAGCGGTGCGGCGAACGCAACCGTCTGGGTCGCCAGCGGCGGCGCGCTGATGCGCTTGCGCAGCAGCGGCGCGGCGACCCCCGCCGCCACGATCCCCCAGGCGGTCGCCCTGATTACCCTCGACAGCCGCACGCGAGCTGAGTATATGGTCGCGCTCTGCTCAGGGTCCGGGCACGCCTGTCGAGGCACGCGCGGCCTCTGCGACGAACGCCTCGATGACCCTGCTCGCCGTATCAGCCTCCGGGTGCCACTGTACCCCGAGCACGAACCGCTTGTCCGGCAACTCGATCGCCTCCGCCAGCTCGTCGAGCGTCGAGCGCCCGCTCACCAGGAGTCCCTCACCCAGCCGGTCGATGCCCTGGTGATGGTGGGAGCGGGTCTCGTGCTTGCACTCCCCCGCGGCGCGCGCCGCAAGCGTTCCCGCGAGTAGACGCACATCGTGCTCGGCCCCGTCGAACGAGCCGACCACGCGCCGGTGCTCGCGATGGCCGAAATGCTCGGGCAGGTGCTGACGCAGCGTACCGCCGCGGGCGACGTTGATCAGCTGCATCCCCCGGCAGATCCCCAGCACCGGGAGGTCACGCTCGAGCGCCGCGTTCACGAGCGCGATCTCAAACCCATCACGCTCGGGCACCGTATCCACCGTCTCGACGTGCGCCTCCTGGCTGTAGAACGCGGGATCGATGTCGGCGCCGCCCGTAAGCACCAGCCCGTCGATCAGATCCAGCACCTGCTCCGGGTCTTCGGTCTGATGCGGGTCGGGCGGCAGCATCAGGACCAACCCCCCGGCAAGCTGCACCGCATCGACGTAGCTGCGCGCCAGCAGCATCGCCGGCTGGTCCCAGACGCTCCAGCGCGCCTGCTCCAGCGCGGTGCACATGCCGATCACGGGGCGATTCATCCCCACAGAATAGGATCACCGGCGTGAGCGAGTCATCGATCGAGCTCGAGACCGTCGAGCTGCTGCTCGAGGACGGCGTCGCCACAGTCACGCTGAACCGGCCGCAGGCGCTGAACGCCTGGAACAAACAGCTCGCGCTGGACCTGCTCGCGGCGCTCGACCGGGTGGCCGCCGACGACGCCATGCGAGCGGTGGTACTGACGGGCGCGGGGCGCGCGTTCTCCTCGGGTGCGGACCTGAAGGACGCCGGCGGCGGCGACTTCACACCCGACGGGCGCCCCGACGTCTACAAGGTCCTAACCGAGCGCTACCACCCGATCATGCACGCGATCCGGGAGCTCGGAAAGCCGGTGATCGCATCTGTGAACGGACCGGCGGTCGGCATCGGCTGCTCGCTGGCGCTCTGCTGCGATCTGATCGTGGCGGCGCGGAGCGCCTACTTCCTGCTCGCGTTCGTGAACATCGGGCTCGTTCCCGACGGCGGCTCTTCGCTGTTCGTGCCCTCGCGCGTCGGCATGGCGCGCGCGTCAGAGCTGTCGCTGCTCGGTGAGCGCCTTCCAGCCGAGCAGGCGCTGCAGTGGGGGCTGATCAACCGCGTCGTCGCCGACGAGGACCTGCCGGAGGAGGTGGCCCGGCTCGCCGCGCGCCTGGCCGCCGGACCGACGCGCTCCTACGCCGGAGCCAAGCGCCAGCTCAACAACTGGCTGTATCCGCGGATGACCGAGCAGCTCGAGCTGGAGGCGCAGATCCAGCGGGAGATGGCCGGCAGCGAGGACTTCGTGGAGGGCGCGATGGCGTTCGTCGAAAAGCGTCCCGCGCGCTTCTCGGGAAGGTAGAAAACCCCTCGTGGCAAAAGTCATCAAGCGCGTACCGTCCGGCCCTGAATAGAATCCCGCCCGCCTTGAGTCATCTGGCCCCCACACTCCTCGCCTTCTTCACGCCCAGGTCGGGGGGCTCGCCCAACGCCGACCAGATCAACAGTCTCTACAAGATCACGCTCGTGATCGCGCTGGTCATCTTCTTCGCCGTCGAGGGCGCGCTCGGTTACGCGCTGTGGAAGTTCCGCGCACGCAAGGGCGCGCAGGCGCACCAGACCCACGGCGACACGCGCCTGGAGATCGGCTGGACGCTCGCGGCCGCCGTGATCCTCGTCGGGCTCGCGATCGTCACGTTCGCCAAGCTCGCCTCGATCCAGGACCCACCCAACTCAGGCCCGGGCGGCGAACAGCTCGGCGCCGAAAACGGCCTGCTGTATGCGAGCGCGGAACGCAAGCTGCCCCCGAACGGCAAATCTTTGAACATCACGGTGATCGGCCGGCAATACATCTGGCAATACATCTACCCGGGCGCCAACCAACGAGATGGCCTGGGCGCGCCCTATTCCTATGAGGAGATGGTCGTCCCCACCGAAACGACCGTCACGCTCAACATCGTCTCCGAGGATGTCGTCCACTCGTGGTGGATCCCCGAACTGGGGGGCAAGTTCATGGCTGTGCCCGGCTACCACAACTACACGTGGTTCAAGATCCCCAAGCCCGGGCTCTACCGCGGCCAGTGCGCCGCGCTGTGCGGGCGCGGGCACGCGCGCATGATCGCCACCGTGAAGGCCGTCCCACCCGCGCAGTTCGAGGCCTGGCTCGCCTACCAGAAGCAAGAGATCTCCGAAGCCAACGCCGAAGCCGCGCTCGAGCGGGCCAAGCTCAATTCCCAGACCGGCCCCGGACGGGTCGAGAACCCGTAGATGTCTCTCCGCAAACCCCTCATAACGCGTGCCGTGACCACTGAGCTGGAAGCTCGGGGTTCTCGGTTCTTCGCAAAGGATCGATGATGGCCACCTACGCAGCCCCCGTCCCCCAGGTAGTAGCCCACCACGTCGAGCACGAGCAGAAAGGCTGGACGAGCTGGATCACGACCACGGACCACAAGCGGATCGGGATCATGTACATGGTCCTGACGTTCATGTTCTTCTGCCTGGGCGGGGTCGAGGCGCTGATCATGCGCCTGCAGCTGGGTGCGCCGAACAACACGCTGGTGACGCCCCAGACCTACAACCAGCTGTTCACGATGCACGGGACGACGATGATCTTCCTGTTCGTCGTGCCGATGATGGCTGGGCTGGCGAACTACTTCGTGCCGTTGATGATCGGCGCGCGCGACATGGCCTATCCGCGTCTGAACGCGCTCTCCTTCTGGCTGCTCTTGGCGGGCGGGATCGTCTTCTATGCCTCGATCTTCTGGAACCCGCCGGAAGCCGGCTGGTCCAGCTACGCGCCGCTGTCGAGCGCAATCTATTCGCCGAGTGGCGGCCAGGACGCGTGGATCTACCTGATCCACCTGACGGGGCTGTCCTCGATCCTGGGGGCGATCAACTTCTACGCGACGATCGCGAACATGCGCGCGAAGGGTATGTCATGGGGCCGTCTGCCGCTGTTCATCTGGGCGATCCTGACCTACTCGGTCCTGATCATCTTCGCGATGCCGGTGATCGCCGGCGCGGTGACGATGCTGCTCACCGACCGCCACTTCGGCACGCACTTCTTCGACCCCTCGGAGGGCGGCTCGGCGCTCCTCTGGCAACACCTGTTCTGGTTCTTCGGGCACCCCGAGGTCTACATCATGGTCTTACCCGGGTTTGGGTTGGTCTCGGAGATTCTGCCGGTGTTCGCGCGAAAGCCGATCTTCGGCTACAAGGCGATCGCCGCCTCGACCGTGGCGATCGCGTTCCTCGGGTTCCTCACCTGGGCGCACCACATGTTCACGACGCCCACACCCGAGGTGATCCTCGTGTTCGTGATGCTCAGCTCGTTTTTGATCGCGGTGCCGACCGGCGTGAAGATGCTCAACTGGATCGCGACCCTGTGGCGTGGTGCGATCGAATTCAAGACGCCACTTCTGTTCTGCGTCGGCTTCCTTGCGCTGTTCTTGATCGGTGGTATTTCTGGGGTTTTTCTTGCTGTCTTCCCCGTCGACTGGCAGCTCAACGAAACCTACTTCGTCGTCGCCCACCTGCATTTTGTGCTCGTCGGCGGCTCGGTGTTCACGATCTTCGCGGCGATCTACTACTGGTACCCGAAGATCACCGGGCGGATGCTCGACGAACGCCTGGGCAAGCTGAGCTTCTGGCTGATGTTCGTCGGTTTCCTCGCGACCTTCCTGATCCAGCACGTGATGGGCCTCGACGGGATGCCCCGGCGCGTGTACGAGTACGACAACGTCGGCCATCTGGCGCTGTACAACCAGATCTCCACGGTCGGCTCGTTCATCCTCGCCAGCGGTGTGCTCGTGACGATCATCAACGCCATGCGCAGCCTCAAGCACGGCGCGATCGCCGGGCCCGACCCGTGGAAGGCGAACACGCTGGAGTGGTTCACGGAGTCGCCCCCACCGGTCAACAACTTCGACATCATCCCCGTCGTGCGCTCCGTGGAACCGATGAAGGACATCCGACGCGAGGTGCTCAGACGCAGCTCCGGAGCGACCGTGCCCGGCGGCGGCGCCACCATCCCCGCGGGAGCCACCCAGGTAGGGATCTAGGTTGGGCGTAGCATCCCCCACGGGCGGCGCGCAGGCGATTGAGGCGCCCCGGCTAGGCCTCGCCCCGCGCACACGACAGGTGCTGGGCGATTACGTAGAGCTGACCAAGCCGAAGGTCCAGTCGCTGTTGTTGTTGACGACGATCGCCACGATGTACGTGGCCGGCGATCCCTCCCTGGCCCTGGTCGCGCTGACCTGCCTCGGCGGCTACCTGTCGGCGGGCGGCGCGGGAGCGGTCAACCATTGGTATGACCGCGACATCGACGCGCGGATGGCGCGCACGGCCACGCGGCCGGTCCCTTCGGGGCGCGTCTCTCCGAACGCCGCACTCGCCTTCGGCTGCGCGCTCGCCGGCCTGTCATTCCTGGAGCTCTCCTTGACCGTGAACGTGCTCGCCGCGAGCCTGGCCCTCGCGGGCTTCCTCGGCTACGTCTTCCTGTACACGGTCTGGCTGAAGCGGCGCACGCCCCAGAACATCGTGTTCGGCGGAGCGGCCGGCGCGATCCCCCCGCTCGTCGGCTGGGCCGCGGTCACCGGCTCGGTGAGCGGTACGGCGGTGCTGCTGTTCTTCATCGTCTTCTTCTGGACCCCACCCCACTTCTGGGCGCTGTCACTGCTGATGAAGGACGAGTACGCGAAGGTCGACGTGCCGATGCTGCCCGTCGTGCGCGGCGAGGTGGAGACCAGACGGCAGATCCTGCTCTACACGGTGTTGCTCTACGCAGTCACGCAGCTACCGTTCTGCGCCGGGGGCTTCGGGGGTATCTACCTCGTCGTGTCGATCACGCTCGGCCTGGGCTTCATCGCGGGCGCGATCCGGCTCTACCGCCGGGCCGATCGCCGCAGCGCCTTGCAGCTGTACCTGTTCTCCCTGGCCTACCTCGCGCTGCTGTTCTGCGCGATGGTCGCCGACGCACATCTATAGAATGAGCCTCTGCCCATGCACATGACCCGACGTCTCGCACGCAAGAACATCCGCACCGGCCTGATCGTGTCCGGTATCTGCATGTTCATGTTCGGCATCACGTTCATCGTGGCCGCGATCTACATCTCCTCGTGAGCCCGCTCGATCCTGAGATCCCGCCCGCCGGCGAAGAGATCCACCTGCCCGGGCCGAGCATGCTGCCGATCCTCACCGCGGTGGGCATCACGCTGACGCTCGTCGGCGTCACGACCTTCATCGAGCTGACCGTCGTCGGCGTGATCATGACGATCGTCTGCATCTGGCGCTGGGTCGGCGACACGCGCCGCGAAATCGAGGAGCTCCCGCTCGACTGAGCCCTCTCGTCTGTCTCGCCTCAGCCGCCGAAGCTCAGGGGCAGATACGTCCGCTGGCGCTTATCCCGTCGCGGCGCTTGCCGGCACGGGACAGGCCGCTCCGTCGGCCGTCCAGCAGCGCACGATGTCGCGGACGGAGAGGACGCCCACCGCCATCCCGTCCTCGATTACGATCAGGTGACGAAAGCCACCGCGCACCATCACCGCGGCCGCCTCCTCGAGCGACCAGTCAGGCGCGGCGAAGATGACCTCTCGCGTGAGGTGCTCGCCGACCAGCTCGCCGTCGGGATCGTGCCCGGCGCCAACCGAGTGCAGGATGTCCCGCTCGGTGATGATCCCCGGTCCGGGCCCGTCGGGGTCGATCACGACCGCGGCGCCCACGTTGCGCTCGGACATCAGATGCGCAGTCTCGCGCAGCGTATGGCCGGGCCCCACTGTCAGCGCCATCGCGGTCATGCCGTCTCGGACCTGCATTGCTCTCTCCTTCCCGATTCTGCCTGAACAAGACCCGCAGGCCGAACTCAGGAGCAGCATCACGACCCTGGATTTGCAACGATTGCCTCAATGTAGTACGGGAGTCGGGAAAGATCAAGGACGAGAGCTCTCCGCCAGGCGCTTCGCTAGAGTTCGCACCGTGAGCATGAGCCAGCGCTACCGGCTGCGTAGTCCCACCAGTGGGCGGGAGATCGTGATCGAGGCCAAGCCGGAGGAGATCTATCTCGATCGCGACAGCGGTGAGCCACTGGAGGTCGTCGGCAAGCTGTTGCCGCTCGCGCCATCCCCCTCGCGGCTGCCGTGGGCTGTGGAGAACATGCGCTTCTGCTCGTGGTGCGACCAGCTCACCCAGAAGGATCTGAACGACTGCCCCACCTGCTCTCGCCGCATGGGACCGCTCGCACCGAGGGCCGGCTAGTTGAGGGTTTCCACCCGCGCCGTCATCGCGACGGGCGTCCTGCTGCTGTGCTCGGTGAGCCTCGCCGCCTGCGGTGGGGGCAGCAACGTGAGCGACGCGGTGCCGAAGAGCACGCCCGACATCATCCCACCCACCGACACGAGCGCCGAAAAGGCGGCCGTGCAAACGACCTCCACCTCGAGTACATCGACCGCCAAATCGAGCGAAGGCACCTCGACCGCGTCCGGCGAAGGATCCAGCGGCAGCGGCGAAGCGTCCCCGAGCGGTGGCAGCGAAAGCGGGGCCTCCGAAAGCAATGGCGAATCGGCCGGCGGCACCTCCGCCGGCGAATCCTCGAAAAGCAGCGGAGGAGCATCCGCCGGCAAAGAATCGGCCGCCACCCCCAGCGGCGGCGCCAGCGCACCCTCAGGCTAGGGCGTGGAGATCAGCGTCGCGCTGTACGTCAGGCGCGCCGTGAGATACAGGCAGTAGTACTGCACCGATGTCCCCACCCCTGTCTGTGTGGTCTGGCTGCTCGTGCTCGTGCACTGGCTCTTCGGCCGGCTGGCGCGCCATGAGGTCGTATTCGTGAAGCCCAGCGCCAGCGCCGGCGCCCAAGAGGGAACGGTCAGCGCGATCACGTCGCCCTTTTTTACCTGCAGTGTGGTTTCCAGCGGGAACTGGGCCGTTTTGCCGAAGTAGGGTTCGAGTTTGACGAGCGGGCTCTGCGCGATCAGCTTGTAGGTCAGATTCGGCGTCTTCTGGGGACGCAGGATCGCGATGCCCGCCGTGGAGGGACCCCCCTCGTTGGCATTGAAGAACTTGATCTGAGTCGCGTTCGGGTTGCCGAGGTCGATCGACCAGGCGACGATCGTGCCGGCGCGTGGCGCCGTCTGCGGGTTGTGCACCGTACCGACCTTCACCTGGAAGCCCGTCGTGCGGCTCACGGCCAGGCATGGGCTGCCCGGGCAGCTCGGCACGGTTTCGGGATTGGTGGTGGGCGGGATCACACCGACTTCTGTGAGCGTCGCCTGCGAGCCCGCGGGCAGCACGAGCACGAGCGCGAGGCTCACGAGGACTGCCGCTGTGGATGTACGGATCATGTGGGTCATTCAACACGACTACGACGAAGATGTAGCGGTCTATTTCGCTATTTTCGTGTGAGCTCCTGCGCCGCGGCCGCGATTTCCGCGGGATCTCCGGGCGCGGGAACCCACGGCAGCCGCAGCGGATCGCCCGTATAGCGCGGGATCACGTGCATGTGGAAATGGAAGACCGTCTGCCACGCGAGCGCACCGCAGGAGTTGACCAAGTTGACCCCCTCGGCCCCCAGCAGCTCCTTCGCGCGGCGCGCCTGATGCTGTGAGGCGAGCGCGACCGCGCGCAGATCCTCCGCGTCGATGCTGAGCAGATCGGGCGTGTGCGTGCGTGGAATCACAAGCACGTGGCCACGGGTAGCTGGGTTGATGTCCATCAGAGCCACCGTGCGCTCGTCTTCGCCGACGATCGTCCCCGGCAGCTCGCCCGCGAGGATCTTGCAGAAGACGCAGTTCGGGTCGCTCATTCTCACCGAAGCCTAACCGGATGTTGTCCGTGTGCGCGCGTACACGAGAGCCTGCTCGCGCGTTTTGAGCTCACCGGTGTATTGCCCCCGCGTGAGCTCCTCCAACAGCTCCCCCACTCGCGGCCCCACGCTGATGCCGAGCTCATTGGCCAGCTCATCGCCACGCCACAGCGGCCTGGGCGGCCCTTCGGCTCGCCAGCGCAGGGCATCCCTCAACACCCCGTGTGCCACAGCCATGTGCGTATCGATCGCCCGATCGGAGTCCTCTCCGCGCGTCGCCAGCCGATCCGCCACCGATAGGAGCGTCACATCTACCTCCACAGGCTCGCATGCCCTCAGATACGCGTACACCGTGCGACGCGCCAGCGGTTGGGGCTCATGGACGAGGAAGCCGAGCCGCAGGTGGTTGCGCACCAGCGCGGCGACATGCGCGCGCAACCGCTCGCTCGTGCGCAGTCTCGCGAGCACCGTCCTGGCCAGCTCGGCGCCCCTGGCGTCGTGACCGATGAACGTCACGCGCCCGTCCTCGGGACGCACTCCCCTCGTCAGCGGCTTGGCCGCATCGTGCAACAGTGCCCCCCAGCGCAGTGCCTCTCCACGAGTCATCTCGTCGGCCAGCGGCTCATCCAGCAGCGCGCGAAGATCCGCGGTGTGTTCATCGCCCAGGGCCGCGCTCGGGTCGGCTTGCAGCTCAATCGTCCGGTCGAGCACCTCGAGCGTGTGGCCGTAGACATCGAGGTGATGAAAACGGCTCTGCTCGATCCCTCTCAGCGCCTCGAGCTCTCCCAGCACGACCGCCGTCGCCCCCAGTTCGTCCATCAGCTCGATCCCACGCCTCGCCCGTGGCGAGGCCACGATCCGACGCAGCTCCATGAACACGCGCTCGGCCGACACACTCCTCAGCGCACCTGCATGCGCGCGTGCCGCATCACCGGTCTGTGGCTCGGGCTTCAGATCCAACTCGACCGCGATCCGCACCAGGCGCAGCACCCGCAGAGGATCGTCGGCAAAGGCCTCCGCGCCGGTCATACGCAGCCGACGCGCCGCCAGATCCTCCCGTCCACCCAGCGGATCGATCGGCGCACCTCCCTCGATCGGCTCGGCGATCGCATTCACCGTGAAGTCGCGCAGCAGTAGGTCCGCCTCGATCGTCTCGCCGCGCAATTGCTCGATATCCGCCTGCCATGCCCGATCGCGCGCCACTACCCGCCATGCGCCGAAGTCCTCAGACAAAGCGAAGCACGCCGCTCTGCCCGCCGCACTGGCGATCGCGCGTGCCGCCTGCTCAGGATCGCCATCCACCACCAGGTCGAAGTCGATCAGCGCTCGACCCAGCAAACGATCCCGTACAGCGCCCCCCACCAGCCAGGCGGGCCGGTCCACTAAGGCTGCGCGGGCAACCTCCAACCCATCGCTCATACCGCTTCGCCGTCGCGGTGATAGGACCGTGGCACGCGCGGCGTTAGCGCGCACGTGACCTCGTAGTTGATCGTTCCCAGGCGGTTTGCCACCTCCTCGGCGGTGATCCGCTCCGCGCCCTGCGCGCCGATCAGGATCGCCTCCTCGCCGAGCAACTCCTTAGGCGCATCCGGCCCGAGATCCACGGTGAGGTTGTCCATGCTCACCGTGCCCACGACGGGGTAGCGGCGGCCGGCGATCAGCACGTCGGCGTTGTTCGAGCACCCACGCCGCCAGCCGTCGCCGTAGCCGATCGGCAATACCGCGAGCCGGGTGTCGTGCTCGGCCACGAAGCGCCGCCCGTACCCGGCGCTCTCACCCGCTCGATATCCCTTTACCTCGGCCACATACGAGCTCAGCTGCAACGCCGGCTCCAGACCCCGGGCGGCCGCGTCCTCCCCGAAGGGGTCCATCCCGTAGGCAGCGATTCCGCAGCGCGCCATGTCGAAGTGCGCCTGCGGATCGCGCAGCACCGCGGCGCTGTTGGCGGCGTGCAGGATCAGCTCCGACTGCTCGTCCTTCAGCGCCTGCGCCCATTCCGTGAACGCCTCGAGCTGCGCCGCGAAGAACCCTCCGTCATCGAGATCGTCAGCAGTGGCGAAATGTGTCATTACCCCAACCAACCGCACCCCCTCGGCGTTCCGCGCGGCCGCCACGGCGCGTGACGCCTGCGCCGGATCGCGGGTGCCGAGCCGTCCCATGCCCGAATCGAGCTTCACGTGCACACGCCCACCGCCGGCGGCCTTGATCGCCTGCACCTGCTGCTCGCTCCACACGACCACGTCCCCATCCGCCGCGAGCGCTTCCTCCAGCTCCACCCCGCTCAGCGCTCCCATCACGAGCACACGCACCTCGCGCAATCCCGCCTCACGCAGCTCTTTCGCCTCGGTCGCCCCGGCAACCGCCAACCAGCTCGCGCCGCCGGCGAGCGCCGCGCGAGCGCTCTGTATCGCGCCGTGGCCATATCCGTCGGCCTTCACCACGACGCACAGCTCCGCACCTCCTTTCAACTCGCCGCGCAGGCGGGCGCAGTTACGCTCGATCGCGGCCACGTTCACCCGCGCGAGTGCGCGGCGCTCGGTCATCGGGTCACGCCCCCGCGCGCGGCGGGCAATGCGGCGATCACATCGGAGGCAACGACGCCCTCGGCCGCGCCCTGCCTGCGCGCCGCCTCGCGGCCGGCCTCGGCGTGCAGCGACACACCCGCCGCGGCGGCGGTGAACGGATCGAGGCCGGCGGCGAGCAGCGCGGCGATCACCCCGGTCAACACGTCACCGGTGCCGGCTGTCGCGAGCGCGGGAGCACCGCCCGGGCTGACGGCCACGCGACCGGAGGGATCGGCGATCAGCGTGTCGTCGCCCTTCAAGACGACGACTGCCCGCGACTGCTCGGCCGCCGCGCGTACGTGGCGCAAACGCTCGCGTTCGATCTCCTCGCTGCCCACCTCCAGCAGCCGGCCCAGCTCACCCGCGTGCGGGGTCAGCACGGTTGGCGCGGTTCGCGCTGCCAGCTCGCTCAGACGTCCCGCGTGTGCGTTCAGCCCGTCGGCGTCGAGCACCAGCGCGACTTTCGCCCCGTGCGCAAGCTCGCGGATGAACTGGACGGCGCCGTCTGAGCGTCCCAGCCCAGGGCCCAGCGCCAGCGAACCGCCACGCCTGCTCGCTTCGAGCACGTCCTGTACCCCGCCGGCCGTCAGGCCGCCGTCTTCGTCAGGCAGACCATGCGTCATCAGCTCGGGTGGCCCGGCGGTCGCAAGAATCGCCTGTAGGGACGCTGGTACGAAAGCCGTCACATACCCGGCCCCGGCGCGCATCGCCGCCTCTGCGGCCATCCGCGGCGCGCCGGTCAGCCCGCGCGAGCCACCGGCGATCAGTACGTGGCCACTGAGGAACTTCGTTGAAGACGGCCCCCTGCGCGGCAGCAAACCCAGGACCGATGGGGCGATCAGGCCGATCTTCGCCGCACCGGGCCAGCCGCGTGGAATCCCGATCTCGATCGTCTCCACCTCGCCCGCGTGCGCCTTGCCCGGCCCGATCCACAAGCCCGGCTTTCCGGCGTGGAAGCTGACCGTGACGACTGCCCGCACCGCCGCGCCCGACGCGACCCCGGTGGAGGAGTCCACGCCACTCGGCACATCCACGCTCACGACCGGCGCTCTCGCCGCGTTCACGGCCTCGATCGCCTCCCCCACAGTTCCGTGGGGCTCACCCTGGAAGCCAGTGCCGAGCAGCGCGTCCACGATCACGGTCGCCTCCGTGAGCGCCCGCTCCGATCGCTCACGATCCTCGGTCAGCTCCAGCGGCGCGTCGCCGGGCAGTCGATCCAGGTTCACGCGCGCGTCGCCGGCAAAGGCGCCGGGCGGCGCCGCGCACACCACGGTCACGCTCCTGGCCGCCTCGCGCAGCAGGCGCGCGACCACCAGTCCGTCCCCGCCATTGTTCCCCTTCCCGCACACCACCGCCACCGGCCCATCCGGAGCCAATCGCTCGATCGCCCGCGTCACCCCAGCCCCGGCGCGCTCCATCAAATCGAGCGAGGGCACGCCGCGGATATCGATCGCCCAGCGGTCGACGCCACGCATCGTCTCGGCGTCGAGCAGCGGTGTCAGCCAGTCGGGGAGCGTGTCCACGACCAGCGATGCTAGATGACTACTCGACGGTGACGGTCTTCGCCAGGTTGCGCGGCTGGTCGACGTTCAGCCCCCGCTTGCGCGCGATCTCATAAGCAAGCAGCTGCAGCGGGATCACCGCCAGCATCGGCTGCAGCATCCAATCCACCGACGGCACAGTAATCACCGAGTCGGCGTGCTTGGCAATCTGCTCGTTGCCCGCCGTCGTCACCGCGACCACGTGCGCGCCGCGGGCGCGCACCTCCTGCATGTTCGAGACCATCTTCTCGAGCACGGGCGAATCGGTCGCCACGCACACCACCGGCGTGGTCTCGTCCAGCAACGCGATCGGACCGTGCTTCATCTCTCCCGCGGGGTAGGCGTCGGTGGCTATGTAGGAGATCTCCTTCAGCTTCAACGCGCCCTCCAGCGCCACCGGCAGACCCACGTGGCGGCCGATGTACAGGAAGAACTCGCTCTGCCAGTACGCGTCGGCCACGCGCGCCACCTGCTCGCCCATGCCGGCAAGCACCTGCTCGATGCCGTGCGGAAGGCGCTTGACCTCGCCCACGAGCTCCTGCAGCCGCGCGGGCTCGAGCGTGCCACGTAACTCGGCCAGACGCAGCGCGAGCAGATAGACGACGGCGACCTGGCAGAGGAACGTCTTCGTCGCGGCCACCCCGATCTCCAGGCCCGCGCGAGTGAACAGCACGCCGTCGGCATCGCGCGTCACCTGCGAGCCCATAACGTTCGTGATCGCCAGCACCGCGGCGCCGCGCTCCTTCGCCTTGCGCATCGCCGCGAGCGTGTCGGCGGTCTCGCCCGACTGAGAGATCCCGATCACCAGGTCTCCCGGCCCGACAACGGGGTTGCGATAGCGGTACTCCGAGGCGACGTCCACCTCGACCGGCACGCGCGCCCACTCCTCGATCGCGTAGCGGCCGATCAGGCCCGCGTGGTAGGAGGTGCCGCAGGCCACCACGACGATGCGCTTCACGTTCTCCAGGAGCGCCTCGTCGAGGACGCCGAGCTCAGCCAGATCAACGCCGCTGCCACGCGCGGTGCGGTCGGCGATCGTCTCGGCGACGGCGTCCGCCTGTTCGTGGATCTCCTTCAGCATGAAGGTCTCGTATCCGCCCTTCTCGGCGGTGTCCTCGTCCCAGTCGACCGTCTCGACCGCGCGCTCCACCCGATCCCCGTCCGGCGTCGTGATCGTCACGCCGTCGGGGGTCAACACGACGATCTCGCCGTTGTCTACGTACTGCACGCTGCGTGTCTGCGCGAGGAACGCGGGCACCGCGGAGGCCACGAACTGCTCGCCCTCCCCCCTTCCGACGATCAGCGGACACTCGCGCCGCGCTCCCACCAGCGTCTCGGGCTCCTGGAGGCACATCGCGACGAACGCGTAGTGACCCTCGAGCTCGCCGTAAGCGCCTCGCACCGCGTCGGCCAGGTCGCCGTCATAGTGCTCGGCGATCAGATGCGCGATCACCTCGGCGTCGGTCTCGGATGTGAAGACGCTCCCCGCCGCCAGCAGACGCTCCTTGAGCGTCATGTAGTTCTCGACGATCCCGTTCACGACCACATGAAAGTGGTCCGCCGAGTCGTAGTGCGGATGGGCATTCTCCTCCGTGACCCGCCCGTGCGTGGCCCAGCGGGTGTGACCAATGCCGGTTGTGGCAGGACGCACGGCCACCGCCACGGCTCCCTCCACTGCCGCCTCCTCCTCCTCCTCTTGATCTAGTGCCTGGGCCAAGCCGTCGAGCTTCGCCTGCAGCGCATCGAGGTTGCCCACTGCCCGGACCGTCTCAATCCGGTCCTCGCCGATCACCGAGATTCCCGCGGAGTCATACCCGCGGTACTCGAGCTTCTTCAATCCGTCGAGCAGCAGCTCACGGACGGGGCGATTGCCGACGTAGCCAACGATGCCGCACACCCCGTCGAAGATATCAGCGCGATTCAGCCCAGCTCGCGCTGCACCAGCGCTGCCAACCGCCCGCAGACCTCATCGGTCTCATCCTCGGTCGGCGCCTCGACCATCACCCTTACGAGCGGCTCAGTCCCGCTCGGGCGCACCAGCACGCGTCCGCGACCCTCGAGCGCCTTCCCGGCCGCGCTCACCGCTTCGTTGACCTCGGTGGCCGACTGAAGCGCGCCACGCTCACGCACGCGTATGTTCACCAGCCGCTGAGGCAGTTTCTGCATCGCGTCGCGCTCAGCGAGGTCGCGGCCGGCCAGCGCCTGGAGCGTCAGCAGCGCGCCGGCGATCCCGTCGCCCGTGCGGTTGAAGCTCAGGTCGATGATGTGACCCGACTGCTCACCGCCCAGCACCCAGCCGCGCTCACGCAGCTCCTCCAGCACGTAGCGATCCCCGACCTGCGTGATCGCCACCTCCACGCCGGCGCGCTCCATCGCTGAATGAAAGCCGTAGTTGGTCATCACCGTGACCACCACGCCCCCGTCGTTCAGACGGTCGCGCTCGCGCAGGTGCAGCGCCGCGAGCGCAATCAGCTCGTCGCCGTCGACGACTGTCCCCGTCCGGTCGACAGCCAGCACACGGTCGCCATCGCCGTCGAAGGCGAACCCCACCCCATGCCCTCCCTCGCGGACCCTTAGGCCCAGCTGCTCGACGTGTGTGGAGCCGCAGCCGGCGTTGATGTTGCGCCCGTCCGGCCGATCGGCGATCACGGTCACCTTCGCACCCAGCCGCCGGAAGATCTCCGGTGCGACCTGGTGAGTCGCGCCGTTCGCGCAGTCGAGCAGCACGTCCAACCCGCTCAGGTCGAGCTCGGCGAAGTGGCTGTGAAGCTCGCGCAGGTAATCCTCGCCCGCGCCCCTCAACTCACGCACGTGGCCGATTTGCGGAGGAGTATCCGGCACCGCCCCGGCGTCTGCCGCGACGCTCCCCGCCCGTTCCAGCTCCTGCTCGATCTGCAGCTCGGTCTCATCCGAGAGCTTGTAGCCGTCATCGGCGAAGAACTTGATCCCGTTGTCCTGGAAGGGATTGTGCGAGGCCGACAGCACCACCGCCAGGTCGAAGCCGTAACGGCCGATCAAGAGCGGCGCGGCCGGCGTCGGCAGCACGCCGCCCAGCAGCGCGTCGCCGCCGGCGGCGCTCACGCCGGCCGCGACCGCGGCCTGGAGCATCTCGCCCGACTCGCGCGTGTCGCGCACGATCAGCACCTGCGGACGCTGGGCGCCGGTCTTCCGCGTCGCCGCCTGCGCCAGGCCGAGCGCCAGCTCGGCCGTCAGCAGACCGCCGGCCACGCCCCTCACGCCGTCGGTTCCAAACAGCTTGCGGGTCATCTGCCCCCTCGGACTCTTTTGTCGCTCGCTAGCGCTTGGAGAACTGCGGCTTCTTGCGGGCCTTCTTCAACCCGGCCTTCTTGCGCTCCTTCGCGCGCGAATCGCGCGTCAAAAAGCCGCGGCGCTTGAGCTCACCGCGCAGATTGGGATCGGCCTCCAGCAACGCGCGCGAGACGCCGTGACGCAGCGCCCCCGCCTGGGCGGAGATGCCGCCGCCGTGCAACCGCGCGACCACATCCATCCGCTCTTGGTAGCCCACCGTCTCCAGCGGCTGGCGGATGTTTCGCTGCTGTGTAATACGCGGGAAGTGCTCCTCGAGCGTCCTTCCGTTCACAAGGTAGGAGCCGCTCCCCGGTCGCAGCGTTACCCGCGCGACCGCCGTCTTGCGCTTGCCCGTCGCGCGATACCGCGCGCCTGAGGCCAGGTCGATCGCGGCGGTGGAGATCGGCTTGCTCAGGACCTCCTCCCGGTCCTCCTGCCGGCTGTCCGCCTCGCTCTCGGACTCCTCGCCCTCGATCGCATACGGGTCCTCGTAAGCCTCGGCACGGCCCAGCGGGTCGACGCCCTCGGGGACGATGTCCACCTCGAGGTGCGCTCCCGGCACGGCCGGCTTCACCCGCGGAGCCTCATCCTCCTCGTCCTCCTCCAGCTCGGCCTCGACCTCGGCGACGACCTCCTCCGCGATCTCCTCTGCCACAGCCTCCTCGATCGCCTCCTCGAGGATCTCCTCCGCCACAGCCTCCGCGACGATCTCCTCGGCGATCTCGGCCTCAACCGCCTCCTCCACGGCCACGGCGACGATCTCCTCCGCGATCTCCTCGGCCACGACCTCCTCGAAAGCCTCGACCAGCTCCTCGGCCTCGGCGCGCTCCTCCGCCTCCTCGAACGCCTCCAGCGGCGCATCCTCGGCGGAGCCCGCGATCTCCGTTGCATCGTCGGTTGGGACCGCATTGCCGGCGATTGGACCGAACTGCTCGGCCTCGCCGGTCTGCTCGCTCTTGCCGCGCTCCTGCGCCTCCTCGAACGCCTCCAGCGCCGCGTCCTCGGCGGAACCGGCGATCTCGGTCGCCGCCTCAGTCGGGACGGCGTGCTCCTCGGCGGCTGGCGTCTCAGCGGCCGTGGTCTCCTGCTCCTCTGCCGGTGTCTCCCCGGCGGGGTTCTTTTGCTCCTCGTCGGCGGCCATCAGGCCTCGATCTCCAAAGGTTGCGGGTTCTGGGCTGTATGCGGGTGCTCGGGGCCGGCGTAGATCTTCAGCTTCGTGATCTGTTTCCGCGCCAATCGGTTACGCGGCATCATGCCTTTCACGGCCAGCCGGATGATCTCCTCAGGACGCCGCGCCTGCATCTCCTCGAACGTTCTCGACCTCAGTCCACCGGGGTAGCCGGAGTGGCGGTAGTAGCGCTTGTCTTTACGCTTGTTCCCCGTCACCGTGATCTTCTCCGCGTTGACCACCACGACGAAGTCGCCCGTGTCGATGTGCGGGGTGTACTCGGGCTTGCGCTTGCCCCGTAGTACGTCCGCGATCTGCGTCGCCAGCCGGCCCAGCGTCTTGCCGTTCGCGTCGACCACGAGCCAGTTACGCTCGCGCTCGGTCGGCTTGGCCACGTAGGTTTTGGCCGAAGGTGTTGAAGTTGAGGGGGTCATGGCGTGAATGCAGAGCGGGTCATAACGTAAAAAAGGCCACGCTTAGCGCGCGGCGCGAAGGAACATCATAGGCGAAGTCGTTCTTCCTCGGATCGTCGCCGGCCGTTCTGGCCGGTTCCATACAGCGTCCTCCGAACTACTGTGCTCGACCGCCTCCCACAAAGACTACCCGGTCACTCCCACTCGATCGTTCCCGGAGGCTTGCTCGTTATGTCCAGCACAACCCGGTTGACCTCGCGCAGCTCGTTGATCATCCGCGACGCAATCGTCTCCAGCAGGTCGTACGGCAGCCGCGCCCAGTCGGCCGTCATTGCATCGTCGCTCGTCACCGCACGGATCACAACCACATAGCCGTACGTGCGCTCGTCTCCCTGCACGCCCACCGTGCGCACGTCCGGCAGCACGCAGAACGACTGCCACAGCTCGCGGTACAGACCCGCCTTGCGGATCTCCTCCTGCAGGATGCTGTCGGCCTCGCGCAGCACGTCCAAGCGCTCCTTCGTCGCCTCGCCGCCAACGATCCTGATCGCCAGGCCCGGCCCCGGGAACGGCTGGCGCCAGACCAGCCTTTCCGGCAATCCCAGCTCGGCGCCGACGGCCCTGACCTCATCCTTGAACAGCGCCCTCAGCGGCTCCACCAGCTCGAATTTGCAGGTCGTCCGGCAAGCCGCCGACGTTGTGGTGGGACTTGATCGTCGCCGCCCCCGTCCCCCCGCCCGACTCGATCACGTCGGAGTACAGCGTTCCCTGCACGAGGTAGTGGGCGGGCTCATCGGCGGAGATCTTCGCCGCCTCCTCCTCGAACACCCTGATGAACTCCGCGCCGATCGCCTTGCGCTTGGCCTCGGGCTCGGTCACGCCCCTCAGCTTCTCCAGGAACCTTTCCTCCGCGTCGACGGCCACGAGCGGGACTTTGAACGTGTCCCGGAACGCGCTTTCGACCTGTTCGCCCTCGTCCTTTCGCATCAACCCGTGGTCGACGAACACGCACGTCAGCTGGTCCCCGACCGCGCGGTGCACCAGCAGCGCCGCGACCGACGAATCGACGCCGCCCGACAGTCCGCAGATCACCTTCCCGTCGCCGACCTGCCGCCTGATCCGCGCGATCTGATCCTCGACGATCCCCCTGGCAGACCATGTCCGCTCGCAACCGCACACCTCCGTCAGGAACCTCGTCAGGATCTCCTGCCCGTAGGGTGTGTGCACGACCTCGGGGTGGAACTGGATCCCGTAGATACCGCGCTCGGCGTCCTCGACCGCGGCCACCGGCGACACGCTCGAGGACGCCAGCGCCGTGAACCCGGGAGGCGGCTCGATCACCGTGTCCCGATGGCTCATCCAGCACGTCTGCTCCTTCGGCATCCCCTTCAACAGCGTTCCCGGCTCGGTCACCGTCAGGTCCGAGCGACCGAACTCTCCCACCTCTGCCTCCTCGACCTTCCCCCCGAGCTCGTGCACGAGCAGCTGCATCCCGTAACAGATGCCCATCACCGGCACGCCCAGCTCCAGCAGGCCCCGCTCCAATCGCGGAGCGCCCTCGGCATATACCGACGCGGGGCCGCCCGAGAGGATGATTCCCCGAGGTTTCCGTCGCTCGATCTCCTCCAGCGGGGTGTGGCTCGGCAGCAGCTCGGAGAACACGCCGCAGTCGCGCACCCTGCGCGCGATCAACTGGCTGTACTGCCCCCCGTAGTCGAGGACTATCACCTCTTCGTTGACCTCAGGTATGCCGCCGGTCAACTCCTCGCCGGCGGGTGCGGGCGTGGCGAGCGCCGCGTCAGTCATTGACGAGGACGGCTGCTGCGGCCCCGTTGGACCCCATCCCCACGCCCTGGTCGCGCTGGAGCGCCTTGCCCTCGGTCTGGAGCGCCGGCGCGATCACGACCTCGGCGCGGTTGAACTCCGCGAGGTCCTTGTGCCCGCAGGTTGCCATCGAGGTCCTCAGCCCGCCGAACAGATTGAACGTGCCGTCGTTCTCGCGCGCCGGACCGACGAGGATCTCCTCAAGCGTGCCGTTCTGCGTCGTCGCCACGCGCGCGCCGCGGGGGAGCGTCGGATGGAAGGTGGCCATGCCCCAGTGAAAGCCCCGCCCCGGAGCCTCGTACGCGCGTGCGAGCGGCGAGCCGATCATCACGGCGTCGGCGCCGAGCGCGATCGCCTTCGACACGTCGCCGCCGTTTCGCATCCCGCCGTCGGCGATCACCTGACAGTACTCGCCCGTCTCCAGCATGTGCGTCGACCGTGCATGTGCAACATCCGCGATCGCCGTCGCCTGCGGTACGCCGATCCCGAGCACCCCGCGCGTCGTGCAGGCCGCCCCCGGCCCGACGCCGACAAGCACCCCGGCGGCGCCCGTGCGCATCAGGTGCAGACCCGTGTGATAGGAGGCGCAGCCGCCGACGACAACCGGCACCTCGAGCGTCGGGATGAACTCCTTCAGGTTCAGCGGCGTCGACACGGTGGAGACATGCTCCCCTGAGACGACCGTCCCCTGGATCACGAGCACATCGAGCCCGGCCTCCAAAGCAAGCTCGTGGTACTTCAGCACCCGCTGCGGGGTCAGCGAGGCCGCGACGACGACCTTCTGCTCCTTGATTTCCCTGATCCTTTGCGCGATCAGCTCGGGCTTGACGGGCTCTGCGTAGATCTCCTGCATCTCGCGCGTGGCCTGCTCCTTTCCCAGCTCGGAGATCCGCTCGAGCTGCTCCTCGGCGTCCTCATACCGCGTGAAGATGCCCTCCAGGTTCAGCACCGCCAGCCCGCCCAGGTTGCCGACGATCCCCGCGGTCCGCGGCGAAACCACTCCGTCCATCGCCGAGGCCATCATCGGCAGCTCGAACTGATATGGCCCCAGCTTCCAAGACAGGTCGATGTCATCGGGGTCGCGCGTGCGCCGGGAGGGAACGATCGCGATGTCGTCGAATCCGTATGCCTGGCGCGCCTTCTTGCCGCGTCCGATCTCTATCTCCATCGCTTCATCCTCACATTCGGGGCGGACAGTTTGCGCCTACAGGCCTGGTGATTCGAGCATAGCAATGGCTCCCCGGGACTTATGCCCACTCGCCGGTCCTTATGCCCTGGGATATGCTCGATTGAGATGGCAGACCAGCTTCCAAAGCGCTATGACCCGCAGATGATCGAGGCCCGCCGGCAGGCGGCCTGGCGCGCGCGCGACGCGTTCCGCACGCCCGAGCTGACCGGCGGAGCGCCGCGCAAGTACATCAAGCCCTCCGCACCCTTCACCTCGGGCAACATCCACATCGGCCACGTCCGCTCCTACTCGATCGGTGACGCCTACGCACGTTTCTCGCGCGCGCGTGGGGATGCGGTGCTGTTCGCCTTCGGCTTCGACGCGTTCGGCCTGCCCGCCGAGCTCGGCGCGATCGCAAGCGGCGAGTCGCCGAGCGACTGGGTCAACCGCTGCGCCGCCCACATGCAGGGACAGCTGGAGCGCCTCGGCTTCTCCTTCGACTGGTCGCGTTCGTTCCTCAGCTCGGACGCGCTCATGTACCGCTGGTCGCAGTGGCTGTTCCTGACGCTGCTCGACGCCGGGCTTATCTATCAGGGGACGGGGACCGTCGACTGGTGCGAGACTTGCCAGACGACCCTGGCCACGATCCAGGTCGAGGACGGCCTCTGCTGGCGCTGTCACAACCCGGTTCAGCTGATTCAGCAGACCCAGTGGTACCTGCGCATCAGCTCCTACGTGCCTGAGAACGACGCACGCCTTCAGGAGCTCGAGCAGGGCGGTATCTGGGATGAGAGCTCGCTCGCCTCCCAGCGCTTTGTCCTCGGCCGCCTCGACGGAGTCGAGCTCGACCTCCTCGCCCCCGACGGCGCCGCCCTGACCGTGTTCACGCCGCACGCGGACGCGTTGGGGGAGGCGCGGTTCGTCGCGATCTCGCCCAAGCACCCCGACGTCGAGCGCTGGATCGCCGACCCCACCGTGCTCGAGCAGTTGGAGGAGCTCCGCTCCGGCGGTCTCGAGCGCGATTCGCGCGACGCCGAGCAGATCCCGCTGATCGACACCGGTCGTACCCTGACCTCCCCTGCGACCGGCGAGCCCCTGCCGGTTCTGATCTCTCCCGCGGTGGATGGGCGCTTCGGCGCGACCGCGGTGCTCGGGATCCCCGCGCGCGACCGCACCGACGCTCTGATCGCGGGACGGCTGGGGCTAGGAGTGGACGACCCCGACGAGGTTGCCGGGACAGGCCCGCCGATTGAGGGCCTACGCCCGGCGGTGCGCTACCGCGCAAACGACTTCTCGATCTCGCGCCAGCGCTCGTGGGGCACGCCGATCCCGATCGTCTACTGCGATCGGTGCGGCGCCGTGCCGGTGCCGGAGGAGCAGTTGCCGGTGTTGCTCCCCCTCGATCTCAAACCTACGGGGTTGGGCAACCCGCTTGCCGAGCGAGAGGACTTCGTGCAGACCACCTGCCCCGGTTGCGGCGGCGCGGCGCGGCGCGAGACAGACACGCTCGACTGTCATTTCGACGCGCTCTGGCTGTGGGTTCCCGCGTGCGTGCCCGCGAGCGAGCGCGAGCGCCCGCTGCAGGAGATCTTCGCGCTGGAGGATCTCCGGGAGTGGCTGCCCTCCGAGCGGCTCGTCGCCGGCTCCGACAGCGGCAACTTCGTGTTCGACCAGCGGATCGTCACAAAGGCTTTGCGCGACATCGGCCCGCTCGCGTTCCTCGCCGACGGCGAGCCCTTCGCCGGCTGCCTGTTCCACGAGATGGTGATCCGCGACGGGCGCAAGATGTCCAAGCACCTCGGCAACGTCGTCGACCCGGACGAGCTGGTCGAGAAGTACGGCGCCGACACCGTGCGCCTGGCGACGCTGTACGCCGCCCGGCCGCAGCGCTCGCTGAACTGGAGCGACTCGGCGGTGTTGCGCTGCAACCGGTTCCTCGCGCAGGTCTGGGAGTTCTCGCTCAGGGCACTCACCGCCCCCGCTCCCACGGGCGATCCAGGCGATCTCAGAGATACGACCGAGCACCTGCGGCTGAAACTCTCGACGTGGTGCGCCGCCGCCGTCGAGAAGACGACCGCAGAGATGGAGAGCCTGGAGATGCACAGCGCCGTGCGCGACGTGATGCGCCTGTTCGACCGCATCAAGGACTTCGAGAAGCGCGTGCTCACACGCCAACCGGAGCTAGGTCCGGCCGACAGCGAGGCTCTGATCGAGGCGTTGGGGGTGCTGATTCAGATGCTCGGCCCGTTCGCTCCACACATGTCCGAGGAGCTGTGGATCGCGTTTGGTCACGAGGCTGACACACAGACGCCGTGGCCAGGCGTATCGTCTGCGGTACCGGCATGAGCCCTTCCAGTACAGCCACGCCCCCGGGGACCCGCCAGCGGACGCGCTCGTGCGCGACAGAGCTCGTCTGCCACCGCTGCGATCACCGCTATCCGCTGACCGACACGGTGTTCGCGTGCCCGGACTGCGGGAAGGGTCTGGACATCGCCTACGACTACGAGCTCGCGGCCAGCCACTTCCGGGACTTCCCGTCCTCCGAGCGTCCGCAGAACATCTGGCACTTCGAGGAGCTGCTCCCGATCCTCGACGCGAGCGCGCAGGCGCGCGTGGGCCAGCACTCCGGCTACACGCCACTGATCCGCGCCGACCGGCTCGGCGCCGAGCTCGGGTTGAACAACCTGTACCTGAAGGACGACTCCAGCAACCGGCCGAGCCTCTCCTACAAGGACCGCGTCGTCTCGATGTCTCTCGCGCGGCTGCTCGAGCGCGGCAAGGGAGAGATCGGCTGCGTCTCCACCGGCAACGTCGGCACGGCCGTCGCCTCGATGGCCGCGAAGGCCGGGGTCGACGCGTTCATCTTCTACCCCAATCGCCTCGAGGAGACGAAGGCGCGCGTGTGCATGGCGCTCGGCGCGAAGGTCGTCCAGGTGCAGGGCAACTACGACGAAGCCAACCGCCGCTGCCGCGAAGTCGCCGCGGAGACGGGGATGGACTTCGCGAACATCACGCTGCGCCCGTTCTACGCGGAGGGCGCGAAGACCGAGGCGTTCGAGATCGTCGAGCAGCTCGATTGGCAATCGCCCGACCACATCGTCAGCCCGGCCGCCGGCGGCACGCTCTCCTCCCGCATGCACAAGGGCCTCGGCGAGCTGCAGCTGCTCGGGCTGTCCGAGACCGATGGCACGCAGATTCACATCGCCCAGCCGAGCGGTTGCAACCCGATCGCCTCGGCGATCCTCGCCGAGGAGGCCGAGGTCCATCCGGTGATGCCCGAGACCGCCGCGCACTCGCTCGCGATCGGCGCGCCCGGCGACGGTTATCTCGTGATCGACGCCGTGCACAAACGCGGTGGCACGGCCGCTTTCGCCTCGGACCCGGAGATCTTCGCGGGAATCGACCTGCTCGCGGCGACCGAGGGCCTGTTGACCGAGCCGGCCGGCGGCACGACGATCGCCGTGCTCGAGAAGCTCGCCGCGGCCGGGCGCTTCGCGCCCGATGACACGGTCGTCGCGCTGATCACCGGCAACGGGCTGAAGACGCTCGACGAGCATCCGCCGAAGGAGTGGCCGGCAAAGATCGACTGCGAGCTTGAGCCGATGCTCGAGGCGCTCAGCGAGCTCAAGGGCACGCCGACGCTGATGCAGACGGCGCACGAGCAGCTGCGGGCATAGGAAGACCCCGCCGGAGCGGGGCCTTCCCTTAGCAAGTCGATAAGCGGGATTCTGTCGTGAGCAGCCATCCATCTGAGCGGCCTACCTGGACCTTGGCGGGCAACCTGCAAACGGTCCAAACTGGCCTTGCATCGAGTGGGGTTTACCGAGCCGCCGCGTCACCGCGACGCTGGTGCGCTCTTACCGCACCGTTTCAACCTTGCCTGTGAGCCGTTCACGTGGGACGGCCCCATCGGCGGTCTGCTTTCTGTTGCACTTTCCCGCGGGTTTCCCCGGGTCGATTCCTCGACCACCCTGCCCTGTGATGTCCCGACTTTCCTCGAAGATCTTTCGATCCCCGCGGCTGCCTGGCTTGCACAGCTCAATTTAGCCCCTCAGACGCTTCTGAGCAACCCCACAACGCGCCCGAGCACCTTGACCTCTTTGCTGCGGATCGGCTCCATCGTCTCGTTCTCCGGCTGCAGGCGGATGTGGTCGGCTTCTTTGAAGAAGCGCTTCACGGTCGCCTCCTCGCCCAGCAGCGCGACCACGATGTCGCCGTCCTGCGCGGTGTCCTGGGAGTGCACGACCACGTAGTCGCCATCGAGCATGCCCGCGTCCTTCATCGATTCGCCGCGGATCTGCAGCAGGTACTGGCCGTCGCCGCCGCCGGCCACAGACGGCACCGAGACGTAATCCTCGATGTTCTCCTCCGCGAGCATCGGCGTGCCCGCGGCCACCGAGCCCAGCAGCGGCAGGCTGTCGGCGCGCACGATCCCGCGCACGCTCTCAACGGCACTACCCATCGCTCGGTCGAGCAGCTCGATCGCGCGCGGCTTGGAAGGATCGCGCCTGAGCATGCCGATCTTCTCCAGGTTGGCCAGATGCGCGTGCACGGTCGATGAGGACGCGAGGCCCACGGCCTTGCCGATGTCCCGCACCGTGGGCGGATAGCCGTACTTGGCCGAGTACTTGCGAATGAAGTCGAATATCTCTTGCTGGCGTTTGGTCAGATCCATGTCTACTTGGCTCCCTGTTCGGGTTCGCTGTGGCGTGGAACGAACATGTGTTCGTAGACTAGCGCCGCGCGTGGACGGATGCAAGGGCCGCCGCCATCTAAATGGAGGGCGAAGCACGTTGGAGACATGTCCGAAAGCGAGGAACTGGCTTCGTTCAAAAGGAAAGCCGAACGGCAGGACTTCCCAATGCGCCCGAGTGGACTCGAACCACCACGGAGAAAATTCTCCACAAGGCCCTCAACCTTGCGCGTCTACCAATTCCGCCACGAGCGCAGAGCTGGCGAGTATAGCCCCGGGCCATGGAGGTGCTCGCCGCAAGCTGCACTACATGGTCCTCATGCCGTGCCGCTTCGCTCTCGATAGCTTGCGGCACTCATCCAAACGTACAGCTTCTTACCAGCGCTAGTAAGAAGCATGTTGCCCAAAACGGGCTGCGCCAAACGGCGGTCGAAAGCCCTCCGGGACGAGCTGCAGGGACCTTCTCCTCACCTATCCTGAGTGGCCTGCAAGTACCGCGCTAACCCGCTCGAGATCGTGCGCGGTCTGCGTCAGCAGATCCCGCTCGGCCGCATCGAACCGGGATGCCTGCTCCTGCAGAAGCGTGGCCATGCCGGCGAGCAGCGGGGCGCCCTTCAGGTTGCTGATGTCGCGCAGAACCGTGATGTACGGCTGGGGCATGTTGCCTCGCAGGAAGAACGCCCGCAGCGCCGCGTTGGCGAAGAACTGACGGTGCCCGCCCTTGCTTCGTCGCGCGCGCAGCAACCCGAGCTCGTGCCAGTGACGAATCTGATCCTGCGTCGAGCCCGTGAGCGTGGCGAGTTGGCCGATACCCAGCGGGTAGATCGCGCCCACAAGCTTTGGATGGGCGCTCGGATCGAGCACCATCCCCCGCTCTACATCCGTCAGGTACTGCCACATGGGGCTCGCCTGCGGGCCGGCCAGATCCTCGGCCCGCTGCTGCGCCTCAGACAGCTTGCGCTGCGGTCGCAGCGCCAACAGCTCGCACTGTCCGCCAGAAGCCTTCCCTGCTGCTCGCGCCCACGTGGCGATGCGCCGCCGATGGCCTTCCGGCAGCAGCGGATCGTCGGCAAACCCGGCATGAAACTCCTCCCCAAGCCAGTAGCCCGGGGGATCGATGCTGCGCCGCAGCCTGATCTTGCTCATCACCGCCATATGGAGGAGCGTAACAAACCTAGGATCGGAATACTAGATTTCTACTCGTATTCATCGACCTGCCACTCGCCGTCCTCCCACACGCCGACCGCCACGATCATGCCCTCAATCGGCGCTCGGGATCCCCACGAGACCTCCATCAGCCAGATGTGACCATCCATCGGCTCGAACGGTGCGTCCGCGAGGCCTGGGTCGATCACCAAGACGCCATCCATCGGATGCTCCGGCCTGGCGTCCCCAAAGCACTCCCAGCGCAGCTGATCGCGCGTGGCATCATCGAAGCCGATGTCCAGCACATAGAAGCCCGGGCCGTACAGACCTTCCCAGACCTCCACAATCACCGGCCGGCATCCAGGTCGACGACGCACTCGACCGCGAAGTCTCGCGTCGTGTAATGAAAGAGACGATCCGGCATCCGCGTGGAATCTAGCCATCACCCCGGGCGCTCATTGAACTCCGAGATCGAGGTGGGCCTCTTCCCGCCGAAGATACCTCGAAAGATCACCGACTCGGGCCAGCCCGAGTCAAACGACCGCAACAAGACATAGCTTCGCCCGGGTGATGGGCCGTGCCAGGTCGTGGCTCAGCCATCGCCGCGGAGGGCGAGCGTCCGTAAAGCCAGGACAAGCGAACGTCCAGTCCACTGCCGGGGCCATACTTCGTTTCGTGGAACCTCGAGGCGCATACACCGCTGAGCGCGCCGCCGCGCTGTCCGGCGTGCCGAAGTCGACCGTGCACTATTGGTCAAGGAAGGGCATCCTGATCCCGAGCGTGTCGTCGGAGCGCGTAAAGCTCTGGTCCTACGGCGATCTGATGGCACTGCGCACGATCTACGCAATGAAGGCTGTCCGGCGTGCGCTGCGCGAGATCGCGGCGCTCGAGCTCGACCTCTGGGGCGAGGATGGCGCTCCCCGCGTCGCGGTCGACCGCTCGGGGGGCATCGTGATCGAGCACGGCAGCCAAGCGCAGCGCCCGGGAGGCCAAGACATTCTCGACGCCGACATGCTCGACCTGCTCGCGCCGTTCGCTTCACGCGAGGGACTGCACGGACCCGACCTGAGCGTTCCGCGCCCGCAGCTGCGCATCGTGCCCGGAAAGCTCGGCGGGTCCCCCCACGTTGTCCATACTCGTCTGGAGTCACAGGCGCTCGGTGCCCTGGCCGACAGCGGGCTCGGAGAAGCGAAGATTTACCGGCTGTACCCGGACATCGAGCCGGCCGCAATCGAGGACGCGCTCGACCTGGAGCGACAGCTCGCACAGAACCTGCGCACCGCCATCGGAGCATGAGAGGGCGCGTATATGCCGCGCCTCTTTGCTCTCGATAGGAACTTCCCACAGCCGATCGTCGACATCCTGTCCGACTTCCAGGCCGACCCGACACTCGTCTCCCTCGACCGGATCGACAAGCGCTGCTCGGTCCGAGGTGGTCCGCTGACAGATACCGGCGAGGTAGGCGAACAGTGGCGCTGTCGAGCACGCGCTCGGTCTTCGCACAACTTCTTACCAGCGCTGGCAGGAAGCTGTGTTGTTCTCAGCGGCGGTTGCGTTTACGCGCCGCCCGGGTGGCCTTGCGCTTGTCGCGCCGCACCGCAGCGCTCTGACCGCCGCTGCTGGCGGTGACGTGACGCGGCTCGACGCCCTCGGGCAGAATCGTGGCCACATGCACGTAACGGTCATCGTCCTCATCGAGGATGGCGACGCCGCCGCGCAGTACCTGCTTGGCGAGCCCCCAGTTGCGCCGGTCGTGGTTCGCGGCGAGAAACTCGTCGAACACCTCCTCGGCGGCATCGGCCAGTACGCCGCTGTCCTCGCCGGCGAGGGTGCCGCGATCGGACATGAAGTAGGCGAAGTCGCGCACGCACGTCGGCGTGTCTCCCAGCAGCCCGCGGTCGGCTGACACCTTACGCGGGAAGTGATCGAGCAGGTAGGAGTGGATGTCGCCCACAGTCCAGTGATCCAGGCGTCCATCCCCGTAGATCGCCTTCCATTCCAGCATCGAATACACGACGAACGGGCCTGAGCGTACGACCGGGCAGCCCGGACAGATGGCGTGCTCGCTGTCGACGTAGCGTTCGTACTCCTCGGTCAGCTCAGCGATCACGCGCATGCAGCGATCGGGATCGCCGGCGTAATCCACCACCAGCCGCGTAAACCTCCGCGAGCCCCGCGGCCCGCCCGCGGAGGCGCGTCGATCCTCGACCCGGATGTCGACTGTGGGCGCCTCGACCCGGCCCCGCCGACGCCAGCCGATCATGCGCTCAACGGCCTGCGGTCGGTGAAGGAATCGGCCCACTCAGGCGCCAGGCCAGCGAGGAGCTCAGGCGGGATCTCAACCCCGGCTTTGGCGAGCTCGTCGACCTTCCAGACGGCGTGCTCAAGAGGAAAGTCGGGCGCCCACGAGAGCAGCAGATCGCCATCCTCGCACCCCTCGCAGCGATAAAGGCCGGCAATGAGACCGAGCGCCGTCTCGACCGCTGGCCCGATCATGCCGAGCGCGAGCAGCCGCTCGATCTCACGTTCGTAGGAGCCAGCCGTCTCCTCGAGCAGCTGCCACGCCGCTTCGGTCGGCTCGACGTACCCCCACCGTTGGCGACCGGCGCGCCCGCTCAGCTCGTCGCTGGACAGCGAGCGCAGCTCCGACTCAACCTCCTCCGCGACCGCCTCGTGCTCTGCGTCCGCGAGCTGCTCCCGCGCGATCTGCTCAGCCACCGTCCGCAGCGTGGGCTGTGATCGCAGCAGCTCTTCCAGGACGGCGCCCTTCTCGGCTGAGTCGAGCTCAGCCAGCGCCGAGCGCTTCTTGCCCAAACCGGCCGCTGATCGCCGCTTACTCACCGGCAAACCGCCCCCTCACGCTCGCTCATCTACGCCGCGCGCCGGGCCGGCGCTGCTCGCGGATCCTCGACGCTGTACACCGACCAGCCCCCGGCATCCTCGCCGGCGCCGAGCGCCCTGTTGACCTCTTCCATGTCGAAGCGAGCCGGGTCGAACTCCGCCGCCGCCTGGAGACCCAGCCAATCCAACATCTCCTCGTGCTGCTCGTGGGCGGGATCGGCGAGCACCTCGCGCAGATCCTCATACCCCCACGCACCCCCGCAGTCCTCCGGTGGGCAGGCGCCCTTGCCGGCCACGCAGACCGGGTAGCGCACACCCGGCCCGGCGGCGAGCACTCTCTCGAGGACGATCTCATGCTCCCAGTCATCGCCGAAGTCGTAGGTGTAGCGAATCCGCTCGCCCTCTCGCTCGAGCAGCCGGCCGAGTGTCACCTTGCGCTCATCTCTGTGCCCCAACTCCGGATCCGCCAGCCCATACTCGCAAGAGCCGTCGGAGAAGGCGTGCATGTGGCAGTCCTTCCAACCCATCGCCGCCTGGATCACACCGTGCAGCCGGTCGAGCCGGATGTCGGCCGGGACCAGCAGCCGCCGCCAGACCGGCGGCCTCGAGGACCCGAGAAGGCTGACCTTCGCCTGCAGGACGGGACCTCTCCGGTCCGCCTCGCCCGCGACGCCACGCATCCCCCACGACCCGAGCTCGGTCAGCGTCACCCGCTCCCCGCTACGCCGCAGCGCCCCAAACAGCTCGAGCACCCCCAGCGCCTCGCGCACGTCGCGATCGTTCAGTTTGCGCCACAACGTCAGCTGCTGCTCGCTCGCGTCCTCCAACACGTAGCGCGCCCTCACCATCTCCCACGCCAGAGCGCAGGCCTGCGCGATGTCGATGCTCCCGCCCCGCTGACGCAGATCCTCGAACAGGGACTCCATCGTCTCCTGGAAGAGATCGAGCAGCGGCGACTGCGCCCATCCCGGCCGGCACAGCGCCTCGCCAAGCCGCGGGAACGCCTCCAGCATCCGCGCCCACAGCTCAAGCGGACGATCCAGCAGCGCCGCGTTCTTCTTCACCGGGACCAGCCGCCCCCCGCTCACGCGCACCAGGCGACTCTCCTTCGCCCACTCTACGACCGCCGTGAGCCTGGGCAGCTCGGCGCTGCTCGAGACCCGCCACCCCGTCTCACGCGACTCCACCGGATCGCCGGTGTCGAGCAACCCCACCAGCTCGCGGGCATCCGCCAGGCGCACTCTCCCCGTCTGCGTGAGCGCCCGCCCCTGCCCCACCCATCCGAGGAACGTTCGCACCTGCCCGACCGGCCACGACCGACTGGCCGCGACCGCAAGCTCGCCACCCGCCGGCCCGTTCATCTCACCCTCCGATCGAGCATCATCAGATCCGAGCACCATCGCCACGCACGGTACACACCCCCCCAGACAGACAGCGCGGCAGGAAAGCACGCCGGCATCGAGTCCACTCGGAGCCTTGCTGATACGTTCAGTCGATGGCCTCCCAGCCTCAACCGAGACGTCGCCTCGCAGCTGACACCCATCGAGTGCGCGGTGAAGACGGCTAGGCGGTGAGTTGACTGGCGAAGTGATCATCAATCGCCTCTTCGTCTCCAAGCAGCGCCTGCAGTGCGAGCTTTGCCTCGAGGAGCTCCTTGGCCTTCTCAACCAGCTCGATCGGAATATCGATCTCCGCGACGACGTCCCCCTCGGGGATTCCTTGGCCCGAGGAGACATATACAGACTCGTGATCAGGAGTGATGACGAGGTCGTCCAGCTCGGGAACAACCAGTCGATTGATTCGATAGTGCATCCCGTGTATGGAAGCAACGACGCCCTCACTGACGACACAGGACACGACTTGAGCCTTCATTGTTGTTCTCCTTCTGTAGTTGTCACATCAGAGCGATCTCTGAAGCCCCCGGAAGGAGTCGAACCTTCGCGCCCGGGTTCGTAGCCCGGTGCTCTGTCCTCTGAGCTACAGGGGCGAGCCGGGAGGCGGCCACTGTGACCGCCTCCCGGTTTTGTTAGATGCGTCCGGCCGCAAAGCCGGAGATGACCTGAGGTGTCGCCGTGTCGAAGCCGACCACGTCGAGCATCCCCGGGTCCTCTGGATCGGCGATCGAGAACCCGTTCGAGACCATGCCGACGACCACAAGCCGTGCCGGAATCCCGGACTGCTCGCGGTACTTGCGCAGAGCCTGCGCCGGGTGGATGTCGCCCGCCCAGGTTTCCGAGTCGGTGTAGATCACGAACGTGTCGACCTCCCGCTCTCGCTGGAGGGCGTAGAGCATCGGCAGCGCGCAGTCCGTGCCTCCGAACGGCAGACCAGACACCGTCCGGATGGCGTCATCGAGACGTTGGCGAGGACTGATCGCAAGCGGCGTCAGCCCGTTGCTCCGGCTCGCGAAGCGCGTGCCCCGAGCAAAGTCGCCGCCACCCTCGCCGGCGGAGAAGCCGACGATCTCGTGACTGGGCTCGCTCGCCGCCGTGATCAGCGCCATCGCGGCAGACGCGTCGCGGGGCGTGAGCCCCGCGGCACCAGCCACCTGGCCCCAGCCCATCGACCCGGACACGTCGAGCGCGAGCATCACTCGCTTACCCGCGGACTCGACGTTGCCGAACGCCGCGTAGAACGCGCCGTCGAGGGCATCGAGAACTTGCGCGACCGGCGCCCACTCGCCGCGGCCGCGCACACCACGCCCGACCGCATACGTGCGCTGAGCAACGAGCACACTCATGGGATGCACGCGCGCCTTGCGCAAACGCTCGACATCGCCGAGCACCTCGAGCACGCGCGCGGTCGCCGCCGACCCCGAAGCCAGGACGCCGACGCGGGTCATCACCGCCAGGTTGCGGATCATCGCCCCGATCGGCATGTCCGCCAGCAGCGCCTCCCACACCTCGGGCGAGCCGAGGTGCTCCGGTGCAACCGCCTCACGCGGCAGGCGGTACTCACCGATGAGCGCGGCGCTCTCGCGGGCACTCGCCGCCGCCTGGGCACGGACGAAGCCCTCAACGATCCGCGGCAGGCCATCGCTGCGCCCGCCACGGACGATCCAGTCGAACAACGCTCCGTGCGCGCTCGAGACCTCGAGCTCCGGATTGCCGGCGCTCACCGAGGAGCCCGGATGGGCGAGGCGCAGCAGGTCACGATGGCTCACGCCCTCGCGCCGGCGGTACTTGACCGCCTGATAGGCGAGCTGCTCGACATCCTGGGCTGCGTACCAGCGCCCGACCGCGCGCCGCAGCGAGCGGCCCCAGCCGCGGAAGCCCTCGACGAACCGCGCGAACTGAAACAGATGCGTTCCGGTCCGGCAGACAGCCGGCAGCGCATCCAGCGCGGCGCGACGAGTGGCCTCATCGCCGAGACCCGCGCACGCGGCCAGCGCAAACACCGCCGGCTCGTTCTTGGGCGCCCGACCATCCCGGCTGATCGCGACGATCTCCGCGACCGTCCGCGCACCGTCCGCCTTCAGGCAGCGAACGACGGCATCGGCGTTCTCACGCGTGAGCTCGCGCTCGCCGGCGTAGTAGCTCCCGCCCTCGGAGCCGAGGATCAGGAAACGACGCAGGCGAGTCCAGTCATCGACGGCCCACGCGAAGCCGCCGGCGCTGTTGGCGCTCTGCTCGGCACCAGGGATCGGCTCTGCCTGCGGGGTACGGCGTGTGGAGTACTGCTTCAGGTACGACATGGCTCACCTCCTTTCAGGTGATCTGTGCTGATTTGTAGACGCGGTCATGAAGTGAAGATCGGTGTGTACCTATTCCGAGAGATAACCGACCTTCTCCGGCCCGCGTCCGCGAAGGGGTGGCCGACCGGGATCGAACCGGCGCCGCGAGGATCACTACCTCGAATGCTGCCGTTACACCACAGCCACCACGAGAGGCGGGGATGACCGGATTCGAACCGGTGCGCACTCGCTCGACAGGCGAGCGCTCTGCCGCTGAGCTACATCCCCGCAGTAGCGCGGGCAGGAGTCGAACCTGCTATTTCGAGCCCATGAAACTCGTGAGATGCCGTTTCTCTACCGCGCACGCTTGTTGACGTGGCGAGCATCGTGCTCTCCACATCGAAAATCTTCATATTCACTTTTCGGAGCCTCTCTCCCACCCTTTGACCCTGGATCAAGTCCTACGTGGAGGGGTGTTGGAGCCCGATGCCGGCGCATGTGCGCCGGGCCTTTCTCTCGCGGGAGGGGCCTCTATCGATTCGCGATTTTTTCAAGCTGGGCATCACCTTTGCGGTGGTTGTGTATTGGATTTCTCGATTTAGGGCAACAAAAAAGGCGACCCTGCTGGGTCGCCCTCGTCTGGCGTGCGCATGCAGATAAACCTCTACTGCACGCGCCTCCGGACGAGGGGCCATATATCGAACGGGCGCCGCTCGTTCGTGGTCGAGCACGGGCAACCCCGGCGCGTTCGAGGCGCCGTTGGCAAGTCGATGGGATGAAGTGAGTGCATACAGTTGTCTACGTGACTGATCGACAACATACCTCAAAAATCGAGCCGCGTCAAGTCCCCCGAACACCTCAGCTCAAGCCGGCCCTTCGATAGTGAGGTGTGTCGGGCACCGCCATGCACGCGCCCACCGCATCGCACGTGCGCAGCAGCGTCCCAAGGTTGGCCTCGAACACGACCCACAGCGGAGCGATCAGGAGATGTTCCCAGCAACTGTGCCGGCGACAGCGACGAGCACGACGGATCTCGCTCCGCCGGGACTTCTCGGCGCTCAACGCGCTCGGGCGACAGCCCTTTCATCGCTCACCGTCCCGAGACTAGCAATTCCAAAACGAGCGGGGGCCATCAAATATGAGAACGCGCTCCGCTGATTTGGGACCGTTGTCCAAAGTGCGCGCGCCCCGTGCGGTCGAACATGATGACCATGGCCCACGGACACGAAAGCAGCGTCGAGCGCACCATTCGACTCTGGATCGCCCAGCAGGAACGCAACCGGCACAAGAGCGGACAGCTGGCCCTGACTAAAGGCCGCGGCGACGCGCCTGGCAAGCGACCTCAGCGCGCCATCGCACCCCCGAGCGCGCGGTGACGATGGCTAGACGGTGAGCTGCCCGGTGAAGTGGGCGCGTGGCATGCGTCATTCGCGCCACGGGCGTGCCGCGCGCTAGCCGCGGACGCTGTGCTGCAGCCGATAGCCGAGGTAGAAGTGCAGCGCCGCCGGCGCGAGGAACAGCAATCCCCACCAGACGCCTCGGTAGCAAAGGTACGCGCCGAGGCCAAGCAGCCAGATACCGACGCCAAAGCGCACGCGGACCACGGCGTGACGGTGGCTGTGGCCATATGACGCTAGAAGTCTCATTGCCTGCCTAAACGGTAGTGCGCTCGCGGTGCTTGCACCCCGGCCAGCAGCAGGGCCGGCGCTGGCCTTCCTCCAGATCCTCCTGGGTCCGCCGAATGCGGCGCTCACGGGTGCTCTCCTGCTTGGCGTCCTCGACCCAGCAGATGAACTCGTTACGGGCCAGGGGCGTGATGTCTTTCCAGGCATCGAGTACCGTGCCGTTGGCGATCAGCGCCTTACGCAGATCCTTGGGCAGCGTATGCACCACCCCACCGGGCACCCTCTCACCGCTCACAGGCCCATGATAGTGAGCCGGGGTGAAGCCCTACGGCGTCCCTCAGCGCTCGTGCACGTCGACGACGTTCGACGCGCCTTCGAGGAACGGGAAGTCCGCTTCGTAGCGCGAGATCACACGAAACTGGTACTTCACGGGGCCGGGGAACTTGAAGCGGTAGCTCGCGTGAAAGCGGCCCTTCGCATCGGTGCTGATCGTGCGGAATTCGAGCCATTCTCCGCCCGAGCTCGCCTCGAGCACGAGCTGCTTGCCGCCCGGCGGGAACGGCGCGCCGTGCAGCACGCCGCTGAAGACGATCCGGTGCCCGACGCTCGTGATACGGGGCGAGATGCGAAGAGGGATGCTCGCGTGGACCCGCAGCGTGAGGGCAGCCGTCGCGACGGGGACCGTGTCGCCGATGTGGCTGCGGTAGGCGAGCTCGATGCTCGTGGACGGACTGTTCGCGGGGACAAGCCGATTGTGAAGGCGCCGTCGAGCTGGTGCGTGCACCGGTCATCGAGGAAGCGCGTTGCGCCGAGCGAGGCGGGCTTCTGGCTGGCTTCGACCAGCGCGCCGGCGATCGATGCGCCGGCCGTGTTGGTCAGCCTGCCGGTGATCTCGTGGGGGTGTCCGTAGGTGCTCGTTAGAGCGCTCGCGGACTTCCCGGATTTCCTCGCCCATTGTGCGCTCAGGACCGCGCTTTCCGAGGCAGGCGTGCCGTTTGCCGGCCCGCGAACCGGTGCCGGTGCCGGCGGGAGGATCGTGGATACGGGTGGTTCAGGGTGATCAGCGTACCGGAATAGACCGTCGAAACGTCTCCTGCGGCGTCTTCGACTTCTACCGTGACGGTGTGCGTGCCGTCAGCGAGGATGGCTGTGTGGACTTCCGCGTGAACCGCCGCTTCGGTCGGGCATGGCTGAAAGGCGTCGAATACGCGGACACCCGCGGCTGTGCCGGTCGGGACACATTTCCCTCTATTGTCGTTTGGCGTTTCTGCCCACACCTGATTGCCGTCGACCTTCACCCGTACCTGATAGACGCCGGGACCGGGATCGGTGGCGGTGAAATTCAAGGTGCCGGGGCCGCTGACGGTTTCGCCTGTAAGGCTGCCGGTGAATCCTGAGCCTTTCGGTGTCGCTTTGGTGGCGAGGATGATTTCCGCACTGGAGATGTCCGCTTCGGCAGAGTAAGCGTAGTCGCCTTCGTGTTCCCACTTGCTCTCGTCGGGCGCGTGGCAGACATATGGAGGTTCGGTGGTGGCGACACAGCCGGCCCGAACGTACACTTCGCTCGCGCCCGCCGGGACCGATACTTCGCCTTCGTATTCTTCGCAGTCTGGGTATTCGCAGAGCTTGCTCACCGCTCGTTCGGCGACGATCGAAACAACAGAGGAAGAGCCATTGCGAGCTCTCGAGCGTGGCCTCGAGTTTGCCGCCCGCGATTACCGAGCCGGCCGGCGGCTTGTAGATCCACCCCTGTCCCGCGAAATCTTGGTCGCCGCTGTAGGGCGTGGCGTAGACCGTGAGGCCGCCTTCGCCACCCTCGGCGACTTTTTCGCAGTACGCGTGCGGCGGCTCCGAGTAGCCGTAGTACGCCTTCGCTTCCCAGCCTTCGGGCGCGATGTATTCCGTGCCGTAGGAGCACGAGCGCTGCACCCACTCGCCCGCGCTCGCGGCGGGAGCCAGGCTGAGCATGAGAATCGCGCTCCCCAATGCTGGGCATACGGCCACCAGCGCTAGCAGGGGGCCGCGTCGGTTACGGGCTGCGGTCTTGTTGGCGCTCACCGTTCTTCCGCCTCAGTGCTCGTGCACGTCGACGACGTTCGAGGCGCCGTCCAGGAACGGGAAGTCGGCTTCGTAAGCGCGAGACGACGCGGAAGCGGTAGGTCGACGGGGCCGGGGAACTTGAAGCGATAGCTCGCGCGGTAGCGGCCCTTCGCGTTCGTGCTGATCGTGTTGAACTGGATCCATTCCCTGCCCGAGGACGCCTCCAGCACGAGCTGCTTGCCGCCTGCGGGATCGGCGTTCCGTGCAGCACGCCGCTGAAGAAGATCTTCCGCCCCACGCTCGTGACGTGGGGGGCGATGCGCAACGTGATCCCGGCGTGCACTCGCAACGTGAGGGTCGCCGTGGCGGCGGGGACCGTGTCATCCAGGTGGCTGCGGTAGGCGAAGCGCAGCGTGCTGGAGGAGACATCCCGGGGCAGCGTCAGCGTCCATGCGCCGGTGGGTCCCGTGCGTACCCCCGCGGCGCTGAGGCGTGCCTGGGCGCCCTGATCGGCGGGCGTCTGGATACACGTCGATCAAGGCGCCCGAGATCGGCTGGCCGGCGGGCGCGCTCAGACGCCCCGTGATGCGGTCGCGCCACCCCGTAGCGGCTAGTGCGCGATCCCTTCGGGGTGCTGCCCAGCGCGCGGTCAGCGTGGCCTGATCCGAGGCGTTCGTGCCGTTCGCCGGGCCGCGCAACGCGGCCGGGCTGCCCGGGCCGACGGACGGGAGCGGGCCACCCGAGCCGATCGGGGTGCTCATGCCACCAGAGCCCCCTGTGGAGCCCCCGTGGAACCACCGGTAGAGCCTCCCGTAGAGCCCCCGCCCGAGCGGGCGAACCACCGACGGTGATCGTGCCTTCATAGGCTGGCGCTTCATCGCCGGCGGCATCCGTGACCACGACCTGCAGTTGATGTTGCCCCGCGGAGAGCTTTGTCGTGTTGAGCGACATACTGACGTTCTCCGTGGCCGGGCATGGCTGCGGCGCGGCGAACGTCATCGTCGGGCTCGACCCCGGCGCGAGGTTCGCGCACAGCCCACCGTTGGTATTCGGCACCTTCTGTTCGACTTGATGGCCGTCGACGAGCACCGTGGCGCTATACATGCCGCCACCGCTGTCTGAGGCTTTGAAGCTGATCGTCTCAGTGCCTGTGAGCGTGCCGCCGGCGATCAGCGAGCCCGAGACGTTCGTGACCGCGGGAACCGTCGAGTCCAGCAGCGTGAAGCTCCCACTGCTGACGAGGGCTTGGGCCTCGAAGCCCGCGGAGTTGGAGCCGGGACATTCGTAGTAGGAGGCCTGCCCCGGATCGCAGCCCACGCCGAAGACACCCAGTTCACGCCGCTCAGTTCGCCGGCGCCCACCGTAGGCGTGGCGCCAGCTTCTCCGATGTTGCGATAGTCGTAGGTTGGGTCGCTCTCGCCGGTGTGGTTGACGTACACGTCGCCCATCCCATTGGCGCACTGTCCGCTTTGAATCGCACACGGCCCGCCGTATGCCTCCAGCCGCAGGCTATAGCTGAGTATCTGAAGCCCCGCCGGGACGGAGTACTTCATCGTGTTGCCGTCGCCGTTGACGTAGTTGTGGCCCGACTCCGGATCGGGACCCATCGTCAACCCAAACGACCCCCACCTCCACCCGCGCAGCCATCGCCGTAGGTGATGTATTCGCCTGTGGGCGTCCCCACAGCCCATCCATAAGTCCCGATCCCACTCCCGGAGGGGCCGTGACAACTCAGAGCCGTGAACGTGCCCGCGGATGCAGGCGATGGCGCCGCGAGCAGACACGCGGCGGCGGCCAGGACACCCAGGAGCGTCGAGACCGCGAGCCGCCCGCTCTCCCGCCTTCCCATAGCCTCCTCCACCGACAAGTTGCGCATCTCCAACCTCCCTTTCAAGAGCCTTCCATATATGCGCCTTCCCCTTATACCGACGAATCGCGCTCAACGGGACAAATCAGTTGCTTTTGCCGCCGGCATTGGTGGGTTGGGCAGTCCCATCAGGCGTTCGCGGGCACTGAGGTGGTGCCCAATGGCGAGGTTGAGACTCGCTCCGTCGGGTGTATGCTGGTGCGTGATCGGGGTGTAGCGCACGCGCGAGAGCTCATTGAGCGACGGAGAGCCACTGGATTGATCCTCGCAGCGGAGGCCAATTGGCTATCTGCGCTTCTTGCCCCGAGCGACCTGCTCGGCCAGGTCTCCACCGACGTTCAGTGCCGCCTCGGCGGAGGTGAAATCGACCTCCAAGCGCAATTTCCCGCCACCCAAGGCGCGAACGCCCACCCCGACGCCCAGCAGATCGCCCCATAACTTGGCGACGTCCATAAGGCTCAGATCCGGCTCCTGCCCCGCGTCCCGCTCCTGCTCCGGATCCTCTGCATGGCCGTCGCTCGACTTGGGCTCATCGAGGTTGCTTTCACGGGCACGAGCCTCGAGGGTCCGTGTCGACCAACCCTCCTCGACCGCACTACGAGCCAGCCCTTGACGGGACTCGTGATCCTTTGCCAGTAACAGCGCCCGTCCGTGAGCCTCGCCGAGCTCGCCACGCTCCAGAAGCTCCAGGATCTCCTCGGACAACTGCAGCAGGCGCATCAGGTTTCCCACCCCATTCTTGTGGAGGCCCACCCGAGCCCCGATCTGCCGATAGGTCAGACCGAGCTCCTGCACGAGCGTCTGGCAGGCGCGTGCCTTCTCCACAGGATTCAGATCTTCGCGCGCCATGTTCTCGATCAGGCCAACCTCGAGCGCCGCGAGATCGTCATATTTTGATATGAGCGCCGGGATCGTAACCAAGCCCGCCTTCCTCGCCGCGCGCCAGCGGCGCTCCCCCGCGACCAGCTGGTACTTGCCGTCCTGCAGCGGGCGCACGAGCACCGGCTGCAGGACGCCGCGCTCGCGCACCGAGGCCGCCAACGCCTCCAACGCCTGCTCGTCGAAATACTGACGCGGCTGCTCCAGATTCGGCTCGATCAAGTCAACCGGTAGGTCCTGTAGCTGCTGGGGTCTAGACATGGAATGGCCTCCATCCCCTTCTCCGACGAGACGAACCAAACGGGACAGATCGACTGAGCTTCAACGTGATGACCACCCGCCCGGTAGCGAACACACGAATCGTACCGCTCTTCGAGGGCGAGGGGCCTACCGGTTTCTGGAGTCGTAGGAGCTCGAGCGTGCTCTCCCAGAAGCATCTGAGCCGTTTGGCCCGCGTAGTAAGCCGGGCGCAGAGCCTGGCCTCAAGGCCGTGCGCGCAGCTACTTGCCGAACAGGCGCAGCAAGGATTTGCGCATAAAGCCGAGGAAGGATGGGGGCTTCGTGGCGCTGCCCCAATACTCGGGGATGGCGATCTTCTCCGGGTCGAGCGCTTTGATCTGATCCGGGGGCACAGGCTTCGGAGTCATAGGTTCATCCTACCATCAGCGCGGCCAACCACGCGAGCGTCTGCACGATCATCAGGACACCCAGAACGCCCGACAGCCACGACATAGACCGAACCTTCCCCTCGTTCACTTCGCATACCGCCTGATAGCTGTAGCCGGCCTGGACAAGCCAGCCGAGAGCATCCGTGCCGGCTTCCGCGGAGGCGCGCTCAGAGAGCTCGTCGTAGAGCTCACGAGCGTCGATAGAGAACCCCAGCGGCCACGGCGCCAGCAGCACGGCGGCAGCGCCCAGTCCGAGCACGAGGGCGCCAAGCGCGATCCAGCCGTACCCATTGAGACCGTGAGCGCGGATGACCGTGGCGCCCAGAAACGAGGCAACGAGCGCGTGCGCCGCCAGCAACGTCCCAGTCCGCTGCCTGATCCCCGACACCAGCGCCTCCTGATCGGCAAGCGCATGCCGGCCGGCTTCATAGGTGATGTCCTCGAGACGAGCCACATCCCCTTATCCGACGACACGCGCCAAACGGGACACCCCGCGGCGAAAAGCAGAACAACAGGCCAGGGAAACCGCGGCCAGCCGCGCTGCCGAAGCCCTCACACATGCCGTGGTAGCAGCACAGCCGGCCACAGCTGCACGGCAACGAGAAGAAGCGAAACGCCCAGCCTGTACCGTGCCCGCCCTGAAGGGCGACACGCTTGGCGCCGCGTAGATCACGCTCTCTCTCGCTTCAAAAAAAGACACGGTGCCAAGCCGCTTGAGGAACGGGTCGTGCTGATCAGTTACAGACGCCGCAGTGCCCCACGGCGCAGCGGCAGGTGGGCGGAACCATGCCCGCGCTTCGCGGGCCCCAGCGGCGCACCCACTCGCGTGCCACGGCCTCCGTCCGGTCACCCATGCCGCCGGGCCAGCAGCCGCCGAACATCGCCGACACCAGCCGGTCCGTATCGGAATCGGTCCTGCTCGAGACCGACTCGATGTACGCGGCGATTCCCGGATCGGGGCGGTCGGGGTGGGCGGGTCCCATACCACCGTATCGACCCGCGAACATCGCGGCATTAGCTGCCAGCCAGGCTCCGGCGCCTCACCGCCACTCACGGCAAGGCGCCGATGAGCCTGGTCACTGCTCAGGCGGTCTGCGGAACCCGCGCGATGCTTTCCTGGTAGAGCGCGATGTCCCGTGCGACCCCCTCGTTGGTGGCGCCGTCGATCTGGCGCAACCCATCCACGATCAGGCTCGCGTCTGCCTGGTTGCCCCGAAAGTCCTCGCTCTCGCGCACGGCAGCGAGCTGCTCGGCAGAGCCATGCAACTCGATGTAGCCGGCGAGGTCCGCGTTGGGACCAAGTAGGACGACGTCGAACTTCTCGATGCGGCCCTCCTGCTGCATTCGCCCCATGAGTCCGATGGTCTCGTTGAACACCTCGAGACCGCGCTCCTCGCGTCCACGAACAGGGGTACCCCAGCCAATGAACAGCATGCGGTCGGCCATGCCGACCTCCTTCCCTAATGGCCCGGCCCGTCGCTGGGCCTGTGGCGAGAACCTACCACTTGCGATAATCAGGGGTCTACATGCACCTCGACGGTGTTGCTCGCGCCATGGGTATAGGGGTAGCCCTGCGCGCCGGTGTCGGGCAGCGCTACCCGGAGCGCGTAGGTGGTCGGCTCTTCGGTCGCGTGGAAGCGGTAGCTGTAGCGAAACCGGCCCTTCCCGTTCGCGACGACCTGATCGAAGATTTTCCAGTGCCGGCCTTCCCGCACCTCGACGTCGAGCGTCACACCTGCTTGGGGATAGGGCCCACCGGTGATCGTGCCCGTCCAATAGATCGTGTGTCGATTGCTGGTGTGGTGGGGTTTAATCGAAAGAAGGATCCGCGGGCTGATCATGATCGTGGCGGTCGCCGTCGCGGAGGGGCCGGGGTCGTCGCTGTAGGCGGTGTAGGAGAACCGCAGTGTGCGGTCTGGTCCCGCCGGCACCTTGTATGAGAAGGACCCATCCAGAGCGCTCTGCACCGAGGTACTGATCGCCGCACCGGCCGGGCCGCCGAGCGTTGAGATCGCGATCCGGGCATCGCGGATCGGCGCCGTGCCGCAGTGCAGCACGCCCTTGACCGTGGCGGTCCCGCCGTAGGGGACGGTCGGTGGCTTGGTCTTGCCGTTGACCGTGAGGCTCAGCGCCTCCCCGGCGCACGGGGACGCGCCGTTGGGGATCCGCACCGGCGTTGGCGCCGTCAACGCTCCGCCGGCCGATCCACCGCTCGCGGCGCCGACCGATCCTCCGCCGGCGCCGGTGATCGATCCGCCGTTAACGGCAATCGACGGCGGGCCGCTCGTCGTGATCGTGCCGTCATAGGCGATGTCGCGGTTGCCGGCGGCGTCTTCGACGATCAGCTCGAGCGAATGCTGACCCGCCGCCAGCAGGTTGGTGTTGAGCGTCAGGCCGGCGCTCGGCGATGGTTCGCACGGCTGGACGCCGGCGAACGAGCGCTGCCCGTCGCCCGTGACGTTCAGCGATTGGCAGTGGCCTGCGTTGCTGTCGAGGATCTGCGACACGGCGGTCTTTCCGTCCACGACCAGCGAGCCGGCATAGACGCCCGACTGGCCGTCGTGCGCGTGGAAAGAGACGCTCTGCTCGCCGCTGAGCGCGTCACCCGACACGAGCGGACCGCTGACTTCGCCGACGGTCGGGGGCGTGTCATCGACGAGGTCGATGTCCGCGGCGTACACGTCGTACTGGGCGGAGAGGTCTCCGCTGTACTGCGGCCCGTACGCCGGACAGGTGCCGGTTTCCCCGCCGCCGCACCTGGCGGCCCACTGGATTTTGCTCACGCCGTTGAGTTCGCCGACGCTGATCTTGTTTGCCGGATTGAGCGGTTCGCTCGGCGTGCCGTGAGAGCATGTTCCTGTGCACAGAGTCCCGGCGGAGGCCGGTCCGGGGATGTATTCCAGTTTGGATTCGGGCGTCCCGTACGCCACGCCTTCCACCGTGGCTTCATAGCGCCAGAGCGTGAAGCTCGAGATCGTCAGGCCGGCGGGCGCTTCGAACGTATCGTAGGCCCCCGTGTTATAGGGATGAGACGTTTCGCCGTCCATCTGCGCAAACACCGACCCACCGTTTGCGCAACCGTCCCCCGCTTGCATATAGCTGCCGGTCGCGTAGGTGAGGTCTTCGACGGGGGCGGGATGACCGGCTTTTTCGCCATAGGGAATCCGGCAGAGGAAGGCGTGGTAGCTGTTCGCCGTGGCCGGCGAGGGCATCGTGAGCAGACTCAGGAGGCCGGCGGCGATCACCACGACGACGTGCCATTTGCGGTGCCCGTCCTTGGGGTTGCTCATCTGTCTCGCTCCTACCTTTGCTTTGAATGAGGTTCTCATGACCGGTTCTCGATGACCTCTAGTCGCGGGAAACCGCGCCTTGGCCCCCCCGCCGATTCTTTGCGATCGTGCCCGCGCGGTGATGTACGTAGCGGGTCACGCTCTGAGCAAGCCAATCCGCGGCGCCGCGATAGAAGACCGTCACGCGACTTGTCCAAGCACCGCTGGGCAGCCGTAAGACCGCGGCCCACTTTCCGTTCGCGACCCGCACGGTCTTCTGAACGCTGTGCGAGCGTCCTCTGAGCGTATACCTGACGACGATCGTGACGTGCCCGACGAGCGTCTTGGCGGTCGCGCCGCGCACGTGCAGCGCCCGCTTGGCCCGCGTCACGCTGAGGATGCGCAGCCGGGGGCTTGCCTTCGCGGGCTTGCTCGGGGTTATGGGGCTCGGAGGGGGAGGCGTGGTGGGCGGGGTGATCGGAGTGGTAGGCGCGATCGGAGCGGTGTTTTCGACGGTGATCTGCACGGGGCTGGCGAGCGTTTGGTTGCCGGCGGCGTCGACGACGGCCGCCTGGATCTGATGCGGGCCGTTGGCGAGCGTGGTCGTGTCGAGGCTGAACTGGTTGCTCGAGCTGGCCGGGCAAGGCGCCGGCTGCGTGAAGTCGCACGCCACTGCCTGCTGGGCGACCTGGGCGCCGTCGACGTACAGGCGCGCGTACTGCACGCCGCTGCTGTCCGAGCCGTCGATCGTGCCCGAGATCGTGCCGCGCACGAGACCGCCGGTGAACAGCGAGCCGCTGGTGGAGGTGATCTGCGGTGGCTGTTCGTCGGTGATCGTGACGGTGGCGCCGTTGAGCTCAGCCCGCGCGTCGTGTAGGAATGAGCCGTTTCCACAGGCCCCGAAGGGAGGTGTGGGGTCGCAGAGAACCTCAATGGTCAGGCTCGTGGCGTCAAGACCAGTGTGGTTCGCGGCCCCAGAGAGCTCACAGCCACTGCCGTTGTAGGGGCAGGTCTCTCCGGGGAGCGGGGTTCCCGTGTTGTCCACAATCTGCGGCAGCCACCCCTCGCCATTCTCGAACAGGTCGCGGTTCATGCTGATCGCGCTTATCGTGTCGCCAGACGGTGCGCTGAACGTCCAGCCCGCGACCGCTCCTTGGGGAGTCTGGGTGCTCAGTTCCAGAACGTCTGCTGCCGCGAGCCCGGAGGTTTCGGGCTTGGCGCCGGTGATTTCGTTGATCCCGCAGTGCGCTGGTGGTGTTTCCAGGTGGGTCGGTGTTGCTGTTGAATGGTGCCCACGAGTTGTTGACCAGCGGCGTGGGCCCGGCGCAAGCGCTCACCTGGTAGGTGCCGGCCGACGCGGCGCCCGTGGCGATCGCGCTCGCGGCGAGCAGCAGCGCGAGGGCCAGCAGCGTGCGTCTCATCGGATGCCCCGCCTACGGAGATCGGCGTGCTTGTCGTACGCGGCGCGCGTCACGATCACGGCCGGGAGCTTGGTGCCTCCCGCGCCGATGAACCTCGCCACGATCCGATCCCACCGCTTCACGCGCAGCGTGCTCGTCCGGTCGCCGGTGGTGGTCTGCGCGAGCGTGACGAGCCTGCCCCGCTCGCCGCGCGCCTGAACGACCAGCTGCAACCGCAGTCCCTTGGGGATGCTCAGCGACGGTGATCGTCAGGCGGTGGCTGCTTGAACGTGATCTTGGTGATCTTCGGCTCCGGCCGATGTGCTGGCTTCGCGGGAATAGCGTTGCCGCGGGCGGGCCCGTGCTGCTCGGCTGGGTTACGGGCGAGGAGCTGTTTGCCGCCCGGTAGGCGGCCATCCCCTCGCTGACGATCTGCCCGAGGCCGCACGCGTCGAAGGCGGCGGCGACGTCGAGGTTGCCGCCGTTGGCGAGCGTCGAGGTGATGCACCCCTGTGCCTGGGAGTAGGTGAGCGTCGGCGAGTAGGCGCGCATGCTCGCCTCCGCGGCGGAGACGATCGACGCGGCCTCGCTCGTGCCTTCCGCCCACGCGGGCGACGCCATCGTCTGAGAACGCGATTTCGATGCCGTTCCCCCGCCGCCGGGTTCGGTCTGGCTGCCGCAACCCGGAGCGAGCAGGGCAAGACCAGCGCCGCGGTTGCTGAAGGGGCACATCGCGCCGAGGTTCGCGGGGTTCGCGTCGGAGGCGCCGACACCGAGCACTCCCGGCACGATCGGCGGGCGCCTGCACCGCTCCGCCTTCGTTGCCGGCCGCCGCAACAACGCTCAAGACCGTGCTTTGTGCGCTGAGCGTACGTAGTTCTCCAGCTTCTTCGAGTTCTTCGCCGGTGGGCTGTGTCGCGGACCCGAGGCTGAGGTTCACGACGCTCACCGGCATAGTCGCGGTGAGGGCCTGGCAAGCACTCGATCGCTGAGGCGTACTCGGAGAAGGCGAACGTGGTCTGTCCCGCGGCCAGCGCCTTGAGGTTGAAGATGCGCACGCTGGTGGGCGCGAGGCCGACCATCCCCCACCCGTTCGCGGGCGCCGCGGCGATCATCGCCATGTACGTGCCGTGCCCATCGGGGTGCCCGCCGGGCAGCGGCGGGTTCAGCGCGGCGAGCTCATCTTCGGTGTTCGTGTTCGGCGAGAGCGCGTGGCTGCCGGCCAGGATCGGGGTCGTGTCCGGAGTCGGGATCGACGCCCGAGTCCACCAGGCAGATCGACCCCGGGGGTCGGCGGCGCGGGCGCGTACTGCAGGAAGAGCGCATCGGCGGCCGCCTGCTGCACGGTTCCCGCGGGCACCCCGACCTCGGCCGACGCCCGCCCGCACAGCGCCACGCCGGCGAACAGCACAACCACGACTATCGAGAAGCTGCGCATCGACATCTTTTTTTTCAGAGCCTTCCACCCATGTGCCTATCTCTTATACCGACCATTTCCACTCAACGGGACATTTTGGTTTGCTCACTGCTCAGCACATCCGTGATCAGGTCTTCTTCGATAGGGGTAGAGTGAGTGTCTCTACGAGGAGGCCACATGGATCAGCAACAAGAACGCAAGGATCACATCGCCAACGCCGCCAAGTCGCGCAGCCTGGCGCAGGAGCGCCGAGCTCTGCAGACCGCCGAGATAGCAGGAAAGCAGGCCCAGCTCAAGCACGAGGCACAAGAGCGACGCGAGCAGAAGCTCAAGCAGACATCGGCGGCATAAGCGAAAAGCCACCGGCGAGGCCCCACCCTCCCCCGAGCGGTGGCTCTACCCCTTCTCAGCCGCCTCCCGCAACGCTTCGATCACCACCCCCGCGTAGATCGCTCGCCCCGCGACCGACGGATGCACCCCGTCCACGAGCAGGCCTTCGCTGGAATGTGAGTACCAGTCCGCGAGCACCGCCTGCGGCCAGGAGGAAACGTATTCGGAGAGCGCCTTGTCGACCTCGCCCTGCCAGCTGCGCGCGACGCGCACGTTGACGAGCACGACATGGGGCACGCCTTCGAGCACCGTGCGCAGGCGCTGGAGGTTGGAATACCAGACGGGCCCGTTGTCGCCGATCTGGACGATCACCGTCGGCGGAAGGTCGCCGTGGGCGCGGTATTCGGCCAGGCGCGAGATCGTGTCGACGGCCTGGCGCCCGACGACCGCGTCAACGCGCAGCCGCGAGCCCAGCCGCTGCTCGAGCACGGGCGCGCAGCCGAGCATCACAGAGTCACCGAGCGCGAGGATCGGCCCGGACGGAAGCGAGCCCGCCTCCGCACTGCCCGCGCCGTCGCCGCCGGCCACGCCCGCGGAGAAGCCCGAGCCGGCACGACCGGCGCCGGTTTCGCGCAATCCACCCGCGAGACTCGAAACGCGCGCGAGCGCCGCCGGGGTGGCCGTGGCCGAGCCGACCCCCGTGCCGCCGGGCGCGGGCAGGCCCAGCATGAGGCCGAGCACCAGCACGAGCCCGGCCAAGGAGCCCGCCGTCCAGCGCAGCCGCTCCCGCGGTGTGTGGCCGTCGAGCCACGCCCGCAGGCGCCGCTGCGCAGAGCCCGAGCGCACGGGCATCTCCACATAGCGATAGGAGAGCGCGGCGAGCCCGACGGTCACTGCGATCTGCGCCAAGACCACGAAGGTCCCCCGCCAGGGCACGTCGATGCCGGGCCGGGAGAGCATCATCACCGGCCAGTGCCACAGGTAGATGCCGTAGCTGCGCACGCCGATCCAGCGCAACAACGCAGTCCCCAGCGCACCCCCCAAAGACGAGGCGGGATGCACGACGACCGCGATCAACACGACCGTGCACAGCGCGACCAAGAGGAACCCGCCGTGGTACAGCCACGGGTCGTAATCCTGGACACCAACGAACAGCACGAGCACCGCCAGCAGCGCGGCGCAGCCGACCCCGTCGAGCGTGCGCGCCGCGCGGCGCGAGACTTCATCACGGAAGCCACCGAGCGGCCAGGCAAACGCAAGCAGCGCGCCGACGAGCAGCGTCGCGGCGCGGGTGTCGGTGCCGTAGTAGACGCGTGAGGGGTCTTGATTTGGGTCATAAAGTCCCCACATCAGAGCGGTGGAGGCCAGCACGAGCAGGACCGTGAGCACGACCGTGTAGCGCCGGCCGAGTAGCTTGAGGCTGCCCATCAGCACGAGCGGCCAGCAGAGGTAGAACTGCTCCTCGACCGCCAGCGACCACAGGTGCTGGAGCAACGAGGGGCGCCCGAAGGCGTTGAAGTAGGAGTGGCTGGCGGCGATCGAGGTGCCAGTTGGTCAGGTAGACCAGCGAGGCGAGCGCGTCGCCGCGCGGTCCGCGCGAGGTCATCGCGCGCGATCGTCGAGGCGGCGAGCAGGCAGACGAAGACGACGAGCAGCACAGCCGGCAGCAGCCTGCGCGCGCGCCGCGCCCAGAACGCTTTGAAGCCGACGCGCCCCTTGCGACGGCGCTCCGCCAGCAGCAGCGAGGTGATCAGATAGCCGGAGAGCACGAAGAACACGTCGACGCCGAGAAAGCCACCGGGCATCCAGGAGACGCCCGCGTGATAGAGCACGACGCCCGCGACCGCGAGCGCGCGCAGACCGTCGAGACCGGGTCGATAGGGCAGTTGAGTACCGATAGTCGGCGGTTGGCGCGCGACGGAGACGGAGGGCTCAACCGCGCGAGGAAGGCTTCGCTCGCCCATGAAAGCGAGTGTACGGCCAGCCGAGTCCGGAGCACCGAGCGACCGAAGCGCTTGGCATCGCCGACCGCGACAGCGCCGACGAACCTGTCCGCGCCGGACTTCTCCGCCGCCGCCGCGCGGGTGTCATTGTCAACAAACAGGGCGTAGTCGCTCAGCCCGCGAGTCGGCCATACAGCTCAGCCGACGAACAGCGGCTGCTGAACGTCCGTACTCGCATCAGGCACGGAAAGCGCCGGTCTTGGCTCGCGCGCCTCGGCGTAGTGGGTGACGACCAGATGAGAGGAATCGAGGAAAGACGCCGCCCCATTGCCGAAGGACCGCATACGCGCCTCGGGGTGCAGCCGCGCGACTACGCTGACAAGCTGGGCGCGCTGGCCAGCCTCATCGGTCGGAGCGTCAACATCCAGCTCCTGGCGGGTGCGCGCGTCCGTATCCAGATCGCGGGCTTCCACGATCAGGCGGCGAGGCATGGTATTGGAGCGAAGCATGATCAGCAGCCTACGCCGGCTCAGGACGAAATCGTGGATCCGCGCGAAGAGCACGCGTTTTGCTTGCAAACAGCGACCTGCTGGCGAGATACCCGCCTCATATAGAAAGGCGACATCCGCTCATCCGAGCGGAAGCGCACTCGCGCAGCCCTCATCTCGTTCGGCTCCGTGCGGCCATCCGCTACGACGCGATCGCCTCCTGATGGCTCTTCCTTGATAAAATGCTTGCCAGCAAGCAAATATGAGACCAACCCTGAACACAACCGCCCGCCACAACGACACCGACCAGATGGCGAGGCTGCGCGCGGTGATCGGCAGGCTGTCGCGCCGCCTGCGCCCCACCAGCGCCGGTTCGGAGCTGACCCCGAGTGAGACCTCGATCCTATTCACGATCGTGAGGCTGGGACCACTGGGCCTGAGCGAGGTGGCGAAGATCGAGAGCGTGAACCCGACGATGCTCTCGCGGATCACCGCGCAGCTGTGCCACGCGGGACTGATCAGCCGCGAGCCGAACCCAGGAGATCGTAGGGCTGCGCTCGTGAAGGCGACGCCGGCCGGGAGACGAATGCGGGAGCGGATCCACAAGGAGCGAACGGCCGCGCTCGGCGCGCACGTGGAGACACTCGACGAGGAGCAGCAGACGGCATTGTGGGCCGCGCTACCGGTCTTGGAGGCGCTCGCCGCGCAGCTTCCCGGACCGCGCGGGCAGCAGGGACCGCAAGGACGGCAACGGCAGCAAGGACAACAGGGACCGCCAGGAATACCGCGAGGCCGGCGACCATGACCAGGCTGATCGGCGCCGGGCGCACAACCTTCGCCTCCCTGGCTATCCCCAACTACCGCCGCTATATCTCCGGCCAGGCGATCTCGCTCGATCGGCACGTGGATGCAGATGGCCGCGCAGTCGTGGCTGGTGCTGACGCTGACGGGCTCGGCGACGACGCTCGGCCTGGTCGTCGCGCTGCAGACGCTGCCGGTGCTGCTGCTCGGGCCCTACGGCGGCGTGATCGCCGACCGCGTCGACAAGCGCAGGCTGATGGTCGATCCTGCAGGCGGCGATGGGCGTGCAGGCGCTCGTCCTCGGCGTGCTGACGGTGACCGGCGCGGTCGAGCTGTGGGAGATCGGCGTGCTCGCGCTGTTGCTCGGCCTGAACAACGCGTTCGAGAACCCCGCGCGGCAGTCGTTCATGCTCGAGATGGTCGGCGCGGAGAATCTGCGCAACGCGGTCAGCCTGAACTCGGTGCTCGTCAACGTCGCGCGCACAATCGGCCCAGCGGTCGCGGGGATCCTGATCGCGACCGTCGGCACGGCGTCTGCTTCCTGGTCAACGCCGCGAGCTTCATCGCGGTGGTCGCCTCGCTGAGCATGCTCGATCGCACGGCTCTACACCCGACGAAGCCGACGCCGCGCGCGCCGGGCCAGCTGCGCGAAGGCCTGCGCTACGTGCGCAGGACCCCCGAGCTGGGGATCCCGCTGCTGATGATGGCGCTCGTCGGCTGCCTCGCCTACGAGTTCCAGGTCTCGCTGCCGGTGATGGCCAAACAGGGCCTGCACCTCGGCGCGACCGGCTATGGCTTCATGACCTCGGCGATGGGCGTCGGCGCCGTCGTCGGCGGCCTGCTCGTCGCCGCGAAGGGCAAAGTCGGCCTGCGCCCGCTCGTGGCGGCCGCGGCGGCGTTCGGGATCTTCCTCGCGCTGGCGAGCATCGCGCAAAGCCTGGCGCTCGAGCTCGTCGCGCTCGCGCTCGCGGGCGGCGCGAGCATCGCGTTCATGTCGACCGGCAACTCGACCCTCCAGCTGGGAGCGGCGCCGAACATGCGCGGGCGCGTGATGAGCCTCTGGTTCGTCGCCTTCCAGGGCTCGACCCCGATCGGCGGCCCGATCATCGGCTGGGTGATGGCCACCGCCGGCGCCCGCGCGGGCCTAGGCGTCGGCGCGATCACCTGCCTGCTGGTGGCGGTGCTGGGCCTGATGGCCGCCAGGCGCGGGATCGGGCACTCAAAGCAGCAAGAGCAGCTGCGGGGAACCCCGATGACCGTCGAGGCATGAACGATCAGTTACCACCGCTCGGCGCGATGCGCAGATAGGACAGCGCGAAGGACATAATCAGCGCAGGATCCGTACATTCCTTCCGGCCGACAAAAGTCCGGCCGGAAAAGAGATCGAATCCCTCGGCCGGGAGGGTGCACGGACCTGCTTGGCCGAGACAGCCTTACCCCGGCGGGATGCGTAAGTAGGGCAGCGCGAAGGACATAATCTGACCGAAGGCGGGGGCGGCGACGGTGCCGCCATAGATCGATCCTGACTGCGGTTCGTCGACGACGACCGCGCACAGCAGCTTCGGGTCCGTCGCCGGCGCGAAGCCGATGAACGAGGCGACGTAGGCGCTGTTGGAGTATTCGCCTGTTTCTTTGTCGATCTTGCTGGCCGTGCCAGTCTTGCCCGCGAGCGTGTAGCCGGGGATCGAGACCTCGCTGGCGGTGCCCCCCGGGGCGAGCACGCCCTCGAGCATCTTGCGAATCTCAGCCGACGTTGTTTCCGAGATCGCCCTGTGCCCGGCCGGCTCGGGCTGGGGACGGCCGTCGACGGCGCCGACGATGTGCGGCGGGCGCAGGATGCCTCCATTGGCGATCGCGGAATAGGCCGTCGCCATCTGCATCGGCGTCACGAGCTCGCCCTGGCCGATCGGCAGGTTGCCCATTGAGGAACCCGAGTATTCGCTCAGCGGCAGCGCCACGCCGGTTTCCTCACCCGGCAGTTCGACGCCGGTGCGCGCGCCGAAGCCGTATTTGTGCACCCACCGGTTGAACCGTTCGGGACCGTCCAGCGCGCCAATCTTGATCGCCCCGACGTTGCTCGACTGCGCGAGGATTTCGGCGGTCGTCAACGTCTCTTCGGGATGTTCCTCGGCGTCGTGGATCGTGCGGTTGGCGACCTGGATCTGGTCGGGGATCGCGAACGGGGTGCTCGGCGTGATCAGCCCGCCTTCCAACCCGCCCGAGACCGCGACGACCTTGAACGTCGAGCCCGGTTCGTAGTTGAAGCTCACCGCCCGGTCCTGGGCCGCCGCTTCCAGCGCCGTCTTGGAGTACGCGCCCGGATCGTTCAGGTTCACCTCCGGCCAGTTCGCAACCGCCAGCAGCGCTCCGGTACTCGGGTTCATGACGATCGCGGTGGCGTCTTTCGGGTTGAACACCTTCCCGACGGCGTCGAGCACGTCTTCGGCGCGTTGTTGAATATTTGCGTCGAGCGTCAGCGTCAAGTTCGCGCCCGGCTTCTCCGCGTGGACGCTCGTGATCGAGATCGGTTGGCCGATCGCGTCGCTGACCACCTTGCGCTCGCCCTCCTTGCCCTGCAGCAACGAGTCCTGCGAGTACTCCAACCCGGACGACCCCTTGCCTTCGGAGCCGACGAACCCGAGCAGCTGCGACGCCAGCATCCCGCGCGGATACACGCGTCGCATCGTCGGTGTTCCCGTAATCCCTTCGAGCTTCAGCGCCACCACCTGAGCCATCACCTTGCGCGCCTGCCTGGCGGGCAGCGCCGGCGCCAGCAGCACGAACCCGGTGTTCTCGCTCAGCTTGCTCAGCAGTTGCGTCTGGGTCAACCCAAGCAGCGGCGCCAGCTGTTGCGAAGCCTGCAGCGGTTCTTTGATCAGATACGGATCCGCTGAGATTTCCTGCGCGGGCTCGGACACCGCCAGGTCCACGCCGTTGCGGTCGGTGATTGTGCCCCGTTGAGCCGGCAGCGTTTCGGTGCTCAGCTGCTGGGTCTCGGCGGCCTTGCGCAGCGCCGGGGCGCGCACCGTCCCGAGATACAGCACCCGTGCCGCCGCGAGCACGAGCAGCAGGAAGAAGAACCCGAAGATCAACCCAATCCGGCGCTGGACGGTGGCCACCCGCTAGCCCCCCAGGGTGCCGCCACCGGTGGAGGTCGGTGTGCTCTGGCCGGTCGGCGTGCTCGCACCGGCAGCTTCACTGGAGCCACCCGCGGAAGTACCCGCTGTGGTTGCCGTGCTGGCGCTGGAGGCCGGGGTTTCGCTCGTTGCGGCCGACGACGGCGTGGCCGGCACTTCGGTGGTGGCGAGCGCCGCCGGAGTACTCGCTTCTTCGGTCGAAGCGGCCGACGCTGCCGCTTCTTCGCGGGCCGAGGTGGTCGACGGCGCGGTCGCTTCTCCGGTCGTCGAGGTATTCGACGCGGTTGCTTCCCCGCCGGTCGACGTCGCGGCGATCGGTGCACTCAGCGCAGCCACGGCCTTGCCGACATCGCTCGCGGGATGAGCGGTCAGGAAGCGCAGCGCGCCCTCGGGGATCAGTTGCATGCCCGCGTGCTCGGCCTGGGCTTCGACCTGTTCGCCGGCGGCGACTTCGGAGTTTTCGGCGCTCAGTGTTGCGTTCTCACGCTGCAACAGCGTTTCACGGACGAGCGAGCGGCCGATCCCGGCGTTCAGCTTCAGTAGAACCAGTTGCATCGTCACGATCCCAATCAACGCGAACGCGATCACCCCGATCCACACGCGTCCCCGGATCAGGCGGTCGAGCAGCCGGTGCGTCGCGACCGCCTCCGCGAGCCCGACGGCGTGCGCCGGACCGGACCACCCACGCGTTCGATGGCGAGCGGGGTGATTCGATCCCGCCCTGGCGGGGCCGGAAACTCGTCGCGGGCTGCGCGTCGCGGGCGCTCGCCACGGGCTGTTGCTGCGCCGCGGTGCAAGCGCGGGCGCCGCCGCGGCGGCACTGGCTGCCGGTGGTGTCATGCCGTTTCCTCCATGTTCGTTGCAAGCTTCCGGGCAGCCCGCAGCCCGGCCGCGGCCCGGCCCCCCGATCGCGTCATGCCGCACCCTCCGGGCTCGCGCTCAGCTTCCGGGCAGCTCGCAGCCGCGCCGAGCCGGCACGCGGGTTGTGCGCGACCTCGCCCGCGGAGGGCATGATCGCGCGGCGCGCGAGCAGCGCGGCCTCGGCCTCGCGACCGCAGCCGCAGACCGGCATCTCGGGCGGGCAGATGCAGCCCCGCGCGCGCTCTGTCAGAAAGCGCTTCACGCGCCGGTCCTCGAGTGAGTGGAAGGAGATCCCCGCAAGCACGCCGCCCTCGCGCAGCAGCTCCCAGGCGAGCGGCAGTCCGCGATCGAGCTGGCCGAGCTCGTCGTTGACGGCGATCCGCAGGGCCTGGAAGGAGCGCTTGGCGGGATGGCCGCCCGCGAACCGCGCGGGCGCGGGGATCGCGGCGTTGATCGTGTCCACCAACTCCACTGTCGTCTCGATCGGCGCCTCTGTGCGCCGGCGCACAATCATGCGGGCGATCGCACCCGCGTGACGCTCCTCGCCGAAGTCGCGCAGCGTGTGCGCCAGGCGGCGCTCGTCCCACTCGGCGACGATCTCACGGGCGCTCAGCTCCTGCTCGGGGTCCATTCGCATGTCCAAAGGAGCCTGGAATGAGTAGGAGAAGCCGCGCTCGCGCGTGTCCACCTGCATCGAGGACATGCCGAGGTCGAAGTAGACCATGTCGGCTTTCTGCCCCTCCTCGGCGAGTTGCTCGAGCGCCTCGGCGTAGCTCGCGTGTATGAAGCGCACCGAGCAGGCCACCTCGCCGGCCAGTTCCTCAAAGCGCTCCTCTGCGAGCGGATCGCGATCGATCCCGATGAACGTGCCCTCCGGCCCCAGGCGCTCGGCGATCAGCTCGGCGTGGCCGCCGCCGCCGAAGGTGCAGTCGATCGCGGTCTGGCCCGGGCGCGGGTCGAGCAGGTCGATCAGCTCCCCGGCGAGTACGGGGATGTGTGTGCGTCTCATGTCAAGCAGGATGGTCGACACGCGCGGTTATCTCTGCGACGCCGCTCAGCAGCGCCGGTCGATGGTCATTCCAACTGCCTCTGTCCCACAGCTCCAGGCGGTCGCCGACGCCGACGACGACGACCTCCTTTGCCAATCCGGCGTGCTCACCGAGAAAGCCGGGGATCATGATCCGCCCGGCGGCGTCGAGCTCCGCGTCCTGGGATGAGCCGTAGAAGAAGCGCTCCAGCTCGGTCAGCCGCGGGGATAGCGGAGGGAGCTCCGCCAGCGCGCGCTGGGTGTAGTGCTCGTAGTCCTCCGGGCGCCAGATCCCGACACAGGGCTTCAGGTCCACCGGCATCGCGATCACCACGCCCTCGGCCAGTGTCGCGCGGTAGCGCGCCGGCACCGTGAGCCGGTTCTTCGCGTCGAGCGTGTGATCGAAGGTGCCGCGGAAGGGGACCATGGGGAGGCGGGGATGGATGGGTTCCAATTAGTTACCGAGCCGAGGTGGAGGAGTGGGAGGAGCCCCTCCACCCCGGCTCGCTTCCGCGAAGCTATCCCACTTTCCCCCACAATGCAACCCTAATTGCACATTTTTTCCCACTTACCCGTTCCAGCGACCTCGTAAACGGCAAAAATGCCCGCTCAGACGGTCTTTTCGGGCCTGTGCCCGTCCGCTCGGGCGACGGACCCCAGAGTGCAAGCCCCGATGCATTGCTGCAAAGTGCGACGCTTCTTGCAGATCGCGCCCTCGCCCGACCCTCTCTCTCCCCCTCGCGCGATCTTCCGGGCAACCTCCGTCGATCGAGTGAGCCACCTTCAGATCTGTGGGTACTTGCGCGGGCGAGTGCGCGAGCACTACGATCGCTTCATGCCAAGTCTCCGTCCGCGCCGTCTCACCGCGGCGCTCACTCCCGTCCTCGTGCTCGCAACCGTCGCGCTCGCGGGCTGCGGCTCCTCATCCTCACCCGGCAGCTCCGCCGACCCGGCGGGCGTGGTCCCGGCCTCCGCCCCGCTGTACGCGGGCGCCGTCGTGCGCCCCGACGGGGCGCTGAAGACCGATGCGACCACCGCCGCGAGCACGCTCACCCACCAGCCCGACTCCTATGCGCGCCTCGCCTCAGTGCTCCAGGTCCCCGGCAGCCCACCGCTCACCTACAGCCACGACATCGCCCCGTGGCTGGGCCCCAACGCCGGGATCTTTCTCTCCTCGCTCTCCGCCTCCGCCGCGGCGAGGAGCCAGCTGCAGCAACTGCTCACACAGGTCCTCCAAGGCGGCTCCTCGACCACGCAGAGCGCGTGGCCGTTCGCCTCCGGGGTCCAGGGCGCGATCGTGCTCGACACCAGCGACGCCGCCAAGGCAGCCTCGTTCATCAGCACCGAGGCCCAGCACGCCGGCGGGCACGCCGCCAGCTACCGGGGCATCAGCTACCAGGCCACCTCCGGCGGCGAGGCGTTTGGGATTGTCGATCGCCTCGCCGTGCTCGGCACCGTCACGGGACTGCACAATGTGATCGACACCTCGCTTGGCGGCCCCTCGCTCGCGCACGCCGCGGACTACTCGAAGCTGCTCTCGAGCGCCCCCTCCGGCGCGCTCGCCCATGTCTACTCGAACCCCACCGTCGCCGGCGGCGCATCCGGCGGCTCGGGAGGATCTTCCGGCGCCGGCACGCAGAGCCTCGACAGCCTGATCGGGCTGCTCGGGGGCACACGCACGGTGAACGTCTCGGTCGTGCCCTCCTCCAGCTCGATCGCGCTCGACGTCGACAGCCTCAGCACTGCGACGGCGACGGCCGGCGGCGGGCTGGCGGCCTCCGCCGCCGAAGGCGCTCAGGCGCTCAGCGAGCTGCCGGGCGAATCCTGGCTCGCCGCCGGCCTCGGCAAGGTCGGCGTCACGCTCGCGGGCGACGTGCAGGCGCTTCACGGCCTCGGCTCGCTGATCACTTCGCTCGGCGGCTCCACCGGCGCAGGCGCCACGACCGCAGAAAGCTCGTCGAGCGGCTTTAATATCAAGGGCGTCCTCGAAGGGTTCCTCGCCCCCCTCTCGGCGCTCAGCGCTCCCGGCGCCGCAAGCCGGCACGACTTCCTCAGCTGGATGAGCTCCGCCGGGATGTTCGCGGGCGGCAGCGGCATCGTCAACCTGCGCGGGGGGATCGTGTTTGACTCGACGGACCCCTCGCTCTCGAAGGCCGCGGTTGCCAAGCTCGGCGCCGCGCTTGAAAAGTCCGGCGGCTCGGTGCAGTCGATCTCGATCCCCGGCACCGACGCGGCGATCTCAGCACATGTGAGCGGTCTGCCGGTCGAACTCGACATCGCCAACGGCGTCGGCTCGGACGGTCAGACCAAGTTCGTGATCGGCCTCGGCGAAGCCTCAATACAGGATGCGTTGAAACCGTCGAGCACGCTTTTGACCGCGGCCTCCACGAGCACCGCCACCGGCACGCTCGGCGAAGGCATCCACCCGAGCGTGATCGTCGAATTCGCCCCGCTGCTCACCCTGATAGAAGGGGTCGGCCTCGCCGAAGACCCGAGCATCTCCCACGTTGTGCCCTACCTGCGCTCGCTCACGACCCTCGTCGGCGGCGGCAAGAGCCTCGGCGGAGGGATCGAGCGCTTCCGGCTCGTCGCCGGTCTGCAGCAGTCGGGCTGAGGCTCAGCGGACCTTCAGCACCTTGTAGAACGTCGCCTGCCCGTCCTTGACCGCATCCACGCCGTAGCGTGAAAGCGTGGTTTCGCCGTCTGGTTCGATCGAGTAGCGACCCAGCACCGAGTCGCGGTTGCGGATCGCAAAGAATTGGTTGACGACCGCCTGGCGATTGTTCCCACGCACGCCAGCGTTGCGAATCGCCAGCAGCGCGACGTTCATCTCTTCGTACCCGTACAACGCATACGCCCCGCCTTCGGCGCCGAAGCGCCGGCGGTAGCGCGCGAGCACCTGCGCCGCCGGGGGCGGATAGAGGCTCGTAGGGAGGATCGGTGTGGTCAGGTACGTGTTGGCTGCTGCTTCGGATCCGATTTCGGAGGTGAATTCGCTGTTGACCATGTCGCTTGAGCCGAGCAGCCGCAGCTTCGGATCGGCGCTGTGCAGCTGCTTCCACAGCGCCACCGTCCCTGTCCCGGTGCCGCCGGCGAAGAACACGGCCTGCGCGCGGCTTTCGGTGAGCTTTGAGACCTCACTCTGAAAGCTCGTGGTCGCGTTCGTGTGGATCATGTCCAGGCTGTCGTGCCTGACCACGTCGATCCCGGCCTTGGTGGCATCCCCCGCGACGAGTTCCGCGAGCGGCACCTCAAACGGGCCTTCGTCGTCGAGCACATACAGCCGCTTCACGCCCAGGCCCCGCAGCAGTTGCACCTGCGCTTCGGCCTGCGCCGGATCGCCCGGCTGCAGGCGCCCGAAGGTGCGTTTCCCGGATGGGTAGAAGCGTTCGGGCTCGTCCTGGCCGGCGTCGAGCGAGGAGGTCAGCCCTACGTACGGGCTCGACGGGCTGACCTGCAGGATGCCCGAGGCGTTGATCAGCGGCAGCGACACTGCGCTCGCACCCGAGTTGTAGTCGCCCAAGTAGGCGATCGTGGTGGTGTCCTCGGCGGCCGTCTTCGCGTTCGTCGCCGTCACGCCGGGGTTCCATTCCCCGGTCGTCGTGTTCGAGTCGTCCATCGAGAGGTAGCTGATCTTGAACGACCCGATTCGCCCGCCGGCTTCGCTCAGCGCGAGCTTCTCGCCGTTGACGATCTGCTGGGAGCTCGGTCCCGATGGCCCCTGCAGCGGCAGGCTCGAGTAGATCGTCAGCTGGTTGCCGATCGTACTCGACGCGCCGGAGATGCCCACGCCCCCGCAGCCGGCGACTCCGAGGGCTGCCGCGAGGAGCGCTACTGCCGCCGCGAGCGTCGCCGCCACCGATCGTGCTCCGAGTCGACGCGGCGCGCTCACCGAGTGCTCGGCCGCGACGTGAAGATGGAGCGCCGCACGCTCAACCGCAGCGGCCGGGTGAAGCGCCGCAGCCACCAGTCGTGCCAGCCGGCGCGCACGCACTGGCAACTCAGCTACGGCGACCGGGCAGATAGCCCGCGAGGATCCTGACGGTGGCCCCCGCCACGATGATCATCGTCGCGAGGATGAACGCGTCGAAGCCCGTCGTGCCGAGCGCCCAGAGCACGACCCAGACGACCAGGCCGGCGGTGACTGTGAGGACCAATCCCATGCCGCCGGAATCCTAGCGAGCTGGCGCGAGGCCCGCTGCCAGTTCCCCCACGACCGCGCCGACGGCGCCCGCCGGATCTGCGGACTCACCCGCGGCGCGCACCAGCCTGGTGCCGACGATCACCCCATCCGCACCCGCCCGTGCGGCCTGCAGCGCCTGCTCGGGCGTGCTGATCCCGAAGCCCAGCGCGATCGGCGCCCGCGTGCTTGCCTTTGCCCGCTCCAGCACCTGCGCGAAGCGCTCGCCCAGCTCGCTGCGCTCGCCGGTCGTGCCCACGACCGAGACCGTGTACATGAAGCCCTGGGCGCTCTTGCCGATCTCCGCCAAGCGCTCCGGGGTGGTCGTGGGCGCCACCAAGGGCACCAGCGCCAGCCCATACATCCTGCACGCCTCGCCCACCTCCGGGCCCTCGCCGAGCGGCAGGTCGGGCACAATCAGCCCGCTCGCGCCGGTCTTCGCCAAGCGCTCCACGAACGCCTCCGCGCCCGGGGCGAAGACCATGTTCGCGTAACACATCAGCACCACCGGCACGCTACGGGCCAGCGAGCGCGCCACCTCCAGCACACCAGCCACGTTCGCCCCTGCCTGTAGTGCCTCTGTCCCCGCGGTGTGGATCACCGGCCCGTCGGCGAGCGGATCCGAATAGGGCATACCCAGCTCGATGATGTCCGCGCCGGCTTTTATACAGGCCTCGCCGATCCGGATCGAGTCGGCGAGCGTCGGATATCCGCCCATCAGATACGGCATCAACGCGGCTTGCTTACCCGTCTGCGCGAACGCGGCGGCGATCCGGTCAATGCCGTTCGTGGCGCTCCCGCTCACCCCGCCAGCACCTCCGCAAGATCCTTGTCCCCACGGCCCGACAGGCACACAAGATCCAGCTCGCCGTCGTCCTGCGCGAGCGTCCACGCCAGCGCGTGCGCGGTCTCGAGCGCCGGGATGATGCCCTCCAGGCGCGCTGTCTCTCTGAAGGCCGCGAGCGCCTCGCGGTCGGTCACCGCCTCATAGCGCGCGCGTCCGCTGTCTCTCAGGTGCGCGTGCTGCGGCCCCGCCCCAGGGTAGTCAAGGCCCGCCGAGATCGAATGTGCCTCGACGATCTGACCCTCCTCGTCCTGCATCACCGCCGAACGCGACCCGTGCAGGATGCCGACGCGCCCGCCGACCGTCAGCGGGGCTCCGTGTCTGGGCGTGTCGATCCCTTCGCCGCCGGCCTCCACCCCGATCAGCTGCACCTCTTCGTCTTGCAGGAACGCCGCAAACGTGCCGATCGCGTTCGAGCCCCCGCCCACACACGCGATCACGCGCGCGGGCAGCCGCCCCTCGCGCTCCAGAATCTGCGTCCGCGCCTCATCGCCGATCACGCGCTGCAGATCGCGCACGATCGCCGGATACGGCGCCGGGCCAACGACCGAGCCAATCACATAGTGGGTGCTCTCCACGTTCGTCACCCAGTCCCTGATCGCCGCCGAAGTGGCCTCCTTCAGTGTCCTCGCGCCCGCGTCCACCGGCTTCACGCTCGCGCCCAGCAGCTCCATCCGCTGCACGTTCGGTTTCTGGCGGCGCGTGTCCTCAGTACCCATGTACACGACGCACTCCATCCCCAACAGCGCGCTCACGGTCGCGGTCGCCACGCCGTGCTGGCCGGCGCCGGTCTCGGCGATGATCCTCTTCTTGCCCATCCTTCGCGCCAGCAGTGCCTGCCCGAGCGCATTGTTCAGCTTGTGTGAGCCCGTGTGGTTGAGATCCTCGCGCTTGAGGTAGATCGGCCGACCGGCCTTCTCTGACAGCCTTTTGGCTTTGTACAGCGGCGTTGGCCTGCCGCCGAAGTCGCGCAGCAGGCCGTCCAGCTCTGCTTTGTAGGCCGGGTCTTCGCGCGCCTCTTCCCATGCCTGCTCCAGCTCTGCCAGCGCGGGCATCAGCGTCTCGGGCACGAACTGCCCGCCGTAGCGCCCGAAGCGGTGCTCGACCGGGCTCACGCCGTGGCGCCTTCCGTAACGGATGCGTCTTCGATGACTGATGCCGCCCGCTCCACGGCCGCGAAGAAGGCCTTCAGCTTCGCCTCGTTCTTCTTTCCCGGAGCTTGCTCGGTGCCGCTCGCGCTATCCACCGCGAACGGCCTCGTCTGAACGATCGCGTCAGCGACGTTCTCCGCGTTCAGGCCGCCGCTCAGGATCAGTGGGACCTTCGAGCGCCGCGCCGCGAGCAGCTTCCAGTCGAACGTCTCCCCCGTGCCGCCTCTCAGCTCCTGCTTCTCGGAGTCCTGCGAGCGTGCGTCGAGCAGGTGAAAATCCACGTGATAGCGCTCCAGATCCCTGATGTCACCAGGGCCCTCGACCTGAGCCGCCTTGATCAGCCGCGCGCCCGTCCTCCGCGGCACCTCGCCGCAGAACACCGGGCCCTCGTCGCCGTGCAGCTGCACGATCGTCAAGCCTAGGTCCTCGCTCGTCTCGACCACGTGCTCCAGCGGGTCATTCACGAACACCCCGCACAGCTCGACCTTCCGCGCCAGCGCCGCCGTGATTCGCTGCGCCTCCTGAAGCGAGCATCGGCGCGGGCTGTCCTGGAAGAAGACCATGCCGATCGCCCACGCCCCCAGCTCGACCGCCAGTTCGGCGTCGGGGAGGTTGGTGATCCCACAGATCTTTACTTTCGGGGCTGTCTCGGACATCCCCCAACGGTAGCGGGGCGCCTGCCCCGCAGGCGTGGGGGGCGCGCTTACCCTTCGGGCGTGTTCGGGTTCGGCACCGAGTTGGGGCGTTCGCCGAGCTTCACGCTCACCGTCTTGTGTTCGTAAGTTCCTTTGCCCGTGGCCCGCAGCAAGCCGATGCTGACGGTGTCGCCCGGCTTCTTCGCGGAGATGACGTTCGCGAGGTCTTCCGAGCTCGCCACCGCCTGCCCACCGACCGAGACGATGATGTCGCCGCCGACCGCGACCTGGCCGCCTTCGACGGTGCCGTTGATGTCGCCACCGCGGATTCCAGCCTTTTCGGCGGCGGTGCCCTTCTGCACGCTCTCCACCAGCGCGCCTTCTTTCACCGGCAAGTTGAGCGCCGACAGCGAGCCGTCGATCGTCAGCGAGGTCAGGCCGAGGTAGGCGCCGCGCACGGTGCCGCCTTTCTCCAGCTCTGAGATCTCGCTCTTGGCGGTGTTGATCGGGACCGCGAAGCCGATCCCGACGCTGCCGTCGCCCGAACCGCCGGTCTCGATCTGCGAGTTGATGCCGATCACTTCGCCCTGGATGTTCAGCAACGGCCCGCCTGAGTTACCCGGGTTGATCGGCGCGTCGGTCTGCAGCACGTTGTCGATCGTGAAGCCGTTCGGCGCGGTGATCTCGCGCTGGAGCGCCGAGATGACCCCGGTCGTGAGCGTCCGTTCCAGATCGAACGGGTTGCCGATCGCCAGGACCGGGTCGCCCACCTGCACGGTGCTCGAATCGCCGAGCGTCAGCGGATGCAGTGTCAGCCCGTCGGTCGAGATCCGCAGGACCGCGAGATCGTTCGAGGGGTCCTTGCCCACCACCTTCGCTTCGACCGCCTTGCCCTTTTCAAAGCTCACCGTCACCTTGATCGCGTTCTCCACGACGTGATAGTTGGTCAGGATCGTGCCGTTTGAGTCGATCACGATGCCCGAGCCGGTCGCCTCGCCCTGTTTCTCGGTTTCCCCGCCGCCGAACAGGTTCAGCGCCGATTCCGATTTCTGCACGATCGTCGAGGTCACGAACGCGACCCCGGGTGCGTCGCGCACGTAGATGTCGTGCGGCGTCAGCCCCGATGTCTTCTGCGAGGCGTTCGAGGGCGCGATCGGGGCGGCCTGGACCGTCGTGACCGTGTTCTGCGAGTTGCTGTTCAGGCCGCCGAACGCCGCGACCACGGCGACGACCACGGCGCCGCCGATCAGGGCCGAGATGAAGGGAATGAAGAATGTGCGTTTCATCTGATGCAAGAGAGAATGAACAGTCGCTATGAAGGCTTTCTAAAGCGGAGCCCCGGTCTTTCTAAAGCTATTGGACGCGACCCCCTCGAAGCGTCCTGAGTGCCGCCCCGGGGTCCTCCGAGCGCATCAATGCCTCACCGACAAGCACCGCATCCACACCCCTCTCCTCCAACCGGCTCAGCTGCCCGGCTTCCGCGATCCCCGACTCCGAGACCACCGTCACGCCGGGTGGGATCTCGCCCATCAGCCGTTCGGTGCGCTCCACATCCACGCTGAAGTCCCTCAGGTCGCGGTTGTTGATCCCGATCAGCTCTGCCCCAATCTTCAGCGCCATCCGCAACTCGTCGCGATCGTGCACCTCCACCAGCACGTCCAGACCAAGCATTCCCGCGCGGTCCTGCAGCATTTTCAGCTGCTCTGGCTCGAGCGCCGCCACGATCAGCAGCACCGCGTCCGCCCGCGCCACCTTCGCCTCGTACAGCTGATACTCGTCGAGGATGAAGTCCTTGCGCAGGACCGGCAGCTCGCTCACCGCGCGCACTGCCCTTAGGTCCTCCAGCGTTCCGTCGAAGTTCGGACCCTCCGTCAGCACCGACAGCGCGCTCGCGCCACCGTGCTCGTACGCACGCACGAGCCCGGGAAGGTCCGGCGCGTGATGCAGGGTCCCGGCGGAGGGGGAGCGCCGCTTGAACTCGGCGATCACCGCGATCCCCGGCTCCTTCAGCGCGGCCTCGAAACGCCGCGGGCTCGTCTCCCCCGCGCCGCCGATCGCAAACGCCTGATATTCGAGCTCCTCCAGGGGCATCTCCCGCTTGCGACGCTCCAGCTCCTCGCGTGTGCTCTGAAGGATCCGCTCCAGCACGGTTGGCGTCTGCGTGCTCATCGCGCAACCTCCGCGGGTGCATACTGCCGGCTTGCCTGCAGATAGCGCTCCAGAGCGCGCTCCGCGCTGCCGTCCTCGATCGCCGCGCGCGCGGCCTGCACGCCGTCGACAAGCGTCTGCGCGACGCCGGCGGCATAGATCGCGGCGCCCGCGTTGATCAGCGCCAGGTCGGCGCGCACCCCCGGCTCGCCCGCCAGGATCGCGCGCGTCACCGTCGCGTTCTCCTCCGGAGTTCCCCCGTCATAGCCTCCTTCGGCCGCGGGCTCGAGCCCGACGTCGTCCGGGGTCAGTGTGTAGTGGCTCAGCTCTACCCCGTTCACCTCGACCACGCGCGTCGCGGCGCTGATCGAGACCTCGTCCAAGCCGTCCTCGCCGGCAACGACCAGCGCCCGGTCCACCCCCAGCCGCGCCAGCGCCCCGGCGATCGTCTCCAGGAAGCTCGGATCCGAGACGCCGATCAGCTGCCTTTGCGCGGCCGCCGGATTAGTCAGCGGCCCCAGGAGGTTGAAGATCGTTTTGACCGCTAGCTCGCGCCGCACCGGAATAACGAACCGCGTGGCCTGATGATGAGCCGGCGCAAACATGAAGCCGAACCCCGTCTCCTCGATGCAGCGCGCCACGCCCTCCGGCGTCAGGTCGATCCGCGCACCCAGCGCCTCCAGCAGATCGGCCGACCCCGAGAGGCTCGTGGCCGAACGGTTGCCGTGCTTGGCCACCGCGCACCCGGCGCCGGCGGCGATCAGCGCGGCCGTCGTCGAGACGTTGAATGTGCGCTTGCCGCCCCCCGTCCCCGACGTGTCGAGCAGATCCTGACGCTCGATTGGAACGTGCGCGGCCAGCGCCCGCATCGTCCGTGCCAGCCCGGCCAGCTCGTCGATCGTCTCGCCCTTGCACCTCAGCGCGATCAGGAAGCCCGCAATCTGAATCTCCGAGACCTCACCGTTCATGATCTCCGCCAAGACCTCCGCAGTCTCATCCTCGCTCAGGTCACGGCGCGAGGAGAGCCGGTCGATCGCTCGCGTCAGGATCGCGTTAGGCATCGGCCCGTCCTTCGAGGAAGTTCTTCAACAGATGCTTCCCCTCGTCCGTCAGCACCGACTCGGGGTGAAACTGCACTCCCTCCGCGGGCAGCTCACGGTGACGCAACGCCATCAGCACGCCGCCGCCACTTGCGGACTCCTCCAGAGCGTCGGGCAGCCCTGGCTCCACCACAAGCGAGTGATAGCGCCCGACCGTCAACGGCGTTCTGAGCCCCCTGAAGATCGTGCGTCCGTCGTGCTCGATCGTCGTGGCCTTGCCATGTACGGGCTCGTGCAGCACCACCTTGCCCCCGAACGCCTGCGCCAGCGCCTGATGACCGAGACAGACCCCAAGTGTCGAGATACCCGCCTCGGGCAGCCGCCGCGCCGCCTCCAGGGAGATGCCCGCTTGGTCCGGCGTACAGGGCCCCGGTGAGATCACGCAGCGCTCGTATCCCCCTGCCAGCAGTTCATCGACGCTCGCGCGGTCGTTGCGCACCGCGCGCACGTCGGACCCGAGCTCGCCCAGGTACTGGACGAGGTTGTACGTGAACGAGTCGTAGTTATCGATCACGAGCACCCTCATGGCCAATCAGCCTGTTCGCAAGCCAGCTCGATTGCCTGCATCACCGCGCGCGACTTCGCCACCGACTCCTCGTACTCGTACTCCGGCTTCGCGTCCGCCACGGTGCCGCCTCCCGCCTGCACGTGGGCGACACCGTCCTTAACCACCACAGTGCGAATGTGAATCGCCGTGTCGAGGTCGCCGGCGTAGCTCAGATAGCCGATCGCACCGCCGTAGCCGCCGCGCTTGACCGGCTCCAGCTCGTCGATGATCTGCATCGCGCGCACCTTCGGCGCGCCTGAGAGCGTGCCCGCGGGCAACACCGAGCGCAGCGCGTCCATCGCGCCCACCTCCTCGCGCAGCGTGCCCGAGACCGAAGAGACGATGTGCATCACGTGGCTGTAGAGCTCGATCTCCATCATCTCGTCCACCTTCACGCTGCCGTACTCGCACACCCTCCCCAAGTCGTTGCGCCCCAGGTCGACCAGCATCACGTGCTCGGCGCGCTCCTTCTCGTCGGCCAGCAGTTCTCCGGCGATCCGCCGGTCCTCCTCGGGACTCGCGCCGCGCGGCCGGGTCCCGGCGATCGGGCGCGTCGAAACACTCCGACCGTTCACGGTCAAAAGCGGCTCCGGGCTGGCCCCGACGACCTGGAAGTCGCCGAAGTCGAGGAAATACATATACGGACTCGGGTTGACCGCGCGCAGACCCCGGTAGATCGAGAACGGCTGCACCGGCACCTCGGCCGACCAGCGCTGCGAAGGCACCACCTGAAAGGCGTCCCCCGCGTGGATGTACTCAACGATCCGCGCGACCATGCCTTCGAACTCCTCGCGCTGCATGTTCGACTGGAAGCTCGGCATTTTGCGCTCCGCCTGATCGGTACCGTTCACGCCGCGATCCTCGCGCGGTACGGGGCCCGCCAGTCGTGCGCGCACCTCGGCGATCGTCTCCGCCGCTGTCGCATAGGCCCGCTCGATGTCCGGCTCGGCATCGAGATCGGCGTTTGCGAGGATCGTGACCGTGTGCTTCAGGTGGTCGAAGATCACCAGCGCATCGCTCATCATGAGCGCCATGTCAGGCAGCCCGAGGGTGTCCATGTTGGGTTGCGCAAGCGGCTCGACCGTACGCACCAGGTCATAGCCGAAGAAGCCCACGGCGCCGCCCGCAAATGGAATCCCCCCACCCGCCCCCGACTCGGACTCGGCCATCGGTGCCTGACTGAAGCGAGCCAGGTCCGCGGCGGCGAGCGCATACGGGTCACCGCCATCGGCGAGCGACCAGCGGAGGATCGCGCGAGGACGAAATCCGATGAACGAATAGCGCCCGACCCGCTGGCCCTGATCAGCGGACTCCAGCAGAAACGCAGGCTCACCCGCCGCCAGCTCGCGCAGCTTCAGAAACGCCGACACAGGCGTCTCGCAATCCTCGATGAACCGGTGCGAAAGCGGGATCAGATTGTGCTTCTCCGCGAGCACTCGCGCGTCCGCAAGGCTCGGCACGACGGACGGAGCATCGGTTGCCGTGTCAGCGGCGACGGTCATTGAGCACCCGCTCGGCGTCGGTGAGCGCGCGTTCACGGCTATGCAGGAGCACGAGCAGGTGATAGATCACGTCGGCCGCCTCTTCGTCGACTCGCTCGTCGGACTCCTCGCGCGCGGCGCGCGCAACCTCCTCGGCCTCCTCTTGCACCTTCTCGCCGATCCGCCCCGGGTTGTCCAGCAGTTCGACCGTGTAGGAGCCCGCCGGGCGCTCCTTTGCGCGCGCGCTCAGGGTTCGCTCCAGGGCAGGCAGGGTCTCGTGCGGTGCGGGCGGCTCGAGCTCGCCCCGGTGAAAGCAGGTCCGCTCACCCGTGTGGCAGGCCGGGCCCGCGGGCTCCACCAGCGCGAGCAGCGTGTCGCCGTCGCAATCCAACCGCAGCGCCTTCACCGCCTGGGTGTTGCCACTCGTTTCGCCCTTCTTCCACAGCTCGTCCCGCGAACGACTCCACAGATGCAACTCCCCGGTCGCGCGCGTGCGCTTCAGCGCCTGCTCGTTCATATAGGCCATCGTCAACACCTCTCCGCTGCGCCAATCCTGGATCACGCACGGCACGAGCCCGCGCTCGTCATAGCGGATCTGTACATCGATGGTTTGCTCGCCGGCCGGTGTGCTCATCTGCGGGATTGTAGGTTGCATCTCAACGATGGCATCCCTTCTGGACCGCAAGCTGCTCGTGCTCACCGGCAAGGGCGGCGTCGGCAAGACGACGGTCTCCGCCGCGCTCGGCCTGCTCGCGGCCGAGCGCGGACTGCGCACGATCGTCGTCGAGCTAGGCGAACAGCGCCGCCTTGGAGAGATGTTCGGCATCGTCCCCATGCAGGCGGGCGCCCAGACAGAGCTGCGGGAGAACCTCTGGAGCGTTTCGATCGATCCCGACAGGGCTCTGCTCGAGTGGTTGCAGTCGCTCGGCGGGCGCGTGTCCGGCAGGGTGCTCGCCTCCAGTGGCACCTTCCAGTACTTCGCGGCCGCCGCCCCCGGCGCCAAGGAGTTGATCAGTATGGTCACGATCTGGAAACTCACGGAGGGCAAGCGCGGCGCAGGCAAGCGAGCGGGCAGCTATGACCTCGTGATCCTCGACGCGCCGGCCACGGGCCATGCCCTGGGGATGCTCCACTCGCCACAGACCTTCGGCGCGATCGCACGCGTCGGGCCGATCGCCTCCCAGACCCGGCAGGTCAGTGAGCTGCTCTCTGATCCCGCGCGCTCCGGGTATCTGGCGGTCGCGCTCCCAACCGAGATGGCCGTCACCGAGGCGCTCGAGCTCCAGGAAGGCTTACAGCAACAGATCGACCGAACGCTTGACGCGGTCATCGTCAACAGTACGCTGCCGCGGCGCTTCTCCGCGGCCGAGCTCGATCAGATCGACAACCTGGATGGGACCGGCCTCGCAGACACAAGTAACCAACCGGACGGAAGCGACTCCGTGACGCGCTCAGCCGCTTTGGCCGCGCGAGCGGTGCATGATCGCGCAAGCTTCCAACACAACCAGCTCGCCCGCCTGCGCCGTCGGGATTTCGAGGTTCACCCGGTTCCCTTCCTGTTCGTCGCCGAGCTCGATCTGCCCGCTGTCGAACGGATCGCCGGGCATCTCTCGAAGCAGATCTGAGACACGCCAGGCACTCAGGTGATGCCCAAGCGGTCGAGCAGCCCTTCGTCGCCGCGCCAGTCGTGACGGACTCGCACCGATAGATCGAGGTGCACCTGAGCACCCAGCTCGCGCTCGAGTTCACGACGCGCCGCCACGCCGATCGCCTTGATCATGCGCCCCCGCGCGCCGACCAGGATCCCCTTCTGAGATTCGCTCTCCACCCAGATCAGCGCCCTCACCCGCGCGAAGCCATCGCGCGGGAATTCGATCTCCTCAACGATCGCCTCCACCGCATGGGGCAACTCCTGGAAGGTGCGCTTGATCGCCGCCTCCCTGATCAGCTCCGCCAGCAGCACCGCCTGGGGCTGATCGGAGCTCGCATCCTCGCCGAACATGAACGGCCCCTCCGGCATCGCCGCCGTCAGATGCTCCGTGAGCGCCTCCACACCCACCCCGGTGCGGGCCGAGATCGGGAAGATCTCCTCAGAGACCCCTAAGGCGACGGCCCGCTCCAACACGTCGAGCGTCTGCGCCCGCGTCAAACGATCGACCTTGTTGACCGCGATCGTTACCGGCGCGCTCGCACCCACGAGTGTCTGCGCGATGAAGCGGTCGCCGGGTCCCACTCCCTGCTCGCCATTGAGCACCATCAGCGCCGCGTCGCAGCTCTCGAGCTCCTGGCGCACCCGCTGGGCCATCCGCTCTGTGAGCGCATCGCGCGGGCGCTGGACACCTGGCAAATCGACGAGCACCATCTGACAGCCGCCGGCGCTACGCACCCCCCGGATCGCTCTCCGCGTTGTCTGCGGACGATCGGAGACGATTGCCACCTTCTCCCCCACGAGCGCGTTCACGAGCGTCGACTTGCCGACGTTCGGGCGTCCGGCGAGCGCGACAAAGCCGCTACGGGTCACCTGCGCTCCGACGCGAGCAGCTCCGCCTGCAGCGCGAGCATCTCACCGTTATCGGTCTCGTGATCGCACCCAACCAGATGCAGCACACCGTGAACGATCGCCTCGCGCAGATCCAGCGTGTGCTCAGGACAGATCACCACGTCGCCCAGCTCTCTTTCGGCGCCACTGCGCTCAGCGGCGCCATCGATCGGAAACGACAGCACGTCCGTCGGCCCTGTCTTGCCACGGTGCTCGGCGTTCAGCTGCGCGATCCGCCGCTCGTCGACGTATTCGATCGCCAGATGCCCGTCCTTGACCCCGGCCGCAGCGGCCGCGAGCGCGCACAGGCGCCGCACCTCGCTTGGCAGCGGCGCGCCGGGCGCGAGATCTGCTCCGAAGACCTCCACCTCGAGCATCGCGCGGCGAATCTCAGGCGCGGCGGCGATCGGCGGCACGCAGCTCCGGCGCCTCGCGCTGAGAGTGCTCGTCGTAGGCCTCCACGATCCGCTGCACGAGCTTGTGACGCACCACGTCCTCGCCGCCGAAGCGCAGGAACTCGATGCCCTCGATCGCGCTCAGCACCTCACCCACCACGATCAGCCCCGACTGCTGCTCGCGGGGCAGGTCCACCTGCGTGACGTCGCCGGTCACCACCATCCGCGATCCGAAGCCCAGCCGCGTCAGGAACATCTTCATCTGCTCGGGCGTGGTGTTCTGGGCCTCGTCGAGGATCACGAACGAGTCGTTCAATGTGTTGTGTGTAAGGATGAAATCTTCCGTGACGTATAGGGAATCGGCGGCCGCCACTTGGATACATACGGTCTCCATCTCGCCGGCGGGGTCGATTGCATCGACAAAGCGCAGTGGGCGTCCGCGTCCGTGTCGATTGTAGATTTCACGCTTGCGTTGGAGACGGAACGGCTCCATCCCCGGCGGCAAACGGATGTCGAGGGTGAAGGCGTCCGACCTGTGCACAACCGGCCGGCCACCCGCATTGCCTGGCCTTCGTCCGGCGGCTCTGCGCCGGCGCCAGTATGCGATCCCACCGAGTGAGCGGACGAGATAGACAACGTCGTCACGTAGTCGCTCCGAACACGTCGTGTATTGGATGCGGCACGTCCGGGCTCGTTGCACGACAGGACCGCCGTCACTATCCAGGAGGCCTTGCAGCACCGCGAGACGAACAGGTGACTCGTTGTGCAGGTATGACTCGGGCACGAACTTCGTCTCTGATCTGGTGCCCGCAAGTCCCAGCTCGCGGAGCGCCAGGGTGATCGGATTGGCAACGATCACGCCACCGCGATGACCGTGGATGTGGCGAAGCGTGTAGTCGACCCCGCTGTTGTGTCGCAGTTCGATGCCGTCAAGCTTCTCCTCGAGAGCCACGACCAACTCCGGGTCAGCGGTGCTGAACGACGGAGTGGTCCTGGTGGTCAGGCAGCCGTCTCCCAGCAGCAGCCCGAGCGCATACGGGTCAATCGGCACGCGGCGCGGCTCCAGCTCCACCGGCGCCTGGAGCATCGGCAGTTCGAACCGGCGCTGATGGGCGACACGCAGCCGTCCGATCATCTCACGCGTCTCGATGACGCGGCCGAGCTTTCCGCGCCGTCGGTCGCTTGCTGTCCAGACCCGCCAGAGATGCTCCAAGCAGCACAGCGTGGAGGCCCCATCCTGAGTGCGCAGACGAACGACCTCCTTGCGACCTTGAGGATAGACACCGATCACAGGTGTGGGACATCCGTCAGACCCGATTACGAGATCCCCAATCCTCAGACTCCCGATCTGTTGAAAGCCGGACGGGGTGAGCACGCCGGTGGAAATCGGCTGCGCTCGCCCCCGCATAAACGCGAGCGGCGCAATCTCGATCACACCGCGCTCGAGATACTGGGAGACCTTCTCCGGGTCGAGCATGTCGTGCAGCGCGTCGAACAGGGGGCGCAGGTAGGGATCGACCTTCGCCATCAGATCGCCCGGCAGGAAGCCAAGACGCTCGCCGGCCTCTACCGCCGGGCGCGTGAGGATGATGCGGTTGACCTCGTGGCGTGCCAGCGCGGCAGCGGCCATCGCCACCGCGAGGAATGTCTTACCGGTGCCCGCGGGCCCCACCCCGAAGGTGATCGTGCTCGAGCGGATCGAGTCGACGTAACGCTTCTGGTTCACTGTCTTCGGCGCCACGCGCAGGCCGCGGTGCTGCCAGAGCACATCCTCCAGCACCCGTGCGGGGGACTCGTGCGCTTCCAGCGCGCCCGTCACCGCGGCGATCGTATCGGCGTCCAGATGGTGGCCGCGCTCGATCAGCTTCGCCAGCTCGCGCACGACATGCTCGCCGGCCTGTGTTTCGTGCTCATGGCCATCGAAGGTAATCAGGTTCCCGCGTAGGAACACCTCGCACTCCAGCTGCTCCTCCAACGCGCGCAGCACCGCGTCCTGACTGCCCGCCAGCTCGGCGGCGACCTCATTCGACAGCTCGATCTGCGACCTCATCCCTGCAGTGCGCCTCGCACGAGCGCCGATACGCGCTTACCGTCGGCGCGGCCGTCGACGGCCGCCATCGCCTTGCCCATCGCGCGACCCATGTCCTTGACAGACTCCGCCCCGCTGTCGCGCACCGCCTGCTCCACAATCTCCTTGAGCTCCACTTCGGAGAGCTCCGGCGGCAGGTAGCCGGCGATCAGCTCGCCTTCTGCCTCCTCACTACCGGCGCGGTCATCCTGCCCGGCATCACGGTAGGCCTGCGCGGCCTCCAGGCGCCGTTTGCGCTCGCGGCGCAGTACCGCCAGCTCATCATCGGACCCCTCCTTCGCGGCCTTCTGCAGCTCGGAGAGCACGAGTCGCAGCGCGCCGACCTGTCCTTCTCGCCGGCGCGCATCGCGCCGTGCAGGTCGGTCTTCACCTGATCGAGTATCGCCATCTCAGATCAGGATACGCCGGTCAGCCGTCGTCGTCGTCAGGAGCCAGGGGCGTGCGGATCGCCCAGGCTGTCCCGGGGGCGAGAGGTGTCGCGACCGAACAGCAGCGCGACGTTCCAGTCCATCAGCAGGCGCAGCTTGCGCCCCATGCCGGGCATCAGCAGAAGGTGATAGGTCCTGGGCGATGAACCAAGCCGGCAGACCATGCCAGCGCAGGCCAAGCGTGAGCGCGACCGCCTCGGTGTTGCCGAGCTCGGCGACGACTCCTTTGGTGCGGTATTTAAACGGCCGCACTCTGCCATTGCCGAGCATCGCGGCCACGTTCCTGGCCACCAGCCGCCCCTGGCGAATCGCGTGCTGTGCGGTCGGAGGGCACGGCTGCCCTTTCCTCGCGGGATCAGGCACCGCGGCGCAGTCGCCGATCGCCCACACGTGCCCGTGGCCCTCCACACGCATCGTGCGATCCACCACCACCGTCCGCTCTGATCATGACGGCAGACCCAACTTGCCGACGGCGGGGCTGGGCTTCACCCCGGCCGTCCACACCACCGTGCGCGTGGAAATCCACTCGCCACCTGACAGCGTCGCGTCGACGCCCGGTGATCTCCTTGACCGTGGTCTCCGTGCGAATCTCGACGCCACGCGCGCGCAGCTCGCGCGCGGCGAACTCCGAGAGGCCCCGCGGCACCTCCCGCATGATCCGGTCCTTCGCCTCCAGCAGCACCCAGCGCATGCCCTGCGCGCGGCAGCGGGGATACAGATCGATCGCCTGAGCGGCGAAGTCCTGCAGCTCGGCCAGCCCCTCGACGCCCGCGTATCCCGCGCCGACGAACACGAACCCCAGGTACTCGGCGCGCTTGGCCGGATCCTCGAGCGACTCGGCGATATCCATGCAGCGCAGCACCCGATTGCGCAGCGCGGTGGCATCTGACAGAGACTTGAAGCCGATCGCGTGCTCGGCCAGACCAGGGATCGGCAGCGTGCGCGAGACCGAACCCAGCGCCACGATCAGCTGGTCGTAGCCGAGCTCGACGTGCTCTGCATCGATTCGCTTCACGCCAAGCGTTCTTCGGACCGGGTCCCCTCCGGTCACCTGGCCGATCATCAGATCGGTGTGACGCAGCTGCGAGCGCAGCGGAACGACCACGTGACGCGGGTCGAGCGTGGCGCCGGCAGCGCCGGGCAGCAGCGGGGTGTAGAGCATGAAGTTAGCCTCGTTGACCAGCGTGACCCTCGCGCTGTTCGCCGGCAGCAGTCGCTCCAGCGCGCGGGCGGCGTAGAACCCGCCGAAGCCGCCACCCGCGATCACGATCTGCCAGGCCATCCTTCAGAGGCTAATCACGATGAACGGTCGAGACCAATGACACGAGGCGGGCAGCCAGCCAATATGGTGCGGGCCGTGAGCTGCCCTCCTCTCTATATACCGACGCCCTCGCTCCGTTCTTGGCGGAGGTGGAGCGCCTGCGCCCTACCGATGCAGAGGTCTTTGATGCCCACACGCATCTCGGCCTCGACGAGGATGGACGCTCGCTCACCCTGCCCCAGCTGCTCTCACAGCTCGACGACGCGGGCGCGCGCAGAGCCTGTGTCTTCCCCCTACACGACCCCGAACGCCCCCCGCCTACCGGGTGCCCAACGACCGTGTACTCGCCTGGGCTGCAGAAAGCGAAGAGCGACTGATCCCCTTCTGCCGCCTGGATCCAGCCGAAGATCCCCTGGCTGAGGGCGAGCGCTGCCTCGCGGCGGGCGCGCGCGGAATCAAGCTGCACCCTCGAGCCCAGGACTTCGGATTTGACGGACCCGAGATGGAGGGCATCTTCGCGCTGGCCGAAGCGGCCCGGGTGCCGATCCTGATCCACGCGGGACGCGGCCTGCCGCCGCTGGGGGACGACCTCGTCGAGATCACCCTCCGCCATCCCGAGGTAGTCCTGATCCTCGCCCACGGCGCGATCTGCGACCAGGGCATCATCACCTCACGCCTGGCCGACCATCCGGGCGTGCTGTACGACATCTCCTGCTTCTTCCCGCTCGACGTGATCGAGCTGCTCGCGCGTGCGCCCATCGAGCGCATCGTGTTCGCCTCCGACCCGCCCTACGGCCTGCCCGCCACCTCGCTCTACATGGCGCTTCGCGTCGCCGCCCACGCCGGTCTCGACGAGGTCGCTGTTCGCGGGCTGCTCGGCGGCACAATCGCCAGCGCTCTTCGACGGCCGCGGCCTGCCACCGGTCACGCCCCCGCGGCGCGGGGACTCGATCGCCCTGTCTGGCCGCCTCGCGCGTGTATACGGCTATGGCAGCCTGATCGGCCCCGCGATCTTCGCCGGCATTGCCGACCAGGCGCAAGCGATGCTCGAAATGGCGCTCGCCGCCTGCCGCGACCCCGACCCGGGAGACGTCGGTGAGGCGCTCGAGGCGATCGAGGCGGCTCTGAGTGCAGCCGGTGCGCTGCTCATGCAGCAAACCGAGGACGGCACTCGCGCGGCGATCGATCTGATCTACCGCGCGATCGTGCGCGCCGCCACCGAGTTGCCCGACCGCCTTTGATCGGCCGCGGTAAGCCACACAACTGCCCACTCCCCGCGCTCGCGCCGCTTGCGCTCGCGCATGCCGAGCTCGCCGAACGCTCTCTACCACCTCGTCGACCTGCTCCCGAAGCAGTCCCCCGGCCAGCAGATGCGCCGGGGCGCCGGGCATCTCACGCGCCAGGTCGAGCAGCAAGGGACGCAGCAGGTTCGCCACCACCACAAGCGATCCTGCCTGAGCGTCCATGTATCCGTCCGCCAGGGCACCCACGCGGGCGCCCTCGGTCTCTCGATCCAGCCACGGCAGCGCCTGCGTGCGCAGGTCAAAGCGACGCACGTCGATCTTCACTTCGTTCACCTCTGCGTTCTCCCGCGCCGCCGCAACGCTCTCACGCTCGTGGTCCAGGCCGAGCACCGGCGCAAACCCCAGGCGCGCGGCGGCGATCGCCAGCACTCCCGAACCGGTGCCGACATCCAGCAACGACCCAGGCCGATGCTCGAGTGCCCCCAACTCCAGCAGCAGCTCCAGACACAGGCGGGTGGTGGCATGGGCGCCGGTCCCGAACGCCTGCCCGGGGTCGATCACGATCTCCTCGGTGCCCTCCCGATCGCTGGGTGACTCCCACGGGGGCCGCACATGCAGGGCGGGAACGGGACTTCCACGCGGCGGCTCGATCAGAATGGGGCGATGAAAGCGCTTCCAGCGCTCTGACCAATCGTCGGCGACCTCGGTAGCTTGAGACCTCCACTGGCGTATCGCCCACAGCAGCATTCAGATCTCCTAGCTCGGGCAGCTCTCCCGGTGCCCCATACACGGCGTACTCGATCGTCCCCCGGCCGATCTCCACCTCCTCCACGCCGTCCGGCGCGAGCTCCAGCAGCTCCGCCAGGACGGTCTCCGCATCCTCGCGCCGCGCGCGGACCGCAAGTCGAATCACGCGCCATCGCCGCGCAGCGTGCGGCGCAGCTTGGCGAACATCGATTCATCCGAGCGCAGGTTCTCCGCCGTGAGCGTACCGTTCAGTCGCTCCAACAGCTCACGCTGCTCCTCGCTGAGGCGGCGCGGGATCATGACGTTGACCACCATGCGCAGGTCTCCGCGCCGGCCACGACGCAGGCCCGGCATCCCCTCGCCCCGCAGCGTCAGCACTTCGCCCGGTTGGGTGCCGGGCGGCACCTCGACCGAGGTCATGCCCTCGAGCGTGGGTGTTTCCAGCGTCGCGCCGAGCGCCGCAAGCGGAGCCGCGACATCCAGCACCGCGATCAGATCGTCGCCTTCACGCACGAACCGCTCGTCCTCACGCACCCTCACGAGCACGTAGAGATCGCCCGCGGGAGCGCCCGCCTCGCCGGCGTGCCCGCGCTCGGAGAGCCGGATGCGCTGAGAGTCGGCGATCCCCGCCGGCACGTCGACCTCGAGCTCACGCCGTGCCGTCTTGCGTCCGCGGCCGCGACACTCACGGCACGGCTGCTTGGGCACGCGGCCGTCACCGTGGCAGACATCGCAGAGAACCGTGCGCGCCATTTGCCCGAACGGCGTCCTGGTCACCGCCTGCAGCTGTCCGTGCCCTGCGCAGCGCTCGCAGGTCTCGATCGGCGTGCCCGGCTCGGCGCCGTTGCCATGGCAATGCTCACAGCGCTCGACCGCCTCGTAGGTGACCTGCACCTTCGTGCCCTTCGCCGCCTCGACCAAGTCGATCTCGACCGCCACCGCCAGATCGCCGCCGGCCGCCGGAGGAGCGCGTCCGCCGAACGCGCCCCCGCCACCACCCCCGAAGAACGTCTCGAACAGATCGCTGATCGAGCCGAACGCATCGAAGTTGGGGGCATAGCCGCCCGAGCGCAGGCCCTCGTGGCCGTAGCGGTCATATGTCGCCCGCCGATCGGGGTCGGAAAGGATCTCGTTGGCCTCGGCGGCCTCCTTGAACTTCTCCTCGGCCCGCGGGTCGTGCGCGTTGACGTCGGGGTGCAGCTCCATCGCGAGCGCGCGAAAGGCTTTTTTGATCTGCTGCTCGTCGGCGTCGCGCTGCACGCCGAGCACCTCATAGGGATCGCGCGGGGTGGATGTCTGGCTCATGCTTTGGTGTCTTGTGGTGCTCAAACATCGCGGAATCCAGTCAGTTCTCGGCGTAGGCATCTTCGACGAAGCGCGTCAGCTCGTGCGCGGCCTCGCGCACGGTGACGATCGCACCGGCATAGTCCATCCGCACCGGCCCAATCACCGATACCGCGCCCAGATTACGTCCCCCAACCCCGTAGCCGGTCGCAACCAGGGCGAGCGAGCGCATCGCGGGGATCTCGTTCTCGTGCCCGATTCTCACATACACCCCGGATTCACTAAGCACTGCCCGCAACACTCCCAGCAGCGCGACGCGACGCTCGAGCAGGCTCATCAGCTCGTTGATCTGCACCGTGTCCTGGATCTGCCCGGCCGCGAACAGCCGTGCGGTTCCATCGACATACAAAGCGTCCTCCGCCTCGTAGGAAACGTCGCTGAAGGCCGCGGCCAGACGCGCGAGGAAGGCCAGCTCCGTCGTCGACAGGCTCGGGTCGACCATACGCTGGTTGAGCATCCGCGCCCGGAAACCCAGGCCGACGAGCCGCTCGTTCAAGTACTCCCCCGCCCACGCCACAAGGCCCGGATCGACGGCGTGCTCGAACGTCACGAGCATCTTCGATACACCACCCGTTGAGGTGATGACCACCACCATCACCACCTGCGGCTGCAGCGCCAGCACCTCGATCCGCCTGATCGTCGCCGTGTGCATCGCCGGAGCGGAGACCACGGCCAGCAGGTTGGTGACCTGCGACAGCGTCTCGGTGGTCGCGCGCATCGCCTCCTCCACTTCACTGCGGATCAGCGACAGCTCTAGTCGCCGTGCCGGCACAAGCCCTTTCCCGGAGGCGAGCATGCGATCGACCACATAGCGTTGACCCGCGTCTGTAGGGACGCGGCCCGCCGAGACGTGCGGATGGGCCAGCAGGCCGTGCTCCTCGAGCAGCGCCAGCTCATTTCGCACAGTGGAAGGCCCGCAATCGAGCTCCGTATCAGCGGCAAGGGACCTCGACGCCACCGGTTGCCCGGTCCGCAGGTAATCGTCCACCACCTTGCACAGGATTAACTCCTGTCTGGGAGTCAGCACGGATTTGATTCTAGGAGCCGCGGTGGCAGGCTCATGGAGCGCCCGATCTTCGGGATGCCCATGACGTGGCGGACGGGGCGGTCCATGCAAGCATCAGTGCCTATGCGACCTGGAGCTCCGCCTCAGCGTTGCGAATGATCTGCTTGCCGGCCTGCTCGGCGACGGTGTCGACGATCACCCTGCCCTCGCCCGCCTCGCGCACCGTACCACTGACGAGCACCTCCTGCTCGGGCACGCCCATGCCGCGGAACTGCACGACGAGGCGCTTCAGATGCTCGGGGCCGCCGGCCGCCTCGGTCTGCGCACGGGCGACCTGCGCCATCGTCCACAGGCCATGCAGGATCCGCCCGGGAAGACCGACCGCTTTGGCGAAGTCCTCGTCGATGTGGATCGGGTTGAAGTCGCCGGAGGCGCCGGCGTAACGAGCGGTGAGGTACTTGTCCGGGGTGACCCTCACCTCGGGAATCTGCGCTCCTACCGATAGATCCGCCATCTCAGATCACACTCCTCGCACGATGTTCGTCCATGTCCCGCGGCAAACCTGCTCGCCGCGCTGATTCCTCGAGACGGACTCGAACACGTAGTACCCGCGACCGTCGCTCTCGTGGATGTCCTTCACGCTCGCGACCGTCGTGATCTCGTCGCCCGCCACGACCAGCGGCCCCCACTCGAACTCCTGGCCACCGTGCACCATCATCGCGAAGTTCAGCTCGATCTCGGGATCGAAGATCGGCGGTCCAACCGACGGGGCGCTGTAGACGACGGCGAACATCGGCGGCGCCACGACGTCGGCATAGCCGGCCGCGCGGGCCGCTTCGACGTCGAGGTGGACTGGGTTGGTCTCACCGACCGCCCGGGCGTACTCCTTGATCTTCTCGCGACCGACCGCGTAGAGCGTGGGCTCATAGGTCTTGCCGACCGCCTGGCTGTTGACTGGCACCGGACTTTGCTCCTCATGCGCGGGGACGATTACGTGGTTGCTCAGGATGCCGCGGCGCGCCAGTTTACGCGGCCGGCATGCCGCGCGGGGTGCGGCTCAATGTCAGACGGGTGGAGGCGCCGTTTTGACGCCCCCACCGCTGCGTCCGCCGCGATGCGGCACCGATCCGATCAGAAGATGAGACCGTCATCCTCGGCGCCCGCGCCAACACCGACCAGCTCGCCGACCGATCCCTGATCGAGCTCCTCGCCGCCGAAGCTATCGCTCTGCTCGCCGTCTTGCGGCTGGTCCATCTCGGGGCGCTCGCTGGGACTGTCCAGGAACATGACCGTGTCGGCTACAACGCTCACCGTCTGGCGCTTCTGCTGGGCTGAGGTCTCCCATTCGCGCCATTGCAGCCGGCCGTCGATCGCGACACGGCTGCCCTTGCGTGTGTAGCGGCCGACACTCTCCGCCGTCCCGCCGAAGGCGCTCACGTCGAAGTAATTGGGCTTGTCTTGGTACTCGCCCTCGGTGTCGCGGCGAGCCGAGTTGCAGGCCACCCTGAGGCTGCACACGCTCGATCCCGAGGGCAGCGTGCGCAACTCGGGGTCCTTGGTGAGACGCCCGATCAGGACGACGCGGTTGATGGTGAAGCTGGACATTTTGGGTCTCCGTTCATTGATGGTTGACCCCCCACCGAAAAAACCTACCCCGCGCTTGGGACGGTTCTCTCGCTCGGCCCTGCAGGGACCAAGCTCAGATAGCTATCACTTACCAGCCTGTAGCCGACTCCCCGGACATTGATCACCCAGCGCCCACTCCCATCCATGTCGAGCTTGCGACGCAGACGGCTGGCGTGACTGTCGACGGTGCGTGTGGCCGCACACGACCGGTATCCCCAGACCAAGCTCAACAGCTCCTGCTTGCCAAATACGCGGTCCGGGACACTGGCAAGCTGAACGAGCAACTCGTACTCCAGCCGGCGCAGATCGAGATGTTGGCCATGTAGAGTCGCCACGTGAGCCTGCAGATCGATCGCAAGCGGCCCGACCTGGAAGCACCGTTCTTCACCGGGGATGCTCTCGCTGCGACGCAGAACCGCCCGCAAACGCGCCCGCAGCTCGAGATACCGAGCTGGGCGAGCGAGAAAGTCATCGGCCCCCGCCTCGAAGGCCCGCAGCATGTCCATCTCGTGCGCTCGCGAGGAGACGACAATGACCGGCAGCTCATGTATCCACGGGGCGCGTTCCCGATTGGCCTCGCGAATCTCTCCGAGCAACTCCAGCCCATCGCGCGGAGAGTCGAGATCGCCGATCACAGCCAGCTTCGGCACTCGCTCTGTAGCCAAGACCCGGGCGTGTTCGGCGGTACGCGCCAGCTCAGCGCGGAAGCCGTCCGCGGCGAGCTGTTCGACGAGCGCTTTGCCGATAACGGCATCGGCCTCGACCACGAGAATCGCCGCGGGTGCAGGGTCATAGCCGGCGAAGACACCGTGTCGCGGCACCCCCGGCACAGCGCTCACCCTTTGACCACCGGCGTGCACGGGCGCCAGGTGAGCATCCAGGGTCCCTACGCCCGATCCTGTAGTCCGCTCTGACCGAGCGGCCGGCCGCTTGGGAGATCGCTCGATGAGGGCGGCGTGGACGGTCATCCGAGCTCCACCTCGCGCGGGCTGATCCCCAGACCGCGGCGCGCGATCAGCGCCAGCACGTCGGTGTGGATCCACGGCGTCGGCGTGTTCTTGCCACTCTCCGGCGCGATCCCCAGACGTCGAGCCAGCCAGCTCGTCTCGCCGCTTTCCTTGCCCTTGGAGTCGTGTTTGACTTTCCCGCAACGCAGCGCGATTTCACTCATGCTCAGATCCTGCGCGGCGGCGGCGGCGAGCGCGGCCCGTCGCAGTCCCCGGTTGAGGACGATCTGGCTCGTTTCCATCCGCGCCTGCTCGGAGCGAAGCATCGCGACCGAGATCACCGGGTCATCGCGGTGCAGGGCAAGCGCTCTGTGCGTCAGCGTGCGCACCGGCTCATAGCTTTCGAGGCTTGCGATCGCCTCACGCACACTGACGGCCTCTACCGACTCCCCTTCGGCGGAGGGCGAGTGTCGGTACCAGCGCAGCTCCCTGATCGACATCTCGGCAGAGCCGAGCTGGAGCCGGTATGTGCGTCCCTGCTTGTCGGTGAGCGCCGTCGTGCTCGGTTTCGCTTCCGCTTCGGAGTCCTGTTCTTCGTCCTGCGCGAACGGCACGACCTCGAGGTCCTCCGGTGTCACGCGCCTGCACCAGTGGCCCACCGAATCCCGCAGGTAGTGCTCGCAGACGAGCGCGGCGTTCTCCGAAGGCTCGTCGGCGGCAAGATGCGCCACGAGACGACAATCGCCGAGGGTGGTTGCGTCGCGGTCTACGACGAGCACGCTTCCCCGGGCTCCGGGCAGGGCGACCACCTCCCGAAGGCAAGCCTTGGAAGCGATGTAGCGGCCCAGTAGGCCGGTCTCGTCGCTCCCGGAACCACGCTCGCCGCACACAGACGGGGCGGCCTTCGGCCGTACGCCGGCCGGTCCCGTTTGGGATGAGGCGCGAGCGACGGACGGCACACCGGCTTGCCCGGTTAGCGATCTGACGCGCGGTTCGGTACATACGTCGGCGGAGCCGGTCCGCGACGAGGCGCGAGCCTTCGGCCGAGTCGCTCGGCGTGCGGCGGACGGTGGGGGCGAGATGGTGAGTGTCATGGCTGGTCTCCTGGCCGGTCTGGTTCGGGCGTCTGCCCGAGGGACGTTGTGAGGAGGCCTTGTAGAAGCCGATCCCAGCGCCGTCAAGTGCCGACGCTCGGACGTGAGCGACGTTGCGCGGCAGTCCGAGATCCCCCCTTAGGGGGGTCTCGGAAATCTTCTTTTGGCCATGTCTAACTCGTCAAAGTTGGCGCGAAAACGCTCACCATCGTGGGAATCATCGTCCAGGTGACGGCGATTATTCGCCGACCGGCGAGGGAGCCCCAAGCAGCTCCCGCGGCTCGGCAACGGCCTCGCGCGCCCGCGGATCGCCGTCCGCGACGGACACGCGCACGTCCGGGGGCAACCGGGGTACGCCGTACCCGCGCAGGAGCCCAACGTGTGCGTCGCGCTCGGCAACGAACATGACTCCCCGTCGACCCGGGTACTCCCAATCGGCGGGGTACTCGCCGGCGTACGCGCGACAGGCTGTCAGCACCGCGTCCGCCCGCCTTGCGCACTCCCGGGCACGGCCACGGTCACGGCACACGAACACAACCAAGGGCGGCACCCCGAGCCGGCGCCCATAGCGGTTGGTATGCACCGCCCAGCCAGCCACGAGATGGTCGTAGCGCTCGAGCTTTGCCGCCGACCGACCGGTGGGCAGGCGGTCGTCGAACTCGACGAGCAAATCGATCGTGCCCACCCTCGCGCTTGCCTCCGAGACCATGTCCCGCGCGTCCATGCCCTCGGCGATACCCAGCTCCGCGGCGCGCGCTTGCGCCGCGACGCGCTCGCGCAGCGCTCCGGGCAGCTCGATACTCACGTCCGGGCGGACCGTCTCAAAGCGCTCTACCTGTACCCGCTCGCCCCTCGGGTCGGTGCGCATGAATTCGTGCGGCGCACGCCCACCCGGCAGCGTGAGATCGCTCGGTCCGAGCGCCGCGCGTCCCTCTGCCCCCGAACGTAGTGGCGGGGACAGCACAGATTCCTGGGCGCCGCGCAGCGTCAGCGGCGCACCGTCCACGGCATGCTCGAGCGCCAGCACCCAGCCGGTCACGTGCACGTCGTGGCGCGCTTGGCGCAGCAGTCGATCGCCCTCCACCGGGGCAGCCGGCGATGGGGGGGCGGACAGCGTGTCGAGGTCCCCCTCCCCGAGCGCCGTCAGCCGGTCGTGGACATGCAACAGCTCGAGGCCTGTAGCGGTGATCGCGTAACACATCGGCACACCTCCCCCGTCACGGCGATGGAACTGAAACCGCCGCACGAGTCCGGCGTCCGACAGCCGCTTCAGGCGACGCTGTGTCGTCGTGGCCGCCCGGCTGGGGTTGAACCGGCGGTGGATCTGGCTGCTCAGCACGTGACGCATGCGCGCCACGAGCGCGAGGATCTCCAGGTCGAGCGCCTCAGGCTCCAGCGACCGCGCCTGGAGTACCTGCTTGGCCCAGCGCACGCTGTACGCCCCATCGAGTTCGACGAGCTCGCGGTAGCTGTCCGGGGGTACTCCGGGTCGGCTCGAGTCTGCATCCGCCTGCTGCTGGATTGCGGGCTGCCGAGAACTGCTCGGCTCAGGTGTGGTTCGCTCGACTGAGGGTGTGACTCCCTGCGCTTGGGCTGTCGTTTGCTCGACTTGCGGCATGGCTCGGTGAGGCCGATTCTGCCCAGGCGCGATGCGCTCGGCTGAGGCTCGGTCGGGCTGCTGCTGCGCGGGCGTGGTTCGCTCGGCTGAAGCTCGCTCGGACCGACTCTCGGCAGGTGCAGTTGGTTGGGTCGAACCCGATTGAGCGTGCTCGGGCTTGCCGTCGCCGCCGCCCCGGCGCTCGCGATCCCAGTGTGGCTGGCGCAGGTCGGTGCGATAGTGCCCACCACGCTCGGCCTGGCGCGCGGCATGCAATGCCAGCCGCTCCCGGTCGACACGCAGCGGGATCGTTTCGGCCACGAACGGAGACTGCCGGCCCTCGGGGGTGCTCCAGCTGACGATCGCGTGGTGGCGGGGCAGGTGCAAACGAGCATCGGGGTGACCGAGCGCGGAGAGATGATCCATGCCCGGACGCACAGTGTCGGAGTACTCCGCCATCGTCAATTCGACAGCCGCTCGCGCATCGCGCACGGAGGCCGTCGCGAAGTACACCCGATGGGCGAACAGCGCGTCGAGCTGGTCGCGGACCTCGCGTTCGGTCCACTGCGCCTCGGTCTGCCAGCACGCCACCGTCTCCAAGCCCGCGGAGCGCTTCAGCGCCATCGTTTCGGCGAAGCCGCGGTTGAGCACCAATGGCGCCTCGTCGACCTTCAGCGCGACCGCCACGCGTTGTGCCTCCGCCACGAGATCCTGCTGACGAGCCAGCGCCGCGTCGAGCATGCCAACAAGCAGTTGCATCAGCACGGAGGTGTTCCCAGCTCCCATCGCCCCCAAAGCGCCCTTCACGACGAGCACCTCCTCCCCTGCTATCACCCGGTCGAAGTCGACTCTCAACGAATCGTTCAGCAGCACTCGCTTGATCGACTGCGAGTTGAGCAGTCGCGCGAGCTTGTTGACCGGAGCATCCAGCTTGGCGGTCGTCATGCTGCGCGCATCCGCCAGCTGTGCGGTGAGCTCAGCGGTGAAGAACTCGGAGATCTCCTTGAACTCCGGCAAAGCCCGCACACGCGCCCCGACACGACTGCGGTAGGAGTACCCCTCCTCGCCGACCGACAGCAGCCGCGCCGCGTCCCACAGTGTCGAGTCGCGGTCGTAGGCCAGCACCGCGATGATCGAGTTGCGCAGATACCGGTCTGAGGACGCCCTGATGTCGCCGTCGTCAAAAAGATTCTTCATCGCCGCCACCACGTAATCGGCGATCACATCCGCCGGGGCATCCACCGCGAGCGGATTGAACCCACATGTCGGCTTAGAGAAATCCAGCAGCGTGCACGTCCGCCCCTCTGGCACGAGACTCACCGCGGCCTCGGCGGCGTCGCCCTTGGGATCGAGCACGATCACCGCGCAGTGCTGTCGGCGCAGATCCTCGGCCACCGTGGCCACTAGATAGCTGGACTTGCCCTGCTCCACCGTGCCGGGCACCGCCGTGTTCTGCTTGCGCATCCCTGGATGGATCGACACCGGCCCGAGCGCATCGCGCAGCGTGCCAACCCCGTCCGCGGGACGCAGGATCGCCGGTGGCGCGGGCGCCACGGGCAAGACGCCGCGGGAGAAGGGAACGGTCGCGTAGTCGATCGAGGGCAGATGCCAAATGGCCGCCAACTCGGTGGAGGCGAACACGCCCTTGTGAAAAGACGGCAGCGGATTGCCCTCTCCGCGCTGCACGCGGCGGCTATAGCAGCCAAACAGGCCGTGACGCACGGTCGTTCCACGCTCGACCAAGCGGTTCTCCTCCTCCTCGGCCCGCAACTCCGAGGCGATCCGCTCGCACTTCTCCCGATCGGGAGCGATCACGCGCAGATCGACGAAGAACAGCGGGCGGTGCTGGATGTCCAAGCCACCGCGCAGCTCGATCTCCTCGACCATCGACCGGTCGCGCACCGCCATGTTCAGGTGATCTCTGCGCTCACGCGACAGACGCGCCTCGTGGCGCTTGTACAGCCGCTTGGCGTGGCGCTCGAACATCGACGGCGTGGGCGTCATCGCCACCTGCACGAACGCCTCGCTTGCGCAAGCGCTCATCACGGTCATCAGCCGGTTCATCGGTGGTTCGCGCTCGTGCTCGAAGCGGTCGAGCAGCTTCCCGCGCTTGATGAACTCGGCGTGCTTCTTCAGCCGCAGCACCGCCGGGGGCCGACCGGGCACCCGGCGCTCTGCCACCAGCCGGCAGTTCGGGTAAGCCGTACGCAGCGCGGCCTGCACCATCTCCTCCAAACCCAGCGGGCACGCCACCGCGAGCCACGCCGCACCGCTCGTGTGGTGCACCTCGAGCGCCACCGATGGCTGACCCCGCAGCAGCCGCCGCCACCAGCGACGCAGCAGGCGTTTGTGCAGCGCCTCGAACATCGACACAACCGCTTCCGCGCTCGCCTTGTCGGTGCGATATGTCTCCACGCGCATCCGCACATACCGTCGCCGTCGCCGTGCATACCAACGTGAGGTCGCGACCAACCCTCCGAGGAGGGCCACCGACAAGGCAAGGAGCCTCGTCGGAGAAACCCCACCAGGAGTCCAGTCCCAGATCGCACGCGCCTCTCCTGCCAGAGCGCCCGGCAGTGAGTCGACCGCATGGTGCGCGGCACTCGATGCCGTGGACGCTCGCAACGCAGTGCTCGAGGTTTTGGACGCTCGCAGGCCCGTGCTCAGGGCCGTTGACTCTCCTAACGCGCTCGTTGCCGTGGACCCGGATCCCCGCAGCGCCGTCTCGAGTCCTCCGTCGAGCAGCCATGCGCTGGAAGCAAGGGCCACGAGAACGGCGAGCAGGCCCAAGGCTCGCCACAGCAGAAAGTTGAGCACCTCGTCTTCCTGCTCCGACCGCCGGCCGCAAACGGGACAGGCTCTATGAAAAACTCATACCGCTACGGGGATTCGAACCCCGGTTTCCGCCATGAGAGGGCGGCGTCCTAGTCCCCTGGACGATAGCGGCGCGAAATCTTCGGGTGTCGAGGCTAGCAAAGCACCCGGCCCGTCCCTGGCCGGTGCGATATCTTCGCTTTCTCACGGCACGCGGATGTGGCGGAATTGGTAGACGCGCACGGTTCAGGTCCGTGTCTGAGAAATCAGGTGGAGGTTCGAGTCCTCTCATCCGCATGACGAAAGGCCTGCAAATCATAAGTTTTTGTGACTTTGTGATCTGTTTGTGATCGCGTACACGAGGTCACTGGCAACATACGTGACAAATACGTCCATCTCTCGGCGTTATCCGTTCGCCTTGAGATCCTCGGGCGTCACCCAGCCGTAGTTGTTGGGACGAACTGGATCGTGGTTAGGGTGAGCGAGATCCCTCTGAGGCCCCACATAGGATCGACGGCATGACTTCCGATCCCCTACTCGACCGCCTGCGCTCACGGCTACGCGTCCGGCGGCTCACAGGCATCAAAAGCGCAGTAACGATAAGGACGGCAGGCACCGCGTATGGCGAGCGAACCGTGGTGCAGATCGACCATCGTCTGCCTGAGCCTGGCCGGGGTGCTCGAGCTGTCTTCCGCGTCACGACTGCAGAGCAGTTCCTTCCCCGTGCGCACTTCGAGCGTTCGGTGCGGGAGATCGTCAACCGGGCCGCTGCAGAGCGCGGGAGGCGCATATACGCAATCGACTTGAGCGGCCAGGAGATCATGGCCGTGCTCAGCTACCACCTGCATGACAGCCCGAGCAGGCCGCTGCTGATTACAGCGCTCGGGACACGTGCTGACGCGAATGCCACGCCCGATCTATACGCGAGGAGCCTGGCACTGGTCTGGCTGCTCAAGCAGTACGCACACGCGATCAGCGAACGCACCAAGCGTGGCGGTTACGTGGATATGGATGCGGCGAACCGCCCCGAGGTGATCGCCGTCCTTCGTCAGCTCGGCTTCCGAGACGCCCCGCGCGTGAGCGGGTTCAGTCCTTCAGGGCGACACTTGCGCCAGGACGCTACCGGCCCGCACTGATCAGCGCGGGGGGCCGGGTGCCCTCGGACGCCTGGTAGACCCGCCGCACCTGCTCGTATAGGCCGGCGGGCAAAGCTCGCTCAGCCTCCGCGAGGAACTCGCTCTCCGAGCGCGCCGAGGGCATGCTCTGCTCAAAGAAGCGCTCAACCTCCTCCTGCACATGCTCCGCGTGCTGAGGAGAGCTCTCCCGGGCACGACCGATGAGGTCAGCGGCTACCTCACCGAGAGAGCGCTTGCGGTAAACGGCGGCCAAGCGCATCACCTCCCCGGCGGGAACCCGCTTGTCGCGCTCGCCCATCCGCTCGACCACGAGATCGTCCCGCCGCGATAGCGTGGACGCGCTCACGCCAAGCAGACGAGCCGCCTCCGTGAGCGTCGGATAGGCAAGCAATGAGATGTCGAGCGTAGGAGTCATGGCAAAGCCTCAACGCACACTCTACCCGATCGATGCACGAAACGCAAGAGACGCAATGTACGGAATGGATGCCGTCAGGCACACGAGTTACGCAGCCCCATCCGTGGCAACATTTTGGCAACATACGTCCCGTCAGACCCATCCGGTGCGTCCGCGAAACCCCGCAATTTGGACGCTTCGGACGCCGCTGGACACATCTACGCGGCGTTGGCACGGTTCAGGTCCGTGTCTGAGCAATCAGGTGGAGGTTCGAGTCCTCTCATCCGCATCACCTCGCGACCGAGCGCCAGTGACCGCATCCCGTGAGCGCTCTTCGGCGTAGACGACGATCGCTGGATCTGCGAAGCCGGCTTGCGCAAGTCGAGATCGGCACGCCCCGTCGTGCTCGCGCGAGTGCGCTCACAGCAGGACCTCCAGCGACCTGCGCAGCGCCGGCTCTGCTCCGGGGAAGTGCTTTGCCAGCTCGATCAGCTGCGCAGGGCTTCTCCCCGACCGGCCCGTCCATCGCCGCAGCGCCTCCCACGCGACCTCGGGGCCTTGCAGATGGCGAGTCCGGACGATGTCGACGAGCGAGCGCTCCGCCGAATAGATGCCGATCGGGATGCGGGCGCCGACATCGAGCGTTTCCCGCCCCATCTCGAATGTGGGACGGTCGAACTGATGCAGGCGGCAGGGCGCCGTCAGAACCGGCCGTGTGTTGCCGCGCGGGATCGCGATGTCGATTGCGGCAGGGATCGAGTCGATCAGCCCGTGGCGGGCGAGCGCCGTCTCCAGGCATAGCGTCGCGCTCCGAACGCGCTCAGCAATCTCGATCAAGTCCAGGTCGGCCTCCGGGGCGTCGGCCCAACGGTAGACACCGCCGCCCAGGGCGAGCACCACACCTGTGTCGCGCAGTCGATAGAGGCGACCGTCGCTCAGGCCTGCCGCCCTGGCCTCGTGGTATCTGAACGTGTCGCCGAGAAGCGCTCGTGGATCGGCTGCCTTCATAGAGGAAATCATACCCACTAATGCATTATATGAGTAGGATTATCTCTGCATTTGCATAATGCCCCCGAAGAACGCCGGCCGGCTGTGAGACCATCCTAAGGACGACGACCACCGAGAAAAGTAGACGAGGAGCGACATGGACAGACCTGTAAAGCGGCGCTGGGAGATCTTGATAGGACGCTACACCGCCAACCCGATGATGCGTGGCCTGTTCAAGCTCGGGATCACGCCGCCCGGGATGGCGCTCGTGGAGACGATCGGCCGCCGCTCGGGCGCCGTGCGACACACACCAGTCGCCTACACGCCCGGCGACGAGGACACGCTGTGGCTGATCGCCCAGCACGGCGAGCACGCCGGCTGGGTGCGCAACTTCCAGGCCAGCCCGCAGATCCGTGTGCGCCTCGGTCGCCACTGGCGCACCGGCACCGCTGAGCTGCTCCCGGACGACGATGTCAAGGCCAGAATTCGCACGTTCTCCGACAGCGCTGTCGGCCGTGCAGTCACCGCCGCGACCTTCCGCGCGCTCGAGAGCCAGCCGGTGACGGTGCGGATTGCACTCGAGGGCTGAGCAGTCTGAGCAGCATCCTCGACACGATCTGGCACGGCCTCTCGAACGCCTTCCTGATGGCCTGGGCGGTGTGGTGGGCGCTGGTGCTCGGCTTTGCGATCTCCGCGATCGTCCAGGCCTGGGTCCCACGCGAGCGGATCCAGCAGGCTTTGGGCGGCGGCGGCTTTCGCCCGATCGCTGTGGCCACCGGGCTGGGGGCAGCTTCCTCCTCGTGCTCCTACGCGGCGATCGCGATCGCCAAGTCGCTCTTCCAGAAGGGCGCCTCGGCCGCCTCCGCACTCGCCTTCCAGTTCGCCTCCACCAACCTCGTCGTCGAGCTTGGCATCGTCATCTGGGTGCTGATCGGGTGGCAGTTCACGCTCGCCGAGTTCGTCGGCGGGCTGATCCTCGTCGGGGTGATGACGCTGCTGCTGCGGCTGTTCGTCTCCAGGCGGTTGGAGAAGGAAGCCCGCGTCCACGCCCAGCAGGCCGACGAGGGCCACCAGCACCACTCAGCCGGCGGCGGGTCGCTCGGGATTCGCGAGCGCCTTACCTCGATCTCCGCCTGGTCGGACGTGGCGCACAACTTTCGCAACGACTGGTCAATGGTCTACCGGGAGATCATCGCCGGCTTCTTCCTGGCCGGATTCATCGGGTTGCTTCCCAACTCGTTCTTCTCCAGCCTGTTCCTCACCGACGCCCCCGCACCCGTGCGGCTGCTCGAGAACGTGATCGTCGGCCCGATCGTCGCGATCCTCAGCTTCGTCTGCTCGGTCGGCAACATCCCCCTCGCCGCGGTCCTCTGGTCGGGCGGGATCGGCTTCGGAGGGGTGATCGCGTTCATCTTCGCCGACCTGCTCGTGCTGCCGATCATCGCGATCTACCGCAAGTACTACGGCACTCGCTTCACCGTGCGAATCGTCGCGCTGATGTTCGTCACGATCGTCCTCGCGGCGCTCGCCGTCGACGGGCTGTTCGGCACCGCCGGCCTGATCCCGCAGACGCGTCCCTCACGCGCGGACATCTTCGGCTCGGTCACGCTGAACTACAAGCTGTTCACGAACATCCTCGGTCTCGCCGTCTTCGCCGCCCTGTTCGCGTTGACGTTCCGCCGCGGCGCCACCGACCCCGTGTGCGGTATGCAGGTCGATCGCGCGAAGGCTGTGCGGGTCGAGCAAGGCGGTCAGACCCACTACTTCTGCTCAGAGCACTGTGCGCGGGCTTTCGCCGCGAAGACATCGCGCCCGCCGGCATAACCCGGCGGGCGCAGCGTTTACTCCCCAGATCTTCCGCGGCCTACAGCCCGCCGTCGCGTCGACCGCGGCGCTGCATCACCATGATCGAGCCACCGGCGGCAATCAGCAGCAGTCCCCCGCCGACCGTCCAGCGCAGGTCGAAGCCCGTGAACGGCAGGGTGCTTGCTTTCGCCGGTTCCGTTGCCGTGGTCGGCGTGGTGCTCGTGGTAGCCGGTTCGACCGCTTTGGTGGTCGTCGGCGTCTTCGTTGATTTCGACGGCGAAGTGCCGCTCTTCGGTTCCGGCTTCTTGGCGTTCGAGTTGCCGTAGGTGCCTGTGGCCGGTTCTACCGCGAGAGCCGGCGCCACGGGCGCCAGGCCCAGTGCCAAGACGACTGGCAGGATCACGAGCCTGCGCCGCGCACGGGACAATCCGCTCCTCGTCGTTGCATTGGTTCGAGTCATGCCAACCTCCCGTTCGTGGTCTGGTGAGCGCTGCGGCCCTTCCTCAGGGCCTCTTTCCATGATTTGCCTGGTGATTCTATTGGCAAAATGCCTTCTCTGCCAATGATTCGCCGTTTTCTCGCCGCTCCCTCCCGGAAGCACGCCAGACAGAGACAATGTCTATCACCGATCGCGGTCGTCATTCTGGAGTGCCACCTTCGAGTTCTTCAGACCCGCACGCGCCCTTCCAGCGTCCCCTCGGCCAGCTCCCCCCGCAGCACCTTCTTGTCGAACTTGCCGACGCTCGTCTTCGGGACCTCCGCGACGAACGCGAACTCGTCCGGCAGCCACCATTTGGCGACGCGCCCGCTCAAGTGCTCGACGAGCTCCTCGGCGCTCGTCTGCGCCCCCTCGCGCAGCACCACACAGCACAGCGGGCGCTCGGCCCAGCGCTCGTCGGGCTTGGCGATCACGGCCGCCTCGACCACGTCGGGGTGGGCCATCACCTCGTTCTCGAGCTCGACCGATGAGATCCACTCGCCGCCGGACTTGATCACGTCCTTCGCGCGATCGGTGATCTGCACCGAGCCCTGCCTGTCGACGGCGGCGATATCGCCCGTGCGCAGCCAGCCGGCGTCGAACTTCCCGGGGTCGTCTTCCTGGAAATAACGAGCGGCGATCCACGGCCCGCGCACCTCGATCTCGCCGGTCGACTCCCCGTCCCAGACGACCTCCTCGCCATCGTCTCCGATCAGTCGCAGCTCCACCCACGGCAGCGGCTTGCCCTGCCTGGCGCGTCCATCCCAGTAGGCGTCGTCATGCTCGCCTGTCTCGTCCGGGCGCGAATAGGTCGCCACCGGGCTCGTCTCGGTCATGCCCCAGGCCTGGAAGATCCGCACCCCGTGGCGCTCCTCGAAGTCCTTCATCAGCTGCTTCGGCACCGCCGAGCCACCGCAGGCAGCGTTGACGAGCGAGGAGAGATCGACCTCGAGGTGCTCGTCGGCGTAGCGCAGCATGTCGGCGAAGATCGTCGGCACGCAGCCCATCAACGTCGGGCGCTCGGCCGCGATCAGCTGCGCCAGCGGCTCGGCCTGAAGGAAGCGGTCGGGCAGGATCAGATCGGCGCCGGCCAGCGCCGCGCCGTGCGGCAGGCCCCAGGCGTTGGCATGGAACATCGGCACGACCGCCAGCACCCTGTCGACGCTCGACAGGCCGAGCGCGTCCTTCATCAAGGTCGCCGTCGAGTGCAGGCAGATCGAGCGGTGTGAGTACAGCACCCCCTTCGGGTTGCCGGTCGTGCCACTCGTGTAACACAGCGCGGCCGCGCTTCGCTCGTCGATCTCCGGGTAGTCGAACGATTCGGCGCCCGCCTCCGCCAGCAGCTCCTCGTAGCGCAGCATGTTCGGCAAGGTCGTCTGCGGGGAGTCCTCGGCCTGGGTGGCATCCGCGGGGTGGGCGGGGTCTCCCATCAAAACGTAATGACGAACGCCTCCCAAGCTCGGCGCGAGCTTCTCCAAGATCGGCACGAGCGTCTCATCGACGAAGATCACCTTGTCCTCGGCGTGGTTGACGATGTAGATGAGCTGCTCCCCGAACAGCCTGATGTTGAGCGTGTGCAGCACCGCGCCGACACACGGGACCGCCATGTACAGCTCGAAGTGTCGCTGGTTGTTCCAGGCGAAGGTCCCCACGCGGTCGCCGGGCTCGATGCCGAGCTTGCCGAGCACGCGCGCGAGCCGATCGACGCGCTCCACCACCTCACCGAACGTGGCACGCTTCACCGTGCCGGGCGCGCTCAGCGTCACGACCTCGGCGTCGGGGTGGCAGTCGCGCATGCGGCGACGGATGTGGTGCAGGTTCAGCGGGAAGTCGTCCTGCATCAGGCCCTGTAGCGGTTGGCTCATGCTCGCTTCACCCCTTGCTTTTGCTGTTTCGCTCGCGGGCTCTGCTCTCGTACACGCGCGTCCGTTCGCATGTGCCCTCCCGGATTCTCCCCCCGTACATGCAGCCGCGGCCCCCGCCGGGGCGCCAGCTCGCCGTAGATCGCACGCGTACGCCGCGCGATGTCCTCCCAGTCAAAGCTCAGCACGTGCTCGGAGGCCTCCGCCACCAGCCGGTCGCGCAGCTCACCGTCGACGAGCAGCCGCTCGATCATCGTGCCCAGGTGCTCGGCGTCGCCGCCGTTGAAGCGCAACCCCACGCGCTCACCCTCCGGCACGACCTCACGCAGGCCGCCGGTGTCGGCGACGATGCAGGGGCAACCGGAGGCCATCGCCTCGAGCGCCACCAGCCCGAACGGCTCATAGATCGAGGGCACCACGCACAGGTCCGCGATCCGGTAGAGCGAATGCAGCGCGTCGTCGCCGATCCAGCCCAGGAACACGCCGTGCTTGCTCAGTCCCAACCGCTCCGCCTGGGCCTTCAGCTCGGCCTCGTGCGTGCCCGATCCTGCCACCAGGAAGCGCACGTTCTCGACCCGCTCGATCACGCCCGGCAGGGCGTCGAGCGCCAGCTGGAAGCCCTTCTCGTAGACCAACCGCCCGACCAGCAGCACGAGCTTCTCCTCGGGCTTTGCGAACTCGCTCCGCAGCGCCTGCAAGTCGTCCACAGGGCGCAATTCGTCTGGATCGATCCCATTTGGGATCACCGCAATCCGCCGCTCGTCGATGTCGAAGATGTCGGCGACATGGCCGCGCATGTAGTAGGAGCAGACGATCACCGCGTCTGCACGCTGGGCCATCCAGCGCTCGACGGAGTGGATGTGCGCCTGCGGCTCGTCCTGCACCCAGCCCTGGTGGCGCCCGTGCTCGGTCGCGTGGATCGTCGTCACGTAGCCGACACCCAGCCGCTCGGCGAGCGCGGCAGAGGCGCTTGCGACGAGCCAATCGTGACCGTGCACGAGGTCGTAGTCGTGCTGCTCGGCGAGCTGGGCACCTGCCGCGAGCATGTCCTCGTTCATGTGCTCCACCCACGCGACGAAGCGGTCGAGGTCGCGCGGCCAGCTCGGCTCGCGCACGCGGTACACGCTCACGCCGTTTCGCTCTTCCACGGCCTGAGCGCCGGGGAGGACCGTCTGCGACGGCGGCGATACCGATTGGTCGGCCGCCCCGCGGGTGAGCACGTCCACCGCGACTCCCTGCCGCACAAGCGCCTCGGCGAGCTTGCACACGTGCCGCGCCAGGCCACCCTCGATCACGGGCGGGTACTCCCAGGAGAGGAGCAGCACGCGATTCTCGCTCATCCCGGCACCCTATCTCCCCCGGCCCCGCGCCGTGTCGGCGCGGCGGCTCAAACGGCGATCAGGCCCAGCTCGTCCAGGCGCCGTGCGGCGTTCGACGCCCACGCCTGATGCTCGGTCATGCCGAGCACGCCCTCTCGCTCCAACCGCCGCAACGCTTCCTCCACGGCCTGCCGGCCGACCTCCGCTTGGTCGGATGCCAGCTCGGACTCCAGCTCGATCGCCAACTGCGCGTGGGACCACATCCGCTCGTGGTCATCGCGCAGCAGTTGCAGGACGATCGCTCGTTCGAGCCCCGTCTGAGAGGCGGCTCGTGACCCTTTCGATTCTCTGTCCATTGCAGCCAATCCCTTCGTGCCGGGCTTCTTCGTCCGAAGTCGCGCCGGGCCAACCGTTTTTCAGTCGATCGGACCATACAGACAGCTTGGAACGGTTCAGCGTGACGGACCCTTGCGAGCAGGCCTCTCCTCCGGTCTGGCGTACCCGCGGGCCGCCCGAACGGTTCGGCGTGGCGGACCGGCGCGACCCCACCCAATCGATCCGTCCGTCCCATGTCGCAGGATGCCGGGCTCTTTGAGAACGCTCGCCAACCCGACATCCCTGCGCTCCTGGCAGCGTCTCGCGCTCGACCGGCTCGCCGGCTGGGAGGACGGCCCGTTCCTGATCTCGGCGGCGCCGGGCGCCGGCAAGACGCGTCCCGCGCTCGAGCTGGCCAAGCGGTTGCTCACGTCCCAGACGATCAGCCGGGTTGCGGTCCTGTGCCCCACGACGCCGCTGACCCGCCAGTGGGCGAGTGCCGCGGCGGCGCTCGGCGTACAGCTCGCGCCCGACGCACCGGGACCGCGTCCGCCGCGCGACTTCGCCGGCGTGGCCGTGACCTATGCGCGCGTCGCGAGCGATCCGCGCGGCTGGGCTCAGAAGGTGGCACCCGACACGCTCGTGATCCTCGACGAGGCGCACCACCTCGGCGAGGACCTCGCCTGGGGCACCGGCTTCCAGCAGGCGTTCGCCGTCGCCCCGCTGCGGCTGTTGCTGTCGGGGACGCCGTTTCGCTCCGACGCCACGCCGATCCCGGGCGTGCGCTACGACGCCGAGCGCCTGGCGATCCCCGACGTCTCCTACACCTACGCCGAGGCGGTGGCCGACGGGATCTGCCGCCCGGTGACGCTTCGTGACGTTCGACGGTACGCTCTCGTGGCGCAGCGGCGAGGATGTGATCGAGTCCTCCTTCGAGACGGTCCTGAGCGCCCGTGAGGCGAGCCGCCGCTACCGCACCGCGATCTCGACCGAATTGCCCGACGGGCTGCCGCGGATCCTGCGCGAGGCCGACGCGAAGCTGCGCGCGCTGCGCGCCGAGGGCCATCGCGACGCGGGCGCGCTCGCCGTCGCCGCCGACGCGACCCACGCGCGGCGGATCGCCAAGCTGCTGACGCGAAGCGACCGGGCGAGCGCCGGTCGTCGTGCTGCACACCGAGGCGCGCGCCGCGCGCAAGCTCGCCGCCTTCAGCGACTCGCGCGAGCCGTGGATCGTCGCCGTGAACATGGTCTCCGAGGGCGTCGACATCCCCCGCCTGCGCGTCGGCGTGTACGCGACGGCGGCAAAGACGCCGCTGATCTTCCGCCAGATCGTCGGGCGCTTCGTGCGCACGATCCCTGGCCGCCCGTGCCGGAGCCGAGCTGGCTGTACCTGCCCGCCGAGCCGATCCTCTGCGCGCCACGCGAGCGAGATCGAGCACGAGCTGCGCCGCGCGCTGCGCGACCCCGCGCCGAGCTCGAGGAGGGTCTCGAGGAGCTGCCCGAGCGGCGCGCGAGCGAGCCCTCGCGCGCAGGCCGAGTTCGTGCCGCTGAGCGCCGAGTTCGCGCCGCAGATGACGCTCTTCGGGTCGGCGCCGGCGGCCGCGGTGACGACGGCAACCGCGACAACGAGCAACTCCACGCGATTGCCGGCGCCCCGAGCCGCGCCGCCGGCCGGCGTTCGAGCGCCGCGCCGACCTGCGCGCGGAGCGCAGCCGGCTGGTCGCCGACCTGCAGCGCCGCGACGGGCGCAGCCACCGCGAGATCAACGCGTGGCTGAACCGCGCGGTCGGGGTCGACCGCGTCGAGAGGCCACGATCCCCCAGCTCGAGCGCTCGATCGCGGCGCTCGTGAAGGAGCTCACGCGGCGCCGCTCGCCGGCCGGGCGCTGATTCGCTGCGGGCACAGTCACTCCGGACTCGACTACGGAGGTTTCACGATCGCAGCGATCTCGTCCACCTCGGGCCGGGCAAAAGGATCCATGGATCACATTGGCTATACCAGCTATACTAACCCTATGGCCAAGGTCATGATCTCAATGCCCGACGAGCTTCTGGCGCGGATCGACGCGCAGGTCAAATCCGAGCACGCAACGCGCAGCGAGTTCCTGCGGCGTCTGGCCGAGCGGGAGCTGGCCCAGGAGCAGCGGCAACGCCGGAAGCGCATCAAAGAGCTGCTCGACGTCGCCACAGGGAACTTCGGCGGATACGGAGCCAAACTGATCCGCGAAGATCGCGAATCTCACTGACTGTGCTGTTGCTCGACGCGAGCGTGTGGGTTGCGGCAACCGACGAAGACGACGGGTACTACGCGTCCTCCCGCGCGATCACGATCGCCGGCGGCGAATTGGCGGTGCTCGATCTCACGCTCTATGAGGTCGCCAACGCAATGACGCGCCGGTTCAAGGCGGCAGCACCGGCGACGGCTGTCGTACAAGCTGTGCTCACCGCGAGCGGGCGAGTCCTGCGCGCCAACGCCGACACGATCACGGACACGCTGGGCATCGCCACCGAGCACGGCCTGACCGCGTACGACGCCGCGTATGTCGCGGCGGCTCGCCGCTACGGCTGGACGCTCGTGAGCACGGACATCAAAGACCTCGTCGGCCGAGGGCTGGCCCTGGCGCCCGATGACCCGAGCATCCAACCACCCAGGGACAGCTGACCGAGCGCTCCGGAGTCCGCCTCCCGGTGCCGGTCGGCGTAATGCGTGCCCGCGCTTGCGCACGCCTCGACGATCGGCAGCCCGTAGCGGCGATAGGGGCCGACCGTCGTGGCGAGCACACTCGTCGCTTCCGCGAGCGCCTTCACGGAGCGCGGATCGTTCGTATCGGCGACGAGCAGCGGCCAATCCTCGGCGCGCCCGCCCAGCGACGTCAGCACTGGGCTTGAGCGGTCAGAGAGTGCCCGGTGGGGGGTTTTCCCCGGCGCCACTCGGTCCAATCCGTCGAGCCTCTTCGAAGCGACAGCGAACGCGAAAGCCATGCTTCTGGCTCAGCGACGGGCGGATGGGCGAGGTCTGTGCCGCGCTCGAGGTGACGGACGACTGCTAGCCCCACCGAGTAGGCGGAAGCCGACACTGACCGGCTTCGAGGAGAGCGCGGCTTCGTCACTGGCGACGAGCGTCGCGCGGTAGCTCCCGGCGAGCAGATGTATGCCCTGAACGGCTCCGGAGAACGGCACGCGGTCCGAGCCGACGTTCCCGTGGACCGTGATCTGTCCCGCGGCAACGATCCGAGTGCAGCCCCGGTGCCTTCGACAGCTCACGTGCATGATGCGCTGAAACGTTATCGTCACGCTTGCGGCCTTGCTCAGCGTGAAGGTAAAGGCCGGAGCCTTGCTCGCCGGCGGCTTTTTCGCCCGCGCCTTGCGGCCGCGCTTTCGCTTTGACTTCGTGGCGCGCGTTTTACTCGCGCCAAGCTCGATCCGGGCCGGGAACTTCACGTTCGTGAGCAGCGGCGCCACGTCGGCGGGCGAGGCGGGCGCGGGTCCTGGAAACGCGAACGGCACCACTGAGCCGCCGCCGGCGCTTTCGGAGCCCAGCGGGGTCGAGCCCGCCTTCGAGCCTTCCGAGCTCGAGCCGGAGGAGCCGTTCGAGCTCGATTCGTTGCCGCCGGAGCCGCCTGTGTGGCCGCGCGCTTCTTCTTCGGCCAGCGAGCCGGAATCGAAGGCGGCGAAGTAGGACTGGTCGATGCCGGCGACTTCCGTGAACGTGCCGCCGATGTAGAGCGCGTTCGGGGCGAGCGCGAGCGCGCGCACATCGCCTTCGGCTTCGGGATCGAAGGGGGTAGCGGCGCCGCTTTCGGTGCTCAGACCCGCCACGCCCGCGCGCGGCTGACCGCCGGCGTCGCCGAAGTCGCCGCCCGCGTACAAGGTCGAGCCGTCGAGCAGCAGCGAGTCGACGTCATTGCTCACTTCCGGTTCCCATTCCTCGAGCTTTCCTTCCGAGGCGCTCAGCGCGGCCAGGCGCGGCCGGTAGGTTTCACCGACGTCGTTGAAGTCGCCGCCAGCGTAGACGGTGGAGCCGTTCGCGGCCAGGGCGGTCACACTGCCATCGAAGGCCGGCGGCGCAAAGGCCTCGTCGAGCGTCTCGCCCGGGAGTTCAAAGGCGGCGAGGTCGTTTCGCGGGGGCTTACCCGCGAGTCCTTCGAGTTTCGAGAAGCCGCCGGCCGCGTAGAGCTTTCCGGAGCTGACGCTGAGCGCGGAGACGCCGCCGTTCGGTTCGGGGTTGAACGCTTCGAGCGCTTCGGTGCTCGTGTTGAAGGCGGCGAGCGTTCCGTGAGCGACTTCGTGGAGCTTGTTGAAGCCGCCGCCGGCGAACAGCGTCTGACCCGAGATTGCAAGCGCGCCCACCGTGCCGTTCGGTTCGGGGTTGAACGACGTCAGCTTGCCTTCGCTCGTGCTGAAGGCGGCAAGGTCGTTTCTTCCTTCGAAGGAGGGTTCTTTGGAGCCGATCGCGTTGCGGAATTCGCCGCCGACGTAGAGCGTCTGGCCGTTCGTGGCCAGCGCGTCCACGGTCCCGTCCACGCCCGGGTCGGATTCCTCGAGCTCGCCGCTGCCCGCGTTGATCACGGCGAGGTGGTCGCGCGGGGCGCCGTGGACGGTGACGAAGCTGCCCCCGACGTACACCGAGGATCCGGCGGCGGCGATCGCGTTTACGTAGCCGTCGATTTCCGGGTTTGAGCCGAGCGGTTCCCCCGTCGTGGGGTCGAGCTCGGAGAGATAGGTACGCGGCTGGCCTCCCACCGAGCCGAAGTACCCCGCGATGTAGAGCTCGCCCGAGCCGCCGGTGATCGCGCCGACGTTCCCGTACTCTTCGCCCCCGTTCGGCGTGGGGTGAAACGGCAGCAGTTCGTAGCCTTTGGCGATGTCGAAGGAGGCGAGGTTTTCGCGTTCGTAGACGGTGTAGTTTTCCGTTTCCCTGTCTTTCGGCGCGAAGGCGACCTCGTTGAAGCGACCGCCGACGTAGAGCGTTTCACCGAGCTGGTAGAAGCCCTTCACTTCGCCGATGTTCGGGTGAAAGGAGGTCAAGAAGGTGGGCGGCTTTTCAGGTTCGGCGGCGATCTGCAGCGCGGCGGCGCCTTCGTACTGGGTGCCGCTAGTGTCCTCGCCGAACTTGCCGTAGTAGCCCAGGTAGAGGACCTTTGCGGGGCTCAGGTAGAGCGCGCTCGCACTGGCGTATTGAGCCGGTTCCGGATTCCAGAGGGTGGCGCTCCCGTCGGAGGCGTTCAGCTCGGCGAACCTCCCCGTGCGAGGCTGGCCGCCGATTTCGCTGAAGCCGCCGCACACGAACACGTAGCTGCCGTCGACGCCGATCCCGCAGGACTCAGAGTCGCCGTTCGGCTTGGGATTGAACGCTGTCGCCGCGCCCGTCGCCGTTTCGAGCGCTGCCATGCCCGACCGGGGCTGACCCGCGACCGTTTCGAATTCACCGGCGATAAACAGCGTGGCCCCCGATTCGGAGAGCGCGAGCTCGTGCACGACACCGGAGACTTCCGGATGGAAGCTCGGATCGACCGTGTCGTTGGCAAGGATGTGCGCGATGTTCTTGCGCGCCACGCCGCCGACGGTGCTGAAATTCGCCGCCGACATACCAGCCGCCTTTGCCGTCGGAGACGACCGCGTCGACCTTCCGTTCGCCACCGCTCACCTGCGGGATCGAGCTGTCGATGCTCGAGAGGTCCGAGTTGAAGAGGACGCCCTGGCCGGTGCGCGGCCCGATCGTCTGAAAGGAGCCGCCGAGATAGACGTTTTCGCCGGAGACGGCGATTGCCTGCACCGCCCCGTCGGCGATCAGCGGCCCGGAGGGGAGCGAGTCAAAGTTCGCGCTCGCCGCCGGTGTCAGGCACAGGAGCGAGAGCGCGGCCAGGGCGAAGGCCGCCCGGGCGCTGTCCAGCAGGCGCGCGCCGGCCATCACGCGGGCCGGCTCATCAAAAGGATCGGCGACATCAGCCGTGCGCGGGCCATCAGCCGCCGCCCTCGCCGAGCCAGCCGCCCTTCCAGAAGACGGAGTAGTCGGTCGGGTCCTTGAAGCTCGACTTGTTGAAGTCGAGCACGACCGTCCGGATCATGCCGTCGGGGCCGAACTGAAGGTTGGTCTGCTTGCCGATCCCGCCGGCGGCTTCGAGCTCCTTGATCGTGTCATAGCCGGAGAGGTACTCGAGCTTCTGGTCGAATTCGAACAGGCCCCCCTTGACCCAGCTCTCGCTCTGAGGGTGCTGCGCTGCGAAGTGGGCGAGGTCGTTGAGCAGGTCGATCCCGTTCGCGCCCTGCAGCGGCTGTCCCCGCAGGTCCCCGAACGAGAGCCAGTCGACGTCGCCCGTGATGCTTCCCCACGCGTCGCTGCGGAGCGGTTTCAGCTGCGGAAACACGTAGCGTCCTTCCTGGTGCAGCTGGAAGCGCACGCGGCTGACGCTCTTGGGGTTGAAGTCGGGACGCGCGCCCCAGTCGAGCGGGTTCTCGGTGGCGTCCCACTTCATGTTGACGAAGCCCTTGGCGTTGGCGCCGTAATGGTCTTTATTGATCACGTACTTGTCGTTGCCCTCTGCGAATGTCTGTTCCGACCACTTGCGCCAGGTGGGCAGATCCTCGTTCAGACCCTTCCATTGGACCTTGTAGCGGTTCAGGGCCGCCTGGTAGGCGTCGCTGCCGGCTTCGTAGCCTTTGCCCTGCAGATCAGAGCCGAAGTCGGCGAGCGCCTGCGGGAGCGGCTTGTGCCCGTAGGGGAGATCGAGATCCACGACGACCAGGTCGTGCACCTTGCTCGCGTCCCAGCCGAACAGCGAGACGTCGAGCGGGCTCGCGTTCTTGGCGTAGAAGGGCGGCCCCTTCAGGTAGGCCCCCTCGGCGATCCGCCCGGGTGTGCCGACCCCGCGCGAGCGCGCGACCATCGTGAGGCCCTTTTCCTTGGCGAGGTTGGCGAGTTTGACCGCTTCCTCAGGTGGGACCCCGTAGGCCTGCGCGATCAGTTCGAGGTCCTTCGGCTTCGACGGGTCGAGCACCATCCCCGGCGGGAGCTTTCCGTCCTCGACGAGATCAACCATCTCCTGCACGCGCGCGGCGCGCTGGGCGGGCGTCGAGGTGGAGATCTTGCCCGCCTTCGCCGCCGCCTCGGCGGCCTCCTCCTCCTTGGCGGCGCTCGAGGCGAAGAAGTCGGCCTCGGCGCTCACCTTCTCGGCGCTCGCGAGCTTCGTCGCCGCGTTGATCACCGGCGCCAGGCGCAGCAGCACGCCGCCGGACTCCGCGAGGGCGACGCCCTTTGCGAGCGCCGCGGGTCCGGCGAAGAGCGCGCCGGCGCTCCCGAAGCCAGTGCCGGCCTCGGCGCTCAGGTCACCGACGGCTTTTTTCCAGTCTCCGGCATACCACTGCTTGGCCTCTTCGGTCAGGTGTGCGCCGACGGCGTTACTCACCTGTTCGTAGGCTTCGGCAAACTTCGGCGCGAGTTTCGGCGCCTCGACGTAGACCAGCAGCAGCTGGTTGGTGAGCTGGTTGAAGTAGAGGCTCTTCAGCGCCGGGTCTTTTTCGATGTCTTTCCAGAGCGTCGTCTCGAGTTCGATGTACTTGAAGGTGAACGTCGGCACCGCGGTCACGATCCCGACCGGGAGGTCGATGAAGATGCCGTGCGCGAGCCCGGTGGTCGCGTGCCAGGCGAACTGGAAGAGGCCGTTGGAGAAGCCGAGGAATTTCGCTTCGGGGCCGTTCGGGGCCGGCGGCGGGGCGCTGTCGTCGAAGCTGTATGTCTGCTGTTCGAGTGCAGCCGGGTCGATCACCTCGTCACTTTCCGGCTGCTTGGTGTACTTTTCCTTTTCGCCGAGCGTCACGTCGTCTTCGTTCACGGTGGCGATTTCCGGCGGCTGGATTTCGAGCGTCCCGCGGGTGCCGCCGTTGTGCACCTTCTGGGCTTTCCCGTCGTCCCAGGCATCGCTCGCCGAGCTGAAGAAGACGAGTTCGAATTCGGCGCTCTGCCGTGGCGCGAGCCGCACGATCGAGTTGGGGTTGGTTTCCGCGATGCTGCCTTCCGTCGGCACTTTTTCGGGCAACGGCTTTCCGACCGCCTGAAGCGTGCCGGCGATCACGTTGCCGGTGACCGCCGCGCGCAGCGGCGAGACCAGCAGCGGGCGATAGTAGGAGCGGTTTTCCATGTGCACGCGCATCGTGAACGGCGTGCCCGCGAGCGTCAGCGCCGCGCTTTTCGGGCTGACCTTGCGCTGGCCCGGGTCCGCCGAGAAGATCAGCAGCTGCGATTCGGGCTGGAAGTGGTATTCGGCCACGACGTTAACCGGCTGCTGGTCGGCTTTGCCTTCTTCTTCACCGGCGCGCGTTCCCGAGATCGTCGTGTAGAGCGTGTAGTCGCCGTCGCCGGCGACGTTCAGCGTGTATTTCGCGCTCGCTTCCGCGCCGGGCGCGAGCGTGCCGACATTCGGCTTCGCCGGGCCCTTCGTCTCGGAGATCGGGCAGGGTGGCGGTGGTTTCGCAGGCGTGCTCGGCGCCGGGGTCGCGAGCGGCTCGACGGCGGGCGGCGCCGCGAGCGAGGTGCCGTTCGCCCAGGCGCAGCCCGAGACGTCGGTCGCCTGCGGAATGTGCCCGACCGGGGTGATCTGCAGCGGATCTTCGAAGGTGACGTTTTCGATCGGCGTCGAGGCTGTGTTCTTCACCGTCACCGTCAGCGTCGCGGTCTGCGCTTCAGCGCCCTTCGCGTTCTCGGGGACGAGCACCGGCGAGGGGCTCTGCGAATAGCTCACCGCGAGCCCGGGCTTCGGGTGCGTGGTGGTCTTGTTTTCCGGTTCTTTCGGCGGCGGTTCGTTCACCGAGGGCTTAACCGCCATCCAGGCTTCGTCCTCGCTTTCGTCAGGATTGCAATAGGGGCCATAGCCGCAGATCAGATCGATCCCCACCTTCGTCCAGCCGGGCCCGTCGGTGCGTTCGAATTCCGTCGTGCCGGGCTTCTCGTGCCAAATCGCCGCCACGGATGTGTCGACCCTGAACTTGCATTCGTTTAGTCCCACGCCCCCGTACGGTTCGATGTATCCCGAGCTTTCAGCCGGGATGTAACACGGCGAGAGCTGCTCGCCGGGGATCACGTTGTAGCTCCACGCGTCACAGGGAGTCGGGGGATCGGTCCGCGCGACCACGATCTGGCCGTTTTCGGCAAAGGCCGGCGCGATGATGTGGCTGCACATCGTCGTCGTCCGCGCGCAGGCGGATTCTCCGTATTCGCTGAACGTGCAGTCCGGTTCCTTTGGCGGCATCGGTCCCGGATTCGGATAGACGGTGGCCGAGGCCGAGGCCGAGCCGAAGGCGAAGAGCATCAGTAGGGCGAGCGTCATCTGGAGCAGCGAGCGAAGCGCACGCGACGCCGCAGGCATTCCATGGCCGGCGCACAGATGCTGGAGAGCGGATTGGACCCTAAAACTCATTTTCCGGGGCGGATCATACAGCGAGGAAGCTGGAGATCCTAGGCGGCCGTGCCCTCGTCTACGCAATTTATACGTAGACGCGGGGGCCTGCCCGATGACGGAGCGACTGACTAGAGCGTCTCGTTGACTGCGTGGGCCGCGCCTTCTTCCACGATGGAGTCCCCGTCCCCGGAGCGGCCGGACGTGCATAGCTCCGCGACCTCAAGCCGCTCCCAATCGCGCTTGGGAGCGTCGAGAGTTCCTTGCAGTTCTATTTGCAACATCTCTGGTTGCCTTGCACACATCCGCGCAGCTGAAAGCGGTCGGCGACGCTACGTACCAAAGACGTATAACCGGCACCCCGCGACCGCCGAGCGGGTAGCGTGAGAACGATCGCGAAGTCTCTCGACAAGCGCGCGCTGGCGATCGTCGGCGAGGTGATCGGGCTGCTCGATCTGGAGGAGCTCTGCCACGGCATGCTCCGGGCGCTACGCGAGGCGGTGCCGGCGGAGTGGTGCGCGCTGCACCAACTCCCCGCCGATCTGCCGCACACGGTGTCGCTGGTCGAGCCGGAGATTCCCACCGAGTTGCACATCGCCTTCGCCCGGTACGCCCTGCAGAATCCCCTGGCCGCGTACTACATGCGGACGATGGACGGCCGCGCGATGCGCTTCTCGGACCTCGTCACGCGACGCGAGCTGCACCGACTCGATCTCTATCGCGAGGTCTACGTGCCGCTCGGGGTCGAGTACCAGATCGCCTTCACGCTCCCCTCCGCCTCGCGTCAGGTCCTCGGCATCGCGCTCAGCCGCGGCCGGCGCGACTTCACCGCGACCGAGCGCGATCTCTTGAACCTCGTCCGCCCCTACCTGATCCAGGCCTACCGCAACGCGCTCGCCCACACCGCCCTCGCGCGCGGCGCCGGCCGGCAGATCGTGCTCGACGACCTCACCGCGCTGGGGCTGACCACGCGCCAGGCCGAGGTGCTGCGCCTGGTCGCGATGGGACGCTCCGACCAGGACGCCGCCGCGGCGCTCGGGATCGGCGCGCGCACCGCCCAGAAGCACCTCGAGCACTGCTACCGCACGCTCGGGGTCAGCGATCGCTCGCAGGCCGCCCGCCTGGCCTGGGAGGCGACGGGCCGCTAAGCGGGCTCTGTCGGGAGCTCTACCGCGCGATCGGCCTCTGTTTCCTCCTGCACGCCAGCGCGCAACCCGATCAAGCCCGCGATCGCCGCGGCCGCCATGATCGCCGCCATCACGTAGAAGACCGTCTGCGTCGCTTGCGCGAAGTCGAGCCGGATGAAATGGGGGATCGAGGCGGTGCTGCCGCTGCGCGACTGGGCGATCGAGGACGCTTCGCGGTGGGCACGGGCGGCGGGCTCGCCGAGCGAGATCAGCGACTTGGTGACGTGCGAGCGCACCTGCGAGACGAGGATCGAGCCGAGGATCGCCAAGCCCGAGGCTGGCGGCGTAGTTGCGGACCGTCTGGGTGATCCCGGACGCCTCCCCGTAGGAGAGCCGCGAGGCGCGGTTGACGGCGTCGGTCGAGGCCGGCCCCAGCATCATCCCCATGCCGGCCCCGGCGATGATGATGTACCACTGCTGGGTGTTGAAGTCCAGGCCGGTGACCTTGCCGGCCCACAGGTAGAAGCCGACGGCTGAGATCGCGCAGCCGAGCACGACGGGGCGCTTGGCGCCGATCCGGTCGAGCATCCGCCCGCCGACCTGTGCGGCGATCACGAAGCCGATGAAGAAGTAGAGGATGTAGACGCCGGCGTTCGACGGCGTCTTGCCGAGCGCGATCTGGGCGTACTCTGAGGCGAAGAAGAACACCGGGATGAACACGAGCATCGCGATCCCGAGCACGATGTTCTCGACCAGGAACGGGCGGATTTTAAAGATACTCACTTCGATCAGCGGCGACTCGGTGCGCAGTTGCACGAAGTAGAAGACGACCAGCAGCGCCGCTCCGATGACGATGCAGGCCCACGTCGCCGGGTCGCTCCAGCCCCAGATCGAGGACTGCTGGAAGCCGAACACGCTCAGCGCCACGCCTGCGGCGATCAGCGCGAGGCCTTTGTAGTCCATCCGCGCCGGCCGGTGCACCGTCTGCGGTTTCGAGAGCACGATCAGGATCAGCGCGATCGCCGCGACGGGCAGGTTGACCCAGAAGATCGCCCGCCAGGTCCATTGCGTCAGATAGCCGCCGAGGATCGGCCCGATCGCGGTCAGACCCCCGGCGATGCCGAAGAAGATCGCGAGCGCGCGGCCCCGTTCGCGCAGCTCGAACGTCTGCACGACGATCGCGAGCGCCGCCGGGAACATGATCGCCCCGCCCGCGCCCTGGATCACGCGGAAGGTCACGATCCAGGCCTCGGCGAGGCTGCCCTTCGGTGTCAACCCGCACATCGCCGAGGCCCCGGCGAACAGGATCACGCCGAGCGTCACCATCTTGCGATGGCCCGCCGTATCGGCAAGCCGGCCGCCGAACGCGAAGAGCGCCGCGAGCGACAGCAGGTAGGCGTTGATCGCCCATTGCGTGCCGGTGCTCGTCAGGTGCAGTTGCTTCTGTATTTCGGGCGCGGCGATCGAGACGATCGTCTGGTCGATGAACGTCATCGCGACGGCGAAGATCATCGCCGCGAGGATCAGGTTCCTCGACCCTCCCCCCGTGTCGCCGCCTCCCATACCGAAGCATCCTAGCTCGCATAGTCATTCGCTGGCTTTGACGGCTGACGCGTTCGCGTCCCGCAAAGTGACGTTCAGGATCGCCTCGCTGTGCCCCGCCGCCAGCGGCAGACCGAGCTCGGCGTTGACCGCGGGATCGATCAGAAACGAGAGGATCCCGCCGCAACCCCCGGCGCTCGGGGCCGTAAAAGAATCGTTCAGCAGAGAGTCTTCTTTGATCGTAACGAGGTTGTATTCGTCCTTGAACTGCGCATGACCAGGTTTCCCCGTCGCCGCCTTGTGCAATGATGAGCGTTTGGTGGAGCCGGTTGTGAGAGGGATCGAGATCGGGTGCGCGTCTGAGCCGATGTAACAGCTTTCGCCGAGTAGCGGGTTGCTCAGCTTCACCTTCGCCGGCAGCGACAGCCCGATCCCCTTCGCTTCGATCAGATCTTGCGTGTCGATCCCGATCGAGCTTGCCGGCCCGGCGAGCTCTGTTGTGGCCGTCAGATTTGCCGGTTTTTGATTAATAAATTCGTCAAAAATCTCCTGCACAAACACCGGTAGGGACTTCGGAGCCATGACTGTGAACGGTGTTCCGGGAACCACCTGAGGTGTTCTCGAAAGGGTTTCGCCGCCTTCTGAGGGGATGAACTCTTGCTCGCCCGACGCTTCGTCTTCGTGGACGCCGCCCTGCAGCGTCATCGTCCGCGCGAGCGGGATCGTCCTGGAGCCGATCTGAAGCTCGCCGCTTTCGGTCTGAGCGAAGATACATACGCCTGTCTGCAGGTTACTCAGGGGACAACCGGCAAACGGGGCGTAATCCCCCTTCGGGTGATGGCCGGCCGCCGACGCCGGCGAGGAGATAGGAAGCGCGAGCGGCGCCGCCACGAGCGCCACCCACACGGCGGCCCGGACTGAGATCAACCGCCGGAGCATCTCCCCAACGCTACTCGTCTGTAGCCGGCGGGACGCCCGTGGGACACGGCGCCAGGCTGCCGTCGGTCCTCATCGCCTCGGTCGGCGTGCGTTAGGGTCGACCGGTGACTGGGAGCGTCGACTATGAGCGCCACGGGCGCACGTATTCACGCCACCGGCGCGCGGACCCGCGGATCGCCGCGCGGATCCATGAGGCGCTCGGTGACGCCCGAACGGTCCTGAACGTGGGCGCGGGCGCGGGTTCCTACGAGCCCGACGATCGCTGGGTGCTAGCCGTCGAGCCGAGCGCGACGATGCGCGCCCAACGCCCCGCCGGCGCCGCTCCCGCGATCGACGCTCGCGCGGAGGCGCTGCCGTTCGACGACGGCGCGTTCGACGCCGCGATGGCGTGCGTGACGATCCACCACTGGGAATCTCCCGAGGCCGGTCTGGCCGAGCTGCGCCGGGTGGCGCGCGGGCCGGTCGTGGTCTTCACGTTCGAGCTCGACAACCTGCCGGCGTGGCAGCTGGAGTACCTGCGCGAGGGGGTCGCGAAGGAGCTGCCACGGTTTCCCGCGATCGACGACGTCGCCGCTGCCCTGGGCCGGCGCACGCGCGTGGAGCGCATTCCCACCCCCGGCGACTGCCTCGACGGATTCTTCGAGGCGTTCTGGCGGCGCCCCGAGGCGCTCCTGGACCCGGCGGTCCGTAGCGCCCAATCGATGTGGGCGCTGCTGGAGCAGGATGTCGAGCAGCGCATTGTCGAGCGACTCGCCGCCGCGCTGGACTCCGGCGCCTGGGACGCCGGGCACGGGCACCTACGCGAGCGGGAGAGCTTCGACGGCGCGCTGCGGCTCGTGATCTCCGAAGCGTCCTAATACTTCACGTGCGCTTCGGCTTCCGTGCGTTCGTGGCCGCTGCTTGCGAGCTCACCCTGCCCGTCGGGGTGCTCCGACCGGCTAGGAGATGGTGAACGGGCTGCTGAGGACGGAGGTGAGCGTGCCGTCGGTCGCGGTCAGGGTGTAGGTGCCTTTCGTGTTCATTTTGCATTTGGCGAAGGTCACCACGCCGGCCGTGGCTTTCTTTGGGTTCGCGGTGCACGCCAACGTCGCTCCGGATGGGGTGAGCGTCACTTCGGTTTTGTTCGTCGTGGAGGTGTTTTGCCAAGCATCCTGTACGGTCACCGTAGGCTGGGTGATGAAGACGGTGTTTTCCGCCGTGGGAGAGCTCGGCGAGGTAGTGAACGCGAGCTGCGTCGCAGCGCCGGCTTTGACCGTGAACGCGGCCGAGGTGCCCGCGATTGTGCCTTCTTCGACCGTCAGCGTGGTGCTCAGCGCGTCATAGAGCGTGATCGCGGTGGCCGTGCCCACGCCTTCGATGAAGGTGACCGTCGTCGCCGTGCTCGGGTAGCTGGGCGCCTGTCCGCTGGGCGAGTTGCTCGGGCCGCTCCACACGAGCGTCTTTGAGCCCGCATAGCCGACGGTCTTGTTGCCCCATTCGTCGATGGCGGTGAGCGTCACGTTGAAGGCGACGCCCGCTTCCTGTTCGCCCGGAGTGGTCACGGTGAACTTCTTGGTTATTGCGATCGCTTTGACCGTGAACGCGGCCGAGGTGCCCGCGATTGTGCCTTCTGTGACCGTCAGCTTGGTGCTCAGCGCGTCATAGAGCGTGATCGCGGTGGCCGTGCCCACGCCTTCGGTGAAGGCGACCGTCGTCGCCGTGCTCGGGTAGCTGGGCGCCTTTCCGCTGGGCGAGTTGAGCGGGCCGCTCCACACGAGCGTCTTTGAGCCCGTATAGCCGACTGTCTTGTTGCCCCATTCGTCGGTGGCGGTGAGCGTCACGTTGAAGGCGACGCCCGCTTCCTGTTCGCCCGGAGTGGTCACGGTGAACTTCTTGGTTATTGCGATCGCTTTGACCGTGAACGCGGCCGAGGTGCCCGCGATTGTGCCTTGTTTGACCGTCAGCGTGGTGCTCAGCGCGTCATAGAGCGTGATCGCGGTGGCCGTGCCCACGCCTTCGGTGAAGGTGACCGTCGCCGGGTAGCTGGGCGCCTTTCCGCTCGGCGAGTTGAGCGGGCCGCTCCAGGTGAGCGTCTTTGCGCCCGCATAGCTCGTGGCGAGGTTGCCGTATTCGTCGAATGCAGTGAGCGTCACGTTGAACGCAACGCCCGCTTCCTGTTCGGACGGCGTCGGCACGGTGAACTTTTTCGTTGCGGCCGCCTTGACCGTGAACACGCCGGAGGTGCCTTCTACAGAGGAGCCTTCGTTGACGGTGAGCGTAGTAGGGGCGGCGTCATAGAGCTTGATGGCGGTCGCTTTCCCCACGCCGCTCGTGAACGTGACGGACGTAGCGCCAGCCGGGTATTCGGGCGCGTGCCCGCTGGGGGAGTTGGCGGGGCCGCTCCAGGTGAGCGTCTTTTTGCCCGCATAGCTTGTGGTCGGATTGCCGTATTCGTCGGTGGCCGTCAGCGTCACGGTGATAGCGGTCGCGGCGGTCTGTTCGCTCAGCGCGGATATGGCGAGCTTCTTAGTCGCGGCCGCTTTGACCGTCACCGCCAGTCCGGCGCCGTTGTTGAGCGAGCCTTCGCTGACCACGACTTCCGCCGTTTCGGCCCCGTAGAGCTTCATCACGCCGTTCATCGCGCTCGACACCGTGGCCTTGCCTTCGCTAAACGTGATTTCGGTTTCTTCGCCGAAGTTCTTTTCGCTGCCCGACTGGTCTACCACGACCGGTTCTTCGCCGTTGGTCGCAACGCCGGCGCCTTCGAAGATCAGGCTGTGCGTGCCCGCAAAGGTGCCGACCGTGTCGTTGCTCGCGTCCTTCGCGACGACCGTGAGGTTGTCGGCTTCGCCCGCGGCGGGTGTCGTGCTCGCGGCTTCGAGCACGAGGTGGGTCGCCGGGCCGAAGGCGACGGTCACCGATTTACTTGCGCTCGCGGTCCAGGTGCGCCAGACGGCGGTGACGGTGTATTCGTGCGTGCCGACCGACATGCCCGTGTCTGTGCAGCTCGTCGCGGTCGAGTGAGCGCTGGAGCTCGGACAGCCGCTGCCGGGGGCGCCGCCGTCGCGAGTCAGGAAATATTCGACCGTACCGCCGGCGGGCGGGGTGACGGCGGACCAGGTGAGTTCGACCGTCTGGGCACCCGGCGTGGCGCTGGAGATCGTCGGCGCCAAGAGCGTTGCCAAACTCGCCGACGCGTTCACTGTGCCGGCACCCGACCAGTAACCGAAGACGCCCGCGACCAGCAGGCTCAGCGTCATCACGGTTGCGACCGCGATCCGCCGGGACATCGGCCTACGAGGCTTTGTACTTGAGCGTAACCGACGCGCCCTTGCACGCGTTCTGGTTGACGGCGGCTTCTTCTTTCATTTTCAGGTTCACGGTGTATTCCTTGGTTTCACCGTGGGCAATCAGGACTTTTGGTTCCTGCGAAGCAGGGGTGACTTCGAACCATTCCTTTTTGCATTCCGCCACCGAGGTTTTTTCGACTTCCGCTTCGACCTTGGTCAGGTACTCGCTCTGGCTCGCGTCGACGTCCTTCACCTTGACCAGGACCGCGGAGCTGCCCCCGGGGTAGAGGCCTTCGACCAGGGTGCTCGAGACTTCGAAGGAGGCGCCGCCGGCGCTCGCTTTGACGGTGCCCGAGCCTTCGCCGGAGCTGGTCCAGTAAGCGAACGCCGCGCTGCCCACAAGAGCAAACACGAAGATGACGCCGCAAAGGACGAGGCGCTTTCGTTTTATGTTGGCAAAGCGGGACATAACGCAGATGGCGGAGCTCGATCCGCATCCCCCCATCGGTCGGGGCGCCGCCGGGCTTTAGGACCGGGCGCCGGCTGGCTTTGGAAGCCATCTCAGGCGCAGCCCGTGGCGAGAGGTGAAGCGCGCGGTCGAGCGGCGCAGCACGAACTCGAGCGGTGTCTCACCCTCGTCGCCAAGGACCTCCACGCGCCGGCCCTCGTCGTGGACCGCCACAATGGTCGCAGGCTCGATGGCGGCGAGATGCACGATAAACACGTCGTCGCCTACGCGCGGAATGGGCCTGGTCTCTTCACGGCTTGCCTCACGAGCAACCTCGGACGCCCGCTTGGGCTCGATCATCACAGCTCAGGCGCTGTAGGACGCGGGCGCGGGCGGGTCATCGCGAATACCCGCGATCTCGCCCAGCAGCGCTTGCGGTGAGGTTTCCCCGAGCACGCGCAGACGGTGCAACCGGTAGCGGTCTTCTCCGGGTTGCGCCCAGCCCGGGACGACGGTCGTGGAACCGGTGTAACCGGCGTCTTTGACGGCGGCGATGACCGTTGCGTCGTAGTGACCGGACGGATAGCAGAACCAGTTCACCGGGACGCCGTAGCGCCGCTGGACGGTGCTGCGCGCGACCGCCACCTGGTAGTGGAGCTCTTCTGCGTCGAGGGTAATCAGGTCGGCGTGGCTGAAGCCCTGGGTGTCGAGCTCCCAGCCGGCCGCGACGAGGCCTTTGATCTGAGTCTGACTGAGTCCTCCCTGGGAGGGTGGGAGGCCGGTCAGCTGCAGGTTCTCATCGGCCACCCAGCCGAGCCGCTCGAGGACTCCCAGCGCCTGGGTGTACTGCGACTGGTAGCCGTTGTCGAAGGTGAGCACGATCGGTTTGCCCGGGCCCAGCGAAGCGCCATGCTGCCAGTACGCCTGCACCTGATCGAGCGTCACAGCATGCCAGCCGGCGCGCTTCAGGGCTTCCATCTGCGCGGCGAACTCGCTCGGTCGAACGTACAGCCCGGGGAACGGAGCGTCAGCGGGTGGCGCGGCGATCACGTGGTACATCAGGATCGGCACCGCCTGCGTTCCCGGCACGCCCGTCCCCGCGCCGGCAGCGGCCGTGCTGTGCACGGTCGACGGATGCGTTTGTGCGGCCGTGTGCCGCGCCGCATCGCTCGAGGAGCCGATCGCGTGCGCGTGGCTCGCGGTGCTCACCGTCGCTTTCGGACTCGAGCCGCCCGAGCTCCCGATCAGGTTGGCGAGCGCCACGCCGGCGACGATCACGAGCAGCGCGGCGAACGCACCGGCGAGTTGATAGCGCCGGCGGCGAGAGGCTTCGCGCCGGGCGCGCGGCCGCTCTGGAGGGTTGATGCGGGGTGCGGACACCGGCGAAGCATGGCAGGCCGCGGCGATGCATTTCGAAGACGCCCTGCTGCAGGCCTGGCCGACCCGTGATCGTCGTTCAGCCGGTGATGTCGACGATGTCGCCCAGCGCCAGCATCCCGAAGACCGTTTTGGCGGTTTCGATCGGTAGCTCGACGCAGCCGTTTGACTGGGGAAAGCCGTAGGAGCCGCGTTCATACCCGTGCACCGCGTCGCCGCCGTTGAAGTAGTTGACCCAGGGGACGTCGGGAATGTCGTATTTGGTGCCGTCGACGTCCGTCCCGCTCATCGTCGTCGAGACATCGCGCGCGAAGATCGGGAAGATGCCCGTGGGGGTTTCCGCACCCGGGACGCCAGTGTTGGCGGGCGTGGAGAGAGCCACGTGGTTGCCCCTGTGCACCTCGAGGGTCTCCGGTGAGGACTCCGAGACGGTCACGAAGGTGTAGGGGCTCGGGTTCCTGCGGTTCTCGGTCTCGGCCGCGAGCAGGCTCTCCCAGATCCTCGCGTTCGAGACGCCGGAAGTAACGCTGGATTCGATCCCGCGGCTCGCCTCGAACACCGTGAGGGCGCCCTCGGTGGTCTCGTCGAGCTTGCCATAGGCGAGCGGCGGGGTGTCGCCGAAGTTGGCGACGAGCGCACCCGTCGCGGGGTGGAAGGCGAGGTGGGCGGCGGTGCTCCTGCTCTCCGCCCCGCTGGGCAGGTGGACACCGTAGAGGGAGTGGAACGTATAGGGCAGATACCCGAGCCGGGCGAGCGCTTGCTGGAGTGCCTTGACGGGCGGGCAGGCGACCGTCAGCGAAAGCGTCCTGGTCTTCCCGAGCGGCGTCTGCCCGCTGGCCTGGATCGCAGCCGGAATCGTGAGCTGGTAGGAGGTGCACGGCTCGAGCGTCGAGGCTGGCGTGAAATACTCGGAGTCCCCGTTCGTGCTCCACGTGCCGGCGACCGCGGGGCTCACCCGCGGACGCGGCGAGGAGGACGCGGGCGTGCCCGACAGCCTCACCCACAGCGGGGTCGTGCCGTCCAGGCGGAGCCGGTCGGGCAACGCCGTCAGCGTGGTGTGCGCCTCCGGCGCGACGGGCGTCGCGGCGCTGGCCTGGTGGGAGCCGAGCAGGCCGTTGACACCGTGATCGTTGCCGGCCAGCGCGACGACCGCCACGACGGCTATGACCGCTGCCGCCAGCAGCACACTCGCTAGCCGGACGCCCCTGTGGTGAGCCGCTGAAGAACCAGTCTCTTCTCGATGCGCACTCATTTGTTAGAGGGTAACGCCTCGGGAGTCGTTATCGCCGATGTCCTGAAGCTAGACTGCGTGCCCCCGCCGGAGTAGCTCAGTCGGTTAGAGCAGCGGAATCATAATCCGCGTGTCGGGGGTTCGAGTCCCTCCTCCGGCATCCAGTGCCCTATCCCGTCAGCCGTCGAAGCTGATCATCAGGACGTGCCCAACAGACGCTTCGTCTCCGCTTCCTGGGCGGCCGTGCGTTGGCAGACATGCCCCGGCAGGCCTGCCATCACCTGGCTGAGCTCCGCGCTCATCGCCCCGAACAGACCCGGGCAGAAGACAGGGGGCGGCAGCTTCCCGGTCGCCGACCCGGGCGCGTTGATTGGACGTAGCTCCAGCGCCGCCTCGCGTGCGTGGGCGAAGGTGTCGGAGAACACGTCGATCGCCGTGCGCCCACTGTAGATCTCGATCGAGCGCCCTTCGTCGTAAACGACGGCCGGGACCCCGCGGATTACCGTGTTGCGCTGCGGGCCGAGCGTCGCGTTGGAGTGAAGGCCGTAGATCACCGTCGTGACCTGCAGTGGCAGCAGGCAGTTGCCGCCGCCGAAGATGCCCTTGCGATGGACGCAGTCGCCGTAGTAGACGCTGTCCCCGATGCCGCTGTCGTAGTTCTCCTGGCCATCGACCGCGGCAAGCGACTGCCCGGCGAATCGGGTCCCCGCCCAGTAGACGGGGAAGTAGGGGAACGTCTCGGCTTCGGCGAGCGTCCCCGCCGCGAGCGGCTGCGGCTGGCCGGTCGCGCAACCGCCGGCCGCGAGCACGGTGCACAGCGCCGCGAGCCCGAGGGATGTGCGCAGCGCCGTTCGCATTGCCGTAGGCATGCTCGTCATGATCTTCATGTGCCGATTATCGAGCGTCAGCGATCGAGAGCTACTTCCGGGTTGCCTGGGGGTTCTTACGAGGACATGTCCGTCGCCTCCGCGGCGGGTCGGCCGGGGTCCGGGGCGGTAGCTCCCTGGACGCCGGCCGTTTTTATGAGTCGGTTCCTTGCGACGGGCACAGCCGCCGCGCTGGTGGCGATCTGGCTGCTCCTCGATCCGCGCACCCCGGATCTCGCGGCGCAGGTCTACCGCGCCGGCCTGTTCGAACACATCGGGTTCGCCGTATGGGACGAGCACTGGTATGCGGGCCACACGCTGCCCGGCTACAGCCTGCTGTTTCCACCGCTCGCCTCGCTGCTCGGCCTGCGTGTGCTCGCGGCCCTGTCGGTGCTGGCATCGGCGGCACTGTTCGAGCGTCTGGTGCTCGGCGTCTACGGCCCTGCCGCGCGCTGGGGCGCCGCCTGGTTTGCGGTCGCGGCCGTCGGCGACATCTGGCTCGGGCGGCTTACGTTCGCGCTGGGCGTCACCTTCGCCATCGCCGCCGTGCTCGCGCTTGTGCGCGGCCATCCCCGCTGGGCCGCATTGGCAGCGGCGCTGTGCGCGGCCGCGAGCCCGGTCGCGGGCGTCCTGCTGGGGCTCGCCGCGCTCACCGACGCGCTCGCGTGGCGCTCGCCCCGCACGCTGGTGGCGCTGGCGCTGCCGGCGGCCGTGGTCGTCGTGCCGCTCACGCTCCTGTTTGAAGAAGGGGGGTACGAGCCGTTCCCGATCAAGTCATTCGCGGCAGTCGCGCTGGTCACGGTGCTGTTCCTGTGGGCGCTGCCGCAAGGGGAGCGACTGCTGCGGACGGGGGGGGTCCTATACCTGCTGGCGTGCGTGCTCGCGCTGGCGATCCACACCCCGATGGGCAGCAACATCGAGCGCTACGCGGTGCTGCTGGCGGGGCCGTTGCTGTTGTGCACTTGCGTCAAGGGCCCAGGTTCGCCGGGCGCGACACCACGGGTCTCGGGTGGGCGCTCGGCCCCGGCGTTGTTGATTGCTCTGGTAGGCATCGCCCTCTTCACGCTGTGGGGCCCTGTGCGCGAGACCAAAGCTGTGGCGGGGAACGAATCGACGAAGGCCTCTTACTACGCGCCCGTCCTCGCCTTCCTGAAGGATCACGGCGGGGCACTCGTAAGGGTCGAGGTGCCGCTCACGCGCTCGCACTGGGAGGCCGCGCTGATGGCGCCGTCGGTCTCGCTCGCGCGCGGCTGGGAGAAGCAGCTCGACGAGAAGGACAACGGCGTGCTGCTCGCCCCCGGGCTGACCGCGGCGGGGTACTCGCGCTGGCTACACGAAGAGGCGGTGAGCTACGTCGCGCTCCCCGACACCCAGCTCGACCCGTCGAGCGCGCAGGAGGGCCGGCTGATCCGCCGCGGGCTGCCATATCTGCGCGCGGTGTTTAGAAGCAGGCACTGGATCGTGTACGTAGTGCGCGAGGAGACGCCGCTGCTGGAAGGCCCGGGGCGGCTGACGTCGCTCGGGCATGACTCCTTCGCGCTGCTCGCCACCGCGCCGGCGAGGTTCCTCGTACGGGTGCGATTTACGCGGTACTGGACGCTCATCGCCGGCAGCGGCAGCGTGACGGAAGCGCCCGGGGGGTGGACGTACGTGACCGCGAATCGACCCAACCAACAACTGCACATCACAGCCCGCTTCTCGCTTGCTCGCGCGCTGGGGTGACCCACTCCACCCCACTCAACCGGAAGGCGTGAACGCATACAGACCCGTATACCCGGTCAAAAAGAGGTCGCGCCCATCGCTGATCGCCGGATCGAAGGCCCCTGTGCCGAGCTCGAACAGGACCCGCCCGGTGGAGATGCCGAGACCGTAGGTGCGGTGCTGACCGAGGTCGGAGAAGTAGACGGTGCGCCCGACGATCGTCGCCGACCCGGAGATGCGCCCGTGCGCGTTGAACTTCCACGCGACCTGACCCGAGCGCGCGTTCAGCGCGTAGAAAGTCCCGCTGTAGGAGCCCACGTAGATCGTCGGCCCGAGGCCGGGGGCGTTTACGACCGCTGGCGAGGCGTATACGTACCCGCCCGTCTGTACGGCCCAGTCGAGCTTGCCGGTGGAGGCGTCGTAGGCGTAGACGCGCCCATCGGTGTTGCCGAGGAACACGCGCCCGTAGATGACGGCAGCGGTCGAGTAGAAGGTGCCGCTGCCGAGCAGCGCCCCTTCGGAGCCCGAGACCCACAGACGGTGCCCGGTCTGCTCGGAGATCGCCTGCAGATGCCCGGAGTAGTCGCCGAAGTAGAGCACGCCGCCGGACAGCGTCGGGCTGGCCTTGACCGCGCCCGCGGCGTGATAGGTCCAGATCGGGTTGCCGTTGTGGATGTTCAACGCGTACACGGTCCCGTTCTGGGAGCCGAAGAAGAGCATCCCATGATCGATGAGCGGCGAGGACTCGCTCGGGCTGGGCAGCGCGCGCGACCAGATAACCGCGCCGGTGGTGTAGTTGACCGCGGCGATGAGCCCCTTTTTGACGCCGTCGGTGCGCGCGAGCACGGTTGCGTAGACGGTGTCGCCGACGACCGCGGGGGATGAGGCCGAGAGCGAGCCCAGGCTCCTGATCCAGAAGGTGTGGCCGGTGTGCTTGCTGATCGCCTCGAGCAGCCCGTCGTCGGCGATTTGGAAGATGTGATCGCCGCGGATCACGGGCGGGAACTCGAGCAGCGCGCCGCCGTTGTGCACCCACAGCCGCTTGAACGGCGGGTGCAGCCGCGAGGGAGCGGGGAAGAAGCGAGTGTGTTCCTTGTTGTAGCCGTAGAACGGCCATGCAAAGCGGTCCGGCCCGCGCGCCGGCAGGCGCGGCGTCGGCTCGGGGACGAAGCGCGCGTTCGGGTGGTAGATGCTGCCCGTGCGGTGGCGCTCGTACAGGTAGGCGCCGAGCACGACGGCGAGCAGCAGCACGAGCAGCGCCGCCAAGCCCGCGAGGACTCGTCTGGAGCGGAGGGAAGGGCGTCCGATGTGGTGGACCCTAGCCATATGATCGCGCGTGTGATGAAAGGTCTCACGGAGGAATCGGAGGTCTTCGCACCCGGCCTGCTGAATGGGCAGGTGGCGCTTGTGACCGGCGGGGGCACCGGCCTGGGCAAGGCGACCGCGCTGGAGCTGGCGCGCTGCGGCGCGAGCGTGGTGATCGCCGGGCGCCGCGCGGAGGTGCTGGAGGGAGCAGTGGCCGAGATCGGCGCGGCCGCGGACTGGGTCGCTGGGGACGTACGCGAGCGAGCGGACGCCGAGCGGCTGGTCGCGACGGTGCTGAAGCGCCACGGCAAGCTCGATCTGCTCGTGAACAATGCGGGCGGCCAGTACTTCACGCCGGCGGAGGGGATCGCCGCGAAGGGCTGGCGGGCGGTCTGGCGGCTGAACGTCGAAGGAATGCTGAACATGGCCGAGGCGGCCTTCGCGCGGGCGATGGAGCCGGCGGGGAGGGGGACGATCGTGAACGTGACGCTGTCCCCCCACCACGGGATGCCGGGGATGGCGCACTCGGGCGCGGCCCGCGCCGCGGTCGAGGAGCTGACAAGCGAGCTGGCGCGTAAGTGGGCGGGGGAGGGCCTCACCGTGACGGCCGTGGCGGCGGGGCATTTCGATACTGAGGCGCTCGAGAAGTACCCGGAGAGCCTGCGGGCGGGGATGGCTCGCACGGTCCCGCTGCAGCGTCTCGGCACGGTGCGGGAGCATGCATGGCTCGTGGTGCTGCTTGCCTCGCCGCTCGGCAGGGCGTTCAACGGCTCGACGGTCACGCTGGACGGGGCGCGCGACAACTGGTTCGGCCCGTGGCCCCCGCCGGGACTGGCGGACGAGGCGGGGGAGGTGCCGACTGAGGAGCGCAAAGGCTCGCGCCCGTCTGGGTAGCGAACGGCTCTGGCGAAAAGACGCCGGTAATATGGGGGTTCGCGGCTTGTATGGATTCGCGGCTTGCGGGCGAGGTGTTGTGGTTGCACAGGAGCCTTCCAAGCTTCTAGGGCGGGTTCGATTCCCGTCGCCCGCTCTGAGAGCTCCCCCACGGGTGGGCTCTGGATTCTCCTACGGGGTAGGCTCTGGATATTGGCCACGGGGAGTGGCGCAGTCTGGTAGCGCACCCGGCTGGGGGCCGGGCGGTCGCAGGTTCAAATCCTGTCTCCCCGATGAAGCTTTTGTGCGATGCGTCTCCGTAGTCGGCGACAAGGCCCTGGAATTCGAGGCTCTTGTCGAGCCGCGCCCCGACTCAGGCTAAAAGAGGAGCCCGCCAAGGCGGGCTCCTCAAGGAACTTCGTGCCGTCTGCGGCCAGCGGCCACAGGACGCCTGACTTTCCAAGTGGAAATATAGTCGGCGCGGGAGTCGATTTGCTTTAGCTGGGAGGCTGGGACTCGAACCCAGATGACCTAATGGAAAAGTCAGGCGTCCTACCAATTGGACGACCTCCCAATGATTGGGCCGGAGAGGCTTGTATTAGCTACGACCTCCAAGGTCATGCCTGTCGGCCGCTCGGAGGTGGGCTTGCAGCATCGGTTCGGGCTGGCCGAAGTAGCGGACGCGCTCGGTGAGCCCAGGTGGTGGATGGCCGGTCGTGAGCTTTTGTGTTGGGATCGAGGAGGCGAGTTCGATTGTGGCGCCCCACGGCACGGCCACTCGTGCCCCGAACAGGGCCAGGTTGATGCTGCCGGGCAGCGCTGCCGAAGGGGAGAGAACTCCGCGAGCTCCTTGGCTAATCAACCATTGTGCCTCGGCTTGGCAGCGCTCGTGATCGTCGTGGAGGAGAGCCTCGGCGTCAAAGCCTGCGGCATCGGCAAGCTCGAAGGTCTGGTAATCGACGATCAGGTCGGAGTCGATCCGCAATTGCCATATAGTCGCCGAGTAGTGAGAGGCAGCCTCCTCGGTTTGGAGATCCTCATGTCTGAGGATCTCCGCAAACGGGGCCTCGGCGTCGAGCACCATGTATTGCGTTGGCTCTCCACCAGCAATGTTCCAGCGTCCATTGCGACGGTTCGGGTTGACCCATAGAGGCACGTCATAGGAGGTGGCTCGGTAGGCCACCTCAGTGACGTGGATGAACTTTGGCTGAGCCCTACGAGGCATATTGATTTCTGCCCGACCGGGCCGCGCCGATCAGTTCGGCTTCCGCGTTTGGATCGTCAATAAGGCTCTCAGGCTTACGACCGACGAGGTCGCGCCGTGGCCGCTCAAACCAGGCGACGATTCCCTCCTCGTCCCAGTTGTGGCGCAGGATCGCGACCAGACGTGCGAAGACACGGAGATTGCGTCCTGGCCGGCCCGTCTGTCCTCTCCATCGTGAAAGCGTCCGGCGGTCAACCCCGATGAAGTGCGCGATGGTCTGGTCGGGGATACGCGGCAGCCAGCGGTCGATGTCCTGCATCACGATCCCGACATCGCCGGATACCCCAGTGACGTGCTCGTCCAGGGCATCTCGCACGACGTGGCGGATGCGCTCGATCATGATCATCAGCTGGTCGCAGACATCCAGATTCCAGGAGGCATCCTCTCGATCTAGCTGGTCGTGAATGTCGAGCAGCGCGGTAGCCAACGTCACGAGCTGCTCCTTGTCGTAGTCCTCTGCTTCGATGTCGTGGCGCAGGCCCTTCAGTCGGCTCGCGATCTCCTGCCAACGATCCTCGAAAGAACCATCGGCCTCGGCGGTCTGACGCAGGCGTTCTATGGCCTCGACGAAGCCGTGCTGCAGCTCTTCCAGGGTTTTGTCGAAGTTGCCAAGCCTCTCCTCGTATGTCAGCTGAGCGGTCACATGTCTCCTTGGTGTCTCGTATGCGGGACATTATAGCGACATTTTGGGAGATCAATCGGACGGCAACGTTCGCGAGCGAGCCCGCGAGCTACGAAGCTGTTGCATATATGCCACAGAGCCTGATAGACTCAAGCCATGCCCAAGAAGACAGTTCACCAAGCTGCCGTCAACGCGCTGCTGTCCGAGACCGAGCGTGCCGAGTATGCCCGGCGGGTTCAGGTTCTACGCTCGCGCAATGCGCTGCTGACGATGCTCGAGGCGACCCGGGAGACGCAGGGCATGACCAAGCGCGCGCTGGCCAGTCGCGCCGGCTTGGAGGCTTCCAGTGTCAGGCGACTGCTGACCACGGCGACCGCCAACCCGACGACGGACAACGCGTTCCGTCTAATGGCCGCGATGGGCATCGCACTCGAGGCGAAGCTACCCACAGGGGAGCGCGTCGAGCTGGTGAGTCCTGGAGCGCCAGCCACAACCGCCTAGTCCGCCGCGGCCTAACTTGGGCGCAGATGGGAATCGACGCTGCCGGCTTGATGTAGACAGCAGCGGAAGGTTCCGGCCGTGGGGCCCTCACCACTCACCTGTTGGCATCGAAGACGTAGACGGTGCCGTGGTCGGAGGGAACCATGTAAGTCTCAGTCTCGAGATCGGCTTGCAGCTCTTCTATGTTGACCCTGATGTAGGGGGACCCAGCTTTCTCTGCGGCGCCGCAGAGCTCGGCCGACTCGGCGTAAGCCTCGGTATACGCCCGCAATGACTCCCACTCCCCGCGATAGGCATCGGCGAACGCGTTCGGTTTGGATAGGTCTCGTGAGGAATCGCACGCCAGCCAGGCGATGAACGCCGGGCCGTGCTCCGCGAGCTTGACGCAGCTACGGCTGGTGTAGACAAACAATGCCATCCCAACCCGTGGGTAGGTTTCGGCGATGACTTCAGCAGCGAAGCCGTGGCCCCATGCGGTCATCTACGACCCCGAGGCGGTCGTGGAGTTGCTGGCGATGAAGTCCAAGGAGGAGCACCGCGCGCTGCTCAACGCAGTTCGGAAGCTGGGTGAACTCGGCGAGCAGCTTGGGCCGCCGCACATGAAGCCGCTGATGGGGGATCGTGCGGCGGCCCTGCGCGAGCTGCGTCCGAGACAGGGGCAAAGCGATTGGCGTGCGATCTACCGCCGAGCCGGCGACTTCTACGCGATCCTCGCCATCGATCGGCACAAGAACTTGGCCGTGCTGATCGAACGTGCACAGGCTCGCGCCGAGCGATACGACAGACCATTGAAATCCGATAAGCCATGACCTATCATGCAGCTATGACCAAGATACCGAGCCACTGGCCGAAGGGCATCAAGACGGCTGACGAGGTGCTGGTGGCCGCGTTGGAGGACGACCCAGAGTTCGCCGTGGAATGGGAACGTCTGGCGCTGGCACGCATGGTCGCCGCTCGTCTGGCCGGCTACCGCTCCGATCACGATCTCTCGCAGCGCGCGCTCGCCAAGCTCCTCGGCGTGAGCCAGCCAAGAGTCGTCGAGCTCGAGTCCGGCGAGAAGAATCCGCAGATCGAGACCCTCGTGAAGATCGCGGCGGCCACCGGCCTTGAGTTCGCGATCGACATCGCGCCCGTCGGTCAGGAGCCGAAGCTCGTTGGCAAGGCGGTCAAGGACACCCCGGCACACATCTACGCCGGCGCGTCGCTGCTGCTCGCTGCCGGTTGACCGCGTGCCACGGTCTCAGCGTTTACGCATCGGTCCTCAAGCTGTGCGATCCTTCGTCCGACATAGGACGTATATAGTGGACATCGGAGCGGACAACTGTTAGGGACAATTGTGGCAGCGAAATCATCGAGGTGACTGTGGCTAGCGGCGGGCGAGACTACGAGAACACCCACTCTTACATCAACTTCAGGCTCCAGCTGGACAAGCCAAATGTAGCGTTGTGGCTGCTTCTCGGGGAGGCGAAGTCCAAGAGCGCGCACATCGCGCGAACCCTGCTACATCCTCATCGCAGCCATGAGCTCATGCAGGTCTTCCTGACGAAGGGCGTGCTTGCAACCACGGCCATCGAGGGGAACACGCTGTCGGAGGAGCAGGTCCGCGGAGTGATCGAGAATCGAGCGGAGCTGCCTCCCTCGAAGCAGTATCTCGCGCAGGAGGTTCGCAATGTCATCGGAGCGTACAACGAGGTCGTGGAGGCGGTCTTGGACGCTCCGGAGGCCAAGCTCGCGCCCGAGCACTTCAAGCGCTGGAACGCTTTGATCCTCAAGGGTCTTGACGTTGAAGACGGTGTCGAGCCCGGAGTGTTCCGTCATAAAAGCGTGGTGGTCGGCAGCTACCGCGCACCATCCTCAGCGGATGTCGAGTTTCTCATGCAGGGTCTCTGCGACTGGCTCAATGGCAACGATTTCAAGGCCCCGGACGGACGCCCGGAGTTGCGTGCTCCGCTGATCGTCGTGAAGGCGATCGTCGCCCACCTGTACCTCGTCTGGATTCATCCGTTCGGTGATGGCAACGGACGAACAGCCAGGCTACTCGAGTTGCAGGTCCTGCTATCGGCGGGTTTCCCGACACCCGCGACGCAGCTTCTCAGCAACCACTACAACCAGACTCGATCCGAGTACTACCGGCAGCTGAACGCCGCAAGCCGCAGCGGCGACCCGATCCCGTTCGTGACATATGCGCTACGCGGCTTCGTCGACGGTCTCGCCGAGCAACTCGACCTGATCTTCGCCTGGCAGCGCGAGGATCGTTGGGAGCAGTACGTGTATCAGCAGTTCGGCGAGCTCGGCACCGAGGCGGACCGTCGACGACTTCGACTCGTTCTCGAGGTCTCTCGAACCACGCGCGAAACCGGCGAGCCGGTGGCAAGAGCCGATATGCGCTGGCTGACACCGAAGCTCGCGAAGGCGTACAACAACAAGACCGACAAGACACTAACGCGGGATCTTAATGAGATCAGAAAACTAGAGCTGTTGATCCGAGAGCGCCGCGGATACATACCCAACGAATCGGTGCTTCTCGGGCTCCTGCCCGCATCTGTCGATGGCGTCCTCGTGAACGAGCGCATGTCGCTTGTCGAGAAGGAAGCGTCTGCGATCGTCGAGTCCTCAGATGGTGTTGGAGGCCAGCCTTAGCACCAGATGCATCAGGAACCTAGATCAGCCTTGACCTACCGTGAGCGAGATGGAGATCTACGCCGGCGCGTCGCTGCTGGTCGCCGCCGGTTGACCGCAGCTGCAGCCCGCCCACGAAACCGCCCACGATCTCCAGGATCGCCCGTGGCAAGGGCTACTATGCTTGTCTCCCCGACTAAGAGTTACCCCGGAAGTGCAGGGCAGGTGTCTCGGCGGGAGCGTTTCGTAGGCGGGTTCCGAGGCGCTTCATGAGTAGCTCGGCGGCAGTTCGTGGTTCATATCCGTGAAGGTCCCGGGCCAGGTCATGGATGTCGTCGAGGAATTCGGGGTTTGCGAGCTTGCTGGTGAGGTTGGCGTGTAGCTGGCGGTAGCTGTAGATGTTCGAGCCCATGTAGTAAGCGAGACCGTCGATGACGAGTTGGTCGTCGACGAGTAACTCTGTCAACGTGAGCGAGGGGGATCACAGGTCGGGTTGAACGTCGGTGTTAAGTCGAAGGCCCCAGGCTCGATCGAGCTGGCCGGAGGCTGGGCCGCTTGGGCTCAGAGGGGTGGTCTCTCCCTCCTGTGGTCGGGCGATGATGCGCAACGGGTTCAGGTCGACATCGGGGCGGTGGTGTTCGAGCACCCAGCCGAGCCTTCTCGCGGTGGCCTTCCCGCGCGAGGCTGCGATCCTTCCGAGGGCTGCGCCGTCGAGGTCTCCGAGCTCGATCAGGACGGTCGCGACGTTGCTCAGCCCGCTGCTTTGACGTGGGTGCTGGGCGAGGTCCACCGCGGTGCTCTCGCGTGTGGAGAGTTGTAGGTATCCGGAGGGGCCGGTCCGTCGTTCGGTCACAGCGTTCGAGAGGTGGCGGCTGGTGTAGAAGCGCAGCCGGTTGCGCCCAAGCTCGCGGTCGAGGACGTCCTTCTCGGTGATTACCTGAAAGCTCTGGGGCGCCTGATGGGCGGAGCGGTGCATCGCAGCGGCCGTGAGCAACGCGATGTAGTAGCGACGATCGAGGTGCGCCATCATCGCGTCGATGAACCACTCTGCGGGCGGCGCACCCCAGGAGCGGTATTGGGGTGCAACAACGGCGTAGAGCCCGCGAGCGGGCGAGATGATCGACCCGCTCTGGCGCAGACGGTGAAGCCCACTGTGCAGGGCAGCACGATCCAGCCCGGTCAGCTCCAGCAGCTCCTCCGTGCTCGCGGTATGACGACCCTGGGCCATTAGAGCGTCGGGCAGTTCATGGACCCTCATCTGCTAAGAGTAGGGCAAAATTATGATTTCCGCAAGTTTGCCCTAGTAAGAGCAGGTCGGTCACATGAGACCGTAGTGCCCACAAATATCGAATTATTCGAGATATATAGGCAAAAAGCTAGGCTGCGGAGACCCGCACGCCCGGTGAAACGAGCACCTCGGGGTGCGCTTCGGTGATCACGTGCCTGCGCAACGTGGCCTCGGAGACCGTGCGAGGCACCGATGAGACGAAGCGGTAGACGATCAGCCCGTTCACGTCGTCGCGGCTGAGCAGATGAAAGCCGGGTACTGGGGGGCTGGCAGCTGAGGCCCGCAGCGGCGCGTAGCCGGTCTCGTCGATCTCACTCACCGTCACCGCCGTGCCCTCGGCGAGATTGTGCAACGGCGGCAGGTAGTACTCGAGCGGCGCGGCACCCAGCTCAACGGTCGTGATCACGCGGTCAGCAGCGATGATGCGTTCTCCAGTGGCGGCACTACCGCGCAGCACCTTCGCCACTCCGCGCCAGTCGCCGCGTTGCAGGCGGGGGCTGAGATCGACATCGATCGTTATCGCCAGCCCCGCCAGTGCGATCAGCGCCGCGAGCACCGCACCGGTTCGTCCCGCCCTTCGAGCTACGACGATCACAGCGATCAGGGCGCTGACGGGGATCATCGCCGCGACGAGGTTGCGCGGCGCCAGGTAATCCGCTCCGAACGCGATCAGCACAACCGGCGCCAGCACCCCGCAGGCCGCGATCGCCAGCGCGATCAGCGCGCCCCGCTCCTCACGCGGCTCGAGCACGCTCCAAAGGCCATAGCCGATACCGGCGAGAATCGGCAGCGCCACGAGCAGCTCGATGCCGTGCCCGAGCGGCTGACCCGAGTAGCCCGTCAAGTAGTACTGCGGGATTGCCTGCAGGCGGCTCGTGAGCGCCCATTCGCCGATCCACTGCGCGCCGTGGCCGCCCTGCGCGGAGGCCAGCGGAAGCAGCGCGAGGCCGACGAGGACCGGTACCGCACATGCGATGAGCGTGGCACGCCTCGTTCCATCACCTTCGCCGCTCGCCTGATCGCGTCGGCCATCGGTTCGGCCTCCCCCCTTCTCTACCCACCCTCCACTCAGCCCCGGTAGCCGCCCGCGCAACAGCAACATCACAATCATCGGGGCCAGGAGGAATGCCGCGAAGTAGTGGCTCAGCAGCGCCAGCGAGGCCGTGAGTGCAAAGGCCGCGAGTCGCCGTGGCGTCGGCTCCTGCCGCGCACGCAGGAAGCAGAGCATCGCCAGCGCGCTCGTCAGCACGAACAGCCCGTACGCGCGCGCCTCCTGGGAGTACCAGACGAACAGCGGGTTCATTGCGACAAACGCGGCGGCCGCAATCGCCGTGGCGCGACGCCCGGTGAGCTCGTGACCGATCGCCCATGCGACAGCCACGGTTGCGACGCCGAACACGGCCGAGGGCAGGCGCAGTGCGACGGCGCCCGTGCCGAAGACGCGCGACCACGCCCAGATCAGCACGTACCACAGCGGCGGCGTGTTCTCAGTATGAACCACCGAGTGCAGTGTCGCCCCAAGGCTCGTGTGCAGCACGTGCACGGGGGTAAACGCCTCGTCGTACCAGAAGCTCTGCAACCCGAGCGTCGAGAACCGCAGCGCCGCCGCCAAAAGCAGGAGCGCCGCGAGCGGCCACCACTCGGGTAGCGTTGCTCTGTGCGCAGGGGCGACGGTGTGTCCACCCGCCGCCGGCGAGGAGATCGCCGCGCTCACCGACACCTCCCGAGCTCGCAACCGGCGTGCCTCCCGGGCAGTCTGCGACGAGGCGAGAGCCTGTTCACTGGCTTGCTTCCGGCGATGTGCCTTCGGGACTCCCCGCCGCGCCCGCCGCGGCTCTTCCACAAAACTCCGCCGGCGTCGCCGTGCCGAAGCAGCCATAGCGGAACGCCGGCGCGTCTTCGACCTTCGGCGGCAGGTACCAGCCGCCGCGCGCGGCGCGGCGTCCGTCGATAACCGGCCCGGTCATCTGCAAACACAGCTGGATCCGTTCTTTCGGCGGTCCGGGCGTCGTATTGCCGCAAACGACGTCGCGCGTGGTGTGGCCATAGATGTCCTGTTCGGTGGAGATGTTTTTGTACTTGTGGCCGGTGTACTCGCGCCACGTGCGCAGATCCGCATTCAGGCGATGGTTGACATGTGTCTGCTCGACCACGTCGTTGACAGTCGCAACCGCCAGCAACAGGCCCGCGAGGATCAGCAGCGTCACCTCGACCAGCCGACGGCGCCCCGTCCCCGACAGCTCCCGATCACGTGGCTGCATCCACTCGGGCAGTCGCCTCCAGCGGCCACCGTCTACGGGAGTCGCGCTCGGTGAGGGAGTCGCAGTGTCGCTCATCCGACAGGTACCAGCAACGGAGCCATCTGGTGGACGATGAACAGCGCCTGCACCGCCAGCGTCGCGGCGAGCAGACGGCGGTCGCGTACGACTACCGCGAGCGGCAGCGACCACAGCGTGTACCACGGTAAGAGCCACGTGCTCGTGACGGAGATCGCGAGCAGCGTCCAGCCAGAGGCGGCGATCCAGTCATATCCCCGCCACGTGCGCCACAGCAGATACCCGATGATCACCACGAGCCCGCCCTTGAGCAGGTCGTGGTCGATCGGGAACACCCCCGGCTTGCCGACGAGGTGGGCGAGCTCAGTCGGGAAGCTGTCTGTCGAGACAAACGCCGCGTCGCGGTTCAGCGCGGCGACGAGGTCGATCCCGTGGATGCCGAACACCGAGTAGCCGACCACCGCCGCGAGCACAAGCGCCGCCAGCGCCCCGAGAATCGGAGCGAGCTTGCGGCGTGAGAGGATCATGAACGGCAGCAGCGCGGCAACGGTCGCCTTCACGAGCGCGCCCGCAACCACCGAGGCGGCCGCGGGGGCATCGCGTCCGGCGAGCGAGAAGCTGACCGCGACCATCATGAACAGGGTCATGATCAGATCGTTGTGCGCGCCACCCAGTCCGTAGATCACCCACAGCGGGTTCGCGCCTACCACCAGCAGCGCGAGCACCGGGTCCAGGCCCCGCACGCGCGCGCAGCGCCATGTGAGCGCGAGAGTGCCCGCGCCCGCGAGCAGCGCCTCGAGTTTCATCCCCCACAGCGCGGCCTTCAAGCCAAGCGGGGCGAGCGGATAGGAGAGCAGCGTGTACAGCGGCCCGTAGGCGGTGGCGACGTGCTTCCAGTCTTTGCCGACGTACTGGTAGACCGGATCGTGAATAATCGCGATCGGGCCGTGCGTGTAAGGGTTGATCGCGTGCTCGACGCCCATGCGCGCGTAGGCGATGTAGCTGAACACGTCCGTCGAGATCAGGACCGGCCCGACGAATACAACCAACTGCAAAACACCCACGAGCAAGATCGCCCAGCGCTTTGAGATCCGCCTCGCCAGCCCCAAGAGCACCGCGTAGGCTGCGGTGAAGACGAGCAGCGCGATCAGGAAGGTGCGGTAACCGAGACGCGTCCCGATCCCGCTCATCCAACTGGCGATGTCGGGCTGTTTGGGGATCAGCACCGAGTGCCCGACCGCTGCGTCGAGCACGATCTCCAAGGTGGCGGCGACGAGCACGAGCGTGCACAGGACAATCAGCGCCCGCGCCCAACGCTCCGCCTGCGGGTGCTCGCGCTGCCGCGCAAAGCGCGAGGCGCTCAGACGCCCGGCGTCACCAGCGCTCTTGCCCGGGCGATCTACGACGCTGGGACCTACAACGCCGCCGCCGCTCCCTACAACGCTGTCCAAACCGTCTTTGTCTCCAGGTAGGCGTCGAGGCCGTCGTGGCCGTGCTCGCGGCCGATGCCGGAGGCCTTGAAGCCGCCGAACGGCGCCGACGGATCGACCACTCCCCAAGTGTTGATGTAGACCATGCCGGCCCGCAGCATCGCGGCCAGGCGGTGGGCATTGCTGAGGTCACGCGTCCACACTCCCGCGGCCAGGCCGTACTCGCCGGCGTTCGCCCGCTCGGCGACCTCCTCGAGCGTCCCGTAAGGGGAGGCGACCAGCACGGGGCCAAAGATCTCCTCGCGGGAGATTCGCAGCTCGTCGGAGGTGGTGGCAAACAGCGTGGGCGCGACAAAGTAGCCGCCGCTGTCGGTCAGCGCCGCCTCGCCGCCGGCGAGCACCTCGGCGCCCTCCTCGCGACCGGCTTCGATGTAGCCGAGCACGCGCTCGTGCTGCTCGGCGGAGACCAGCGGCCCGAGTTGAGTGCCGGGATCCAGCCCCGGACCGAGCCGCGCCGCCTTAGCCGCGTCGGCGAGGCCGCTCATCACCTCGTCGAAACGCTCCGCGGGGACGAACAGGCGCGAGCCGGCGTTGCACGCCTGACCAGAGTTGAAGTAGATCGCCTGGAAGGAGCCCTTGATCGCCGCGTCGATGTCGGCGTCCGGGAGGATGATGTTCGGCGACTTGCCGCCGAGCTCCAGCGTCACGCGCTTGAGCGCTTTGCCCGCCTTCGCGCCGATCTCGCGCCCGACCGCGGTCGAGCCGGTGAAGGCGATCTTGTCGACGTCTGGGTGGTCGACCAGCGCGGCGCCGGTCTCACCGTCGCCGGTGAGCACGTTCAGGACGCCCGGCGGGAAGCCGACCTCCAGCGCCAGCTCGCCGAGGCGCAGCGCGCTGAGCGGAGTCTGCTCGGCCGGCTTCAGCACGACCGTGCAGCCCGCGGCGAGCGCGGGACCGAGCTTCCATGCGGCCATCAGCAGCGGGAAGTTCCAGGGGATGATCTGGCCGCACACGCCGACGGGCTCGCGGCGGGTGTAGCAGTGCATGTTCGGCGCGGCGACCGGCAGCACGCCTCCCTCGATCTTCGTCGGCCAGCCCGCGAAGTAGCGCAGGTGCCCGATCGCCCCGTTCACATCGACGTACTGGGCGAGCCCGACCGGCTTGCCGTTGTCCAGCGACTCGATCTGCGCGAGCTCCTCGGCGCGCGCTTCCATCGCGCCGGCCAGCGCGTGCATCAGGCGCTCGCGCCCGGCAGCAGGCATCGAGGCCCACGGGCCGTCGTCGAACGCCGCGCGCGCCGCCTTGACCGCGCGATCGACGTCCTGCGCGCCGGCGTGGGCGCACCTGGGCGATCTCGCGGCCCGTGGCGGGGTCGAGCGTCGCGAACGTGCGCCCGTCGGCAGCCTCGACGCGCTCGGCACCGATCAGCAGGCGATGGGACTGGAGATGAACTCGCGCGCGGCGTCCCCCAGCTCGTCAGGGAGGGTGTTGCTCGGAGTGGCGGTGTCGGCTGCGGCGGTCATAACAGCTCCTTGCGGATGGCGTTTACGGCTTGAGCACGATCTTAAGCGCCTCGCGCCGGTCATACAGCGCGTAGGCCTCGGGGGCGTCGTCGAGGGCCATGTGATGGGTGACGAGCGGACTCGGGTCGAGCACCCCCGCGGACATCATCGCGAGCACGCGGTCGACGTGTCCGATCACGTTTGCGTGGCCCGCGCACAGCTGGAGCGACTTGATCCACAGCAGGCCCATGTGCAGCTCACAGCGCTCGGCATATACCCCGATCGCCTGCACGGTCCCGCACTTGCGCGTCAGGCGCAGCGCGAGATCCAGCGCCTGGGGGTGGCCGACGGCGTCGATGCAGACATCTACCCCGCGTCCTTCGGTCGCCGCGCGCGCGACGGCCCGCGGGTCCCCCTCACTCAGGTGCACAGCCTGCGCCCCGAAGGACTCCGCCATCGCCAACCGCTCCGCGACCGAGTCGACGGCGATCACGTGCGCCGCGCCGGACGCCTTCGCCGCCTGCACCGCGCACAGCCCCACCGGCCCGAGGCCGAGCACCGCGGCGACGTCGCCGGCGCGCAGGCCGCTCTCGACGACGGCGTGGTAACCGGTGCCCATCACATCGCCAGCGAACAACGCGGTCTCGTCGCTCATGCCCGCCGGCACCTTGCGCAGGACGAGATCGGCATTCGGCACAAGCGCCCGCTCGGCCTGCGTACCCTGGAGCGAGCCGAGCGCCGCGCCGTGGCCGAACGTGCGCGAGGCGTCGCACTTATGAAAGGCGCCGCGGCGACAGAACCAGCAGCGCCCGCATGCCGTCTGAAAGCAGCCGAGCACACGGTCTGAGACCTGGATGTCGCAGACGTCCTCGCCGGCCTCGATCACCGTGCCGACGTACTCGTGCCCAATCGTAAAGCCCGGCTCGATCTGCACGCGACCGTGGTAGATGTGCAGGTCCGACCCGCACACGCCCGTCGCCTCGATCCGAACGATCACGTCCCCAGCGTCGATCAGCTCCGGCTCGGGAACCTCCTCGACGAGCACCTCGCCGGGAGCTTGAAAGGTGACCGCGCGCATCGGCTGCTTCAGCCTAGAGAACAGCGGCGCCTTTTGGCGCCACGCCAGACCCCTTATGCTGCTTCACCGTGGGCGAGATCTCAAAGGCGGTGCTGATCACCGGCTGCTCATCCGGCATCGGCGAGGCCACGGCCCGCCGCCTGACCAACGGCGGCTGGACCGTCTACGCGACCGCCCGCCGCTTGGATGCGATAGAGCACCTGAAGGACGCCGGCTGCCGCACTTTGGCGCTCGACGTGACCGACGAGGCCTCGATGCGTGCCGCGGTGGATCAGGTGGAGCGCGCCGAGGGCGCCGTCGGCGTGCTCATCAACAACGCCGGATACAGCCAGGGTGGCGCGATCGAGCAGGTTCCACTGGCCGCCGTGCGAGCACAGTTCGAGACCAACGTATTCGGGCTGATCGCTCTGACCCAGCTGGTCCTGGGCGGGATGCGCGCTCAGCACTGGGGCAAGGTCGTCAACATCGGCTCGATGGGCGGGCGACTGACGTTCCCCGGTGGAGGGCTCTACCACGCCACCAAGTATGCGCTGGAGGCGATCGCGACGCTCTGCGCTTCGAGGTCCGGGGCTTCGGCATCGACGTCGATGCTGATCGAGCCCGGGCTGATCGTGACCGAGTTCGGCGGGCCGCACCGCAGTATGGCAAAGGCAGGCCGACGGCCGCTAACTGCGGATGGACCCCTATGCCGAGTTCAACGCAGCGGTCTCGACGTCACCACGGGTGTCTATGAAGGCCCGATGCGCCACCTCGGCGGCGGCCCGGACGCGTCGCGAAGGCGATCGAGAAGGCGATCTCGCGCCGCGCCGCCCTCGCGGTGCCGGTGACCGCCTCGGCGCGGCTGTCGATCTGCAGCGCAGGCTCACCCCGGACCGTGTCTGGGACGCGGCGATGCGGGCCCAGTTTCCCCAGCCCAAGTAGGGCCTGCTAAACGGCGAGCGGGATACGGCCGGCTGGGGCCGGCCCACCTCGAAATCCCTGGGCGTAGTCGACACCGTAATCGCGCAGCAACTCGACCGTCGCCTCGTCGCAGACGAACTCGGCGATCGTCTGCTTGCCCATTCCGCGGGCGACCCCACGAGCGCCTTGACGACGAGCTGGTCCTTCGGCGAATCGGGCAGGCACGGATGAAGTCGCCGTCGATCTTCAGGTAGCTGAACGGCAGGTGCTTGAGGTATTGGAAGGAGCCAAAACCCGCGCCGAAGTCGTCCAGTGCAACTGCGCAGCCAAGCGCCTGCACGCCCGCGCAGAAGCGCGTGCGCGCGCGCCATGTCGAGATCGCGGCGGTCTCGGTGACCTCGATCACAAGTCGTCGCGGGATCGACCCCCGTGCGCGCGAGCCGTCGCTTCGATATGCGTGAGCAACTCTCCGTCGGTGATCGACAGCGATGAGCAGTTGATCGCGATCCGCATACCACGCTCCCCGGGCTCTCCCGCGAGCAGCTGCATACCTGAGCCAGCACCATCCGGTCGATCTCGCGGATCAGCCCATATCGCTCGGCAGCCGGGAGGAACCTACCGGGCGCGACCAACTGCCCGCCCGGATTATCGGCAAGCCGCACAGCGCCTCGTAGTGCGAGACGGTTTCGTCCACAAGCGACACGATCGGCTGGTAATGCAGCACGAACAGCTGCTCTCGCAGCGCCCGGCGCAGGCGCGTGAGCCACGGTCGCCGGTGCAGCCCCGCGGGAGATGACATGTCACCGGATGAGGATGGGCGAGCGGAAGCGGACGGCCCGCGGCCCTGCCCGCGGGGGTCGGCGATAGCCCGGCGTAGCGGTTGTGCGCGGGCCGCGGCGGTGTCCGCAGGAACAGGCGAGGCGTGGCCGCGACTCGTCGAAGTCGGCACCGGCGACTGGGTCTTCGACGGCACGCGGGGCTCCCCTGCCCGGCCTCGGGTTATGTGCGGTTCTCGAAAACCCAGCAAACCCGCACAAGCCGCTGAGCTCCACTCAGGCCCGCGAATAGGGACGTCGCGCGCGGTCGGAGATCGACGAGCAGAGCGCGAGCAGCACGAAGTTCATCACCACCGACGAGCCCCCGTACGCGACGAACGGCAGCGTCACCCCCGTCAGCGGGATCACGCGCGTGACGCCGCCGACGATCACGAACACCTGCATCGGACCACGATGAACGACAGGCCGGTCGCGAGCAGCTTGGAGAAGGAGTCCTTCGCGAACATCGCCGTCTTCAGCCCGCGAGCGACGAACAGCAGGTAGACGAGCAGCAGGCCGGCTGCGCCGACCAGGCCCAAGCTCGTCAGTGATCACCGCGTAGATCAGATCGCTTTCGGGGACCGGCAGGATCGAGCGGTGCACGATCTGATGGTTGGCGAGCTCGACCGGATATTGCAACAGCGACTGATCGAAGCCCGTGCCGAGCAGGCCACCGTCAGCCTGGGCGAACAGCGACTGCGCGAGCTGATAGCTGCCGCCCACCGCCTGGTTGTAGAGCGTTGTGTTGAACGGGTGTTCCCACGCGAGCACGCGCGCGTGCACGTGGCTCTACATGCCCGCCGACGAACCATGCGCCGAGCGCGAACAGGACAAGCCCGATCAGCGGGAAGGAGAAGCGCCCCGTAGCGACGTACAGCAGCGCGAGGAACGCTCCGTAGAACATCAGCGAGGTGCCGAGCTCGCGCGTGAGCAGCAGCGTCCCATCGCTGCCCCCACACGATCAGCATCGGGCCGAACTGCTTCATCGGCGGGATCGTCAAGCCCAGCACGCGCCGTCCCGCGGTCACGAGCAGCTGGCGGTTGTCGCGCAGGTAGCTGGCCAGAAAGATCACGATCGCGAGCTTCGCGAGCTCCGCGGGCTGGAAGGAGACGCCGCCGACGTGGATGTCCAGATACGCGCCGTTGACCTGCTCGCCGATCACCGGCAGCCGCGGCAGCACCGTCATGCCAATGCCGACCGCGGCGATCGTGTAGCGGTAGCGCTCGAGCACGCCCACGCCGTGGCGGCGCAACGCAAGGATCGTCGCCGCGAACAGCACGAGCCCAAGCACCATCCACTGCGCCTGCTGGCGCGCCAGCACGGGTTCGATGCGGTACACCATCACGATCCCAACGCTCGCGAGCACCGCGGCGAGCGGGAACAGATAAGGGTCCGCATGCGGCAGCGCGAAGCGGATCACCAGATGCCCCGCCAGACACAGCGCAAGGAACAGCGCGCCGTATGTAAGCGACATGTTCGACGCGTGGTTCAGCGTTAGGTTGGTCGAAGCTCCCGGCGAGTTGTTCTCGGCCTGAATGAAGATCGCGGTGAAGCCCGCCGTCACGAGCAGCGCGGCGGGGACGAGACCCAGCAGCTCGCGGTTTCTCGGGCTCAGCATCGAGTCGAGGGTAGCCGTCGGCCCGGCGCGGGCGCTCCGATGCGCCCGCCGGCCTCGCGTTCCGGCGCATGCACGCCGCCCGGCTCGCTAGCCTTTCATGGGCGAGCGCGCCGTCGGGGGTGGCGCGCGCATTTGTCCCGCTCACATGAGCGGCTCTCCGGTGACATCCGATGGATAGAGCGCCCGCCCTCGCTGGGGTGGAGCATGTTGAAGCGCTTTCTGATCGCCGGCGTGTTGATCGTGCTGCTCAGCGGCGGCGCGACCGCGACCGTCGCGCTGAACAAGATCGCCACGATCGCGCGACGAGATCTTTCCCAAGCTGAGCGAGATCGAAGCGCCCAAGCGGCGTCGTCACGCCCGAATACAGCGGCGGTCCGCAAACGTTCCTGATCCTCGGCTCGGACCGGCGGGTGGGCTCCAAGGACGCTTACGACAGCGAAGACCCGCCGCACTCAGACACGATCCTGCTCGTGCGCTTCGACCCCGAACAGGGCCAGACGTCGGTGCTGTCGATCCCGCGCGACCTGATGGTCAACATCACGACCACGAAGGCCAGAAGTATGCCGAGCGAAAAGATCAACGCCGCCTACACGATCGGCAACAAGCTCGGCGGCACAAAGGGCGGGATGGTGCTCGCGGCCGAAACGATCAAGCGCGAAGTTCTCCCGGGACTGAAGCTGAACGGCATCATCGACGTGAGCTTCAGGGCTTCATCAGGGTCGTCGACACGCTCGGCTGCGCTTACGTGAACGTCGACCACCACTACTACAACGAGAACGTCGGCGTCGACCGAAACCGACTACACGAGCATCAACCTGCAGCCCGGCTACCAGAAGCTCTGCTATGAAAACGCGCTCGACTACGTGCGCTACCGCCACGATGACTCGGACTTCGTGCGCGTGGCCCGCCAGCAGGATTTCATTGCGCGACCTGCGCGAGCAGATCTCGTCGACCAACGAGCTCGGCCAGATCGACACGGTCGCCAAAGCGGTCGGGCACGCGATCAGCTCCACCTTCCATGCCTCGGCGAGCGAGCTGATCGAACTCGCGAAGCTGATCATCTTCTCGCAGGGCAAGCCGCTGCGCCAGGTCAAATTCCAGAGCTCAAACGTGGATTTCAAGGGTCCGGGCGGCGGCTCTTACGTGACGAGCACCTCCGGCGCTCAATCAGGCAACGCTCGCGGAATTCCTGCACGGCCACGAAACATCTGACCTGCCGGCGTCCAAGCCGCCCGCGCACACCTCGCGCCACGGCCATCACCATTCCAGCGGCGCGAGCTTCTCGCCGCGCACACTCGACCTGTTCCCGACCTCCGCTGCCGGCGACAGCGAAGCGGTGAAGGCCGCCATCGAAGTCCCCGTTCCCGTCCTCTACCCAACCCTGCAGACCGGTGCAGCTGAACAGCAGCAGGTGCGCGCCTACACGCTCAAAGACCAGCAGGGCAACCTCCACCACGCCTATGTAATCGTGTGGCAGGAGAACACGATCGGCGGCTACTATGACTTCGAGGGCTCTGACTGGCTGAACCCACCACTGTTCGCGCACGCGCGCACGCAGGTCATCGACGGTCGCTCCTACCGACTCGTCGACGATGGCGCGCACATTCACGCCATCGGCTGGCGCTCCGGCGACGTGTCCTGTACTGGCTGACGAACACGCTGCTCGAGGAACTATCCAACGCGCAGATGATCGCGCTGGCCAAATCCGCTCAGCCGCTGCACTGAAGCGTTCTCAGCCGAAAGATTCCTCAGACAAGGGCTCTCAGCTCGAGGCGGCCGCGCGCGCCTGGTCCAGCGCAGCGTTGACGAGCGCGTCGGCGTGCGCGTTCTGCGCGCGCGGCACCGTCCGGATCGACCAGCGCTCGAACTCTCCCAAGGCCGCCATCGCCTCGCGGTGCAGGGGGCTTCATAGCCTCGTGCTTGACCTTGTAGACACCCTTCACCTGCTTGGCAATCAGCTCCGAGTCACCGACCACCTCGACCTCGTTCGGCGCCCAGCTCGCGCGCGTGCTCCACTCCCAGCAGCAGCGCGCGATACTCGGCGACGTTGTTCGTGGCCTTGCCGAGCAGCTGCGCGTGCTCGCCCAGCACCTCACCCGCAGGCGAGGTGATCACGCACGCGGCCGCTGCCGGGCCCGGGATTGCCACGGGCGCCGCCATCGACCTGCACGATGACCTCTTCATCACCGCCGGAGTATTCCGGTCGGTTAGGACGAAACGCTCGCGCGAGCTGCCTGCACGGGCTATGCGGCGGTGGCGAGAGGCGGCAGATCCCCGCAACGCGCGCCCTACGCCGGTCGCGCACGATACGCCGCTGGCTCACGTCTCTGCCGGCGGCGGCGCTTCGCGACTGACGTCCCCGGCGGGCGCGCCGGTCGAACTCGCGCCGGTCGACGATCACCGTCACGTTCTCCTCGCGCTGGTAGTGATCAATGAGCTTCGGATACAGCTCGCCGGCGAACGGCTTTGGCACCACGCAATAGATCATCTGCCCAGATTCTACTCTCCCTACGCGAATACGCAAGCCATTGTGCCATGGCCTCCGGTAGGGAGCACCGGGCACACGGCGCTTGCGCGTGGGCGGGCGGGACGGGTACCCTCTAGACGCTGGACAGCGCCAGCGCCCGAGCTCGTCTGCGGCGGCATTCGCGAGCAGGTCCTCCCGGGTCGAGCTCACCCAGCTCGGTCCCCTGCGCCACCACCTTCGCGCCGGCCGCCTCGTCGCCGAGATCGACCTCGTAGCGATACCAGCATAGCTCCCAGATGATCGCGATCGAGACCACGCCTCCCGCCTCCGCCAGCGGGCGGACCGCACGCCGGCTCTCCCAGCGAGCGGGCGACCCCGCCACGCGGCGCGGGTGCTCGCCGGCATTGAACACCTCCAGCGCCCGCTCGACCTTCACCTCACCGGCGGTCACTCGCCTGGCGCCGCACGCCCAGTCCCCCATGACGCGCCACAGTCCCCGCGTCGGAAGCCGCTGCCGCCCAGAGCCAAGGCCTCCAGAAAGTCGTAGGACTCCGGTTTGAAGACCCTCCCCCTCCGCCGGGGAGCATCGATCGGATGGCGGACGTGTCCGCGAAATCCTCATCCGGGAGATCTGAGATCGGCTCGCGCATGTGGCGCAGACGCTCAAACAGGTTGCGCCCACGCCTCGCGCGCGACGGCGGCAGGCTCATCGTAGTGGCGGTCGGCCTCCCGCAGCCAACCCTCGTGCGCCGCACGTGGCGCACACAACTCGCACACCGTGCGCCGCCGTCCACCCGCGAGGAACACATCCGGCTGCTCGCCGCGCAGCACGTCTCGCGCACACATCGCACGCGACATCGGGCTGCGAGGTGACGATTGTGCGGGTGGCCATGGGTCTTAGCCTAGTGGTTGTGTGGACGCTGACGCTTGACGATCTTCTCCACATCCCTGCCAAGGTCCTACCGTGACGTCGCAAGCGTTGGTGGCCGGCGCCCGCGGGGCCAATTCGGAGAGCGCGCTTGCGCGCGTCTCGCAAAAGCCGTTCTTATCAGTCGTCGAAGGACTCCTCCTGCATCCGCGAGCGCAGGCGCAGGACTGCCTTCGTGTGCAGCTGGGACACGCGCGACTCGGTCACGCCGAGCACCTCGCCGATCTCGCGCAGGGTCAGGTTCTCGTAGTAGTACAGCGCGATCACGAGCTTCTCCCGCTCCGGCAGCTTCGCGATCGAGTCGGCGATCCTGTCCTTCAGGTCGCCCACGTCGAGTGCCTTCGCGGGGTCGGTGCGCCGCGGGTCTTCGATCGTGTCCATCAACGAAACCTGATCGCCGCTCGAGTCCGAGACGCTCCACAGCTCGTCCAACGCGACGATCGAGGAGTGCGAGATCGCCAGCAGCGATTCGTTCAGTTCCTCGACCGTGATCTTCAGCTCGTCCGCCACCTCCTTGTCGGTCGGCGCCCGCTGCAGACTGTGCTCGAGCTTCGCGTTGGCGCGCTCGACTTCGCGCGCACGCGAGCGCACACTGCGTGGGACCCAGTCCATCGCGCGCAGCTCATCGATGATCGCGCCCTTGATGCGCATGATCGCGTACGTCTCGAACTTGATTTCCCGCGACGGGCTCGAAGCGCTCGATCGCGGAGATCAGCCCGACCAGCCCATAGGAGATCAGGTCGGCCTCCTCGACATGCGGCGGTAGCCCGGCGGCGGTGCGCCCGGCTACGTACTTGACCAGCGGCGAATAGGCGAGCACGAGCCGCTCGCGCGCACGACTATCATCGTCGGTCTTATACCGCCGCCACACTTCCCGCAGCTCGATCGCTTTGACATTCGTCTCCAAGTGGTCTTCTCCCCCTCGATCAGGCCCGAGGGTGGCTGCGCGCATAGGCACTTCTCAGCCTCGAGGACTCTACCCGAGTATAAATCTGTGTTGTAGAGACGCTCGCGTGACCGAGCAGCTCCTGGATGCTCCGCAGGTCCGCTCCGCCGTCGAGCAGGTGCGTCGCGAAGCTGTGCCGGAGGGCGTGCGGCGTCGCTCCCCCGGAGATTTGCGCGCTCCTCGCCCATGCTCGCAACCGCCTTCGTACATCGCTCGTGCCGAGCGGTTGCCCGTCTTACTCAGGAACAGCGCTTGCGCCTCTCCCACGCGCGCAGCCGATGCGCTTGGGGAGGTAAGCCCATTACGGCCTCGCTCCAGATAGAGCCTGACCGCCGCCATCGCGACCTCGCCGACCGGCAGATAACGCGTCTTGCGTCCCTTCCCTTCGACTCGCAGCTGCTCATTGTCGTGGTCGATGTCCGCGACCCGGAGCGATACGAGCTCCTCGGCGCGCAGCCCACACGAGTAGGCGAGCTCGAACAGCGCGCGATCGCGCTGAATGAGTGACCCACCCACCCCGCCCTCCCTGATCGATTGCCCGCCCACCCCGCCCGCCCCAATCGAGTCGAGCAGCCGCGGCCTCCTTGGCCTTGAGCACACGCGGGAGGTGAGACGAGCGCCGCGGGAGTGCTGACGAGGTCAGCCGGGTTCTGAGCGATCAGGCCATGCTCGCGCTGGCTGGCGAACAGAGCCCGCAGCGCCGCCAGCTTGCGCGCGGTGGTGCTGGCGGCCGCGTTGGCTTCAGAGAGCGCCGCTACGTAGCGGCGCACCTCACGCGGGCCGACGGCCCCGGGCTGCAGTCCCCGCGCGGCCGCCCAACGGGCGAACTGGGCCAGGTCGATGCCGTACGCACGGCGAGTTCGCTCGGCCGCGTCGCGGCTGAGCAGGTCGCCTTCAAGCAGCTGGAGCGCCTCGCGCCAGGCCCTGTCGAAACTCGATGCCTCATCCGAGGTCTGTACTGGAGTGTTCATAGCGACGTCTACTTCGCCGTGGTGTCCCTCAGAACCTGTTCCTGCACCCGCTGAGATGCTTCTTCGTCGCTGCTCGAGCGCCCCGTGGTTCAACCCCCATGAGCCAAGGAACGCACCTGCATCCCCAGCACCGGCTCCAACAGCGCTTCGAGCTCGATCCAGTCCTGCGCGCAGACGATGTCCTCTTCCTCGCAGACGTCGCGATTCCAGGGGTGTCCGATCGTGGCGGCAAGGATGCCGCGTTCGAGGGCGGCGGAGAGATTCATGGGGCCGTCGTCGATCAAAAGGTCGATCTCCAGCTCGGCGCAGCGGGAGACCTTGTCGTAGGAGCAGTGCAGATCGTCGAACGGCAGCTCGATCCGCCGCAGCCACGCCTCGGTGGCGTCCTTGCGATCGAGCGCCCGATGGCTGGTGATATGCACGAAGTGGCCCTGCTCGTGCCAGCGGCGCACCGCCTGGACCGCGCCCGGATAAGGGGCGCCGGCGAGGATCCGCTCGTCGGAGTGGCTCTCCTCGATGCAGATCTCCAACTGCTCGGGGCGCAAACGGGTGATGCCCCACGTGAACTGCTCGTCGTAGGGCAGCTCGATGCCGAAGCGTCGCACCGAGACCTCCGAGAGCACGTCCCAATAGTGGTGGAGCGTCGAATCGACGTCGATCGCAATCCTCATATTTGCTTGTCCTCGGGTAGATTGAATGGCTGTGAACCCGACTGCGGCGCTCTCATCCTCCTCTCCCCGGCTGGATGATCGATCAGTTTACGGCCCACAGGGGCGTTCCGCGTGGCTCGACGTCGACTGGCGGAAACATCAGCGCTGGGTGATGGTGGACGGTCAGCCGGTGAACGTGGTCGAGCTCGGCTCAGACCGAACGCAGGGGGGTCAGCCGCTTGTGTTCGTGCACGGCCTGTCGGGATCCTGGCCGAACTGGCTCGAGCAGCTGCCCGTGTTTGCTGCAGAGCGCCGCGTGATCGCGATGGATCTACCCGGTTTCGGGCATTCGCCGATGCCGTCGGAGCCGATCTCGATCTCCGCGTACGCGCGTCTTCTGGACAACTTGCTCGACGCGCTCGGGGTCGGCGCCGCCGCGCTCGTCGGCAACTCGATGGGCGGGTTCATCTCCGCCGAGCTCGCGATCGCCTTCCCCCAGCGCGTGGAGCGCTTGGTGCTGGTCTCGGCCGCCGGAATCTCGACCTACGACCATAGCGGCGCGCTGCGGGCCCTTCCTGTTCTGCGCCGGGCAGAGCGGACCCTCGCCACGTATGCGGGCTGGATGGCCTCGAGGTCCGACGCCGTCGCCCGCCGTCCGCGCCTGCGCGACGCGACTCTGAACATCGTCACACGCCACCCCTCCCGCCTGCCGGCGGCGCTGGCGGCGGAGCAGCTGCGCGGCTCGGGCAAGCCGGGCTTCATGGCGGCGTTCGAAGCGACCCTGACCTACGATTTCCGCGAGCGACTCCCGGAGATCGCGTGCCCCACGCTGATTGTATGGGGCGAGGACGACCGCTTGATCAACGCACGCGACGCGCAGGTCTTCGCCGAGCTGATCCCCGACTCGCGCGTGGTCATGTACGAGGACACCGGACACATGTCGATGCTCGAGCGCCCGGCGGCGTTCAACGCGCTGCTCGAGGAGTTCCTCGGCGAGTGACGGCGCGCTCACCGCCTAACGAAGTGGGCTGACGGCGAACCAATCTGAGTTCAGCTCTGGCGCACGCTCGCAGACGTCGCACACAATCTCCAGGATTGCGCGCCGCCCAATCTCCTCGCGTTCATCGCGCTCCATCGAGATCGGCGCGTCTTCCCCCCATGTCACCCTGATCCCAGCGTCAACTTTGGCAAACCGGGCATCGTCGCGCTTGCAGTCAAGTCGCACCCACAGCAGGTCAAGAGCATCGGCGGGAGCCGCGAAGCCTGAATGACGGGTGATCTTGAACGTCACGCACCAACATTACAGCGACCTCGGGACAAGACCGGCGCCCGTGCAGAGCTGCGCCATCCGCTCAGCTGGTGACGGCGCCCTCGGCGGCGGAGCCCACCAACTTGGCGTACTTCTGGATGGCGACGTCCACGTGCTCGTCGGCGCGCGGTGGCTGGCTGTAGGCGCTCACGCGCGCGGCTATCTCCTCCTCGGACAGCGCCACGTCCAGCCGGCGGGCGTCCGCGTCGATCGTCAGCTCGTCGCCGTCTCTGAGCGCCCCGATCGGGCCGCCGCGGACGGCCTCCGGTGCGACGTGAGCCACCATGAAGCCTCGCGAGGCGCCCGAGAAGCGCCCGTCGGTGATCAGCGCGACGTCCTCGCCGATTCCCTCTCCGACGATCGCAGCGGTCACCGAGAGCATCTCGCGCATGCCGGGGCCGCCGGCGGGCCCCTCACCGCGGATCACGACCACGTCACCGGCCTTGATCTCGTGGCCTAGCACGGCCGCCATCGCAGCCTCCTCGCCATCGAACACACGAGCTGGCCCGACGTGTCTGCGGCGCTCGTGCCCGGAGAGCTTTACGACGCAGCCCTCGGGCGCGACGTTGCCGCGCAGGATCGCGAAGCCGCCGGTCGCTTTGATCGGTTCGGCCAGAGGCCGAACCACGCGCTGGCCGGCGGTCTCCTTCGCCTCCGCAGCGTGTTCGCCGATGCTCCTGCCGGTGACCGTCTGGGCGCCGGCGTGGAGGATCCCTGCTTCATTCAGGCGGGCGAGCACGAGCGGCACGCCGCCGGCTTCGTAGAGCTCGGTCGCGACGTACTGGCCGCCGGGCTGCAGATCGCACAGCAGCGGTGTGCGCTCGGAGATCGCCTCGAACTCGTCGATCTCCAGGGCCACGCCCATTTCGCGCGCAACCGCCAGCAGGTGCAGCACGCCGTTGGTCGAGCCGCCGCTGGTGGCAACCGCCGCGATCGCATTCTCGAGCGCGGGCTTGGTGATGATCTCGCTCGGGCGCTGTCCCCGACGCAGGATGTCCATCACCAGTTCGCCGCAGCTCTCTGCGACCTCTAGCTTGCGCCCGTCCTCTGCGGGAACCATCGCGGTACCAGCAGGCGAGATCCCCAGCGCCTCGAAGGCCATCGCCATCGTGTTGGCGGTGAACTGCCCTCCGCACGCACCAGCGCCCGGTGAGGCGGCCTCCTCAAGCTCGTGCAGCTCCTGCTCGGTGATCTTCCCGGCGGCGAGCTCCCCGACCGCCTCGAACACCTGCTGGATCGTCACCTCGGCGCCCTTGTAGTGGCCGGGCTTGATCGAGCCGCCGTAGAGCATCAGGCCGGGTATGTCCAGACGCGCGAGTGCCATCACGGTACCCGGGATCGTCTTGTCGCAGCCGGAGATCGTGACGAGCGCGTCGAAGGCATGGGCAGAGGCGACTAGCTCAATCGAATCGGCGATCAGCTCACGCGAGACGAGCGAAGCGCGCATGCCAGAGGTGCCCATCGTTATCCCGTCGGAGATCGCAATCGTGTTCAGCTCCATCGGCGTGCCGCCGGCGGCACGGATTCCCTCCTTGACCTTCGCGGCGAGCACGCGGTTGTTGAAGTTGCACGGCATCGTCTCGATCCAGGAGTGGGCCACGCCCACGATCGGCTTGGACAGATCCTCGGCCGAGTAGCCGATGCCATGTAGATACGCACGGGCGGCAGCCCGCTCAGGGCCCTCGGTGAGGGCTCTGCTCTTGTGGCGAATGTCGAAGCTCACGCGTGCACAGTACCGGCACGACCCACTGGTGGACCCGTGATGGACGCCGGAACACATCCCAGCCGCTCACGCTCCCAGCGTGCGAGCCGAAGCAGGTCGCGGCGCACTCTCTCTGGATCGATCTGGCGACCGGGTAGGTGCATGTTGGCGTCGGCGATCAGACGGCGCTCGTCGGCGGTGAGCGCCATCCACTTGGCGAGCACGTCATCGGAGTCGGGCAGCCGGGAGCTGCCATAGGGACGCGAATGATCGGGGAAGGCGACGCAATACTCGTTCAGCAACGCTCCAGTCTGAGGCAGGTAGGCGACGATCGGCTTGTGCGGATAGATCAGGTAGGCATAGGTCGCGTCCTGCCCGCGCTCGTACTTGCCGAGCCCGCCCCATACGCGCAGAAAGCCCAAGTCTCGGTACATCGCCCAATCGCACTCGTCGATACACGAGCGCAGCAGCGCGCGCGCTCGAAGCTCTGCGCGACGCTCGCGGCCCGGGTCGTAGCTCCTCTGCGTCGAGGAGTGACGGCGCAGGAACCAAAGCAGACGACCGCGGGCAATCGCGCCTTTGAGCGTCGGCCGGATCAGCTCCCAGAGGAGCACCACGAGGAGAACCGCACCTGTACCCAGCGCAAGCGCCATGAACGCTAGAGCGTCGCCCGGGGCGCGCCACCAGCGGCACGCGGAAAGAAGATCACGCGCTCGGCGTCACGGGGCACATCGGCGAAGCTCTTGACCAGCTCAGCTTCGCGGCGACCATCCGGGGTTCCGGTCGGAACCGCTGCCCACATGCCGGCGTCGAGCTCACGGCGAAATGCCTCGATCAGCTCGCGCTCCTGCTCCGGCACCTCAACATCCCCCTCCGCAAGCACAATCTCTCCATGACCGGGCTTCATACGCAGCAGCTTCATCGTCGCACGATTATGGCAAACCGGGGCGGGCCGATCTCCAGTCGGCGCGCATGCGGGCCAAACCGAGGACATCGACCGGACCGGCGCCCTGGCCGATGTCGCGCAGTCCGTCAGCTACGGCTGCTCCCGCCAACGCGCGAGCAGTGCGTGCCGCGTCTAACGGCGAGCAACCGAGGGCCAGCTGGGCGGCGAGCACAGAGGAGTGCGTGCAACCTGAGCCGTGGGCGGCGCCATCGGGGTGGCGCTCGCCCTCGATGCTGACCACGGACCCGTCGCCGGAAGAGTCGAGAAAGAGGTCGATCGCGCGAGCGCGATGACCTCCGGTGAGCACGACGATGCGAGGGCCGAGCGCGAGCACTGCGCGAAGGAGAACCTCGGCCTCCTCCTCTTCATCAACCGCGACCGATTGGCGATCATCCAGCAGCTCACCGGCAAGCACGCGGGCCTCAGGCAGGTTCGGCGTGAGCACGGTGGCACGCGGCAGGATCTCCGCCACCAGAGCCCGCTGTGCGTCGGGGTCGAGCAGCCGAGCGCCCGACTCGGCGACCATCACCGGGTCGACCACCACAGAAGTGCCGACGGGCAGCTCATCGAGCACACTGGCAACCGCGAGCGTCGCCTCGACGGTGCCGAGCATCCCGACCTTGACGGCGTCGACACGGATGTCGGCGAGCACCGCGCGTGCCTGAGCTAACACGATCTCGGGGGCTATCGCATGGATCGCGGTAACGCCGACGGTGCTCTGGGCAGTGATCGCGGTGATCACACTCGTCCCATACACGCCGCAGCGGGCAAACGCCTTCAGGTCGGCCTGGATGCCGGCGCCACCACCGGAGTCAGAGCCAGCGATTGTGAGTGCCGTGGGTGTCAGCGCTCGAGCCGGGTCGCAGGCCTGCTCACTCACGCAAGTCCCGCGGCACGCGGATCGAGTAGCTCCCGACCGCGGTCACCAAGAGTTGGCCATCCTCGTGACGAACCTCTGATTTGAGAATCCCCACGGTGCGGTTACGCCGGTCGAGATCAGTCCGACACACGATCTCACCCTCGGTCGCGGTCTGGATGTAGTTGATCGCGATGTTGATCGTCGCGATCCGCTCCTGCTCGGTGGTCTGAGCCCAGAGGGTCGAGCCCATGCAGTAGTCGACGAGCGCGTAGGTGACCACACCCGAGAGCAGGCCACCGTTGTTGATCAGCTCGGGACGGATGGTGAGGCGAACCGTCTGAGGATCGTCCCAGCGGAGGCCCATAAAAGTGGTGACGCCGTCGAGCGACCGTGGCCCGGCGGCGGCCGGTCGAGGATCGGCGGCCAGTGCGGTCGCGGGAGCCGTTGGGTCTTGGGGAGCGTTTTCCATCGACGGGAGGCTACGCGAGCGGGCTTATGGATGGCGTCGCAGGTTCTTTACGGATCGGGCACAAAATTGGCACATATAGGCGTCTTACGTCACATTTCGCGCTCTAGCGTGATCGATCGTGCCCTCCGACGGTCCCTCATCCCCATCCACAGCTCCGACTGGTAAGGCGCAAAGTACCGACCAGCGCCCGGCACTGGGCCGTCGCGGCGAGGAGCTGGCGATGGCCCACATGCACCGGCTCGGGTTCTCCCCGCTGGGCCGCAACGAACGCACGCGATACGGCGAGATCGACCTGATCGCCTTCGACGGACAAACGCTCGTGTTCGCCGAGGTGAAGACGCGACGCGTGAACACACAGCGACAGAGCATTCGCCCCGACCAGCAGCCCCTCGTGTGGCTGCGCCCGCGTCAACGCGCACGTCTACGCCGACTCGCCGCCGCTTGGCTGCGTGACGAAAAGCACATCAGGCCGAGCGCCCACACGATCCGCTTCGACGCGATCGGGGTGATCCTCGACACGAAAGACCGCCTGATCAGCCTCGACCACATCGAGGGGGCTTGGTAAGGCTCAGAGCGCGCGCTGCTGGTAGGCGAGCGAGCGGAAGGACATTCTGTGCAGCGGGGACACGCCCTGGCGGAGGATCGCCTCGCGGTGCACAGGAGTCGAGTAGCCGACGTGTTCGGCAAAGCTCCAGCCCGGGTGAAGGACATCGGCGTAGTGCATGTAGCGGTCGCGTGTGACCTTCGCGACGATCGACGCCGCCGCAATCGCCGCGCTGGTGGCGTCGCCGTTGACAACCGCGCGCTGGGGACGCTCGAACTCAGGCACGGAGAATCCGTCCAGCAGACACGCGACCTCGCCCGAGATGCCCGCTGTCACTCCCCGGATCGCGTCGCGCAGGGCCGCGAGGTTTGTCTTGTGCAATCCCCGCGCGTCGATCCCGCTCGCGCACCGTGAGACGACCACGACGCGCCTGGCGGTGCGCAGCACCAAGGGGTAGAGCTCCTCGCGCGCATCGGGCGTGTGCTGCTTGGAATCGTTCAGCGCGGCGAGCGAGCGCAGCTCGCGGGTCGTGAGTACCTCGTAATCGAACAGTACTCCGGCCGCCACCAAGGGCCCGGCAAGGCAACCCCGACCGGCCTCGTCGGCGCCCGCCACGAAACGTACGCCGAGACGGCGATCGAACGCGAACAGTCGCTGCCCGCTCGTGCCCGCTCGCCTGCGACGCCGCACCGCGCGGGTTGGGCGGACCGGGCGGGCGGGTTCTCCAGACGACTCTCCGGACGCATGCCGGGAGAACCCGGCAGCGGCGATCGGGGTGGGCAGAGAAGCAGCATCAGCGGCGACCGTAGGCTCGGAAGCCACAGCCCCAATGGCTTGAGACCTAGAAGATGCCGATCCGATCGGGGGGCCAATAGGTGGCGACGGCTTCCCCGATGATCCATCCCGTGGGTACGGGGCCCCAGAACCTGCTGTCGTCGGATTCGCCACGGTTGTCCCCCATCATGAACCAGTGTCCGGCGGGAATCTTGATCGGTATCGGGAAGTTGCACTCCGGGCTCGATCCGCATTCGCGGATGTAGGAGTCCTGCTCGCGGACGAACTGGCTCTTGCCGGCGGCCTTCAGGTAAACGTGGCCTTCCTTGATGTAGATCTCGTCGCCGGGGCCCGCGACGACCCGCTTGATGAAGTTCACGCTCGACTCCACGGGTTCCGGTTCCGAGCAGGCGGCCGCGCCGAGCTTGACGACGTGAGGTGTCGGCCCGCACACCTCCTTCTGAGCTTCCTTCGGAGGATGGAAAACAGCGATCTCGCCGACATGCGGTTCACTGAAGTGCGTACCGATCCGGTCGACGAGGACGCGCTGACCGATCGTGAGCGTTGGTTCCATCGAGCCGCTGGGAATGCGGTAGGGCTTGACGATGAACGCCTGGATGCCGAGCGCTAGACCGAGCGCCACCGCGACGATCACGACCAGCTCCACGATCGAACTCCTCTTGACCCCGCCCAGCGAGCTCATACGCGGACCGGTAAACCCGTCGCGCTTCCCACCGGCTTCACGCCGGCGCGTCGCCGGCGGAGACGCCTGGAGGCGTGTCCTCACCGGCATCGGAGGAGACATCGGCATCAGACGCGGACGCCTGGGGCTCGTCCCCGGTTATGACCTCGTCGTGCTCGCTCCCCCCATGACCCTCGACGTCGCTCACAGCGTCTTCGACCGGCGGCTTCTGGGCTTCCTCGGAGCTCATGTCCGGTAAAGCCGCGGCTTGCTCATTCGCGCCGGCGTCGGCGTCCGGCGCATCGACCTCGGCGGCGCCCTGCCCAACGGTGCCCTGCTCATTGGTCTCTGTGGCGACGTCCTGCTCAGCAGCCTCCGTCGCGGCACCCTCAAGGACCGTCTCCTCCGCGGTCATGCCATCCGCGTCGGTCGCCCCTCCGGCCGCCTCGTGTAGCAGGCCCGGCTCGATCGTCTGCTCTGGACCCGTGTAGCGGCGCTCACGCACACGCGCCCGCTTGCCGACACGATCGCGCAGGTAGTAGAGCTTCGCGCGGCGCACATCGCCGCGCGCCGCCAGCTCGATCCGCTCGATCTTCGGCGAATGCACCGGGAACATGCGCTCGACACCGACGCCGAAGGACTGCTTACGGACCGTGAACGTCTCGCGCGCGCCGTGCCCTTGGCGCTTGATGACCACACCCTCGAAGATCTGCACACGGCGGCGGCTCCCCTCGATCACCTGGAAATGCACCTTCACGCGGTCGCCCGGCGCGAAGTCGGGAACGCGGCGCAGTTGCGCGCGCTCGATGGTTTCGATGACGCTGCTCATGAGGTAAAGGAGGTGTGCGCCCTGATGACCCGATGAAGTGACCCCGATCATCAGGGTATCCGGCCGACGCGGGGAGCAATGGTAGCGGACACCCGGCCCGCGCCGCCGCACCCGCTTCCCGATGCGGGCAGGAGAGGACCGGTTTACCGCTCAGCATCGCCGCCACGGCGCTCGCCGCGTTCGGCGCTGCGCTCGCGTCGCCACGCGCCGATCCGCTCGTGATGGCCGGATAGCAACACATCCGGTACGTGCCAACCGCGATACTCGGCCGGGCGGGTGTAGTGGGGGTACTCTGGGTTGCCCCCGAGCGCCGGGCTGAATGACTCCTGCACCGCCGATTCCTCGTGCCCGAGCGCGCCGGGCAGCTTGCGCAGGATCGCGTCGCACACGACCATCGCCGCCAGCTCGCCGCCTGAGAGGACATAACTGCCGATCGATATCTCCTCGCTCGCGAAGTGCTCGACGATGCGCTCGTCAAAGCCCTCGTAGCGCCCGCACAACAGCGTCAGTGCCGGCTCGGCCGCCAGCTCGTCAACGAGCCGGTCATCGAGCGTCCGCCCGCCCGGCTGAAGTGCGATCACGCGGCGCTGATCGCGCAGCCCTACCGGGTCGATGCCGTAGTGGGCGCGCAGGGCGCTGTCCATCACGTCAACGCGTAGCACCATCCCCGCCCCGCCGCCGAACGGAGTGTCGTCGACCTGGCCGCCGCTCAGCTGGGTGTGCTCGCGGAAGTTCACGCACTGAAGGCTCGTGCCCGCCGCGAGCGCATTGCGGACGTGGCGCTGGGTGGCAAACCAGTCAAACCACTCCGGGAACAACGTGAACACGTCTATCTCCATCATCGTTCCCAACCCTCACCGAGGAAGCCCATGTCGACCTCGATCCGGCCCTCATCGACAGCCACTTGACGAATCGCGCCTTTCACCATCGGCACCAGCAGCACCCCGCCCTGCTCGCGTGCCACCTCAAGCGCCTCACACGAAGGTAGCTCGATCATCCGGCCGACAATGCCGATCAGATGCTCGCCGTCCATGACCGTGCAGCCCTCCAGTTCGTGCGCCCACCACTCGCCCTGTTTGAGCGCCGGAGCTTCCAATGCCGCGACCGTCAGTGCCATGCCACGTAGCGCGTCCGCTCCCTCGCGGTTATCGACACCATCCAAACGCACGATCGGACGCTGCTCGGTCCCCGCACGGCGCACGATCTCCACACTCCGTCCCGCCACGGTCACGCTCGTACCGAGGAGGAGCAATCGCGGGCGTGGGCTCGTCACATAGAAGCTTCCATCCAGGCCGTGCGCGCGTCCGACGCGACCTGCCCGCAACCCCGGTGCCGGATCGCCATCCCCCGCCATCACCTGCGGCTTCATCTCCGATCCGTCGCTGGCGCGCGTCAATCGACGATGTCGAGCAGCACGCGTTGCCCCTCGCCCGTCGCGGCAGCTTTCACGACCGTCCTCAGCGCGTGCGCCGTACGCCCGCCGCGGCCGATCACCTTGCCGTAGTCGCCCTCGGCCACGCACAGCTCCAGAACGATCGTGCCATCATCCTCCTCGAACTGTTCGACCGAGACCTCCTCGGGCTCGTCTACCAAGCCCTGTGCCAGGTACTCCAGCAGCTTGCTGGGAGTGTCGCTGGACATCGTCGCTTCGTGCCCGGATCGCGGCGCGCTAGGCGCTCCGAGTCTCAATGCCTTGAATTCGCAACAACTTACGTACCGTGTCCGACGGTTGCGCTCCTCGCGCCAGCCAGCTGCGCGCGCGCTCCTCGTCGATCACGATCGTCGACGGGTCCGTCTGGGCGTTGTAGTGGCCGATCGTCTCGATCACGCGACCGTCGCGCGGAGAGCGCTGGTCGGCGACGACGACACGCCACATCGGATCCTTCTTGCCGCCCACTCGCGTGAGCCTGAGCCTTACCGCCACGTTTTCCTCTCGGGTCTTGTTCCTTTGTGAGGAGAGCTTAGACGGTGCGCGCACCCGAGGCCGACCGCTCAGGGTCAAATCAATGAAGAGAGACGAAGCTGCGGTGATTCGAGGATCCGGGAGCGTGGGGTTGCGGGAGCCTCAACGCACGTTGCGGATCAGCGCTCCGATATCCGGTGTCTTACCGCGCCCCACCTGCTTCATCGTCTTCCGCATCTGGGCGAACTGCTTGACGAGGCGGTTCACCTGCTGCACGCTCGTGCCCGAGCCGCGCGCGATCCGCAGCCGGCGCGACCCCTTGATCAGCTCAGGCTTGCGCCGCTCCTCCGGGGTCATCGCCTGGATGATCGCCTGGATCCGGTCGAGCTCGCGTTCGTCGATCTTCATGCTGCTCAGCTGCGCCCCGCCCAAGCCGGGGATCATTCCCAGCAGGCTCGTCAGCGGTCCCATTTTCCGGATCATCTTCAGCTGCGCCAGGAAGTCGTCCAGATCCAGCTCGTTGCGCCGCAGCTTGCGCTCCAGCTCGGCCGCCTCGGTCTGATCGATTTGGCGCTCGGCGTTCTCGATCAAACTCATCACATCGCCCATGCCCAGAATCCGCTGGGCCATTCGGTCGGGGTGGAAGCGCTCGAACTGCTCGAGCTTCTCACCAGTCGACGCAAACAGGATCGGCTTGCCTGTGACCGCCTTCACCGACAGCGCGGCCCCACCGCGGGCATCCCCGTCGAGCTTGCTCATCACCACGCCGTCGAACTGGACCGCCTGCGCAAAGCTTTCAGCCACGTTCACCGCGTCCTGCCCGGTCATTGCGTCAACGACGAGCAGCACGTCGTGCGGTTTCACGGCCGCCCTGATCCGCACGAGCTCCGCCATCAACTCCTCGTCCACGTGCAACCGTCCACTGGTGTCGACGATCAGGACGTCCTTGCCCTCTTGCTTCGCGCGCTGCAACGCCCACGCAGCGATCTCCACCGGGTCGCGGTTGGTGCCCTGCTCGTAGACCTCGGCGCCGGCCTGCGCGCCGACCTTCACGAGCTGCTCCACCGCGGCGGGACGGTATACGTCACACGCCGCTACCGCGACGGTCGAGGAATGCTCCTCGCGCAGGTACCGCGCGAGCTTCGCCGTCGCGGTCGTCTTGCCCGAACCCTGCAGCCCCGCCATCAGGATCACCGTCGGCGGTTTTCCGGAAAAGCTCAGGCCCGCGGCCGCTCCTCCCATCAGAGCGGTTAGCTCCTCCGCGACTATCTTTACCACCTGCTGTCCCGGGTTCAGCTTGCCGATCACATCCGCGCCTTCACAGCGCTCCTTCACCTGGGCGGTGAACTGACGAACGACCTTGAAGTTGACGTCGGCCTCAAGCAGCGCGAGGCGGATCTCGCGCATCGCGTCGTCGATGTCCCCCTCGGTCAGCGTCCCGCGGTTGCGGACATTGGCGAGCGTTCCCTGCAGCTTCTCGGCGAGCGAGTCGAACATCGCTTGATTCTCGCAGTCCGCCTGCCGGCGCCGGCGCCGGCAACTACCGCAGTCAGGCTTTCTCGCCTGGGCCGGATCTCAAGGGGGGAGCCGGCGGACCGCTATTCGGAACCCCAGTAGCGTTTGTCCGATTGGCGAGCGCCTCCCCGATGCCGCCAAACGCCTCGGCGAACTCAGACGGGATCACGAACACCTTGTTCGAGTCCCCTTCAGCCAGCTGCGGCAGCATCTGCAGGTATTCGTAGCTCAGCAGCTCCCGGTTCGGTTTGCCCTCGTGGATCGCTTTGAAGACGGTATCGATCGCCTTCGCTTCGCCCTCCGCCCGCAGGATCGCGGCCTGACGCTCACCCTCGGCATCGAGGACCGCCGCCTGTTGGGCACCTTCAGCGGTCAGGACCGCCGCCTGCTTGGCGCCCTCGGCCGTCAGGATCTGCGACTGCTTCTCGCCTTCCGCCGTCAGGATCGCCGCGCGGCGATCGCGCTCGGCGCGCATCTGCTTCTCCATCGCCGTCCTGATGTCGGTGGGCGGGTCGACCGACTTGATCTCCACCCGGTTGATCCTGATCCCCCACTTGCCCGTCGCCTCGTCCAGGACCACTCGCAGCTCGGTGTTCACGTTCTCGCGCGCGGTCAGCGTCGCCTCGAGCGAGAGTCCGCCGATCACGTTTCGTAGCGTCGTCACCGTGAGCTGCTCGATCGCCTGCAACGGGTTGGCGATTTCATACGTCGCCGAGCGCGGGTCGGTGATCGTGAAGTACAGCACCGTCTCGATCCCCACAACCACGTTGTCTTCGGTGATCACCGACTGCGGCGCGAAGTTGACAACCTGCTCGCGCAGGTCCACGAGCGGCTTCACGCGGTCGATGAACGGCGTCACGATCGTCAAGCCCGGCTCCAGCGTGCGGCTATACCGACCCAAACGCTCAACCACCCCCGCTCGGGCCTGGGGAATCACGCGAATTGTGCGCGCTGCCGCGACGAGCACGAACAGGAGCACAATTGCGACGGCTATTAGAGCGACCATGTGCGTTTCCTTTGTTTGCCTTTTTCGTGGTCAGTGCATGACCAGCGCCGTGGCGCCCCGAATTTCGACCACCTCGACGCGCTCGCCCGCGTCGATCACCTCGTCCTCGTCATAGCTGCGCGCGGTCCACACTTCGCTGTCGATCCTCACGCACCCAACGCCCTCCTCATTGGCGATCCGCTCGAGCACGAGTGCACGCTTACCCACCAAGGCCGCCGCGCCGGTGCGGATCGACGGCGGCATCCGCCGGTGGCGGCGAGCCACCGGACGCAGCGTCGCGAACACGATCCCCGAAGAGGCCAGGAACACGATCGCAGACAGTGCCGCGCCGACTCCGAGTAGAGCGACGATGCTCGCCAGCCCTGCCCCCATCGCGAACGGCGCCAGGTAGAAGCCGCCCTGATGCATCTCCCCCAAGCCGAGCAAACAGGCCACCACCAACCAGATGATCCAGATCTCCATACCTCCAGGTTACCCCCATGTCTCTCACGACCGGAGCATGCGCCGATCGGTGCCGTCGGGCGCCGGCCTACCGCGGGGAGTCCTCAGCGATCAGCGCTCGGGCGAAATCCTCGGGGTCGAATGGCCGCAGGTCCTCAACCCGCTCGCCGACGCCGATCAGCTTCACCGGCAACTCGAGCTCCTTCGCGATCGCCAACGCGATCCCGCCACGGGCGGTGCCGTCGAGCTTCGTCAACACGACCCCGGTCACCTCAGCGGTCGCGGCGAACATCTTCGCCTGGCGCAGCCCGTTCTGGCCGGTCGTCGCATCGACGGTCAGCAGCGTCTCGTGCGGGGCGCCCTCAAGCTGCCTGCTGATCACTCTACGCACCTTCCCGAGCTCCGCCATCAGGTCGTCCTGCGTATGCAACCGCCCCGCTGTGTCCACGATCACCACGTCCACACCCGAGCTCTGCGCCTTGGCGATCGCCTCGAACGCCACCGCGCCAGGGTCCGATCCCGCCGGCCCGGTCACGATCTCGCAACCCGCCCTTTGCGCCCAGCCTTCCAGCTGCTCGCTCGCGGCGGCCCTGAACGTGTCGGCCGCCCCCATCAGCACCGTCAGGCCCAGCTCGTTGCGCAGATGCCAGGCCAGCTTGCCGATCGTCGTCGTCTTGCCCGTGCCGTTCACGCCGACCGCCATGATCACGGTCGGTCTTCTGCTGACGTCGATGCGCCCGTCGCCCACGCGCGCCGTCTGCGCCAGCAGCTCGATCAGCCGTTCGCTCAGCGCCTCGCCGCCGGTCAGCCCGCCGTCCGTGGCCTCGGCCTCCAGTGTCGCCACCACCGATGCGGTAGTGCTCGCGCCGACATCGGCCATGATCAGCGCCTCCTCCAGTCGCTCCCACGTGTGCTCATCGAGCGTCCCCCACAGGGTCGCCTGGAGCTCACCGCCGAGTGCCTGGCGCGTCTTCGACAGGTTCTCGCGCAGACGGCGCAGGAGCCCGCGTTTTTGCTCTGCACCAGCGGCCGGCTCAGCCTCACCGCTACCAGTGGCACCGTCTGTGATGAAGAGGTCGTTCCAATCGCGTGCCACGGCTACGCGACCTCGGCCACCTGCGCGGCCGAGGCGGGCGGGGTGGGCGCGGGTGGGGCGTCATCTTCAGCCGGCAAGCGGCGTGAAAGCACCTTCGACACCCCATCGCCGCCCATTGATACACCGTACAGCCAATCCGCCGCCTCCATCGTGCGCTTCTGATGCGTGATCACGATGAACTGCGCTCTGTCCGCGTACCTTCGCAGCAGCGCCAGAAAGCGGTCCAGATTCAAATCGTCGAGCGCGGCCTCGACCTCGTCGAGGATGTAGAACGGACATGGCTTCGCCAGGAACACCGCGAACAGGAACGCGAGCGCGGTCATCGACTTCTCCCCACCCGAGAGCAGCGAAAGACGCTTTGCCGACTTACCCGCCGGCGTAATCTCGATCTCCACGCCTAACTGCCCGATTTCCGATCCGTCCTCGGCCTGGAGCGCTTCGCGCTCGGCCTCGGCCTCGGCGGCCGCCTCCGCGGCGTACCCGGCGCCACCGTCCCCGTCCGCGCGGTCGGCGGCGCCGTCGAGTTGCTGCCCGCCGAGCACGGGCCGTGGGGCCTGCTCATCGCGCACCAGCTTCAGCCGGCCCGAGCCGCCGGGGAACACGTCACCCGCGAGCTCCTCGAAGTTGCGCGCGGCGGCGGCGAACGTCTCCGCGAAGGTCTCCTCGATCTGTTTGTCGGTCTCCCGGATCACCGCTTTCAACTCGCGCAGCGCCGTCTCAAGGTCTGAGCGCCTACCCTCCAGCTCTTCCACGTGCGCGACCGCCTCCGCGTACTCCTCCTGCGCGAGCGGGTTGACTGGGCCAAGCTGCTCGCGTCGCCTTTGTAGTCGATCCACTCGGGCGGCGAGCGCCTCGGCCTGCTCCTCCTCGAGCGGCTCCGCCTGCTGGACGCGCGCGTGCGCTGAGAGCTCCAACAGATCCGCCACCGCTTGCGTCTCCTGCATCGCCTCATGCGCCCGGTCGCGCAACCGCTGCGCCGCCACCTCGACAGCGGTCACGGCCTCCCCCGCCCCGCGCAACTGCGCCTGGATCTGGGCCTCCTCCGCCGCACAGGCGCGCAGCTCGCCCGCCATCGCCTCGCCCGCCTCACGGTCGCTTGCGAGCTCCGCCTCGAGCTCTGCCACGCGCTGCTCCACCGTCTCGCCAGCGCTGCGCAGCGCCTCCGCAAGACGCTTGGCCAGCGGGATCAGCTCCATGTCGGCCACGTGTTGCGCACGCAGCCTCTCCGTGCGGGCGGCTCGCTCAGCCTGTTCGCGCGCCACGCGCTCGGCCTGCCGGCGCTCGACCGCCAACTCACCCTCCAGCTGCGCCTTCCTCACAGCCAGCGGCCCCTGTTGAGGCGCGGCCTTGCGCTGCTCGATCAGCCACTCCGTCCGGCGCCGCGCCTCGCTCCCCTCGGCGCGGGCGCGCTCGGCCTCGCGCAGCGCCACTTCGGCCCTGGCGCGCGCGTCCTCGACTGCGCGAACCTCCTCCAACACTGTCTCCGTCCGGACTTGCGCGGCCTGCTCGGCCTGCACTGCCAGCTCGCTCGCCGCGATCAGCCGGTCGCGTTCGTTGCGCCGTGCCAGCACCTGCTCCTCGCCGCCCTCCGTCAGCTGGCGCACCTCACCCCACGCCGTGAACCACACTCGCCCCGTGCGCGTGGCCGCAATCCCGGTGAAGCTCACCGGGAGGTCCTCCAAGCGCTCGACCACCCATGCGTCCGCCAGCAGTCGTCCTGCCAGCTCCATGACCTGCGCCGGCCCGCTCACCAGGTCCAGCAGCCGCTCCGCGCCGGCCTTAGGCGGCTCGCCCTCGCGCCTCGCCGCAAACTCACGATGTGAGCCGCGCTCGGCCAGCAGCGCACTGCCACCGTCGGGACCTGCTCGGTCGAGCAACGCCTCCGCGCCGGCCACGTCCTTTACTAGTGCGGCGCTCAGGCGTCCGCCGAGCGCGGCGGCCAGCGCCAGCTCGTACCCGTCGCGCACGCTCAGCTGCTCGCTCAGAGCCTTCGGCGCGCCATCGGGTGGGTGGGCACTCTCATCCCCGACGGTCGCGTGGCTGCGCAGAAACTGGTTCGCGACCGCCAGCTCTCCGCCCACCCGCGCGGCCTCACGACGCGTGTCCTGTATCTCGCCCTCGGCCGCCCTCAACCGCTCGCGTGCTTGCTCAGCCAACTCATCGGCCAGCGAGCGCGCCGCGCTCGCCTGCTCGACATCCCCTTCCAGCTCGCTCACGCGCATTGCCTCGCGCTCGCGCGCGGCTTCCAAGCCCTCAATCTCCCGCTCGATCTCGCGCTCACGCTGCTGCTCGATCTCCTTCAACTCACCCTCAAGCGCTTCGATCCGCTCCTCGCTCGCGCCCGCAGCCCCGCCGTGCTCGATACCTGCCCCCATGCCCGCGTCCGGCCCGTCGATCCCGCGCTCGCTCAGCGCGCTCAGCTCGAGCTCCACTCGTTCGATCCGCCGGGCCAGCGCCCGCGCGCTCGCGCCGGCCTGCTCGGCGCGTAACTCCAGCCGCTCGCGCGCGGAGCGGGCGTCATACACGCGTTTTGCCAGCGCGTCGTGGCGCTCGGTCCGTTCGGAGAGCGCCCGCTCGGCCATCGCGCGCCGGTGCACCACCGCCTTCAACCGCTCCTCGATCTCTGCTCGCGCCGTGCGTGCCTCTTGCACCTGGGCCTCGGCCCCATCGAGTTCCATCCCACGAGTGCGCAGCGTCTCGCGCGCGAGCTCCCAGCGCGCTTCCAGAACCTGACGCTCCAAACGCGCGTGCAGCTCAGCCGCCTCGGCCTGGCGCTTGAGCGGACGCAGACGGGTACGCGCCTCACGCTCCACGTCCAGCGCACGATCCAGGTTCTCTTGCGTTTTCTCGAGCTTCAGCTGTGCCCGTCTGCGACGCTTGCGGTGCTTGCCCAGCCCCGCAGCCTCCTCGATCAGCAGACGCCGCTCACGTGGCTTGGAGGTAACGATTGCCTCCACGCGGCCCTGCGAGACGACGGAGTGCGTCTCCTTGCCGAGGCCCGTATCGGACAGCACCTCGATCACGTCCGTCAGCCGGCAGCGGGCGCCGTTCAGCCGATAGCCCCCCTCACCAGCGCGGTCCAAGCGCCGCACGATCGAGATCTCGCTCAGCGGCAGATCGACGGTCCCGTCGGAGTTGTCCAGCACGATCTCAACCTCGGCCGCGCCGCGCGCCTGCACGCCGCGACCGCCGCCGAAGATCACGTCCTGCATCGACTGACCCCGCACCGCGAGCGGCGACTGCTCGCCCATCGCCCACAGAACCGCGTCGGTTACGTTCGACTTGCCCGAACCGTTCGGCCCGACCACGACACTCACACCGGGGCCGAAGTCCAGGTGCGTGCGGTCGGGAAAGGACTTGAAGCCCTTCAACGTGAGTGACTTCAGGCGCATTCAGTTCCCGGCCTCATTCGCTGGCCAACCCGTCCACGGCCTCTCGCGCAGCCTCCTGCTCGGCGTGCTTCTTGCTCCGGCCGCTTCCCTCGCCCAGAATTCGTTCGTCCACCTTCGCCACCACCGCGAATGTCCGATCGTGCGGCGGGCCCGTTTCGCCAGTGATCTCGTAGCTAACCTCGGCCCCTCGCCGCGCCAGCAGCTCCTGCAGTGCGGACTTGAAGTCGAGCGGGTGCTCCAGCGCAAGCTCAATCTCCGGCCCGAACGCCTCGACCACCGCCGCCGCTGTGCGCTCGTAGCCGGTGTTCAGGTAGCAGGCCCCAATCACCGCCTCGATCACCGATGCCAGCACCCGCTCGGTCTCCACAAGCGCCGCGGCCGCGTTCGCCTCCACCCCCGCTGGCGCGGCTGCCTGCAGACGCCGCGGTACCTCCAAGCGCTCGGCCACTATTCTGCACGACGCACCCGATACCGCCTGGGCTCGGATCTTTGTCAGTCTGCCCGCCCCGAACCGCTCCGCCTCCAGACGCGGGTAGAGGTGCGTCGTCACAGCCAGCGCCAGCACGCTGTCGCCGAGAAACGCCAAGCGCGTGTACGAATCACTAGAGCGCTCGCTCCACGACGCATGTGTGAAGACCTGGCGCTGTAGCTCCTCGGGCAGCTCGTCGAGCAGTTCGCCCAGCAGCTTCATCGCACATCAGCCGTCTGTGCCATTTTCCAGGACGAAGTCCACTGCCTGGCCCACCGTCAGGATCTTCGCCGCCTGTTCGTCGGACATCTGCACTCCATAGGTGTCCTCCAGCTCCTGCACCAACGTATACAGATCCAGCGAATCGGCCTCCAAGTCCTCCTTGAAGCGGGTGTCGCTGTCGATGTTGCCCGGATCTATGTCCAGCTCGTCAGCGAGATGGGCCTGGATCAGAGTGAGGACTTGCTCGCGGGTCATCTCGCCTGCGGCAGGCTAGCGGCCAGATCGGATGATGAGTAGCCCACCCTGCCGCGCAGCGCCCCAGCCTGCTCGAGCGCGATCTGAGTCCGCCCCACGAGGTCCTCGCTCGCACCGCGCCGCGCTCTCAGGATCGCCTGCGCAAAGCCCCTCCGAGTGAAGCGCCCATGGGGAACGACTCCCAGGCTGCGCAACCCCAACAAATAGGCCCCGCCATGCGCTTCCGGGTCGAGCTCGTCGCGCACCCCGCGCAGCGCGGGCCGCAGCAGCATGCCGCCCAGCTTCGCGCGCGTCGAGGCCATCGCGGCATCCCGCACCGCGCCGAGCAGCGTCTGCGAGACCCCCTCCATCAGCTTCAGCGCGATATTCCCCGTCAGCCCGTCGGTCACGATCACATCTGCCACACCCCGTACCACGTCGCCCCCCTCAACGTTGCCGATGAACTGGAGTGCGTCGCCCTGCTCCGCTCTCGCGGTCAGCTCCTCGCCGGTCTCAACGATCAACCGCCCACCACGCGCGGACTCCTCGCCATTCGACAGCAGTCCCACCCGTGGGCGCTCCACACCCAGCACCGCGCTCGCTAGTGCCGCGCCCATGAACGCGAACTGCACGAGGTGCTCGCGCCTTGCCTCGGCATTCGCCCCTACGTCCAGCAGGATGACGGAGTCCCCGCCCGGGCGGGCGGGCTCGCATCCCGGAACCGGCAGCGGGATTGCCAACGCCGGGCGATAGATGCCTTTCGCGCGCTTCATGTTGAACAGCCCAGCAGCCAGCGCGGCGCCGGTACCGCCCGCGCACACCAATGCCTGGGCCCTGCCTTCCGCGACCGCTCGCGCAGCATGCACGATCGAGGCCTCGGGCGTCCCTCGCACAGCGCTCACGGGATCGGCACTCTTGGCGATCGAGACCGGCGCATTCACGACCTCTACACCCTCCAGCAGCGTGGCTGGGTCTCCGAGCTCAGCCTCCGGCCCGAACAGCAATACTCTCGCGCCCTGCTTGGCCGCGAGCGCGGCGCCGGCGGCAACCTCCGCGGGGCCCATGTCCGCACCGTTGCAATCGACCGCTACGACCGGCGCGATCACCGGCCACCGATCATCGAAGCGGGGCGGGGGCGGGGGCGGGCAGGAACCCGATCATTGACTTGACTACTCGTGGTCGTGGTCGTGCTCGCCGTGGTCGTGAGTGCTCTGCACCACGACCTCCCGTCCTGCGTACGTACCGCACACTGGACACACCCGATGGGGTCTCCGGGGGCTGTGGCATTTCGGACACGCGTTCACCGCAGGCGTACCGATCTTGTGCTGCGCGCGGCGCTTCGCCGTGCGGCTGTGCGATTGCTTTTTCTTGGGTACCGCCATCGGTCGAGAAGCCTACCAGCCTCGCGGGGCACCCACTACGCGCCGCGAGCGGCTCCTACTCCAGCTTCAGCTCGCTCAGCTTTGCCCAGCGCGGATCTCGCTCCGGCTCGTGGTGGTGCTCCGGACGGGCGGGGTCCAAATCGTTCAGATCCGCCGCACACACAGGGCACAACCCCGCGCAGTCCTCTTTGCAAAGCACCTTCACCGGCGCCGCCAGCGCGAACGCGTCGCGCGCCCACGCCGCCAGATTGAGCTTTTCGCCATCCACGTATGGGCTTTCCAGCTCCTCTCCCCCGCCCGGCCGATCGACCTCACGCGCCTCCACCTCGACCTCCGGACTCGCCGCCTTCAGACAGCGCATGCATTGACCCGTCAGCGCTGTTCGGAATCGCAGCCTCAATGCGTACCCGCTGCCGGTCATCCGCGAGACCTCCAGCTGCACTGGCACTCTTTCCGGCTCGATCTCGTATCGCTCCCCGCCCAGCTCAAGCGGGTCGATCGGCACGCTCAGCTCGATTCGCCGGCCCTCGCCGACGCTCAGGCGCAGGCCCCCGAGGTCGAACTCGTCAGCTCTCACGGTCACCCTTCCCAGGCTAGCGGGGCGGGCGGGACCTACTCAGTGTTCCTGCAGCTCGCGCTTGAGCACCTTCCCCGTCGCGTTGCGCGGTAGCTCGTCCAGGAACACCACCTCGCGCGGGACCTTGTACCTCGCGAGGTTCTCCTTCACGTAGCCCTTCACCGTGTCCTCACTCAGCTGCGCGCCGTTGCGGGGCACGACGAACGCCTTCAGTCGCTGGCCCCACTCCGCGTCATCGACGCCGATCACCGCGGCCTCCTCGATCTGCTCGCTGTCGGCCAGCAGGTCCTCGACCTCGCGCGGGAATACATTCTCGCCGCCGGAGACGATCATCTCGTCGTCGCGCCCGTCGACGAACAGCCTGCCGGCCGCGTCGAAGTGCCCGACATCGCCGGTACTCATCAGGCCCCCGACAATCTCCTTGCCGCCACCGCCGGTATAGCCTTCGAACACCAGCTCGTTCGCAACGAAGATCCTGCCTCCCTCGCCCGGCCTGGCCTCGCGCCCCTCCGCGTCCAGCAGCTTTACGATCGTCCCCAGCGGTGGCCGTCCCGCGGTCCCTGGCGCCGCGCGCAGATCCGCTGGCGTGGCGATCGTCGCCCACGCGACCTCGGTCGAGCCGTACAGGTTGTAGACGACGTCGCCGAACACGTCCATCGCGCGGGTCGCCAACTCGCCGGGCAGCGCCGAGCCGCTGACCGCGATCACCTTCAGCGCGTGCGTGTCGTACCGGGCGATCGTCTCCTGCGGCAGCTCGAGAATCCTCTGCAGCATCACCGGCACGACCGTCAGCGCGCTCGCACGATGCTGTGCGACCGCTCGCAGCGTGTCCTCGGGGTCGAATCGCCGGCGCAGCACCAAGGTGCTCGCCAGTGGCAGCGCTAGCGTGAAGTGCGCAAACCCCCACGAGTGGAACATCGGCGCGGCGATCATCGTCGTCTCCCGCGCCTTCAGCGGGATCTTCGAGAACAGCGCCGCGGCGGGGTCCAGCGACTCGGGCTGTTTTCTGGCGGCGCCCTTTGGCGTCCCCGTCGTGCCCGAGGTCAGGATCACGACGCGTCCCTTCTCGCTCGGCGGCTGCAGTTCGGCGTCTCCCTCTCTCGCGATCAGTTCCTCCAGCAGCGGCGCGGACGGCGTCTCGCCAGGGTCACGCCAGGCGACGAAGCATTTCCGTCCCACGCATCCCTCACTCACGAGGTCGGCGAACTCCTCGTCGTAGATCAGAGCCTTCGGGTCCTCGCGCCTAAGGACATCGGCGATCTGCGGGCCCGCGAATGCTGTATTCAGATACAGCGAGTTCGCGCCCAGCTTCGAGCACGCGATCGTCGCGTCGATGAACCCGCGGTGGTTGCGGCACATGATCGCCACCCCGTCACCCTCTCCCACTCCCTCCGCCTTCAGCCCCCACGCGAGCGCGTTCGTGCGCCGCTGCACTTCCTCGAACGTCAGGGTTCCCCGCTCGTCGACGATCGCCGCGCGGTGTGGATAGCGCGCGGCCGAGCCCGTGTACGCCGCCGCCGGCGTCGGCCCCCAACGGCGCAGCGCCCTGATCGAGCGCACGGCCCTGTCCGGACGCGTGGGCTGGATCATCCCTGTGCCCAGCAGCGTCTTTATGACGTGCAGCTTGTGCTTCGCCTCTGGAGCGTTCACGCGCGGTTCACGCGCGGCACCCTACTTCAAAGACTCAGCGAAGCCTCCCCTGGCCGGGGTTAGCTGACTTCGGCGGGCTCGTCCTTGCCCTGAAGACGCTCACGACCGCGCTGTACGGCGGCGATGAACTTCGAAAGGTTCACCTCAAGCGTGTTCAAGATCTCATCCGCGTAGTCCTCAGCGCCCAGCCGAATCTCGCGCTCGCGCGTGCGGGCGTCCTCGACGATGTCCTCGGCAGCGCGCTCAGCCTGCTTGGTGACCTCCTCCTCGCCCACCAGCTTCTCCTGACGCTCACGCGCGTCCTTGACGATCCGCTCGGCCTCCTTCTTGGCCTCCGCGAGCATCTCCTGACGCTCCTTCACGATCCACCTGGCTTGCTTGATCTCCTCGGGGATCGTGGCGCGCATCTGGTCGAGGATGTCGTAGATCTCCTCCTTGTCGACCCTGACCTGATCGGTCATCGGCACAGATTTGGCGTTGTGCACCAAATCGTCGAGCTTGTCTATGAGTACCAAGACATCCATTGCGTCTCCAAGTTCGTCAGCGTTTCAGCTCTTCCTGCAACCGTCTCGCGACCTCGCCAGGGACGAGATCGTCGATCCTACCCCCGAACGTGGCGAGCTCCTTGACGCCGCTGGAGGAAAGAAAACTGTACTGCGGGCTGGCCATCAGGTAAATTGACTCTATCTCCGGGTCCTGCCGGCGGTTGAGCTGGTTCATCTCCAGCTCGTACTCGAAGTCCGAGATCGCGCGCAGCCCCTTCACAATCGCCTTCGCCCCCACATGCCGCGCGAATTCGACCACGAGCGTGCTAAACGGCTCGGCCCGCACCCCATCCAGATCCGCGATCGCATGCTCGATGAAGCCCATCCGCTCGTCTATCCCGAACAGCGCCCTGCTCTTTCTCACCGAGCGATTGACGACCCCGACCACGACTTCGTCATACAGCGCCGCCGCCCTGTAGATCACGTCCAGATGCCCGTTCGTAATCGGGTCATACGACCCCGGACACACGACGATCGACTTCTCCAGCGCCGTCATCGCTCACTCAAGAAGAAGAGATCATCGGTGACGGTGGATTGTGATCGTTGTGTCTCCATAGCGCCGTTCCTTTTCGATCTCCCAAGGCAACTGCAGCAGCATCCTACGATCGCTCTCGACGACCACGCGCGCCTGCGGCTCGAGCAGCGACTCAAGAGCCAGCGCCAGCTCGCCTCCCAAGTCGTTCGCCCGCCTATACGGAGGGTCGATCAGCACCAGATCGTACGTCTCTGAGTGCTTTCGTGCACCGCGCAGCGCGTCGAGCGCCTCCGCGCGGCGCACCTCGGCCTCGCTCTCCCCGAGCCCAAGGCCCTCCAGATTGGCCCTCAGCGCAACCAGCGCGGCCGCCTCGCGCTCGACGAATACGGCGCGCTTCGCCCCCCTCGACAACGCCTCGATCCCCAGCGCGCCAGTGCCCGCGAACAGGTCGAGCACGCGCTCGCTCTGCACCGTGCCGAGCATCGAGAAGACGGCCTCCTTCACCCGATCTGCTGTCGGCCGGGTGATGGCCCTACCCTTTGGCGCCTGCAGGAGCCTGCCGCCCCAGCGCCCGGCGATCACCCTCACGCGGAGATCGGCTCCGACGCCCCCGCGCCGAAGGCGTGCTCAAATGCTTCGCCCAGCAGTGCGTGCTCAGGCGCCTCCAACCCGGGGTCAGTCGCAACGATCACCTCGGCCCGCGCGCGTGCACGCTCCAGCAGAGCCGCATCCTCGGGTAGGCACGCGATCTCGAACTGGCGCAGTCCCGATTGACGAGTGCCGACCAACTCACCCTCGCTCCGCAACTCCAGATCGATCTCCGCCAGCCTGAAGCCGTCGGAGTGCTCCACCATCGCGCGCAGCCGCCGCACGCCGGGCGGTCCCATCAGCAGACAGCTTGAACGGTGCTCGCCGCGGCCGATCCGCCCCCTCAGCTGGTGTAGCTGCGACAGCCCGAAGCGCTCCGCGTTCTCCACCAGCATCACGGTCGCGTTCGGCACGTCGATCCCAACCTCGATCACCGTCGTCGCTACCAGCACATCCGCCTTGCCGGAGGCAAACCTGGCCATCGCCTCCTGCTTCTCGGCCGGTCGCATTCCACCATGCAGCAACTCCAGCTCGAATCCCTCAAGCTCCCCCTTCGCCAATCGCTCGTACTCCGCTCTCGCCGCTCTCACCTCGACCTCTCTCCCCGCGCCCGCCCCAGAGGGGCCCCGATCGGCCGGGTCGGATTCCTCGACCAACGGGCACACGACGAATGCCTGTCTGCCTTCACCGCACTGCTCGCGCAGTTCCTCATAAGCGCGCTCACGCGCGTGCTCGCCCGCGACGATCCGCGTCTCGATCGCCTCTCGCCCCCTCGGTAGCTCGCGTAGGGCACTCACGTCGAGGTCTCCATAGCGCGCCAGCGCCAGCGTGCGCGGGATCGGCGTGGCGGTCATGTGCAGTACGTGCGGCGCCGGCCGAGCTCCGATCGGTCCCTCGCCTCCCACCGCCTTCGCTCCCTTCTCCTCCAGCGCCGAGCGTTGGCGCACACCGAAGCGATGCTGCTCGTCGACCACCCCCACCGCCAGCGCCCGGAAGAGAACATCCGGCTCGATCAACGCATGCGTGCCGACGATCAGACCCAGCTCGCCGCTCTGCAGCTTGCCCAGGATGTCTCTCCGGCGGCGTCCTGGGGTCGAGCCGGTCAGCAGTGCGGCTGCTACCGGCTCGACGCCGATCAGTCGCTGCAAGGTCGCGAAGTGCTGCTCGGCCAGCGTCTCCGTCGGTGCCATCAGCGCGGCCTGCATCCCGTGCTCGACCGCACGCAGCATCGCGTACAGAGCCACGACCGTCTTGCCGCTGCCCACCTCCCCCATTAGCAGCCGCTGCATCGGACGGATGCTCGCCAGCTCTTTGCGGATCGTCTCCACCGCCCTCTGCTGATCTCCAGTCAGCGTGAACGGCAAACCCTCCTTCAACCAGCGCTCGCTCAGCCCCGGCCGCTCGTCCAACCGGTGTGCCATCGTGCTCTCCCGCCGCCGCTCGCGTCTTCTCAGGAACACCAACTGCGCCAACAACAGCTCTTCGAATGCCAGCCGCTCACGGCCCTTCTCGCGGTCCTCCGCATCGCGCGGGAAGTGCATTGCCGCGAGCGCAGCCCCGCGATCTGAGAGCCCCTCGCTCACCCTCGTCGTCGCTCCCAGCGTCTCGGGCACATCCTGCAGGACGCTCCTCACGCCCTGCACGAGCGCCAGGATCTGCGTCGAGCTCACGCCCTCAGTCGCCGGATAGTGGGCGATCTCGCCAGATGCATCCGGGGTCGGGTGGGCATTCGTCAGGCGGGCGTTCAAATCCCCTCCCGGTGCATGGTGCGCGACATTGAACGTTCCCCGCTCGGTCGTCTTGCCGTGCAGCACCAGCCGCGTTCCCGGCTCGTAGCGTTGCGCCAGCCACGGTTGGTTGAAGAACGTCGCGCGCATGCTCCCCGTCCCGTCGAACACGGTCGCTTCGACCAGCGGCTTCATCCCGCGTCTTCGCACCGCACGCGCGCCGATCCTTCGCACCTGCACCGCGACGGTCGCCTGCTCGCCGGCCTTCAGCGCAGCCACCGTACGCGCCTCGCGGCTGTTCCTGGGCAGGTGCTCCAGCAGTGCGCCAACGCTCGTCAATCCCAGTGCTCGCAAACCTTCGGCCAGCTTGCCTGCTTGCGGCACGTCCAGCGGGGCTCTGAGCCGCGACGGCCGCGGCCAGCGCACCGGCGCCTCCAGCATCTCGCGCCAATCCAGACACCTCGTCGATCCAAACGCCGGCGGGCCACCTGAGACGGAACGCCGGGCATCCGCGATCAGGTCATCGTGGTTCCTCGTGGGAGTCGCGGCTGTGGACATCTTCTTCATCCATCATGCCTCGCTCGGCGGTCGTCACTCCGCGGCCAGCAGCCACCAGTAGGCGGACTGACCGCCATCGTGCAGTTCTAGCTCGACCCCGCCGTTGACCAGTTCGGCGACATCCCCAGGCTCCAGTGGAGCGTCCCGACCCGCGAGCACGCTGATCAGCTCCGCGCCATCGGCGAGCGTCGCAAGGACCGCCCGCAGGGTCTCGCGAGGCTCCCCCCATGCGACCACCTCGTCCGCCACGAACCCCACCGCCTCGCCCCGACCGAAGCGTCCCTGTGCGTCGTCGCGCGCGGCCTGCGCGACCGCCCCCGTGCGCAGGTGGGCGAGTGCCTCGTCCAGTGCCTGTGCGTTCTCCTCCACAGTGCGATCGGACTCCAGCGCGACCGCAGCGGTGAGACCAGCCTGCTGGCTGGTTGTGGGCGCCACGAGCACCTGCTTATCCGACAGCTCGGCCGCGTGCTCAGCGGCCATGATCACGTTCGCCGAGTTTGGCAGCACTACCACCTCCTCGGCCTGCACCTCATGGATCGCCGCCAGCAGATCGTAGGTGGAGGGGTTGAGCGTCGGGCCGCCATCGATCGTGTGCACACCAAGCTGCTCGAACATCGCCGCCAGACCGTCGCCGCTGACGACCGCGACCGCCCCGCAGCGCACGCGCGGACCATCGACGGAGGCCCGGCCGGCGGCCTGGGCGGGCGGGATTCCATCAACTTCTCTGCCCTCGTCGTCAATGCCGGCACCATCGTCTCTCAGCCGCTGCTCGCGCTCGCTCACCTGCAGACGCATGTCCGCGACGTCCAGACGCGATACCTCCCCCGCCTGCGCGAACACCGCGGTCGCCCGCTCGGGCTCGTCCGTGTGCACGTGCACCTTCAGCGTCGTCGTGTCGCCGACGACCAGCACCGAGTCCCCGAGCTGCTCCAGCGGCGCGATGAAGCGCCCCGAGCTCAGCCCGGTGCCGGTAACGGCAAAGTTCGTACAGAAGCGGTACGTGCCCGAATGATGCTCGGGATGGCTGATGCGGGCGGGCGCGTAGTGATCGAGCTCCGGCGGGTCGTCGCCGCGCAGCGCCGCAACAACGCCCGCGAAGATGATCGTCAGCCCGTAACCGCCCGCGTCGACCACGCCGGCATCGCGCAGCGCCGCCAGCAGCTCGGGCCCACGCTTGACCGACTCTTGCCCCGTCGTCACCGCGCGCTCCAGTGCGGCGGCGATCGCCGCATCCTGCAACCGCGGCTCCGCGTCGGGGTCCAGGCGGGGACTCTCCGGACTGTGCGCGAGGTCGGTCACGATCTGGTGGGCCATCTCGCGCGCCACGGTCAGGATCGTGCCCTCCGCCGGCTCGCGCACCGAGGAATAAGCACGGTCGGCCGCGTTGGCCAGCGCCGCGCCGATCAGCGTGGCGTCGATCAGCTCTCCAGGACGGCTGACCAGCTCCTCGGCGGCGCCGCGAATCAGCTGGGAGAGGATCACACCGGAGTTGCCACGCGCGCCCAGCAGCGCCGCACGCGCGACTGACTGCACGATCTCCTCACGTCCGATCTCATCGATCGTGCGCGCCTCGTTACTCCCCTGCAAGCGGTCGAGCTCGGCTAGCACCGCGCGCAGCGTGAGCGCCATGTTGTCGCCCGTATCGCCGTCGGCGACCGGGAACACATTGAGGTCGTTCACCTCCTCGCGGCGCGATTCCAAGTGCGCCAGCGCCCCCGCCACGGCAGCGCGGAAGCGGACCAGGTTCGTATCGGTCACGCCCACACCTCTATCACCTCATCCGGGCGGCACGCCGCCCGCTCGCAGCGAGAATGGCCTATGCGGCCTTGGTTACCTTGCCGGCTTTCAGACAACGGGTGCAGACGTACATACGCCGCGGCGCCTTGCCGACGAGGATCCGCACCTTCTGCAGGTTCGGATCGAAGCGCCGCTTGGTCGCGACCATCGAGTGACTGCGGCTCTGGCCGAACGCTGGGCCCTTCCCGCAGCTATGACACACCTTTGCCATGCGCGGCAGTCTAGAGCCTTTTCCGAAAAAGACTCTCAGCCGCTTGAAAGCTCGCGGCGCAGCGCTGCCATCTGCAGCACCGCCTCGGCGGCCTGAGCGCCCTGGTCGCGCTTGCCGCCGCCGGCGCGCGCCAGTGCCTGCTCCATCGTCGAGCAGGTCAACACACCGAACGCGCATGGCATCCCCGTGTCCAGTTGCACCTGCATGATCCCGCGTGCGGTCTCGGCGCAGACGAAGTCGTAATGGTCGGTCTCGCCCCTGATCACCGCGCCCAAACACGCCACCCCCGCAAATTGTCCGGACTTCGCCACGTAGCTCGCGGCGATCGGCAGCTCAAACGCGCCAGGCACGTCGAACACCCCCACCTCCTCATGACCCGCCTTCGTGAATGCCTTCCTCGCCCCGTCGAGCAGGCGCTCGGCCAGCTGCTCATAGAAGCGCCCGATGACGATCGCATAACGCTCGCTCACGACTCTCGCCGATCCGCGGTGCGACGCTCAGCACTGCGACGATCTTGAGCGCGGTCAAGCTCGCGCTCTGAGTGCAGCAGCTCCTCGTCGAGGTTCAGGCCCTGGTGGTGCAGGGTGTGTCCCATGCGCCGCGCCTTCGTGCGCATGTACTGCGCGTTGTGCTCGTTCGGGGCATGCTCGATTGGGATCTGGGCGCTCACCGACAGCCCGTAGCCCTCCAAGCCACGGATCTTCTTCGGGTTGTTCGTGAGGATCCTGATCGAGGACAGCCCGAGGTCGGCGAGGATCTGTGCGCCGATCCCATAGTCCCGCAGGTCCGCGGGCAGCCCGAGCTCGAGGTTCGCTTCGACCGTGTCCATCCCCTCCTCCTGCAGACGGTAGGCCTTCAGCTTGTTCAGCAGGCCGATACCCCTGCCCTCCTGGGCGAGATACAGCAGCACCCCCTCACCCTCGGCCTCGATCATCGCCAGCGCCGACTCCAGCTGCTCCCCGCAGTCGCAGCGCAGCGAATGGAACACGTCGCCGGTGAGGCACTCCGAATGCACGCGCACGAGCACGTCGCTGCGCCCGGCCACATCGCCCTTGACGAGCGCAACATGATGCTTCTCGTCGAGCAGCGCGCGATAGCCGACGACCTCGAACTCCCCGAATGCCGTCGGCAGCTTCGCCTCGGCGACGCGTTCGACGAGCTTGTCGTGACGCCGGCGGTAGGCGATCAGGTCGGCGATCGTGATCATCTTCAGCTCGTGCCTCGCGCAATAGCCAGCGAGATCGTCTACGCGCGCCATCGTCCCGTCGTCGTTCATCACCTCGCAGATCACCCCGGCGGGGTTCAACCCGGCCAGGCGCGCGAGATCGACCGCCGCCTCGGTCTGCCCCGTGCGCTCCAGCACGCCTCCGGCGCGCGACTTCAGGGGGAAGATGTGCCCCGGCTGAACGAGGTCGCGGGGGCTGGTCGCGGGGTCGATCGCCACCTGGATCGTGCGCGCGCGATCGTGCGCGGAGATTCCCGTGGTCACCCCTTCGCGTGCCTCGATAGACACCGTGAATGGCGTCTCAAACGACGATTCGTTCTTGGCCGCCATCAGCTCCAGGCCCAGCTCCTCGCAGCGCTCGGGGGTCAATGACAGACAGATCAACCCGCGGCCCTCCTTCGCCATGAAGTTGATCGCCTCCGGCGTCGCGAACTGCGCTGCCAGCGTCAGGTCGCCCTCGTTCTCGCGATTCTCGTCGTCGCATACGACGATCATCCGCCCCTCCCGGATCTCCTCGAGCGCCTCCTCGATCGTCGCGAACGGTGTAGTCGTGCGGGTGTCACTCATGATCTGGCCTCCAAAAGACGCTCCACGTGCTTTGCCAGCACATCCGCCTCCAGGTTGACCTTATCTCCGACAACCACCGTTCCCAGGTTGGTTCGCCTGAGCGTCTCCGGGATCAGCGAGACCTCGAACCCATCGTCGTGCAGCGCGCTGACGGTGAGGCTCACCCCGTTCACCGCGATCGACCCCTTCTCGACCAGGTAACGCCCTAAGCCCGACCCGCCCTCGTCGATTCTCAGCACCCGCGCAAAGCCCTGCTCGTCGATCGCGCCGACCGTGCCCGTGCCATCGACGTGGCCCTGGACCACGTGCCCGCCCAAGCGATCGGCGGCGCGCAAGGACATCTCGAGGTTCACCCGCGCGCCGAGCGCCAGTGATCCCAGCGCGGAGCGATCGAGCGTCTCACGCATCGCCTGCGCCGCGAAGCTCTCGTCCCCCACCTCCGTAGCGGTCAGGCACACGCCATTCACCGCGATCGAGTCGCCCTCACCGAGCTCGCTCACCAGTCGCGTCGCGATCTCGAGCGTGGCGCCATCCCCATCTTCGTGCAGCGCGGTGACCTCCCCCAGGTCGGCGATCAGGCCAGTGAACATGCCTTGCTCACCACTCGCGCAGGCGCGCGGAGATCAACAGGTCCTCGCCAACGCGCTCGCAGTCGAAGGTGAGTGCGCGAAGCGCCTCGGAGATCTGCTCGACCCCCTTCCCCTCCAGGGGATCGCGCGCCGAGCTTCCGCCGAGCAGCAGCGGCGCCAGGAACAGGCGGATCTCGTCGATCTCACCCGCGTCCAGGAACGCGCCGGCGAGATGCGGACCGCCCTCCAGCAGGACCGCGGTGACGCCGAGCGCCCCCAGCTGCTCGAGCCCCGAGCGGACCCGTGCGGGCTCATTCTCGCCGGTCGCCACGATTACCTGTACTCCGGCCGCCTCTAGCGCGTCGGTGTCCGCCCGCGCCGCCGCCCGTGAGACGACGACCGTGAGCGGTATCTCCGCCGCTGCGGCCACCAGTTGGGAGGCGGGCGGCAGCCGTGCAAGCGAATCGAACACCACACGTCGCGGCTGTGGTGGCAGGTCCACGGCCAGGCCCTCGGGCCGTGCCGTCAGCCGCGGGTCGTCCGCCAGCGCCGTGCCGATGCCCACGACCACCGCATCGACAGACGCACGCCAGCGGTGGGCCAGCTCGCGGCTGTCCTCCCCGCTGATCCACTGCGAGTCGCCGGTGCGGGTCGCAACCTTCCCGTCGAGCGTCATCGCGGACTTGAACAGCACCCACGGCCGCCCGACGCGAGCGTGCTTTCGAAAGGCCTGGTTCAGCAAACGAGCACGCGCCGCGAGCTCGTTGTCGGCGAGCAGTATCTCCACGCCCTCGTCGCGGAGGATCCCCAAGCCTCGTCCTGAAGCCTTCTCCGTGGGATCGTCGGAGGCAACGACCACCCGCTTGATCCCCGCCTGCAGGATCGCATCGGTGCACGGCGGCGTCTTGCCCTCGTGGCAGCACGGCTCCAGCGACACGTACAGCGTCGCCCCGCTCAGATCCGTCACACCGCAAGCCTCGATCGCGTTGACCTCCGCATGCACGCCGCCATACTGTTCGTGCCAGCCCTCGCCCAGCACCTCGCCGTCGCGGGCGACGACAGCGCCCACCACGGGGTTGGGCTTGACCGCGCCCAGACCGTTGCCGGCAAGCTCGATCGCACGTTCCAGGTGCGCCCGGTCGGTGTCCGTGCAGGTGGTCATCTCCTTTCAGGATATCCCCGGGTGATTCCCGCACCGGCCACCGTGTAGCCGATACACCGTCATTTCGGGCCCCGGGCGATAATAGGCGAGGGGGTAGTAGTCAAAGCTCCAGTCGAAGTCGAACCCGACGCGGTCGCGACCGTGCGCGTAGGGCGAAGCGCGATAGACGACTTCACCCTGCCGCGCCAGCGCCGCGTAGTAGGCAATCGCCTGCGGCACCGCCTTCGGGTCGGCAAACGCCCGCCCGGCCTGCGTAGAGCCGCTCACCACCCAGCAGTAGCCCTGGCGCTCGTAGTAGCCGACCAGCGACGGGGCCAATGTGTGCACGTAGTCCTCGATTCCGACTTTCCGGGGCTGGCTCGTCGCCGGTTCGAGCGCGCCGCCAGCGGAGATCCGCGAGAACAGCGAGGCGTACTTCGGCCAGCGATAGGGATTGCCCGCAGTCGCCGTCCCGGGGATCACTTCGCGGGCCCATTCGTCTGGGGAGACGGGCTCGGCCACGATCGGTGTGCCCTTCGGTACGTGCGCGACCAACCACGCGCGCGTCAGGTTGCGCGTGTCGGGGCGCGAGAGCACCAGGCCGGAATGGACGCTATAGACGAGGCCCTGGGCCAGCAGCGCCACGACGAGCAGCGCGGCGACGCCGAGCCTGAGCCTGCGCGAGGTGCTGAGCGCCTCCGTTACTCGCAACGCGAAGAACGCCGCGAGCAGGCAGAGGATCGGGAAGATCGGCAGCAGCCAGCGCCCGAAGTAGCGGCCCTCCAAGCCCATCAGGAGGAGGAACAAGAGCGGCGCGGGCACAAGCATCAGGCCAAGCCACCGCTCCTTGCGCCAAACCGCGAGCATCCCGCCGAGCGCCGTCAGCGCCGGCACCCAACCGAGACCCCAGGTGAGCGTCCAGAGGTAGTAGAGCAAGCCGCCCTCTTTCGGCGCTCCGAGCTTGCCCTGGGCTTCGGCGGAGAGCGTCGACTGATGCACCAGTTCGGAGTGGAAGTCCTGGTAGTCGAGCACCGCGTACGGGTTCGCAAGGAGAAAGGCGAGCAGCGCGGCAAGGCCCGCGAGCAGGAGGCCGATCGCCGCGCGACGGCCGACGACGTAAGCGCGTACGTCTGCCTGGACGTTCAGGTAGCGCGCCGTCGCGGCCGCCAGCAGCGGCAAAAGGACGATCCCGGCGGTGTACTTGCTCGCGCAGGCCAGGCCCAGCCCGACGCCGGCGAGCAGGTAGTCGCGCCGGCGGCCTTTCCTCAACACCCCGGCGCTGCCCAACAGTGACAGCGTCAGCGGGAACAGGGTAGGCACGTCGTTGAGCGCGAGATGCGCGTAGAAGACGGGCAAAAACGCGACCGCCTCGATCGCCGCCGCGAGCAGGCCGACACCACGGTTGAAGAGGCGCGCACCCGTCGCGTACAGCAACCACAGAGCCCCCGTGCCGAGCAGCGCGGCGGCTACGCGGGCGAGGGTGTAGACCCCGTCGGGGTGCAGCGCGAGCGCATGCACCACCCCGGCGCCGCCTCCATAGGAAACGTCGAACAGGTAGTGCAGCAGGTACGTGAACGCGGGTGGATTCGCGAAGTAGTGCGGGTTGAGCGTGCCTTTCTGAAACATCTCGACCGCGCGTGGCACGAAATGCTGGGCCTCGTCGGTGTTGTACGCGTAGGGCAGCCCCTGCCTAACACCCCACAGGCGCAGCGTAAGGCCGCCGCCGAGCACGACGGCCAATCCCAGCCAGACCCAGCGACGAGTCCGATCGACTCCCGCGCGCCTCGTCGACGACGGCCCGGCGCCCGCCTCCAGCGAGGGCTCAGCAGTTGCCATAGACCGTGTAGTAGCGACTCGTGAAGATCCGTTTGAAGTGAGCAAGCGGGATCTGGTCGCGCGGATCGTCGCCGACGTCGACGATCGCCTCGAAGAACACCGCGCTGCCCAGCGGGTAGACCGCGACGCTGCCTGCGAGGATCCGGTTCTCAAGCGCGGGCGCGCCTTTGTCGGCGTCCGCGCGCGCCTGGCTGCGGGCGACGATGTCGCGCTGCCCCGTACTGTCGAGGATCCAGCGAGCATCCGGGATCAGCTTGTTGTCCGGCAGCGAGACCAGCGGGCAGCGCCGCAGCTCTGCCTTCACCGCCGGGTCCGCGAGCGCAACCGCCAGCCCCTTGTGGAAGTCCTCGTGGTAGGCCAGCGTCGTGCGCAGGCTGGAGAGACTCAGCGTAGTGGCGGCGAGGACCGCTCCAAACAGCACCAGCGCCGCGGCTGCGACCATCCACGCACGGCGCAGCCACGATCCAGGCTCGAGCATCGCCCAGCCGCCGATCGCAACGGCGCAGAAGATCAGCAGCACCGTCGCGGCGCCCATCAGGTAGCGGTCGATCACCGAGGCGCCGACAGCGCCCTCCGCGACGAACACGAACACGAGCAGGACCAGCACCGCGAGCGGCACGAGCACGCGCCGCGGGGCCAGCCAGACCGCGATCGGCACCCCGATCAGGCCGCCGAGCACGACCGGCAGCTTGTCGATCCGCACCGAGTACGTCCATACCGAGGTCAACACGCTGGAGAATCCCTGCGTGCGCCCGAGTTCCTGAGCAAGGCCGGCGGTCGAGTGCAGGGAATACAGCGGGTTCCCGGTGACGATCGCGTCGGCGCCGACCCACACCAGCGGCGCGATCGCCGCCAGTGCGAGGTACTCCAAGCGCTTGCGGTTATCGATTGCGGGGCCCCTGTCGATTACCGGCCCAGCTCCCACCGAACCTCCTTGTTCCGAGCGCTCGCCGGGAGACATACTGACTGGAGCACGAGCACCACGCGCCGGCCAGGCGCACCACAGCCAGTAGGCCCCGCTCAACACCCACGCGTCGGGGCGCAGCAGGCCGGCAGCCGCGAGGATCAGGAACACCAACTTGCCCCGCCGGGGCTTTTCGACCTCGAAGGCGACGGCCCAGACGAGCAGTGCTATGTAGGAGATGTCCAGGTAGCCCTGCGCGGCGAGGTTCTCGTCGAAAAAGCGGCTGAGCATCAACAGCGCAGCGAACATCCCGACAACCGGCCCGAAGCAAAGCCGCCCTAGTCGGTACACGCCCGCCACGAGCGCGACAAACGAGGCGATCGACCCGAACACCATCAGCCGTGCGCCGCCCTGACCGAAAAGCGAGCACAGCACGCCGAAGGCGATCGCCAAAGGATGCTCGGTGGGACCGCGGTAGACCTTGAAGTCGGGCAGGTGCAGGTGCAGTAGATCGCGACCCCAGAGCAAGGCGTAGAAAGAGTCGTACGTCGGATACGTCGGGAATGCGAAGTACCCGATCAGGGCCAGCATGCAGAGCAGCGCGAACCCGAGCTTCGCCCACGTCGAGCCATCCACAGCGCGCAACCGCTGCAGCGGGGTCGAGTCCTGCCGCGGCTTGCTGAGCGTGGCGCTGGCCATAAGCCGCAGAGCCTATCCGGGAGTTGCAAGCACGGGGAGGAAAGTGAAGCTCATCATCCAAATCCCCTGTTACAACGAGGCCGAGCAGCTCCCGCAGACGCTCGCGGAGCTACCCGGCGAGGTCGAGGGCTTCGACGTCGTCGAGCGGCTTGTGATCGACGACGGCTCCACCGACGAGACGATCGCGGTCGCGCGCACACACGGCGTCGACCACATCGTGCGCCTGACGAACAACAAGGGCCTGGCGGCAGGATTCCAGGCGGGCTTGGACGCGTGCTTAAAGCTGGCGCCGATGTGATCGTCAACACCGACGCCGACAACCAGTACTACGGCCCAGACATCGCAAGGCTCGTCGTGCCAATTCTCGCCGGGCGCGCCGATATGGTCGTCGGCGACCGCGAGGTCACGGGCATCGAGCACTTCTCACCGCTGAAGAAGTCACTCCAGCGTCTCGGCTCGTGGGTTGTGCGCCAGGCCTCCTCCACATCGGTACCGGACACCACCTCCGGCTTTCGCGCATACAACCGCGAGGCGGCAATCCAGATGCTCGTGGTCTCGAAGTTCACCTACACGCTGGAGACGATCATCCAAGCGGGCAAGCAACTCGTTGCGATCGATCACGTCCCCGTGCGCACCAACCCGAAGACGCGCGAGTCGCGCCTGTTCCCCTCGATGGGCGCCTACGTGCGGCGTAACGCCGTCTCGATCTTCCGCATCTACGCTCAGTATGAGCCGCTGCGCGTGTTCTGGAGCCTCTCCGCGCTGATCGGTGTGGCCGCGCTCGTGGTCTGGGTTCGCTTCGTCATCTCCTACATCGACGGTGGTGGCAAGGGCCACGTGCAGTCGCTGATCCTCGGCGCGGTGCTGTTCATCGCAGCCGTCGTGCTGTTCGCGCTGGGTGTGATCGGCGATCTACTCGCCGCGCAGCGCGTGATGACCCAGAAGACCTTCGAGCGGGTGCGGCGAATCGAGCTGGAGCTGAATGTGGCGCCATCGCATTACGAGCCGGGTCTTCCATTCGAGGAGAGAAACCCAAACAAGAACGACCCAGACCCGGCACTCAGAGCGCCAGATGAGAACGTCCCCGACCCAGCGACGAGGCGAACGGGGACCGAGGAGCACGAGGCGGTGCGCTCATGAGCGGCACTGTCACCGTTTCTGAGGAAGGGATCGTCACCGGCAACACCTACGACAAGTACGGCTCCACAAACCCGGTCGTGCGTCGTCTGATGAGCGCCTTCGAGCGCACGCTCGATGAACTGTTCACGCACGCCGACCCCCGCTCGCTGCTTGACGTCGGCTGTGGTGAGGGGGTGCTCGTACACAGGTGGGCGCAGCGCCTGGGCGAGCGGCGCGTTGTCGGGATCGACCTGCAGGAGGAGTCGATCCAGGCCGGCTGGGCGCAGCGCCTGGCGCCGAATCTGGAATACCAGGTGATGCACGCCGAGAACCTGCCGTTCGCCGCGAACGAGTTCGACCTTGCCTGTGCGATCGAGGTACTGGAGCACGTGCCCGACCCCGGGCACACGCTCGCCGAGATGGCGCGCTGCGCCGAGCGCCACCTGCTCGTGTCCGTGCCCCGCGAGCCCTTATGGCGAGGACTGAACATGGCGCGCGGCGCCTACTTGGCAAACCTCGGCAACACCCCCGGCCACCTGAACCATTGGTCGCGGCGCTCGTTCGTCGCGCTGCTCTCCCACTACGGCCAGGTCGCCGAGGTCCGCTCGCCGTTCCCGTGGACGATGCTGCTTGTCCGCCTCTAGCCGCGAACCGCGCTCCTACGGCAGCGGCGCGAGGATCCTGTCGATCGGGATCGCCTCCACGGGCCTGCTGACGTTCGCGTTCTTCTCGATCGCGAGCCACGTTCTCGGCGAAGAATCGGCCCAGCGCCTGGACGTGCTGTGGTCGGTGATGTTCGTCGTGATCTCAGTGATCTACCGGCCGATCGAACAGCTGCTTTCACGCACGATCGCCGACCGCCGCGCACGCAAGGAGGCCGAGTACTCGCTGCGCGTGCCGATCGCGATCCAGACAGGCTTTGCGCTCACCTTCCTGGCGGTCGCGCTCGCCTTCAAAGAAGAGCTCGTAAACCACGTGTTCGATGGCTACGGCGCACTGTATGACGTGCTGGTCGTGGGCACGCTCGCCTACGCGGCGAGTTACTTCGCGCGAGGCTGGCTGGCAGGGCACAAGTACTTCGCCCTGTACGGCGGGCTGGTGTTGATGGAGTCGGTCTCGCGGATCTGCTTTGTGGTCGCCGCAGCGCTTGGCATCACCAGCGGCCAGACGGCGGTCGCGCTCGGGATCGCCGCCGCACCGTTCGTCTCGCTGGTCGTCGTCCCCGCTGCCTTCGCCCGCCGCGGGGGGGACGGCATGGACACACGAGCCACGCTTCCGCTACCGGAACGACCTCCGTCGCCGGAGCCATCGAACAGACCGACGAGGCGCTCATAGCCGGAATTGGTGGGGGTCTTATGACCGTGGACGAGGCCGACGCGGCCCTGGCCGGCCCAGGCGCGGAGGGCGTCCAGGAGACCGCAGCTCACGATGAGGGGCTCTCCCTGCGCCGGGGCGCCGGGTTCGCGCTGGCCGTGTCCGGGATCATGCTGTCCGAGCAAACAATCCTGAACGCCGCCGTGTTGACGGTCGACGCAACCTCGACCAACCTCGCGCTCGCGGGGATCGTGTTCAACGTGCTGTTGATCGCACGCGCCCCGCTGCAGCTGTTTCAGGCGATCCAGACCTCGCTGCTGCCCCATCTGACGGGGTTGGAGGCGATCGAGGGCCATGATGCCTTCGCCCATGCAATCCGCGTGACCGTACGCGCGATCACGGCATTCGCCGCGGCGGTCGCGCTTGGGCTGTTGGCGATCGGCCCGTTCGTGATGGAGCACCTGTTCGGACAGCACTACGCCTACAACCGCTTCGGCCTGGCCCTGATCGGACTCGGAATGGGCATGCACCTAACCTCGGGAGCGCTCAACCAGGCCGTCCTCGCCCGCGACCGAGCGCGTACGGCAGCCGTCTGCTGGGCGGGTGCGGCCGTCGTTTTCGTCGCGTGGATGCTGACGCCGATCATCAGCGAAGAACTACTGCGGACCGAGATCGGTTACCTCGGCGCAACGAGCCTGCTCGCGCTGATGCTGAGCGTCGTTTACAAACGCGGCGCGCCAGTCGCTCAGTCGGCACCGGCGGCCGCGGTGATCGCCCGATAAGCATCACTCGGGTCGGGCGAGGAGAAGATCGCCGAGCCGGCCACGAACACGTTCGCGCCCGCCTGCCTGCACCCGGACGCAGTGGTGGGATCGATGCCCCCGTCTACCTCGACAGCCACGCCCACGCCGACGATGGCGCGGACGCGCTCGATCTTCTGCGGTGAATGGGCGATGAACGGCTGCCCTCCCCAACCGGGGTTGACGGTCATACACAACGCCATATCCAACAACTCGACCACCTCGGCCAGCGCGCCGACTGGCGTGGCCGGGTTGATCGCCACGCCAACTCCCGCCCCACCCTGTCGAATCAGATCCGCGGTGTAGGCGACATGGGGGGTGGCCTCGGCGTGGAATGTGATCGAGTCGGCGCCAGCCTGTAAGAAGTCGGCAACGTGCCGCTCGGGGCGCTCGATCATCAGGTGCACGTCGAGCATCGCGCCAGCTTGGCTGACCTGCTCGTGCAGCGCCGCAACGACCAGCGGGCCGACGGTGATCGGGGGCACGAAATGTCCATCCATCACATCCACATGGATGATCCGCGCGCCGGCGTCCAACACCTCGCCGACCTGCTCGCGCAGCCGCGCGAAGTCGGCGGATAAGATCGACGGCGCGACGCGCACGCCCTTCAGTAACTCAAAACTCATATCGGCTGGAGCATCGAATCGCCGCAGTTATTGCATTTGACAAGCGCCGTGGAGGACATACGCACGATCGTCGAATGCTCGCCGCAGTTGGGGCATACGGAGGTGAGCTCGAAGCGGTGCAGGCAGTACACGCAGCGATAGCGTCCCGGCAGATTGGTCGGACGTAGCCACGGCTCGCCGCAGTTGGGACACTTCGGTCCGAGATCGATCGGCGCGCTGTTCGAGGCTCCTGTGTCGTTTGCCATCACAACAGCTCAGCTCCGCTGCAGCCGAGCGATAAAAAACCCGGCCGTATGGTCACGATGCGGCAACGTCATCATGAAATCATCGCTGCTGAAGTCGGGGTGGGTATCCAAGAAAGCGGCGATCTGGAGCTCGTTCTCTGTCGGAGAGATCGTGCACGTAGAGTAGACCAGCACGCCGCCCGGACGGACAGCGCCGGCGCCGGCCGCGAGAATCGATGCCTGGATGGGGATCATCTCGCGGACGTTCTCTTCAGTCACGCGCCAGCGCAGGTCGGCGCGCGCCTGCAGCGTGCCCAAGCCCGAGCACGGCGGATCGACGAGCACGCGGTCGAATACCGCTCCCTCCGGGCGCTTCACCGCGGCGTCGGCGACCTCGACACGGATGTTGGGGACGTGCAGCCGCTGCGCGGTGCGCGTGAGCATGCCCGCCCGCCGCGCGTTGCGCTCGACCGCGACCACCTCGCCTTCGCCTCCCATCAACGCCGCCAGATGGGTGCTCTTGCCACCGGGCGCGGCGCAGAGATCAAGGACTCGCTCGCCCGGCCGCGGATCGAGCATCGGGATACGTGCATCGCTGCGCGCGACTGGGCCAGGAACGCTCCCGCGCGCCAGGCCGGCGAGCCATGAGCGTCGAACGGACCCTCCAGCACCAACGCCTCTTCCAGAACCGGATCGGCATGGGACGCCACCGGCAGCTCGCCGGCCAGCGTTGCTGCGTCGGTGAGCAGCGTGTTCGCACGCAGCGCCATCTCGCCCGGCTCATTGTCGTAGGCCATCAGGGCGCGAGCGTCGCTCGCGCCCAGCTCCTCCCACCACATTCGCGCGATCCACTCCGGATGGGAATGCTTCACCGCCGCCTGCTCCGGCGTCTCATCGCTCAGCGCCTCCAGCAGCGCGCGACCCTCGCGCGCACCCCGCCGGAGCACCGCGTTGACCAGGCCGTGACCGCCGCGCGCGCCTCCCTTCGCCAGCTCCACCCCATCCGCCACGACGGCGTGGTCGGGCGCGCCGCCAAGGTACAGCAGCTCGTACAGCCCCAGCCGCAAAGCCGCCAGTAGCCGCGCATCCAGCTGCTCCGGGGGGCGATCCGCGAGGCGCTCGATCAAGTGGTCGAGCGTACCCTTGCGCTGCACGGCCCCATAGACGAGACGCATCGCCAGCGCCCGGTCGCGGGCGTCGAGCTGCTTCGCCTCCTCCGTGCAGTGCACGGTCGGCGTAGGCGCCGTCCTCGAACACGCCGCCGCAGAACGGCGTATGCGCATACGCGCGCCTTAGCGGGCATGCCCACGCATATAGCAGCAGCATCCATCGGGCGACCGCCAGGCGGTTGCACTTCGAGCAACTCCAAAGCGCCATCACAGGCTCCGTATAAGACCGACCCTCGACAGCCGGTGAGCGTTCCCGCCGTTGTCCTCTCCGCCGCAATCACGGCGCGGCTGAACACCCAGCAGTCTCCCGTCTACAAGCGCGACTCGTGCGCCGATGTGCGGATGCAGCGCACGACCATGCGCTCGAGCTCGCTCGCCGGTGCTGCTCGGGTCGAGCAGACGGTCCTCGGGGCCGATCTTCTCCGCATATGTGACGCCACCCTCATCCTGCTCGGCAAACGCGGGCGCTCGCCCGCGGCGACGTCGAGCGTGCGCACGAGCAACTCACCACCGATCTCCTGCAGACGCGCAGCGAGCGATCCATAGGTGTCCTTCAGAGCAATCGGCTCAGAGGCGAGTGCAGACATACAGGCCCGCTGTCGAGTCCGGCGGTGAGGCGCATGATCGAGACGCCGGTGCGCTCGTCGCCGGCCATGATCGCGCGCTCGATCGGCGCGGCCCCACGCCAGCGCGGCAGCAGCGATGGGTGCACGTTCAAGATCTCGTGCGCGGAGAGCAGCGGCTCGCGTGATCAGCGCCCCGAAGGCACATACGATAAGTACGTCGGCCGCGACTCCGCGATCCGCGCCGCACCGGCGGCTCGTTCACGCGCTCGGGCTGCTCCAGCGCGATCTCCAGCGCGCGCGCTCTCGGCGACCGGCGGCGCGGCCATCCGGCGGCCACGGCCCCGTGGACGATCGGGACGACTCAAAACCAGCGAGGGACGATGATCGCTCGCGGCCAGCCGCTCGAGCACCGCGGCGGCGAAATCGGAGGTGCCGAGAAAGGCGGTGCGCAAGATCGAGATCCGCCGCGACCGCTGCTAGGCGGAACCCTGGCCTGGGACAACCTCGTTGCTGCAGGGTACGGCGCCGACGCCCGGGACAGCCCCATCCGCCTCGGGGGCGGTGGGAGCTGCGTCTCCAGCATGCTCGGCCTCCTCGGCGCCCGGCGCGTCGCGCCCGGCGGCCTCGCTCGCCTGACGCTGCGCCTCGCGCATCGCGCGCATCGCCTCCTTGCGCTCCGCGCGCGAGATCCGGTCGATCATCAGGACGCCGTCGAGGTGGTCCATCTCGTGCTGGATCACCCTCGCGCGTCAACCCGCTCGCCTGGACCTTCAGATCCCCGCCGTACCCGTCCTGCGCGCGTACCCGCACTTGACCGGGCGCTCCACCTCGACATGGACGCCGGGGATGCTCAGGCAGCCCTCCTCGCCATCTCGCTCGTCGCTCGACCACTCGATCGCCGGATTGACCAGCGCCGTCAGCGGGTCCTCCTCGTCCGCGCGGTAGACGAGCACGCGGTGCAGCACCCCGATCTGAGTGGCCGCCAGCCCGATGCCGAGCGCGTCCTCCATCAGCTCGCCCATGCGCTCAATCTCGGACCGCAGCGTCGTCGTCGAAGCGATCGACTGCGAGCGCGCTCGCGCGCAGCACCGGGTCGCCGAGCTTGACGGACGCGGCTGAGCGCCGCGCACGGTCGCGCGCGGATCTCGGCATCGAGCTCGCTCGCCGGCCCGCCCTCGACGCGTCCTCGAGGGCGACTCGTCAGGCGTCCCGCTGGATCCAGGAGCTCGTCTGTTTCAGCCATACCGCTGCAGTTTACTGCGGGTCGACGTCGACGCTGAAGCTCACGCCGCGCGTGCCCGCGCGCGGCGGCGACGCGCCGCACGGCCTCGCCGACCGCGGCACCGCGCGCGCGGCGCTCGCGCGCCTTGATCACGAGCACCTGGCGCTCGCGCCCGCGCAGGCGGAACAGCGGCGCCGGACCGAGCACGCCCGCCCTCCGCCGCGGGCCAGCGTCCGCGAGGCGCTGCGCGCAGCGCCTGCGCGGCCGCGCGCGCCGGAGCGGCCTCCTCGGCGCGCAGCACGATCCGGATCAGGTGCGAGAAGGGCGGGTAGCCGAGCGCCTCGCGGCGCTCGAGCTCGTCGGCGAGGAAGCCGGCGCTGTCGTGGCGCGCGGCGTGCGCATCGCGCGCGCTTCGGGCGCGATCGTCTGCACGAGCACGCCGCCCGTCGCCGCCGCGCCCGGCGCGCCCGGCGAGCTGCGCGACGAGCGCGAACGTGCGCTCCTCGGCGCGGAAGTCCGGGAAGCGCAGCGTCGCGTCGGCGTCGAGCACGACGCCGAGCGTGACATCGGGGAAGTCGTGGCCCTTGGCGACCATCTGCGTGCCGATCAGCACCCCGCGATCGGCGCGGCCTCGAACCGCGCCGCAGCACGGCGCCCGGCGCGAGCCCCTGCCCGCCGCGCGGACGTCCGCGTCGAGCCGGAAGACCGGAAAGCCGCCGTCGTCGAGCATCGCGCGAGCTCGTGCTCGAGCCGCTCGGTGCCGGCGCCGTGGCGCGCGACCGCGGTCGAGCCGCAGTCGCCGCAGCGCGCCGGCGCGCGCTCGCGGTGGCCGCAGTGGTGGCAGGCGAGCGTAGCCGCCGGCGCGGTGCAGCACGAGCGTCACGTCGCAGTCGCGGGCAGGTCCACACGCGCCCGCAGGCGCGGCAGGAGAGGAAGTTCGACCAGCCGCGGCGGTTGAGCAGCACGATCGCCTTGCCGCCTGCGCTGCGCACCTCCGCGAGCGCCGCGCGTCGTGCGGGATGCAGGCCCGCGCGCTGCCCGCGCATGTCGAGCAGCTCGACCGGCGGCAGCGGGCGGCCGTCGACGCGCTCGGGCAGCGCGATGCGCCGGCATGCGCGTGCAAGCTCTCGGGCCGCGGCGTGGCGCTGCCGAGCAGCAGCAGCGCGCCGCGGCGCCCGGCGCGCTCGGCGCGACGTCGCGGGCGTCGTAGCGCGGGTCGCCCTCGTGCTTGTACGAGGCGTCGTGCTCCTCGTCGACGACGATCAGGCCGAGGTCCGTCGAGCGGCGCGAACACGGCCGAGCGCGGGCCGACGCAGACGCGCGCCTCGCCGCGGCGCAGGCGCCGCCACTCGTCGTGGCGCTCGCCGCGGCGCAGGCGCGAGTGCAGCACGGCGACGCGGTCGCCGAAGCGCGCGCGAAGCGCGCCGACGATCTGCGGGCGTCAGCGCGATCTCCGGCACGAGCACGATCGCGCCGCGCCCCTGCTCGAGCGCCGCGCGCGGCGGCGCGCAGGTAGACCTCGGTCTTGCCGCTGCCGGTGACGCCGTGCAGCAGGCCGCCGCGGCGTGCCGTCCGCGCAGTGCATCGAGCCAGCGGTTCGCGAGCGCGGCACGCCCTGCTCGCCGGCGGTCAGCTCCGGGGCGCTCGGGCTGCGCGCCGCCGACGGGCTGATGCGCGCGCCGCGGCTGCGCGGCGCGGCGCTTGCGGCCGCTCAGCGGCGCGCGGCGCCCGGCGGCAGGACCAGCGCGAGCGCGCGCGCGGGCGTGGAGCAGTACTCGCCGCGACCCACCGGCCAGCTCGACCAGCTCGGCGGGCACCCGGCTCGAGCGCCGCAGCGGCGCGGCAGCTTCTCTCGGCGACCTCGCTGTCGTCGCGAGCCCGATGACCACCCCGAGCACTGCGCGGCGCCCGAACGGCACCACGAGCATCGACCCGACCCCGATCCGGCCTCGCAGCCCTCGGCAGCCGGTAGTCGAACGGCCCGCGCAGGGCGCGGGCCGTCGTCAGCGGCTCGACCTTGGCGATCGATCGGATGCCGCACCAACTGCAGCTATCCGACCCTCGAGGAGTGGCGATGGCGGACGCCTCGCAGACTAGACCCGCGCGCCCGTCAGGTGCGGCAGCCCGCCGTTCCCGAGCCGCGTGACGGGCGCCGCGGTCAGAGGCCGGCGGCGGCGCGCAGCGCCTCGGCCTTGTCGGTCCGCTCCCAGGTGAAGTCGGGGTCGTCGCGGCCGAAGTGGCCGTAGGCGGCGGTCTTCTGGTAGATCGGGCGGCGCAGGTTGAGGTCCTCGCTGATGGCGCCCGGGCGCAGGTCGAAGTGCTCGTCGACCAGCCTCGAGGATCTGCGCCGCGGCCGATCTTGCTCGGTGCCGAACGTCTCGACCAAGACCGAGACCGGCTGGGCGACGCCGATCGCGTAGGCGACCTGGACCTCGGAGCGGTCGGCGAGGCCGGCGGCGACGATGTTCTTGGCGACCCAGCGCGCGGCGTAGGCGGCCGAGCGGTCGACCTTCGAGGGGTCCTTGCCGGAGAACGCGCCGCCGCCGTGGCGGGCCATGCCGCCGTAGGTGTCGACGATGATCTTGCGGCCGGTCAGGCCGGAGTCGCCCATCGGGCCGCCGATCACGAAGCGGCCGGTCGGGTTGACGAGGAAGTTGCGTCGCAGCTTGCGTCGCGTCGTACAGCTCGGTCGGGCAGGACGGCATGACGACGTGCTCCCAGATGTCGTCCTTGATCAGCGTCTCGCGTCGACGCCTCGGCGTGCTGGGTGGAGATCAGCAGCTTCTCGATCGCGACCGGCTTGCCGTCGTCGTAGTGGACCGTCACCTGGGTCTTGCCGTCGGGCCGCAGGTAGGGCAGCGTGCCGTCCTTGCGGACCTCGGCGAGGCGCTTGGCGAGCCGGTGCGCGAGCGAGATCGGCAGCGGCATCAGCTCGGCGGTCTCGTGGCAGGCGAAGCCGAACATCATGCCCTGGTCGCCGGCGCCGGCGACGTCGAGCTCGTCGTCGTCGCTCGGCGTCGGCGCGCGCCTCGTAGCGCCGTGTCGACGCCCAGGGCGATGTCGGGCGACTGCTTGTCGACGCGTGATCACCGCGCAGGTGTTGGCAGTCGAAGCCGTACGTCGGCGTCGGTGTAGCCGATCTCGCGCGATCGTCTCGCGCACGATCTCCTGGATGTCGACGTAGGTCGTCGGTGGTGATCTCGCCGGAGACGACGACCAGGCCGGTGTTGACGAGCGTCTCGCAGGCGACGCGCCCGTCGGGTCGTCGCGCGAGGATGGCGTCGAGGACGGCGTCGGAGATCTGGTCGGCGATCTTGTCGGGTGGCCCTCGGTCACCGACTCGGAGGTGAACAGGTACTCGTTATCAGGAAGCTGGC
>CAWEZW010000007.1:0-109818 GCA_963813745.1 uncultured Solirubrobacterales bacterium
CTCGATTGTCGGTGTCCGCACTGCCGGCGGTGAGGTCATTCCTGCCCGCGTTATCGAGGATCGCGGCAATCTGGGAGTCAACGGACGGCGCATCGTGCGGTTGGAAGTCGATGTCACCTACAGCGACCCGGTGCGCTTCGAGCGACCGGTCGAGTGGCTGCTCCCCGCCCCGGCCTGAGGGCTGAACCCCGCGGACTGCCCGTCGGCCGTGGTACACCGTCGAATACGACGACCACGATGCAATCGTCGGACTTGAGTTCATGGGCGGAACTTGTCTACCGTGCCTGCCTTGACCCCGGCCGGGAGGAGGCGTCGCAGGCAGGTAGGCGTTCAGGGGGTCTGGGAGGGAGTTTGGGGTTGGCGGCGTAGTTATGTAACGTGGCGGGGTCATCGCGTGAGGTTGAGCTTGAGGCTGAGAACGTTGGGCTGAGGGCGGAAAACCGTGAGTTGCGTGAGCGGATCGAGGAGTTGGAGCGGCGGTTGGGGCAGAACTCGAGTAACAGCTCGAAGCCGCCGTCCACGGATCCGCCGATGACTCGTCAGCAGCGTCGTGCTCTGGCTCGCGAGCGCGCGAAGGAGTCGTTCGTAGGCCCGGCGGGCAGCCGGGACATAAGGGCAAGCATCGCCAGATGGCTCCGCCCGAGAAGGTTGATGAGACCTTCGAGTGCCTGCCCGATGCGTGCTCTGGTTGCGGGCTCGTTTTCACCGGGGGCGAGCGACAGGACGGGGAGCCGGTGATTCACCAGAAGTGGGAGCTTCCGCCGATCGCGCCATTGATCTTCGAGTACCGACTGCATCGCGTGCGCTGCCCCGGATGCGCCAAGAAGACACTGGCAGGCCTGCCAGCCGGAGTATCAGCCTCGGCGTTCGGGCCGCGCCTGGAAGCTCATATCGCGATGCTTGCCGGCGTCTATCGCCTTTCCCGTCGCCAGGTCGTCCAGGTCGTGGAAGAGATACTCGGCTGTCCGATCTCGACAGGCGCGGTGGACACGGCGATCATGCGCATGAGCCGGGTCCTCGCCGATCCCTGGCAGGCGCTGGCCGAGGCGATCCGCCAAGCCGACGTGGTGCACGCCGATGAGACGAGCTGGCGGCTGGCCGGTGCCCAGCAGTGGTTGTGGCTCGGAGCATCCGCGCTGGTGGCGTGCTACCGCATCGACCCGCACCGCTCCCAGGCCGCGGCCAAGAAGCTTCTGGGAGCGGACTTCGGCGGGATTCTCGTCTCAGACCGCTACGCCGGCTATCACTTCCTGGACGTGCTGCAACAGCAACTTTGCTGGTGTCACGCAATTCGTCAACTAGTCGAGATCTCCGAACGCCAAGGCGCTCCCGGAAAGCTCGGCAAAAAGCTCGTAAAAGCGGCACGAGAAGTGATCGCCGTCCATCGCCGCTACCTTCAGGATCAGCACACCCTTCCCTGGCTTGCACACGAGCTCTCCCCGCTCAGAAACCGCATCCAGGCGCTACTCGAAAAAGGCGAGCGTTCTCGCCATCAAAAGACCGCGAACTTCTGTGCCGGACTGCTCGAGGAGTACGAGGCGCTCTGGACATTCTGCGAGATACCCAACATCAGCCCGACGAACAACACCGCTGAGAGAGCGCTCCGCCACGCCGTGATCATGCGCAAGATCCAAGGCGGCACCCAATCCGAGAACGGCAACCACTGGATCGAGCGGATTCTCTCCATCAACGAGACCTGCCGCCTACAAAGCCGCGCCGTACTCGACTACCTCAACACCGCCGCAACCGCCGCCCACCACGGCCAGCCCGCACCCTCACTGTTACCCCGCGCACCCTGACAAGCACCCCGCTCACCACTCAACAGGCGTCGACCCCCTGAACGCCTACGCAGGCAGCGGACCCGGGCGTTGCCCGTGCCGGTCAATCGGCCGGGCGCATCGATGCGCTGGTTAGCGCAGTCCGCGAACGACTCCAGCCGGTCCTCGGGAGGATCTGCTGGGCGGGATCTGTGGCAGCTTGTCGGGTTGAATCCCGTCACGGTCTTGTTGCATAATTCGACCAGGCCATCCCAGATCGCCGCCTGATCCGCTGATTGGCTTGCTGCCGCGGCGGCAAGGTCGGTGGAGGCTTCTGCGCTCGCCCGTTGAAGAGTCAGTAGCCGCCGCCGCGGCAGATGCGAACATATGTTCTCACATCATGTCGACCACGCTCTCCAGACCAGACCTTCGCGCGCTCGCCAGGGGCGAGGATCGCGGTACGGCTGCACTTGGCTCGGTGCTGCAAAGCTTGGGATGGATCTCGGGCCTGCAGCGGGTGGGTAGGACTCGCGGCAAGGCGGCGCCGCTGTGGGAGCTTTCGATCGCGGCGGAACCCGCCGCTGTGATGACGTTTGTCATTCCTCGGCAGGCAGAGCGGTTGACCAGCTTGGGGTATACACGGCAGGCACGCTATGCAATGTCATGGTCGGCGGAGCAGGTTTCGCTGTATGACACTTTGAGATGGTCCGCGCGTCCGGGGGATACACCCCTGTTCGTGGCCGACGCCGGCGATCGGACCGGGGTCGCGGAGCTGTTGGAGCTGTTCGGCCGCGATGACATCCTCGACGAAGTCCCGTCCGATCTGCTGGCGCCGGCGAGGCAGCGCGAGGCGCTGCCGGTGCTCCTTGGCAATGCGCTGCGCAGGCTGCGACTCGACGTCGCCGACGCGGAGGCATACGGTGGGCGTGATCCGGTGGGTCGCGACACGGCCGTGCTGCGACTGTTTCATCAGATTCTCTATGTGCGAGTCGCCGAGGATCGGCGTCAGGCCTCCTCTCGGCTCAGGGTCCGCGGGGTTCTCGACTCAGATCGGCTGGGCTCCGATCTAGAGGACCTGCTCGCCGACTATCGGGAGCAGGCGAACTCAGAGCTGTTCGAGCCGGCCGGGATAACCGTCGACGCACTGCCCGCCGGCTCTCTGCGAGAGGTGTTGCGCCAGACCGTCGAGCCGTGGGATCGGCTGCGGTTGGATTTCTCGGTGGCGCAAAGGGATTTGGCGGGACGCCTTTATGAGAGCTACCTGGCGAGCCTGCCTGCAGAGGAGCAGGACGAAGGCGACAGTCAGCGACTCTTCCCTGTCGCGCGAGGAATCGATCAGCGCGAGAAGCAGGCGACCTTTTATACGCCACCGGCGCTCGCGCGGGTGCTCACGGAGCATGCGTTTCGCGGCTGGGCCGATCGGCGAGCCCCGTGCTCACCCGCGGATATCAGGGTCGTCGACCCCGCCTGCGGTTCCGGCGCCTTCCTGATCGCCGCTTATGAGTGGCTGCGAAGTATTTCGAGGACCAGCGCGGTCGTGCGCTCAGGGCGAAGGAGCGCGAGGAGCTGCTGGTCGAGTGTATTTTTGGTGCGGACGTCGACGAGCGAGCCCTTGGGCTGGCTCAGGTGCAACTGCTCGAGACGGCAGAACTGGCCGGACGCCTCCCCAGCCTGAAGCACAACCTGCTGTGCGGTGATTCGCTGCCGGCTCCCCCCGGAGTGGCCGCGGCGGCGGGACAGATCCCCTGGGATGAGATCGTCAGAGCGCGCGGCCACTTCACGATGGTGCTGGGCAATCCGCCGTTTGGAGCCCAGGCAAAGCTTGCGTCGCGTCTCAGCGTCGAGCAGATCTCAAAGCTCGCCGGTCAGTACCCCGAGATCAAAGCCTTCGGCCAGGATTACGCTTATTGCTTTTTGGCCCTGGGATTGCGCCTGCTGGCCAAAGACGCAAGCGCCGGCCTGGTCATGCCCAGAGGCCTGCTCGGGCTCGGCAACGGCGCGACCGCGCGCCGGTTCCTCGCGGAATCGGGGATCGGTTGGATCTGCGATCTGCGTGCGGCTCGGGTGTTTCCGGGCGTCTCGGCATCCGTAGCCGGCATCGTGCTCGATCGGCGGGGGCCAACGACGGTTTGCATCGAATCGGTTTCCGACTCGCGCACCAACCCCCGCGCCCTGCTCGATGACTTGGCGAGCGGCGACTCCCCCACGATTGCGCGGCGCTCGGTGCGATCGAAGCGGCTGAGCTTGCTCGCCGCCACCGGGTGGACGTCGTTTCGTGTGCGCTGGGAGAACGACCTACGTGGCGAGCTCACACGCTCGACAGAGCCGCTCGCCCCCGCGCCGGCCCATGAGCGGAATGAGGCTCGAACGGACGAGGACGAGCGGCGTGAAGTGCGAACGGGCGTCAAGACGGCGCGCGTGGACGACTTCATCATCGGACCGGAGTCCTACAGCATCGGTCCTGCCGGGAAGGTTGTCATCGCCGGGCGGGCAATCCCCGAGCGCTTCCTGCCCCGAGTCGTTTACGCGGCTGACATCTCGCCGTTCTACCTGCGCGAGACGGGTAAGCGGCTGCTGCTGCCCTTCGAGCGCGACGGGGAGCCTGCCGGCGATCCCGAGCTGCTGGCTGAGCTGGATGCCCGTGGAGGCTTGCCGGCCAACTATCAGCACGGTCATCTGCCGACGCTGCTGGGGCCGAAGGTGTTGTTGCGAGCTGTGGCCCGAGAGCCGGCGGCCGTCGCCGATCCGACGGGACGGTACGTACCGGAGATGCGAGGAGTGCACGCCTTGCGCTTTGACGATATAACCGCCAAGCACCTGCCGGGTGTCGCCGCCTTGTTCAACAGCGCCTTCTATCAGTGGCTGCTGCGAGGCCTCGGGTCTCCACGCGCGGATGAGACCGTTGAGGTAACCGTCAACGACGTACAATCTTTGCCCTTTCCAAAGCTGTCCGACAGGGAGCTGGAGCAAGTATGTGCGTGCGCAAAGGCTGTGGCAGACGCGCTGTCGCGCGATGACCCCGTGCAGCGAGTACTTGCGGTGAGAGATGCACGAGGCGAACTGGACACGCTGGTGTTCGAGATTCTTGGAGCGTCCAAGCGTTTGCGAGACATCGTGCAGAGCGAGCTTCTACGTGTGGCGTAATGGCATCGCAGACGCTATTTCCAGAGTCGAAGGCTTATGTAAAGGAGGCTCGTAAAGCGCTCCAGCGGCACGGCCTGTTTGCGGGGTTCCAGAACGGCAAGGAACGCGAGGCGGACGGCGTTGAGGTCGTGGCGATTCGCAACACGACTCCTATCGAGGTACTGAGCAAACGGCAGATAGCCGGCCGTTGGTCGTTGCACCTGTCGTGGACGATCCGGCGAGTCCCCCGTGGCCAGCCGATCCTGTGGCGCAGCAGCTTTGGTCTCAATGTGCGCGGCCTGCAGTTCGCACCATCTGAAGGCGCGGTCTGTCTCGTGAGATACGACGTGGACAACGAGCGGCAGGGTCCGGGACTCGAACCGCTCGGCGCGCATCTGAATGTGTTGCAGCCCGCGCCGCTCGACGACCACATCCATTTCCCAGCGCTCGCCGAGCCAGGCCGGAAGTGGAGTGTGAGCGAGGTGATCGACGTCTTCCTCGCCGAGGAGTTTATCGCCGATCTGCGAGCGCGAATTTCGCTGATCAGGTGCAGACGGCGCGGCCCGGCAAGGGCAGGTCAAGCCCTCGCAGCCTGACCCGTCGCGTCATGGGGCCAACCCACCTGGTCCGCCCATTACCACCCGCCCGTGCCGCCCCCACCCATCTCCACAAACAAACAAAGTGCATTCAACAACCCATCTGCTCAGGACTTTTTACACCGAATATTCAACAGCACCGGATTACAAACCAGCACCCCCAAACACCGCGCCCGGAGATAGGCTTACAAATCCGAACGAGTAACCACCTTGGTCGACAACAGCGCAATTGAGTGGACGGAGGCGACCTGGAACCCAGTGACCGGGTGCGACAGGTGTCACCAGGCTGCGCGCACTGTTATGCGGAGACGTTCGCGGAGCGCTGGCGCGGGATCCCTGGGCACCCCTACGAGCAGGGCTTCGAGTTGCGCCTGTGGCCGAATCGACTCGACCAACCTCTGCGCTGGAAGCGTCCACGGACGATCTTTGTGAACTCCATGAGCGATCTCTTCCACGAGCGAATCCCCGGTCGTTCATACAGGAGGTGTTCGACGTCATGGGGGAGGCCAGCCAGCACACCTTCCAGATCCTGACCAAGCGTCATGAGCGACTCGCCGTGCTCGCACCAAAGTTGACCTGGCACCCCAACGTCTGGATCGGCGTCTCGATCGAGAACCGGCGGTTCGTGCACCGGGCCGACTATCTGCGTGAAGTCGATGCGGCGGTGCGGTTCATCTCGGCCGAGCCGCTTCTGGGCCCGCTTGAGGGGCTGGACCTCACCGACATCGACTGGCTCATCGCTGGTGGTGAGTCCGGCCAGCGCCATCGTCGTTGCGACCCAGCGTGGGTGTACGATCTACGCGATCGTTGTGTGAAGGAGGATGTCGCGTTTTTCTTCAAGCAATGGGGCGGTCACCGACCGAAGTCCGGCGGCCGTTTGCTGGACGGACGTACATGGGATGAGATGCCGGCGCACCAGCGCCGCGGCGATCTAGTCTTGGCTGCCGTCTAACGCCAGGGAAGCGCTCGCGTAGGCAGCGCCCCCTCGTTTCGCGGATGGTCCGCCATCGCGGGCCATCCCAAGCTCGGAGTAGCGTTGGACGCGCCATGAATACGAGTTCTTATGAGGCTTCCACCGGGGCTGGCTACGCGCTCGCCTATCGGGAGGCCAGGCGAGGATTGGAGGATCAAGAGCGATCCGTGGTCGAGCTGCGGGCTCGGGCCGGAGCGCTGATCGCCGCTGCTGCCATCACCACGTCCTTCTTTGGTGCTCAGACGCTCGCCAGGCACGACCTCGACGCGGCTGGATGGGTGGCTGTCGGCTGCTTCGTGTTGCTCAGCTTTGCGGTCCTCGTGATGTTGTGGCCGCGTCGAGACTGGTCGTTCTCGCTGGAGCCCGAGGAGTTCATCGCCACGTATCTCGAGCCGGCAGACGGCGAGGGTTTGGAGCCCCATTTGAGGTGCTGGCATGGGTGCTGGCCCTGGCGGCGGTGAGGTAGACTGATGAGCATGCTCGAGAAGCTGATCAGGATGTTCAAAAAGCTGATCAGGATGTTCAAAAAGCCGCCTCCTGAGCCGCCCGAGGATGAGGCTTCGCGCCCTCAGCCGCTGCGTCCGACCCTGATGGTCGGAGAACTGACCGGCCGTCGCGATACTTCTTATCGCTAGCCTCGCCCACGCTCTCGGGTGGTCGCTCTCCGAGCTAGCTCTCGCAGTCGAGCAGCTCGTCGCCGACCACGAACACGCCCTATTTCGACTCCTCGCTTGAGGCTGACGGCTGGTCCCGTCCCTCCGGCGAGGGACTCACCGCGCGCGGCATATCGACCTCCACGTCCTCGACCGGGTCGGTCCAGTCCTCTGGTGGCTCGATCTTCGCGGTGATGCCGGCGTGCTCCTCGAGTAGGTAGAGCAAGTTGCTGCCGGCTAGTAGCTCGAGGGGCTTGCCCTCGGCGAACTCGAACGATGCCTTGCCGTAGCCGCTGGTCGTGAAGAGGATCCCCTTGCTGGCGCCCTCGTTCTGCATCGTGCCGAACAGGTCGCGTACCGCGCTGACGCCGACGGTGTGCTTGTAGCGCTTGGCTTGGATCACGACCTTGCCACCGAAGATCGGGCGGGGATCGTAGGCAACGCAGTCGACTCCTCCGTCGCGCGAGGCCTGGGTGAGGCGGGTCTCCAGGCCCATCTTCTCGAACAGGTTGGTGATCAGATTCTCGAGCTCTCCCGGCGTGAGCTCCATCTCGATCACGAGCTGGCGGGACGCCGGCACGTAGGCGATCTTGTGCTGCTGGGGGAACGTATCGGGGTATTGGCTGGCGGCGAGCACAAGCGAGCAATAGGTCACGAGCGCGTCTGGATTGCGCTGCTCATAGCTCTCACTGAAGGAGTCGACCTCGGCGTGCTGTGTGGCTACGCGCTCAGCCTCGGCCTGGACTTTCTTCTCGTGCTCGGCTTCGGCCTGTGCCAATGCGGCCGCGCGCTCGCGCTCTGCTTGCTCGTACTTGGAGCCGCGATCGAAGCTTTCCTCGGCTCGCCATCGCGTCGCATCCCAAGTTCGGCGTAGCGTTTAGGTTGTGTTGTTTTCAGACCTGCGAGAAAGGTAGCTCGATGGCTGCTCGGCGTGGCCGTACGCAGGCTGTCTTCTATCGAGACAAGCGAGGGAAGGAGCCGGTCGACGACTTCCTCGAGAAGCTGCTGAAGGTGCAGCCTCTCGCGGCAGCGAAGATCGACGATGCCATCGAGGAGTATCTCAACGGCCGGGATCCACGCGACCCACCTTCAGAGTTCCCGGCCACGTCGCAGATCGCCGGAGAGCTGCGGGAGTTGCGGGTTCGGTTCGCAAGGACCCGCTATCGAGTCCTCTACCAGCGCTCCCGGAACCTGATTGTCCTGCTGCACGCTTTTGAGAAGAACACGGGCGCGGTCTCCGCGAGTGACTTACCATCCGTGATAAGATCATATTATGACTAGCATTCTTCACAACCCAGTCGGACGTAGTGCTGTCGAGGCCGCCAAGGGTCACGCTGAGCACAGCCAGCCCTATCGTGACGCACGCGCTGAATACGAGCGCATCCGCGCTCTAAAGGATATCAGTCCCATTGCCGCGCATCTGCGGGAGCGTCGTTTCGAGCTGGGATTCACCCAAGAGGAAGTCGCGCAAGCAGCCGGCACATCCCATAGCGCGATCTCGCGACTCGAGAAGGGAACTCATATCCCGCAGCTGCCGACCCTCCAGCGCATCGCCGCCGTCCTGGACGAGGAGCTGCTCGTTTGCTTTCAGCGCACGGTAGACGGCGAGGTCGAGCGCGAGTTCGCCGCAGTGGCCTAGGCTCGGTGTCGGAAGGAGTGCCTGCCAGACTCGAAGGGATGGGTCGTCACAGAACAGCGGCGGCAGCGACACGGCGAAGGGCCGCCGTGTTCTTGGCGGTGGTGCTCGCGCTGCTCCTGACCGCTGGGTGCGGGAAGACGAACACAACCCCCAGCGGCGACCTCTCGAGGACGATCTCTGTGAGCGGCTTTCGGGAGGCGCCAGTGCCGCTTCGGGCGTGATTTCACGACCTGCGGGGCTGAGCTTGCCGCGGGCGGGAAAAGGGGCTACGACGCCGGCGAAGCGCTCGGGCAGCGAGGGCGATGTGGTGTCACAAGATCCGCTGCTGCGCAAACCTGCTTGTAGATGCCCGACATTGCTGAGGATCGAGACCCGGCGCTCGTGGACGGGATCGCCGCCAGGGATGAGGCCGCGTTCACGGTGTTCTATCGCCGCTACCTGCCCGTGGTGCTGCGCTGGTGCCTGCGAGAGACGGGCAACCGTGAGATCGCCGCTCGTAACAAGCTGCTCGAAAGCAGACGGCGAAAGCGCGTCGAGGACTCCGCTCGCCGGCGACTGCGACTTGAGCCCGTGTCGCTGAGCGATGCCGACCTCGAGCGGGTGGAGGAGCTCGCGAGCCTGGATGAGGAGATCCTCTCGCTCGTCGAGGGGCTACCCGGTGGAGGCTGAGATGACGTACGTGATCGTCAACGACTTCGAAGGCGGTACGAAGGAGCAGTATGACGCCACGACCGCGGTGGTGCACCCGCCCGGTGGCCTGCCCGCCGGTCAGACCCGTCACTACGCCGGGCCGAGCACGAACGGCTGGGTCGTCGTCGCGGTCTGGGAGTCGAAGGCGATCTGGGAGAAGTTCCACGACGAGACGCTGCTGCCCGCCGTCCAGGCAGGGCAGTCCGTTTTGCCCGGCCCACCGAAGACGACGGAGTTCGAGGTCGAGGTCGAGCTCTAGAGGCAATCCCTGAGCCTCAGGCGAATCCGTGAGTTCTTGGCGCTCCTTGATCGTTCGCATGCGCACCATCACCATCATCGCGTCGCCATTGGTGCTTTCGTAAAGCTGGGCAGACACGAAACCTCGGCGGCCGACGGCCAGGTTCGCACTCCGTCGGAGATCCCTCGGGCTAGCTCAACCCGCTGCGACGGGTCGACGTTGCTCCGGCGGCCCAGGCTACGAACAAGTGGACCATGTGGTCCAGGGCAGCTTCGAAACGGATCAGTATCAGCTCGACGATGGCGGTGTCGCGCTGGATCGCTGGGGAAGGCATCGAGGTCGCGATCGAGGTCCGGCGGAAGACTCATGTCGGCCGTTCGGCTTTTATGCTGGGGCTCGTCCAATTCCAATTGTGGCCGGCGACACGGACTAGAGCCTGCAGATGCCGGCGACGATCGAAGGCCAGAACGGCGCGGTGGTCAAGCAGGTAACCAGGGTGAGGATCGAAGGGTGCAAGCCCGCGCTCTACATCCGCTCCAGCTCAGGGAGAGCGTCGCGGTGCTTTTCGGCTGAGGCCGCTCCACAGATCCCGGAGCTTCGTCCCGGCCGGCCGGCTTGAACGGGGCGAGGACAGGCCACCGAAGTGAATTGACAATCGACTACTTTGCGAGCAGCGCTGGTATCCTGGGTCTATGGCCACGAGCAAGAACGTCAAAGCCAAAGCGAAGCCCGCGTCGGGGTCTAACGGGCGTTCGGCTTCAAATGGCGGTCGACCGGTCCGGTCGAAGGTTTCCCGCAAGCGGGCCGCGGCGAACGCGCTGGCTTCGGTTCGTGCTGAGGGGCTTGACCCCGGTGTCGCTGAGCCGCTGCTGGATCGGTGGGCGCGCGAGGAGATCACCGACGCGCAGCTCGACGTCGGGGCGCTTCGCATTGCGGCCGGCGAGTCGCTGACCGATCTGCTCGGGCCAGTGCCCGCGTAAGAGCGCTCCCGGCGGCACGAGCTCGATGTGGGTGGGGCGATGGCGGATGATGATCCATACGTCTACCCCGGTACCGATGTTCTGCGAAACCACTTCGGTATTCGCGACGCGGCTGAGCTTGCGCAGCGTGAGGGCGGGCTCACCGCCATTCGCATTGCTGAGCTCGAGCGGCGATTCATCCTCGGCGACTACGACACCGCTCACCTGCAGGCCGTGCATCGCAAGATCTTCCGGGGTCTTTACCCGTGGGCTGGTGAGCTGCGCACGGTCAAGATCGCGAAGGGTGAGAGCATGTTCGCGCTGCCACAGCATGTCGCTCCGTATCTGACTGGCGTGCTGAGCGACCTCGTAGGCGAGGACCGTCTTCGCGGCTTGGAGCGTGATGATTTCGTGACGCGGCTGACTCACTATTACGCTGAGCTCAACGCGGTTCATCCGTTCCGGGAGGGCAACGGTCGTACCCAGCGCGCGTTCCTCGGTCACATCGCTACTGAAGCGGGGCACCCCATCGACTGGACCGGCTTGAACCCCGACAGCAACATAAAGGCCTCACGCGAAAGCCATCGCGGCAACAACGACCCGCTGAGAAAGTTGCTTGACGGGTTGATCGTCGATTGACCTCACCCGCTCGCGCCAGGGGTCGGGCACCCCGCAACCCTGGCTAATCTCGATTTCCCCACAGGAAATACCGCCATGCAACCATCGCAAGGCCAACGGCAAAATACGGCCCCGGGCCGCCGATCCACACAAAAACGGCAGCGAGCACCACGATCTGGAGGGCAAACAAGGCCAGTTTGAGGCAGACCGTGCTCGAGCCGGCACATCTCGACCAGCCCACCCGCGACGTCGAACGCCTCACCGGTCGTCCGGAAAGGTCCGTTGATTTGTGCGAACCCGTGGGAGCTCATCTCTGTCGCGGAATCGCGCATCGTCACATTCTTGCGCGTCTCGCCAGCGCGTCGCGTCGCCCCGCTATTCGGAGAGGTCTCGCCATCTTTAAGCCGCCGAAGGCCTTTTCGTAAGGCAGGTCCGTTTGATTGAGAAGTACCCCGTTGGGCTTTCGTACGCTCCTTCCCATTTTGCGGGTTCGTACCTGTGTGCGGGTGTTGATCACCGCTCGCCCGTGGATCACGAGCGACACGCTCACAACTTCGGAAATACGAGGCTGATGCCTTCCCCTTCGAACTTTCTCCGCGGAGCAAAGGGCAATGCTCGATTGAGCCGGAAATAAGAGACGAATCCGGAATTCGGCTTGCCATCCGCCGCCACCTGCCGTGTGATCGTGAGGTCCTCGAACTTATAGCTCGACGCGGCGGGCTGCGCACGCAACCTCACCGACTTCTCGGCCGGCACCGCCCCCGGAGACACCAGCAAGAGCGCGCCTGCGATGACGGACGGGAGCAGTGGCCTCATGCTAGTCCGAGTATGTCGGCAGCGTCTTGAGAAGCACCGATCGTTGGACGAATGCCGAGTCTGCCGGGGGTGCTCCGTCCGCGGTTGCATGAGGTTACTCTCGCATTCGGGCGCGGAAGGCAGTGGTCTGCCGTTCGGCTTTTATGCTGGGGCTCGTCCAAATCCCGCTGTGGCCGGCGACACCCACCATTGATCCTGTTCACCAGAGGCGGGTTCGGCTATCGCCGAGGGGGGCGCTTGTAGGTCCAGCCTTACTTGAGCGAGGACACGACCGCGCTGACGTCCGGCGCGCCCGCGACGATTGACTCGATGCCGCTGCGAGTGCTGGGGTCCGCTGCCCGTGAGTTTCGTAACGTTCTCCGCGCGACGACGCCCACGCATCGTCGGCTGCGGGACCACCTCGTGACGATCATCGTGGTGACCGCCGGTATTGACCTGTTCTGCGCGATCGCGGCGTTCCTGCTCGAGCGCCACTCCCAGCAGACCGAGATCAAGACATTCGGCAGCGCCGTGTTCTGGACGACGACTCAGCTGTTGACCGTCTCCTCGCAGATCAAGAATCCGATCTCGGCGGGCGGACGAGTCCTCGACGTCTTCATGGAGATCTGGGCGATCACGGTAGTCGCCGCGCTGGCTGGCGCGTTCGGCAGTTTCCTTCAAAAGCGTGGCCAAGAGATGGACGATAAGCGCTGACGGGCCGCACTCAGCGTTTCTCGGTTCTACAAGCTGCGGCCGCGGCGCCTATAGCCGAATCCGCCACCAGTGAGCAGCAGGAATACGATGATGATAAGAAGGATTGTGAGCATGGTCACCTCCCAAGTCTCAGTTGTTGAGTTGGCTCGCGCATGGTCATAGACCCTCCTGGTTGCGGATGGACAAGCGCTCGAGCGGGGAGCGGTGGGTGCCGCCGATTAGCCGTGTGATCAGTCCGCCCACGAGCAGGTAGACGACCGCTGCGATACCCCAGTTGACAGCGATAGCGGTGTTGGCGCTATGGAAGCTGAACATGCCGTCGAACGGACCGGCGAGCCGTACCCGTTCAGGGGGTAGCTGCCTGATTTAGGGCGGGCTGGGTAGCAGCGAGGGTGCGGGTTGGCCGTGGTGGGCGGCGGTTGCGGCGGTGGTGAGGTAGTCGAGTACGGCGCGGCCTTGTAGGCGGCAGGTCTCGTTGACCGAGAGGATCCGCTCGATCCAGTGGTTGCCGTTTTCGGATTGGGTGCCGCCTTGGATCTTGCGCATGATCACGGCGTGGCGGAGCGCTCGCTCGGCGCTGTTGTTCGTCGGGCTGATGCCGGGTATCTCGCAGAAGGTCCAGAGCGCCTCGTACTCCTCGAGCAGTCCAGCGCAGAAGTTTGCGGTCTTCTGATGGCGGCAGCGTTCGCCTTCTTGCAGCAGCGCCTGGATGCGATCTCGCAGCGGGGAGAGCTCGCGTGCCAGCCAGGGAAGGGTGCGCTGTTCCTGAAGGTAGCGGTGATGAACCGCGATTACTTCTCGTGCCGCTTTTACGAGCTTTGCGCCGAGCTTGCCGGGAGCGCCCTGGCGCTCGGAGATCTCGACGAGCTGACGAATTGCGTGACACCAGCAAAGTTGCTGTTGCAGCACGTCCAGGAAGTGATAGCCGGCATAACGGTCTGAGATGAGAATCCCGCCGAAGTCCTCTCCCAATAGCTTCTTGGCCGCGGCCTGGGAGCGGTGCGGGTCGATGCGGTAGCACGCCACCAGCGCGGCCGCTCCGAGCCATAACCACTGCTGGGCACCGGCCAGCCGCCAGCTCGTCTCGTCGGCGTGCACCACGTCGGCTTGGCGGATCGCCTCGGCCAGCGCTTGCCAGGGGTCGGCGAGGACCCGGCTCATGCGCATGATCGCCGTGTCCACCGCGCCTGTTGAGATCGGGCAGCCAAGTATCTCTTCCACGACCTGGGCGACCTGGCGGCGGGAAAGACGATAAACGCCCGCGAGCATCGCGATATGAGCTTCTAGGCGCGGCCCAAACGCCGAGGCTGACACTCCGGCTGGCAGGCCCGCCAGCGTCTTCTTGGCGCATCCGGGGCAGCGCACGCGATGCAGTCGGTACTCGAAGATCAATGGTGAGATCGGCGGAAGCTCCCACTTCTGGTGAACCACCGGCTCCCCAGCCTGCGCCTCGTCCCCGGTGAAAACGAGCCCGCAACCAGAGCACGCATCGGGCAGACACTCGAAGGTCTCATCAACCTTCTCGGGCGGCGCCATCTGACGGTGCTTGCCCTCATGTCCGGGCTGCCCGCCCGGCTTACGCAGCGACTTCTTGGCGCGCTCGCGAGCCAGAGCACGACGCTGCTGACGAGTCATCGGCGGATCCGTCGACGGCGGCATTGAGCTGTTACTCGAGTTCTGCCCCAACCGCCGCTCCAACTCCTCGATCCGCTCCGCCATCGAGAGCAACACCGCGACGACGGCCTCGCCGCCCTGCGCCGCGATCGCCTCGGCCTCCGCTCGAATCACCCACGCAAGATTCCATGCAAAACAACCAAATCCTGCTCACCCGAACCCGACCCCCTGAACGCCTACGGCGAGCCAGCGTGCCCAGCTGTGGACTTCCGAGACGATGCTGTTGGCCGGATTGGCCTTGAGCACCACCAGCAGAATCCCCGCGAGGATGATCAACACGACGATGCTTACAACGAGCTGAACGACGCGCACCAGCAAGTCGGCGCCTTGCCCAAACGCTCGGACTCCCAATTTGCAATTGCGCGAGCCCGACAGCTAACCCCGTAGGCGCCAAGCAAACCGAAAGGACGCGTCTGTTGGATCGGCGGGTGCGGGGGTTGGCTCAGTGCGGCGGTGCCGTATCATCTTCCTGTCTGATGGAACTTGTGCTGTGGATGTGATCGTGTGCCGTCGCGGAGGGTAAGCGATCGTCGGCTTTTGGCGATCGGCGAGCGCTATCTCGCGGCGTTGTGCGCCGCGGACGCGCCGACGGCGGAGGCGGTCGTGGAGGAGGCGCTGGGTGCGGGTGTTGCGCCGACGAGCATTCAGGTTCGTGTGATCGGGGCCGCGATGGCGCGGATCGGGGAGCTGTGGGAGCAGGGGGAGGTGACGGTCGCCGACGAGCACGTCGCGACGGTCCTCAGCTATCGGGCGCTGCTGGCGCTCAAGGAGCCACTGCAGATCGCGCCGCCGCGCTCGCGCGAGCGTGTCGTGCTCGCCGCCGTGGAAGGACAGGCGCACGTGCTGGGGTTGCGGATGGTCGCCGACGTGCTGGAAGGCGCGGGCTTCGAGGTGCTCTATCTCGGCGCGGACGTGCCATCCGGTGCGCTGGGATCGTTCGTCGCCGAGCACGCGCCGGCCCTCACGGGATTGACTTCCACGATGACGCGCGACGCACCCCGTCTCGCGGCGGCGATCGTCGCGATCCATGACGCTCAGCCCGCGTGCCGGATCATGCTCGGCGGTAGCGGCGTGCCGCTGCAGTGGCGCGATGATCCCTATCCGTGCGTACCCGACGCCGCCGTCGTGCTGGACGCGGTCGAAGGGCTGCTCCACGGCCCGCCCCAGCAGCTGGTGGGAATGATCGCGCAGCTGCACGCAAGCTACGCGCAGGCCGCACTGTCATTACCCGCGTCCGCGATCGCCGTGGAGGATGAGCGTCTTGCCGCTGAGGTCGCCGACACGAGCGCGCTCGCCCGACGCTACGCGCGGCTGGCCGCCGAGTACCATTACCTCGCCTACCGCGATCCACTGACCGAGCTGCCGAACCGCCGCGCGTTTGAGGATCGCATGATCGAGCTCAGCCGGCACGGGGAGGACAACGCGCTGCTCGTGGTCGACGTCGACGAGTTCAAGGAGATCAACGATACCCAGGGCCACGAGGCCGGTGACGCGCTGCTGCGCCGGCTCGGGCAGACGATCCGCGACGCGGTTCGCGCCGGCGACACCGTCGCGCGCATCGGGGGCGACGAGTTCACCGTCCTCTTGCCGCTGTGCACGCAGGCCGAGGCCGGCCGCGTCGCCGAGCTGATCCGCACGGCCGTGCTGGAGATGAGCGGCGGCGAGGTAACGGTGAGTATCGGCGGAGCGCCACTCGGTGCCGACCGGCGTGGTGCAGTACTCGGCGCAGACAGCGCGCTCTACACCGCCAAGGCCGCGGGCCGCAACCGCACGGAGGTCGTCGCGGGGTAGGGCTGTATGCGCCCCAGCTGTTGCTGATGCTGGCGTATCCTGTCGGCTCCAATCCCAAGACGAGAAGATAACCCCGATGGCGCCACGAGAAGACTGACAGGACGCCTTTTTATGTCGGGATTCCCGTGTGATGTTGCCGTGCTCGAGGCGTGGGAGGTTTCGCTGATTCGCTCGTGGAGTGGGTTTCGTCCGATCCGGGTGTGGTGGGGGGATGGTGGCGCGTGGTCGCTCGTCGCGCAAGGGAGCAGTCGCTTGCTGTGTGCGTTCAGTTTATGAGCGGCTCAGCAGGGAACCGTAGGCCAAAGCGCTCGACGAGGCCGGGGACGCTTGGTGGGTCCATCTCGAGCGCGTAGCGCTCGCGGAGGCTGCCGAGGACCGCGGGGTCTGCCTGCGCTACGCCGCCGAGGTCGACGAGCTCCATCGCCAAGTCCGTCAAGCGCCCAGCGCCAGGCGCGACACCACTCACGAACAGCAACACCAACCCCTCCTGGAAGGCAAGCCACCCACGCTGGAGACCGTCGACCTCGGCGCGAAGAGCATTCATCCACAGAACCGTATCGAGCCTCAGGTGTACCCTGGCGTTTCCTGAGAGTGAGCCATTCACCAACCGAAGGCGAGGAATGAGCGCCACACTGCAATTCGATGAGGACGCCTCCCGGCGCGTAGAGAGGATCTACACCACGCCCGATGTCATCGAACAGCGCCAAACGATCCTGCGGGCACTCGCGCTGAAGCCCGGCGAGCGCGCGATCGACATCGGCTCGGGTCCTGGTCTACTCGCGTGCGAAATGGCCGTTGCTGTCGGGAGGAGCGGGCGGATCTGCGGGGTGGACGTCAGTGAGAACATGCTTGCCCTCGCCAGGGCGCGCAGAGCACCAGCCGGCAGCGGGGAGATCGAGTATCAAGAAGCTGGCGCGCACACGCTTCCCTATGCGGAGGAGAGCTTCGACGTCGCGGTCTGCACACAGGTCTACGAGTACGTCGATGATGTTCCCGCCGCGCTGCTGGAGCTAGGGCGGGTGCTGCGCCCGGGAGGCCGGGCGCTCGTGCTTGACACCGACTGGGACTCGATCGTATGGGCTTCAAGTGACAACGAGCGCATGGACCGGGTGCTCGCCGCGTGGGAGGAGCACCTCGTTCACCCTCACCTGCCGCGTACGCTCACACGGCTGCTGGGAGATGCTGGACTGGAAGTCACCGACCGGGAAATCGTGCCGTTGTTCAACGCCGGCTATGACCCCAACACCTACAGCGCCGGAATGCTTGAGCTGATCGCCACGTTCGTGCCCGATCGGGGCGGCGTGAGCGAGGCCGAAGCCACAGCATGGGCACAAGACCTAACCGAGCTCGGCTCCAACTACTTCCTCAGTCTCAACCGCTACCTCTTCCTGGCGCACAAGCCCACCTGAGGACCGGGCTCCTAGCCGTCACCGAGGAGCAGGAGAATCTCCCAAGCGTCTCCGCAGACGCACAGCTCGCTTGCGCTCAGGACGACAAACAGCGCTTTGTGTCGGAGCCCGGGTAGCGCCTGCTCGCCGCCAGGGGCGGAAGACTCATGTCGGCCGTTTGGCTTTTATGCTGGGGCTCGTCCAACTCCCGTTGTGGCCGGCGACCGGCCGGGGATCGTCGCCGCTGTGTCGGGTTTTCTGTTCGAGCGGGGCGCGAACATCGTCTCCTCCCATCAGTACTCCTCGGATCCCAGTGGTGGGAGGTTCTTCATGCGCACCGAGTTCTTCTTGGGAGAGGGAATCGGACATGAGCGTCTGGGGAGGGAATTCGTCGAAGAGGTTGCCGCGCGGTTTGAGATGGACTGGCGGCTCCGTTGGTGGGGAGAGAGACAGCGCGTCGCGATTCTGGTCTCGCGCCACGGCCACTGCCTGTAGGAGCTGCTGTGGCGTTGGCGTCGTGGTGAGCTGGACGCGGAGATCGTGGCGGTGATCTCCAACCACGCCGACGTCGAGGCCCAGACGCTCGCCGCGGGAGTCCCCTTCCACCACGTGCCGGTGGCGCAGGGCGGCAAGGAGCAGTCCGAGGTGGCTTTGCTCGAGCTCCTGAGCTGCAATGCCGAGCTGCTGGTGCTGGCGCGCTATATGCAGATCCTCAGCGGCGACTTCCTGGAGCGGGTGGGGATGCAGGCGATCAACATCCATGATTCGTTCCTGCCCGCGTTCGCCGGCGCCGATCCGTACGGCCGCGCGCGCGAGCGCGGTGTCAAGTTGATCGGGGCAACGGCCCATTACGTCACCGAGCAGCTCGACGACGGACCGATCATCGACCAGGATGTCGTCCGCGTCGATCATCGCCAGAGCGCTGAGGACCTCGAGCGCGTCGGTCGCGACATGGAGCGCCTCGTCCTCGCGCGGGCCGTGGGGCTGCACCTCGATGATCGGGTCATCGTGGATGGTCGGCGGACGGTGGTGTTTTGAGGCAGGTGGGGGTATGGCTACGCTAATTCGGGAATGGCTTTACATTTGCTTGTGAGCTTGCCGCATTTGTTTCTCGGGATTTGTTGGTTTTTGTTGGGTTGTTGAAATTCTGGCTGGTGGCCGTGGACGGATCGGAGGGGGACGGTGTGCGTTTTCGCGCCAACTTGAGATGCTTCGCTGATGCTCGGCACGCCGATCGCGATTCTTGCGGCGGTGGCGCTGCTGATGCCTGGGTTCATCGTTGCCGAGCTCGCTCTGGCCGGCAACGCGAAGGGGCCGCGCTCGGCGACGGCGCCTCGCGCTGGCGAAAAAGTTTTGGGATGCCGTGTCCCGTTTGCGGGGTGTGGTCGGAATAGGGGGAGGAGATGTCCACGAGCGATCACAAGCCTGCAGTCGTCGTCGAGAACCTGCGCGTCGCGGTGTACGCGAGCCACGCGGAGCTCTCGGCGCAGGTGCAGGCCGACGGCGCGCTCGACTCAAAGCTCCTGGGGCTGCTTGGCTTCTTCATCGCCGCCGCGGGCATCCTGCTCACCGTGCCCCACGGACTTGACGATCGGCGCCTACTGCTGCTCGCCGGCGCGGGGCTCGGCGCGCTCGCCTGCCTCTGGGGAAGCACGAGCGGCCCAGACCCGAAAGTCGGGCCACCGCCGGCGAAGTTCTACGCCGACTACGGCACTGACACCGAGGCTGCCTACCTGACGCAACTCCTCGCCGACCTCTCCGATAGATCCCAACGGAATCGGGCAGAGCTCGCGGCCCGCCACAAAGTACTCGTGATCGCGACCAGCGCACCGATCCTGCTGGCAGTCCTCTACGGTCTACTGTCGCTGAGCTGAGCGCTACCATGAACCCAATGGACAACAAGCCCAAGACTAAACCTGCGCCGTTGCCCCCGCCCTCCGGTATCACCGGCGGGGAGATACCCACGGGACTAAGGGTCGAAAGATGGCAGGAGCTGCTCCCCTGGGTGAGCGCCTGGGAGATGCTCCCCGCCTCCTGGCAGAACTTCCTCAACATCAAGAAGCGGCTGTCCAAGACGTCACCGACGACGCCAACGCCCACCAGCGGCACGACTTCAGACTGAGCGGCGCCGGTCTGGCCACGCCACGGGCGTGTGGTGACCCGAGGTTTGTGAGCTGCAGCTGTTGGCCGTGGCACGGCTGCAGATCCAGGCCCGGGTGTTCGGCCTTGCTCTCACTGGGGTGCCACGACCTATTCCTCGGGCCGTGGCGCCCGCGCCCTTCGCTGGGTATGGAAAGCGAACTTGGGCATCGGAGGGGGAATGGGGCAGGCAGTTGTGATCCTTGTCTCGATAGTGGTCCTCTGGCTCGCCGTCGCGACAGCCACCATCGGCGCCTGCCGGGTGGCGGCGCAGGGTGATGGGGTTGAGGAAATGGATTCAATGGGGAGTGGAGATACAGCTACGCTACGTTGGGAACGGCGTTACATTTGTTCGTGAGCTTGCCGCATTTGTTTTCGGGATTGGTTGGTTTTTGTTGGGTTTTGATTTTGAGGTGGGTGGCCGGGGGCGGTCAGGGGTGGGTGAGCTTGGACGGTGTGCGTTTTCGCGCCAACTTTGCGACGCGATGCCCAGTAAAGACGGGGGTTGAGCGGGCGGCGGCGGGTCGGATCGAGCGTTTCGTCGTAGGCGCTGCTTATGGTCGGGTCGATGCCATCCCCAGCCCTCACCGCGTGGAGCACGAGCTCCGCCGCGGCCCTCTCGCAGCTGGAAGCCGCCCACCGCGCCGTGGGAGGCACGCGCGCGGGACGCCGCACGAACACGCTGCAGCTGAACTACGCCTACGTACTGCTCCTGGCCGCGCACTTCCAGGCGTACTCCCGCGGGCTGCACAGCGACGCGACGCAGCTGCTCGTGGATGCCATCGACCCGGGCATCGCCGTTGTGCTCGACACGAACCTCACGTTCGCGCGTCAACTCGATCGCGGCAACGCCCAACCCAGCGCGCTCGGCGCCGACTTCAACCGCCTCGACCTCAAATTCTGGGCCGTCGTGCAAGCGGCAGACGCGCGCAACGCGGCGCGCCAGCGCAAGCTCGATGAGCTCATCGCCTGGCGCAACGCGATCGCCCACCACGACATCGAGAGCAACCGATCGGGCCTGCGTCCGCGCGAGGTCACGCTCGACACCTGCCGCTCCTGGCGCGGCGCCTTGAACGGTCTGGCCGAGTCCTTCGACCGAGTCCTCGCCGGTCATCTCGCGACACTTCTGGGCTCCCGACCCTGGTGATATCGTGAACCCCGTCATGTCACAGACCGAGGTCGCTCCCAAGCCCGAGTTCGCCGACTGGTTCAAGGTCGGTCGGCGCGTCCACGTCAAAACCACCACGGGACCGCCCTTCGACGCGATCCTGCTCGAGGACCGCGGCAAGCGCGCCGCCAAACAAACCAAGCACCTCGTACGCGTCAGAATCACACCGGACAACCCCGAGGAAAGCATCGAGTTCGAGGTATCCGAGGACCGGATTCTGCTCGACGCGGCCTGAGCCAGGGCTTCCCCTTGGCTGATTTGGGGATTATTTTTATCAAGTAGCGCATGACCATGATGATCGTCAGCACGTGATCGGCGAACACGACATAGTTGCCTTCACCGATACGATCGCTAAACCTGTCTCTGGCAGTTAGGAAACATCGTGCGCGCAGGGCGCGACGTCGAGCGCTTGGTGCTCGCTCGCGCGGGGTCCTCCAATTTGGACCTTACAAATACGTAGGGCATTCCTCCTCGTGCTCCCCAGTCGGCCGCAAATTTCCGGGGATCGTCGCCGCTGTGTCGGGCTTTCTGTTCGAGCGGGGCGCGAACATCGTCTCCTCCCATCAGTACTCCTCGGATCCCAGTGGTGGGAGGTTCTTCCTGCGCACCGAGTTCTTCCTCGAGCCGGGCTCGAGCGCGATTGGTTGCAGGCGAGCTTCGAGGCGGAGGTCGCCAGGCGCTTTGAGATGGACTGGCGAATTCGCTGGTGGGGCGAGCGCCAGCGCATCGCGATCCTCGTCTCCCGCCATGACCATTGCTTGCTGGACCTGCTGTGGCGTTGGCGTCGTGGTGAGCTGGACGCGGAGATCGTGGCGGTGATCTCCAACCACGCCGACGTCGAGGCCCAGACGCTCGCCGCGGGAGTCCCCTTCCACCACGTGCCGGTGGCGCAGGGCGGCAAGGAGCAGTCCGAGGTGGCTTTGCTCGAGCTCCTGAGCTGCAATGCCGAGCTGCTGGTGCTGGCGCGCTATATGCAGATCCTCAGCGGCGACTTCCTGGAGCGGGTGGGGATGCCGGCGATCAACATCCATGATTCGTTCCTGCCCGCGTTCGCCGGCGCCGATCCGTACGGCCGCGCGCGCGAGCGCGGTGTCAAGTTGATCGGGGCAACGGCCCATTACGTCACCGAGCAGCTCGACGACGGACCGATCATCGACCAGGACGTCGTCCGCGTCGACCATACCCAAAGGGCACAGGAAGGGCGCACGGCGAGCGTGCTCGCCCGACTGGCGGGAGTTGAGCTTTTGATTAAGTGCCCGCCCACCCGGGTGAGGAGCTACAGCGTGCCCGGATCGAGCGTCCCGTCGCAAGCGCGGCGTAGTTTGGTCAGCTATGTCCACAAAAGCAATCGGACTCGACCCGCTCCGCGAGGTCGGGCTCAACAAACTCACCAACCAAGCGACCCTCGCCGGCGGTCTCGACGCGCAGGCGATCGGCGTGCTCGGCGCCGATCTTGCCCTCGGCGGCACGCTCGTGCTGCTCACGCCGTGGCTTGCACCGGTCGTGGTCCTCGCGGCTTCGGCGCTGGTCGCGATCACCGCCGTCACCGTATCGCCACGAAACTACGGAGCGACGCTGCGCAGCCTTCTGGGGGACGCCGAGGCGCTGGACGAGACCCACGCAGACGACGCCGACGGAGCACTGCGCCGGCTGATCGTCGAGGACCTCGTCGATGCCCTCGACGCAAACGCCAGGACCATGCGGTTCAAGAGCTACCTCGTCACCGGCGCGATCGGCCTGCTCCTCCTGAGCGTGCTGTTGATCCTCGCCCACAACCCCTGAATCGGGAGTACACTGGCCTTATGCCCAAAACAAGTTCCACCGCAGACGCGGAGCCAGCCACGACGGAGAGCACTCAAGCTCCGGAGCTCCCGCCGCTCGTGCCGATGCGCATACCCAGCGGCCCGGGATTCCCGGAGTTCGTCTACCGCTTCGTCGACAAACTGTTCCGCCTCGACCAAGCCCACTAGATCGGGTGCCGGCCGCCCAAATCGCGCGAATAGACTTGCCGCTGCGACCCGCGACCGACAAGCCCGAGGATTCCCAAAAGCATGGGGCGCGCGAAGGCATCGAGCAACTCAGGCGCGGCGAACTCGTCGAGCGCTGAGAGGTAAGGAGTCGCGACGGCAGACGACGGCTTTGCCGTGCGAGCAACGCCGGATGAAGGGGCTCGTCCAACTCCTATTGTGGCCGGCAACACGGCCTTTTTTGTGGATATTGGCGGTGTGGTCTCCCAAAAAATCAGACCGAAAATCACGCCTACCAATTTGATGCATCTTGCAAGAAATAGAGTCTCCAGACACGCGCAAGCCCTGGCTCACATGGAGCAGGCCATCCTCAGGCAGCTACGAACTGTGACGAAGGAGCTCAAACAACTCACGAGCGACTCCCCCAAACCCAAGAACCAAAACTAAGCTCGCGGACAGGCCGGAGACCAAGGATCGACGGCCGACCAACGAGCGGCTTCGGTGAGCGTTCAACGGTAGCGCGGCAGCATCTGTTGCCGCTCAGCGCCGCGCTGTAGGGTTTCGGTTCGGATGGGCGCCACCACCACACAGGAGCTTCGCGCGATCCAGGAGCCCTTGAAGCAGCGCTATCGCGATGAGCCTGCAGCAGCCCTCGTCACGCTCGAGGCCGACGGATCGTTGGATGACGGGGTGGCGTGCACGGTGAACACGGGACGAGCACTGGTGCAGGCCGGTCTCCATCCGGCGACCGGCGGCGATGGGTTGCTGGCCTGCTCGGGGGACATGCTGCTACAGGCGTTGGTCGCCTGTGCCGGGGTCACGATGCGTGCGGTCGCAACGTCTCTCGGTCTGGCCATCAGCGGCTCCGTCCACGCCGAGGGGGACCTCGACTTTCGCGGCACTCTGTCGGTTGATAAGGGGGCCCCGGTCGGCTTCACGGCGATCAGGCTGAACTTCACGCTCCAGACCGAGGCTGACGAGGACCAGCTGGCGACCCTGCTGCGCTTGACCGAGCGCTACTGCGTCGTCTTCCAGACGCTCGCAGGCTCACCCGCCCTGTCAGTAACGCGCTCGCCGGCTAATTGAAATGGGCGACCACCTCGTCGTCCTTCATTCTGCTGTGCGCGCCTGCCCCGGCTACAGCCGCCACGACGCCCCCTCGATTCTGTTGGACGGCTCATCGGTGGCGCGCGAGAGCGAGCACGGTCGCGCGACCTGCGCGCAGTTGACGCGCCGTCACGGAACGCTCGGGCAGGCAATCGATGCGGCAGCCTTCGCGCTCGGCGCGGCGGGGTGCTCCAAGGGCATCCGCCGCCAAGCGCGCGCGGCGTGCGAGGACTACTTCTACAGCCGGCTGCACCTGACGCCGAGCCACGAGTTGGGCGGAGGGGGAGAGATCGCCGACTCGCTGGAGCTGATGCCCGAGCCGATGTACCGCGCACTGGAGCATGTCGTCGACCTTGTCGTGGACGGCGAGTACGAGGAGCTCCGCGTCGCGTCTGGTAGTCGGCTCAGGGTCGAGGACCTGCGCCGTCGCGTCGAGGACGACTGCCCCGAGTCGCTGGTGCTGGCGCCGCGCGAGGTCTACCAGGTCGAGGTGATCACCAAGTCCGATGATCCGGACCTCCCGGGCTGGGCTTACTTCCTGGACCTGTGGACCGAGACCGGCCCGGCGCGCCTGCACATCGAGGGCGAGCTCGAGGAGTCCGGCGAGCGATTCACGGCGACGCTGAACGACATCCTGCCCTGACCCGCCGCCTTCTCGGCCACCCTTTCGCGCTCGCGGGCACCGTTAAACGCGGAAAGCCCACCCGTAGGTGGACTCTCGGCCATCAGAAGATCAGGCGGCTTTCGCGGCAAGGGGACGTTCAGATGAAGGTCTCGCCCTCTGGTTGCCATCGCTATCTGACCCTGCCAGCGTAGCGCACCCGCCTGGCGAGCATCGCCCTCTGTCAGCCCCCGCGGCACTGACCGAATGCAGAGAGAAGAAAAAAGAGTTATGGCGTCGACGGGCCCACCAGGGTGCCATGGGCTTTGTGCCTAGATCGTGACTCCCACACTTTCGCTCGCCGCGATCGAGCCGTCCCAAGCGCGGCCTAGCGTTTTGTGAGGGATGTCTGGGACACAAGCCATCTACTACCGAGATCGACATGGCCGCCAGCCGGTGGAGGAGTTCATCGACGGTTTGCCGCGGAGACATCAGGCAGCGGTCGATCTCGCGATTGACCGTCTCAATGGCCGTCTCCCGAATGAGCCGCCGTTAGCGTTCCCGGCGACATCGCAGGTCGATGGCGAGTTGCGGGAGTTGCGCTGTCATTACGGCCCGGTGCTCTATCGCGTGCTCTACAGACGCTCGCGCCGTATGAGGCGTTGGCGCGGATCGTGATCCGTCGCCGGGGTCAGCTCGGGCTCAGCCAGGCCGAGCTGGCGCGGCGCATGGGGACCAGCCATTCCGCGATCTCGCGCATCGAGAGCGGAAAACATCCCACGACCGTGCAGACGCTACGCCGGCTCGCCGAGGCGCTCGGGACTCATCTGGTCGTGGGATTCGTCGACGAGATCGCCGAGCTCGGCGAGAGCTCCGGCATCGATGCTCGCGCCGCAGACCTCGTCGCGGTCGGCTGATCCAGGTCGCCGGCCAAATCGGGTCATTTGCCCTCGCTCTCCAGCGCTTGAGCCGGCGTGCCAGTCGTTGCTCATCGGTTGCCTGGAAACACAGGGGTTCGGCGACCCGGCCGAAGCCATCAAGCTCACGATCGACAGAACCGTCGCAAGCTCGGCGTAGTGTGGTCTGTTCGAGTTCCGCATCCGCCTCACCCGGACGGCAGGTACTCCGCGAGGGCTTGGCGAGACCGGAAAGATTTCTCAATTGGAAAAGGAGGGGAAATGACCCGATATGCGTACGACGCCGAGCGGCATACGTTGGTGGCGACTTGGGCGACTGGGATCGGCGATCGCGCTATCACAGTGGCTGACATCCACGCAGAGGTGATCGAGGAAGCGGCGGGAGATCTGGCAAGCAGACTTACTCATTCCTCCGAAGTGCTTTGGCGGACATACACGCATCCGGCTTCGGCAGCGGACGATGATATGTCACCCAATACCGAGGGATCGCGGCGAACGCGGACCCGCGAGGCGATTACCAAGCTGGTGGTCACGCTGCGTGAGCCGAACCTACCTCAGGATGGAATGCTTCTGCAGTCCTATATCTCGGTCGAGGAGGCCGGCCATGGCGTGGGGAGGTCCCTGCATCAAATCGGCTCTACGGCTTTGACCGACATCGTCGTGGCGGACGTCGAAGCTGAGATAGATGCCGTCGAGCGGGCTGAACGCGGGGATCTAACGGGGCGCGCCGCTCAGGCTGTCGTTCTGACACGGGCTGATGCACCCCCCGTGCATGTAGCGGCTGCCAATGTCCTTTTCGAGTCGGATCCATTTGGGCCGGAGGCGCTTTTTCGCGAGATCGATCCGACCGGAGCGTCCGTGGCGGCCGCGCATTGGCTTGCTTCGGCTGCAGCGGTCGCCGCAAAGGTCAGTGGATATGAACCTGAGACGATTGTGGAGATAGCGGATGACATCGAGGCCCTCCCAACGGAAACCCCCACCGAAGTGTTGAGGCAGATCTACGGAGGTAGCAGTCCACTGGATGTGGTTGTGGACATGGTCGGCGCAGCCATGTCCGTTGCCGACAGGGAAATCACAGACATCTCCCGTCTCGCGGAAACCCTCGAGGAGGCAGAAGGAATAGCCGCGAGACATTCCCTCGATCCGTCTAAGCTCGGACTCCGGCTTGTCCCTTTGGATCTATTTCGTCCCGCCCCAGACATGCTCGAGGATTTGGTTACGGGTATCCATGGTTGTTTTCTGCTCTGGTCCGAACATGCTCCCGAAGAGGAGAGCGATGCTGATGAAGAAGAGACCGAGGAGGAGATGACGGCCCAATACGAGCGACGGCGAGCAGAGTTTGCCGATGCCGTGCGGCGCGTGGCGAGAGCCAAGCGGCGGCGCATCGGGCTGTAGCACAACCTCACGCTGCTGCGGATGACGTTGAAAGCTTCCTACCATTAGTGCCACTTTGCAAGATCCGGTCGAAAGCCTCCAGCGGATTGAACAGCTTCTCGAGCGAGTGAAGCGCCGTGACTCCTACGGGGAGCTCCTCGCGCGTGGGAACGTCGTCGTTGCGCTCTCGGATATCCAGGACCCGGACAAATGGCGCGCTGACCTTCGTCGTCAGGCTCGTGCCGACCGGATCAAGATCCGTACCGGCGTCAACGAGGGGCTCGCCTACGCCCTGCTCGCCGGCGGTGAGACCAGCGCCCGGAGACAGGAGGGCGATCGGTACAGGGCAGCGATGCGAGAGGCGATCCCCCGTGCGGCGGCTCTCCGCCACCAGCCTGCCTTCCTATTGCATGATGGCGACGAGACCGTCTGTGGATGTGAGCGCTGCCCGGCGGTGGGACTGGTGGACGCCGGAACAGATCCGTTGATCGGGGGTGGCCTATTCGAGGAGGACTGCCCACACGAGGATCCGCCGGCGCTGACCGCGGCAACAATGGTCTTTGGAGGCGCTTCGTACGGGGCCTGACCCACTGATCCAGGTGACTGGCTGTTTTTGCGAGATAATGCCGGTTGGTGGCTCAGCGTTATGACATTCTCTACCGGCTCGGCATCACCCCGTGGGATCACGATCAGGCGCCTGAGCAGCTGAAGAACCTCACGGAGGGGTGGGCCACGCCCCCGGGGCGAGCACTCGACATCGGCTGTGGCACCGGCGGCGACGCTGTGTATCTGGCAGAGCAGGGCTTCACGGTCACCGCTGTCGATGGTGTTGGGCAGGCCCTGAGCAAAGCGCGAGCGCGCGCTGGGTCAAGAGGGGTCGATGTCAACTGGGTACAGGGAGACGTCTGCCTCCTCGAGCAGCTTGGCATTGGTGAGAGCTTCACCCTGGTGCTCGATCGCGGTTGCTTTCACGACTTCACCGACGATCAGCGCGACCAGTACGCACGAGGTGTGAGCGCGGTGACGAGCCCCGGTGCCGTGCTGTTGATGTTCGCCTTTCAGCCTCGCAGACGCGGGCTGGGCCCACGCGGCGTCACTGCAGAGGAGCTGATGCGCCACTTTGGCCAGGACTGGGAGCTGCTCTCGAGCACGCCAGACACCGAGGTGAAGCTCCCCCGCTGGTTTGGCGACATCCAGCCCACCTGGCATCGCCTGCAGCGACAGCTCTGACTGGTCATATCGGTGTAGCCATCGGTGCGCCCGTCGTCATTTAGCTTCCCCCGCCATCGCGTTGCATCCCAAGCGTTGCGTAGGCTCCTCGGAATGTCTGGCTACTCGAAGAACCGCATCAAAAACGCTGGAGAGGTCCTGCGGCGTTTGGAGAGCGCGACCCCAGACGAAATGCTCGAGGCGATCGGCGTGATCGACGAGTGGCGAGCGGGCCATGCCAAACCGCTTCGGCGTGTCAATGCCGGTCTCGGTGTCTCGGTGTCTCGGTGCCGACCGTGCGCTCGTGGATAGCGCGTGGCGCGCTGCGCGCGATCAAGGGCTCGAGCCCCGTCCAGGTCGAACCCGAGAGCCTGCGCAGCGTGAGCCGCGGGCTTGACGAGTTGCGAGAGCGTGGCCAGGACCGCGATTGGCTGCAGGCGCTCGTGGACTATCTCGATGATCGCGAGGCACGCCGCAGCCCAGCCCTGAAGGAGGGGCTAGAGCAGCTTGCACGCGGGGAACTCGAACCGGCCTGATGGCCTTCGAGGTTCTTCGCACACCGCAGGTGCGCGACGCGGTGTCGCAGCGGATGAGCCGGACCGAGCGAGCCGGCTACGAGGCGGCACGCGACGAGCTCGCCGGACGCGGATGCGTTGCCGGCGCCTACAAGCTCGCCGCCACCGACGGAGGCGACTATCCGCTGTGCGCCCACTCCACACAGTTCGGCGTACTTTGGGGGGATGGCGTCTCTATCACAACGCATCACGTGAACTGAGATAGGACCTCACGTTATGCGTGATACACGGCGGTGGGTAGTGCCACCTTGTTCCCGACCGACTACTCGGTTCCTCGGCGGAGATGATCGGGCGGGAGGACGACGCAGGCGCGAGCCAGATCTGGAAGGTCTCTCAGACCGTGTGAGAGACCTTCCTCGGGGGCACATTGTTTGCGTCAAAAGAGGGGCGGTGCGGACTGTTGGGGTCGGGTGCGACGTCGTGCCAGTGAAGCTCGACCCGTAATAGTTGCGGTCACACCTCGAGTCCAAAAGCCTGCGCCAGCAACTCATAAGACCGTCGCCGCGCCTCGTGCGCGTAGGTGATGCTCACGACGATCGCCTCCTCGGCGCCGTACTTCTCGACGACGTCCGCCAGCTCCGCCCGCACCGTCTCAGGCGAGCCGAGCGACGGCCCGCCGCTCCGAGCGCGGCTGCCCGGGCGTGCGCTCGTCGGCGGCGAGGAACTCGAGCGCCTTCTCGGGCGAGGGCACGGCGATCAGCTGGCCGCGGCGCAGCAGCGTGAACGTCATCCGGCCGCTGGCGGCAAGCCGCCGCGGCCTCCTCGTCGACTGTCGGCGCAGATCACCCACACGCCAACGGCCGTGCGCGGGTGAAGCCCGGCATGTTCGTGCTCGGCGAAGCGCTCGCGGTAGAGCGCGGCGATCTCGGCGCCCTTCGGGTTGATGAAGTCCGCGAACGCGTACGGCAGCCCGAGCTCGGCGGCCCACAGCGCGCTCTGCGGGGAGGAGCCGAGCAGCCATGGCTCGGGCCGCTCGGGGCGTCCGGGCAGCGTCTTGGCCAGGCGCGCGAAGGGGTGGTCCGGCGGGCAGCTGGTCATCGAGGTAGCCCAGCAGCTCGGCGAGTTGCTCCGGGAAGTCGTCAGGCGCGGCCTGGCGCCGATCGCGCTGCAGGGCGAAGGTGGTCAGGGGGTCGGTGCCCGCCGCACGGCCGAGCGCGAGGTCGATGCGGCCGGGGAACAGGCCGGCCAGCAGGCTGAACGTCTCGGCGACCTTGAACGGGCTGTAGTGGGGGAGCATCACCCCGCCGCTGCCCACGCGGATGCGCGATGGTGGCGGCGGCGATCGGACCGATCAGCGCCTCGGGGCTAGGCCCGGCGAGCATCGGCCCGCCGTGGTGCTCGGCCACCCAGTAGCGGTGATAGCCGAGCCGATCCGCGAGGCGCGCCAGGTCGATCGTGTTACGCAGCGCCTGCGCCCCCGAGGATCCCTCGGAGACCGGGGACTGGTCGAGGACGGACAGGCGGAAGGGCGTGGCGGACATTGCGAGCTCGCCCTCGACTACGCCGAGCGCCCGACCGCGCCCACGGCGCCCCGTAGGCCCACGCACCCGACGCAGCCGACACATCCCGCGCAGTTCACGCAGCCGGCGCACCCCACGCACGCGACACAGCCGACGTTGCCGAAGCCGGCCACCACGGCGGCGCTTGCGATCACCCCGGCGCTCAGCACGGTCCCCGCGCTCCCGATCACGCCCGCGCTCGCGACCGTGCCCGCGCTGCCAATCACCCCGGCGCTCGCGACCGTCCCCGCGCTGCCGATCACACCGATGCTGCCTACGGCGATTGCGTCGCCTGTTGCGTGAGGATCCTCGACGCTCGACATACCCGCAGGAATAGCACTTCGGCCGAGGCGCTTCCCCCCGGCGCCTGCGCCCCGTGGGCTCCTGTCGCCTGTCCCGCGGAGCTGTGCCGTCCGCACTCGTGCGTATACCTTCGACCATGCTCGTGAACGAGTTCAGCGACGGAATCGAGATCGACCAGGTGCTGCTGGTCCGCGAGGCCGAGCGCCGCCAGCGGCGCGGCGGCGGCGAGTACCTGCGCCTGCAGCTCGGCGATCGCACGGGCGCGATCGTCGCGATGGTGTGGGAGGATCTGGCCGGGATCGGGGAGCTCGCCTGCGCCGGCGCGGCGGTGCACGTGCACGGGCGCTATACCGTGCATCCGCGCTTCGGGCCGCAGATCAACCTGCGTGGCCTCGCCGAGGCCGTGCCTGGCAGCTACGACGCCCGAGGACCTGCTCGATAGCCCCGCGCGTGGAGTCGAGCAGATGGAGGAGGAGGTACGCGAGCTGCTCGCCACGATCCAGGAGCGCCATCTGCGGATCCTGCTGGCGCGCGTGTTCGGCGAGGGCTCGGAGCTGTGGGCCGGCTACCGCGTCGCGCCGGCGGCCAAGTACTACCACCAGGCTTACCGCCACGGCCTGCTCGAGCACTGCCTCGGCGTGGCCCAGGCGGTGAGCGCGATCAGCGCCACCTTCCCGGGCATCGACCGCGATGTGGCGGTCACCGGCGCGCTGCTGCACGACATCGGCAAGCTCGAGGCCTATACCGACGATCCTCGTAATATCGACCTGACCGACGCGGGTCGTCTGCAGGGGGAGATCGCGCTCGGCTACTACCGCATCCGCCGCATGATCGAGGAGATCGAGGGCTTCCCCGCGGAGCTCGCGCAGGCGGTCGGGCACATTATCCTCTCCCATCACGGGTCACTCGAGCACGGCAGTCCTGTGGTGCCGTGCACGCGCGAGGCGACGCTCGTGCACATGGTCGACAACCTCGGCGGACGCCTGGGCAGCTTCGATCGCTTGGAGAAGGAGCTCGCCCCCGGAAAGCGCTGGTCAGGCTTCGATCGCGCGATCGACGGCGCGGCGTTCTTCGGAGCGCGCGGCCTGGAGCCCGCCGAACCCGTGCGCGAAGCCGCTTGAAAAGCCGCAAATAGCGCGCGTCGCGCGTCCGCGGAACAATCGTCTCGCCGTCGAGTTCTATGGTTTGGGGCGATGGCAAAGGACACCGAGAAGCTGATCCGCCAGTTGTCGCTGATCTCCTACCTGATGGCCGAGCGCAGGCCGGTCACGGCGCTGGAGATCAGGCGCGACGTGGAGGGCTACAGCGGCATGAACGAGGACGCGTTCGCGCGGCGCTTCTACGCGGATCGCTCGGAGCTCGAATCGCTGCGGATCGCGCTGACCGTCGAGCGACCGACCGACGGCGCGGCCGAGCAGGAGAACTATTCGCTGCGCCCGGAGAACTTCCACCTGCCCGCGATCGCGTTCTCCGACAAGGAGCTCGCGGCGCTGCAGACCGCGCTGAGCCTGCTCGACGGCGAATTCGCCTACGCCGAGCCGCTGCGCTTGGCGCTGCAGCAGATCACCTGGGGACGGCCGAGCCCGCTGCGTGCGCCCGAGCAGCAGTCGGTCGCGCTTGGTATCACGGCCTCGGCTGGCGGTCAGGAGTTCTCGGCACGTCTGGCGAAGGTCGAGACGGCGATCTTCCGCAACAAGACGATCACCTTCGACTACTACACGATGGAGCGCGACGATCTCGGCGCGCGCCGCGTCGATCCCTACCACCTGCTGTTCCAGGGCGGCCAGTTCTACCTGCTCGGCTACGCCCACGAGCGCAAGGCCGTGCGCGTGTTCCGCCTCTCGCGCATTCGCGGGAAGGTCTCTTACGCGACCAAGGCCGAGCACGACTTCCGCCGCCCCGCGGACTTCGACCCGCGCTCCTACGCGAACCGCGCCGACTGGCAGCTGGGCGAGGAGCGGGGCGTGGCCGAGGTGCTGATCTCCGAGCGGATTGCCTGGCAGGTCGAACGCCACTTCGGTCGCTACGGCGAGATCCGTGAGCCCGAGCCGGAGATGATCGACGGCGGGGAGGCGTGTGAGGGGGACAGGATCTTTCAGACGAGCTACTCCAATCCCCGTAACCTGATCTCGTGGGTGCTCGGACTCGGCGCGCACGCGCGGCTGCTGGGTCCAGAGGAACTGACCGCGGAGCTCGGGCGGCGCGTGGATCTGCTCCAGGAGCTCCACGGCGAAACGCCGCCGGACGCGGGAGCGCCCGCGCGCACCGGCAAGGGAGCGCGGGCCGATACGCCGACGCGCACCACCGGGCGCCGGGGCGCCGGCCGCAACGGATCCTCCTCGCGTGAGGGCAACGGGGCCGCGGCGAGCGGTAGCGACGGCTCCGCGGCCCGCGGCGCCGGCGACACGGCGATCCGCCCGGAGCGCTTCGCGCGGCTGGTGACGCTCGCGAGCATCCTGATCCAGGCCGGACGCGCGGGCGGCGCGGGGACCACGTCCGCGGGACCGGGCCCGGGAGGGCTGGGCCGGGTGAAGATCGCGGAGGTGTGCGAGCGGCTGCAGCTCTCCGAGGAGGAGCTGCGCGAGGACGTGAACGTGCTGAACGTCGTCAACTTCGGCGGCGGCTCGTATGTGCTCTATGCGGAGATCAAGGAGGAGGAGGGCGAGATCGAGGTCGACCCCGAGCCCTATAGCGACAACTTCGACCGCCCCGCGCGGCTGCTGCCGGTCGAGGCGAAGGCGCTGGTGGCGGCGATCGACCTGATCGGCGAGCACCTGCCGGAGGGCTCGCTCACATCCGCCCGCGAGAAGATCGTCGCCGCGCTCGGAGAGGACCCGATGGAACAGGGCCTGCAGGTCGCGCATGCCGGCGGCGACGACTCGGCGGTCGCACGCGTCGTCTCGACCGCGATCGTGCAGCGGCGGATCATCGCGCTGGAGTACTACAAGGAGAACGAGGATCAGATCGTGCAGCGCCGCGTCGAGCCCTACGCGCTCACGAACGGCCGTGAGGGCTGGTACGTCGCCTCGTTTGACCCGGACAAGGGCGCGATGCGCCACTTCCGCCTGGACCGGATCAAGAGTGTGGACGTGACCGAGGAGTGCTTCGAGCCACGCCCCGAGGTCGATCCGGCCGCGGAGGTCGACGGCTGGTTGCGCACCGGCGAGGTCGAGACCTCGCGCGCGGCGCGGGTGCTCGTCTCCCCCGAGCGCGCGCGCTGGGCGCGCGAGGCGCGGCGCGTCGTGGAGGAGCGTCGCGACGGTTCGGTCGTCGTCGAGCTGAGCTTCGCGGGCGTCGACTGGCTCGTGCGCGAGATCCTCAAGGAAGCCGGCGACGCCGCCGTGCTCGAGCCCCAGGACGCGCGCGAGGCCGTGCGCGCGGCGGTGGCCAGGCTGCGCGAGGCGCACGCGGTGCCGGCGGGGGTCTGAGCCGTGCCTGTTCTGATCGCTGCGGCCGGAACGACCCGCGCGCTCCCTGCGCATACCGGATGGCGATGGCGCGGGGCGCGCCCACCGTGCGAGGCGCGCGGCTCCTCTCACCTGCGCAGAGCGCGCTTCTGCGGGTGGACGGTCTCGCCGCGGGCGAGCATCGCGACGAAGTCCTCGATGCGCCGGGTCCGGGTGTCGCTGCGCTTGGCGCTGTGGATCCGGTAGAGCACCGCGTAGCGATTCTGGCTTGAGAGCAGCTCGAAGTTGGCCTTCGCTTTGGGCGCGGAGGCCAGCGCCACGGCGAGGTCGGAGGGCACCTCGATTGCGCTCTGGCCTGGATAGGCGGCCTCCCAGCGGCCGTCCGTCTTGGCCCGCTGCACCGCGGCCAGGCCCGCCGGTTGCATCCGGCCTTCGCCGAGCAGCCGCTCGACGTGGTCGACGTTGCGCTCCGACCACTGGCTGCGCGCGCGCCGGGGGGTGAAGCGCTGGCGGAAGGTGAGCTCGTCGCGGCGGCGCACTTGGCCGTCGATCCACCCGTGGCAGAGCGCCTCGTCGAGCGCCTCCTCGTAGGTGAGCGTGGTCGGCTCGGTCGTGCCCTTCTTGGCGAGCACGAGCTCGACCCCAACCCCGTCGCCGTGGTGCTCACCGAGCCAAGCTCGCCAGGCGGCGGCATCGGCGACGAGTAACTCGCTGAGCGCAACGGCCACCCGCCCATTTTGGCAGCGGGGGCGCCGGGGCGTCGACGGGCGCGGCAGGCTCGCTGAAGCTTGACAGCGCTAGCCTTCGCAACTGGATGAGCCGCCGCGAGCAGATCAAGATGGATGACGCGGAGGTCACCGTGTTCCTAATGCAGGAGCGGACCGTAACCTGCGCGACGGTGGGTCCGCGCGGCTGGCCGCACCTGATGCCGCTCTGGTACGTGCCACGGGAGACGCCGGCGGGCGAGCCCGGACCGCGGATCTGGGCCTGGACGTACGGCTCCTCGCAGAAGGTGCGCAACCTCGAACGCGATCCGCGCGCGACGCTCCAGGTCGAGGCCGCGGAGGAGTACAACGAGCTGCGCGGGGTGATGCTCGAGTGCGAAGCCGTCGTCCATCGCGAGCTCGAGCTGGTAACCGAGCTGGGTGCGGGGATCCTGCTGCGGAATTCGGTTCCGCGTGGGGTGCAGCCGTCGGTGGAGCTGCCGCGGGAGGTGCGCGACGTGGTCGTGGCGCAGGCGGCGAAGCGTGTCGGGCTCGAGTTCGTCGAGCGGCGCCGCGCCACATGGGATCACCGCAAGCTCGGCGGGCTCTACTGATTCTTGCGCCCCGGTAGGCTCTCCCGGGCAATGGAGCCACTCAAGGGATTGATTCTCTCCGGAGGTAAGGGCACGCGGCTGCGTCCGATCACGCATACGAGCGCCAAGCAACTGGTTCCGGTCGCGAACAAGCCTGTCTTGTTCTACGGGATCGAGGCGATGGCGCAGGCGGGGATCGAGCAGGTCGGGATCATCATTGCCCCGGAGACCGGCCAGGAGATCCGCGAAGCCGCCGGCGACGGCTCCAAGTTCGGGGTGCAGATCACCTACATCGTGCAAGACGAGCCTGCAGGGCTCGCGCACGCGGTGCTGACCGCCGAGCCCTTCCTCGGGAAGAGCCCGTTCGTGATGTACCTCGGCGACAACCTGTTGCAGGGTGGGATCTCCGATTTGGTGGCCGCCTTCCGTGAGCACGAGCCGGATGCCCTGATCCTGCTCACGCCGGTGCCTGACCCGGAGAACTTTGGGGTCGCCGAGCTTGCGCAGCCCGAGGCCGGCGATCCGAGCACCGTGGGCAGGGTCGTGAGGCTCATCGAGAAGCCCGCCGAGCCCGCGACCGACCTCGCGCTCGTGGGCGTTTATATGTTCACGGCTGCCATCCACGACGCGGCGCGCGCGATCGAGCCATCGGCGCGCGGGGAGCTGGAGATCACCGACGCGATCCAGCATCTCGTCGACGGCGGGCTGCGCGTCGAGCCGCACATCGTGCGGGGTTGGTGGAAGGACACGGGGCGCTTGGAGGACATGCTCGAGGCCAATCGCCTGATCCTCGACAACCTGACAGAGCGCCACGAGGGCGAGCTGATCGACTCCCAACTCGACGGGCGCGTGGTGATCGAGGCCGGCGCCCGGCTGGAGCGCACGACCGTGCGCGGGCCCGCTGTGATCGGCGCCGGGGCGCAGCTGCGCGACTGCTACATCGGGCCGTATACGGCGATCGGCGAGAACTGTGCGATCAACGACGCCGAGGTCGAGCACTCGATCCTGCTCGCGGGCTCGTCGGTGTGCGACCTCGACGGGCGTATGGAGAGCTCGTTACTCGGCCGCAACGTCACCATCCGCCGTGGCGACCGCCAGCCACGCGCGTATCGCTTCATGGTCGGGGACAACTCCGACATCTCGATCCTCTAGCGATGAAGCTTCTGATCACAGGCGCCGCTGGCATGCTTGCGCACGACGTGCGCCGGGTCGCCGAGCGCGCGGGGCACGAGCTCGTGCTCCTCGACCTGCCTGAGCTCGACATCACCGACGCGGCGGCCGTGAGCGCGTTCTTTGCGAGCGAGCGGCCCGGGGCGGGCATCAACTGCGCCGCCTGGACCGATGTCGACGGCGCCGAGACCAAAGAGGTCCAGGCTCACGCGGTCAACGCCGACGGCGCCGGCAACCTGGCGCGCGCCGCCGCTGAGATCGACATTCCGTTGCTGCACATCTCGACCGACTACGTATTCGACGGCGCCGCCCCGCTCGACGGCGACGGTCGCCCGCGACCCTACGTCGAGTCCGACCCCACCGGCCCTCGCTCGGTTTATGGCTCAACCAAGCTCGAGGGTGAGCGCCAGGTGTTCGCGGCTTCGCCGCGGCACTGTGTGGTACGCACGGCCTGGCTCTACGGGATCGATGGCCCCAACTTCGTCGCCACGATGCTGCGCCTGGCCGGCGAGCGCGACGCTGTGCAAGTCGTCGAGGACCAGATCGGCTCGCCCACATGGTCAGGCCACCTCGCGCCGGCCGTGGTCGGGCTGCTCGAACGTCAGGTCAGCGGCCTGGTCCACTTGACGGGCGCGGGCCGGGTTTCGTGGAACGGCTTCGCCCGCGAGATCTTCCGCCAGGCCGAGGTCGATTGCCGCGTCGAGCCGGCCAGCAGCGAGCAGATGGCTCGCCCCGCGCCCCGCCCGGCGTGGTCGGCGCTGGAGTCCGAGCGCGAGGACGTCCTGCCGATGCCGCCATGGCAGGACGGTTTGGCCGGCTATCTCGCGGCGAGGAAGGGAGTGAGGCGCTCATGAGCACGCAGGGCAAGCTGGGCAAGATTGAAAGGTCCGCCCGCCCGCGTGGCGTGCTTCAGCACGCGTGCTGGCCGATCCCGGACGATCGGTGAGGACCCCGATCCAGCGCTGCCATGCGTGCTAATGGAATGATGCGCGTATGAAACTCCTCGTATGTGGCGGTGCCGGGTTCATCGGCTCGACCTTCGTGCGCCAGCGCTTGCTGGAGCACGGCGATGAGGTGACTGTTCTGGACAAGCTGACCTACGCGGGCCGCGAGGAGAACCTGTGCGAGGTTGCCGAGGCGCCGGGCTTTCGTTTCATCCGCGGCGCGATCGAGGACCCCGAGGCGGTCGCCGCGGCAATTGAGGCGTGTCGAGCAGATGCGATCGTCAACTTTGCCGCCGAGACCCATGTCGACCGCTCGATCGCCGAACCGGACGCGTTCGTGAAGACCCACGCGCTCGGCACGCACGTGCTGTTGGAGGCCGCGCGTGAGCATGGCTTGCGCTATCTGCAGGTCTCAACAGATGAGGTGTATGGCTCGATCGAGGAGGGCGCTTTCACGGAGGAGAGCCCGCTGCGCCCCTCTTCGCCCTACTCGGCGACGAAGACGGGGGCAGATTTGCTCGTGCAGAGCTACTTCCACACCTATGAGCTGGGAGCGGTGATCTGCCGGGGGTCGAACAACTACGGGCCTTACCAATACCCGGAGAAGTTGATCCCGTTGATGATCCTGAACGCGATCCATGGCGACAAGCTGCCGGTATATGGGGATGGGATGCAGGTGCGCAACTGGATTCACGCCACCGACTTCGCGAGAGCGATCGGTCACGTGCTCGAGCACGGCATTGCCGGCGAGGTCTACAACGCGGGCGGGCCTGATGAGTGCCCCAACATCGAGGTGGTCAAGCGCGTCATCGACCTCGCCGGTGCGGATGAGTCACAAATCGAGTACGTGACGGACCGACCGGGGCACGATCGCCGCTATAGCCTCTCCTCGGAGAAGGTGCGGGCGCTCGGCTGGCTACCGCGGGTGCGCTTCGAGGAGGGTCTCAAGGAAACCGTCGCCTGGTATCGCGACAACGCTTGGTGGTGGGAGCCGATCCGCTCCGGCGACTACCGCGAGTATTACGAGCGTCAGTACGGCAAGGCCCTGAGCTGATACTAATTCGCTATCCAAGTTGAGTGATGAGGTGATCCATTGATGGCTGGTGAGGGACTGGATTGTGGTGTGGTCAGCTTCCAAGGCGCGTAGCTCCTCGGCGAGGTCGTCTTCGACTTCGTCCAGGCTGTCGTAGGCCTTGTTGGCGAAGCGTCGCTCGCGGATCAGGTCCCAGAGCTGCTCGGTGGGGTTCAGCTCGGGGCTGTAGGGCGGCAGGGTGAGGATGCGCACGTTCTCCGGCGGGGATAGGTCGGTGGCGGTGTGCGACCCGGCGCCGTCGCAGACCATCACGACCAACTCCTCGGGGTGGCGCCTTGAGAGATCTCGCTCACGAAGTGCCCGAAGCACTCGCTGTGCATGCTCGGCAGGATCAGGCTGTCCAACACACCGTCATCTGGGCACAGCGCGCCGTAGGCGTAGGTGTACTCCCGCACGGTCTGGCAGTCCACGACTGGCCGAACCCCGGCGGGCGCCCAGCAGCGCACCGGACGGTTCATCCGCCCGAAGCGCGCCTCGTCCATGAACATCAGCCGTAGTGGGCGGGGATCCTCCGTGCGGGCGGACGCCAGAAGCGTTGGGAAGTTTCCTTGAACGCCTCCTGGCGCTCGGGGTCAGCCTGCGGATGACGTGGCCTTGGAATCACCTTGCGCCAGCCGTGACGCGCAAGGATCCGGTACAGCGTCGAGGGGCTGGGGGACTCCCCACACCGCCGCTCAAGCTCGGCGAGCATCTCGGCGGCCGTGATGAGCTGCCCTTCACGCGCGGCGTCCTCGAACTGCGCGACGAACTCGGCCTCCTCCTCGCTGCCGAGAACCCCGCCGCGCCGCCCACCCCAGCCATCGGTGGACAGCGTGCGCTTGCCCTCGCTGAGATATTCGGCCTTCCGGCGATACACACTGCTGCGGCTCAAACCGACAGCCTCAGCGACATCCTGGGCCTCCCAGCCCAACGCCAACAAACGAATACACATCACCCGAGCGTGCTCACGAGCCGACAGGCCCTTGCTGTCCGCCAGCAGCTCATCCATACGCTCGACAGTGCCTTCTGGGAATGGAATCGAAGTAGCCATACGGCAAAGTTCGACACCAAACCTATCTCACCTACCTTGGATGCGGGTTGGTATGAGTCACCCCAGCTTTGAGATCTTCCAGACGCCGTTTTCCTTTACGAGCGTGAGCGTGGTGATCTTGACTTTGCCGGCGTAGGTGCTCTTCACTTCGGCGCTCGCGCTTGTGCTGCCGTGCGGATGGACCTTCTCAACGGTCAGTTCCTGGGTATCGACCTGAGAGAGCTGGCTTTTCAGCGCCTGCTTACAGCCGCCGGGTGCCGAGTTCAGGCGTGCGGTCACGGTGCTTGCGAGCTCTTCTGAGCAGATCTTCTGTGCTTCGCCCGCGGTCGCCTCGGTTTGCAGGTTGGCGATCGTTTGCGCGACCGCGTGGCTTTCGCCTTTGAAGGAGTTCGAGGTCGTGCTCGCGCATGCTGACACCACGACCGCGAGCAGCGTAGCGCAGAGCAGCACGAGGGCACGCTTGAGCGAGACCGCCATCACGGCCGCAGAGAGTACGGTATTCCGGATGACGAGACCGTATGACGACAGCTGTCCGTAGACTTGTCGTCTGCGTCGTGACAGGGTGCAGGCATGCGATTCGACAAAGCGGCCCGCGCGCAATTCGCTCTGAACCTGCGCACTCGTCGTGAGGAGCTTGGCTTCTCCCAGGAGGTCCTGGCACAGATGTGCGACCTGGATCGCACCACGATCAGCCTGCTCGAGCGCTCCAAACGCTCGCCGATGCTGGACACGATCGTGGCAGTGGCGCGCGCCCTCGAGCTCGACTCGCCTGCCGAGCTGCTCGACGGAATCAACTGACCACGCCACTGGCCTGGGCGGCTCCCCGCTAGCCTCATCGGGTGCCTCTTTCCAGCTTCACGCCTCGTGTCCGGCAGTGGTTTGAGACGGCTTTCGCCGCGCCTACCCCCGCCCAGGCGCAGGCCTGGCCGGCGATCGCCCGCGGCGAGCACGTCCTGCTCTCCGCTCCCACCGGCTCGGGCAAGACGCTGGCGGCCTTTCTCTGGGCGCTCGATCGCCTGAGCACGGCCTCCACCACTACCGACGACATCCCTGCCAACGCCGCCCCTCCCGCTGCTGCCACCACCCCCGACTCCGCCGCTCCCACCACCACTTCCGACGCGGCCCCTCCTGCCACTCCCCCAGAGCACGTGCGGGTCGTCTATGTCAGCCCCCTGAAGGCGCTTGCCTACGACATCGAGCGCAACCTCCGTACGCCGTTGCGTGGGATCGGTGCCGAGGACGTGCGCGTTGGCATCCGCACGGGCGACACGTCTCAGCGCGAGCGCGCGGCGATGCTGCGCAATCCGCCGGACATCCTGATCACGACGCCGGAGTCGCTCTACCTGATGCTCACCTCGCGCGCGAAGGAGATGCTCAGCGGGGTGGAGGCGGTGATCGTCGATGAGATCCACGCGGTCGCGCACTCCAAGCGCGGCTCGCACCTCGCACTGACCTTGGAGCGCCTCGAGGCTAATGTTCGTGCCAGCGCACCCGCACTGGATCACGCACCCATATCGAACGGACACGCCCGCGAAATCCAACGCATCGGTCTCAGCGCCACGCAGAACCCGCTCGAGGAGATCGGCCGCTACCTCGTCGGGCCGCAACGGGAGGTCACGATCATCGACGCAGGCACCCGGAAGGAGCTCGACTTGCGGATCGAGGTGCCGGTCGAGTCGATGGCCGAACCGGGTGCACTGACCGCCCCTCGCCAAACGGCTCCCCCGCAGCCGATCCGCTGGACCCCCTCACTGGCGGCGAGTCCACGCGAAACTCAATTTGGCCGGCGATCTATCCAGAGCTGCTGAAGCTGGTGAGAGAGCACAACTCGACGATCATCTTTGTCAACAACCGCCGCTCCGCTGAGCGTGTCGCGCTGCGCCTCAACGAGCTTGCCGCCCGCGAGGACGACGCCGCGCACAATGACCGCGCGGCGGATGAGAAGCCCACCCATCCGCCGCCCGCCGACATCGCGCGCGCCCACCACGGCTCGCTCGCGCGCGAGGAGCGCACTAAGGTCGAGGAGCTGCTGAAGGCGGGTGAGCTTCCTTGCCTCGTCGCCACCAGCTCGCTCGAGCTCGGGATCGATATGGGAGCCGTCGACCTCGTCATCCAGATCGAGTCGCCGAAGTCCGTCGCGCGCGGGCTGCAGCGCATCGGTCGCGCCGGTCACGGGGTGGGAGAGGTCAGCAGGGGGCGGATCTTCCCCAAGTTCCGCGGCGACCTGCTCGAGTGCGCCGTCGTTGCTCGCCGCATGCACGAGGGCAAGATCGAGTCGACGGTCGTGCCGCGCAACGCGCTCGACGTTTTGGCCCAGCAGATCGTCGCGATCGCCGTGTCCGCCGAGCCCACCGCCGGCACCGCCTGCCCAGATGCGCTAGACGGTCCGCCCGAGGACGCCGGCGTTTCTGTCGATGATCTGTATGCGCTCGTCACGCGCACCTACTCCTACTCCGAGCTCTCGCGCGAGCTGCTGGAGAACGTGCTCGACATGCTTGATGGGCGCTATCCCTCGAAGGAGTTCGGCGAGCTTCGCGCCCGCATCGTCTGGGATCGTCTCGCGGGCACGATCCGCGCGCGCAAGGGATCGCGCCAGCTGGCGATCGCAAACGCCGGCACGATCCCCGACCGTGGTCTCTACGCGGTCGTGCTGCCCGATGGACGGCGGGTGGGCGAGCTCGACGAGGAGATGGTCTACGAGGCTCGCCCGGGGCAGGCGTTTCTGCTGGGTGCCTCGACCTGGCGAATCGAGGAGATCGGCCGCGATCGCGTGATCGTCACCCCGGCGCCGGGCGCTCCCGGGGCGGTGCCGTTCTGGAAGGGCGACTCAGTCGGCCGCCCGAAGGAGCTGGGCGAAGCGATCGGCGCGTTCTCGCGTTGGGCCGTCGAGCGGGAGTCGCAGACGTTGGAGCGCGACTATGACCTCGATCCGCGCGCCGCGCGCAACCTGATCGACTACCTCCGCGCGCAACGGACCGCGACGCGCGTACTGCCGAGCGAGCGACGATCGTCGTGGAGCGCTTTCGCGACGAGATCGGCGACTGGCGGATGTGCATCCTGTCTCCCTACGGGGGCCGCGTCCACTCGGCCTGGGCGCTCGCTCTCAGCGCGCGCATCCGCGAGCGCTTCGATCTGGAGTCCGATGCGATCTCCTCCGACGACGGGATCGTCCTGCACCTCCCCGACCTCGATGGCGACGACATCGAGTCACGGGTTCGGTGGGACTCGATCATCGAGTTGGTGCTGATCGAGCCGGAGGAGCTCGAGCAGGTGATCACGGCCGAGTTGGGCGGCTCGGCGCTGTTCGGTGCGCGCTTCCGTGAGAACGCCGGCAGGGCGCTGTTGATCCCGCGCGCCTACCCCGGCCGCCGCACGCCACTGTGGCAGCAGCGGCTGAAGTCGCAGAACTTGCTCGAGGTCGCCAAGCGCTATGCGGACTTCCCGATCGTGCTCGAGACCTATCGCGAGTGCCTGCGCGACGTGCTGGACCTGCCCGGCCTCGAAGACCCTTCTCCGCGGGCTGCACAGCCGCGAGATCTCGCTCGTCGAGGTCGAGACCCCCACCGCCTCGCCGTTTGCCTCCTCGTTGCTGTTCGACTACGTCGCGACCTACATGTACGAGGGCGATACGCCAAACGCCGAGCGCCGCGCGGCGGCGCTGTCGCTCGATCGCGATCTGCTGCGCGAGCTGCTGGGCCAGGAGGAGTTGCGCGAGCTGATCGACCCTGGCGCGCTGGAGCGCGTCGAGCAGGACTTGCAGTGCCGCTCGGAGATGACCAGGGCGACAAATCGCGATGGGTTGCACGACGTGCTGCGTCGTGTCGGCGACCTGACCGCTGAGGAGATGGCAGAGCGCGTCTTCGACGGGATCGACCACGTCGGCATGCTGGGAGAGCTGGAGCGTGAACGGCGCATGATCCGCTTACGTGTGGGCGGGGAGGAGCGGTACGTGGCGGCGGATGAGGCCGGGCTGTATCGCGGGGCGCTCGGCGGCATGCCGCCTGGGGGTCTGCCCGAGGCCTTCCTTGAGGATGTGCCCGACGCGCTGCGCGTGCTCGTGGCGCGTTTTGCCCGCACGCATGGGCCATTCAGGACCGATGAGCTCCACGCCCGCTATCGCCTGGACGCAAGCTCGGTCCTGCGCGAGCTCGAGCGTGCTGGCCAGCTGGTTCGGGGAGAGCTGCGTCCTGGCGGCAGCGAGCGGGAGTGGTGCGATGTGGAGGTACTGCGTCGCCTCAGACGAGCCTCGCTGGCGGCGCTTCGCAAAGAGATCGAGCCGGCCGATCAGCGGGGCTTGGCGGCTTTCTTGCCTTCGTGGCAGGGTATGGATCGCCACTCCGGCGCGGGCGCGGGTGCAGATCGCCTGCGCGAGGTGCTTCTGCCGCTGCAGGGCTTGGCGCTGCCTGTGGAGATCTGGGAGCGCGATGTGCTGCCACGGCGTATCGGCGCTTACTCCCAGACGTGGCTCGACAGTCTCTGCGCGAGTGGCGAGGTCGTGTGGGTCGGCGCGGGCTCGATCGGACGCAGCTCTGGAAGGGTGGCGTTGTACTTCCGCGAGGATGCGCCGCTGATCGGGCGCCTCCCGCACCAGTGGCGGTTCGGCCTCATCACCGAACGCGCGCGAGCATGAGCGATCGGAGATCGGCCAGCTGCGCGAGCGGCTGACGCGCGGGCCCGCCTTCTTCACCGACCTGCTCGCGGAGCTCGACATCGCGGGGGAGACGCTCCGCGAGGCCTTGTGGGATCTGGTGTGGGCGGGCGAGGCGACGAACGACGCGTGGGCGCCGCTGCGCGCGCCGCATCTGACACTCGCCCGCGGGCGGACGAGCCGCCCGTGGTGGCGAATCTCCGCGGGCCCGCTCCGGGCCTACCGCAGGGCCCACCGCGGGACGCTCGATGACCGGTCGCTCCCGTTTCGCCAGCCGCAGAAGAGGCGCGCAGGCGCAGGTTCAAGGCCGCTGGTCGCTGGCCGCGTCGTGTTTGCGAGCCCGCTCCTCGTTCGCTTCTTCCTCCTCCTCATCTTCCTCCCCTCTCTCCGACGCCGGCCCTCACCCGAGCGTCGCCGCGCGCTGGCTGAGCTGTTGCTCGAGCGCTATGGGATCGTCACCCGCGAGCAGGTGTTGGCCGAGGGGATCCGGGGTGGCTTCGCGCTGCTGTACGACTCGTTTGCGAAATTGGAGACCCTCGGTGTGTGCCGCAGGGGCTACTTCATCGAGGGAATGGGCGGCGCGCAGTTCGCGCTGCCGGGCGCCGTCGAGCGTTTGCGCGCTGGCCGATCTGCGGGCCGTTCTCCGATCGGCGGTCAGGCCGCGGATACTCCCAGTCGTGCGGATGATCGCGGCGGCGCTCACGCACGAACCCTGGTGATCGCTGCCGCCGACCCTGCGCAGCCTTACGGCGCAACGCTGCCATGGCCCAAACGCGAGGGGCAGGACCGCCGTCCCGCCCGGGTGGCCGGAGCTTACGTTGTGATGGTCGAGGACGAGCCGGTGCTGTACGTCGAGCGCGGGGGCCGCGGTCTCGTGACGCTCGGCGCGGCTCCGCTCGACGAGGCCCTGCACGCCCTCGCGGAGGCGGTGCGCGCCGGGCGCGTCGGCAAGCTGGCCCTGGAGCGGATCGATGGCGAGCCGGCGATCGCCTCTGCGCTCGCTCAGGAGCTGATCGAGCTGGGCTTCCATCCAGGCCCGCGCAAGTTCACGCTGAGCGCCTGAGCTGCTCTCAGACACCCGGCCGCTCCATATGGCATCGTGGCGGCGATGACAGAGTCTCCGCGCTCGCGCCCGTTACGCGTCGGTCACAAGGGCGCCGACCTACTGGCTCCCGGCAACACGCTTCAGAGCTTCCGCGCGGCGATGGACGCGGGCGTGGACATGATCGAGTTCGACGTGCTCTCAGAGCACCCCGACGGCAGCGGGCGGTTGCTGCTGGCCCACGACTACGAGGACGCTGCACGACGGATCGTCGTTGACACTCGAGCAGGGACTCGCGCACCTGGCGGCCGAGGAGTTTGCTGGCATGGAGCTCGACGTCGACATGAAGATCCCCGGCTATGGGCGCGCGTGTCATCGAAGCACTGCGCGATGCGGGTCTGATCGAGCGCTCGCTCGTGAGTTGCATGTACACAGCCGAGCTCGACGCGATGCGTGCGCTGGAGCCGGCACTGCGCGTGGGCTGGTCCGTCCCGCGCCTGCGCCGCGACTACACCACCGACATGCTGACCGCGATTCCCGCCCTGGTGATCCTCAGCGGCTATCGAGCGCTCTTGCCCCGGCGCGTTCGTGAGGCCCTGCTCACGGGTCGCTTCGATGCGATCATGGCCCATTGGCGTCTGGTCACCCCCGCCCTCGTGCGAGCGGTGGCCGACGGCGGTGGCGAGCTGTACGCCTGGACGGTGGACGACGCCGCTCAGATCGCGCGGCTGAGCGCGATCGGCGTGGACGGGATCATCACAAACGACCCGCGTCTCTTTGAGCTCAGCTGAGCGAGCATTCAGCCGCGCTGAAGCCCTTCGGGTCGGCTCCCGCGAGGCTCACGTGTCCGGCGGTGGTGGGACGGGAGACGGTGTACTCGATGCTCGTGCCGTGGCGCCATTGGAAGCTCACGACGCCGCGCAGCGTCACCGCCGGCTTGCCCGCGACGGGCACGAGCTGGAAGCTGCGCCCGGTCTGGCGCGCGGACTTGGCCGCGCCGACGGCCACGTAGCCCGAGTCTGCGCCGTCGGCCAGATCGACCCACAGTTTGGTCGAGCTGTCGAGGTACTGCAGGCGGAAGCGCATGTACATCTCGTCCTTGGACTGTTCATCGCCGGGCATCGAGCCACGCACGCCGACGGTGTTCGGCTGATCGGAGGGGTTACAGATGTCGATCGTGGCCCACAGCTCCGGCGACTGTAGGAGCTTGCGCTCAGCCGCGGTCGTGGGCTTCGCGGCGGCGCTCTGACCTTTCGCGGCGGTCTTCGTGTCGGCGCGCGCCAGGGAGGGCGCGGGGACGGACAGAAGCGCCCCGATCACGATCAACGGGAGGATTGGCTTGGCGAGCGTCATGTACTCAGAAGATAGCGCCGGGCGCCGGGCGCTGAGCCGGTCGGTGGCGTGTGATATTCCCTGCGGCAATGGCGGGCATGCGTTCAGCGGATGTGGTGGAGCTGCTCGCACGCGTGCCGGTGTTCTCCACGCTCGAGGTCGAGCACCTGGAGCGGATTGCCGACCTGGCTGTTCCGCGCGCGTTTGAGCCGGGCCAGGTTGTGTTCCGCGAGGGCGACGCGAGCGACACCTGCTACATCGTCCGCTCCGGTCGCGCCCGTGCGACACGCGAGCACTCTGGCGGGCGCATAATCACGCTCGCGACGTTCGGGCAGGGTGACATCTTTGGCGAGCTGGCGCTGTTCGAGGACGAGCGCCGCTCGGCTACGATTGAAGCGATCGAGCAGTGCAGTGTGGTGGCGGTGCTCGGCCCGGACATGCGCAGGCTGATGATCGAGTACCCCGGGATCTCCGCGCGTTTGGTGGTCGCTCTCGGCCGACGTCTGCGCGAGACCAACGAGCGCCTCTCGCGTCAGTCCTTCCAGACCGTGCAGAGTCGCGTGGCAGTCGTGCTGAGCGAGCTGGTCGCGCAGGAACGCGCTGAGCAGAGCGACGACGGCGCGGACGTGACGGTCACCGCTACCCAGGCCGATCTGGCCCAGTTGGCGGGCTCCTCACGCGAGTCGGCCAGCCGTTTTCTGGCGGTGCTGGAGCGCGCCGGGGTGATCTCGCAGGGGAGAGGACGTCTGGTCGTGCACGACCCGGAGGCGCTGAAGCAATATGTCTTCTAGGCAGGCAAGCAGCTGCCCTAAGACGCGGCCGGAAGCAGAAGCGTCGCGGCCGGCAAGATGCCGCCGGCGCAGGAGATCTCAGCCGGTGGCGTGGTGCTGCGCGGCGAGCAGGTCGTCGTGATCGTCCCCACCCGTCGTGCGCCGGATGGCTCGCGGGTACTGGCACTGCCGAAGGGGCATGTAGATCCGGGCGAGACCACGTTGCAGGCCGCCGAGCGCGAGGTGCGCGAGGAGACGGGAGTCATCGTCGAGCTCGTGCGCGAGCTGGGCGAGGTGCGCTATTGGTACCGGCGCGACGGGCGCACGATTCCCAAGTCGGTCACCTTCTACCTCTTCAGCTACCTCTCCGGCGACACCATCGACCACGATGACGAGGTCGAGGAGGCCCGCTGGATCGGGCTGAAGGAGGCCCGTAGCGCTCTCACCCATGCGGCCGAGCGCGAAATGGTCACGCGCGCGCTGGCCTATTTGCAAGAAGACCGATAGCCTGCCTGCACATGCAGGTGCTCAACTTCTATTCGACGATCTTTGCCGACGAGCTGATGCGGGGTCGCAAGACGGCCACGATCCGCCTCGGGGACAAGTCGGGCAAGTACCGCAAGAATCAGGCGGTGCTCGTCACGATCGGCTACCAATACTCACCGCGGGAACGGATCTTCGAAGCGGTGATCGATCAGGTCGAGGTGACGAAGATCGCCGACCTGTCGCCGCGCGACATCAAGCACGACAACCCCGAGTTCCGCCGTCACGAGGAACTGATCAGCTTCCTCGAACAGATCTACGGGCGGGCGGTCTCCCCCGAAGACACCGTGACGGTCGTGCGCTTCTCGCAGATCATGGACAAGCCAACTGGGATGACCGAGGCGATGAAAGGCTTCGGCGGGGCCCAGAATTGAGCGCCGGATTTGGGTCGGCAGCTCGGCAGGTTGGTAACTGCCAAATAACCTTGATTTGCGACGCTGCTGCTATATATTAGACGTGTCGTTGGCACTCTCCATGTGAGAGTGCCAAAAAGAGACGGTTCGTCCAGTCAATAAAGGGCCGCGAGCCGTTGGTGCATTCTCAAGACGGAGGTTTTCAACATGAAGCTCAAGCCCCTGGGCGATCGTCTGATCGTGCAGGCAATCGAGGAGGAGCAGACCACTGCAAGTGGCCTCGTGCTCCCCGACACTGCCAAGGAGAAGCCACAGAAGGGCAAGATCGTCGCGATCGGCGACGGCAAGCTCGACGAGAACGGCAAGCGCATCCCGTTGGAGGTCAAGGAGGGCGACGAGGTCCTCTACAGCAAGTACGGCGGGACCGAGATCAAGATCGATGGAGAGGATCTGCTCGTGTTGCGCGAGTCCGATGTCCTCGCCAAGGTCTCATAAGGAGATTTGAACTGACATGGCACACAAGGAACTGAAGTTCGGCTCTGAGGCACGCAAGGCGCTGGAGGCAGGCGTCGACGCGGTCGCGAACGCCGTCAAGGTCACGCTCGGCCCGAAGGGCCGTTATGTAGTGCTCGACAAGAAGTTCGGCGCACCGACGATCACCAATGACGGCGTGACGATCGCCAGGGAGATCGAGGTCGAGGACGTGTTCGAGAACCAGGGCGCTCAGCTCGTGCGTGAGGTGGCCACGGCCACCAACGACGTCGCCGGCGACGGCACCACGACCGCGACCGTGCTGGCTCAGGCGATCGTCAAGCAGGGCCTGAAGAACGTTGCTGCCGGCGCCAACCCGCTCGCGCTCAAGCGCGGGATCGAGAAGGCCGTCGACGAGGTCGTCGCGAACATCGCCTCGCAGGCCAAGGAGGTCTCCGGCAAGGACCAGATCGCCCGCGTGGCGACGATCTCGGCCGGCGACGACGACATCGGCGACGTGATCGCCGACGCGATCGAGAAGGTCGGCAAGGACGGCGTCGTCAACGTCGAGGAGGGCCAGACGTTCGGCATGGACCTCGAGTTTACCGAGGGCATGCAGTTCGACAAGGGCTACATCTCGCCGTACATGGTCACCGACCAGGACCGCATGGAGGCAGTGCTGGAGGACCCGTACATCCTGATCGCCAACCAGAAGATCGGCTCGGTTCGCGACGTGCTGCCGGTGCTCGAGCAGGTGATCCAGTCCGGCAAGACGATTCTGATCATCGCCGAGGACGTCGAGGGCGAGTCGCTCGCGACGCTCGTGGTGAACAAGCTGCGGGGCACCTTCACCGGTGTTGCAGTGAAGGCGCCGGGCTTCGGCGATCGCCGCAAGCGGATGCTCGAGGACATCGCGATCCTGACCAACGCCGAGGTGATCACCGAGGAGCTGGGGCTGAAGCTGGAGAACACCGAGGTCAAACAGCTCGGTCGCGCCCGGCGTGTGGTCGTGACCAAAGACACGACCACGATCGTCGACGGCGCCGGTGAGGCCGGGGCGATCAAGGGCCGCATCAACCAGATCAAGGCCGAAGTCGAGAACACCGACTCGGACTTCGACCGCGAGAAGCTGCAGGAACGCCTGGCAAAGCTCTCCGGCGGTGTCGCCGTCGTCAAGGTCGGGGCGGCTACCGAGACGGAGATGAAGGAGAAGAAGCACCGCGTCGAGGACGCCCTGCAGGCCACACGGGCGGCGCTCGAGGAGGGCATCGTGCCCGGTGGCGGCGTCGCGCTGCTGCAGGCGTCGGCGGCCGTCAGCACCGGTGAGAACGGTGCATCGGCCGACGGCTCCGACGACGAGCGGACGGGTGCGCGGATCGTGCTGAGGGCATTGGAGGAGCCGCTTCGCCAGCTCGCCGAGAACGCGGGCCTCGAGGGCTCGGTTGTCGTCAACGACGTGCGCAAGGCCAAGAAAGGCCAGGGCCTGAACGCGGCCACCAACGAGATCGTCGATCTCGTGGCCGCTGGAGTGATCGATCCCGCGATGGTCACCCGCTCGGCGCTGCAGAACGCCGCGTCGATCGCGAAGAACATCCTCACCACCGAGGCGATCGTCGCCGAGGTGCCTGAGAAGGAAGGCGCCGGCGGCATGCCTGGTGGCGGCATGCCTGACATGAGCGGGATGATGTAAGAAGCATCGTCTGCTGTGGAGGGCTCCTCTACAGCAATCCCGCAGCGCGGACGATAGGAAGGGCAGAGGGCTCGGCAGGATGCCGGGCCCTCGCCTTGCTTAGGCTCTTATTCGACCTCGGCGACCGACCGTGGTCCGTGCCCCACGTACTTTGCGGAGGGCCGGATCAGCTTGGCCTCGCGCTTCTGCTCGAGGATGTGCGCCGACCAGCCGGCCACCCGAGCACAGGTGAACATCGGCGTGAAGAGGTCCGGTGGAACTTCGGCCAGGTCCAGGACGACGGCCGACCAGAACTCGACGTTCGTCGCGAGCACGCGGTCGGGCTTACGCGCGTGAAGCTCGGCGAGCGCCGCTTTCTCGAGCGCTTCCGCGGCCTCTACGCGTGGTGAGCCAAGTTCCTGGGCGCTGCGGCGTAGCACCCGTGCACGGGGGTCTTCGGCGCGATAGACGCGATGGCCGAAGCCCATCAGGCGATCGCCGCGATCCAGCGCCTCTTTGACCCAGCGCTCGGCGTCACCGCTCGCTTCGACTTCGTCGATCATCTTCAACACACGCGAGGGCGCCCCGCCGTGCAGCGGACCGGACAGCGCCCCCACCGCGGCGGAGAGCGCGGCGGCGCAGTCGGCCCCGGTGGAGGCCACCACGCGCGCCGTGAACGTCGACGCGTTCATCCCGTGCTCGGCGGCCGAGACCCAGTAGGCGTCGATCGCCTTCACATGATCCGGGTTGGCCTCACCGCGCCAACGGATCAGGAAGCGCTCGGGGATCGTCAGTCCTTTGTCGACCTCTGCTTGGGGCACCGGCGGCTGGCCGGCTTCGCGCGCCGATTGAGCGACGAACGAGAGCGCCATCACCGAGGAGCGCGCAAGATCGTCGCGAGCCGCCTCCTCAGAGATGTCGATCAGTTGTCCGAAGCCCCACTCGGGAGCGAGCATCGCAAGCGCCGACTGCACGTCGACGCGGTGATCGCCGGAGCGCACCGTGAGTGCGTGCGGTTCGGCTGGTGGCAGCCCGGGCTTGAAGTGCCCGTCCACCAGCAGACCCCAGACCTGCTCGTAGGGGACCGTGCCGACCAGGTCCTCGATGTTGACGCCGCGGTAGCGCAGCGCGCCACCGGCTTTGTCCGGCTCTGCGATCTCGGTGGCGAAGGCGACTACGCCTTCGAGGCCCGACTGAACTTCAGGTGGTGATTGAACCTCGCTCATGGCGCTCTGCTTTCTGGGCTGGGCTGCTTGACGGGGATGGCGCCTTGTGGGCGCACACATATGATGAACGACCCGGCGATCAGAGGAGGAGCCAGTGCCCGACAGCGACCTGATGTTCATGCCCGCGATCGAGCTCGCGGGCATGGTGCGCGCGGGGGAGGTCTCTTCGCGCGAGCTCGTCGAGATCTCACTGGCGCGGATCGAGGAGCTAAACCCCGAGTTGAACGCGTTCGTGCAGATCGACGCAGAGCGCGCGCTCGCCGTGGCGGCTGAGATCGGCCCCGGCGACGAGAGGCCGTTCGCCGGCGTTCCGATCGCGATCAAGAACAATCGCGCGGTCGAGGGACTGCGGCTCACCAACGGCTGCTCGCTGATGGCCGAGTACGTCGCGGACCACGACCACAACGTCACGCGGCGCCTACGCGCGGCGGGGTTCGTGATCGTCGGCTCCACGACGCTGCCGGAGTACGGGATCCTGCCCGTCAGTGAGGCCCGCATCTTCGGCCCCACGCGCAATCCCTGGGATTTGGAACGTACCCCCGGTGGGTCATCGGGCGGCGCTGCTGCTGCCGTGGCCAGTGGGATGGTGCCTGTGGCGCACGGCAACGATGGCGGTGGTTCGATCCGCATTCCCGCGGCCTGCTGTGGTCTGGTGGGGCTCAAGCCTGCGCGAGGACGAATCTCGCTCGCGCCCGTGCTCGGGGACTCGCCGATCGAGATCGACGGGGTACTGACGCGCACCGTCGCCGACACGGCCGCGATCCTCGACGTGCTCGCAGGCTACGAGCCCGGCGACGCGACCTGGGCGCCGCCGCCGTCAGAGCCGTTCGCCGTGGCGGCCCGGCATGCGCCCGCCACCGCTGTCGGCGATGGCTCCTCCGCCCGCACGGGCACGCTGCGGATCGCGGCGACGAAGTTGCCACCGATCGCCGACGCGGCCGTCGATCCGATCTGTGCGCGCGCAGTCGATGAGGCCGCCAAGCTGCTGCGCTCGCTCGGGCACGAGGTGGTGGAGGTCGATCCGCCATGGCAGATTGAGGGTCTGAGCGAGATGTTCGGCGCGGTCTTCTGCATCTACATCTCGCTGGCGATCTCCGCGTCGGGGATGATCGCCGGGCACGAGCCGACCGCGGCCGATGTGGAGCCGATGAGCTGGGCGATCTACTCGATGGTCCAGAAACTCAACGCGACGCAGGGGCTCGGCGCTGCAGTCCAGTTGCAGGCGTTTGCACGCGAGCTGACCGTCTTCCTGGAGCCTTACGACGCTTTGCTTACGCCGGCGCTGGCCGAGCGTCCGCTGCCATTGGGGACGCTCGACACCGGTGTGCCCGATCCGATGTCGACGTTCACGCGCTCAGGTCTGTTCACGCCGTTCACCCCAGTCTTCAACGCGTCCGGCCAGCCCGGGATCTCGCTGCCGCTGTTCGAAGGTGAGGACGGATTGCCTTTGGGCGTGCAGCTCGTCGGGCGCCCTGCGGGTGAGGCGGCGCTGCTCGGGCTCGCCGCTCAGCTGGAAGAGGCACAGCCGTGGGCGGAGCGCCGGGCGTCTGTCACCTGATGCTTCCTTTACACGATTCGACCCGCCGAATGGCGAGCCGGAGTGACGAGGAGCAACCCCAAACAGCTGACACCGCAAAGAGCTGGCCGCGACGGCTCATCCGCCGAGCACGGCCCCCATCGGTTGAGGTGTGACCCCCAGACCCTCGGCGTCGGCTGTCCCCGGCCTGACAGCATCGGGACCTCCATCAGCTCGGCCTCGTCCCAGGTCGCGAACGCGCGCTGGCCCATCGTCGCCTGCAGCAGACGCAGCCCGCGCGAAACGATCGGCGTCGGGACATGCAGCAGCGGACGGCCGCGGTTCTGCGAGCGCAGCACGAGCCGCACGATCTCGTCGTGGCTGAGCGTCTCTGGGCCCGCCAGCTCGAAGCGCTCGGTCACGTCCCGCTCGGCGCCGGGCGCGTGCAGGGCGGCGATCGCACAGTCGGCCACGTCCTCAGCCCAGATCGGCTGGTAGCTGGCACGACCCCGTCCGGGGATCGGCATCACCGGGAGCAGCGCCATCCGCTCCAGCAGGGTCAGCCAGGGGTCCCCCGGGGCATACACGATCGAAGGGGCGAACACGGTGCTATGCAGGTCGGCCTTGGCCACCGCCTGCTCGGCGAGCGCCTTCGCGCGGAAGAAGCGTGCGCGGTGGTGGGTACAGGCGCCGAGCACGGAGAAGAACACGAAGCGCTCCACGCCCGCTCGCTGCGCCGCCCGCACCATCCGCCAGGTGGCGATCCCGTTCAGCTCCTCGATCGAGCCGCGCGGCTGGTCACGGATCGAGGCGGCGAGGTGCACGACCGTGTGCACGCCGCGCATCGCGTTGCGGAAGGAAGGGGGGTCGGTCAGATCGCCGAGGGCGATCTGCACGCGCACCCGCTGGGCGCCGAGACGCCGGGGGTCGCGCACGAGGCAGCGCACTTGGGTTCCTTCGGCCACCAGGCGCCGCAGCAGCGCGGAGCCCACGAGACCAGTCGCACCGGTAAGCAGCAGCATGCTTCGTACAATATGCGTCTCCCACAGCTAGCCCCCGCAAACCGACCCAAAAAGAAAGAAGCGAATGGCCTACGTAATCGCCGAGCCGTGCATTGGCACCAAGGACAACTCCTGTGTCGAGGTATGCCCCGTGGACTGCATCCACCCGACGCCCGACGAGCCCGGCTATGACGCTGCCGAGATGCTCTACATCGACCCCGAGGAGTGCATCGACTGCGACGCCTGCGTCGAGGCCTGCCCGGTCGATGCGTGCTTCGCGGAGGACCAGCTTCCGGACGAGTGGCAGAAGTTCACGCAGATCAACGCCGACTACTTCGCCAACGCCAAGTAATCCGGATCGAGCACATCGATCACGGGCACGTCCGCGATAGCCGCTTCGATCAACTCACGCAGCTCGCTTTGAGTCGAAGTGATGCGATTGCGGGCGCCACCGGGTTGACCGTGATCGCCTGCAACCGAATCATCTGCGAAACCTCAATTGCAAGGCCCTGACGCCGGTACCAGCCTGGGCCGCGTCGCGTCAGGAAGACCTTCGTCGGATCGCCCACGACGATTCTCAGCTCGCGTCGGGTGGGCGGGCTCAGATCATTGCGGGCGGCGAGCAGGCCTTCGAGGAAGCGCTCGCTCAGTGCGCCGTCGACGCGGAAGATGCTCGCATGTGGATGCTCGCGTAGCAGCGCGGCGATCTCCGCCGGCTCGGCGTTCAGCACGAGTCCGCGCTCCAGCGTGAGGAGGATCTCCTCGCTTGCGCCGCCGGTTGACACGTCCACACGCGGGCTTTCTGCCGCCGGCAGCCTGACCAGCTCGACGGCATCCTTCGTGGCCGCGACGACCCTCTCGATCTCCTCGCTCAGGACCGCGCCCGTGGCCATCACGAGGCCGTCCGCGACCGCCGGCGAGGAGGCCGCGCGGCGATCGATCGAGCCGTCGATCAGCACTTTCTCGGCGCCGTAGGAGAGCATTGCGTCGCTCACCTCGCGCAGATCCTCGGCAGTGCTCGGGCCGGCGACTTCGACGGCGCCCCGCTCTGCGAGCCTCGCGATCACGACCTCCCCGAGTGGGGTCCTCATGCCCGTCCGCGCCAACCGCTCGTGCGTGAGGCCGCTTGCCCGCACGAGCGCGTCGGTGCTCGCCACGAGGCTCCCCGCGCTCGAGGACGATCCGTGGCTTCTCGATTCGCGCGTCGATCACGTCGTGCGCCTCGCCGTCCCTCCCGATCGAGGTCACTCCGACTGGCGTGTCCCGCTCCGCCAGCTCTCGCAGGATTGCCGCCAGCGTCTCCGTCTTGCCGGTGTTCTTCGCGAGCCCGACCAATGCCAGCCTCTGCGTCGGGGCGATCAGCTCCCACAGCGTCGGAGCGATCGATCGCGGTGGCACTACGCCGCCGCCGTGCGCGCGGCCAGCTCGCGCACGATGAAGCTCGCCACGTGGTACGGGTAGGTGCCCTTCGAGAAGCCCGCGTCGTAGCCGAGCTCCTTCGCGAGCTCGTTCGACACGCGTGGACCGCCGCAGGTGAGGATCATCTGCCGCGCGCTGCCCTCCGCTTCGACGATCTCGACGAGCTCGGTCAGGTTGGTGATGTGCAGGTTCTGCTGGGTGACGGTCTGCGAGACGAGGATCGCGTCGGCGTCCAGCTCGATCGCGCGCGCAACGAGCACGCTGTTGGACACCTGGCTGCCGAGGTTGTGCGTCTCGAATGCCCTGTACCCCTCCAGGCCGTGGTGCCCGTGGAAGCCCTTCAGGTTGAGCATCGCGTCGATCCCCACGCTGTGCGTGTCGGTGCCGGTGGCCGCGCCGACGATCACGATCGGGCGTCCGATGTGCTCGCTGCGCGAACGCTTCGATCTCGTCCTCGCTCATGTACTCGATCTCGAAGCCCTCGTCGCTCAAGCGTCGCGTAGTCGACCGTCTGCGTGCACTCGCCGAACATCACGAAGTACGTGTACCCCTCGGTCAGGCCCTGGTAGTGGACGACCTCCGGGTGCTCGAAGCCCATCTTCCGCGCCAGCTCCTGCGCGGCCTTGCGCGCGGCGAGGCCATACGGCACGGGCAGCGTGAAGCTGAACTGCACGATCCCGTCGCCGAGATGGTCGGCGTACGGCTTCACGCGCTCGAGGTCGACCTCCCGGCGCTGGGGCTCCCGGAGTGCTGGGCTGCATGTTCAGACACGGCTCGGCGCTCCCCGCATCAGCTCGCTCGCCGGGTTGAAGTAGCCCTCCTCGGTCGCGACGATCCCCTCGATCCCGCGGCCCTCTCGATACCTGGCGGGGAACATCGCCGAACACGCCCTCGCCGAGCGCCGCGAACAGTCCGCCCGCGGCGATCCGCTCCAGCAGCTCGTGCGCTCCCTGCAGGACCTCGCTGCGCGCGCGTCTGGATGATGCCCCCCGGCTTGAACTCGATCTCCTCGCCCAGGTCGCGTGCGGTGTCGAACACGTAGTTGACGTTTTCCAGGCCGATCACGCGGTCGTGCACGTGCGGCGTGAAGATCCCCTCGGTCGGCACGCCGATCGTCTGGATGCCCTGGCCGGTGGCGATCGTGACGAGGTTGAACAGCGAGTCGGTCGCGTGCGTGCGGTACAGGTTGCCGTCCATGTGCCGCGTCGGGGGCATGTACTTGACCGGGCAGTCCGGGAACAGCTCCCGCGTCAGCTGCGCCTGCGCCCACTCCAGCAGCAGGCCGTTGAGTACCGGCGGGTCGATCTCGAAGGCGTCGCCGAGCGCTATCTGCTCGTCGGGCACGCCCGAGTCGAGCGCGAGCTGGCGGTTGATGAACTGCGAGGCCGTCACGCTCGGCGCCGCCTCGATCGCGTCGGCGGTGCGCAGGTAGTTGTCCTCGCCGGTGTTGATCGACGACGCCGAAGTAGCCGTTCACCATCCGCGAGACGCGCTGGTCGATCAGGCCGCGGATCGGGTTGATGTCGCGGTAGAGGATCCCGTAGAGCGCGTCGTTGACCATGTTGTCGAAGCCCTCGATCGCGCCCATCGCCGCGATCTCGGGCATGCACAGCCCCGAGCAGAAGCTCGACAGGCGCACGTAGCGGCCGTGCTCCGCGACCACTCGTCGAGCGCCTCGCGCATGATCTTGAAGTTCGCCTGCGTCGCGAACGTGCCGCCGTAGCCCTCGGTGCGTCGGGCCGTAGGGCACGTAGTCGAGCAGGCTCTGCGCGGTCGATCTGATCACCGCGACGATGTCCCCGCCGGCTTCCGCGACAGCGAGGCCGTGGACGACGTCCTCGTAAACGTTCCCGTCGCGGTCAGCACGTAGCGCAGCGGCGGCGGGCTCTCGCCGAGGCGCTCGCGCAGCTCGTGGCGCTCCTGCGTCCGCGCGCGGATCTCTGCCAGCCGGACCCTCGCACTCCTGCGTGATCCGCGCCCTGATCGCATCGTCCTGCGCGCCGCGGCAGCGCGCACAGGTCGAGTCGCCCGCGAGTCCACGGCCTCGGCGATCTGCTGCGGCGAGCGGCGCCGTCGTCGAGCAGCGCGTTGCCGAGCCAGTAGCCGATGCCCTTGCCGAGCTCGCCGCGGTCGGCGACGTGGTCGACGAGCACGTTCGGCAGCGGCGCGTCGAGCTCGTTCACGCCGTCCACGCCCAGCAGCCGCGCGACCGTGCGCTCGACCGAGACGGTCGTCTTGCCGGCGATCTCCTCGCCGACCGCTCTCGCGATCTGCTGCTGCCGCCTCCCTGCAGGAGGCGATCACGCCGGGGTCGAGGTCGAGCTTCGGAAAGCTCACCTCAGCTCCTTGACGATCGGGAAGGGGATCACCTCGCGCAGCGTGTCGCGTTCGGTGAGGATCATCACGAGGCGGTCGACGCCCATGCCGCCGCCGGCCGTCGGTGAGTAGCCGTACTCGATCGCGCGCGCGTACTCCTCGTCGTTGGGGTGCGGCACGTCGGCGTCGTCGATCATCGCGCCGCTTGCGCTGGTCGACGAAGCGCTGCCACTGGTCGACCGGGTCGTTCAGCTCGGTGTCGCCGCTGACGAGCTCGATGCCGCCGATCACCGCGTCGAAGTGCTCGCCCAGCTCGGGGTGCATCGGCGTGGCGCTTGGTGATCGGGAACGGCTCGAGCGGGAAGTCGAACACGTGCGTCGGCTGGTTGATCGTCGACTCGATTTTCTCCGAGTAGATGTCGGCGACGACCTCGGCCCAGGTCGCGTCGGGGTCGAGCGGCTCGTCGAGCACCTCCGCGAGCTGCTCGCGCGTGGACTCCATGAAGTCGAGCGCCGAAGCGCTCGAGGATCAGCTCGCGCATCGTCACCCGCCGCCACGGCTTGGCGAGGTCGATCTCCTCGCCGTTCCGTTTGATCATGGTCCGTCCGAGCGCCGCCTGGGCGACGTCGCGGAACATCTCTTCGGTGACGGTCGCGACGTCGTTGTAGTCGGAGTAGGCGCACATGAACTCGATGATCGTGAACTCCGGGCTGTGCTTCGGGGAGATGCCCTCGTTGCGGAACACCTTGCCCATGTCGTACACGTTCTCCATGCCGCCGACGATGCAGCGGTTGAGGAACAGCTCGACGGAGATCCGCAGGTACAGGTCGCGGTCGAGCGCGTTGTGGTGGGTCGTGAACGGCCGCGATCCGGCGCCGCCGGCGAGCGACTGCAGCGCGGGCGTTTCGATCTCGACGAAGTTGCGCTCGGCGAGCCATTTGCGGATCGCGAGGACGATCTTGTTGCGCGTGATGAACAGCTCGCGCGTGTCCTCGTTGGCGAGCAGGTCGAGCTCGCGGTAGCGGTAGCGGGTGCCGGTGTCGCCGAGGCCGTGGTGCTTGTCCGGCGGCGGGCGCAGCGTCTTGGTGAGCAGCGTGCACTCGCCGACCGCCAGCGCCAGCTGCCCGCGCTTGGTCTCGTAGACGCAGCCCTCGACGCCACGATGTCGCCGATGTCGAGGTTCAGGATGCGGTCGTAGGTCTCCTGCCCGAGGCGTCCAGGCGCACGACGATCTGGATCGAGCCGGACAGGTCGCGCAGGTCGAGGAACGACGTCTTGCCGTGCCCGCGGCGGGAGATCAGCCGGCCGGCGACCTGGTAGCGCAGCTCTGGATGCCCGCCCTGCTCGAGCTCGGCCGGATCGTGCGCGGCGAGCACGTCGGCGATCCGCGTGCGCGTGGCCCACAGGCTGACGGGCGGATAGGGGTCGATCCCTTCCGCCCGCAGCCGCTCCATCTTCGCGCGGCGTTCGTCGATTTCGACGACGCCGTCTCTCGGCTCGGCGTCGACCTGCACTGCAGTGCTATGCTCCCTCTCCCCCTCCTGTGTCCTGGTATGCGGACATGAGCAGACGATCCTCTCAAGTGCGGTTGCGCTTGTCAAGCGATCGACGCAGGATGTCTCTGACAGGAGCCCCGCGGTCGCCGACTCAAGCCATCGGCAGCGACATGCCCGCCGGTTTTCGGCTGCTCGCGGGCGCCTCGGGCGCGGCGGGCGCCGCGGCGGCGACCTGCACCAGGGGCAGCACCGGCAGCGCAGGCGGGCGCCCATCGCGATCAGCCCGCGCGCGGCCTGGTGGATCGCCTGCGATGCCGGGTCGTCCGGGTCCTCGATCACGAGCGGGATGCCGCTGTCGGCGTGCTCGCGCAGCGGCATCGTCAGCGGCACCTTGCCCAGCAGCGGCACGTCGAGCTCGTCCGCGAGCTCCTTGCCGCCGCCCTCGCCGAAGATCGCAAAGCGCTCGCCGCTCGGCGTCGTGAAGCCCGACATGTTCTCGATCACCCCGCCGATCTCCAGGGAGACCTTGTGCGCCATCTCGGCGGAGCGGCGCGCGACCTTCTGCGCGGTCGCCTGCGGTGTCGTGACGATCACGAACTTCGCCTGCGGCAGCAGCTGCGCGAGCGTCATCGATACGTCGCCCGTGCCCGGAGGCAGGTCGATCAGCAGGAAGTCCAGCGCGCCCCAGTCGACATCCTGCAGGAACTGGGTCAGCGCCTTGTGCAGCATCGGCCCGCGCCACACCACGGCGGCGTCCTCCTCCAGGAAGAAGCCGATCGACATCACCTTCACGCCGTGCGCGTCCAGCGGGAGGATTTTGCGCTCCGCCGAAACCGGCGGCCGCGTTGAGCCGAGCCCGTACATGCGCGGGATCGAGTAGCCCCACACGTCGGCGTCCAGCACGCCCACGCGCTTGCCCTCGCCGGCGAGCGCCGCCGCGAGGTTCGCGGTCAGCGTCGACTTGCCGACGCCGCCCTTGCCCGAGCCGATGCAGAGCACGTTCGCGACCTGCGCGAGCGCGCCGTCGCGGCAGGCTGCCGCGCGCCGAGCTTCTGCTGCAGCGCGGCCTTCTGGGTGTCGTTCAGCACGTCGAAGTACACGTTCACGTGCGTCACGCCCTCGAGCGCCGCCGACGGCCTCGGCGACGGCCGTCTGGAAGTGGCCCTTGATCGGGCAGCCCGGCGTCGTCAGCGAGACGGTCACGTCGACCACGCCGTTGTCGCCGATCTCGATCGAGCGCACCATGTCGAGCTCGACGATCGAGCGGTGCAGCTCGGGGTCGATCACGACCTCGAGGGCCTTGCGGATCTCCGTCTCGGTGCTCACGTGGCCCATTGTGGCAAACCTTCCTCGGCTCGGCCGATTAAATGACTCCGCGGGCGGTGGGGGCCGCCCGCGGGTCGAGGGAGGAGAGGTTGCTACTACTGCCGGCGGGATATGAGGCCGGCAGACTTTCCCGTGCCCGGCCTTGAGCATGGGCGGTGCCCCGGCCTCTCCGAGCCAGGGCGGGGGAAGGCTGCGTTCAGACGATGCTGAGGATGCGCTCCTGAACGCGGTTCGGCAGCTCGGTCACGTTCTTCGCGACCGCGTCGCGACGCTCCTCGAGCGTGCTGACGGTCTTCTCGAGCTCGCGGCGGCGCTGGCGCAGTTCGCGCTCGACGCGGACGCGGGCTTTGCGGACCTCGCGCTCGAGCCGGTTGCGGGCTGTGCTGCCGCGGCGCTCGAAGCGGCGCAGCTGGGCCTGAGCCTTGGTGGTCGAGCCGTAGCTGGAGATCGTGTCGCTGACGGTCGAGACCACCCGGTCGCGGGCGATCAGCGCGGCGCCGACGGGGATCAGGACGGCGCGCTCGGTGTAGTCGCCGAACACGTCGACGGTGTTACGCGTCGCGATTTCGGTCTGACGCACGGCCGACTGGGTCTGGTGGATGGAACGCGTACGCGCGACCTTTGCCTTGGTGGTCTTCGCTTGGGTGCTCTGGCTGGAAGCGCTGCCGCTACGAGTGGTCGGAGCTTTGCGGGCGGCGGAGGCTTTTTTGGCGGCCGGTTTGGCGGCTTTGGCGCTGCGGGGGGAAGTGGTGTGGCGGTGGCCATCTGGAGCGGGTCTCCTGTGTCGGTTCTGTCCTCGTGGCGAGGACCCGGATGACGTTTGTTCGCTTCTGTTCGCTCTCAGCTCGAGCTTCAGCGTAGCATCGAACACACGTTTGTAACCCGCTTGGGACAGATTGTTACAGCGTCATCTTCACGATCCGTAAAGACCTCGTGAACAGAGGCATATTAAGCAGAACTAGCTTGTAACAGGAGGAACATGTGTTCGGGCGAGCCAGAGCGCCGGCGCCTCTAGCTCAGCCGTGCTCGGCAGCATCTCCGGCCCCTCCCACGCGCGGGCCAGGGCCCGCGGGCCCTCGGCGTGGACGACCGCGTCGCAGAAGCGCTTGCCGACCTCGTACTGCTTCATCTTCAGCTCCAACCCAAGCAACCGCTCCAGCACGCGCCACGGCAGCCCGCGCGTCTCGCGGCGGCGGTTCAGCGCGGCGCGCAGCCGTGGCAGCGACGGCAGCAACTCGGCGCCGACCGCGTCCATCGTGTGCTCGGCGTGCCCCTCGATCAGCGACATCGTCGCCTGCATCCGCTCGACCAGCTGCCAGCGCTCATCGCCGAGCGTCAGGCGCAGCAGTTCGCCGCGACGGGCGCGCTCGAGCAGCGAGCGCACAGCGCTTGAGTCAAAGCCCCGCCCACCTCCCGCGCCAGGTTTTGGCAGCCACCCGCGCCACCCGTCCTGGCCATTGCCGCCCCCGAGGCCGCCGAGCGTGGAACGCCCGTCGAGCTTCACCTGCAGGCCGTCGATCAGCTCCCTCAGCATGCCCCCCAGATGCTCGCGCAGCCACGGCGCGCCGCCGAACTGGACGGCGTGGGTGATCTCGTGGATGCTCACCCACAGGACGAGCTCGTCGCGATCGACCCCCAGGTTGCGCGCGGCCTGCGCCAGGTTCGGCGCGAGCAGCAGCAGGCGTGGCTTCACATCGGCGTCGCCGAGCGAAGATCGCCCAGCGCGAGATCGTACTGACCGAGCACTCGCTGAGAGAGCACGCCCGTCAGTGCCCCGACCTGCGCGCCGAGCAGAAAGCCCGACGCCGTGCGCAGCGGGCCGGAGACGATGCCAGTGATCCCACCGCCGCCGTCGCCGGCACCCATGCGCGCGGTCAGCGGGTCCAGCAGGGGTTTCATCGTCTTCAGATTCGCTGCGATCCACGCCGGCCGGTCGACCACCTCCAGGGGCGGCAGCTCCGCGGGCAGCTCCAGGCCCGTGTAGTCGCTCACGCGCTTGGCGAAGTCGTGGGCGAGCGGCTCGATCGAAGAGGCCTGTACTCCTCCCCGCGGCGGCGCGCCCGCGATCATCTCTCCGATCCGCTGTGCGGCGCCCCAATCGATCGCGTCTGAGCTCATCGTCAGAGCGTAGGGCCTCCCATGCCCTCGCCCGGGGGAGACTCGTATCCTTCATCTGTGCCGCCTGCCTCAAAGATCGTTCCCACCACGCCCGCGGGCGGGGCCGCTCCCGCGAAGCGTCGGGGGGATGCCGCTCCCGCAACAGCACCGGGCGACTCGCTGGGCGAGGAACGCGGAGCGGCGGCCTTCCGCGAGCGGTCCGAGGTGCGCGATGTGCTGGCCTGGATGCGCCTGCTGGCCGATCCGCACGACGCGGCCGCGGTCGTGCGCGCGCTCGCGCGTCCGCCGATCGAGCTGCGTCAGGTCGATCTGGCGCGCGTGATCGCGCTGGCGCGGCGACGCAAGCTGGACATGGTCGCGGCGCTCACGGCGGCGATCGAGTCGCCCCAGGTCCCGCCCGACGCGCGTGAGCGTATCCAGCGGTTTCTCGAGCTGCGCCGCGCGGCGTCCGAGGCGCTGGACGCCGGCCGTCCGGATCTGCTCGCGCGTGTGGTCCTCGGCGCCGAGGGACAAGATCAGGACGAGGGTCGATCGAAGGACGACAGGCGTCCGCGGGACGAGGCGCTGCTCAAGACCCTGCGCATGATGCGCGAGGAGGTGCTCGCCAGCGTCGCCCGGATCGGCGGCCGGCTCGGCGAGCTGCGGCTGGACACGGATCTGGACATCTCCCACGGGATGGTTCGCTATCTGGAGCTGCTGAAGCTCGCCGCCCTGGTGCAGCGCCCGGAGGGGCAGGACGTGAAGGAGGCGCTTGCGGACATCAACGCGCGCCTGCTTGCCGCTACGACGCCGCTACAGCGTGAGATCTTCCAGACCTCGACGCTCGACGAGACGCTGCTGGCCGACCGCTCGGAGATCGGCGGACACGATCGCGGACGAGATCACGAGGACCGTGCCCGAGCGCGCGCGATCGCTCCGCGCGAAGCCTCCTCGCTGGGGCCCTTTCTGCCGCGCAAGGGGATCGGCCTGGCGCTGTCGGCCTCGGATGTCGAGACCTACCGTGGCTGTCCACTGCGGTACAAGTTCGCTCGAGTCCTCCGTATCCCGACCGAGCAGACGCAGAACCAGCGGTTTGGGATCGTCGTGCATCAGGTGCTCGAGCGCTATCACTCCACCTCCGGAGAGACGCTTTCGCAGCTGTTGAAGCTGCTCGACGCAAGCTGGCGCAGAAGCGGCTTCGGCTGCAGCGAGCACGAGCTCGAGCTGCGCGCAAAGGCGCTCGCCGCGCTGACCCTCTATCACGAGCGGTTGCACGGCCAGGACTCCGAGCCGGTGTGGTTCGAGCGCCCGTTCGCCTTCCGGCTCGGACCCCACCACCTACGCGGCCGCGTCGACCGTGTCGACCGTCTCGCGGGCGGTACGGGCGACGAGTACGAGCTGATCGACTACAAGACCTCCCGCCCAAAGACCGTCGCCCAGCTACAGGACGACATCCAGCTGTCCCTCTATGCCCTTGCCGCGCGCGAGTCCTGGGGACTGGAGGCTTCCCGGCAGGCCTACTACTACGTGCTCGACGACCTCAAGGTGCCCGTGCCCCGGGACGACGGGGATGCGGAAGCGGTCAAGGACATGGTGCTCGCCGCCGGCGAGGGCATCCTCGGCCAGCGCTTCGAGCCCACCCCGTCTCACGCGGCCTGCTCGATTTGTGACTACCGCATCGTCTGTCCCGCCGCCGAGAAGTAGTCACCGTCCGCCTGCTCTACTTCTCGTCGGGCCCGCGCTGGCGCAAAAAACGCTGGAATTCACGCGCGAGCATGTCCCCCGAGGGAACGTTCTCGGGGGAGAGCTCTGACTCTTCGCTCTCCGCGGCCTGCTCCAAGCGTTCGACGAACGCCTGGATGTCGGGGTCGCTCTGCACGGCGAGGCCGACCTGGCGCTCGTAGTCGGCGGCCGAGACCTCCAGCTCAGAGACGTCGACGGAGACGCCGATCAGGCTTTCCGTCCTGCGCAGCAAAGCAAGCGCCGCCTTGGGATTGGTAGCGGCGGCGACGTAGTGCGGAACGCCCGCCCATATGCTTGCCGACGGCAGTCCCGCATCCAGACAGGCACTGTGCAGGACTCCCACGATCCCGGTCGGTCCCTCATAACTCGATGGCACCAGTCCCAGGCTCTCCATCAGCGACGGATCGGACGCGAACCCGGTCATGTTCACCGGGCGAGTGTGGGGCACGTCGGCGAGCAGCGCTCCCAGCGTGACGACCACCTGCACGCCCAAAGCTTCAGCGAGCTCGACTAGGTGCGCGCTGAAGGCGCGCCATCGCATCGAAGGCTCAACGCCTTGAACGAGCACGAGGTCGCGCGGCGCTCTGGGCGCGCGCGCCTCGAAGACCTCGACCGTCGGCCACACGATCTCCCGACCACCGCTTCCAGCGACGGTGTCCCTCCCGTCGGTCAGCTGGATGCTGGGACGGTTTGCCTGAAAGTCGTAGAACTCCTCGGAGTCGATCTGCGCGAAGCGACTGGCGTTCAACGAGCCGGCCAGGAAGGAGACCGCGCTGGAGGCGGCGTCGCCGGCGTCGTTCCAGCCCTGAAACGCGCATACCATCGCTGGGGCCCTGAGGCCATCCGGACGGCGGTCCCAGATGAAGGGCTGCATCCGAACCACCGTACATCATGGGCGGATGGGCCCCCTCGGCAACACGACACAGATCGACGAGGGGCAGATCGCGACCCTCCGTTTCGAGCAGGAGGTGGATGGCGTCTTCGCGTGCGTCCGCAAGGAACGTCAGATCTCTCGGGCCGGCACGCCCTACCTGACGATCGAGCTGCGCGATAGCACGGGAACGATTCGCGCGCGCGCGTTTCGTGACGCCGACGTACTCGCCGGGCGCTTTGAGCAGGGCGAGCTGGTGCGGGTGCACGGGCGTGTGGAGCGCTTTCGTGACGAGCTGCAGATCGCGCTCGGGACGATCGCGCGCGCGGATGGGATTGATGCCGACCCCGCCCGCTTCCTCCCGACGGCCTACCGCGACCTCGACGAGCTCGAAGGGTTCCTCGAGCACCTCGCGCGCGAGGTCTACGAACCCGGCTTGAAGGGGCTGCTCGCGCGCCTGCTCGGCGATCGGGAGCTGCGCGCGGAGATCCGCCGCGCGCCCTGCTCGCCGCCGGTGGCGCTCGGCTCGGACTCCAAGCCACGCGGCGCCGGCGCCGGCCGCTCCGGGTCTCATCACGCCTATCTCGGCGGACTGCTCGAGCACACCGTCGCGGTTGCCACGATGGTGCTCGAGCTCTGCGCGCTGCATCCGCGCCTGGATCGCGATCTGCTGCTGAGCGCGGCGATCGTCCACGACCTGGGCAAGACCCGCGAGTTCACCTACGGCGCGGAGATCGAGCGCAGCCGCGAGGGTCAGCTGCTGGGTCACGTCGAGCTGGGGCTGCGTCTGATCTGTAGCCACGCCCCGCCCACGCTCGACGGCGAGCGGCGACTTGCGCTCGAGCACTGCGTGATGCTCCACCACGGCGCCGACGCGGGCGCGGGGCAGCGTTTCGCCTCCGGCGAGGCGCTCGCGCTCTATCGGCTGAATATGCTCGATGCTCAAGTGAAGGGCGCTTTCGAGCAGGGAATGGGCTCCTAGCCCGTCGGGGGCGGGAGAGTCGCCAAAGGCTGCGCATGAAAACCCGAGGGGGCTGGAAGAAAGGGCCGGTTTCCTCGGAAAAAGGCCTGCATGGCCGCAAAAGCCTGTAGAAACCGGGGAAAAGCTCCGTTAACCGATCAAGCGGCGCCCCGCGGATGCCGATAAAAACGGCGATGCGCGATACCGTCACGCCCACAGCCATATCTCCTCCGGAAATCCTCCAGGAGAGCGCGATCGGGCCCCCCGACGACGGCCTCTACCCACCGCTTCGCTCGGGACGCTCGTCACGGATGATCGGCGAGGTGATCGTCGACCTCGGCTACGCCGACCGTGAGACGGTCGAGCACGCGGTGGCGGCTGCCCGCGCGGAGGGCAGGCCGACCGGCCAGGTGCTGGTCGAGATGGGTGTCCTCCGTCACGACCAGCTCGCTCGGGCCGTGGCCGAGCGCTTTGGCCTGGACTACATCGATCTGTCGGTCTACGACCTCGACATGGGCGCCGTCAACCTGATCCGCTCGGACACCGCCAAGCGCTATCAGGCGGTGCCCGTCGGGTACACCGACGACGGGACGCTGCTGCTGGCGATGGCGGATCCGACCAATGTGTTGACGATCGACGACGTCGCGATGATGACCGGCCGGCGCGTGAAGGTCGCGGCGGCGTCGGTGGAGGACCTGAATCTACTGCTGACGCGGCTCGCCCAGATGGACGATTCGATCGAGGACATCGTCGATGAGGAGTCCGAGGCCGAGGCCGAACCCGACACGCTGGCCGAGGAGGCCGACCGCGACGCCCCAGTGATCAAGCTGGTGCATTCGATCGTCGCCCAGGCGGTCCAGCAGGGCGCCTCGGACATCCACATCAACCCCGAAGAGGGTGATACGCGCGTGCTGTTCCGCGTGGACGGTGTGCTCGCCCCGGCCGCCACGGTCAAACGCAGGATGGCGATGAGCGTCGTGTCGCGAATCAAGATCATGGGGGACCTGGACATCTCCGAGAAGCGCGTGCCGCAGGACGGCCGCTTCGCGCTGACGGTCGACGGGCGGCGCGTGGACATCCGCGTCGTGACGCTGCCACTCGTCTACGGCGAGGGCGTCGTGATGCGGATCCTCGACGGAGGGGTGAGGGTTGAGGGGCTCGAGGCGCTGGGGATGGGAAAGGACGAGCTGGACCGGTTCACTCATGCGATCAACAAGCCGAACGGCGCTGTGCTCGTGACCGGGCCGACCGGCTCGGGCAAGTCGACGACGCTGTATGCGGCGCTGAACGTCCTCAACGACGGAGAACGGAGCATCCTCACGATTGAGGATCCCGTGGAGCAGCGCATGCAGGGTGTCAAGCAGATGCAGATCGCGCCGAAGGCGGGGGTCACGTTCGACGTCGGCCTGCGCTCGATGCTGCGCGCCGACCCCGACGTGATCATGGTCGGGGAGATCCGCGACCGCGAGACTGCGCACATCGCCGTCGAGGCGGCACTCACCGGCCACCTCGTGCTCTCGACCCTGCACACGCGCGACGCGCCGAGCGCGCTCGGCCGGCTGATCGATATGGGGATCGAGCCGTTCCTCGTGTCCTCGGCGATCGACTGCATCGTCGCCCAGCGCCTGCTGCGCCTGCTGTGCAAGCACTGCAAGCGCCCGCTGAAGGTCTCAGAGGCTGTGCTCGTCGAGCACGGCCTGGCCGGCGCCGAGCCATATGAGCCGGTGGGATGCTCGCGCTGCGGTGGTTCGGGCTATCGTGGCCGGGTGGGTGTATATGAGGTGATGTCCGTCAGCGAGCGCATCCGCGGGCTGATCCTCGAGCGCGCCTCGGTCGACGAGATGGTCGCGGTCGCCGTCAACGATGGGATGCAGCGCCTGCGCGACGACGGTCTGGTGAAGGTACGTGAAGGGCTCACCTCAATCGCCGAGGTCGAACGGATGACCTCGAGCCTCCTCTGATATGTCGTGGTGTTTGTCAAGTGGGCAGGGTTGATCGCGTCCGTTGGGCGGGCGTTTGGGGGGGTGGTCGGGAGAGCGGGGCGTCGGGCTCGGTGTCGGCGTTGTGAGTCTGATGATGCGGGGGTTGGGTACCCCAGGGCCCGGTTTCGTGCTGCCAGCGTGCGCTGTCTAAGAACGGGCGTGGCACTCGTGTCGAGGGTGCTGCCCATAGAGCAATCGCGCGTGCTGGCCGCTGATGGCCCGGCGCCCGCTCTCCCGACCGGTAGGGCTGTCGGCGGGGGTCAGTCGGCGGTCGCTGCTGCCCAGAGGAAGCAAGACAGCTCGCGTGCGCACGCGACGACGATCACGTTGTGTGCCTTGCCGCGGCCGCGCATCCGGTGATAGACACGGTGCAACCGTTGTTGTGCGCGGTTGGCGATCTGCAGGACATGCTCGGGCTGGCCCTGCTGGCGGTTGCGGAGGGTCGCCCCGATCCGTGGTTGGCGTCCGTAGTGCCAGGCCGACTCGACCAGCAGCCGGCGAGCGAAGCGCTGAGCCCGTCTTCGTGATCGACCCCTGGTGCGATGTCTCGCCGGACTGGTGAAGGGACGGGATCAGCCCGAGCCACGCGCTCAATGCGTTCGCTCGCTGAAAGCGCTGCCAGTCACCGCCGAGCTCGAGATGCAATGCGAACGCGGTCAGTGTGTCAACACCCCGGAAGCAGCGGAGCCTCGCGACCGTCGGCCACCACGCTCGTCTTCTGCCAGACGCGAGAGCCGCTCCGCGATCGCCGCCTTGCGCGCGCTCAGCCCGTCGACGGACGCGAGCAGATCAGCGAACACCAGCTCTGAGGCGGTCTCATGGAACTGTTGAGCCGAAAGCCAGCGCCGATGAGCGACAGTCCACGTCGAGGGCTCGGGATATACCCGGCCGTGACGCAACAGCATCTTCGAGACCCGGTGACGAGCCGTCATCAGATCACGCCGGCACGCATCATGGGCACGCATCAACTCACGGGCAGCCTCAACCTCGACCGGTGGGACCACAACACTCGTCAACGAGCCGGCCAGCAGCAACCTGGCGAGCAGCTCCGCGTCCTTGCGGTCAGTCTTCACCCGGTCCGACGGGCCCCGGGGTGTCTTGCCCGGCGCGATCACCTCCACGCTCACCCCGGCAGCGCTCGCGGCGCGATAGAGCCCAAACCCGGTCGGCCCCGCCTCATAGCAAGCACGCACCGGACCAGGCAGACCCGCAAGCCACGCGACCGGCTCCTCAACGCCCGGCCCGAACCGCGCACGCAACAGCTCACCCGTCGAAACGTCAATCGCCGCAGCATGCGTCGAACGGGCATGGACATCCAAACCCACATAAGTCACCATTCCGGTCATGGCCGGACCTCCTCATTGAAATTGGGGTCAGCCGGAGCGGTTCTCCGGCCAGACAAACCCCCGCGAGGAGTGTCCGGCCAGCCCCGGCGGTCAACCCAACGGGCGACCCACGCCATAGGGTCTAAACAGGCAGGAGCAGGGAGATCCGAAGGGGGCCTGCTGGGAACGCTTCGCCAACGAAGGAGTACGCCTGGTAGCTACGCCCGCGGTAGGTCACTTCGCCCCGATCGGGGACCGTCGCCGGGCCGGGAGAGAGCGTGCCCATCACCTGACGCGAGCCTGTGCGCATCAGGACTTCCGCGCCGGTGAACAGGTGGGCGAGCTTGAGATAGCCGGCGTCGTCCTGGATCGCCATCTCGAAATGGCCGACTACGCGGCCGCCGCTGCGCAGGGTGCCGTAGACCGGGGCGAGCACGAACGGGCCTCCTTCGTCGATCAGCAGCCGTTGGCCGATCTTCGATTCCTCGATCGTGACGCGCACGCGCACGACGTGGATGTGGGCGGCAAAGAAGTCGATGATCGCCGCGCGGGTCGCGGCGACGCTGCCGGCGGCGACGGCGCGCTGAAAGACGGTCGAGCTTTCCATCGAGTGCAGTGTCGCGGTCACGTCCGGGCTGTGGAGCTCCTCCTGGTAGATGCGTTCGCCGACGTGGCCGAGCGTTTCCACGCGCGCCTGGGCCAATGAGCCCGAGCAGGAGATCGTCACCGAAGGGACGAGCAGCACGATCTGCAGCTGGCCGGAGGGGTAGACGGCGCCCGGGAGCGTGAGCGTTTGGTAGCTCTGTCCGGCGAGTGTGAGCGCTCCTGTGCCGGGGGCGCTCACGGGGAGCGAGCCGCCGATCGTGCCGGCGAGCGGGCGGCCGCCGGCCCTCAGCAGCACCTGTGCGCCGGTGACCTGGTGGACGACCTGCAGGTAGGCGTGAACGGGCTGGGTTGAGAGGATGAAGGTCGCGGAGGTGCCCGGGAGGAGACCGTGGACGGGCGCAATCGCCGCGCCCGAGCCCGCCTGCGCGAACAGATGACCATCGCGCAGAACCTCGACGCGGACGATCTGGCCGGCCAGCAGCCCCTGCAGTGCGGTGCGGGCGCCACCGGCGTCGCCGCTGTTGATCGCCGCGGTCAGGGCGGCCGAGCTCTGCACGCGGTGCACCGCCTCCTCGACGTCGCCGCCGGTGGCGGCCTCGTGGTAGACGCGCGCGGCGACCGTGCCGAGCGTGCTCGCGACCGTGCTGGCGCAGCTTGCGGGCACGGGCGGTGCGGTGGACGTGTCGGTCGAGCTCGCGGGCGAGCCCGAGGAGGCGGCGCTCGCGGAAAGGGCCGCGCTCGCCGCGCTGTGCGTGGCGGTTGCCGACCCGCAGCCGGCGAGCAATCCGAGGGTCAGAAGCAGGGATAGGAGCCGGCCGCGACGCCGGCTCCTATCCAGGATCAAGGAGGCTCTATCGGGGAATGTCACTTCCCACAGGCTAGGCCTGTGCGGGTGAGCCCGCGCCGCCTATGACTTTTTCTTGCTCCCCTTCTTGCCTGCCTTCTTCTTGCCCTGCTTGCCGCCCTTCTTGCTTTTCTTGACAGCGACCGTGACCGGCTTGGGGTTCAGCCGCGTGCCGCCGGAGAGGGCGCTGGGCGGGCAGCCGTTCGGACGGCCGAGGTCGAACGGGCCGGAGATCGCCTGCGTGACGACGCCTTTTTCGAGGTACGCGTAGGTGACCGTCAGCAGCGGGTCGACGCGCGGCTCGGCGCAGATCTTGGTGCCGATCGCGAACTGGCCGGTGATCGTCTCGTAGCCCTGCTTGGCCGCGCCGACGCAGTTCTCGGCGTAGCCGGGGATTTCCCCCGAGCAGGAGAACGTGTCGCTCAGCGGCTTGCCCGTCGCGGCGCCCAGCACGCTGGCGCCGGCCGTCACGAGCGGCGGGCTCTGGACGCCGGTGAGCGGGATCTGCGCCTGCAGCTGGTAGCCGGTGATCGGGCCGTTGCAGTAGAAGACATATGCCACCTGCTGTTCTTCGCTGCCCACTTCGGGCTTCCCGGGGGCGATGCCGCCGAGGCAGGAGTAGTTGTTCGGGTTCGATTCTTCGGCGTGGCTTACCGCCGGGACGGCGAGCGCCAGGGCGAGGGTGAAGCCCACGAGCGCGACGAGCCACCACGTGGCCTGCTTGCGGTGGGCTGGATTGATTGCGTGCAACGTGGATCTCCTTGGTTGATTTGAGAACTGCGGTTGTATGGACTGTGTGTTGTGTGTATGGGAAATGTGGGAATGCGGGCTGCGGTGTTGGATCAGTGCAGGAGCCTTTCGAGGCTCTGCTTGGGTGAAGTTGGGTGAAAGGCGCTCGTCGGCCGCGCGCCGGCGCGGGCGAATGGCGAGAGCAGCAGCACGCCCGCGGGGGGCGTGGAGCTGAGCGTCGCGGTCGAGGAGCCGGCGGGCAGGCTGGAGGCCGTGGCGTTGCCGACCGAGCCGAACGTGATCACGACTAGGCCGTGTGCGCGGTAGGCGGCGCTGGCGGTGATCGTGGGGAGGGTGGCTTTCAGGAATTCGTCGGCCGCGGTCAGCGCGCCCGCGGTTTCGGGCGCGCAGGCAGCGCCGGCGGCGCCTTCGGGGCACGGGGGCTGGACGATCGAGTCGAGCGTCTGCGGGGGTTCGCCTGAGAGTAGCCCGGCCTCGCTCGCGAAGGAGCTCGCCGTCGAGCGAGGACCAGCCGCCGAGCAACGTGCCGGCGGGGACGAGCTGGGAGTCGATGTAGGGGGCGGTGGCCGTCTGCGCGAGCGCCTGCGCGAAGTTGCTGCCGGAGAGCGTGATCAGCCACACGCTCGTGACGGGCGGGAGCGTGGCCTGCGCGCCGCTCTTCGGAGTGCTCTTGGTCGGCGCCTTGGCGGCGCTCGGTGCTGGAGTCGGTGTCGCCGCGGCGCTCGGCGCCGCCTTCGAGGTCTTTGTCGCGGCGCTCGACGCGCCCGCGCTCGCGGATGAGGCGGCCGGCGTCGGCTGCGGCGTGACCGGCGGCGGCTGCACCGCTGCCGCTGTGCTGGTGCTCGTCGTGTGTGTGCCGCCACCCCCGGCGAGCGCGGCGATCGCCGGCAGCAGCAGCGGGATGCGCTCGCCGGCGAGCGAGGTTTCCGGTGCGGGGCCGATCGCCGCGCCGACGGCCACGCCGATCGCGAGCATCCCCGCCGCGAGCGCGGCGGCGACGCGCGTGGAGGGCAGGCGCGGGGGACCCTTGGGCGCGGGGAGCGGGGGGGTATCGGGTGGGGTTGGCAATGGGGGAGTGGGTTGGGTTGATCGAGGTCGGTCACGCGAACCGGCGCACCGGTGTGACGCTTCCGCATAAACTAGCTTATCTTGATCGAGCTAATGAGGATTATGGTAGGTTTGATCGAGACACACGTCAACCATCTGAAATGGAGCCCAGTTCATGAATCGAATTCGCCCACGTCTCGCCGTCGCCCTGGCGGTAGCGGGCGTACTCGGAGTCGCGGCGCCCGCGGCCGCGTCCGCAGCGACGACCACTGTCACGATCAGCGGCGCCACCGCCTCCTACCCGCTCGTCTCGCTGCTCGCCCAGAAGTACGTGAAGTTGTTCCCGCGCAAATACAAGTTCAAGATCGCCCAGGGCGGGGCGCAGATCGGCATCAACGACGTCGCCGCCGGTCGCGTCACGATCGGCGACGTCTCGCGCGATCCGCTGCCGACCGATCCCGCCGGCCTCGTCTTCTACCCGATCGCCAAGTACGGGATCTGCGTGGTCACGAACAAAGCGAACACGCTCGGCAACCTCACGCCGGCGCAGGTGACATCGATCTTCACCGGTAAGACGCGCTCGTGGGGCCAGGTACCCGGCGCCACCGCCACCGGCACGATCGACCTGATCAGCCGCACCTCGGTCGCGGGCGTGCTGACGAGCTTCCAGACGCTGTTGCTCGAAGGCAAGAAAGTCTCGTCGCTCGCCTCCGAACACTCCTCCGAGGGTCTGCTGCGCCAGGCGGTCGAAAACGACCCGAGCGGGATCGGCTTCATCTCCAACTACGGAGCGACGCTTGGGGCGGTCAACTCGGTCGGCTACAACGGCGTGGCCTGCAACAAGACGACCGTCGCATCCGGGCAGTACGCCGGCATCGCGCGGTTCTACGAGGTGACCAAAGGCAAGGCAACGGGCACCGCGTCGGCGTTCATCGGCTGGATCGAGTCATCGGCCGCGGCTCGCAAGATCATCTCCAGCCAGTGGGTCCCGATCACGCAATAGGTAGACGAAGACCCAACCCAACCCCAATCACCACAACTACCGACCAGGTAGTCAGAGCGACGATGTTGGATCGACTCCGAAACCCATGGTCCGACCGCCGCGCCGAGCTCACGCTCGGCGCGGTTTCGTTGCTCGTGTGCGCGTGCGTGATCGGGATGATCGTGTTCGTGTTCGTCCGCGCCTGGCCGGTCTTCGAGCACAACGGCCTCAGCTGGCTGGGGCCCGGCGGAAGCCTCAAGACGCAGCTCGCGAACATGCAGGCCACGAGCGTGAACCCGCCCGCCTCCGCGTATCACCTGCGCGCCTGGCCGATCATCTACGGGACGATCCTTACGACCGGCATCGCGGTCGTGCTGGGCGTGGTGATCGCGGTGCTCTCCTCGATCTTCATCGTCGAGCTCGCGCCGGCGCGGCTGCGCCGGGTGGCGATCCCCGTGATCCGGCTGCTCGCGTCGGTGCCGTCGGTGATCTACGGCCTGATCGCGATCCTCGTGCTCGTGCCGTTCGTCGGCAACCACCTGATCACCGCCTCGCAGAAGACCTCGGTGCAGAACTCGTCGAGCTCACCGGCGAAGGCCTGCTGGTCGTGGCGGTGACCTTGACCGTGATGATCACGCCGATCATGATCGCGCTGATCTGCGAGGCGCTCGCGGCGGCGCCGAGATCCTGGCGCGAGGGCGCGGTCGCGCTCGGCCTGAACCCGCTGCGGGCGATGCTCGCGGTGACGCTGCGCGCGATCCGCCCCGCGATCGTCGCCGCGGCCGTGCTCGCGACCGCCCGCGCGCTCGGCGAGGCGGTGATGATCTCGATGGTCTCCGGCGCGAGCTTCTTCACGCCGAGCCTCTCCCACGGGGCGCCGATCTTCCTGTATGAGCCGCTGCGCACGCTGGCGTCGACGATCATCGACTTCAGCGAAGGCATCGGCGCCCCGGCGCTTGACTCGACGCTGTATGCGTTCGCGGCGCTGCTGCTGTTCTCCGCGTTCGTGCTGTCGATCGGCGGCTACCTGATCAAGTTGCCCCTGCGCAAGTACCAGGTGCGCGGATGAGACGCGCTTCGCCCCCGACCTCCAGGGCCGCCGCCGCCGAGCTCGAAGCGTGGGCGGCGATCATCGCTGTGGACCTGGCGCTGGGGCGACCGGCTGGTGCTGCTGTGCGCCTGGACGGCCGGCCTGGGGCTGTGCGCGATCGCCGCGGCGATCGTGATCTACATGGGCTATCGAGGGATCGAGTACCTCAGCCCGAGCCTGCTCGTTCACGCGTCCCGCGGTCAGCACGTCGCAGACCCAGACCGGGGGCATTCTCGACCCACTGATCGGCACGCTGCTGCTGACCGTGATCGGGATCGCGCTCGCCTTTCCGCTGGCCGTGGCCAGCGCGATCTGGGTCGCCGAGTACGGGCAGGGCGGGCGGGCGCGTCAGAGCTCGCGCGGGTCGTCGAGTCGAGCATCGAGATCGTCGCCGGGACGCCGGACATCGTGCTCGCGCTGTTCGGCGTGGCGATCTTCCAGCTCGGCATCTTCGCGCCGCTGTCGTTCCGCGCCGAAGGCGGCGGCGTGTACGGCCGCTCGTTCATCGCCGCCGGGGCGATGATGTCGCTGATCGCGCTGCCGCCGCTGTTCGTCGCCACCCGCGACGGGCTGCGGGCGGTGCCCGCGCACATGCGCGAGGCGGCGTTCGCGCTCGGCAAGACGCGGATCGCGACGATCCGCCGGGTGCTGCTGCCGAGCGTGCGCTCGAACATCGCCACCGGCGTGACGCTCGGCGTCAGCCGCATCATCGGCGACACCGCGATCGTGGTGCTGCTGCTCGGCAAGACGCTCCACATCGAAACGCAGGGGTCGGCGCCCGTGGTGAGTCTGCTGCGCGGGACGGGCTCCAGCTGACCAGCTACGTGTACGACAACTCGCCCGCCGGCGAAGGCGCCGCGCCCCAGAAGGCCTACGCGGCCGCGTTCGTGCTGCTGCTGTTCGTACTCGGCTTGAACCTGCTCGTCGACCGCATCGGCCGCTCTCAGGCGCAGTCGACAGGTATGTCCGGCGTGGGAGGGGTCGTATGAGCCTGCATAAAACTTTGCCGGCTTTTCCCATGGAGCCCAAAAATCTGGGTAACCTCATTGGTCTGATGGAGAAGATCGACCCGATCGAGAATGTGCTATGAGCCCTGAGGAGATGCTGCTCGTGGAAGATCCGCGCATGACCCGCGAGCCGAGGGCGCGTGACAGCGGGCAGGCCGATGCCCGCGCGGCGTTCGGATCGGAGGCGGCCCATGGCGGAAACACGACCCGTGAACCGGAGGTGCCGCCGGTGCGCACGATCGTGCTCGATCGCCCGCCCGTGCCGGTCGCACCGCCCGTGCGCGAGCGCAATCCCCTGCGCGCCCCCTCCCCGTCGACGGCCGGGCCCGAGCGGCTGCGGTTGAGCGACCTGAGCATCGCCTACGCCGGCAAGCCGGCGGTCAAGGCGGTGTCGCTGTCGATCCACCAGGGTGAGGTGCTGGCGCTGATCGGGCCGTCGGGTTGCGGCAAGACGACGCTGCTGCGCACGCTCAACCGCCTGACCGAGCTGACCCCCAGCGCCGCGCGCGCGGGCGAAGTGCTGCTCGACGGCGAGGACATCCACGAGCTGGCGGACACGACGCTGCGCTCGCGCGTGGCGATGGTCTTTCAGCAGCCGAATCCATTTCCGATGTCGATCTTCGACAACGTCGCGTTCGCGCTGCGCGAGCAGTCGCGCAAGCGCCCGCGCCGGCGCGAGCTCGAGCCGCTGGTGATCGACGCGCTGCGCCGCGCCGGGCTCTACGACGAGGTGCGCGACGACCTCGACCGGCCGGCCCTGCGCTTATCCGGCGGCCAGCAGCAGCGGCTGTGCATCGCCCGCGCGATCGCGCCGCGGCCGGAGGTGCTGCTGATGGACGAGCCGTGCAGCGCCCTGGACCCGATCTCCACGGGCGTGATCGAGGAGCTGATCGGCGAGCTGCGCCGCGATCTGGCGGTCGTGATCGTCACCCACAACCTCGCCCAGGCGCACCGGGTAGCGGACAAGGTCGCGTTCATGTACCTCGGCGATCTGGTCGAGTACGGGACGGCCGCCGAGGTGTTCGACGAACCGCGCGCGCAGCGCACGCGCGACTACGTGCGAGGCGCATTCGGATGAGCCGGCCGGATCGTCCGGCCGAGCCGGCCGGTGCGGTTCGCCTCGGTACGGGGCGCCTGCGCGCGGTTCGTCTACGCGCTGCTCGCCCCGGCGGCGTAAACCGCGAACGGACCTCGCCGCCATGAGTCTCGCCCCCGTCCCCGCCGAGCAGCCCAGGACGCCGCGAGCTGCGCGAACTGTGGTGCGCCGCTCGCGCCCGACCAGCGCTACTGCCTGGCGTGCGGCCAGCCGACCTCGCCCGTGCGGCTCGCGTTTCTTGACGTGCTGCAGGCTGACGCCAACCCTTACGGGAGCGGCCAGAGCCCGGTCGCCTCGCTGCCGCCCGGGTATGCGTCGGTGATCGAGCCGACTTCGGGCCCGTATGCGTGGCTGCGCCGCTACTCGGGCCTGTTCGGGCTGCTGTCGGTGCTGTTGCTGGCGATCGTCGCCGGTCTGCTCGTCGGCCACTGGGTCACCCAGAGCAAAGCGCCCGGCCAGCAGGTGCTGAAAGTGGAGGGTCTCAGCGGTGGTGTCGCTACGCCGCTCGCCTCCGCGGGGGCCGCGACGACCGCGAGCACCACTCCGGCGACCACGACCCCGAAGCCCGCGGCGAGCACCGCGCCGAAGGAAAGCGCAAAGACCGAAGTCAAGGAAGTGCAGGAAGCGCAGGCGATCGAAAAGAAACCGCTCCCGAAAGCGGTCAAAGTGAATCCGACCACAGCCAAAAAGCTCGGCAACACGACCGGCCAGAAGCACGAGGAAGAAATCAACAAGCTCGGCGCCCAGCCGATCGAAACGGGTGGCTGATGTCGACGACACCGAACGGGAACCACGCATCCCCGACCGACGCCACGCGGGAGCTCGGCACGCGGCCCGTCAGCGGTGTGGTCGTGCCCGTCGGCGGCCTCCTCGCCGCGGGCGGTTCGCTCGCCGAGCTGCGCCGCCGCCGCCACGAGCTGGCCGAGCGCGTCGCCGCGCTGACTTGGGACCTCGGCGGCCTCACCTACGAGATGGCCATGCGCGACCACTATCGCCTGGACGTGCTCGCCCGCAAAGCCGCCGAGCTGCAGGAGGCCGATGCCCAGCTCGGCGAGGTGCAGCGACTGCTTGGTGCCGCTGAGGCCGGTGTCCACGGCCAGTGCCACTCCTGTGGCGCGGTGCACAGCCGCGGTGCCGCCTACTGCTGGCACTGCGGCGTTCCCCTGCTGCTGGAGGCGCGCCCGGCGGTGCTCTCCGACTTGGTTCACTCGGTCGACGGGAAGTAGCATCCCCAGCGTGCGTGCGCGCCGGGGGAGATTGCTGGTTGCTGTTGCGGTGGGGCTCGTGAGCGTGGTCGGAGCTGCGGCGCTCGCACAAGCGCGGTCCACTCCTCGATCCCGCAACACCGCTCCCCACGAGTACTCCTGCCCGATCTTTCCTGCGAACAACCCGCTCAACCAGGAAATCGCCCATGCGCCCGTCGACCCCAACTCGGCCGCGTACATCGCGAGCATCGGCGCTGACGGGGCACCTGCACCCGGACTTCGGGACGAACCCGAGCTACGGCATCCCCTACACGGTCGTCGGTTCCCACCAGCCGAAGGTGCCGATCAAGTTCACCGAATACGGCGAAGAATCGAATCCCGGCCCCTATCCGGTCCCGCCGAACGCGCCGGTCGAGGGCGCGGGCGAAGCGGGCGATCGCCACGTGCTCGTGCTGCAGGAGGGCAGTTGCAAGCTGTACGAGCTCTACAACGCCGCAGCGCGACGGCAACGGTTGGGAAGCGGGCTCGGGCGCCGTCTTCGACCTGCGCATCAACGCGCTGCGCCCCGAACGGCTGGACCTCGGCCGACGCCGCCGGGCTGCCGATCTTTCCGCTGCTCGTCCGCTACCCCGAAGTCCGAGCGGGCGCAGATCGATCACGCCCTGCGCGTGACCGTCGCGCGGACGCAGGCGCGGCTTCATCCATCCCGCCACGCACTTCGCCTCCTCCAGCTCCGACCCGAGCCTGCCGCCGATGGGGCTGCGTCTGCGCCTGAAGGCGAGCTACAGCCTGGCGGGCTTCCACGGCGAGTCGCTGATCATCCTGCGCGCGCTCAAGCGCTACGGGCTGATCGTCGCCGACAACGGCTCCTCCTGGTACATCACCGGTGCGCCTGATCCCGCGCTGGAACGATGAAGACCTGGAACAGATCAAGCAGGTCCCTGGTTCGGCCTTCGAAGCTGTGCGAACCGGGCCGATACTGCGCACCGGCTGAACCGGTACGCAGGTGCTGCTACCTCCCCGGCGGCTTGAGCCTCTAAGCCTGATGCTGGGGCTGCGACTCGACCGGAGCCGGAGCCGCTTGAGCGGGAGCCGGTGGCGCGGCCACGGGCGCCTGCCGGGGGCGGGCTGTGCGATCGGAGTCTGCGGCTGCTGCGTGGCAGGGGTGAGCGTCGACTGCTGCTGAGGTGTCTCCGCGTGAGAAGTGCTGACAGAGTCCTTGAACTCGCGCATGCCGGTCCCCAGCGAGCGGCCGATCTCCGGCAGTCGCTTGGCGCCAAACACCAGCAACAGAATGATGACGAGGAAGGCGATGTGGAGTGGATTATCTAGTCCCATCACCACCAGTCTACGCCTTCTTGGGCTCATTCGGATCATTTTTTCGGTGGCGCGCCATACTTATGCTCGTGTCCCCCGCTGCCACGCTCGTGGAGGCGCTCGAGCCGCTCCGCTCCGAACCCGCCCGCGCAGCGGTGCTGCTCGACATCGACGGCACCCTGGCGCCGATCGTCCGGCACGCCGCCGACGCCCACGTGCCCGAGGCCACGCGCTCGCTGCTGATCGAGATCGCCAAGCGCTATCGCGTCGTCGGCTGCGTCAGCGGGCGCCGCGCGGCCACCGCGCGGCAGATCGTCGCGATCGGGACGATCGCCTACGTCGGCAACCACGGCGGCGAGCTGCTGCGGCCCGGGTCGACCCGGGCCGAGGTCGACCCCGAGCTCGCCGCCTGGACCGAGCGCGTGCGCGAGTTCGCCGCGCGCGCCTACACCGCCGAGCACCAGCGGCTCCGCGTGCGCAGCGAGGACAAGGACGCGATCGCCGCATTCCACTGGCGCGGCGCCCCCGACGAAGCGGCCGCCGCCGCCGCGGTCGGGGAGATCGCGCGGCTTGCGCTTCAGGAGGGCCTGGCGGTCCACTGGGGGCGCAAGGTGCTGGAGGTGCGTCCGCCGGTTGCCCTCGACAAGGGTCTCGGCATCGCCACGCTGCTGCGCGGACAGCCGGTCGCCGCCGCGCTGTACGTCGGCGACGACAGCACCGACCTGGATGCCTTTCGCGGACTGCGCTCGCTCGTCTCAGACGGAGCGCTTGACCACCGCGCTCTGCGTGGCGGTCAGCTCCGACGAAGCTCCCCCGGAGCTGGCGGCGGAGGCCGACCTCACTGGTCGACGGCACCGGCGGCGTGCGCGGACTGCTCGAGGCGCTGCTGTAGTGGGCAAGTGCGGTTCGTCGACTTCCTCAAGACCACCGTCCTGCTCAGCGCCGGCGCGGCCACCGCGCTGGCTGCGGTCACTGTCCTCGCCGCGGCGCAAAGCTCCGACGCTCTGGTGGGGCCGATCGCGGTGGGCTGGTGGGTGGTCGCGGCGCTGATCGGTCTGCGCCTGGGCCGCCGCGCCGAGACGAACCCGCCGATCGCGCGGCTGCTCGCCGGCGCCAAGTCAACGACCACGTTGCCCGAGCACCATCCGAGCGCGGTCCTGCTCAACCGGCTGTGGCCGCTGTTGCTGTTCACGCTGTTGGCTGGCGGCCTCGCCTTTCTCGCTCCCCAGATCCCCGGCATCGCCGCCGGCTTCGCGATCATCTGGGCGCTCGCCTGGCGGCGCCAGGACGCCGCCGTGGCCGCGATCGAGGAGCGCGACGGCGTGTGCTTCTACGTGCGGCGCACCTCGCCCGTGCGGCCGATGGCGCTCGAGCGCGCGCCCGGCTTCAAGACGCTGCGCCCCGAGCGCGCCAACGGCGCCGTCACCTGAGATGACCGTGGGGGAGGTGGCTGGAGCCATCGACGTGCTGATCGTCTCGCTCGGCTCGACGGGCGGCCTGCGCGCGGCCGACGCCGAGCTGGCTGACTCGCTGCAGCGGGCGGGCGCGAGCGTGGCGGTCGCCTCGGCCAGCCGCCGCGGCCGGTCCGCACGCTGGCGCTGACCGACCTCTCGTGGGCGCGCGCCGCGCGCGCGCCGCCCGTCGCGAGCTGGCTCGCTGCACGCCACGCGCGATCATCTACTCGAGCACCACCGCCGCGCTGCTGTGGCCGGCGCCGGGGGCGATCCGCTTCGACGCGCCCGCGGCCGGCAACCGGCCCGGCCGCCACGGGCTCTGGCAGCGCCCGCTCGAGCGCCGGCGGCTGCGCCGGGCGCCGCTGCTGCTGCCGCTGAGCGAGGGCGCCCTGCGCGAGGTGCCCGAGGGGGCACGCCGGATTGGCCGTGCGTTGGTGCTCCCGGTGCCGGTCGATGCCTCGGGTGTCGGGCCGGCGAGGAGGGACATCGCCGCGATCACCTACGCGGCCAACCCGCGAAGAAGGGCCTCGACCGCGTGCTCGCGGCGTGGCTGGCAGGTGCGGCGGCGCCTCTGAGGAGCTCGCTCGTCGCCGGTGCGAGTCGAGCAGGACCTGCGACGGGCCGGCATCGAGTTGCCCGAGGAGGGTGTGCGTCTGACCGGGATGCTTGCGCGCGACGAGTACCGCGCGCTGCTGCGCCGCGCGCGCGTGTTCGTGTGCGCGCCGCGCCGCGAGGACTACGGTCGCCCAGCTCGAGGCGCTCGCCGACGGCTGCATGCTCGTCAGCACCCCCGCGCCCGGCCCCTACGCGGCGCTGCCGATCGCCCGCGCGCTCGACCGCGCGGCTCGTGAGCGAGGACCTCGCGGCGCCCTGCGCACCGCGCTCGATGACCCGCCGGCCGACTACGCGGCACGCGCGCGCCGAGGCGCTCGCGCCGTTCAGCGCGCGACGGACGCGTCGAGCCGTGCTCGTCGCGCGAGCGAGCTACTGCCGCGCGCTGTCGCGGATCTGCTTCCAGCTTCGCGAGCTCCGGCCACGGCCGCGTGTTGGCGACCTGCTGCGGCGCCGAGCCACGCGCGCCGCGCCGTGGCCACGCCCCAGCGCATGTTCGCGAGCGTGTCCGTGCGGTGGGCGTCGGAGTCGATCACGATCCGCACGCCCGCCGCGCGCGGCGGCGCGCGCGTGGACGTCGGAGAGGTCGCGGCGGTCGGGGTTGGCGTTGATCTCGAGCATCGTCCCGGTCCGCGCGGCGGCCGCGAACACCGCGTCGAGGTCGATCGCGTAGGGCGCGCGGCGCTCGATCAGCCGGCCGGTCGGGTGGCCGATCGCGTCGACCAGCGGGTGCTCGATCGGCGGCGATCATGCGCTCGGTCATCGCCTGCTCGCTCGATGCCCGAACGACGGTGTGCACGCTCGCGATCACCCAGTCGAGCTCGGCGAGCAGCTCGTCCTCGTAGTCGAGCGAGCCGTCGGGCAGGATGTTGACCTCGCTGCCGGCGAGCAGCTCGATGCCCTCGATCGCGCGCGTCGGCCTCGCGCACCAGCTCGATCTGGCGGCGCAGCTGCTCGGGCGAGACGTCGTTGCCGAAGCCGTGGCTGGCCGAGTGGTCGGTGATCGCGAGGTACTCGTAGCCGCGCTCGCGCGCCGCGAGCGCCATCTCCTCGATCGTGTCGTGCCCGTCGGAGGCGATCGTGTGGCTGTGCAGGTCGCCGCGGATGTCCGCCGAGCTCGATCAGCGCGGGCAGCGTCGCCGTCGGCGCGCGCGGCCTCGAGCTCGCCGCGGTTCTCGCGCAGCTCGGGCTCGATGTAGGCGAGGCCGAGCAGCTCGTAGACCTCCTCCTCGGTCGCGCAGTGTGCGCGTGCTCGCCGGTCGCGTCGTCGAGGACCCCGTACTCGGAGACGTGCAGCCCGCGGCGCACCGCCGCCTCGCGCAGCGCCGCGTTGTGCGCGCCGGAGCCGGTGAAGTGCTGCAGCAGGTTGCCGAGCTGCTCGGGCGTCGCGATCCGCAGGTCGACGGCGACGCCCGAGTGGGTGCGCGCCGCGCGCGCCGGCGCTCGCCGGCGCGAGGCGACGCTCTCGATCTGCTCGAGCTCGCGCGAGGCTCGTCGCGAGCGTCGTCGGGCTCGTCGTGGCGGCGATCAGGTCGAGGTCCTTGACGCTGTCGGCCTGCCGGCGCGCCGAGCCGGCGAGCTCGCACGTGCGTGCCGGCCGCCGAGCTCGCGCAGCCCGGCGAGCGAGCGCCTCGCCGATCTCGAGCGCGCGCGGCAGCAGCACGCGCGCCGCGCGCGCCGCTCGGGCTCGGCGGCCGCGCGTCGAGCGCCGCGAGCACGCTCTCCTCGAACTTCGGCGCCGAAGCCCGCGCACGGTGCGCAGGCGCTGCGCCAGCGCCGCCTCGCGCAGCGCCTCGGGCGAGTCGATGCCGAGCTCGTCGTACAGCAGCCGCGCGCGCTTGGGCCCGAGGCCCGGGCAGGCGCGTGATCGCGATCAGGCCGGGCGGGAACTTCGCGCGCAGCTTGCTCCGCCGCCGGGATCGTGCCGGTCTCGAGCAGCGCGAGGATCTTCTCCTGCGAGCGTCGTCGCCGATCCCGGCAGCTCGGTCGCGCGGCCCTCGCGCGCCAGCGCCGCGACCGAGCACGGACGCCTCGCGCACGGCCTTCGCCGCGTTGCGGTAGGCGAGCACGCGGTGGACGATCGCGCCGTCGAGCTCGTAGAGGTCGCCGAGCTCCTCGAGCGCGTCGGCGATCGCGGCGTTGGAGGCTCGGGTACGCCACTGCTCACTAGGGTACGCCGGCGCTCATGTCGACGCGCGAGTCCCGCCTGGCTGATACTGCCCACCTACAACGAGGCCGAGAACATCGAGGCGATCGTCGCCGCCGCCGGCGAGGTGCTGCGGCGGCGCCGCGCCGGAGGGCTTCCGCATGCTCGATCGTCGACGACGGCTCGCCCGACGGCACCGGCGAGATCGCCGACCGGCTGGCCGCCGAGCACGACTGGGTGCGAGGTGCTGCACCGCACCGAGAAGAACGGGCATCGGCCCGGCCTACCTCGCCGGCTTTCGCCACGCGCTCGACCACGGCGCGGGCTACGTGATGGAGATGGACTCCGACTTCTCCCACGACCCCGCCGACCTCGCGCGCCTGCTCGCGGCGGTCGCACGACGGCGCCGACCTCGCGCTCGGCTCGCGCTACGTGCCCGGCGGCGGCGTCGAGCGACTGGGGGCTGCTGCGGCGCTTCGTCAGCGAGGGCGGCTCGACGTACGCGCGCGCTCGTGCTCGGCCTGCGGGTGCGCGACCTGACCGGCGGCTTCAAGTGCTTCCGCCGCGAGGTGCTCGAGGCGATCGACTTCGACGGCGTGCGCTCGCACGGGCTACGCCTTCCAGGTCGAGCTGACCTACCGCGCGGTGCGCGCGGCTTCCGCGTCGTCGAGGTGCCGATCGTCTTCCGCGACCGCCAGCACGGCAAGAGCAAGATGTCGCTGGCGGATCGCCGCCGAGGCGATGTGGCTGGTGCCGCGCTGCGCTGCGACTGTCCGGCAGCGCCTGGCGCCGGCCGAGCGCCGCTCACCCTGACCGTGAGCCTCGGCGATCGATGGACGACGATGGATGCCTCGGCCTACGCGTTCGCCCACGGCGTGCGCCACACCCGCGCGACGCTGCGCGCGTGGCAGCGCGACCCCGGGCGCCGTGCTCGGGCGCTGGTTCGCCGGCTCCGCGCTGGCCGCCGCCGGCCTGCTGCTCGCCGTGTGGCTCGATCGCCGGCGCTCGACTCGCGGCTACCAGCAGGTCCTCGACTCTGCAGCCGCCGTTCGCCGTCGGCGACCTCGGCGACGTCGCTCAGCGTCCTCGCGCGCAACCTGCTCGTGCTCGCCCTGCACGCGATGGCGTGCGTCGCCGGGTTCATCGCCGGCAGCTCGCTGCCGCTGCAGGCCGAGCACCACACGGCTCTCGCGCTGGGTCCACGAGCACGGCGGGCGCATCGCGATCGGCTTCGTCGTCGCTGCGCCACGACCTTCTCGCTGAGCGCCCAGGCGTACGTGCTCGGCGCACACGCTCGCCGGCGTCTCGCGCTTCCTGCGACGTCTCGCCCGGGCTGCTGCTGCTCGGCGTGCTGCCGCACGCGATCCCCGAGCTGATCGCGCTGTTCCTGCCGCTGGCCGCCTGGATCATCGCCAGCCGCCGCGGCGAGTGGGACCAGCTGCTCGCGGCGACGGTCGTGACCGTCGCGATCGCCGTGCCGGTGCTCGTCGTCGCGGCGCTGATCGAGGTCTACGTCTCGCCGCACCTGTTCACCGCGCTGACCGACATCCACCCGCCGATCGTGCGTGACTCGGAAGGCTGGCTCGTGACGGTCCGCTGAGCGAGCGTCCGTCCCCGAGGCGTCACTACACTTTGTATAGTGTGTGTAGACAGAGGAACGGACAAGCGAACGACAAGGAGACCCCAATGGCAGGCACCCTGAACGAAGTCACAGACACCAACTTCGAGGCCGAGGTGATCGAGGCCGAGGGCCCGGTGCTCGTCGACTTCTGGGCGCCCTGGTGCGGTCCCTGCCGCGTCGTCGCGCCCGTGCTCGAGGAGATCGCCTCCGAGCGCCGCGACCTGCGGATCGTGAAGCTCGACATCGACGAGAACCAGCAGACGGCGGCCCGCTTCCAGGTGCTCTCGATCCCGACGATGATCCTCTTCAAGGGCGGCCAGCCGGTCAAGACGGTCATCGGCGCCTACCCCAAGAAGAAGCTCGAGCACGAGCTGGAGCCGGCGCTGACCGCTGCCTGATCGGCGTGCTCAGGCGCGCTCGGCGCGCGCGCAGGCGCGATCGCTGCAGCTGCGCAGCCCGTCGATTGTCGACCTGCTCGGCGTGCGGCCATCTCTGGCGCCGAGCGCGTCGGCGCTAGGTCGCCGAGACTCGACCGCGAGCGTCTCGCCGGCGATGTAGTCGCGGTGCGCGTCGCGCCGCGCGTCGAGCAGCGCGTCGTCGCCGCCGAGCGCGAGCTCGATCCGGTCCTCGACCTCGAGGCCGGCGCTCTTGCGCGCGTTCTGCACCGCGTGGACGATCTCGCGCGCGTGTCCCTCCGCGCGCAGCTCGTCGTCGATCGCCAGGTCGAGCGCGACCGCGTGCGCGCCCTCGCGCTCGACGCTGTAGCCCTCGGGCGGCGCGCATCGTCGAGGATCACGTCCTCGGCCGACAGCGTGTGCTCGCGCCCGCCGACCGCGATCCCGATCGACTCGCCGTCCGCGCCGTCGCGCAGCGCCGCCGCGACCGCGCCGGGTCGAGCGCCGCGATCGCGTCGGCCGCGAGCGGCATGTCGCTTGCCGAACAGCGGGCCGAGCGTGCGGTAGTTGGCCTTGACCTCGTAGCTGCCGAGCTCCTCGGCGGCGGCGACGAAGCGCACGCGCTTGACGTTCAGCTCCTCGCGCACGATGTCGGCGAGCCGCTCGATCGCCTCGCGCTCGCGCCCGTCGGCGACGACGACCGCCTCGCCCAGCGGCTGGCGCACCTTGATCTTGGCCTTGCCGCGCGCGCCGAGCCCGAGCCGCACGGTCTCGCGCGCGAGCGCCATCGCCTGCTCGAGCTCCTCGTCGCGCGCCGGCAGCGCCGCCGCGCCCGCGGGAAGTCGCACAGGTGCACGCTCGCGCAGCTCGCCGTCGAGGTTGTCGTAGATCTCGTCGGCGATGAACGGGCAGAACGGCGCGAGCAGCTTGGCGACCGTCAGCAGGCACGTGCGCAGCGTCGCGAACGCCGCCGGGTCGCCGTCCCAGAAGCGCCGCCGCGAGCGGCGCACGTACCAGTTCGAGAGATCCTCGACGAGCTCCGCGATCGCCCGGCCGGCGGTCGTCGCGTCGTAGGCGTCCAGCCGCTCGGCGACCAGCTCGGCGGTGCCGGCCGTGCGCGACAGCGCCCAGCGGTCGAGGTCGTCGGTGGGCTCGCTGCTGCCGTCGCGCCGCGCCCAGCTCGTCGGCGTTCGCGTGCGCGTAGAGCGACGTAGAAGAAGTAGGTGGTCCACAGCTGCTTGAGGAACAGCCGCACGCCCTCGCCGATCGTCTCGGCCGAGAAGCGGTAGCCGTCCCACGGCTGCTTGGAGGTGAAGAAGTACCAGCGGAAGGCGTCGGCGCCGTAGCGTCGAGCACCTGCCACGGCTCGACCGTGTTGCCCTTCGACTTCGACATCTTCTGCCCGTCCTCGTCGAGGATCAGGCCGAGGCAGACGACGTTGCGGTAGGGCGGCGTCGGCTCGCTGCAGCAGCGTCGCGACCGCGAGCAGCGAGTAGAACCAGCCGCGCGTCTGGTCCTGCGCCTCGCAGATGAAGTCGGCCGGGAAGCGCTGCTCGAAGCGCTCGGCGTGCTCGAACGGGAAGTGGTGCTGGGCGAACGGCATCGCGCCCGAGTCGAACCACACGTCGATCACCTCCGGCACGCGGCGCATCGGCTCGCCGCAGCCTGCCTCGGCGTCACGGCGGAAGCGTCGAGCTCGTCGACGAACGGGCGGTGGTGGTCGGCGAGCGCGCCGCCCGGAGCGCTCGCTCGAGCTCGGCGAACGAGCCGATCACGTGCACGTGGCCGCGCGCGCAGCGCCACACCGGCAGCGGCGTGCCCCAGTAGCGCTCGCGCGAGAGCGCCCAGTCGACGTTGTTCTGCGAGCCAGTCGCCGAAGCGGCCGTGCTTGACGTGCGGCGGGTGCCAGCTCGACCGTCTCGTTCGCCGCGAGCAGCTCGCTCGCGCAGCTTCGAGGTGGCGATGTACCACGACGGTTTCGCGTAGTAGAGCAGCGGCGTGCCGCAGCGCCAGCAGTGCGGGTAGGAGTGCTCGTAGTCCTCGCACCCGCAGCAGCAGGCCGCGCGCGTCGAGGTCGGCGATCAGCTCCTGCGTCAGCTCCGGGTCCTTGACGAAGCGGCCGTCGTACGGCTCGCCGTCGCGGCTGCGCACGCGCTCGTCGTAGGTGCCGTCGGGCCTGACCGGGTTGTACAGCGTGCGCGGGTCGTCGCCGTCGGAAGAGCCCGGCCGGCCGCGGCCACGCGGTAGTCGTCCTCGCCGAACGCCGGCGCGAGGTGCACGATGCCGGTGCCGTCCTCGGTCGTCACGAAGTCGTCGGCGAGGATCGGCAGCGGCGCCGGGCTCGCGGTCGCTCGGCGCGAAGATCGGGCCGTCGTAGCTGCCGTAGCGCTCGACGAGCTCGCGAGCCGCTGAAGCGCTCGACGACCTCCGCGCCCTCGCCGAGCACCGCCTCGACAGCGGTCCTCGGCGAGCACGATAGCGCTCGTCGCCGACGCGCACGCGCGCGTAGGTCGCGTTCGGGGACGACCGCGACGGCGACGTTGCCGGGCAGCGTCCACGGCGTCGTCGTCCAGACGAGCAGCTGTCTCGTCGTGCGCCCGAGCAGCGGCAGCTTCAGGTAGACGCTCGGGTCGACGACGTCCTCGTAGCCCAGCGCGACCTCGTGCGAGGACAGCGTCGTCTCGCAGCGCGGGCAGTACGGGACGACCTTGTGGCCCTCGTAGAGCAGCCCGCGCGCGATCGATCTGCGACAGCGCCCACCAGACCGACTCGATGTAGCTCTCGTCGAGCGTGCGGTAGGCGTCGTCGAGGTCGAGCCAGAAGCCGATCCGCTCGGTCAGCCGGTTCCACTCCTCCAGGTACGTGAACACCGACTCGCGGCAGCGCGCGTTGAACTCGCCGATCCCGTACTCCTCGATCTCCGCCTTCGATTTGATGCCGAGCTCCTGTTCGACGGCGATCTCGACCGGCAGGCCGTGGCAGTCCCAGCCGCCCTTGCGCTCGACGCGGTAGCCCGCGCATCGTCTGGAAGCGCGGGTAGATGTCCTTGAACACGCGCGAGAGCACGTGGTGGGAGCCCGGCGGCCCGTTCGCGGTCGGCGGGCCCTCGTAGAAGACCCACTGCGCGGCGCCCTCGCGCGCAGCCGCAGCGACTCGGCGAACACGTCGCGCTCGCGCCAGCGCTCGAGCACCTCGAGCTCGAGCTCCGGCAGCTCCTGGCGCGGATCGACCTCGCGGCGCGGGATCAGCGTGTGTTTTGCGGGGAGCGGTCACGGGGGCGCCCATTGTAGGTGGCCGGCCTACGATTGCCAGTGTGAGGCTGCGCCTCTACCACCACCCCGACGGCGCGCGCGTGGCCTACCGCGAGTTCGGCGCCGGCCCGCCGCTCGCGCTGCTGCACTCGGCGCTGCTCTCCCACAAGGAGTGGGAGCCGGCGGTCGAGCAGCTCGCCGACCGCTTCCGCGTGGTGCTCCCCGACCTGCCGCTGCACGGCGACTCCGAGGACCGCCCGCGCCACCCCTACACGCTCGACTGGTTCGCCGAGGTGATGTCGCGGGTTCGCCGCCGAGGTGCTCGGCCCCCGGCCGCTGATCGGCGGCCACGACGCCGGCGCGGAGATCCTGCTGCACGCGGTCCTCAGCGGACGCACTGCGCCCCGGCGGCTCGTGCTGATGGCGAACCGCCTGCACGCGCCACCGGAGCATGCGCGGCTGCGCGCCGCCTGGCGGCTGACCGCTGCCGCCGGCGCCGTCCCGGGGCTCGACCGCCTGCTCTCCTACGGCGCCCGCGCTGTCTTCACGCCCGAGCGCGGCCTGCGGCTGTCCGCGCGCGGGAACCCGGCGGCGCGCGACCTCGTGCGCCACGCCTTCGCCGACGTCGCCGGCAACTCGAGCCTCGCGCGCTCGTGGGCGAAGTGCGCGCGGCATGGCCGCGCGGCGCGCAGACCCAGCTGCTCGAGCTCTACCCGCGCCTGGACATGCCGGTGCTGCTGCTGTGGGCCGACCAGGACCGGCTGCACCCGCTCGCGGCTGCCGAAGAGGCGCTGGCATGCTGCCCGACGGTCAGCTGCGGGTGCTGCGAGCACGGTTTCCTGATGGCCTACGACGACCCGGTGGGCCTGGCGCGCGAGCTGGCCGCGTTCTGCGGGTAGGGTTCTGCGGGCGGGTGGGGCCCAATAAAACCAAGGAGAGCCAATGCCGGAGAAGCAGCTGTGGGGCGGAGAGACGACCAAGGCCGTTGAGAACTTCCCGATCTCGGGCGAGACGGTGCCCGTGTCGGTCGTGCACTGGCTGGCGCGCATGAAGGGCGCCGCCGCGCTCGTCAACGGCGAGCTCGGGCTGCTCGCCAAACGCAGCGCCGCGCGCATCGCCGAAGGCCGCCGCCGAGATCGCCGCCGGCAAGCACGACGAGCAGTTCCCGATCGACGTCTTCCAGACCGGCTCGGGCACCTCGACGAACACGAACGCCAACGAGGTGATCGCCGCGCCTGGCCGGCGACAGCGTGCACCCCAACGACCACGTCAACATGGGCCAGTCCTCCAACGACGTGTTCCCCTCGGCCGTCCACCTCGCCGCGCTCGACGTCGCCCAGAACGAGCTGCTGCCGGCGCTCGAAGCAGCTCGAGCGCTCCTTCGCCAGGAAGGCGAAGAGCTTCCAGAACGTCGTCAAGTCCGGGCGCACCCACCTGATGGACGCCGTGCCGGTCACGCTCGGGCAGGAGTTCGCCGGCTACGCCGCGCAGATCGCGCTCGGCCAGGAGCGCGTGCGGTCCGCGCTGGTGCACGTCGGGCAGATCCCGCTCGGCGGCACCGCCACCGGCACCGGGCTGAACACCCACCCCGAAATTCGCCGAGAAGGTCCGCGCACGGCTGAAGAAGGAATCCGGCTTGCAACCAGATCGCCGCGCCGCTCGACCCGTTCGAGGCCCAGGCCAGCCGCGACGCGCTCGTCGAGCTCTCCGGCGCGCTGAAGGTCGTGGCGGTGTCGCTCACCAAGATCGCCGGCGACCTCGCGCTGATGGGCTCCGGCCCGCGCGCCGGGCATCGGCGAGATGCTCCTGCCCGAGCTGCAGAAGGGCTCCTCGATCATGCCCGGCAAGGTCAACCCGGTGATCCCCGAGGTCGTGCTGCAGGTCTCAGCCCAGGTGATCGGCAACGACACCGCGATCACGATCGGCGGGATGCAGGGCCAGTTCGAGCTGAACGTCCGCATCCCGCTGATCGCGCGCAACCTGCTGCAGTCGCTGCATCTGCTCGCCAGCACCTCGCGCGTGTTCGCCGAGAAGTGCGTTGACGGGATCGAGGCGAACAGGGAGGGCACCGCCGCCTCGGCGGGAGCGACACTCGCCGCCGCCACCGCGCTGAACGGCGTGATCGGCTACGACAAGGGCACGACGATCGTCAAGAAGGCCACCGACTCCGGTCGCCCGCTACGCGAGGTCGCCTTGGAGGAGGGGGTCGACGCGAAGCTCTATGACGCGACGATCGACCTACGCAAGATCGCTAAGGGGAACCAGGCGTAAGGGTCAAGGGGTGAGCAGGAGGAGGACCTGTCCCCCTCCTGCTAAAGATCGCTCGGGGAAATCAGTAGGGCGTGACGCTCGCGCAACGTCCGCCATGGAGACGGTAGACGGTCATTTCCGGGCCTGGGCGGTGGAAGGCGAGCGGGTAGTAGTCGAACGTCCAGTCGAAGTTGAACGCCACGCGGCTCTGCCCCGAGCTGTATGGCGAGATGTGGTAGATGACTTCGCCCTGCTTTTCCAGTTCCCGGTAGTAGGCGATTGCATTCGGCACCACCTTCGGGTTGGCGAACGCCCGCCCGGATTGGGTATAGCCGCTCACCACCCAGCAATAGCCCTCCCGCTCGTAGTAGGAGACCAGCGTCGGGCCGAGCGTGCTCTCGTAGTTTTCCAACAGGACGGTTCTGTGGGTGGGTTCAGGGACTCCGGTTGCGGGATTCAGCACGACGCGCAGCGTTGGGTACTTGACCCAGCGCATGTGGTCTATCCCGGGCCCGCCGGTGTCGTTCAGCCACGCGTTCGGGACCACCGGCTCGACCACGATCCTCGCGCCCGCGGGTATGTTCCTCACCACCCACGCACGCGCGAGATTGCGGGTGTCGGCGCGCGACAGCACCGAGCCCGCATGGATGCTGTACACGAGGCCCTGTCCTGTCAGCGCGATCACCGCCAGTGCGGTGAACCCGACGGCCAGTCGGGGCGCGCGCCGCGCGGCCCAACCGGCCACTTCCAGCGCAAAGCTCGCCGCCAGCAGGCAGACGATCGGGAAGATTGGCAACAGCCAGCGGCCGAAGTAGCGGCCCTGCAGGCTGAGGAACAACAGATAGAGGACGGCGACCGGCACGAGCACCAAGCCGACCCGCCCGTGCTTGCGCCAGATCGTCACGGCCCCGCCAAGCGCCGCCAGCGCGGGGATCCAGCCCAGCCCCCACGTGAACGACCACAGGTAGTAGACGAAGCCACCCTGCTGCGGGCCCCCGATCCAGGAGGCTTTCGACATTTCCGTGTAGCTGGACTGCAGTTCCAGTTCCTTGCGGAACAGATGAAAATCGAGCAGCGAATAGGGATTGGCGATCAAGTACGCCCCCAGCGCCCCCGCCACCGCGATGCCCGTCCCGAGCGCGACGTCCCGCCCGCCCCCCGTTCGACCGTCGCGATATTGCGCCGCCGCTGCGGCCAGCAGCGGCAGGATCATCACCCCTGCCGTGTACTTTGTCGCGGCGGCGAGACCCAGGCCGACCCCAGCGAGCAGGTAGTCCAGCATCCGTCCCCGGCGCAGAACGCCGGCGGTGCCGAGCAGCGATAGTGTCAGCGGCGCCAGCGTCGGCACGTCGTTGAGCGCGAGATGGCCGTAAAAAACCGGTAAGAAGGCAACCGCCATCACGGCGCTCGCAAGCAGCCCCACCGCACGATCGAACAGGCGTGCGCCCACCAGGTAGAGCAGCCATGCGGAGGCCGTCCCGATCAGCGCGACCGTCACGCGCGCCACGAGGAAAAACTGGTCTGGATGCAGCGCAAATTCGTGCGAGATGGAAGCGTGAGAACCGGGTGGGTGGGAACTCAATCCCAGGACGCCGAACCAGACGCCGAAGACGGCGTGCAGAAGGTACGTGAGCGCCGGCGGATTGATGAAGTAGCGGGGGTTCAGGCCGTGGCCGAACATCCTCACCGCCTCGGGCACGAAGTGGCCGTACTCATCGACGTCGTACACGTAGGGCAGCCCCTGCTTTATGCCCCACAGGCGCAGGGCAAAGGCCAACGCGAGCACGACCCCGAGCGGACCCCAGTAGCGCCATCGCCCGTTGCCCATCGCCTCCCCATCCTATGCGGCTCCGCCTGCGCCCGCTTGGGGCGCAGGGAAACGCAACTTTCCGGCGTATAGCTTGTTTCGATGGCCGTGCTCACGACCCTGCGCCTGACGACTCCGCGCTCCCGCCTGCTGCTGGCCACCGCGCTGCTGCTCTGCGGCGTCTCGCTGACGCTGGGCGCCGCCATCGGCGTCCCCGCGGCGCTGTCGGCGGGCTCGAAGAGCCGGTCCGACGCGCCCAGGGCGCACGCCGCCGCCTCCTTCCAGACCGGCATCGCCGACGAGGGGACCGAGATGTTCTCCGATCCGCTCTGGAAGCAACTGCACACCCACATTACGCGCTACATCGCCCCCTACGATGCCGCCGTCCACGGCTACTCGCTGACGAAGGCGAGGCAGTGGATCGCGGCCGCCGAAGCCCAGCATCAGCAGATCCTGGTGGCCTTCTATCACTCCGAGTACACGCCCACGCGCATGCCGAGCATCAAGACCTACGAACAGGACATCAAGAAATTCATGCAGGTGTTCCCGAACGTCCATCAATACCAGCCGTGGAACGAGACCAATCGCGGCAACGTCCGCTACAGCTACGAGAAGTTCGACAGCCCCACGGCGGTCGAATCGGCCAAGTACTACCAGGCGCTCAGGCACGTCTGCCCCCACTGCACGATCCTCGGCCTCGACATCCTCGACCAGAACCAGGTCGGCCCCACCCTCGCCTACATCTCTGAATTCAAAGGCGAGCTGCGTCATCTGCGCGTGCCGACGCCGACGCTCTGGGGGCTGCACAACTACTCAGACACCAATCGCTTCTCCAGTGAACGCACCCGTGCGATTCTCGGCGCGGTGCCAGGGGACGTGTGGCTGACCGAGACCGGCGGGATCGTGAAATTCGGCGGCGCCTTCCCCAACTACCGCGGCTCCGGCCTCGCGCGCGCGGCGAAAGCGCTCGGCTTCATGTTCGCGATCGCCTCATCCCAGCCGCGGATCAAGCGCCTGTACATTTACGACTGGACCGGCGGTACCTCCTCGACGATCTTCGACTCGGGGCTGACCGACGCCCATCACCGGCCGCGACCGGGCTACGTGATCGTATGCGCACACCTGCACGGGGCGCACTGCAAGGTCAAGGTCAGCTCGCAGTAACCACCCGTCCCGCAAGCAATGATTGAATCGAGGCCCATGTCGCGCATCCGCATCCTTCTCACTGTTTCGCTCATTTCGGCGATCGCCTGCGGCGCGATCGACGCCGGTTCGGCGCAGGCCTCGACCAGCCAGAAGCTCTACTTCGAGGGCTCGACCGATCTGCTGAACCCAATCACCCGTCCCGCGACGCTCGCGCAGCTCAAGACGCTTGGCGTGAAAGCGCTGCGCGTGGAGCTCAGCTGGTATGAAGTCGCGCCCGCCCCCACCAGCACGAAGAAGCCAAGCCTCGAAGCGACCAACCCCGCGAGCTACAACTGGGGCCAGTACGACATCCTGCTCGCCGAAGCGCAGAAGCTGGGCTGGCAGGTGCTCCTGACCGTGACCGCGCCGGCGCCGAGTTGGGCCACGGCGAACCACAAAGCCCCCTACACCTACCGGCCCGACCCGCTCGATTTCCAGGAATTCATGACCGCCGTCGCGCGGCACTACGGCTCGGAGGTCTCGCTCTACTCGATCTGGAACGAGCCCAACGAGGCGGCATACCTGACGCCGCAGTGGAGCTCCAGCGGCAAGCCCGTCTCGGGGCGCATCTACCGGGGTCTCTACCAGGCCGGCTACGCGGGGCTGCAGGCGGCCGGAATCGCGCATCCACGGGTACTGTTCGGCGAGACGTCGCCTACCGGCTACGACAGCGTCAACATTCGCGCGGAAAAATCCAGGGCGCTGCTGCACCCCGTCGCGCCGCTGGCGTTCATGCGCGAAGCACTCTGCCTGAACGCCAAGTACCGTAAATCGGGCACCTGCGGTGAGCTGCAGATGAGCGGCTACGCCCACCACGGCTACTTCCCGGCGGCCGGTCCCAAGTACGTCTGGAAGCAGAAAGACAGCGTGACGATCGCCTCGCTCTCGCGACTGTCGAATGCGCTGAACCTGGCCGCGCGGGCGCACGCGATCCCGGGCGGCGTGCCGATCTACCTGACCGAGTTCGGGGTGCAGAGCAAGCCGAACAAGTTTCGGCGTCTCGCCTGCCAAGCAGGCCGAATACGACGCGATCGCCGAGCACATGGCCTACAACAACCCGCGTGTGGCGGCGTTCTCGCAGTACCTGTTCAAGGACGATCCGCTAAGCGGGCGTCTACGGCTAGCGGGGGTTTTGTAGGCTTCCAGACGGGCCTGGAGTACATAAGTAGCGCGCGCAAGCCGCTGTACTATGGCTTTCCGGTGCCGCTCACGGTCACCAAGCGGGGGAGGCACGGCTTCTCGCTGTGGGGCCTCGTGCGGCCTACGACTGGCTCGACAAAAGCCACGGTGCTCGTGAAGTTGAAGGGCGCGCACAGCTACCGCACGCTGAAGACGGTCACGACCAATGGCGCGGGCTATTGGACCTTCAACTCGTCCACCAAGGGGTCCGCCTGGCGCGTGCGCTGGGTGAGCCCGGCGGGCGTCAAGTACGAAGGTCCACCGATCGGCGCCTACTGATCGTCGTCTCGATGAAGCACCCGAATTCGGGCAAGATGCCTCGGTCCGGGCAAGCGGGCATACTGAGCTTCGCTTGAGCGCGTCTGAACAGGTCCGGGCCCGACGAGAATCGCCGCGCCTGCCGCGGCGCTCGCGGCTGCTGATCAACGCGGTGACGGTCGCGGTCACCGTGCTCTTCTCCTACATCGCGCTCAGTGGGATCAACCTCAGCGAGGTGTGGCGCGCGCTGCGCACGAGCGACTACCTGTGGCTGATCCCGGCTTTGCTCGCCTTCGGGCTGGGTGACGTGGCCCGGGGCTTGCGCTGGCGCTCGCTGTTCGCCCCCGGTCGCCGTCCCCCGCGCGGGTCTGTCGTGAACGCGACGATGATCGGCTACTTCTACAACTCAATCCTGCCTGCGCGCGCCGGCGAAGCGGCCCGCGTGCTCGTGCTCAACCAACGCAGCTCGACTCCGGCGGTGGAGATCATCGGGACCGTCGTGATCGAGCGGCTGTACGACGTGATCGCGATCCTCGTGATCTTCTTTGCCGCCGAGCCCTGGCTGGCGCACGTGAGCTGGTTCGGCGCGGCGGCGCTCGCCGCGATCGTGTTGGCGGGGCTGATCGTCGCGGCCGTGGTCGTGCTGGCGGTGTATGGCGATCGGCCGCTGCGGTTGCTGCTGCGTCCGCTGGGCCGGTTCTCGCTGTTCTCCGGAGATCGGTTAGAGCGCACGATCGACGAGCTGAACCACGGCCTGTCCGGCCTGCGCCACGGGACGGTTGCGCTGGAAGCCTTCCTGTGGACCCTCGCCGCCTGGATGCTCTCGGCGCTGTGCGCCTACTTCGTGAGCGTCGCCTTCCATCTGCACCTGCCCTTCGCCTGCGGGGTGCTCGTGGCCGTGGCGATCGGCCTCTCCATGATCCTGCCCTCGCCGCCGGGCGCGATCGGCGTGTTCGAGGGCGCGGCGCTGATCGCGCTGAAAGCCTATGGCGTGCCCCATTCGCAGGCGCTGCCCTACGCGCTCGTCCTGCATGCGGTGAACTTCGTCCCGTTCATCGTCGTCGGCGTGCTGCTGCTGCAGTACAACGCGCGTCACCCCGGGCCGAAAGGAGCTTGGCGGCTCGAGGCGCCGGAGGTCGCGCCCTGAGGGGAAAATAGCCTCCCGATTCCCGCAAATTGCGGTATTTTGATCAGCCCGGGCGGGCCCGCGGCGCGGGCACTAAAAGGAACTCGGCGTCGCCACCTGGATCTGTCGATGGAGTGCTTTCGCGATGGCGAACAGTGCCGGCCGCGCGACCCCGTTCGCCGTGATGAGCCCGGCGTCCCAGGTGGACTTCTTCGACGACTGCGGTGTCCCGGGCGAGCGCCAGTGGTAGTAGTAGACGCGCGTGATCCGCGCGCTGATCGAGATGAGCCGGAAGATGTTCTTCGTGGAGCGGACCGCGTAGGCCTCGCCGTGGTAGATCAGTTTGCCGTGGAAGCGCCACCAGACGATGCCGCCGACCTCGCTGAACCAGACCTGGCCGTGGACATAGGAGAGGAGCAGCCTAATTGCGCGAGAGTTGTCAGTCGAGACGCTGATGTAGGGGTTCAGCGGCCAAATCTTCGGATACGGGCGTGCGGTGCGCAGGAACTGGCCGATCCAGCGCTCGATGTTGCCGTCGGCATCGAGCGTGTCGGGCGCTGTGATCTCGCAGCCGGAGCAGTGCGAGGCCATCGCGTTGTAGTACTCGGCGGCGAGCTTGGGGCGGCGCGCGGTCGGCTGGCCTGCATGGGTGGCCTCGTCCCAGGGGCAGAACTCGGTGACCCATCCGAACAGCGCGCGGAAGCGGAGGAAGTCCTTCAGGAACTGGGCCGCGGTTGGCGCGCGGTCGTTGCCGTCGGCGTGCTGGAAGGTGATCAGCGGCGTGATCCCGGCGTTTTTCACGGCGGCCAGCCAGGCGGTCACGGCCGCCAGGTCTCGCGGGCTGGAGACGACGTTCCAGGGGACGACGTCGCGGGCGATGTGGATCCCGAGCTCGGCGACGCGCGGGTCGGAGAACGTGGCCGGTTCGTAGTCGGCGAGGCCGAACTGGAAGCTCGCGGCGGAGGCCGGGGCCGGCGCGAGGATTGTGGCCGTTAGGCCGGTTAGCGCCAGGCAGGCCGCCAGAACGGCGAGCGCCGCCTTCTTGGTGCAGCGAAGCATGGCTAAGCCTTCAACAACGGCGCATCGCGTTCGGAGCGGCGCTCCTCGACCTGCTTGCCCCCGGCCGCCCGCTCACTCGCGTTCAGACCGCTGCCGCCACGGTCGCTTTCAGCCGCGGCGAGCATTCGCTCGAGCAGCAGGCGCGCCCCGATCTTGGAGAGCGGTTCGTTGAGGTTGCCGCACTTCGGTGACTGGATGCACGAGGGGCAGCCGGTGGCGCATGGACACTCGGAGATCAGGCGGTGTGCGTCGCGGCAGAGCTCCTCGAAGCGGGTGAAGGCGGTGCGCGTGATGCCGATCCCGCCGGGGTGCCCGTCGTAGATGAAGATCGTGGCGCCGCCGGTCTGGGGGTGCAGGTTGGTGGACAGCCCGCCGATGTCCCAGCGGTCGCACATCGCGATCAGCGGCAGCACGGCGATCTGGGCGTGCTCGGTTGCGTGCAGTGCGCCGAGCAGCGACTCGAGCGGGATCGTCTCGGCCAGCTCGGCGGAGTCCAGCTCGAACCAGAGGGCCTGCGTGGAGAAGCTCGTGGGTGGCAGATCGAGCCCCACGAGGTCGAGAAACGCGTTATCTGCCACACGCTTGCGCTGGTAAGCCAGCACCGTGTCGATTACGGCGACCTCGCCGAAGCTGAGCGTCACCCCGAGCGCCTCGCGCCGGTCGAGTAGGCGCTCGATCGTGGTGTCGGTCTCGCGCTTGGGCTGCGTGTACCAATCGCCGTCAAATGGCGCGACCAGCGCGCGGTGGCGTTGCAGGTCGAGCTCGCGCACCTCGTAGGAGCGCCCGAGGTGCAGGTAGATCGCGCCCTCATGTACCGTCGAATGGGCGCGGGTGGCCTCGGTCGAGCCGAGCAACTCGCCGGAGGCGACGTCGACGATCGCGAAGCTCTCGGGCGAGGCCGAGCGCAGCGAGACCTCCGCCGCGGGGTAGCCGCCGGATTCGCGCGGGACATAGGTGCTGGGCGCCGGTCGGGCTCCGTCTGACGCAGCTGACCGGACCCCGCCCGCCCGGCGACGCAGCTCACCCGCGCTCTGCAGAACTTCGGCGTGACCCTCCCAGCGCGGCCCGAGGAACTCGGCGTCCTGGCTGGAGAGCGGCCCCTCGTGCGCGGCGCAGAGGAGATGCTGGCGGAAGATCATGGAGCTCTCGTGGTCGAGGATCGCCGCCTCGACGGGGCGCTCGAGGAAGTCGTCAGGGTGGCGGCAGAAGAACTGGTCGAGCGCGTCCTCGCCCGCGACGTATACCGCGAGGCCCCGACCGCGACGTCCGGCGCGCCCCCACATCTGGCGCAGCGAGGCGACGGTACCGGGGAACGTGACAACCACTGCAGCGTCGAGCTCGCCAATGTCGATCCCGAGCTCTAGGGCGTCGGTCGTGATCACCGCGCGCAGCTCGCCGCGAACCAGGCGACCCTCCAGGTCGCGGCGCTGCTGGGAGGTATAGCCGGCGCGGTAGGGGGCCACGAGCTTTGCGAGCTCTGGATCGCCGCCCTCCTCCAAATCCGCGACGAGCAGCTTGTGGAGGACCTCGACGCCCTTGCGCGACTTCATGAAGCAGATCAGCCGCGCTCCGTCGCGTACGAGTCGCGCGAGCAGCTCAGCCGCCTCCGCGAGTGCTGAGCGGCGTTTGCCCAGGGCCTCGTCGGTGAGCGGCGGGTTCCAGATCGCGATCTGCCGCCCCGGCGCCGGCGAGCCGTCCGCGTCGATCAGGCTCACATCTTCCAAGCCTGTCAAGCACTCGGCCAGCTCGACCGGGTTGGCGATCGTGGCCGAGGTGAGCAGGAAGCGCGGGGTCGTGCCGTAGGCCGACGCGATCCGGCGCAGGCGGCGCAGGACGTTGGCGACGTGCGAGCCGAACACGCCGCGGTAGACGTGCGCCTCGTCGACGACGACGACCGCGAGGTTCGCGAACAGCTCGGCCCAGGCCGGGTGGTTGGGGAGGATGCCGACGTGCAGCATGTCGGGGTTCGTGAGCACGACGTTCGCCCGCCGGCGGATGTCGGCGCGCGCCTCGCGCGGGGTGTCGCCGTCGTAGATCGCCGGGCGCACGCGCTTGGTCAGGCCGAAGGCTGCGAGCGCACGTGCCTGGTCCTGGGCGAGCGCCTTCGTCGGGTAGAGGTACAGCGCGCGGGCTTTGGTGTCGCGGCAGAGCACGTCGAGAACGGGCAGGTTGAAGCACATCGACTTGCCCGAGGCGGTCCCGGTGGTGACGATCGTCGGCCCGTCCCACGAGGAGTAGATCGCCTCCGCTTGATGGGAGTAGAGGCGCTCGATCTCCAGGCGAGAGAGCGCTGCGAGCACTTCGGGGTGCAACTCTTCGGGAGGCTTGACAAGCCGCGCCCCACCAGGTCCTTCGCGTGCCTCGCGCACGAGCCGGCCGTCCTCGCGCGCCTCGTCCAGTAGCGCGCTCCAGGGCTCGATCGTACGTTGGAGGGCCACCGCTTGCGATAGTAGAGGCCCATGGAGTCCCTCAGCATCCCTCGCGGCGACGAAGGCCCCAACGACCGTCTTTCCCCCACCGGAGTGCGGTGCATGTACGTGGATCTCGACGGAACGCTGCTGGGGCGGCGTGCGTCACTGCTGCACGATGGCGAGGGGGCCGTATCGATCGATGGGGTGCGCGCCGTACAGGCGTGCTTACGCGCGGACGTGGAGATCGTGCTGATGTCGGGGCGTCGGCGCGCGCAGGTACACGAGGACGCACGGCTGCTGGGCCAGGACTCGTTCATATTCGAGGCGGGCGCGTGCGTGGTGCTGGGCGCGGACTGGCAGCTAGGCGGGGAGGAGCACTGGCTGACGGGCGAGCTGGTGCCGGGCGAGCTGAGCATCGCCGAGCAGATTGAACGCTCGGGCGCGCCAGAGCTTCTATTGGAGCGCTATGTGGGACGCCTGGAGTACCACGAGCCGTGGCACGTCGCCCGCGAGGTCTCCCATCCGTTCCGCGGTCTGGTTGACGCGGAGGAGGTGGACGCGCTGCTGATCGAGCACGGCCATGGGGACCTGCGTTTCGTCGACAACGGCGTCGTAAACAGGCGCTCGGCGGCGCTGGCGGAGCTGGATCACGTGCGCGGCTATCACTTGCTGCCCGCCGGCGCGTCGAAGGTAGCCGCGGTCGCGTTGCACCGCCGCGTGCGGGGCTACGCGCGGGAGGAGTGCTTCGCGGTCGGCGACTCGCGCGAGGACCTCGCGTGTGCGACCCAGGTGGGGACGTTCTGGCTGGTGGCGAACGCCATCGAGCGCGATCCGTCGATCCGCGAGGCGCTGGCAGGGCACGGGAACGCGCGCGTGTGTGAGGCCGGGCACGGCGCGGGCGTCTACGAGGCGGTTGTGAGCACCCTCATGCCTTGATGATGCCCTCGCGCTTCTCCTCCTCGTAGAGACGTTCGACGATGAATTCCTTCAGCAGCGTCTGATAGCCGGTGTTGCGCAGCGCCGCGAGCGCCCGCAGCCGCTTGAGCGTGAACTGGTCGAAGCGGACCGCGATCGGCGTCGTGCGTCCCGGGCGGACGAGCTCTTGCATGCGTAAAGCGTTCTCGCGGCGGCCCTCCTGCGCGATGAACTCGTCGGGGTCGGCAAGGTCGAGTTTCGCGGTGGGGTCGAACACGGGCTCGGCCTTCGCTTTTTTCTTAGCGGGCTGAGGCATCTGCTTCCTTTCTAAGGTCCGAGAACCATGGTATCTACGGCATGTATACCATAGGGATACGCGCTTGCTCTAGCGATTTCCCCCTGTCGCCCGCCGCCACGCGCGGTGCCAGAACCCCGGCTGAGGTCGGCGCCAGCGGGCGGGCGGGGGCACCGTGGCGCGGACCAACGCGACCCAGTCGTCCAGCGGCAACTCTCCGGAGATCAGCCGCCCCAGCGCGGAGGTGATCGGTGCTCGTCGATCTGGGCGATCCTCGGTCGTGACGTCACCTCCCGTCCCAGTCTCGACACCTGCGCGCTCGAGCGCGCGAGCGAGCAGCGGCACCGACTCCAGCGACTCGACCGCCTGGCCGATACGAGCGGGGATCTCCGCGGCCGGCACGCCCGCGGCCAGGAGCTCGCCGGCGCGGCGGTTGCGGCTGTCGCGAGCCAGCGCCGTGGCCACCAGATCGCCGGCGCCGGCAAGACCGATCATCGACTCCGGCCGCGCACCCAGGCTTGCGGCGTAGCGCCACACCTCGGCGAAGATGTGCCCCGCGGCCGCGCCTGCCGCGTTCAGGCCCTGCGCCTCTGTGGCCCCGGCCGCCAGCGCCGCGGCGTTCTTGGCCGCGCCCGCCAGCTCGACGCCGAGCGGGTCGTCGGACTGCTCGCAGACGACCCCCGCGCGCGTGAACACCTGCGCGAGCGCCCGCGTGAGCTCCTCGTCGCTGGAGGCGGCCACCAGGCCGGCGCCCTCGTTCACCATCTCCTGGGCATGCGCCGGCCCGCCCAGGCACGCGACCCTGCTGGGGCCGAACCTCGCGCTGAGCACGATCGTCGGCGGCAGCCCATCCGGTGGCACCAGGCCCTTCGTCACCGATACGACCGCCGCGCGCTTATCCAGCCCCGCCGCCTCGAGCGTCGCAATCACCTCGTCCAAACCGCTCGAGGGCACGGCAAGGAACACGTAGTCGGCGCGCGCGACTCCGGCGGCGGCCGGCTCGATCCTTAGCTGGCCGGGCAACTCCACGCCTGGCAGGTAGACACGGTTCTCGCGCTCCTGCTCCAAGGCAGTCGCTTGCTCAGCGGTGCGCGCCTGCAGTGTCGTGCGCAGCCCGCCCCGCGCGAGCAACACGGCCAGCGCCGTCCCGAACGATCCAGCCCCGATCACGGTCGCGCGCTTGGCGCCCGGCGTGGGCAACGAGCGAGCGCGCGAGGCACGCACTGCTGGGCTCGTGGTGGCGGCTGCGGGTGCGCTCGCGGGTGTGACGGCGCCCGGCGTACTCGGGGTCGCAGTAGGCTCGGGGTCGGTCATCTGATGAGCGAGCCTAACGATCCGCACGAGCGCGCCGTCGACTGGCGCAACTGGGTCGGCGATCAATCCTGCCGTCCCGCGGTTGTCGAGATTCCCGGCTCGATCGAGGAGATATCCGAAGCGCTAACCCGTGCCGCTGCGCACGGTTGCCGCGTGCGCGTGGCCGGCGCCGGTCACTCCTTCAGCGATATCGCCCTCACCGACGGCTCCCAGCTGTATCTGGACCGGCTCGCCGGCGTGCTCGAGGTCGATCGCTCCTCGGGGCTGGTGCGCGTGCAGGGGGGTATCACGATCCGCGAGCTCAACCGCCAGCTCGCCAAGCACGGGCTGGCCATGGAGAACCTTGGGGACATCGACGTCCAGAGCATCGCCGGCGCGATCTCCACGGCGACGCACGGGACCGGCGCTCGCCTGCGCAACATCTCCGCGCAGGTGGCCGAGCTTACGCTTGTGCTCGCTGACGGCTCGACCCTGCGCTGCACCGAGGAGATCGACTCCGACGTCTTCCGCGCCGCTCGTGTAGGCCTCGGCGCGCTCGGAGTGATCGCCGAGGTCACCCTCCGTTGTGTCCCCGCCTTCACTCTTCGTGGCGTCGATGCTCCCGCGCCACTGCACGACACGCTGGTGCGCTTCGAGGAGCTGGCGCTCGGCAACGATCACTTCGAGTTCTTTGTCTTTCCGCACGCCGATAGGGCGCTCACGCGCACCAACAATCGCACCGATCAGCCTCCGCGCCCGCGCGGCCGGGTGAGCGCGTACGCCAACGACGTGCTGCTCACCAACCACGCCTTCGAGCTGCTCTGCCGCGCCGGGCGTCGCTTCCCGCGGCGCATCCCACAGCTCAACCGCCTCGTCACCCGCCTCGCCGGTGCGAGGACACGGGTCGATCGCTCCGATCGGATCTTCGCCAGTCCGCGCCTGGTGCGCTTCACTGAGATGGAGTATGCGCTCCCGCGTGCCGTCACTCCCGAGGCGGTCAACCGCATCATGGCGCTCGTGGCGGGCGAGGGACTGGGGGGTGGGCTTCGAAACCATTTCGCCGTGCCGTTCCCGATCGAGGTGCGCACGGTCGCGTCCGACGACGCGCTGCTCAGCACCGCCAGCGGCCGCGATAGCGGCTTCGTCGCGGTTCATATGTATCGCGGGATGGCCTGGGAGCCATACTTCCGTGCGGTCGAGGCGATCATGGACGAGCTCGGCGGGCGTCCGCACTGGGGCAAGCGCCACTTCCAGACCGCCGCCACGCTGCGCCCGCGCTATCCCGGCTGGGACCGCTTCCAGGCCGTCCGCGCTCGGCTCGACCCCGAGGGACGCTTTGCCAACGCTTGGACCGACCGAGTCCTGGGACCTGTCAACCCTGTTCAACCCACTGCCCCTGCTGATGGCTGACGCGACGTACGAGCGCTTGGAGCGCGCGAGCGCTGCCCTCGAGGCGCCGTTCGCCGTGGTCGATCTCGACGCGCTGTGGGCCAACGCGGAGGATCTTGTGTGTCGTGCGGCCCCCAAGCCGATTCGCTTGGCGAGCAAGTCCGTTCGCTGCCGCGCTTTGCAGGAACGTGTGCTCGCGCGCCCGGGGTTCGCCGGCACGCTCGCCTTCACGCTCCCGGAGGCCCTCTGGCTGGCCTCTCACGGCGCCGAGGACTTGGTCGTGGCCTATCCGACCGCCGACCGGCGGGCGCTCCGCGCGCTTGCCGCGCTCACCGTGGAACGACCTACGGCGCGTGTCACGGTGATGCTCGACAGCGCCGAGCAGCTCGACCTGATCGATCGCGCGCTTGAGCGTACGCAGCACGACCGCGACGCCGCCGCGCTGCGCGTGTGCATCGATCTCGATGCCGGCTGGTGGACCCTCGGCGGCCGCGTGCGCATCGGCGCCAAGCGCTCGCCCGTCCATACTCCCGAGCAGGCATCCGCGCTGGCGCGTGCGATCCTCGCCCGCGGCGACCTGGCACTGGTGGGGATCATGTCCTATGAGGCGCAGATCGCCGGCCTCGGCGATACTCCGCCCGGGGGGAGAATCGGTCCCTCGCTACGCGCCCGCGCGATCCGGGCGATGCAGGCGCTCTCCGCGCGCGAGCTGGCTGTGCGCCGCGCCGCGGCGGTGGCCGCGGTGCGACAGACGATCGGGGAGTCTTCGTCGCCGCCGCTTGAGTTCGTCAACGGCGGTGGGACCGGCAGTCTCGAGTCGACGGCCGCGGAGGGGGCCGTCACCGAGGTGACGGCCGGCTCGGGGCTGTATGGCCCCGGCCTGTTCGATGCCTACCGCGCGTTCACGCCCCGTCCCGCGGCGCTGTTCGCGCTGCCCGTCGTGCGCCGTCCCGGGCCCGGCATGGTCACGGCGCTGGGCGGCGGCTATCTGGCCTCCGGCCCCGCCGATCGGGCCCGCTTGCCACGCCCTCATCTGCCGGCGGGACTGCGCTTGGACTCCCAGGAGGGCGCCGGCGAGGTGCAGACGCCGCTGCTCGGCGCCGCCGCGGACACACTCGCGCTTGGCGACCGCGTCTATCTACGCCATGCCAAGGCCGGTGAGCTGTGCGAGCGCTTCGCCAGTCTGTACCTGCTCGAAGGTGAGCGGATCGTCGACGAGGTGCCGACTTACCGTGGCGAGGGACAATGCTTTCTGTGAGCCCCACTTCAGACCCACTGCAGGTAACCCTACGCGAGGTCGTGGAGACGCTTGCCGTGATCGACCGGCCGCCCTGCTCGCCCGGCGAGCGGCAGGCCGCGGAGTGGCTGGCACAGCGACTGCGCGCGGTTGCCGGAGTTGAGGTAGCGCTCGAGGATGAGCCCTCGTGGGGGATCTTCGCGCCGACGGTCACCTGGCTCGGTGCGCTCGGCATGGTTGCCGCGGCGCTGACCCTGCGCGGCCGGCGCGCGGTGGGCGCGTTGCTCGCCACGGGCACTCTCGCGGGCATCGTCGACGAGGCCCAGAACGGGCCGCGGCTCTTACGGCGCCTGGTGCGCCGCCGGCGCACCACGGTCAACCTGATCGCACGGGCCGGGGAGCAGGACGGGGCCGGCACGCTCGTCGTGCTCGCTCACCACGACGCTCCGCAGACGGGCATCCTGTTCGACCAGACCCTGCAGCGACGTCTCTACGAGCGCGCTCCGCAGGTGATCGAACGCTTCAAGACGTCGGCGCCGCAGTGGTGGCTGGGCCTCGCCGGGCCGCTCGCCACGCTGGTGGCGGCGCTTCGTGACCGCCGTGCCCCCGCTCGCGCCGGGCTGCTGCTCGGCGCCGTGGGGACGGCGCTCGTCGCCGACGTGTGGCGCAGCCCGACGGTGCCCGGTGCGAACGACAACCTCTCCGGCGTCGCCGCGCTCGTTGCCCTCGCCGAGCTGTTGCGCGACCAACCGCTGCCGGGTTTGCGTGTGCTGCTGGTCTCCTGTGGCGCCGAGGAGACCCTCCAGGACGGCGTCCGCGCGTTCGTTGCCCGTCACCGTCACGAGCTCGAGCCGGGGCGCACGTGGTTTGCGAACCTCGACACGGTCGGCTCGCCCCATCTGGTGTCGCTGGAGGCGGAGGGGCCGGTGTGGATGGAGAGTTACGCGGGCCCCTGGCTGCGCGACCGGCTCGCCACGTGCGCCGAGCGGATCGGCGTCGAGCTGCAGCGGGGCTTCCGTGCCCGCGCCTCGACCGACAGCGTGATCCCCAGCCGCGCCGGCTACCCGATCGTCACGCTCGTCTCGGTGACCGACTGGCGCAGCCTGGCCAACTACCACCTGCCCAGCGACGTGTCCGCGAACCTCGACTTCGGCACGGTCGCCGATGCGACCCGCCTGGTGTACGAGCTGGCGCGGTCACTCGCCACCGACGCCGCGGCTCACAGTACCTGAGCCAGCCTCCTGCCCGCCGCCACGAGCGCCCGTCGGCTGCTCGCCTCGATGATGACCTGCAGGTCGAGGATGCGCGCGTCGAAGCGGTCGAGCGCGTTGGAGCCGGTCACCGCGTAGGCCGGCACGCCCGCCTGGCGGGCCCGGGTGGCGATCTCGAACGCCACGCTTCCCCTCAGCGCGCGCTCCTCGAGCTGCTGCTCTCCCAGAATGACCGCGCACGCTCGGCGCATACGCACGTCGAAGTCGAGCCCCTCCAGCAGCGCTCCCACATTCGTTGGGTGTCCCCGATCGACGGGGATCGGACACAAATCGGGCTCCGGTGCTCCGCCATCGCGCAAGCCCTGCGCGATGGCCAGTGCGACACGCTCAGCGCTCAACGCATCGCCAAACGGCCCAGACGCGATCAGCGCGGCTTGCGGGATCACCACGTCGGGCATCCTTACAGGAGATGTCAGAGGGCGACACGATCCACCCCGCGGCTCGGCGTATCCGCGCGGTGCTCGCCGGCCGCACGCCCGATGGAATTCTCACACCACATCCGCGTCACGGCCAGCTTTGAGTCGATCGGGCATCCTTTGAGTCATGGCGGCTGACAAGGAGCACGTCGTTCTCGATGTAGACGGGCGCGAGCTGCGCGTGTCCAACGCTGATCGCGTGATCTTCCCGCCGACCGAGCGCTCCCGCGCAGTCACCAAGCTCGACCTAGTCAATTACTACCTCGCTGTCGGGGACGGCATCATGCGGGCACTGGAGCGGCGGCCGACGACGCTCGAGCGCTGGCCAAAGGGGGTGCACCCGGGAATTGTGCCCTCGACACGCGAGAAAGGCGGCGGCGACGCGTTCTTTCAAAAGCGCGTCCCGCGCGGGGCACCCGAGTACGTGCAGACCGCGACGATCGAGTTTCCCTCGGGCCGTACCGCCGACGAGGTCTGCCCGACGGAGATGGCGGTCGTCGGCTGGGCCGCGCAGATGGGCACGATCACTTTTCACCCGTGGCCGGTCCGCCGCGAGGACCTCAACCACCCCGACGAGCTACGCATCGACCTCGACCCACAGCAGGGCACCGATTTCGCTGACGCGGTCCGCGTTGCCGCGAGGCGCGCGCGCTGCTTGAGAAGCTGGGATATGTCGGGTTCCCCAAGACCTCCGGCGGTCGGGGGGTCCACATCTATGTCCGCATAGAGCCGCGCTGGACGTTCACCGACATGCGCCACGCCGCGATCGCTTTTGGTCGTGAGCTCGAGCGACGCCTGCCGGGCCAGGTGACGACCAACTGGTGGAAGGAGGAGCGCGGCGAGCGGATCTTCGTCGACTACAACCAGAACGCACGTGACCGCACGATCGCGTCCGCTTACAGCGTGCGGCCGAAGCCGGGGTGCGCCAGTTTCCGCGCCCCTGGCCTGGGAGTGAGCTCGAGCAGGCGGTGCCCGAGGACTTCACGGTGGCGACGATGCCCGCCAGGTTCGCCGAGGTGGGCGATCGCCACGCTGCCATCGACGACACCGCCCACTCACTCGAGCCACTGCTCGAGATGTATGAGCGCGACCTCGCTGAGGGCCGGGGGGACATGCCCTACCCGCCCGACTATCCGAAGATGCCCGGAGAGCCCATGCGCGTCCAGCCAAGCCGCGCGCGGACGATGAGCCCGCTGCCCCTATCCGTTGAGCCACCGGTCAAGCCCCAGCTAGCCCTCTCGCGCAAGGAGCTGCCGGTCGGCGATGACTACGTCTACGAGATCAAGCTCGACGGCTTCCGCTGCTTGGCCTTCGTCGACGGTGAGGAGGTATTCCTGCAGTCGCGCTCCGCCAAGCCACTCGGGCGCTACTTCCCCGAGCTGGTGCTCCCGCCAGGGCGCTACGTGCTCGACGGCGAGATCGTCGTTCGCGGCGCAGGACGGCCACGAGGACTTCGACGCGCTCGGCCAGCGCATCCACCCGGCCGCCTCCCGCATCGAGCGTCTGTCCGTCGAGACGCCCGCCGTCTATGTGGTCTTCGACCTGCTTGCCCGAGAGGATGAGTCGCTGCTGGAGCGCCCCTTCTCCGCGCGCCGCGCCGCGCTGGAGGAGCTGCTCATGGACGGGATGTTCGCCGGCACGCCGGTCGAGCTGATGGAGACGGTCGCGACCGAGCGAGGAGGCCCAGCACTGGCTCGAGCACGCCGAGGGCGCGATCGCCAAGGAGCTCTCTGCGTCCTACCGCCCGGGTGAGCGCAAGGGCACGTTCAAGGTCAAGCGTGTGCGGACGATCGATGTCGTGCTCGTCGGCTGGCGTCCCGGCAAGGAGCCCGACACTGTCGGCGCGCTGATCCTCGGTCTATACGACGGTCCAGAGCTGCGCGTCGTCGGGCACTGCTCCGGTTTGTCCGCCTCCGAGAAGCGGCGTTTGGTCGGCTTCTTCGCCCCGTATGAGTCGGGAGAGCGCGGCTCGGCCGACCCCAGCCGCTGGAGCTCGGGCAAGGACCTCGAGTGGGTCGGTTTGCGCTCCGAGCTGGTTATCGAGATCGACTTCGACCACGTCTCCGCCGGGCGCATCCGCCACGGCGCCAAGCTGCGCCGCTGGCGCGATGACAAGCCGCCCACCGAGTGCACGTTTGACCAACTCGCCAGCTGAGTGTCGTCTAGCATCACGGGCGTGAGCAACGACAGCACTACCACGGCGACCGTTGCCGAGGAGGAGTACCTGCAGATCCTGTTCTGGCTGCAGGAGGCCGGTCTGGCATGACCGGCGCGAACGTCGCACGCGCGATGCAACTCTCGCCGCCCACCGTGCACGAGATGATCGGTCGCCTGGAGCGCGATGGCTACATCACCCGCGGTAGCGATCGCGCGATCGCCTTCACCGACTCCGGCGCCGAGCACGCCGAGGGCATCGTCCGCCGCCACCGCCTGATCGAGCGTTTTCTCACCGACGTCCTCGGCATGCCCTGGGACGAGGTGCACGAGGAGGCCGAGCGCCTGGAGCACGCGATGTCCCCGGTGCTCGAGCAGCGCATGCTTGCCGCGATCGGCGACGCCAAGACCTGTCCTCACGGCCACCCGATCGTCGCCGGCGCGCGCCTGGCTCGGCGTGCCGCTGGCGGACGTGCGGTGCGGCGCCTCGGTGCGGATCCTACGCTTCGAGAACGAGGCCGAGGATCTTCTGCACTACCTCAAGGCCTCCGGCCTGGAGCCAGGTCTGGAGGGCACGATGGCCGTGCGTGACGACGAGCAGGTGGTGGTCCAGGCGGCCGATGGCCGCCTCTGC
>CAWEZW010000008.1:0-53121 GCA_963813745.1 uncultured Solirubrobacterales bacterium
TAACTATAACGGTCCTAAGGTAGCGAAATTCCTTGTCGGGTAAGTTCCGACCTGCACGAATGGCGTAACGACTTCAGCACTGTCTCAACGAGGGGCTCGGTGAAATTGCAGTCTCGGTGAAGATGCCGAGTACCCGCGGCTAGACGGAAAGACCCCGTGAACCTTTACTACAACTTGGTATTGGGATTCGGTGCATCTCGCTCAGGATAGGTGGGAGGCTTTGAAGCGCCGGTTGCGGCCGGTGTGGAGCCAACCTTTAGATACCACCCTTGGTGTATTGGATTTCTAACAGCATTCCGTGAATCCGGGTGCTGGACAGTTCCAGGCGGGTAGTTTGACTGGGGCGGTCGCCTCCTAAAATGTAACGGAGGCGCACAAAGGTTCCCTCAGCACGGTTGGAAATCGTGCGTAGAGCGTAAAGGTATTAAGGGAGCTTGACTGCGAGACTGACAAGTCGAGCAGGTGCGAAAGCAGGTCTTAGTGATCCGGCGGTAGCAAGTGGAAGTGCCGTCGCTCAACGGATAAAAGGTACTCCGGGGATAACAGGCTTATCGGGCCCAAGAGTCCACATCGACGGCCCGGTTTGGCACCTCGATGTCGGCTCGTCGCATCCTGGGGGTGGAGTTGCTCCCAAGGGTTGGGCTGTTCGCCCATTAAAGCGGTACGCGAGCTGGGTTCAGAACGTCGTGAGACAGTAAGTTAACCGTTGCTGTCTTTAAATTCGGCTATATGCTGGAAAACCCGAGAATCCCGCACTACTCGTAGTTACTGTTCCGTCCGGAGCAGGCGCTACAGTGACAATGTGACGGGTGCGGACAATCAGCAGGAAAGGCTGGATGGCTACATTTCGGGCTATGTAGATGGCGAGGGCTGCTTTGCAGTCGCCGTCAACCGTAATCCCACAAGTCGTAGCGGCTATCAGCTGGTCCCTGAGTTTCATGTCAGCCAGAACGGTGACAGGGCTCAGGTACTTGGTCTGATCCGCGAGCGATTTGGTGGGTGCGGCTACATCAAGTCCAACGGAAGGAAAGATCGTGCTTTGGTCTACGTCGTTCGACGGCGTGAGGACTTACTAGGGCATGTGATTCCTTTTTTCGAGCGGTCGCCTCTCTTATCTTCGAAGCAGAAAGATTTTGAGAAGTTTGCAGCGATCGTGAGATCGATGGCGCTCGGTAGCCATCGCACATCTGGAGGATTCTCCAGGCTCTTGGAAGAGGCACTCTCCATGAATGGGGCGGGCCGCTACCGGAGTGTGCGGTGGAAGGAGCTCATTGCAAGCAATCCAGAATCCTCAGAGACTATACGCCGAACACGGAGAGTGATGCCTTCGTGAAGATATAGTCCGAGCTGCATGGCGACATGCAGAGTCAGGCAGAAATGACCTGGCCCACGCGACTCCGTTGGAGGGTCGGTGGTAACAAAACTGTCGGTCCCTATCTGCCGTGGGCGTTGGAGAATTGAGAGGATTTGTCCCTAGTACGAGAGGACCGGGATGAACGCACCTCTGGTGTATCTGTTGTCCTGCCAAGGGCATAGCAGGCTAGCTACGTGTGGATCGGATAACCGCTGAAGGCATCTAAGCGGGAAGCCGGCCTCAAGATGAGTTCTCCCATCCCCTAGAGGGAGTAAGACCCCTGGTAGACCACCAGGTTGATAGGCCGGATCTGGAAGGACGGTAACGTTCGAAGGAGACCGGTACTAATCGGTCGAGGGCTTGACGGATTTTTTTGATCCCGCAGTCATGGGACGTTCGCGTTCGCGCGTTCATGCCAGCACTGTGTGGTGATACTCGTTGGTGGCGCTGTGCAGTTTTGAGGGATCGTGGGAGGCGAGGTCTCTCGCCTTTTTCCGGTGGCTATTGCGAGGGGGAAACACCTCTTCCCATTCCGAACAGAGCAGTTAAGCCCCTCAGCGCCGATGGTACTTGGCTCGCAAGGGCCTGGGAGAGTAGGACGCCGCCGGTTTATTTCGATACACGAGCCGCCTTCGGGCGGCTCGTGGTCGTTCATGGGGAGAGGGTGGGTGGAGATTAAAAGAATGAATCGCGCATAGACCACTTCTATGCGCGATTCATTCTTTTAATCTCCACCCACCCTGAGCGTTACCAGCCCAGCTAGGCTGGCCGGCCTACGATATTCGCGGAGATCGGATGCCCGGGCTCTTCGGCCAATGCCCTCAACACAGGTGTGCATATTGAATGCTACGCAGCTATGCGTTACGCGTCTGTGCGTACCTTGCGCTCTACCGAGGCTTACCAAAGGTTAGCGGCCTAATCATTGGTTAGCGTATATCTAACCCAACGTTCGTTGGTTTCGCTCACTCAGTCTTCCCAAGTCAGAACCTCGAAGGACACTAGTCCGGCAACGTGACGCTGCCGTCCGCAGCCAACGTCCAGCCCGGGTTGTGCGCGATCTCCCAGGGATAGCCGTCGGGGTCGACAAACACGCCCGAGTAGCCGCCCCAGAACGTTTCGCCGGGCGCTCGAGAGATCGTGGCGCCTGCTGCATCGCGGGCCTGCGCGATCGTCGTGTCCACCTCCGCCGGTGAGCCGACGTTGTACGCGAGCGTCACACCCCCGTAGCCGCTCCCGAGCTCCACGCCGCTGTCCTTGGCGTTCTTCTCGCGATCCCACAGCGCCAAGACCATGGGGCCGGCTTGGAAGAAGACGACTTCCATCTCGACCGGGGTGTTGCTGCGCCAGCCGAGCGCTTGGTAAAAGCGCCGCGCCCGCTCGAGGTCGGCCACACCCAATGTCACGACGCTCACCCGCTGATCCATCTCGCATCCCCTCGATCGGCGCTTATCGAAATTCCCCGTTTGCGCTCATAACCATGAGTATTCCTCACTTGGTTGAGCGTGCAACGTTAGGAGTCGATGCGCTCGTCCTCGAGGCATCGTGGTCGCGGCCGGCGGGGTGACGGGCGATAGGCAGAGCTGCGGCGCCGTCGCCGGCTGGCCCGGACGCCGGCGAACGGATCCCCCGCGCAGCGGCGCTCGATGCGGATGGGGCGTCTCACCATAGGGCTCGTCCCTGTCGACCTCCCAGTCGACGTCATAGTCGTCCTCGAGTGTGAGGAACGAGCGGGTGAGGCGCAGCGCACCGAGCGCGCGCCGTGCGAGGGTGGAGGTTCTCGATGAAGGGAACATCTGTTCGTACGATAGATCTGAGTGCGGACGGAAGCGATGCGAACGTGTGTACGTGTTAGGGGTCATACCGAAAAACGGCATGCTAGAGCCAAGTCGACGCAGAGAAGATGCAACGAAAGTTGCATTTGCGGTCGTTGACGTCAGCCTGCCACGCCATTCGACCGGAGCGGCGCTCAGGCGTTTGGCGGCCGGCGAGGCCGGAGCCCTCAGCGTGACTCAGGCGGGTCGAGCAGGTGCAGGTTGAGCTCTTCAGCGCGCTCGGGTGTGACGAGTGCGTTGGTCTGCTCCAACTGGTTGAGCACGTGGTCGTGGTCGGTCCATGTCATGTGTGCGGCCCAGCGTTGGGCGCGGTCGATCATGCGCCATAGTGGTGTGGGGTGCTCGTTCTGGCTGAGTGCGCGCAGGGCACTCATGTACTCGTCGCGGTAGGACAGGGGCACGATCACGCGGCAGAGTCCGGCGGCGCTCAGCTCGGCGTTCATCAGGGCTCGGGCAACGCGGCCGTTGCCGTCGGCGAACGGGTGGACCTCGGCGAGGAGGAACATCGCGTAGATCGCTCGGGGCATCCCGGCTGGGAGCGTCCGGTAGAGCGTGAAGCCCTCGCGCAGCGTTCCGCGGACGAGGTCGTGGTGGACGAAGAAGGTCATGCCGACCCTGTTGCTCTGCTCCTTGTACTCGCCGGGGCCGAGCTCTCCTCGTCCCCGCATGATGCGCCGGTGGACCTCGCGCGCGCAGGCCTCGAGCTCGTCGACGCTGGCGGGTGCCGTGCTGCGCAGCACGGGATCGGTGATCGCGTCGAACGTGCCCTGGATGTCGTGCGCATCGGCGGGCCGCTGTCCGGGGATGTGGCCCTCGAAGATGATCTCCTCGGCTTGGTCGATCTCAAAGACGGTTCCCTCGATCCAGTTGGAGAAGTAGGCCTCGAAGAACGCGAACAGCCGCTCGGGATCCTCTGGGGCCGGGCGCTGTGCGAAGTCCTGGGTGGCGAGCTCGGCGCGCAGCAGCTCCAAGCGCCGCAGCCGGTCGGTGTCGTAGCCCAGGCCCGCGCCGCGCGCTCTCCCCGCCGGGGTGCGCAACTTTGCCTCGCGTGTGCCGAGCAGCGCCCCGATGAGCTCCTCCAGCTCGGCGAGCTGCTTCGCGGCGTCGAGCGCCGGGGCGATCTCGCGTGCGCCGTCGCGCAGCTCGTTCAGTGCCTGCTCGCCTCTGATACGTGCCATGCGATCGAGTCGTTCCTCGAGCTCCTCACGGCGCAGGGTGCGGGCCACGCCCGAGCGCGCGCGTGAGGGCCGGACGTTCTCCAGCGCGATTCGCGCGGGGCTCGCCATCCAGAGATCGGCGAACTCCATGTCGCCCTCGACGGGGCCCGGTCCGCTGCGTGGTCGCAGGATCAGGCCGGGGAGCCTCACGGGGCGAGGGTTGGCGGGTGTGGGGCCGCTGTCGAGGAACAGCGATCCGTCGGCGGCCGGGCCGGAGGCGGCAGCACTGCGATCGACGATCACGGCGTCGGGGAAATACAGCGCGGCGACCTCGTGCCAGCGGCGGCGCAGAAGCTGCTCGGGAGCCTCGTCGAGGTTGGTCGAGTACAGCCCGCGAGCCAGACGGCGGATCTCACCACGCCCCGCCGCGGCGCTGGCCCATTTCGGATCTTTGGGCCTGAAGATCTCAGGCAAGTTCTGCGACTTATCAGCAGACATAAGGGCCCCTTTTCAGAAGACCACGCACTTAGAGCGCAACTTCGACGGAAGATTACGCAGTTAGTATAGGACTTCATTGCGGACCTATCGCAGATCGTGCTCGACCTCGCCTACCCCCAGACGCTCACCCACCCTCAGGGGTGATCGTCGCGATCGGTCGCGCTACTGCCCATATCCCGATCCCTCGTCCGGTCCACCGAGCAAGCGTTCAGAGGCAGGTCAGAGCGAGCAAGCCTCGAACTGGAGAGGGGAGATGGCTGTTAGGCTTCAAGAGGCCCATATGAGTGTCCCCGCGAGCGACATCAGCGTCCCCGTGAAGGGCGAGAGATTCCGCCGAAGAGAACGGAAAATGGAGAAGTTCGTAATCGAAGGCGGGGTCCCGTTGGCCGGCACGATGAGGCCGGCCGGAAACAAGAATGGGGCGTTGCCGATCCTGGCCAGCGCGATCCTCACCGCGGACGAGGTCGTGGTTGCAAACGTGCCGCGGATCCGCGATGTCGACGCGATGCTGAGCATTCTCGAGGCGATCGGGGTGCAGGTGAGCTGGCGCGGACCCAACGAGGTCGCGCTGTGCGCCGCGGACGTGCACGGGGTTGAGATCGAGCGCGAGCTCGCGGAGCTGATCCGGGCCTCGTTCCTGCTGGCGGGCCCGCTGCTCGCAAGGTTTGGACGCGCTGTGATGCCGCCGCCCGGCGGCGACGTGATCGGCCGTCGGCGCCTGGACCCGCACCTCGACGCATTTCGGGCTATGGGCGCGACGGCGGATTGCGGGCGCGAGATCGTGCTGAGCGCACCGAACGGGCTGAAACCGACGGATGTCTTCATGGACGAGCCCTCGGTGATGGCGACGGAGAACGCACTGATGGCCGCCGCGCTCACGCCGGGAACAACGGCGATCACCAACGCCGCCTGGGAGCCACATGTGCAAGATCTCGCGCGCATGCTCGTGAAGATGGGCGCCGACATCCAGGGAATTGGTTCCAACCTGATGACCGTCAACGGCGCGAAGACGCTCCATGGGTGCGAGCATGTCATCGCCCCGGACCACATCGAGATCGGCAGCTTCATCGCGCTTGCCGGTGTCACCGGCGGAGAGCTGCTGATCAAGGACACGGTCCCCGGCGACCTGCGCATGATCCGACTCGTATTTGAGCGGCTGGGGCTGCGAACGGAGCTCCGGGACAACGATGTGCTCGTGCCGGGCGGGCAGAAGCTGATCGTGCAGGCGGACGTGGGCGAGTACAAGAGCAAGATCCAAGACGGGCCGTGGCCCGCGTTTCCGGCCGACCTCACCTCGATCGCGGTCGCCCTCGCGACGCAGGCCGAGGGGTCGATCCTCGTACACGAGTGGATGTTCGAGAACCGGCTGATCTTCACCGACAAGCTGATCCTGATGGGCGCCGACATCGTGATGTGCGACCCCCACCGCGCGATCGTCACCGGCCCGCGACGCCTGCGGGGCGAGCGTGTCGAGTCGCCGGACATCAGGGCGGGGATGGCGATGCTGCTGGCGGCGCTGTGCGCGGAGGGAAGGAGCGAGATCGGCAACATCCGCCAGATCGACCGCGGGTATGAGCGAATCGACGAGCGCCTGCGCGAGCTGGGCGCGCACATCGAGCGGGTGGCGATCGAGCCCGTGCCCGCGTAGTCTCGGGTTTCCCATGATTTATCCCATCCCCAGCGGCACGCGCGACGTGTTGCCCGACGAGACGCGCGAGGTGCGCGCGATCACGGACACGCTGCGAGGCGTATTCGAGGGGAGCGGCTACGGCGAGGTCTATACGCCGGCGCTCGAGTACGAGTCGGTGCTGGCACGCGGCGATATGGCCGAGGCGCAGCCGGCCTACAGGGTGTTCGACGAGACCGGCGCGGCGCTCGTGCTGCGCTCGGACATGACGGTCCCGATCGCGCGCGTCGTCGCTACGCGCTACCCGACGGCTGAGGTGCCGTTGCGCTTCTGCTACTTCGCTCACTGCTATCGGGGCGTGCGTCCTCAGCGAGGGCAGCCGCGAGAGTTGTTGCAGGCGGGCATCGAGCTGATCGGCGCCTCCGCGCCGGAGGGAACTGTGGAGGCGTTGAGGGTGCTCTGTCAGGCGCTGGACGCGACCGGTTTGAAGGACTATCGGGTGGGCCTGGGCGACGCGTCGCTGTTCCCGGCGCTGATGGCCAGTCTGCGCGTCCCTGAGTCCGCTCGCGATGGACTGCTCGAGGCGCTCGTGTTGCGCGACTTCGTCGGCCTGGAAGAGATGCTCGCCGAGTCGGGGCTCGCGGACGAGGCCGCGGAGATGCTGTTGGAGGTGTCCCAGCGCCGCGGTGGCCCTGAGGTGCTTGCCGATACGCCGAGCGAGGCGGACGAGGCCGTGATGGGCATGCGCGACGTGCACCAGCTGCTCGAGCCGGCAGTCGCCGAGCGGGTGATCTTCGACCTCGGCCTGGTGCGCAGCATCGGGTATTACACGGGCGCGGTGTTCGAGGTGTACGACCCGGCCCTGGGCGCCCCGATCGGCGGTGGTGGCCGCTATGACGATTTGCTGGGGCGTTTCGGGCGTGCGTTGCCGGCGGTCGGATTCGCCTTGGGGGTCGACCGGTTGCATATTGCGCTGGCGGGCGAGGAGCGCGGCACCGGAGCTCTGCTCGCAAGTACCGGGGAGCCCTCCGCATGAGCTCCACGACCGGCCTCACAATCGCGGTGCCGCGCGGTGCGCTGTTCAAGGAGACGGTCGACATCCTGGCCGGACTTGGGATGGATACCGAGGAGCTGCGCGAGAACGACCGCAAGTTGCTCTTCGAGGAGATCGGCGTGATCACGATGCGCCCGTCGGACGTGCCTACATATGTGGAGGCGGGCGCCGCCGACGTGGGGATCACGGGCAAGGACGTGCTGCTGGAGCAGGGCGGGCGGGCATCGGATCATGGCGAGGGGGGCCGTGAGGTGTATGAGCTGCTGGATCTCGGTTATGGCCGTTGCACGATGGTGCTGGCGAGCAAGCAGGGTCCGGACCCTGCCAGGGAGGCGCTGCGGCGGCTGGGGGTGATGCGGGTGGCTACGAAGTACCCGCGGATCGCCGCGCGCCATCTGGAGGAGACCGGCAGGCAGGCGGAGATAGTGGAGGTGAAAGGCTCGGTGGAGCTCGCGCCGTTGACCGGGATGGTGGAGGCGATCGTCGACCTGACCGCTACCGGGACGACGTTGCGCGAGAACAACTTGGTCGTGCGCGAGGAGCTGATGGTGTGTACCGCCCGACTGATCGCAAATCCGGTTGCGCACAAGCTGAAGGCGGGGCGGATCGACGAGCTGCTGGGGCGACTGCGCGGTCTGGCGACGGCTGGCACTACCTGAGATGAGGATCGATCGACTGGGCGTCGCGGACGTCGCGCGACTAGGTGGCCCGAGGGGTGCGGCCGCGAGCGTGCGCGCGCTGGTCCCCGACGGCGCTTCGGTTGAAGACGTCGTACGCGAGATCGTGGGCCGGGTGCGTGAGGGGGGGACGCGGCCGTGCGCGAGTACACGCAGCGCTTTGACACTGAGGGAAACGAGCCAAAACCGCTCCTCGTAGGAGCCCACGAGCTGGACGCGGCGATCAAGGAGCTGCCACTGGATCTCGTCGCCGGGCTGCAGGTGGCGATCGCGAACGTCGCGGAGGTGGCCCAGGCGGGCGTGGACGAGAGCAAGACCGTGACGTTGCCGCAGGGGCAGAGCGTGACCCTGCGCGAGGTTCCGGTGGGGACGGCGGCCGTATACGTCCCTGGGGGCCGAGCGCCGTATCCGAGCACTGTCGTGATGGGCGTCGTGACCGCCCGTGCGGCGGGCGTGCTGGATGTCGTGGTGTGTTCTCCGCCGGGCGCCGACGGCGAGATCGACCGCGCGATCCTCGGGACGTGTCGCCTTTGCGGGGTGGAGCGCGTGTACAGGGTTGGTGGAGCGCAGGCGATCGCCGCACTGGCCTACGGCACGGAGACGGTCGGCCGCGTGGACGTGATCGTCGGCCCGGGCAACCTGTATGTGCAGGAGGCCAAGCGCCAGCTCGCGAGCGTAGTCGGGATCGACGGCTTCGCCGGGCCGAGCGACCTCGTGACGGTGATCGGCGAGCAGGCCGGCGCGCGAGGGATGGAGCTCGCCGCGCTCGACCTGCTCGCGCAGGCGGAGCATGGCGCGGGCAGCCTTGTAGTGGCGATCGTGCCCAGCGCGCAGATGCTGAACACACTGACCCAGACCCTTGAGCGAATGGTCCTGACGCGCCCGACGGTGAGCGACGCGGCATGCGCGCTGGTGGAGGTGGCGGATGCCCGAGGGGCGGTGGAGCTGGCGAACGAGCTCGCGCCCGAGCACTTGGAGCTGATCGGCGCCGACGTGGAGGCGCTCGCCCCGATTGTGCGCTCGGCCGGATGTGTATTCGTGGGCGCGGCGAGCGCGACCGCGTTCGGCGACTACGTGGCGGGCTCCAACCACGTGCTGCCGACTGGCGGCGCGGCGTGCTTTGCCTCGGGGCTGTCGGCGCGACACTTCCGCAGGCGGATGCAGGAGGTACGGATCGACGCGGATGCAGTGAGCAGACTTGCAGCGGCTGGGGCTCCAATCGCGCGTGCGGAGGGGTTCGAGGTGCACGCAGAGTCGATGGAGGCTCGCATGCGCGAGAATCTAGATCTATGAGCCGCACCGCGACCATTGAACGGAAGACCGGCGAGACCGACGTGCGCCTGACCCTTGGTTTGGATGGCAGCGGTGTGGGCACGCGCGAGACGGGCGTGGGCTTCCTGGATCACATGCTCGATCTGCTCGCCCGGCACGGGCGGCTGGATCTGGACGTGAAGGTCAGCGGAGACTTGGAGACGGGTGCGCATCACACCGCTGAGGACACGGCGATCGTGCTTGGCCAGGCGCTGGACGAGGCGCTGGGCGACCGCGTGGGAATCACCAGGTATGGCGCTGTGACCGTGCCGATGGACGAGGCGCGCGCGAGCTGCGCGATCGACATCTCGGGCCGTCCGTTCACGCTGTTCGAGGCGGAGCTGCCGCCGGGCTCGACAGGGGGCTTCGAGCATGAGCTGACTGAGGAGTTCTTCCGCGCCCTGGCGAACGCTGCGAAGCTGACGTTGCACCTGCAAGTGGAGGCGGGGACGAATGCGCACCACATGATCGAGGCGGCATTCAAGGCGTTCGCGCGGGCGCTGCGCGAGGCGGTGAGCATCGACCCGACGGAGCATGGTGTTCCCAGCACGAAGGGCACGCTCACCAAATGACTCCACGCATCGGCATCGTCGACTACGGCATGGGCAATCGCCGCTCGGCCGAGAAGGCGCTTGAGCGCGTCGGCGCGCGCGTGGAGGTGAGCGCCGATCCCGAGCGCCTGCGCGCGATGGATGGGCTGGTGCTCCCCGGTGTGGGCGCATTTCCAGCGGCGATGACGGCGATTCGCGCCGCGGGACTCGACGAGCTGCTCGAAGAGCGTGTGGGCGCTGGCGTGCCGCTGCTGGGGCTGTGCTTGGGGATGCAGCTACTGTTCGAGCGCTCCGAGGAGCACGGCGGTGCGACGGGCTTGGGACTGCTGGCAGGAGGAGTGCGGCGGTTGCGGGCACCCGGACTGAAGTTGCCGCACATTGGCTGGAGCGAGTTGCGCTGGCTGCGGGCGACGCCGCTGAGCGAGGGGTTGCCGGACCCGGCATATCTGTACCACGTGCACAGCTTCGCTCCGTGGCCGGCCGATGAGGACGTGGTGCTGGCCACCGCCGACTACGGCGAGCCGTTCCCAGCGATCGTGGGGCGGGGAAACGTGTTCGGCACGCAGTCGCATCCGGAGAAGTCCTCTTCACACGGGCTGGCGCTACTTCAGAACTTCACGCGGTTGTGCGGGCGCGCCGCGGTGCCGGCGTGATCCTGCGCCGGCACCGAATTTCAGACGTGAGCACGCAATCCATTTTCGGAAGCGGGATTGCGGCGTGATCCTGTATCCCGCGATCGACATCTTGGACGGCAGCGCGGTACGGCTGGTGAAGGGCGATTTCGACGCGAGGAAGGTCTATGACGAGGACCCACTCGCCGCCGCGCGCAGTTGGGTGCAGGCTGGCGCGGAATACCTGCACGTGGTCGACCTCGACGGCGCGAAGTCTGGCGCGCCGGTCAATCTGGAGCACCTGCGGCGGATCGCGGGTGAGCTGGGCGTGCCGGTGCAGTACGGGGGTGGGTTGCGCTCGACACAGGCGGTGAGCGACGCACTGGGGGCGGGGGCCGCGCGCGTGATCCTCGGCACGGCTGCGTTTACGCAGGAGGGGCTCTTGGAGCAGGCACTCGGGGAGCATGGGCGAGAGCGGGTGCTTGTGTCGGTCGATGTGCGCGGCGGGCACGTGACGACGTCCGGCTGGACGAAGACGACGGAGATCACGACTGAGGCGGTGATCGACAGTCTGACCGAGCGCGGTGCGACCGACCTCGTGTTCACGAATGTCGATCGTGACGGCATGCTGGAAGGGCCGGACCTGGAGGAAGTGCGCCGCGTGGTGAAAGCGGTGAAGGGCAGCCTGATCTATTCGGGCGGGATCGGCCAGCTGGCTGACTTGGAAGGGTTGGCAAGCTTGGGGGAGCAGATCTTGGAGGGCGTGATCGTCGGCAAGGCGCTCTACGAGCGGCGTTTCACCGTCCCGGAGGCTCAGGCCGCGCTCGATAGCTGACGTCCGGCCGCTACGGTGGACGGATGCACCTCAAGCGCGTAATCCCCTGCCTGGACGTCGATGCCGGCCGCGTAGTGAAGGGCGTCGAATTCCTCGACATTCGTGACGCCGGCGATCCCGTCGAGCTGGCCGCCCATTATGACCGCGAAGGAGCGGACGAGCTGGTGTTTCTAGACATTACTGCCACGCACGAGAAGCGCGACACGATTGTGCAACTGGCGCGGCGCACCGCGGACGAGGTGTTTGTGCCGTTCACGATCGGCGGTGGCATCCGCTCGGTGGCGGACGCCCAGGCGGTGCTCGACGCGGGCGCGGACAAGGTCTCGATCAACTCCGCGGCCTTGCAGCGCCCGGAACTGCTGGACGAGCTGGCGATGCGGTTCGGCGCGCAGTGCGTGGTGCTGGCGATCGACGCGAAGGCACGCACCGTTCGGGTCGATGAGGTCCGGTTGGGTGGGGCTCCTGGTCCAGATCCGGGCGCCCCGACGGGTTGGGAGGCCTATCTCGCGGGCGGGCGCACCCCGACCGGCCGCGATGTGGTCGAGTGGGCGCGCGAGGCGACCGAGCGCGGCGCGGGCGAGATCCTGTTGACGAGCATGGACCGCGATGGCACCAGCGTTGGCTATGACCTCGGGCTGACCCAAGCTGTGAGCGCGGCTGTCGAGGTTCCGGTGATCGCCTCCGGCGGCGCGGGCGAGCTCGAGCACCTGGCACAGGCGCTGCGCGCTGGCGCCGACGCGGCCTTGTGCGCATCGATCTTTCACTACGGGCAGCACACGATCGCCGAGGCCAAGACATACCTCAACGACGACGGCATCCCGGTGCGCGCGGTGAGTCCACAGCCCGCATAGCGCGATCGTCGAGAATGAGCTCATGTCGGTAGCGCCGCCAGAGACCGTACTCGAGCAGCTGCGTCAGCTGCCCGGTGGCGAGGCGCTGCTCGACGTGGCCTCGGAGCGTGATGACGTGGCGCTTGTCGGTGGCGCGGTGCGTGACCTGTTGCTGGGGTGGACACCACGCGAGCTCGATGTGGTGGTGGGCGGGGATGAGCGGACCTTCACGCATGACGCCCTCTTGTTTGCCCGCGATCTCGCCGCCCGCTTGGGTGTTCTATCGGGCGCCAACGAGCACGAGCGCTTCGGCACGGCGCTCGTTGCGTGGGATGGCGGTCGGATCGACGTCGCCACCCGGCGCGCTGAGGCCTATCCCACGCCCGGAGCTCTCCCGGAGGTGCGCGCGGGCACGCCGGAGCAGGATCTGCTGCGACGAGACTTTACCGTCAACGCGATTGCCGTTACGCTTGACGAGGAGCACGCGGGAGAGGTGCGCGCGGCGCCCGGCGCGCTGGAGGATCTGCGAGCCGGGCGGCTGCGTGTGCTGCACAACGCCAGCTTCGTCGACGACCCCACGCGTCTGCTGCGCCTGGCGCGTTATCGCGCTCGGCTCGGGTTCGAGATCGAGGACCACACCGCCACGCTGGCTACAGCGGCGGTCGCGGAGCGGGCGCTGGAGACGGTCTCCGGCGCGCGGATCGGCGCTGAGCTGAAGCTCGCTCTGGCCGAAGCGGACGCGATCGCGTCGCTGGCGGCGTTGAGCGAGATGGGAGTGCTCGACGCGCTGCACCCGAGGCTGCGCTTCGAGCAGCCGGTGGCCCGCGCGACGCTTGCGCTGCTCCCAGAGGACGGCCGGCCCGATCTGGCGCTGCTCGCGTCGCTGGTGCTCCCCTTGGCGCTGCGCGCGGGCGATGACCCGCGCACGGAGATTGGGGCCCTGCTGGACCGGTGGGACTTCCCGGCCGGAGACCGTGACCGCGTGGCCGCAGCGACGGTCGCTGTACCTCGTCTGATCGAGGAGATGCCCGCGGCCGAGCGTCCTTCAATACTCCGGACGGTCGCTGCAGGTGTGCCCTTGGAGGGTGTTGCCCTGGCGGGTGCGCTGGGCTGTGAGGAGCCTGCCCGCCGCTGGCTTGAGCAGTCGCGCCACGTCCACCTGCAGATCACCGGCGAGGATCTGCTCACGGCAGGCATCCCCGAGGGACCGGAGATCGGACGGCGTTTGGAGGCGGCTCTGAAGCTGCGCCTCGATGGTGAGCTGGCCGACGGCCGCGACGCGGAGTTGACCGCGTCCCTACAGGCGCGGGTATGAACGCCGAGGAGCTCGCCTTCGACCTGCCCGGCGGTGCTCACGCGCTGTTCACCACGCGGGCGCACGGCAACCTGTCGAGCGTCGGCGGCGACGGCGCCGAGCACGGGCTGCAGGCACGCGAACAACTGCGTAAGCGGCTTGGAGTGGGCCGGCTCGTGCGTGGCTACCAGGTCCACGGCACCACGGTTCAGCGGGTGCACGCAGGGGGAGAAGGTAGGGAAGCGCGCGGGGAGGTCGGGACAGCCGTGGACACCGAGACCCAGCCCCATGTCGAGGCCGATGGGCAGGCCACCGCTCTGCGCGGCGTGGGAGCAATGGTGCTCACGGCCGACTGCCTGCCCGTCGCGCTCGGTGCGGACGGCGCTGTGGCGATGGTGCACGCCGGCTGGCGCGGCCTCGCGGCGGGGGTCTTGGAGGAGGGCGTGCGCGCGGTCAGAGAGCTGGGCGGTGCGGGCGAGATGGTCGCGGTCATCGGCCCCGGCGCCGGACCCTGCTGCTACGAGGTCGGGGATGAGGTGCATGCGGCATTTGGATGGGTCCATCGGATTGGGACCCCGCCCACCCGACGAATTGATCTGAAGGCGATCGCCCGCGAGCGGTCGCGGGCGGCGGGCGTGGCCGAGGTACGGGACCTCGCGATGTGCACGATCTGCGACGAGCGATTCTTCTCGCACCGCCGCGAAGGTGCGCGCGCCGGACGGCAGGGGGGAGTGGCGTGGTTGAGCTGATCTCCGATCTGCGCGCGGATACCGTGCGGGCGAACCTCGCCGCAGTGCGTGACGAGATCTCGACTGCCGCGGGCGCCGCCGGGCGGGACCCGGGCGAGGTCGAGCTGCTCGCGGCGACCAAGTACGTGTCCGTCGAGGACCTGCCGGCGCTCGCCGCGGCCGGCATCTGCCTGGTTGGTGAGAACCGCGCGCAGGATCTGATCGCGAAGGTCGCCGTTCATGGCGAGCTGTTCGATTGGGACTTCATCGGTCGGCTGCAGAGCCGCAAGGTCAAGGCGATCGTGCCGCACGTGCGGCTGATCCACTCGGTTGCCTCCGACTCCGTGCTACGTGAGCTGGCTCGTCATCGGGCCGATGCCCACCCGGGCCTGGAGATTCTGATCGAGGTGAACGTCGCCGGTGAGCCCGGCAAGGATGGCGTCGCCCCGGAGGAGCTCGACGCGTTCATCGAGCGCGCTCCCGTCCCCGTTACGGGATTGATGACGATGCCTCCGTATGCCCAGGATCCGGAGGACAGCCGCCGCTGGTTCGCTGCATTGCGTACGCTGGCCGACGATCGTGGCCTGCAGCGGCTTTCGATGGGCACCTCCCAGGACTACCACGTGGCGGTGGCAGAGGGTGCGACTATCGTGCGAATCGGCACGAGACTGTACGATTGAAGATCCCTGCCCGGCGGCGACACCCCGTAGCATGAGCAGGGAAAACCGCCCTTCGGGCGAAAACTCACTTACTTACTATGGCCTTCCGTGATTCCTGGCACCGCGCGCTCGTGTACTTCGGCTTGGCCGAGGAGTACCACGACGACGACGGCTACGACGACGCGGGGGGGGTGGGACCCGAATCTGATCTGGAGGATCGCTACCGCGAGCGGCCGAACGTCCGCCGTCTGCGTCGCCGCCGCGACGAGTACGACGACATCTTCGCCGAGGACGAGCCCAGGGGAGGGCGCGCGACGACTGCGCTGCGCCCCGTCGGCGGTCGTGGCAACGGCAATGGCGATGTTCGAGTGCACCTGGTCGTGCCCAAGTCCTTCAACGACGCCCAGCAGATCGCGGACAAGTTCAAGGACTCGATCCCGGTGATCCTCAATCTTCAGGGCACCGAGGTCGATCTCTCTAAGCGTCTGATCGACTTTGCCTCCGGCCTCACCTACGCGCTCGACGGCGGCATGCAGAGAATCGCCGACAAGGTGTTCATGCTCACACCGCGCAACGTCGAGATCTCCGCCGAGGAGCGGGCTCGTTTAATCGAGAAGGGCTTCTTCAACCAGAGCTGAGCAGGTCGGGTCGGTAGCCTAGGCGCACAATGCAGATTGGTCTAATAGGCGCAGGCAACATGGCACGTGCGCTCGCGCGCGGGTGGAACCGTCCGGTGCTAGTGGCCGATCCGGTCGCTGAGCGCGCGCAATCCCTGGTGGCAGAGGTGGGAGGCGAGGTGCTCGCCGGCAATGGAGCGGTGGCTGAACGCGCGGACTTGGTGGTGCTCTGTCACAAGCCCGCCCAGCTGGCCGATGTAGCGCAGGAGGTGGCGCCGCACGCCAAGGCGGTCGCTTCGATTCTCGCGGCCACATCCCTTGCGGCGCTCCACGACGCCTACCCCGACCGTCCGGTCTATCGTTTCATCCCCTCGCTCCCCGTCGAGGTTCGCGAGGGCGCGGTCGTCCAGGCCGCGCCTGACGATCGCTATGCGCTCGACGCGCCGGTCGCCGAGCTGTTTGCCGAGCTCGGCACGCTCGTCACGCTGCCAGACGCGCTCGTCGATGTCGCGATGGGCTTGATGTCGTGTGCCCCCGCCTACGTGGCGCTCGTCGCCGAGGCGCAGATCGACGCGGGTGTGCGCCGCGGCATTCCCGCCGCCCAGAGCGCTGAGCTGGTCGTACAGACACTCGCCGGGACCGCCGAGCTGCTGCGCTGTCGTGGCAACGACACACTCGCCGTCCGCCGCGAGGTGGCATCCCCGGGCGGAGTCACCGCTCGCGGCCTCGCGGCCCTGGAGCGCGCCGGGCTGCGCGCGGCCTTCAGCGACGCCCTCGATGCGGTTCTGTCTGACGGGGTTGGACAGCGATGATCCTTGCCGGCATTGGCACCCAGCTCGCTGAATACCTGTCGACGTTGATCTACGTCTACACGCTCCTGATCGTCCTCTACATCGTGATGCAGCTGCTGTTCTCCCTCGGCGTGCGTCCTCCTTACTGGCGCGCGACCGACGTCGTTATGGGGTTCCTGCGCGACGTCTGCGAGCCGTTCCTGCGCATCTTCCGCCGCTTTCTCCCGTCATTCGGCGGGATCGACTTCAGCCCGCTGCTCGCCATCCTCACCCTGGAGATCGTCAACAGCGTGATCGTCCAGGGCCTCCTCCACGGCTGAGCCGCGGGAATGAGCTCCCTCAGTGCTGTCGGCGCCTGGGTCCGCGCCGGGCTCGTCGTGCTCGTCGTGATCGCCGCCGACCAGCTCTCAAAGCATCTGATCCGCCAGTCGATCGTCCCCGGCGAAGAACGCAAGGTGTTGCCTGGACTCCAGCTCGTCAACACCCGCAACCACGGCGTCGCCTTCGGCTTTCTGCCCGGAGACCAGGCTGCGGTCACGATCGTGATCGGCGTTGCGCTGCTCGCGCTGCTCGTCTACTTCGCGCTGCACGCTACGCGGCCTCTGATCTGGCTGCCCACGGGCATGCTGATCGGCGGCGCGCTCGGCAACATCCTCGATCGCCTACACGAGGGATCGGTCACCGACTTCATCAAGCTCCCGCTCGGCTGGCCTCCCTTCAACCTCGCTGACACCTCGATCACGCTCGGCGTGCTGCTCCTGCTCTTTGTCCTGGAGACCCCGCGCAAGGGCTCCTCGTGACCGACTCCCCGCTCTACACGATCGCCTACCAGGACGCTCATCTGCTCGTTATCGACAAGGCACCCGGCCTGGTCGTCCATCCCGCCCGGGGCCATCGCGAGGGAACGCTCGCGCAGCTGCTTGGGCGGGCGGGCCTCAATCCGACCGGTGGTGAGGAGGGCAGGGCGGGGATTGTGCACCGGCTCGACCGCGACACCTCCGGCCTGCTCGTCGTCTCGCGCTCAGACGAGGCCCACCGGCTGCTGCAGGCCGCCTTGGCAGAGCGGCGCATTGAGCGCGAGTACATCGCCTTGGTGGAGGGACGCCCGCCGGCCCGCAGCGGGACGATCGAGGCGCCGATCGGACGCGATCCGCGCGTACGCACGCGCATGACCGTCGGCGGCTCCAGGCCGCGCGATGCACGCACCCACTTCACGCTCGACCGTGCCCTTCCAGACACATCGCTGCTGCGGCTGCATCTGGACACGGGTCGCACCCATCAGATCCGCGTGCACCTGCAGACGATCGGCCATCCCGTCTGCGGGGACCCCGAGTACGGCACCCCCGGCCTGCTCGGGCTGGAGCGCCAGTTCCTGCATGCCGCGCGCCTCTCCTTCGAGCATCCCCTCACGGGCGCGCCCGTCGAGGTGCTCTCGCCGCTGCCGGCCGACCTCCAGCGGGCGCTCGCGCGGGCCGAAGAGCTATCCTGAACGACTAACCAGAAGATCTTCGACCCGTGCGGTCTCAGATCGCGGCCCTGCCCGGCCATCGACTTTTCGTCGTCCACCGGGTCCGCTTCCCCCGCACGGCATCCAATCGCATACAAAGGGAGTACCTCGTGGCTCAAGTAGGCATAGCGGAGCTGCTGGAGGCCGGCGTTCACTTCGGTCACCAGACGCGTCGCTGGAACCCCAAGATGCGCCGCTTCATCCATGGTGAGCGTGACGGCATCTACATCATCGACCTGCTCAAGACCTCCACCGCGCTGAACCAGGCGCAGGAGTTCGCCGGGACGCTCGCCCACCGCGGTGGGACCGTCCTGTTCGTCGGCACCAAGAAGCAGGCCCGCGACACGGTCAAGGACGTCGCCGAAGCGTCCGACATGCCCTTCGTCAACCATCGCTGGCTGGGCGGGCTCTTGACGAACTTTCAGACGATCAACCAGCGCATCCGCCGCCTGCACGACCTCGAACGCTATGAGGCCGACGGCCAGCTCGCGCTGCTGCCCACGCGTGAGCGGATGGCCGCGCAGGCCGATCTCGCGAAGTTGCGCGCGAACCTCGGCGGCGTCAAGAACATGCAGCGCGTGCCCGACGCGATGTTCGTGATCGACCTCAAGACCGAGGAGATCGCCGTCAAAGAGGCTCGGCGCCTGCGGATACCGATTATTGGCCTGGTCGACACCAACTGCGACCCGGACGGGATCGACTTCGTGATTCCCGGCAACGACGACGCGATCCGTTCCTGCGCATTGATCACCCAGGCGATCGGCCAGGTCGTTTCCGAGGGGCACTCCGTGTTCCGCGCCGAGGAGGATCGTGCCCGCAAAGAGGCCGAGGAGAAGGCTCGCATCGAGGCGGAGGCCCGCGCCAAGCGCGAGGCCGAGGAACAGGCCAAGCGCGAGGCCGAGGAACAGGTCAAACGTGAGGCAGCCGAGCGTGCCGCTGCCGCCGCGGCTCCTGCTCAAGCCCCAGCGCCGGCGCAGTCGCCGCCGAGCACACCCGCCGAGGCTCCCGCGGCTGAGGCCCCGGCAGAGCCAGCTGTGGCTGCGGCACCGGTCCCGGAGGAGGCGTCGAGCCCGTCATGAGCACCGTTGAGATCAGCGCACAGGACGTGAAGGCCCTGCGCGAGCGCACGGGCGCGGGCATGATGGACTGCAAGAAGGCGCTCACCGAGGCCGGCGGCGAGATCGAGCAGGCGATCGAGATCCTGCGCGTCAAGCAGGGGAAGAAGGTCCAGGACCTCGGCGAGCGCGTGGCCACCGAGGGCACCGTCCAGTCCTATGTGCACGCCGGCGCCAAGGTGGGAGTGCTGATCGAGGTCGACTGCAACACCGACTTCGTGGCCACGAATGAGGACTTCGTCCGCTTCGCGCGCGACATTGCGATGCAGATCGCCGCGACCCCGACGGTCAAATACGTCAGTCGCGAGGACGTCCCCGCCGAGCAGCGTGACGCCGAGGCTCGCATCTACGAGCAGGAGGCCGCGGATAAGCCCGAGAACGTGCGCGAGCGGATCCTCTCCGGCAAGCTCGACTCGTGGCTTGGAACGATCGTGTTGCTCGAGCAGGAGATGCACAACCCCAAGTTCGAGGGCAAGACCGTCCAGCAATTGCGCGACGAGCTGACCGCCACCACTGGAGAGAACGTCGTCATCCGCCGTTTTGTGCGGTTTGCAGTAGGCCAATAGGTTCCTTGGGCGCCTTGCGAACCTGGGCCGGATAGGCTCCTCGGGATGGCCGACCCCGTCTTCAAACGCATCCTGCTGAAGCTTTCCGGCGAGGCTTTGATGGGCGAGCTGCAGTACGGCACCGATCCCGAGCGCGTGCTCGAGGTAGCTCGGCAGGTCAGCGATGTGCGCGCCCAGGGGGTCGAGGTGGCGATTGTGGTCGGCGCGGGAAACATCTATCGCGGCATGAAGGGCGCCGCCGCTGGCATGGACCGCGCGACCGCCGACTACATGGGGATGGTCGCGACCGTGCTCAACGCGCTGCCGTTGCAGGACGCGCTGGAGAAGCAGGGCAGCCCCACGCGCGTGCAGTCGGCGCTGGGGATCTCCGAGGTCGCCGAGCCCTATATCCGCCGTCGCGCAATGCGCCATCTGGAGAAGGGGCGCGTCGTGATCTTCGCGGCGGGCACCGGCAACCCGTTCTTTACGACCGACACCGCCGCCGCTCTGCGTGCCGCGGAGATCCATGCCGAGATTATCCTGATGGCCAAGAACGGCGTGCAGGGTGTCTACACGGCCGACCCGGCCCTTGATCCTGAGGCGGAGTTCATCCCCGAGATCACGCACATGGAGGCGCTCGAGCGCCGCCTGCGGGTGATGGATTCGACGGCGCTGGCGCTGTGCATGGAGAACTCGATGCCCTTGAACGTGTTCAACATGGACGATGCGACGAGCATTCCGCGGATAATCTCAGGCGAACGCGTGGGCACTTTGGTTTCGACAGCGCAAGGAGACGGCGATGGCCTCGACTGAAAACGTAATCGACGAGCTGCTCGACGACGCGCGCGAGCGCATGACGAAGTCGCTGGAGTCGGCCCATCAGGAGTTCTCCACCGTGCGTACCGGGCGCGCCAGCCCGGGGCTGCTCGACCGGATCGTCGTCGACTACTACGGCGCGATCACGCCGCTGAACCAGCTCGCCACGATCTCCGCTCCGGAGGCCCGCCTGATCACCGTGCAGCCGTATGACAAGTCCTCGATCAAGGAGATCGAGAAATCGATCAACGAGTCAGATGTCGGCCTGAACCCGTCCAACGACGGCAATCTCATCCGTCTGGCGGTGCCCGAGCTGACCGAAGAGCGCCGGCACGAGCTGGTCAAGGTCGTGCGCAACCTGGCAGAGGAGGGGCGCGTGGCGATCCGCAACGTTCGTCGCGACGTGATGCAGCACCTGCGCGAGCTGAAGTCCGAAGGGGAAGCCAGCTCCGATGACGAGCACCGCGCCGAGGTCGAGCTGCAGAAGCTCACTGACGGCAAGGTCGCAGAGCTCGACGGCGTGCTGAAGGCCAAGGAAGAGGAGATCCTCGAGGTCTCCGGGATAGGCCGCCCACGGCGGATTCGGCGCGCTACGTCGCGATCATCACCGACGGCAACGGCCGCTGGGCGCGCGCCCACGGCATGCCCGTCAACGAGGGTCACAGCGCCGGCGCCGACACCGTCAAGGCGCGCCTGCGCGACGCCGCCGAGCTGGGGATCGAGGAGCTGACCGTTTACTCGTTCTCGACCGAGAACTGGTCGCGGTCCGCGGCGGAGGTGCAGGGGCTGATGGCGATGTTCTCCCAGCGGATCGCAAGCGAAACCCCGGAGCTGCACGAGGAAGGCGTGCGGATGCGCTTCATCGGGCGCCGTGCTGGTGTCAGCGATCAGCTCGTGGAGCAGATGGACTGGGCCGAAGCCCTGACGGCATCCAACGAGCGGATCACGCTGTTCGTGGCCTTCAACTACGGTGGCCGCGCGGAGATCCTCGACGCCGCGCAGCGTTTTACCGGAAGCAGCGAGGAGGAGTTTCGACAATGCCTCTACGCACCGGAGATGCACGACCCCGAGCTCATCATCCGCACCAGCGGCGAGCAGCGGCTGTCCAACTTCCTGCTGTGGCAGGCGGCGTACTCCGAGTTCATCTCGCGCGAGGAGCTGTGGCCGGACTTCACACGCGCCGCGTTCGAAGAGTCGTTGGCCGAGTTCGCAGAGCGCCGCCGGCGCTACGGCGGGCGCTGAGCGGACGCGATGGCCGGCGGTCCCCACACGCCCGCAGGTGGCTCGCGGGGGCCGGCGCTCGACCCCCAAATGCGACGCTCTTCGCGAGGTGGCCGTTCCGCGGGGCGAGCGTCCACGGCGAGATCGTCGGCGCGGCGCAGGCCTTCCGCGAGTGGGCCGGCGACGGGCGGGCAGCGCTCGGATCTGAACGCGCGACTGCTCGCCGCCGTGCCCGCGATTGCCGTCGCACTGTTCCTCGTGATTGAGGGTGGCGTGGTGTTCGCGCTCGGGCTGTTCGTACTCGGCTGTATCTGCATGCACGAGCTCTACGCGATGTACGATCGCGCGCATCCCGTTCGCCTGGCCGGCTTCATCGCGCTGGCTGGCCTGCTGGCTGCGGCGCTGTACGGAGGGCAATTCCAGATCCTGCTCGTCGCGGTCGCGGCGCTGCCGATGCTGTTCGGGCTGACGCTGCTTCAGACCCGGCCGAGCGTGGGGGGGATGGCGGTGACGCTGTTGGGGATCTACTGGATCGGCTTCGCGCTCGCCCACGCGGTGCTCCTGCGCGGTCTGCCGCACGGACTGGGGATTGTGATCGATGTGCTCGTCGGCACGTTCCTCGGCGACACCGGTGCTTACCTCGGTGGCAGGATGTTCGGGCAGCGTCCCCTGGCACCGCACATCTCCCCGAACAAGACGGTCGAGGGCCTTCTGATCGGAATGGTTTGCGCGGTCCTCGGTGTCTGGTTCGCCGGGCGCTACCAGGGTTGGCTGCCCGGCACCCACGCGCTCGTGCTCGGTCTCGGCGTAGCGATCGTGGCGCCGATCGGCGACCTGTTCGAGTCGTTCGTCAAGCGCGAGGCCGGCGCGAAGGACACCGGGCGGGTGTTCGGGGCGCATGGGGGGGCTTTGGATCGATTGGACGCGGTGCTGTTCGCGGCTGTGGTGGGGTACTACATCTGGGCTGCCTACACGTAGATCAGGATCTCTATTGATGATGACTATTGTCATCATTTTGCGCTACCGTGTGGCGCATGGACGACGAAGACGAGCCCGCTCACAACTCGCTCGAAACGCCGGGCGCGCATCAGATGACGGCTTGGACGCTGCGCCTGGCAGAGAACCAGGGCTTCGCTTCGCTGCTCGCCACCGACCCGCATCTGTTCGCGCTCTTCTACGCGACCTGCGCGGCGGCCGTCCCGGCTCCCGGGCCGCTAGCGGGCGAGCCTGGGATCGGGGGCCTGGTTTCCGAGCAGCTGCTGCCGACCCTCAAGGACCTGCAGCGCCAGTTCGGCGATGACACCAGCGGCCGGTTTGCGCGCCTTTATCTGCAGGGTGTCAGCGTGTTCCCGCTCGTCGAGGAAAACGACGGCTCCTATCGCAGAGCCATGCGGACGTGGCGGAAAGCAGCGGAGCGGAAGGCGTCAAAATTCCTGACTGCTCAAGAGCAGAACGTCGCCTGGGTCGCCGACCTGCTGGGCCTCGAAAAGGTCGAGCGCAAGCTGCTCATCTTCCAGCTCAACCGTCACCGGCCCGGGTTCTCGCAGCTGTTCGACCTGCTGCTGGGCTCCGATCACGTCACGGCCGCGATTCTCGCCGATGCCTTCGACGTCGATGAACTCGAGGTCGTCTCGGCACTGGCGGAAAGCTCGAAGCTCGTGCGCTCCGGGCTGCTGCGTGTTCAAGAGCGCCCATTGCGTATCGGTGAACCGTCGATCCATCTGCGTGCGACACTGACCGAGTCCGCTGACGGCGAGGCCCAGTTCCTGGAGCGCTTTGTCAAGCCGCTGACGATGTCTCCTTCGACGAGCTCTCTCGCGCGTCTGCACGAGGACGACGAGCAGATCCTGCGAGGCATCCTGGGACTTCAGCTACCCGAAGATCACGGATTGCACAGCCTCATCTACGGCCCCAAGTCGGTGGACAAGCGTGACATGCTCTCCAGGCTCCTAAAGGACGAGGGCATCGACGGCTATATGGTCGTCGCCAAGCACGTTCCGGCCGGCGACCTGCCGACCTGGGTGTACATCGCTCAGCGTTATCTGGAGCAGTCAAACCCGGACGCCGTGCTCCTCGTCGACCGGGCCCATGAAGCGCTCGCCTCGCGTCGCATCAGCATGCTTACCATCTTCGGCATGCAGGACGAGGACGCCGCGGAAGAGGAGGAGGGTCGCGCCTCCGACGAAGGACTCACCGGCAGCCGCGTGCGCTGCGTGTGGCTGACCGACCGCGCCAAGCTCCTGTCAGAGCGCAACCTCGGCGCCTTTCTGTTCCACTGCGAGGCGCTCCCGGGTTCGCGTGCCGATCGCCGCGAGCGCGTCACCCAGGTGATCTCTGATTTCGGTCTGTCAGGTGAGCTCGAGCGGCATCTGACGAAGTACAGCCTGCTCGGTGAGAAGCAGGTCCGCCAAGCGGCGGATCTCGCCCGCCTACTGTCTGTGGCAAAGGCAGAGACCGACGGAGGCTCTGTCGCCGAGCGCGAACGCGTCATCAAGCGCGCCGTCGCTCAGAGTCAGAAAGTGCTCGGGCGCGATCGCACCGAGGGGTTGCGCGAGTCAGTCACCCGCTACAGCCTCGACCACCTCAACATCGCGGGACGCTTTACGCCACAGCAGATCATCGCGGCGCTGCGCAAGCGCCCGAAGGGCTCGCTCTGCTTCTGGGGCATCCCGGGGGCCGGCAAGACGCAACTGGCCGAGTACATCGCCGTCGAGCTCGACCTGCCGATCCTGATGCGCTCGGCCTCGGATCTGCTCTCCAAGTGGCTGGGAGAGACCGAGCAACAGATCGCGGGGATGTTCGCCGAGGCTGAGGCAGAGGGGGCGCTGCTGTTCCTCGATGAGGCCGACTCGTTCCTGCGCGACCGCACGCTGGCCCGCGCGGAGTGGTCCGTCACGCAGGTCAACGAGTTGCTGCAGAGTATGGAGCGTTTCGAAGGGGTCTTTATTGCGGCCACCAACCTGATGGACTCGGTCGACGCGGCCGCGATGCGTCGCTTCACTTGGAAGCTGGAGTTCAAGGCGCTCGAACCCGAGCAGGCATGGTCGATGTTCTGCGCTGAGACCGAGTTCGACGCTGGGGCCCAACCGGAGCGCGCCGAAGAGCTCGAGGAGCAGCTCGCCGAAATTGCCGACCTGACGCCGGGCGACTTCGCGACGGTGAAGCGTCAGGCGAACATGCTCGGTGAGCAGCTGTCTCCAGATGCATGGCTCGAGCAACTTGCGGCCGAGGCCAAGGCGAAGATGTTCGGCCTCAGGCGCCAGCAGCTCGGCTTCGCCGGCTGAGTCGCCGGCCTCGACCGATCCACACACACCGGCATCCATATAGGCGCTCTCGGCGTCGCTCTGCGAGCATCTCCCACCGTGCGCAGGCTTCTCATCCTCGGCTCTACCGGCTCGATCGGCACCCAGGCGCTTGACGTGCTGGATCGCAGTGACGACCTGGAGCTGATCGGCCTCTCCGCCGAGCGTTCGTGGGAGGCGCTCGTCGCACAGGCTCGCGCGCACGACGTGAGGCGGATCGCCCTCGTCGACGAGGACGCCGCGGCGCGGGCGCAGGAGGCGTGGACCGACGGGGAAGTGTTGAGCGGACCGGAGGGGCTGGTGCGCCTCGTGGTCGAGTCTGGCGCGGACCTCGTGCTGAACGCGCTCGTCGGCTCAGCGGGCCTCGGTCCGACGGTCGCAACGCTTGGCGAGGGGATCGACTTGGCGCTTGCGAACAAGGAGTCGCTGGTCGTCGGCGGCGAGCTGGTGAGCGCATTGGCGGAAGCGACGGGAGCGCAGATAACGCCGGTCGACTCTGAGCACACCGCACTGCACCAGCTGCTCGCCGGACAGTCGCCGGGCGCGGTTGAGCGCCTGACGATCACCGCCAGCGGGGGTCCCTTCCGCGGTAGAACCCACGCGGAGCTCCAGGACGTGACCGTCAAGCAGGCCTTGAACCACCCGACCTGGGCGATGGGCGGCAAGATAACGATCGACTCGGCGACGTTGATGAACAAGGGCTTGGAGGTGATGGAGGCCCACCACCTGTTCGGCACGCCCTACGAGCGAATCGACGTTGTCGTGCACCCGCAGTCGCTCGTCCACGGCCTCGTGCAGCTGGCCGACGGGGCGATGCTCGCGCATCTCGGGCCTTCGGATATGCGGATCGCGATCTCCTACGCGCTGCACGGCGGCGAGAGCGTGGATCTGCCGATCAAGCCGCTCGACCTCGCCACGGTGGGGGAGCTGACCTTCGAGCCGGTTGACGTGGACGCGTTCCCGTGTTTGCGCTTGGCTCGCGAGGCGGCGCTGGCTGGGGGGACGGCGCCGTGCGTGCTGAACGCCGCGAACGAGGTCGCGGTGCATGCGTTCCTGGAGGGGCGGCTGCACTTCAACGGGATTCCCGAGGTGATCGAGCGGACGCTCGCTGGACTGCCCGTGGTGCCGGTGCACGCGTTCGAGTCGCTCTACGAAGCGGATCGCGAGGCAAGGACAGTTGCAAGCGAGACCGTGGCGAGCTTGATGATGTAGATGGCTTGCGCAACGCTTTTCGTTGCGCTAAAATAGAGGGCATGCCCGTGAGCACTGCCGAGAAGGTCGTGGCATTGAGCGAGGACTTTCGCTCGCAGCGCCGACTTGCCGAGTTGCTCGGGGTGAGCCCGGCGCAGGTTACGCGCTGGTCGGCAGGGGCACGGCATTGACGAGATGAATGCTCAGCGTGTCGATCTTCTGGAGCTGGTCATGTCGAGCCTGCTGCGGCTGTACTCCCCCGATGTGGCTGAGCTCGGCTGCTCGGTTTCAATCCGCACCTTGCCGAGCGCAGACCAATCGACCTCGTCCGCGTCGGGCGTTCGCATGAGCTGCTCGATGCGATCGCGCAGGAGCGCGCCGGCAGCTTCGCATGATCCTCTGGCGGCTCATGCCGCGAGTGCCAGATGTGGCGCCGTCCAGTCCAGGCGGAGCGCTGCTGGTTTCCGCGCGAGCTGCAGGGAACTGGACGCCACGATAATCCAGAGCGCTACGGCTGTCTGTACTTGTCTGAGAGCCCGATGTCAGCGGTTGTCGAGGCGCTGGCGCAGTTTCGCGGAGCTGGCGTGCTCTCAGCGGAGGATGCTTATCGCGCGCAGATTCGCCACTCGCGCTGGTCCAAGTCGATTGCGAGGACGATCGGAAACTTATCGATCTCGATGATCCCGATGTCCTTACTCGTACACGATCGCGTCCCTCCCAGGTAGCTACCAAAGTGCGCGCAATCACGCAGGCGTATGCCGCGCGTATCTTCGATGCGCACCCGGCAGCGGTCGGTCTGCGTTGGTTCTCGACGCTGGAGGCAAGCCTTACGAACTTCACGCTCTACGATCGCGCCGCCCCGGCACGCGTCTCATCGACAGTGAGACGCTCGCGCTCGAGCACCCCGCCACACGGGAAGCAGCGGACCTGCTCGGGCTCACAATCACGCATCGTCCTTGAAACGCGATCGGCGGCGACGATCATCCAGTAGTGGCGAAACTCCCGGCACCGCCTGCCAAACTGGGGCCGTGAGCTGGGTCCTGACACTCCTCGGCATCGTCGTGCTGATCGTGCTGCACGAGCTCGGGCACTTCACGGTCGCGAAGGCCGTCGGCATGCGCGTGGAGCGCTTCTCGCTGTTCTTCCCGCCGACGCTCTTCAAGCGTGCGCCGGGGCGAGACCGAGTATGCGATCGGCGCGATCCCGGCGGGGGGCTACGTGAAGATCACCGGGATGAACCCCGAGGAGATCGAGGACCTCGACCCCGAGGTCGCGCGGCGCGCCTACTACACCCAGGCGCCCTGGAAGCGGATCGTGGTGATCCTCGCGGGGCCCGGGGTGAACATCCTGATCGCGTTCCTGCTGTTCTGGGCGGTGCTGTTCATCGGGCAGCCTCAACGGCGCGGTCGCGCTCGGCAACCTCGACCCCTCGGTGCAGACGCTCGTCCCGACCACTCGGTGCAGGACGATCGAGCCCGGCACGCCCGCCGACGGCGTGCTGCAGCCGGGCGACCGGATCGTCGCCGTCGACGGGTAGTCCGGCGACGGTCGCACAGCCGATGCAGAGCGATCGCCGCCCACCGCTGCGCGGGGCGCGCTCACCGACGGCTGCCGCGCCGCCACGCCGGTGCAGCTGACGGTCCGCCGCGCCGGACACGACGCTGACGCTGTCGGTCTACCCCCGCTACAACAAGGACGACGGGCGGATGCTGGTCGGCTTCGGCTTCGCGGCCAGCGGCCAAAGACTTCGGCGTCGTTCGGCGCCGCCGGCGCCGCGCTGCAGCGAGATGTGGCACGTCACGACCCAGACGCTGACCGGCTTCGGCCAGGCGCTCACGAGCTCGAAGGCCCGCATCAGGTTCCGAGCATCGTCGGCATCACCCAGGATCGCGCACGAAACGGTCGTCGCCGGCGCCGGCTACGCGCTGGTGTTCCTCGGCTTCCTCTCGCTGATCCTCGCGGTCATCAACCTGTTCCCGTTCCTGCCGCTCGACGGCGGGCACGTCCTCTGGGCGCTCGCCGAGAAGGTGCGCGGGCGGCCGGATCTCGCTGGTGGCGATGTACCGCTACAGCTCGGTCGGGATCGTGCTGCTGCTGTTCCTCGTGATCAACGGCGTCAGCAACGACATCAGCCGCCTGGCGGGCTGACGCACGACGCGCTGAGCGTGCTCCTCGGGCCTGGCCGGTGGCGCCGCACACCCAGCTCTTGACGAGCGGCCCGACCCGCTCGGGCGCGCGGCCCGAACAGCGCCTCCATCTCGGCCCGGCGCAGCAGCGAGATCTCTTCCCACTCGCCGGCCGCGCCCAGGCGCCAGTAGGGCCGGCGCAGCGCGCCGGGCAGCCAGTGCGCGCCCGGCAGCAGCGAGTGCGGCTCGATCGGGAACGAGCAGCGCGGGGGTCTGCACGAACCAGCCGCTGCCCAACGCGGCGGACCTCGGCGGCGAACGCCGCGCGGCGGGCCGGCGGGACGTGCTCGATCACGCTCGAGCAGTACACGAGGTCGAACTCGTCCGTCGGCGAACGGCAGGCCCGTCGGCCGCGTCGGCGCGCACGAACGGTCCGGGATAGTCGGGGCGCTCGACCAGGTCGACGCCGGTGACGTCGAGCTCCGGCTCGAGCGCGCGCAGGCCGAGCGCTCCGCAGCCGACATCCAGCACGCGCGCCCCCGCCGGCAGCCGCGTGAGCGCGAAGAAGCGCGCGTGGCGCCGCGCGCGGGCGCGCGGCGGCCAGGGGCGAGGCCAGGCGCGCGAGCGGCCCACGGGCGGTGGCGTAGACGTCGGGCATCGTAGAATCAGCCTATGGCCTCCAAGCGCCAGATCCACGTCGGCTCGGTCCCGATCGGTGGCGGCGCGCCGGTGGCGGTGCAGACGATGACCAAGACCGAGACCGCGAACCTGGCGGCGACGATGGACCAGATCCGCACGGTCGCCGAGGCCGGCGCGGACATCGTGCGCGTGGCGGTGCCCCGCGAGCAGGACGCCGAGGCGCTGAAGAGCGATCGTCGCGCAGTCGCCGATCCCGGTGATCGCCGACATCCACTTCAACCACACGCTCGCGCTGAAGGCGATCGAAGCGGGCGCGCACTGCGTGCGGCTGAACCCGGGCAACATCGGCGGGCCCGGAGAAGGTCGCCGAGGTGATCGCGCTGGCCAAGCAGCGCGGCACGCCGCTGCGCGTGGGCGTCAACTCCGGCTCGCTGCCCAAGCACCTGCGCCAGCTCGAGTACGACAACCCCGTCGAGGCGCTCGTGACCGCCGCGATCGAGACGGTTCAGCTGATGGAGCGCCTGGACTTCGAGAACTTCAAGGTCTCGATGAAGTCGACCTCGGTGCCGAACACGATCGCCTCCAACCGGATGCTCTCCGAGCGGATCCCCTACCCGCTGCACCTCGGGGTGACCGAGGCCGGCACGAAGTGGTCGGGCTCGCTGAAGTCCGCGGTCGGGCTCGGCACGCTGCTGGCGGACGGGATCGGCGACACGATCAGGATCTCGCTGTCGACGTTCCACGCCGAGGAGGAGGTGAAGGTCGCCTGGGAGATCCTCAAGGCGCTGAAGCTGCGCGAGCGCGGCCCCGACCTGATCGCCTGCCCGACCTGCGGGCGGCTGCAGTTCGACATGGACACGCGTCGTCGTCGAGGTCGAGCGGCGCCTGGAAGCCTACGAGGACCCGATCGAGGTCTCGGTGCTGGGCTGCGCGGTCAACGGCATCGGCGAGGCGCGCCACGCGGACTTCGGGATCACCGGCGCGAAAGACATGGGGATGATCTACTCCAAGGGCGAGCCCCTGAAGAAGGTCCCCACCGAGCAGCTGGTGGACGAGCTGTTCAAGGAGATCGACCGCTACTACGCCGCCGGCAAGACCGTCCAGCGCGACGAGGCGGCCGCCGCCGAGGCGCGCGAGTGGCTGGCCGAGAACGAGGACGCAACGGCGATGACCCCCGAGCGGATCGCCGCGCTGGAGGCCGCCGCGGCGGAGGACGACGCGAGGCCGACGCGGTGCTCGAGGCGATGCTCGAGCCGCGCCGTGCGCGCTGGACGAGGCGGTCTCGCCGGTGGCCGGCCGGCGCTTCAGCCGCAGCTGAGCGCCGCCAGACGCCGGCCGCGATGCTCGCCGTGCTGGCCGATCTCGGACGATCCGGTGGCGCATTCGCGCCTGCGGCGGCGCCAGACTGACCCGCGCGTGCGTCTAGGCCTTAGCCGGCGGAGAAGCGCTCGGCGACCTTGGCCCAGTCGACGACGTTCCACCACGCGTCGATGTAGTCGGGGCGGCGGTTCTGGTACTTCAGGTAGTAGGCGTGCTCCCACACGTCGACGCCCGAGCAGCGGCGTCTTGCCGTCGGAGATCGGGCTGTCCTGGTTGGCGCTTGCCGACGACCGCCAGGCCCGAGCCGTCGTGCACGAGCCACGACCAGCCCGAGCCGAACTGGTTGACGCCGGTTTCCTTGACCTTCGTCTGGAAGTCCGCGAAGGAGCCGAACGTCGAGTCGATCGCCTCGCGCCAGCTCGCCGCTCGGCTCGCCGCCGCCGTCCGGGCGCATGCTCTCCCAGAACAGCGTGTGGTTGTAGTGGCCGCCGCCGTTGTTTTTCACGGGTGCCCTTCTTCTCGCCGAGGCTGTCGAGGTTCTTCAGGACCTCCTCGACCGGCTTGTCGGCCCACTCGGTGCCCTCCAGGGCGGCGTTGGCCTTGTCCACGTAGGCCTGGTGGTGCTTGTCGTGATGGAACTCCATCGTCGCCTTGTCGATGTGCGGCTCGAGCGCGTCGTAGGCGTAGGGAAGCGGCGGAACGGAATAGGCCATTGGGGCTCCTTGTCGGGTCTCGATCGAAGATTCGGTCGGTGACAGCTGTTCTATCAAAGGAACCGCTTAGGCTCTGCGTCACCGATGACCCGCCTGTCCGAATACCTGCTGCCCACCGAGAAGCAGCCGCCCGCCGACGCGGAGGCGATCTCGCACAAGCTGATGGTCAGGGCCGGGCTCGATCCGGCAGATGGGCGCTGGGATGTGGACGTGGCTGCCGGCCGGCTGGCGGGTGCACCAGCGGGTGGTGGCAGATCATCCGCGAGGAGATGGACGCGATCGGCGCCCAGGAGATGTTGATGCCGGTGCTGCAGCCGGCCGAGCCCTGGCGCAAGACCGGGCGGATCGAGATCGAGGAGCTGTTCAAGCTGACCGACCGCAAGGGCTCGGAGCTGGTGCTGGCGATGACCCACGAGGAGGCCGTCACGTTCCACATCGCCCAGGCTGTGCGCTCCTACCGCGACCTGCCGCTGATCGTCTACCACTTCCAGGTCAAGGAGCGCGACGAGCCGCGCCCGCGCGCCGGGGTGCTGCGCACGCGGGAGTTCGTGATGAAGGACTCCTATAGCTTCGACCGCGACCAGGCGGGCATGGAGGAGCGCTACGAGCTGCACGTGGGCGCGTATGACCGCATGATGGATCGCACCGGGTCTGCGCTGGTACCGAGTGGAGGGCGACGTCGGGATGATGGGCGGTCTCGGCGCCCACGAGTACATGGCGCCGTGCCCCGCCGGCGAGGACGAGGTCGTGCTGGGGCCGGGCTATGCGGCGAACGTCGAGGTCGCGCTGAACAGTCCAGGTGTGGAGAAGGTCGGCGAGGAGTACTTCAAGGACGGCGAGCGCCTGAGCATCGAGCCGGCGATCGAGGTGGGCAACATCTTCAAGCTCGGCACCCGCTACTCCGAGCCGCTCGGAGCCACGCTACCTCGATGAGACTGGGCGCCGAGCTGCCGGTGTGGATGGCCTCCTACGGGATCGGCCCCGCGCGGATCGTCGCGGCCGCGGTCGAGCAGTTCGCCGACGAGCACGGCATCTCCTGGCCGAAGGCGCTCGCCCCGTTCGCCGTGCACCTGGTTGCGCTCGGCAAGCCGGGAACGCCCGAGCGTGAGGCCGCCGAGCAGCTCTATGAGACGCTGCTGGGAGGGTGGGATCGATGTGCTCTACGACGACCGCGACCTCGGCCCGGGCGAGAAGTTCGCCGAGGCCGAGCTGCTCGGATGCCCGCTGCGGTTGACGGTCGGACGCAAGTCCGTGGAGTCGGGCGAGGTCGAGGTTCAGCTGCGCCGGGGACGCCAATCAGCGGCGGGCATTCCACTGAACGGTGAGCCCGCCGAGCTGATCCGGGCGGTGGACGAGCTGTGGCGGAGCCTTCCCTAGAGCGCGCGCCGCGCTGAGCGACGTCCGCACGCGCCTCTTCGGCCTGGACCGCTCCGGCCCGCCCCCGCCGCAGGTCGCCCGCCGGCCAGCCGTTGCGGCCTTGGACGCTGCCCAACGCGATCGGCTTCACGCGGCTGGCGTTGATCCCCGTGTTCCTGATCGTGGAGCTGTCGAGCGGCGACGGCACAGGCGCCTTGGGCGCGACTCTGTTCGCGGTGATCGGCTGGGGCGACTACGCCGATGGGATCGCCGCGCGCGTCACTGGCCAGTACAGCCGGCTGGGCGCGCTGATGGACCCCGTTACGGACCGCCTGCTGGTTGTCTCGGGCGTGGTCGTGTGCTGGCATTTTCAGCTGCTGCCGCGCTGGGCGATCGCGGTGCTGGCGCTACGCGAGCTCGCGATGCTCGCGCTCGGTCGCTACGGCCTCAAGCGCGGGGTCGAGCTGCGCATCAACTGGCCGGGACGGTCTGGCGGTCGCGCCGGTGATGGGCGTCGTTCTTTTTCGCGATGGTTGGCTTGCGGACGGTCGGCGAGGTGCTGCTGTACGTTGGCCTCGTGCTCGCGCTGGTGGCGACGGGGCTGTATGTGCGCGATGGGCGAAGAGGGCTGCGAGCGCTTGCTGCGGGAGTGAGCGCCGCTCATCTCACCAGCGAGCCTCGCCGGTGAGCGTTCGCCGAGACTCTCAAGCTCAGCCTGACCTTTTGGTCTATACTCCGGCATTCCGGCGGATGCGCCGGCGTGTTCTGCCCGGCGTGCCCGGCGCAAGTCTGCGAGAGGAGAAGCCCGCGATGGAGACGTTCCCCGACCTTGGCTCGCTGACGGATGCCGAGCTGAAAGACCTGATCCAGGAGTTGACCGCGGAGGAGACCGAGATCTCCTACAAGCGGCGCATCCTGCACGGCAAGATCGACATTCTGCGCGCCGAGCTGGTCAACCGCCTGCGCAAGAAGCATGACGGCGGCGAGGTGATGATCACCGGCGACGACGTCCAACGGCTGACCGACATCCTCGCCCAGAACCAGCCCGAGTCGGCGCAGGACGGCCAGTCGTGATTAGCTCGGGACGCAGGCAGACACGCGGCGCGCGGTCGCGGGTCTCCTAGAGCAGGGTTGCGAGCGCGATGGCCCTGCACTGCACCGAGTGCGGCTTCGTCAACGACGAGGGAGCCAACTACTGCCAGCGCTGCGGCGCGCTGCTCACGCGCGCGTGAGAGCGTGGCAGCGGGGGGGAGCCGGTCACCGCCACCTATCGGATCGACGACGCGGGCGAGCTCGTGCCGATCGAGATTGACGAGGTCACCGCGAACGGCCCGGCGCTCGTGATCCGTGCCGGCGGGGGACGCGTCGGTGAGAGCTTCGCCGTGGACCACGAGCGCATGAGCATCGGCCGGCGCCCGGATGCCGAGGTGTTCCTCGACGACGTGACTGTTTCGCGCGACCACGCGCTGCTGATCCGCCGCGGCGAGCAGTGGTATCTGGACGACTGCGGCTCGTTGAACGGGACCTACGTGAACCGCTCGCGGATCGAGTCTCAACGCCTGGATGAGGGCGACGAGGTGCAGATCGGCAAGTACAAGCTGACGTTCCACATCCGTTGATGGCGACCCAGATCCCTCAGGCGGATGTGACCGAGCTGCCGGACGAGCTCGCGGCCGGCGCGAGCGTAGGGGCTCCCGCCGGCGGGCCTCGTCAAAAGTCGATCACGATCGGCGCCGTCTGCAAGGCGCTCGTGCAGGAGTTCCCTGACATCTCGATCTCAAAGATCCGTTACCTGGAGGATCAGAAGCTGCTGACTCCGCGGCGCACCCCCGGCGGCTACCGGCTCTATACGCAGGGCGACGTGGCGCGCCTGCGCACCATCCTGCGGATGCAGCGCGATGAGTTCCTGCCTCTGCGGGTGATTCGCCAGGAGCTGGCGGCGGGGCGTGCGGGAGAGACCACGCTTGATCAGAACCCGGCGGCTCCCGCTCACCCGCGAGGGGATGCGCCCGTGGCGTACGAGCGTGAGCGTGCGGGAAGCGACCGGCGCGCTGTACTCGATCGAGGATGTGCTGGAGGAGACCAAGGCCGACGCGAAGCTCGTGCGCGAGCTCGAAGAGTACGGCGTGGTCAAGGGCGAGCAGCGCGGCGGCGTGCGTTACTTCGACGAGACCGAGCGAGAGATCATCGGCGCCGTGGCGGAGCTCGCGCGCTACGGCGTGGGCGGGCGCAACCTACGGGTGTTTCGCTCCTCGGCCGACCGCGAGGCGAACCTGCTTCAGCAGATCCTCGCTCCCGCGCTGCGCTCACGCAACCCGCAACGGCGCAAAGAGGCGCTCGAGGCGCTGGAGAACCTCGCGGCTGTGGCAACCCACTTGAAGCATCTCCTGCTAATCCGCGACCTGCGCAAGATCGCCGGCTGACGCCCGATGACCTGCGCTGGCCGAACCGGGGATGCGAGCGGAGCGAGTGTCTCCCTGTTCGGTCTGCGTCCTCGGTCGTCAGGGCACAGTGGCGGTATCTCGTGCGCTGAATCGACCGTTTAGGTCTGCCGCGCGACGATGCCGACCGCGAGCCGCAGTCGCACGATTGCCGCGCCCGCACAGGAGCTGTGGGATGTGATCAGCGATCCTCATCACCTGCCGCGCTGGTGGCCGCGCGTGACACGCGTTGAGGATGTGGAGGAGGATGCGTTCACCGAGGTGATGAAGACGCGCAAGGGCAAACTCGTGCGTGCCGACTTCAGGGTGCTCGCTCGAGATGACGCCGCGCACTCGCTGACATGGGTCCAGCTCCTGGAGGGATCGCCGTTTGAGCGCGTGCTGAAATCCGCAGAGACAGAGGTCCGGCTCCAGGCGGGCTCCGCACAGGCGACGGAGGTGACGATCGAGTTACGCCAAGCCCTCAACGGAGTCTCTCGCTTCGGTGGCTACATGGTGCGTCGCGCGGCGGGGGCCACGCTCGACGAGGCGCTGGGCGGCCTGGAGCGAATCGGCGGCTGATGTGACGCAGCCGTCCGTCGCGTCACGAGATAGCCCACCTGCGATGCGCTGGTGGGGTTGGGGGGATGCCGCTCATCCCCAGGCACTGCCCGCGCATGCGCTCCAGTTCCTGCGCAAGACGGTCGGTGTCGCGCCACGCCCGCGTCCACCGGTCGCGCTTGGAGCGGTGCACCTTGCGCCATCGGCGCTGTCCGATCAGGCGGCGGCGGCGTTGCGCGAGATCGTCGGCGCTGAGGGTATGCGCGACGATCACTCAGAACGGGTCCTGCACGCCGCCGGCAAGGGCTATCCCGATTTGGTTAGGCTGCGCGCCGGGCGGCCCGAGGGAGCGCCCGATGCGGTCCTCAGACCCGCCAGCCACGAGCAGTTGCGCGCTGTGCTGGATCAGTGCGCGCGCCTTTCCGTCGCCGTGGTGCCGTGGGGTGGTGGCACGAGCGTGGTCGGTGGCGTAGCACCGCTGCGAGGCGAGCATGCGGCGGTGATCGCGCTGGATATGGGGTCGATGTCGCGGGTGTTGGAGCTCGACCGCCAGTCGCGGATCGTCACCGTGCAGGCAGGTATCCGTGCGCCTGCGCTGGAGCGTGCGCTCGAGGCGAGCGGGTTCACGCTGGGACACTTTCCGCAGTCCTACGAGTACGTCTCGCTCGGTGGCTGCGCCGCGACCAGGTCGGCGGGTCAGGCCTCGAGCGGATACGGCCGGATCGAGCAGATGGTGCTCGGCTTGCGGTTCGCGGCGCCCGCGGGCGATCTCGAGCTTGCCGCCGTCCCCGCCAGCGCCGCGGGCCCGGAGCTGCGTCGGCTGCTGATCGGCTCGGAGGGGACGCTGGGTGTGATCGACGAGCTGACGCTGCGCGTACGCCCGGCCCCGCGGGAGAGGGTGTACGAGGGCGTGTTCTTCGCGGACTTCGCCGCCGGCGTAGAGACCCTGCGTCAGCTCGCCCAGCAGCGCGCGTGCCCCGACGTGGCGAGGCTGTCCGACGAGGCCGAGACACGGATGTCGCTCGCGCTGGCCGGCGCTGGCGGTGTGAAGGGGCGGCTCGGTCGCGCCTACATCGGTTTGCGCGGCTACGGCGAGGGGTGCCTCGCGATCCTGGGCTTCGAGGGCGAGGCAGAGGAGGTTGCCGCCCGTCGCAAGCGCGCGCTGGAGCTGGCTCGCCGCGGCGGCGGTCTGGCGGTCGGGCGCTCGCCCGGCGAGGCGTGGCGCAATGGGCGGTTCTCCGCGCCGTATCTGCGCGACGAGCTGCTCATCCAGGGCGTGATGGTCGAGACGCTCGAGACGGCGACGCGCTGGTCGAACCTGCGGGCACTGCACCGCGCGGTCGCGACCACGATCGCCGATGCGCTCGCCGCGCAGGGCACGCCGGGGCTCGTGATGTGTCACGTCTCTCACCTGTACGAGACGGGCGCGTCGCTGTACTTCACGTTCATCGCCCGCCAGCGCGATGGCGCCGAGCTCGAGCAGTGGGCGGCGGTCAAGCGCGCCGCGAGCAGTGCGATCGTCGCGGGCGGGGGCACGATCACCCACCACCACGCGGTCGGGCGCGATCATGCGCCGTGGCTGGAGGAGGAGATCGGTCGCGCGGGCATCGCCGCGCTGCGGGCGCTGAAGGGGGAGCTCGACCCGGCTGGGATCATGAACCCGGGCAAGTTGCTGGTCTGAACCGCGTGGTAGATTGAGCGCGGTCCGATGGTCACGCTTGCCTGTCTCATGCACTGGTATCTCTCGGCGCTCTACGTCGCACCGGTTGTGGCCGTCGGAGGCTGGGGCTGGTGGAAGACTAGAGCGCCCGGCGATCGGGGCGAAGGGCCGCCGGCGGCCTCGCCGACGGCGTAGCGCAGCGTCGCTCACCCCGTCGTCGTGGTGACGGCCGAGAGGATCCACAGCGCCAGGCAGGTGAAGCCGACCATGATCGCGAGCATCCAGTACTGCGAGCGCACGGCGGCTTCGGGGGACTTAAACTCGACCAGGCCGCGCTCGTGCGAGAGGATCAGCCCGCTGACGTGGCCGGCAACGATCGCGGCGATCTGGACGTACCAGATGACGGCGAAGGAGATCAGGTTGTAGTTGACGAGCAGGTTCGAGGTCCCGAACAGGTCGCTGCCGCGCCCGAGCGGGTCGGAGATCAGGTATCCGATCGCCTGGCCCTGGAGCACGAGCAGGGAGAAATAGTGGGCGAGCATGTAGCCGAACGCGATCGGGACGAGCGTGTGCAGGAACGTGAGCGACAGCGCGCGATGGTCCTCGGCGGTGATGTCTCGCAGCGCGCTGCGCATGCCGTAGATGCCGAGGTTGTAAAGGCCCGCGACGGCGGCCACGCAGAAGAGCAGGCCGACCGTGCCGACGATCTCGATCGCGCCGGTCAGGCTCAGCCCGAGGTGCCCGAAATCGGACTCGAGCGGGGGGGCAAACTGGACCCAGACCTCGCCGTTGGAGAAGCCGTCGAAGCTCGTCGAGCCGATCAGCACGAACAGGACGGCCGCGGTGCCCGGCCACGGCTCCAGGTCGCAGAGCCCGGAGAGCGGCGCGCGCAGGCGCAGCTCGCGAACGCGCCAGGACAGGGGCGAGAGGCGCGCCATCAGCCCGAAGTAGACGCCGAACCCGTCGGCTCGCTCGCACCACGCCTCCACGCCGAAGGCCGCCATCCCCGCCAGCTGCAGGGTGCCGTAGGCGAGCATCAGAATCGCGAGTAGCCGTGGTTCGTCTTTGCCGGGGAGGGGCAGGACGAGCTCCAGCCACGCAAAACACAGCAACAGCGCCGCGGCCGGCCAGCGCCCCCAGGAAGGGGGATGGGAGCCGAACAGCGGGCCGCGCCGAGGACCCACGCTCCTCGACCCGCGGGCGGCGAGTAGCCAGCCGGTGAGCCGCCCGACCGCCCGCCACGGGTTGAAGGGCCGGAAGATGTCGCCCACCAGCGCGCTCGCGATCGGGATCGCGACCCAGAAGATCACGTAGATGAAGGTGGGGGCGAGGTTCGACGTGAGGTTCTGTTCGCCCGCGAGGCCCGCGTAGGCGACGATCGCGAACAGCGCGATCCCAATGCCGCCGCACAGCCATTCCACGATCCTGGGAATCCGCAGCAGCACCCTCCCCGGCGGGCGCTGTAGCCGTGGCCGTGACCACAGGCTCGACAGCGCGACGAATGAGATCACCATCACCGCCGTCGCGGTCCACGCGAACAGCCAAGCTGGGATCGGCAGGTCAGCGCGGCCGACGATGCCGTGGGCCGAGGCCGACGCGGGGAGGAGTAACGAGGCGAGCAGCGCCGCCAGGCACGTCCAGCGCAACTGTGGGCGCAACTGCTTGGCGGCCACGATGCGGGGTACGGCCACGGCACCCGATAATACTGCTCGATCGGCGATCTTTACGCCACCGACCTGCGCTGGGAGAGGGATGCGCCGTGGTAGATTCGCCTTGTGGAGCCAGTCGGAGCAGATGGCAGGCATAAAGGCTTCGATCGCCGTATGGCGCTACCGCTGATCGCGATCCTCGTGATCGCGGGTGGGTTCGCGCTGCTCCTCCAGAGCACCAGCCACAACTCCCAACCGCTCGCGGCCGGCACGCACAGCACCAAGTCGGCGAGCTTCCTCGGCAACGAACTCTCGCCGCCGAAGCCCGCTCCCTCGCTGTCGCTGCGCAACTACCTGGGCCAGCCGGTGAACATCGCCCAGTACCGCGGCAAGGCGCTGCTGGTGACCTTCCTCTACACCCACTGCCCGGACGTCTGCCCGCTGATCACGGCCAACCTGCGGGAGGCGCAGAGCCTGATGGGCACCAAGACTGCCGCCAAGACGCAGATCGTCGCGGTCTCGGTTGATCCACGCGGCGACACGCCGCGGACGGTCGCGGCGTTCTTGAAAGTTCATCAGATGACCGGGCGCATGCAATACCTGATCGGCTCTCCGAAGGAACTGGGGCACGTGTGGCAGCAGTGGGGGGTAGGCTCCGAACGGGACGCGGAACAGCCGGACGTCGTCAACCACTCCGCGCTCGTGTACGGGATCACCGCGTCGGGCGAGCTGAAGACCGTCTACATCGGCAGCAGCTTCACACCGAGCGAAGTCGCTCACGACACGCCGCTGCTTGCCGCGCAGTAGTCGTGGGCGATGCCGCGGGTGCCGTGCGTCCGGGGCACCTGATTCGCGGGTAATGCTGGGGGTCTCCCGCGCCTTGGGCCGATGCGCAGGCGGTCCGGTAGGGTTTGCTCGACGTGATCCACGCCCTGCTCTACCTGGCGCCGGCGATCCTGCTGGTGATCCCGCTGCTCGTGCGGCGCTATCCGGGTGAGCGTGCGCTGATCGCGCTCCGTCGCGTTGAGCGTGCGCGCTGGCCGCGCCCGCGCTCCTCAGTGCCCGCGCGCCGTCGCGTGGTGCTCGCGGTTGTGCGCGGCGGGCGGCTGATCGGTTCTTCGCTGGCGGTGCGCCCGCCTCCCGCGCTCTATCCGGCGAGCTAAACCCTCTCCGCCCGGCGACGGGCGGCTGCTCGCCGCTGGAGAGGTCCTGCCCCCTGCGCCGGTCGATCGTCCGGCGCGATGGCCTCATGGGCCTCTATCCGTCCGAAGACACGTATGCGAGGAGCCCGCATGTCCCGTCGTCCCATGATCGCCGCGCTCGGCGTCCTACTGCTGGCGTCCCCGGCAGCGGCGCGAGCCGAAGGCAGCACCCAAGCCCAGAGCGCCAACCAGACTCCCTTGACGGAGAGCGAGAACCCGATCAACGATCAGGGGAGCAACTACGACTATCGCTCCTACGTCACCGGCATCACTCCAGCCGTGCCCGGCGTGAGCCTGCAGGTCCTGGAATTCGCCGACCGGCTGATCCTGACCAACCACAGCGGTGAGACCGTGACCGTGCTCGGCTATGACAGAGAACCCTACGGCCGGGTGCTCGCCGACGGGACGGTACAGCTGAACACGCGCTCGCCGGCCTATTACCTGAACCAGAACTTCTACGGCGATGTGAACGTCCCGGCGTCGGCGTCGGCGACGGCCACGCCACACTGGACGATCGTCGACCAGACGGGACGCCTGGAATGGCACGACCACCGCATCCACTGGATGTCCCCGGCGCTGCCGCCGCAGGTCAAGAACAAGGCCAAGCGCACGAAGATCTTCGACTGGCAGGTGCCGATCGAGGTCGGCGGTCAGATGGCTACGGTCAACGGCGAACTGTTCTGGACTCCCGTGCGCACCGGCGCGCCTGCCACCGCGATCCCGGCGCTGGTGGCACTCACGGTGCTGGGCCTGCTGCTCGTGCTGTTCATGCGCCGCCGCCGCGGCTCGGGCGTGCCTCCCAAGGAGGCGTGGTGAGGGGCGCCGCACGCAAGGCCTTGCCGGTGCTGGCGCTCGCGCTGCTGGGCTTGCTCGCGAATGCCCCGGCCGCGCTCGCGCACGCGCAGCTGCTCGGCACCTCGCCGCTGATCGGCGCGGTCGTGCCCAAGCAGCCCCAGGAGGTCATCTTCAAGTTCAACCAGAACGTCGGCGGCACGCTCGGCGCCGTTCGCGTCTATGACGCGCAGGGAAACGAGGTCGACAACCTCGACGTCTCGCACCCGGAAGGCCAGGAGCACTGGATGGGCGTCGGCCTGAAGCCGGGGCTGCCCGACGGCACCTACACGGCCACCTACCGGGTGATCTCCGCCGACACGCACATCGTCTATGGCGGGCTGGTGTTCAGCATCGGCCACGCCGGACCGGCGCCGAAGGTGACGGTCGCGGGTCTGATCGACCGCAACGAGAGCGGCGAGGTGACGAAGCTCGCGTTCGGCGCGGTTCGCGCCCTGGACTACGTCTCGCTGGCGCTCTTCATCGGCGGGCTCGCGTTCCTGCTGATCGCGTGGCTGCCGGGACTGGCGGCCATCGCGGGAGAGCCCGAGCAACGCTCGCGGGCGGCGTCGCGCGCGTTTGCAAGGCGCCTGCGCCGGCTGCTGCTCGCGGCGGTCGTCCTCGGGGTCGCCGTGAGCGTGCTCGGGATCCTGCTGCAGGGGGCGAGCGCCGCGGGCGTTTCGCTGTGGTCATCGCTGAAAGGCGCAGTCGTCGAAAACACGCTGCACAGCCGCTTCGGCGAAGTGTGGGGCGTGCGGGCGATCGACTGGCTGGTGCTCGGAGCCGTGCTGCTCGCGAGCGGAGCGCCACGGCGCGACGGGGCTCCACCGCCGCGCTGGGTCCTCGGCCTGCTCGGTATCGGCAGCGCCTACCTGGCGATCACGCCCGCGCTGGCCGGGCACGCGAGCATCCAGAGCCCGACCGTGGTGTTCTTCCCGTCCGACGTGCTGCACGTGCTCGGAGCGAGCGTGTGGGTCGGCGGGATCGCCTGTCTGCTACTCGCGCTGCCCGCGGCGACCCGAGAGCTCGAGCAGGCCGATCGCACCAGGCTGCTGCTGGCGGTGCTCGCGCGGTTCTCGCCGCTGGCGCTCGGCGCGGTGATCGCGATCGCGATCACGGGGGTGGTGCAGGCATACATCGACGTGCGGAGCCTTTACGGTCTGTTTCACTCGACGTACGGCGCGCTGATCATCGTCAAGGTCGTGCTGCTGCTCGCGCTGATCGGCCTCGGTGCGGTCAACCGCGAACGGGTGATCCCCGCGCTGAGGCGGATCGCCGGCGCGGACGGACCGCCGGGCGCCGCCGGTGTGCTGGCTCACCGCACGATGCGCGGTGAGCTTGCGCTGATGCTCTGCGTGTTCGGCGTAACCGCCGCGCTGATCAGCTACGCGCCGCCGATCGACGCCGCGTCGGGGCCGTTCTCGACGAACACGACGCTCGGCCCGATCGAGCTCGAGATGACCGTCGAACCGGCGAAAGTCGGCCTGAACACGGCCCACCTATACCTGATCGACGCCACCGACGGTGCGCAGTACACGGGCACGAAGGAACTGGTCGCGACCGCGAGCCTGCCCGCGAAGGGCATCGGCCCGCTGCCGCTGCACGCCAACGTGGCTGGCCCGGGGCACTACATCCTGAGCTCGGCCGTGCTCAGCCCCGGGGGCACCTGGCAGATCCAGATCACCGACCGAATCTCCGAATTCGAACAGTACTCGCGGACCGTTCAGGTCCCGATCCGCTGAACCGGCTTTTCCTCTCTCTCCCAATATCCACTAAGGAGATACACCCACCATGAAAACCAAGAAGATTGCATTGCTGCTGGCCACTGGGACGCTCATCGCACCAGCAAGCGCCCAGGCACATATCAGCCTGCACCCGAACACGATCCCGGCGGGGGCGTTCGCGACGCTCGACGTGCGCGTCCCGGGCGAGCAGGAAGGCGCCTATGTCCGCAAGGTCGACGTGCTGTTCCCGCAGGGGTTCACCGGCGTCGACTATGAAAACGTGCCCGGCTGGAGCACACACATCATCGAAACGAAGCTCGCCACCCCGATCAAGGAAGACGGCGAAACGATCGACACGGAGGTCTCGCAGATCGTGTGGACCTGGACCGGTCCGCTCGGCAAGGTCAACAACGGCCAGTTCATCAACTTCCCGCTGTCGCTCGCGATCCCGGGCAACGCGGCGGGCAAGGCGCTCGAATTCAGGACTGTCCAGACCTACAGCAACGGCCAGGTCGTCCACTGGATCTCCCCCTCGCTGACGGCGGAACACCCCGCGCCGAGGATCAACGTCACGGCAAAAGGCGGCGTGATCGAGGACATCGCGGGCGACGAGGCGGGACCCGAAGTTGGGCAGACCGCTGCGAGCCCGGGCACGTCCGCACCGACACCGGCCACCGTCAAGTCGAGCGGCGGCGGAGCGAGCAAGGGTCTGGGCATCGCCGCGCTGATTCTTGGTGCGCTTGGCCTGCTCGCCGGCCTGCTCGCGATCGCGACGACACGCCGCGCCCGTGCGACGTAAGCGGGGCGCAGGCACGGGGTCGCCAGGTAGTAGCCTTTGCACCCAGAGCCAGCGCCCCAACCGGAGGTCGATAAACAGTGAGTGACGCCGCCAGCAGCAGCAGCAGCAACCGTCAGCTACCCGCGGGTTTCGCCGAGGTCTCGCCGTTGCTGATCGGCTTGGTCGGAATCTCGATTCCGGTCATGCTGCTCGTGTGGGCGGCGGTGACGAAGAGCACGGTTGTGCTGATCTTCGCCGTCCTGGCGATGTTCGCGGTCGGCGCCGCCACGTTGACCTTCGTGATCGTGCTCGCCGGCGAAGGCGAAGATCACGAGGGCAGCCACGAGGAGCCCGCCGAGTCGACCGGGACCGCCAGCTCGACCAGCCTCTGAGGAGCCAAGAGCTGGGTCGCCGCGATATGCAGGAGCGCTTGGGCGGGCGGCTCGCTTGGGTCGAGGTCGAGGACCAGTACTTGGCTGGAGGCTCCCGTGAGCGTGAGCGCGTGGTCGACGTGGGCTGGGCCGCGCACGAGGATCAGCCGGCCCGCACCGCGCCGGATGCGGGCGGCAGCGTCGAGGATTACATGAACTCCGGTGCTCTCGATGAAGGTGATCTCGCGCAGGTCGAGCACCACCAGACTGGCGGAGAGCTGTGCATCGTGCAGCGTCTGGCGGAGCTTGGGCGAGGTCGCGAGATCCAGCTCGCCCGCCACATGAACCCAGGCCGCGCCAGAACCGCCCTTTTTCCAAGTGCAGCTGAACCGCGGCGGCACCGCGCGCAAGCTCGCTGCTGGTGAGTTGGTGACGGCTGAGGCTTGGGGGATGTGAACCTCCTCGCGGGCTTGAATAAGCGAACGCCGGAAGTCACGTCATGTTGCCCGTCCCGCTGGGACCGACCACAGTGATGCCCTCTGCCACCAAGGATAGCGCCAGCCACAGACGCAGATGCGACTCGCCTGTCTGGCGTTGCTTCAGGAGGTAGACGAGGACTGGGCGCTCGCCGGAATCTCGTGCTCGCCGAACAGGTCTGTCGGGGCGAGGATGAACACCTCGCACATCATGTCGGGGTGTTGCTGGTTGCCGCTCATGAAGCCGATCACGGTGCGCCCTGTGGCCTGTTGGATCACGCTATCGAAGCGCTCGCGCATGACGTCCTGGAACTCCATGCGCTGCTGGATGACCGCATGCCCGCGCCCGCCATCGAGCAGGGTCTGCTCGACGCGCGAGAAGCCGCCGCGCAGGACACACACCACCAGGTCGTCCTCGTAGTAGGACTTCACGCGGGTCGGCCCGTGCCCGTAGAACTCCTTGAGCAGCCCCACCAATCCATCGGAGATCGCGGTGAGCACATCGCCATGGGACTTGGGCTTGCTTTGGGTAATGCGTGGCGCGCTCATCGTGTAGTTGTGATCGCGAGACCTCGCGAGAAATCCTAGCCGAATCGCGCTACCGTGAGAGCTATCGCTCGTTGGGTTCTCGCCCTTCTGCCTCGCGCGCGAACTCCAACCGGAGGACGAGAGAGCAAGTTCATCGGCGAGGTGGAGCGCCTCTCCAGCCGCACGGTTTCGGCGTTCATTTCCGATAGTCACGTTGGCCCCGACATCGAGATCGAGCTGTTCATGCTCACCACCCCCGTCTAATAGGGGCTTCTGAGGCTAGACCGTGTCGTGTATGTTCGTGTTTGTATCCGTACACGACAAGTGAGGAGTAACCGTGTCCGACTTCCTTGATGACAGGCGTAGAGAGATCACTGATCGGTTGAAGGAGCTGAAGCCGGTGGTGGAGGAGTTCAACCGGCTCGAGGCTGCCGTGGAGGCCTTGGCTGGTGTGATCGGCTCGGCTGCGTCTGAGGCGGGTGCGGCTGCGTCCGCGGCCGTTACGCGCCGGCGTAAAAAAGGACCGGGGCGTCCGCGCGGCTCGAGTACCCGCAGGAAAGCCGCGAAAGCGACTGCGGCGGCGGTGCCCAAAGCGGCGGCATCCAAAGTGGAGCGCAAAGGACCGGGTCGTCCGAAAGGAAGCGGGAGAAAAGTTTCTCCTCCCGCTGGGTCTGGGAAAAAAGTTCCTCGTCCCGCTGGCAAGGTGGGTGCTCCGAAAGCTCGCCGTGGTGGACGGCCGAAAGGCGGCGGCAAGCGTGCGACGGAAGCGCTGTCGCTCGTGCGGGCTCAGCCCGGTATCACGATCCCCGAGCTGGCGGCGAAGATGGGGATCAAGCAGAACTACCTCTACAGGGTGCTTCCGGGACTTGAGAAGGAAGGCAAGCTGGAGAAGAAAGGCCGGGGCTGGTATCCAAAGGGTGCCTGAGAACTGGGCGTGAAGCAGTCCTCAGCGCGCCTGGAGCCCGGGCGGGCCTCGGTGACGCTTGCCCTTCGGGTGCCCGTGCGTTACGCCACCGTGCGTGCCCCTGCTCCGTAGATCATGGGCTCTCCAGCTACCCTTCCGCCGCGGCCATCGCGATCACGTCTTGGTCGGCGACGTCGAGCTCCTCCTCCTCGTCTCCGGCGATGCTCTGCAGTCCTCCCGCGTCGTTGCCGCCGGCGATGCCGTTGGCGTCATCACTGGGTGGGTTGCCGAGGAACTGCACGGTCTGGGCGATGATGCTCACGGCTTGGAAGCCGCGACCGTCCTCGGCTTTCCACTCGCGCCAGTCAAGGCGCCCGTCGATCGCCACCGGACGCCCCTTGTGCATGTATTTGGCGACAGTCTCGCCATGAGCGCCGAACACGACGACGTTGAAGTAGTTGGGCTTCTCGCTCCAGGCGCCGGCCGGGTCGCGGCGACGGCCGTTGACGGCGATCCGCAGGTGACAGACGCTGCTGCCCGATGGCAGAGAGCGCAGATCGGGGTCGCTCGTGAGCCGTCCGGTGAGGACGACATGGTTGATGTTCCTTCTCGGCATCGCTTGCTCCTATCGGTTGTGGGGTTTGGACTGGAGAACCACATGTCCTCCGGGACGCGCGGAAAGCTCTCCACTGTCCACTCCGACGAGACGAGCCAAACGGGACACAACTCATTCTTGACTTGGCGGCGCGCAGAGCGGAGTATTGCCCTGCGCCGGAGCTACGGCGCTTTTGTTGACGAGCAAGGAGGATGGGGCTGATGTACGACTACGTGATCGTGGGGGCCGGCTCGGCCGGCTGTGTGCTGGCGAATCGCCTCAGTGAGGATCCCGACGTCAGCGTGGCGCTGATCGAGGCCGGTCCGCCGGACACGCTCGAGAACATCCACGTGCCCGTCGCCTTCGGCCAGCTGTTCCGCACCGAGGTCGACTGGGACTACTCGACCGCCGCGGAGCCGTTCGCCGATCGACGGCGCATCTACCTGCCCCGCGGCAAGACGCTCGGAGGCTCCTCCTCGACCAACGCGATGGTCTACATCCGCGGCAACCGCGCTGACTACGACGGCTGGCGCGAGAACGGTTGCGAGGGCTGGGGCTTTGACGAGCTGCTTCCTTACTTCAAGCGCGCCGAGGACAACGAGCGCGGCGCCTCCGAGCTGCGCGGCGCAGGCGGCCCGCTGACGGTCTCAGAGGACCGCGCGCCCAACCCGATCACCGACGCCTTCCTGGAGGCCTGTGCGCAGGCCGGCCTGCCTGCCAACGAGGACTTCAACGGCGCCGAGCAGGACGGCTTCGGTCGCTACCAGCGCACCCAGCGCGAGGGACGGCGCTGCAGCGCCGCGGTCGCCTATCTGCATCCCGCGATATCCCGTCCCAACCTGACCGTGGAGACCTATATGCAGGTCCACCGCGTGCTGTTCGAGGGCGAGCGCGCCGTCGGCGTGCAGGGTGCGCGGCTCGGGGAGCGCCACGACTTTCGCGCCGAGCGCGAGGTGATCCTGTGCGGCGGCGCCTACAACTCCCCGCATCTGCTGATGCTCTCCGGAATCGGCTCGGCGGCAATCTTGGGGCTGCTGCAGATCCCCCTGATCCAGGATCTGGGCGGCGTCGGGCAGAACCTCCAGGACCATCCTGCCTCCGGGCTCACCTGGGCTCACGACGAGCCGGTCTCGCTGTTTGACTCGCTGACCGAGGCGAACCTCGCCGCCTTCGTCAACGAGGGCCGCGGCCCCTTGACCTCAAACATCGCCGAGGCCGGCGGGTTCATCCGCTCGAGCGCAGAGCTCGATGCGCCCGACATCCAGTTCCACGCGGCGCCCGCGCTGTACGTCGACGAGCCCGTCTTCGAGCACGGCTTCGGCGTGGCGCCCTGCTTGCTCACCCCCGATAGTCGCGGAATCGTCGCACCGCTCTCACCCGACCCCACCGCCAAGCCCTACATCCTCCACAACTACCTTGCGGAGGAGAGCGACATGGCGCGGATGGTGCAGGGCATGCGCGTGACGATGGAGATCACCCGCCAACCCGCGCTCGCGCCCTACACCACCCGTCCCTACTACGCCCCCGCCTCGGACTCCGAGCAGGATCTGCGCGCACACATCCGAGCGCAGACGTTCACCCTGTATCACCCGGTCGGCACCTGCCGCATGGGCTCGGACGAGGAGGCCGTCGTGGACACCGAGCTGCGCGTGAACGGCGTCGAGGGATTGCGCGTCGTGGATGCCTCGGTGATGCCGACGGTCCCGCGCGGCAACACGAACGCCCCGACGATCGCGATCGCCGAGCGCGCGGCCGACTTGATTCGTAAGGGCACGACGATCTCATCCCCCGTCACAGCCGACCCGCAGCCGATCGCGGCCGGCTGAGCAGCGCTCTGAGCACCTTCACGCCGCGACGCTCTCGCGGGCTCGAGCGCCGGATCGCTCAAGTATTGCCTTGCCACCGTCGATACATGGGTCACCCGGCTCCCGCCCGTCCCGGCGCCTCGGAGTCATCCCCAAACCGAGCTTGCCTACCATGAACACCACTGACCTGAGCACCAATGGCAATAAAGCAGTTGAGCAGCAGACCAGTGAGCCCGTCGGCGAGGGCGATCACGAGCGCACGCTCACTCTCGATCTCGCCCTGAGCGAGGCAGAGGCGCTGCGCACGTGGCTGCTGAAGCCCGCAAAGGACGGGACGACCTCGCTCGATGACCCGCTCGTCAGCCATGCGCTGGCCAAGCTGGGAACGGCGATCGACACCATCCTGACCACCGTGAATGTCCGTCACGAGCTCCAGCAGGCGGGCCTCATCGTCGAGCACCTCACCGACGAGCAGGTGTCTGATCTCGGACGCCGCGTAGTCCAAGCCGCCACACCCGGCATCCGCAGCTGAAGCGACGGCTCTCGAAACGGAGCTCGGCGGGAAGGATCGCGCCGGGCCGGAGTCCTGGGTTCTTAGAGCGTGCATCGGCTGCTTCGCACGAGCACGCGCGACCGACTGGGTACTCGATCGAGAGGTGGGCTGAGATTGTGAAGCTGCGTAAGCGTTACCTACCCGTAGCGGCCGTGCTCGGAGCTGCCGTCGCGATCGTGCCCGCGCTCGCTGCCGCCGGCCCGACCGAAGTGAAGCAGCTCGAAGTCAACCAAAACTGCGTCGACCCCAACTGGCCGTGCTGGGCAACCCCCGGCTCGAGCTCGCCCGCGCTAAAGGTCACAATCGCTGCCGGCGGCGAAGTCAAGTTCGCCGACCACGACGCGACCACCAAGGCGGCCGTTGTATGGACGAGCTCTGCGCCAGAATGCACCGGTGTGCCTACAAGCGAAATGACCGGCTGGGAAGGCAAATGCACCTTTCCAAACCCCGGCACGTACAGCTTCGAAAGCTCGACCCTCTTCAACGGTGGGGGAAGCGAGAACTACACCAAATACGAAATCGTCGTGGAAGGCGCCGCCACCGGTACAACCCCCACCACGCCGACCACAACCACCCCGACGACCACGACGCCGACCACCCCCACGACGCCGAGCGAACCCGGCCACGGCACGCCTTTGGAAGGAGGATCAAAGGCACTGAAGCTCGCCGCCGTCCAGCGCGGATCGACCGTGCACGGGTCGATCAAAGTGTCCCAGGCCGGCGTTGGAGGACGGCTGGAGGTCGACCTGCTGGCAAGCGGCGCATCGCTGGCCAAGGCGGGGCACTCGCCGCGGGTGCTCCTCGGGCGGCTGGTGCGCTCGTCGTTGTACGCCGGCACGACATCCTTCACGGTGCCGCTGAGCGCCAAGGGCAAGGCCGCGCTGCGCCGCCGGCGGCGCCTGGCGCTGACTGTGAAGATCACGCTCACACCACTACACGGCGCGGCTGTGACGCTCACCCGCGGCGTCGTCGTGCACGCCTGACCGGGGTGGGTTGAGACCAAGACTTCTATGACGAGATCCGGTTCGTGTAACCGATGCTCTGCACGCGGGGTAGACCCAGGTAGGTGACCAGACTCGAGCGCAACGCGAACATCACAGCGGTCGTGATCCCGTTTCTCGGCGTGATCGCGGCAGCGGTGCTGCTGTGGAACCACTTTCTCGGACCGCGCGACCTCGTGATCTTCGCCGTCATGTATCTGCTGACGGCTGTCGGGGTCACGGTCGGCTACCACCGGCTGCTGACCCACCGCGCGTTCCAGACGCGCCCATGGATGCGCTACACGCTTGCGATCCTCGGCTCGATGTCGTTGCAGGGTGGCGTGATCGACTGGGTGGCCGACCATCGCAAGCACCACACGTTCACCGACGAAGAGGGCGACCCGCACAGCCCGCACGCGGGACACGGCGCCGGCCTGCGCGGCATGCTCGTTGGGTTGTGGCACGCGCACGTCGGCTGGCTGTTCGAGGCCCACGGCCAGGCGTCCTCCAAACGCTTCGCCCCCGACCTCGTCGAGGACCCGACGATGCGGCGCATCAACAAGTGCTTTCCGCTGATCGCCCTCGGCAGCCTGGCGCTGCCGTTCCTGCTGGGCTTCGCGCTGAGCGGCGGCTCGCTCGTCGCCGGCGGCCTGTCTGCGCTGCTGTGGGCCGGGCTGGTGCGGATCTTCCTGGTGCACCACATCACCTGGAGCATCAACTCGATCTGCCACTTCTTTGGCAGCCGCCGCTTCGACACCGACGACGAGTCCACGAACGTCTTCTGGCTGGCGCTGCCCTCGCTCGGCGAGGCATGGCACCACAATCATCACGCCTTCCCCCAGTCGGCCTTCCACGGCCTGCGTTGGTATGAGCTCGACCCCTCCGGCTGGCTGATCCTCGGATTGGCGAAGATGGGGCTGGCGTGGGACGTCGTCAGAGTCACGCCGGAGAAGGCAACAGCAAAGCTGGCCGGCTCGTAAGGATGGGAAAGGCGCGATGACCACTCGCGCCACGGCCCGCGGGCCGGCACGCAGTTCGCTGGAGGGGACAAGCGTCGACGTGCTCATCTGCGGCGCCAGCTTCGCCGGGTTGGCGGTGGCGCGCGAGCTCGCCGGTACGGGTGCGGATGTGCTCGTCCTCGACCGCTACGAGATCGGCGAGCGCCCGACTTCGGCCTGCGCCGCGCCCACACCGTGGCTTGCCGCGATGGGCGTCTCGGAGGCGATCAGCCAGGAGATCCCGTACATGCGTTTCACCACCCCACACGGCTCGGTGCGCTATCGCCTGCCGTGGAGCTGGTCGTCTTTTGACTACCGCAGACTGTGTGAGCTTCTGTATGAGCAGAGCGACGCGCGCTTTGAGACCGCCAAGGTCGAGGGGCGCCTCGAAAAAGATGGCGATCCGGCACACGGCGAGTCGATCGCGGTGAGTACCGATCGTGGCGTGATCCACGCCACGCTGGTGGTGGACGCGCTGGGTTGGCGCCGCGTGCTGGGGTCAGGTGGCTACCAGCCGCCCGATGCGCCTCTGTCGCGCGGGCTGGAGGTACATCCTCCCGTCGGGCCCGCGCCGACCACGGACTTGGATGTGTGGCTCGAACGCTCGCTGGTGCGCCGTGGGTACGGTTGGTGCGTGCCGGCCGGGGGAGAGGCAAGGGTGGGCGTCGGCTCCTACGACCCGGCTCAGCATGTGCGCGAGTCGACGGTTGACCTCGTCGAGCGTCTGGAGATGGAGCCGGTGCGCTACCAGGGGAACTGGTTTCCGCATCGCCTGCGCGCGGCGACCGAGGAGGGGGTGTTCTTCGCCGGGGACTCCGCCGGGCACTGCTTCGCGCTGTCCGGCGAGGGCATTCGCACGGCGTTCTACTTTGGCCTCGCCTGCGGGTGTGAGCTGCGCGCGGTGATCGAGCAGGGGCGCTCTCGCGAGGACGCACTGGAGCGCTACGACTCCTTCAGTGCCGGCCACCGGCGGGCATTCGCCGTGGCTTTGGGGCTGCAACGTCTGATCCCTGCGCTGCCGCCCCGTCTACTTACGCTCGGGCTGCGAACGATGAATCGCGGGTGGATCCTGGAGCGCGCGTTCGGCTGGTATCTGGACCAAGCTCACCCGTCCTTTCGCGGAATCGACTGACGGTGCGTGGGCGTATGAGGCGATGCTCGCGAGTAGGGTCTCGATGGCCGCGAAGGTTTACCGAGTAGGCTCGCAGAGCGGTGAGAAGCGAGTGGGAGGAGCGGACATGAGCGAAGTGGTGCAGAGGCAGGTGCGGGACGGTGTGGCGCTGTTGACGCTCAACCGGCCCGATCGCCTGAATGCGTGGACCGCGGAGATGGAGCGTGTCTACTTCGGAATGCTCGAGGAGTGCGGGCAAGCTGAGGAGGTCCGCGTGATCGTGGTCACGGGCGCCGGCCGCGGCTTCTGTGCGGGCGCGGACATGCACGATCTGCAGGCGCTCGGCGACGGAAAGGTGGACGTTGACGCGGAGGCTGCCCTGGAGCGCCGCCCGCAGACCTTCCCGCTGTCGATCCCGAAGCCGATCATCGCGGCCATCAACGGCGCGTGCGCTGGGATCGGTCTGGTTCAGGCGCTGATGTGCGACGTGCGCTTCGCCGCCGAGGGGGCCAAGCTGACGACCGCGTTCGCGCGCCGCGGGCTGGTCGCCGAGCACGGCATCTCGTGGATCTTGCCGAGGTTGGTCGGCCCCGCCCGGGCGCTCGAGCTGCTTCTCTCCGGCCGTGTGGTGTTGGCGGAGGAGGCGCAGGCGCTGGGCCTCCTCAACCGCGTGCTCGCCCCCGAGACGCTGCTCGAGGGGACGCTCGACTACGCGCGCGAGCTCGTCGTCAACTGCTCGCCCGCGAGCATGGCTACGATGAAGCGACAGGTCTACGCCGACCTCGACCGCACGCTACCCGATGCTCTCGCCGGCGCCGATGAGCTGATGTTCGAGTCCTTCACCGCCGCCCGACTTCGTCGAGGGCGTCACGAGCTTCATCGAGCGGCGCGACCCGCGCTTCGCGCCGCTGGGCGCCTAAACGCATGTGCGCCTTGACGCGGCGGTGGCCTTGACCTCCACGGGTGCGGGTGGATCGAGGGTGAGGCTGCGTCAGGCAGTGCTCGTCGCGGCCGAGCTCGAGCCCGTGGCATCCGCGTTGAAAGCGGCGCTTGACCTCGACGAGCCGTTTCGCGACCCTGGGGTCGGCGCGTTCGGGCTCGCCAACGTGGTGTTCGCGCTGGGCGACTGCTTCGTGGAGGTCGTCTCGCCGGTCGAGCCGGACACCGCGGCCGGACGCTACCTCGCGCGCCACGACGGCGACGGCGGCTACATGGTGATCTTCGACCTCGAGGATCTCCAGGGCGCGCGCGAGCGCGCGCTGGGGCTGGGCGTACGCGTGGTCTGGCAGATCGATCTGCCTGACATCTCTGCAACGCACCTGCACCCGGCGGACATGCGCGGGGCGATCGTCTCGCTCGACCGCTCCGAGCCCTACGGCACTTGGCGCTGGGGCGGGCCGCGGTGGACGGGACGGACCGGCACGGGCGCACCTGGACGCCTGGCCGGCGTCACGCTCGCGGTGAGCGATCCGGCGGCCGTGGCGGCGCGCTGGGGGGAGGTGCTGGGCCTCGAGGTGAGCGGTGAGGATCGACCGGTGCTGCGGCTGGACGGGAGCGAGGTTCACTTCGAGGCGGCCGCGAGCGAGCGCGCGGAAGGGCTGGTGGAGATCTCGGTCGAGTTCCCGCAAGAGCTGCCCGGCGGATACGAGGCGATCGAGCTTGGGGGAGTGCGCGTGCGGCGGGTGGAGCCTCCGGGCT
>CAWEZW010000009.1:0-256914 GCA_963813745.1 uncultured Solirubrobacterales bacterium
CCTTACCATGGACGCGCTCTACCAGCTGAGCTACGTCGGCCTGAAGCTCGCATCCTACCGCCGCCGGACCGGAGGCGGACCGGAGGAGCAGACTGACTCAGCACGCCGGGGATGACCTGGGCGTTCGTCTGTGCCCGGGCGTTTCGTCCGCCATGGAAGCCGGTCGACCCTAGCTGTAGCGTCCGGAGCATCCTCTCGAATGTACGGTCGTGCCCGACCGTGACGAACTCATCAAACGACTGGCGGCGGCGCTGGTCGTTTCGGACGCTCGCCGGTCTGGTGATCCGCAGACGCGGGTCCGTCTCGACCACTACATGCCGTCCGTCGGTGGCCCTGGGAGCGCTGTGCGCTGCCGTCTGGATACCGCGCGGCACAGGCTGATCGGTGTCCCGGGCCCTGAGCGGGCTCGGTCTGAGTGGCACCGTGCCGACGCAGCGAAGGGGCGCCGACTGCTCGCGGTCGACGTGCGCAACTCCAACCGCGTGGCGGCCTTCCTGTCCTGGCACTTCGAGGACCCCAACATCAAGCCGCCGCGAGCGAAGGCCGGGCGCCGCCGCCCACTTCTGATCACGTCCGTGTGCGTTCGCGATGACGTCGAGGGCACGCTCCGTGGCGAATACATGACCGCCGCCCTGTTGCTGACGCTCGTCGTATCGGCGATCGACACGGTGACCGTCGCGCACGGCCGCATCGGCGTGCTCGAGGACTCAGGGATCGCCCTCACGCCCGAGGAGCTCGACGCGTTCGGGTTCACGCCCGGTGTTGGCGAGCCCAACGGCGGCTGGGCAGACCGCGGATACCGCGAACGGCGTCACCCCGTCTAGCCATTCAAGATGGCGGCGGTAGATCGCCTCTGCGCGATCGGCCCATTTCCCGGGCAGCTCGCTGCGCAGCTCTGCAAGGAAGGTATCGCTCTCCTCGGGCTCAGGCGCGGGAAGCGCAGCGAGGAATTGCTCCGCTTCAGCGGTAACCCATCCTGCAAGCTCCGGCGCCGGAGCTTGGCGAGCCCGACCAGGCCCCCCGCGACCTCCTCGAGGGCGTTCCGTCGGGCATGAGTGGCGATCAGCAGTACATCCGGAATCTGCAGGTAGCGCTCGCGTTGGCCCCACTTGACCGGCGCTATACCCAGATCACGCACGGCACGACTGATGAACGAAGGATGCACATTGATGAGCGCGGCGGCCTTGCGAAAGGTCGGGAGCACTCGCTGCAGATCCGCTCGGGAAATCGTCGGTGCGATTGCCATAGAGCGACGGTAGCAGCTGGCTGCAACGATTGCAACTGTCGCATTGGTAGCAATCGACTTGCCCGCGACGATCTGCCGGTAGACCTCACCTCGCCAGGTGCTCCAGCGGCAGCGCGCAAGTCGTTGTTATGAATGAAGACGAGACGGCCCCGAGGTCTTCACGATCGTCAGTGCCGTGGGTAGGTGGATCGCGTCCATCGCCGGTAGCGAGGGCGTGTGGGCGTCGATGTCGAGCCTCGATCGTCAGCGTCGCGGGCTGCGGTGCTCCCCATTTTCCACCGGAGCGAGCGTGAGCTCGCCGTCAGTTGGCGCACTCGAAAGTCGTCCGGAGCGCAAGCGAAGCGCCGAGGTAGTGGGGCGCTTGCATTGCCCGAAAAGCGCTAACGCGCCGAGTCGTGGCCCGTGCCCGTCGTCGGCACAGGCCACTGTCCCGGCTGTCTAGTGGTGGCCGATCCGAAGCTGACCGCCAATCCGCTGGATGTGCCTTTCTTGACTACTTTCGCGGTTTTCTTGCCGACTTTCTGGCCGCATGTCGCTCCGCCGGTGTAGCTACTACCTCACCCCCGAAAACGTCCGCAACGGCGTTCGCAACTACACCGCCGTGATCGTCCAGCTCCGCTTTGGCGAAGGCTGGGCTTTCGCGCAGTACATAGCCGCCGCTGGGTTCCACCACGCGGTCGTGATGGGCTTCACGACCGAGGGGCCTCTAGTCGTCAGCTAGGGCGAAGTCCTGGAGATGACCTGGGAGCAATGGGCCGACGAGGCAATCGGGATGTGCGGCATTGGCGCGACGAACCCCAACACATAAGCTACTGACGGCCGAATCGAGAACCTTGACCGGCAAGCTCGATGATCGGAGCATCCGTGAGCACGCGATGGGCTGGGCGCGCTGTACGATCCTGCGTGACCTCGACAAACGGGGACCGAAAATGACGAGCACCGATGAGACTGCGATCAGCGACACGGGTGAGAGGCAGCTCTACCGGCTGCATGTAAGGCCCGATGGCGACCCCGATGCCGCCTTCGCGTATTGTCTCAGGCACCACGTTCTCGGGACCGGCTGGGGTACGACACGCTGGGGCGACTCGACACGCTGCCCGGCCGGCTGGGATGACTATCTCGAGCTGGCGCGCGAAATCTGGTCTGACCGCAAGTTTGCGCCCGTGCAGTGGCTACACGACGCGCCAGATCATTCGCTCGTCTGGACACGCGACCCGCAAGGCATCTACTACCTCGCCCAGCTCAGCGGTGCATGGGAATACCGAGACGCCAGTGAGAATCGGGAGCTGACCTTAACAATGTTCGCCCGGCCGATATAGTTGCTGTGCCCGGGGCGGAAGGTGGTGTTCCCGGTGCCGTCGTACGAGCGTTCTCCGGCCCGGGTTGGGCCTTTTGCCGACTGTGGGACATCGGGGCGCGACTTTACTCCGAATATCTCTTCGCGAGCCTGACTGGCAGACCGTCGCCGGCCTGGTCCCCAAGCGCGTTCGATGTCATCGACACGCTGCTTGACCCGTTCGACGTCGAGGATCTCGTGACTGCATACCTACAGGCCACCCGCAGTCTGATCGCACTCCCAACGCGCCGCAGCAGCAGCACCATCGCCTACGAGTACACATTGCGCGACGCTATTACTGGACAGGTCTACGCGGTGCAGGTCAAGACGGGCGATACAGAAGTGCCCGTGCACAAGCTCTCCGTCGAGGGAGACCTAAAGTGGATCATCTTCAGTGCTCGACGCAAGTACCCGCCTGTGCTGCCTGCCCACGTCGAAGCGGTCGGGCTCGACGATCTCATCCAGTTCACCCAAGTACGGCCCCATGCGCTTCCGCCCGTAACTAGCATGTGGCTATCGTTCTGCGGGAACTAATCCGCCCCGCCCAATACCGACGCGAAAGAGTGCGCTGCCAACAATGACTGCAAAGGTTTCTCTGTTCAATCACAAGGGCGGCGTCAGCAAGACGACGACTACGTTCAACCTCGGATGGATGCTCGCCAGCGAAGGAGCGAGCGTCGTAATTGTGGACGCAGATCCCCAATGCAACCTCACGGGAATGGTTCTAGGATACCGGGGCCCGACCGAGCTTGAGCAACTCTACGAGCGGCACCCTGACCGCAACATCCGGGCGGCACTCGCGCCCGCCTTTGAGTCGCAGCCGCGAGCGGTCGAGGGGGTGGATTGTATGGACGTTGCGGGCTGTGACGGGCTCCGCTTGCTTCCGGGACACATCGGCCTCGCCGAGTACGAGGTAACTCTTGGCATCGCTCAGGAGCTGTCAGGATCGATTCAGACACTACGAAACCTCCCGGGCGCGATTACGTGGCTTCTTGACAAGACTGCCGAAAGGTATGACGCGGACTTCGTTCTAGTGGATATGAGCCCGGGACTGGGCGCGATTAACCAGAACCTCTTTGCCACGAGCGACTACTTCATAGTGCCGACAAACCCGGACTTCTTCTCGGTGATGGCGATTGACTCGTTGTCGAACATCATCCCGCGTTGGCAGCAGTGGGCACGCCGGGCGGCGGACAACCCGATTCTGCGAGACGCCGCGTACCCGTTTCCTGAGCCGCACAGCAAGTTCCTTGGTACGATTATCCAGAAGTATCGGCCTCGTAGCGGGGCGCCATCTAGGGCATTTGCCGAATGGATCCTGGAAATTCAGGACCGCATCTCGAGTAAGCTTCTTCCGGCCTTAAAGGGCGAGGACATGCTTCTCGACGCCGCCCGCTACCGGAAGTGCGGGGTCAACCAAGACCTAACTCTCGGTGTCGTCGCAGACTTCAACTCGTTGATCGCCGCGTCGCAGACCCACCAGACGCCTATTTACGCGTTGACGGCTGAGCAGATTAACCAAGTGGGTATGGTGCTGCAGAAGAGCGAGGAATCGCGAGACGAGTTCTTGAGCGTTTTTCAGGAGATGGGAGAGCGGACCCGCTGTCTAACCGGATAGGCATATGGCAGCCATCGATCATTTCAACAGCAACCTGGGGTACGTGCGAAATCTTCTGGCCTTGGCGCGGGCCGTGGATGCGACGACCACGAGCGCCGTAGATGTCGGCGACATTCAACGCGCTGCGATCGTCATGGTCGTCAGCGCGCTTGATCATTTTGTCCACGAGCGGGTGAGAGAAGGCATGCTGGACGCGCTGAGTGGGACCAGGCCCAGGACGGCTGCCTTCCTGAGGTTCGAAATGTCGATGTCTGCGGTCCTTGAGGGGCAGGCACCTGGGGCGGGCACAGATTGGTTTGAGCAGGCGATTAAAGACAAGCACGGGCACCGACCGTTTCTCAAGGCGGAAGACATCGCGGATGCGTTGCGACTTGTGTCGGGTGTGGAGCTGTGGACTGCTGTCGCGTCTCAGACCGGGCACACCGGCCCGCAGGCCCTTAAGGCAGACATCAAAGTCATCGTAGATCGCCGAAACAAGATTGCACACGAGGCCGACTTGGATCCGACCCAGCCGTGGCAGCGATGGCCAATATCCGACGGCCTCGCTACTGGCGCAGTCGACACAATCGAGGCAGTCGTAAACGGGATCGAGGCGTGCGTCTAGCGTGCGCGTACAGTCGACCAGTCACAGCTAGTCCAGCTTGCCACCGCCCTAACTACCCTCCCACTCGGCCGGCCACTGCCTCGTACTCGCGATCGAGATACTCGCGAGGAGCCCGAGCAGACTTCTGCTTTGGATAAAGGGAGCGTCTCACAGCCGCCGCATGAGATGCTCGGTTTGGACGAGTTCCGAGTGCGCCGCTTGAAGGGTGGATCACGCTCGTTCCTGCTGGTCGATGCGGAAGTGTCGTTGCTGCTGCCCACCAGACCTCATGTTCATGTTCGTCCAATGCACGAGTGATCCGGTCAGGTACTGACCGGATCGATCCGTGGGTGGTTTTGCTACGACACGGGAGAGACTCGCCTACGTGCAGAGAGCCATGCAATAAAGGACCTCCGCTGACGCCCCGCATCTTCGTGATCTGTCGCGATGTCGGCGCACAGGCCTTCCTCGGGCGGCTTGCCGTCCAGTCGCGCGGCGCGTGCCGCACGCCACTCGATGTCCGGTGGTCGTGGCGCGTGTTGACGCAGGTCCTCGATCGGGAATGAGTAGTGGTCGCTGAGCATTTTCAGGCTGGTGCCGCACTCGTTGGCGACAAATTGTGGGTCTTCGGTGCGCAGGCGAAGCGAGATGCCGCCTCGGCGCAGCGCATACGGGGTGGCGCCAAGGATGCGGGCGAACTCAGGGCGCTGCGCGACGGCTCGCACCGCTGGCGTGAAGCATTCTCGGCCCCAGAGCTTCGCCTGCGACTTGCTGAGATGACAGGCGCCTGTCTTGGCCTCGCGCACGCCATGACGGGCGTTGATGAGGTCTCCCGGGATGATGAAGTCGCTGTCACGGGCCGGGCGTCCGGATTGTGTGAGGAGCTCCCGCCATTGCTCGAGGTCGTCTCGCAGGATGCCCGGCATGGCGGTGCGGCGTTGGGTGCTGTGCTCGGTCTTGCCCCATTGTTGGAGCTGCCCGTTGGTGAGGACTTCGGTCACCCATGCGAACTCTCCGTCGAGGGAGGACCAGCGAAGTCCCCAGAGCTCTTGGTTGCGGCTCGCCATGCCGTATTGCAGGCTCACGATCGTCGCGTCGCGGTGCGCGAGGATCGCCTTGCGTGGGGCGGGGCAAAGGAGCATCTGGGCGCGGATCGCCTCGACGGCCTGCGGCGAAAGTGCCCAGCTGGGCAGCGGACGCGCACGCACGACTGGGGTGTAGCCGGTGCCGCCTGTGCGCGCGGACCGTCGGCGGCTGACCACGGGTTCTCTGGCGAGCTTGCATCCGTTGGTTTGGATCTCCGGCACAGACGGTGATCGCGCGGCCCAGCTCAGCGCGGATGAGAGGACACGCCACGCGTGCACGCGAGTCTGTGCGGGCACACCGGCTTCGCGCATCTGCTCGCGCCACGCACGCGGCGCGAGCGGCTCGTTGAAGGCACTGGCTTGTGTCTTGGCGATCGCGACGGCGTACTCCGCCGGAGGCAATTTGCGTCTGTTGCCGGCTTGGTGCCTGGGCTTGCCGAGGAGGTGGCAGTTCAGCACCGACCTGTAGAGGGTGTACGTCGAGGGCGCGACGCCTTCCTCGTTGCGCGGGTGCGCGTCCACCTCCAGGAACAGCTCGAGTATCTGCGCGATCGTGCGGCCTTCGGCTTCGTTGGCCTCCTTCGCGTCGAGGTCCAGCAGGAACCGTCGTAGGCTGTCGCGACCTCTGCGCTCGGCACCTATGTAGTCGTTCATCCACGCGCGGGCGTGGCGCACCGACGGGAAGGTCCGGCTGTGCTCGCGTTTGTCGTGATCGTAGAAGCCGACGGTGTAGGACTTGCGCCCGCTTTTGGCTACATACGGCCAGGCGGACTTCTTCGGCCATGGTCTAGCCATCTGCCGCTCCTCTCGCAGGGGGTATGGGACCCCAAGCGTCGACTTCGCGCATGGATGCGATCTCGACCGCAGGTCTGATCAGCCGCCCCGTGGACTCCGATCAAGACGGTGAAAAGTGCGGTGTCGCTGCGGGGATCACCGCATGCGAGGAACGTCGACGTGCCGATTTGCAGGGAAAAACGCCCCCTGGGACCCCTTCCTTACCATGGAAGTGCTCTACCAACTGAGCTAGCTGGGCACGAGCGGGGACTGTAGCGCCTAGCCGATCCCCTCGAGCAACTCCCCCGGCGAGGCCAATTTCAGCCCGTGGGCCAGGATCACGATCGTCTCCAGCCGTGGGGAGCGCTTGCAACGCTCCAGCAGGCTGATCTCCGTGCGGTGCAGGTCGCAGATGCCGGCGAGTGCCTCCTGGGAGAGGCCAACTCGTTCCCGATGCCGTCGAAGGTTGGAGGCGAACTGCTCGCGCGCGGATTCCATAGCCCGAACTTTCACGATACGCAGACGGAAGGTCTACAGACAACAGCTCGCCAGACGGTTGTCTGCCTTTGTGCTGCTCGCGAAGGAGTATGGCGGGGGAAGGATTCGAACCTTCGAAGGCAGAGCCAATCGGTTTACAGCCGATCCCCTTTAACCGCTCGGAACCCCGCCAGGGTCGCGGCGTAATGGGCGATAGCGCATTGCGGTAGTGCAGGCGCGAAGACTCAGCTCGCCTCGCGCAGCTGTTGCGCGTCAGGCAGCGTCTGGAGCTTCTTCAGCGTTCGGCTCTCGATCTGGCGCACGCGCTCGCGTGTGATGTTGAATGCGCGGCCGACCTCCTCCAGCGTGCGAGAGCGTTCGCCGGTGATGCCATAGCGCATTTCGATTACCTCGCGCTCGCGCGGGGGCAGCAGGCCAGCACGCGGGTCACGTTCTCCCGGCGGAGCGCCTCCGAGGCGATCTCGAATGGCGATTCCGGCTGACCGTCCTCGATGAGGTCGGCCAGCGCGGAATCCTGCTCGTCGCCGATCGGTTTCTCGAGCGAAACAGGCTGCTGGGCCATGCGCATGACCTCGCGCACTTCGCGCGTAGTGCACTCGAGCTCCGCGGCGATCTCCTCGGTGCTCGGCTCGCGCCCCAGCTGCTGGATCAGCCGGCGCTCTGCATGAATCAGCTTGTTCAGCCGCTCGACCATGTGCACGGGGATCCTGATCGTGCGACCCTTGTCGGCGATCGCGCGGGTCACCGCCTGGCGGATCCACCAGGTCGCGTAGGTCGAGAACTTGTAGCCGCGTCGGTGGTCGAACTTCTCAACCGCCCTGATCAAGCCCAGCGAGCCCTCCTGGATCAGGTCCAGGAACGTCAGCCCGCGCCCGATGTAGCCCTTGGCGATCGACACGACCAGGCGCAGGTTCGCCTCGACCATGTGCTGCTTGGCCGCGATGTCGCCGCGCTCGATGCGCTTGGCCAGGGCGACCTCCTCCTCGGCGCTCAGCAGCGGCACGCGGCCGATCGAGCGCAGATACAGGCGCAGCGAGTCGAGGTTCTGCTCGACGCTCTCCTCGAGCTCTCCCTTCTTCATCTCCCCCAAGCGCGCCCTCAGCGCCTTGCCCTGCTCCAAGCTTTCGTCTCGATCGTCGAGTTCGGAGAGCGGACGATCGCTCGCGCCATGAAGCGAATCGTCGATTTCGATTACGGCGGTGTCCGTGTCTCCCAGCAGAACCTCAACCTTGTTGCTCACTCGGACCCCCAGGATCCATCCGGCTTCCCATCGGAGCGACCAGCTCCGACCTCCCTTGCAAGTGCGGAGTGATACCAGAATCGTCGGCTGGAGACGCCGGTCACTGCGGCGCTAGGCTTGGCCGTGGTGCAGGCGACACGGCTCCCCCCTCCGCTGGACCTCCCGCAGAGCGCGGGCGAGGATGTCCAGGCGCGTCCGCCGAGCGTGCCGGTGGGGCTCTCGCGCGTGGGTGTGACGGGCGTCGAGAAGGTCGTGCGGATCCGCGACGAGCTGTTCTTCGCGCGCCTGGAGTGCTTTGTTGATCTCAGCCATGAGCAGAAGGGCGCGCATATGTCGCGCTTTGAGGAGGTGATCAACGAGTCGATCGGCGAGGTCGTGCTCTCAGAGTCGCCATTCCGTGCGGAGACGCTGGCACGGCAGATCGCCGAGCTGGTGCGCGAGCGCCAGGGGGCGCACCGCGCCGAGGTGAGCATCGCGGCGCGCTATCCCGAGCACAAGCCCGCCCCGGTATCTGGGATCGCCACCCAGGAGATCTACACCCTGCATGGGCGGGCAGTCGCGTTCGAGCACGGCACGCGCCGTGTGGTCGGCGTGTCGGCCACGGGCATGACCGCGTGCCCGTGCGCGCAGGAGCTGGTGGCTGCGCGCGCTCGAGAGCGACTCGCCGCTGACGGGTTCTCCGCGGGGGAGATCGAGCGCATCATCGAGCGTGTGCCGGTGGCGACCCACAACCAGCGTGGGCTGGCCACGCTGCAGATCGGCTGCATCGAGGAGTGCGTCGCCGAGATCGACGCGACATCGCTGTTGGAGATCGCGGAGGCGAGCATGTCCTCGGAGATCTACGAGCTGATGAAGCGCTCCGACGAGGTCGAGGTCGTCGAAAAGGCCCATCGTCGTCCGCGCTTTGTCGAGGACTGCGTGCGCGAGATGATCGCGGGCGTCGTCGCTCGCTTTCCGGAGCTGGATGGCGCGAGCTTCGTCTCGGCGCGTCAGGAGAACTTGGAGACGATCCACCAGCACAACGTCGTTGCCGAGCGCCATGGGCTGCTCAGCGAGCTGCGCGCCGAGATCGACTCGGGCCGGCTCGCCCCGCGCCAGACCACGCTCGATGAGTGGCTCGGCGGTGGCGCCTGAGGCGCGGAGCCTGATTCAGACTCAGCCTGGTGCGCGGACGTGCGCCTGCTGCATCTGCCGGCGCAGACCGAAGAAGTAGTCCAGGCCCGACAGCACGGTCACGACGACCGTCACGTACAGCAGCAGCGAGACCCACAACGGTTCCCCGTGCACGGCGATCACGGCGAGGATCGCGGCAATCTGCATGCAGGTCTTGACCTTGCCGAACATGCTCGCGGCAATCACCACGCCCGCTTGCGTGGCGCCGAGGCGCAGCACCGTGACCGCGAGCTCGCGCGTGATGATCACCATCGCCACCCAGGCTTGCAGGCGGTTCAGCGAGACGAGTGAGATCAGCGCGGCGATGATCAACAGCTTGTCGGCGAGCGGGTCCATCAGCTTGCCGAAGGTCGTGATCGACCCCCGAGCGCGGGCGAGGCGGCCGTCGATGAAGTCGGTCAGCGACGCCAGCGCGAACACGACCGCCGCGAGCACGTCTCCCGCGGGCGTGTTCCCGAGCAGCGCGACGACCAGCACCGGGACGAGCATGATCCGCAGCACCGTTAGCACATTGGGAAGGTTCAGGGGAAACATTGGGCGCTCATTATGCCGTTATAGGACTGCCACCATGCCGTCCTAGTATCGGTCTCACGCCTTCGCAACATTCGACCCGACGAGGAGACACGATGAACAAGCGCACCCTTGGCAGGAACGGCCCGGAGGTTGCAGAGATCGGACTGGGCTGCATGGGGATGTCGGCGTTTTATGGATCGACCGACGAAGGAGAGGCCATCGCGACGATCCACCGCGCGCTTGAGCTCGGCTGCGACTTCCTCGACACGGCGCAGCTGTACGGGCCGATGACGAACGAGCAGCTCGTCGGCCGCGCGATCGAGGGCCGGCGCGACGAGTACGTGATCGCGACGAAGTTCGCCCGCCGCACCGACGGAGCGACGCCCGGCGAGATGTCGACGCTCGGCCCGCTCGACGGTTCCGCCGAGCACGTCCACACATCGGTTGAGGGGTCGCTCGAGCGTCTCAAAACCGACCGCATCGACCTCTACTACCAGCACCGCGTCGACCCGAACGTCCAGATCGAGGAGACCGTCGGCGCGATGGCGGAGCTCGTGCAGCAGGGCAAGATCCTGCACATCGGGCTGAGCGAGGCGGCGCCCGAAACGATCCGCCGTGCGCACGCGGTGCACCCGATCGCCGCGGTCCAGACCGAGTACTCGCTGTGGACACGTGACGTCGAGGAGGAGATCCTGCCGACGTTGAACGAGCTGGGGATCGCGCTGGTGGCCTACTCGCCGCTCGGGCGCGGGTTTCTGTCGGGACGCTTCTCCTCACCCGAGGAGCTCGACGAGGGCGACTTCCGTCGCTACGGACCACGCTTCACGGGGGAGAACCTGCAAGCGAACCTGAAGCTGGCGGAGCGCGTGAAGGAGCTCGCGCAGGAGAAGGGGATCACCCCTGGGCAGCTCGCGCTGGCGTGGGTGCTCAGCCGGGGCGAGCAGATCGTGCCGATCCCCGGGACCAAGCGCCGCAGCTACCTGGAAGAGAACCTCGCCGCCGCGGACGTGGAGCTGAGCGCGGAGGAGTCCGAGCGGATCGCCGAGGCGGTTCCGGCTGCCGCCGGGGAGCGTTACCCGGCGGAGGCGATGCGGACGGTCAATCTCTGAGGCTTAAGTCAGTATCCGACCGAGTAGAAACTGATGTGACGGCAGCCGTCGAGTTTGTAGTGCGGTAGCGCGTGATGGCTCGTGAAGACGACGATCTGCGGGTTTTCGCAGTGGACCACGCCGGAGTTCTCGTGGACGTGAACGACCGTGTCCGGGTTCGTGCCCGTCCAGACGTAGTTGACGGTGTCGTTCGCGTAGATCAGGTTCGGGCCGTCACCGGCGTGGATCACCGCGGTCTGAAACGAGGGCCAGCCCGACTCGTGGTAGTCGCCCCAGATCACGTCGCCGGCGTTGCCGCCGTAGATCGTGTCGTTGCCGTAGCCGCCGAGCAGGTAGTTGTGGACGCCATCTTCGCCGGCCAGTACATTCGCCTGACCGGCGGGGCCCTTGTCCATCACCAGGTGCTGGTCCGCGGGCCAGCCGGCGTGGCTGGTCATCGCCACCGCGGGCGCCGTGAGGCAGAGCGCCGCGAGCAGCGCCAACGCCGGTGCACGACTGAGGATCGACGAAGAGTGCATGAGAGTCCATCGACACCCACCCGCCCAGCGCGAGGCCTGCCGGGGCGACTCGGACATGCGGCTACCCCGACGAGCGCTAGGGTGCGTGCATGCCCCTGATCCCAATGGTCATCGAGCGCACGGCGCGCGGCGAGCGCGAGTTCGACATCTACTCGCGACTGCTGAACGAGCGGATCATCTTCCTCGGCACGCCGATCGACGACCAGGTCGCCAACCTCGTCGTCGCGCAGCTTCTGCACCTGGAGAGCCAGGACCCCGAGAAGGACATCTCGATCTACATCAACTCGCCCGGCGGCTCGATCTACTCGGGCCTGGCGATCTACGACACGATGAACTTCGTCAAGCCGGACATCGCGACGATGGTCGTCGGCGTGGCGATGTCGATGGGCTCGCTGCTGCTGGCTGGGGGGACGAAGGGCAAGCGCGCGGCGCTGCCGAACAGTCGCATCCTGATCCACCAGCCCTCGGCGGGCTTCGAAGGGCAGTCGACCGACATCGAGATCCACGCGCGCGAGATCCTCAAGGTGCGCGAGCGGATCGACGAGATCTACGCCGAGCACACCGGGCTGTCAAAGGAGCAGGTGCGCCAGGACATGGAGCGCGACCGCTTCTTCAACGCCGAGCAGGCGCTCGAGTACGGCTTGATCGACAGGGTGCTCGAGAGTCACTGACGAGCCGCCCGCCCGCCCCGGCTCGATGACTGCCCTAACTCCGCTCGAGCGTTCGGCCCTGCTCCTGGTCGCGGTCCTCACCGCGCTGGCGGGCGTGGCCAACTACCAACCGTGGCCGGCGGTCCCGCGCTTCGCGGTCGCCACGCTCGCGCTGGCGGGCCTGGCGTGGGTCGTGTCGTTCGCGACCGAGCAGCTCGGCGAGCGCTTCGGACCGGGCGTGACCGGGATGCTGCAGTCGACGCTCGGCAACCTGCCGGAGCTGTTCGTCGTGATCTTCGCGCTCAAAAAGGGCGAGCTGATCGTCGCGCAGACCGCGATCGTCGGCTCGATCCTGGCCAACGCGCTGCTCGTGCTCGGCCTGGTGATCGTCGTCGGTGCGCGCCGCTCAGAGGACGGGATCATGCGCTTCTCAAAGCGCCTGCCGCGCGACACGGCGACCTTGCTGCAGGTGACCGTTTTCATCATCGTGCTGCTCGGTCTCTCGCTCGCCTCGCACGACCCCGCGAGCCACCACGTGCAGGCGATCTCTGCGGTCGGGGCGGTATGTCTGCTGATCGTCTACCTCGCGTGGGTCGTCCCCTATCTGCGCTCCGACGTGGCGCCGGGGGAGGACGGGGAGGCCCGGCCCGTCCCGAGATTGGGCCTCGGCCTGACCCTTACGCTCCTGATCGTCGCGGGCACCGCTTCGGCGTTTGTCTCGGACTGGTTCATCAACGGCCTGGAGCCGGCGATCTCGATCCTGCACATCTCCCAGGCGTTCGCCGGCCTCGTGATCGTCGCGATCGCCGGCAACGCCGCCGAGAACACCGCCGGGCTCGTGCTCGCCTACAAGGGTCGCTCGGATCTCGCGATCTCGGTCGTCAAAAACTCCGTGGCGCAGATTGCGGCGTTCCTGTTCCCGCTGCTCGTGCTCGTCTCTTTGCTGCTTGCGACCACGCTGACGTTCGCGCTTGCGCCCGTCTACATCGGCGCGCTCGCGCTGACCGCGCTCGCGCTGTGGCAGGTGACGGGAGACGGCGAGGCCGCCGAATTCGAGGGCTGGGCGTTGGTCGCGCTGTACGTGATCCTCGCGACGCTGACGCTGTACGAGTAGGCAGCGATCTCGGGCGCCGCGCGGGCGGTCAACCGGCGAAGTGGCCGCCACGTCGCGGTAGACTCGCAAGTCGTTGTAGGGGAACCGCGAAGGAAACACGAGGGAGCCATGGGGTACATCGGGCAAGCACATCTGCGTAGCACCCCGCGGCCGCGGTATCTAACGCTTGTCGTACTCATCGGGGCCCTGGTCGCCTGTCTTTCGCTGGCCACTCGAGCACGCGCGGACGTCACCGTGAGCAACTGCGCGGAGCTGCAGCCGATACTGAACGCAGCCCCAGAAGGCGAAGTCATCACGCTCGCCGCTCTCTGCACCGCGAGCAACTCAGGAACTTCGAAAGGCTCCTTCAAGCTGCCCTCGGCGGCCAATATCACGATCGAAGGCCAGAGCGGCATGACCGCCGGTTTTGAAGGAACGGGCGTCAAAGGGAGTGCCTTGGAAGGCACAGGCAACGGCTTGGTGCTGCGCAACCTCGTGGTCGAAAAGTACTCGCTCGAACAAGAAGCCGCCGTCACGCTCCACCCCAGCGAAGGCGCCCTGCCCAAGCTCGAATCGGATCGCTTCATCGACGACGTCCAGACAGATACGTCTGGCAACCTCGCTCGCGGCGGCGCCCTCTATCTCTTCACGTTCAATAGCACCTGTGCATACACGTCTCCGCTGAGCATCACGGGCTCCGTCTTCGAAGGCGATCAGATCGTCGACACCTCCACGCACAACCCCAGCGATCAGGGGGGTGCCGCGTACGCCGAAATCGCCTGCACCAAAGCTTCGGGGCCGGTCGACTTCGCGACGCTCACCGCAAACAAGTTCACAGACGACGGAATCAGCACGGCCACGGGCAGAGAAGCCTTCGGCGGCGCGCTCTTCCTGGGCAACAGCTCGCAGGCGGAAACACTCGTATCGGCGACGCAGAGCGGCAATGTCTTCGAGGGGGACACGATCGCCTCGCCCACACCGACCGCTGTCTACGGCGGTGGCGGCGAGTGGGCGCCCTCGCTCGACCTGACCAGCACCGACGACAGCTTCGTCAAGAACTCCCTGCCGGGCCCGCAGGGTGCGAGCGCCGCCAGCGAAGGTGCCGGACTGGGCGTGATCACGGCCACCTGCTCGGAAAAAGCGACGGCCTCGGCGACGCTGGACAACGCCATCGTCGCGGCCAACACGATCGGCGCCCCGAGCGAAGGCGGCGAATCTGAGGGCGCGGGCATTTACGCCGGCTGCTTTCCAACTCATCCCAACGGCCACTTCCATCTCAGCCTCAACGACTCGACGGTCGCCGGCAACCAGGCTCCCGGAGGTATCTCCGGCATCGACGGTGAGGACACCGACCAACTGGCGCTGGCCAACTCGATCGTGGCGAGCCCCCCGGGGCAGGCCGACATCGGTGGCTTTCGAGCGGTCTCGGGTGGATCGCTCACGTCCTTGTTCAGCGATGCGTGCGCGCCTGACACGAGCACCCCGCTGCCGGGTGAAGGCAACATCTGCGCGGACCCGGCGTTGACCAGTGCGGAAACCGGGGATGTGCACGAGACCTACCTGAGCCCGACGATCGACGCCGGCTCAAACGCGCTCGTGCCCGAAGGCTTGACCACAGACGCCTTCGGCACTCCGAGGATCCTTGCGGGACGCCTCGGCTGCACCAGCGCCTCCCCGGCGGTTGTCGACATGGGCGCCGATGAGTTGGTGTCCCTGGCGACGCCTTCGTGCCCGCCCTCGGTCCAGAAATCGCCTCCGGCCCCGCCCCGACCGGGTCGGACCAACTTCGTCAGCCTCAAGACCAGCTCCACCGGCGCGTCGCTGCGGCTGAGCTGCTCGAGCACCGACGGTCTGGGTTGCTCCGGGACGATCTACGTCGTCGCCGAAGAGACGCTTCACGGCAAGCGGGTGATCGCCGCCGATGCCGCCCGCGACCGGAGGTCCGTCACGATCGGACAGGCGCCCTTCTCGCTCCCCGTCGGCGCCACCGCGACGTTTGCGGTCAAGCTCAACGCGGCCGGCCGGGCGTTGCTGCACCGCTTCCACTCGATCTCGGCCTTCGTGTTGGCCAACGAGGCATCGCCCACGAGCACTCCCTTCATCTTCCTCCTCCACGAGACGCGTTTCAGCGAACCCAAGCAGCACAAGCAGCGACACTCGAAGCATCCAAAGCATCACTGAGCCTCGCCCGCTCGTGGGGGGCGGGGGGAGGGTGGGGTTCTCATCCCGCAAAGCACGCTAGACTGCTCTGACCTCGCGCCTGGGCGGGGTTTTTCTTCGCCCAAGGCCGTTTTTGCCCACACGACCACGCAGGGAAATACACATGGCCCGCGGAGACGTGCGAATCGCGATCACCCTCGCATGCGAGGAGTGCAAGCATCGCAACTACCAAACGAATAAGAGCAAGCGCAACAACCCCGATCGGATCGGGCTGCGCAAGTACTGTCGCTGGTGTCGCAAGCACACCAGCCATCGGGAGACTCGCTAGCGCGGGAGCGCTGTTGTGGCCCGTGACCGTAAACGCGCAAAGCAGCGCCGCGCCCGGCGCGGGCGTGGGGGCGCCCCGACCACGCCGGCTGGGCAACCCGCTGGCCGGCCCGAGGCCGGAGACTCTCCGCACGGTGGCACGCCCGTCCGCGCCGATGTGCCGGGGGCGCTCGACCATGCCTCGGGCGACGTCGACGAGTTCGACGCCGCGCTCGTGCGCGGCGCCGGTGGAGTCCCCGTGGACGCCCGCGGCGGTGCACCGGCGGACGTCGACGGCGTCGCCGCCGATCCAGAACATCTTTCCGAGCGCGAAATCGAGACCGAGGCTGAGGCCGAGGGCGACCTCAGCGAGGACGAGATCCAGGAGCTCGCGGGTCCGTCGGGATCTGGTGGGGGCGGTGGCCTGGCCACCCCTGAGCAGGCCTCGGGCGCTCCGCAGCGGGGTGGCAACCGCGCGATCGGCTTCCTGCGCGCCAGCTGGGCCGAGCTGCAGCGGGTACAGTGGCCTGACCGCCGCCAGGTCTTCCAGGCGACCGCCGTCGTCCTGGGCTTCGTCGCGATCGCCGGCGCCTACCTCGGCTTGGCGGATTACGTCGCCAAGGAAATCGTCGAATTCATCCTTTCCTAATCCGTTGCAGTCCTCACACTGAACCCCCTGTCAAGGAATCCTGAATGTTTCGTTGGTATGTAGTCAACACTTACTCCGGTCACGAGAACAAGGTCAAGCACAACCTGGAGCACCGGGTGATCTCACTTGGCCAGCAGCGCGCCGTGCGCAACGTCGTCGTCCCGACTGAGTCCGTCTCGGAGATGAAGGACAACCAGAAGGTCACCGTCGAGAAGCGCACGATGCCCGGCTATGTGCTCGTCAACATGGAGCTCAACGAGGATTCCTGGGGCGTCGTCAAGGGCACCCCGGGCATCACGGGATTCGTCGGTGCCTCACAGGAGCCGGTGCCGCTGACGCAAGTCGAGGTCGATCGGATGCTGCACAAGACCGACGTCGCGACGGCGCCGAGGACGCGCGCCCAGTTCACGATCGGCGAGTCCGTGAAGGTCATCTCCGGCCCGCTGTCGGACTTCTCCGGGGAGATCTCCGAGATCAACGAGGATGCCGCGAAGCTGAAGGTCCTGGTATCAATCTTCGGCCGGGAGACCCCGGTGGAGGTCCAGTTCGACCAAGTGAAAAAGCTCTAGACCATGGCCAAGAAGGTTCTGACGACAATCAAGCTGCAGGCGAATGCTGGGCAGGCGTCCCCGGCCCCGCCGGTCGGTCCTGCCCTGGGGCAGCACGGGATCAACATTATGGAGTTCTGCAAGGCGTTCAACGCCCAGACGCAGGGCGAAACAGGCACGGTCATCCCCGTTGTGATCACTGTCTATGAGGATCGTTCCTTCACGTTCGTCACAAGGACACCACCCGCGGCGGTGTTGATCAAGCAGGCGCTGCGGATCGGCAAGGGCTCGGGTGAGCCCAACCGTACGAAGGTCGGCACGATCACCCAAGCTCAGCTGCGCGAGATCGCCGAGCGCAAGCTCGAGGATCTGAACGCCAACGACATCGATCAGGCGGCGAAGATCATCGCCGGGACCGCCCGCTCGATGGGTGTGGAGGTGGCCGTCATGAGCTCCCAGCACGGCAAGCGCTACTCCGAGGCGCTTCAGAAGGTCGAGCGCGAGCGCGAGTACGAGCCCGCGCAGGCGGTCGCGCTCGTCAAGAGCCTCGCCGGCGCGAAGTTCGACGAGTCGGTCGAGCTGCACGTGCGCACGGGTCTGAACGTGAGGCACGCCGACGAGCAGCTGCGCGGCACGATCGCGCTGCCGAACGGCCTCGGCAAAGACGTGAAGATCATCGTCTTCGCCCAGGGCCCGAAGGTCGCCGAGGCGCAAGCGGCCGGCGCCGACGAGGTCGGCGGTGAGGATCTCGCCAAGAAGATCGAGGAGGGCTTCGACGACTTCGACGTCGCGATCGCGACGCCCGATCTGATGTCCGTTGTCGGTCGATTGGGTCGCGTGCTCGGGCCGTCGGGGAAGATGCCGAACCCGAAGGTGGGCACCGTGACGATGGACGTCGCCAAAGCCGTCGAGGAGTCCAAGTCGGGCAAGGTCGAGTACCGCACCGACCGCAACGCGATCGTGCATCTCGTGATCGGCAAGGCGAGCTTCGACGAGCGCCCGCTGTTGGAGAACTACGCCGCGGTGATCGAAGAGCTGATCCGCGCCAAGCCCGCGAGCGCGAAGGGCCGGTATCTGCACTCGATCACGATCACATCGACGATGGGGCCGGGCGTGAAGGTCGACGCCGGGCGCACACGTGACATCCTCGAGGAGGCGCCCGCGGCTACGATCGCCGCTTAGCGTCATCTCCTCGAGGCAACCGAAGACCCCCGGCGGCGATCACCGATCGAAGATCGGTCAGCAGAAGCCCGGGATAGGAGCCCAGCAATGAACCGAGACCAGAAGGCCACGGCGATCGCCGAGATCGCCGCCAACATCAAAGCGTCCCAGGCGGTCTTCGCCGTGGACTACCGGGGCATCTCGGTGCCCCAGGTGGCCGAGCTGCGCGCCAAGCTGCGCGAGTCCGACGCAACCTTCAAGGTCGTCAAGAACTCGCTGACCGAACGCGCCGCCGACGAGGTCGGCGCCGGGACGCTGAAGGCGCTGCTCGAAGGCCCGACCGCGCTGACCTTCGTGCGCGGCGACATCGCGACCGCAGCCAAAGCGGTCGCCGACTACGGACGCGCCACCCAGCTGTTGCCCTTCAAGGGCGGTTTGATGGACGGTGCGCCGCTCGACCCCGAGCAGATCCGCTCGCTCTCGCGGCTGCCGTCGCGCGAAGTCCTCTACGGCCAGCTCGTCGGCGTCGTGGCCTCGCCGATCGGCGGCCTCGTGCGCTCGCTCGGCGGCCTGCTCAGCGGCCTCGCGGTCGCCCTCGGTCAGGTGCGCGAGCAGAAGGAAAACTCGACTTCAACTTCAACAACCCCGGAGGACTGACACATGGCTACAGCCACAAGCACAGATAAGTGGATCGAGGAGCTGAAGGGCATCTCGGTGCTCGAGCTCGCCGAGCGGATCAAGGCGCTCGAGGAGGAGTTCGGCGTCTCGGCCGCGGCGATGGCCGCACCGGCCGCCGCGCCCGCGGGCGCAGGCGGTGGTGAGGGCGCCGCCGAGGAGGAAGAGAGCACCACGGCCGACGTGATCCTGACGGCCGCCGGCGACAAGAAGATCCAGGTGATCAAGGTCGTCCGCGCCGCCACGGGCCTCGGGCTGAAAGAGGCCAAGGCGCTCGTCGACGAGGCTCCCAAGCCCGTCAAGGAGGGCATCGACAAGGAGGAGGCCGCGAAGCTCAAGCAGGAACTGGAGGAGGCCGGCGCCACGGTCGAGCTGAAGTAGCGCGACCGAATCGAGCCGCACGCCGCACAGAGGGGCCCCGCACAGTCGGGGCTCCTTCTTTACCCGCGCCTAACAAAAGCGCCGATTTTCCGGTAAAGTGCTCGTCGCTGACCAATAGTCGCAGCCGCTCCTAGCAACACGATCCGCGCCACATACGCGATGATCGAGAGGGCGGGGTCCGTGAGCGTTGGCTGCCCACTTGAGGGTGCCGCTGGTCTGTGCTATCTTCAGTGGTCGCGCTTCGGCGCCCTCCTCTGCCCGTTTCACGCCCTCCGAAGGAGTCGTTTCTTGGCTGCTGTTGATGCTCTCCGGACGCGCCGGACTTTCGCGCGTCTACCTAAGTCTGTCGACGTACCGAACCTGATCGATATCCAGCGCCGCTCGTTTACGTGGCTGACCGACCCGAAGACGGGTGGGCTGCGCGAGACGATCGATGACATCTCCCCGATCGAGGACTACACCGGCAACCTCGCCGTGCAGTTCGGCGAGTTCGTCTTCGACGAGCCGGTCGCCAATCTCGAGCAGTGCCGCGAGAAGGACCTGACCTACGCGCGTCCGCTGACCGTGACCGTCGCGTTCATCAACCGCGAGACGGGCGAGATCCGCGAGCAGTCGGTGTTCATGGGCGACTTCCCGTGGATGACCGAGCGCGGGACGTTCGTGATCAACGGCACCGAGCGTGTCGTCGTGACGCAGCTCGTGCGCTCACCGGGTGCGTACCTGATGGAGCCGAAGGATCGCGAGAAGCAGGTCTTCATCGCCAACCTGATGCCGGCGCGCGGGTCGTGGCTGGAGCTGGAGATCGACAAGAAGGGGAAGGTCTTCGTCCGCATCGACCGCAAGCGCAAGCTGCCGGTGACGGTGCTGCTGCGCGCGATGGGATACGCGACCGACGAGGAGATCCTCAGGCTGTTCGAGAACTCGCTGTACATCCGCAACACGATCGAGTCCGACACCGAGATCACCCGCACCGAAGAGGGCGCGCTGGTGGAGCTGTTCAAGAAGCAGCGCCCCGGCGAGCCGCCGTCGGTCGACAACGCCAAGGCGCTCCTGAACCAGCTGTTCTTCGACCCCAAGCGCTATGACCTGACGCGCGTCGGTCGCTACAAGCTCAACTCGCGGCTCGGTCTCGACATCGACATCGATACGCGCACGCTGACGCACGACGACATCCTCGCGCTGGTTCGCGAGCTCGTCTCGCTGCCCAAGCGCCTCGGCATCCCCGAGGACGGCGAGCTCGAGATCAAGGACTACGCGGCCGAGGCGATGAGCATGCCGCGCGAGCCGGTCGCCGATCACCTCGACGAGTACGAGCACTTCGGCAACCGCCGTCTGCGCACGGTCGGCGAGCTGATCCAGGAGGCCTTCCGGATCGGGCTGTACCGCATGGAGCGCGTCGTGCGCGAGCGGTTGACGACCGAGGACGCGGACACGATCACGCCGCAGACGATCATCAACATCCGCCCCGTGGTGGCGGCGCTGAAGGAGTTCTTCGGTTCATCCCAGCTGAGCCAGTTCATGGACCAGACCAACTCGCTGGCCGGCCTCACGCACCGCCGGCGCCTCTCGGCGCTTGGCGCCGGAGGCCTGACGCGCGAGCGCGCGCCGATCGAGGTGCGCGACGTGCACCCGACCCATTACGGCCGGATGTGCCCGATCGAGACGCCGGAGGGACCGAACATCGGCCTGATCGGCTCGCTGAGCTCGTTCGCCGAGGTGTCCGAGTATGGCTTCGTGACCACGCCCTACCGCGTGGTCAAGGACGGCGTGCTGACGGACAAGGTGCAGCGTCTGGACGCCACGCAGGAAGAGGAGTTGGTGATCGCCCAGGCGAACACGCCGGTCGACGCAAAGACCGGCAAGCTGAAGGGCACCGAAATCCTCTGCCGCACCCAGGCCGGCCAGTACGTGACGGTCGGGCCCAAGGACGTCGACCTGCTCGACGTCTCGCCGGAGCAGATCTGGTCGGTGGCCACGGCGATGATCCCGTTCCTCGAGCACGACGACGCCAACCGGGCGCTGATGGGCTCGAACATGCAACGTCAGGCGGTGCCGCTGCTGAAGGCCGACGCGCCGCTGGTGGGGACCGGGATGGAGCGCCGCGCGGCGCTCGACACGGGCGATGTGCTGCTGACGCGGGGCGCCGGGACGGTCGATTTCGTCGACGCCACCCAGATCGTGGTGGAGACGAGTGACGGCAAGGATGAGTACGAGCTGCAGAAGTTCATGCGCTCCAACCAGGGCACGCTGATTCATCAGAAGCCGCGGGTGAAGGCGGGCCAGAAGGTCAAGGCGGGCGACGTGCTGGCCGACGGCTCCTCGACCGACAAGGGCGAGATGGCGCTCGGCAAGAACCTGATGGTGGCGTTCATGTCCTGGGAGGGCTACAACTTCGAGGACGCGATCATCCTCTCAAAGCGCTTGGTCAAGGACGACGAGCTGACCTCGATCCACATCGAGGAGTACGAGATCGACGCGCGCACGACCAAGCTCGGCGAGGAGGAGGTCACCAGAGACATCCCCAACCGCTCGGAGGAGTCGCTGCGCAACCTCGACGATCGCGGGATCGTGCGCGTCGGCGCCGAGGTGGCCTCGGGCGACCTGCTCGTCGGCAAGGTCACGCCGAAGGGCGAGACCGAGCTGACTGCCGAGGAGAAGCTGATCAGGGCGATCTTCAAGGAGAAGGCGCGCGAGGTCCGCGACACCTCGTTGAAGGTGCCCCACGGCGAGGGCGGCGTGGTGATCGACGTGATGACCTTCAGCCGCGACGCGGGCGACGATCTGCCGCCGGGCGTGAACGACCTGGTGCGTGTGTTCGTGGCCAAGAAGCGCAAGATCTCCGAGGGCGACAAGCTCGCGGGGCGCCACGGCAACAAGGGCGTGATCTCGAAGATCGTCGACGAGCAGGACATGCCCTTCCTGGAGGACGGCACGCCGGTCGACGTGATCCTCAACCCGCTGGGCGTGCCGAGCCGGATGAACGTCGGGCAGATCCTCGAGACGCATCTCGGCTGGGCCGCCGCGCAGGGCTGGTACGACGACGGTTCGGACGCTTACAAGGAGGCCCACGAAGGCAACGGGCACGGCAACGGCGGCGCAACCTCGCGCGCGCGTGTGTATGTATCGACGCCGGTGTTCGACGGCGCCACCGTGGCGGACGTCGACGAGGCGCTCGTGCGCTGGCAGGACGAGCACAAGGGCCGGATTCGCATGGACGTTGACAAGAGCCGTCGGCCGGGCGAGCAGGCCTCGGGCAAGATGACGCTGTTCAACGGCCGCACGGGCGAGCCGTTCGCCGAACAGGTGACCGTGGGATACATGTACATCCTGAAGCTCCTGCACCTCGTCGACGACAAGATCCACGCGCGCTCGACCGGCCCCTACTCGCTGGTCACCCAGCAGCCGCTGGGCGGCAAGGCGCAGTTCGGCGGCCAGCGCTTCGGCGAGATGGAGGTCTGGGCGCTGGAGGCATTCGGCGCCGCCTACACGTTGCAGGAGATGCTGACGATCAAGTCCGACGACACCGTCGGTCGCGTGAAGGCGTATGAGGCGATCGTCAAGGGCGAGAACATCGCCGAGCCGTCGATCCCGGAGTCCTTCAAGGTGTTGCTGAAGGAGATGCAGTCGCTCGCGCTCGACGTGAACGTCGTCTCCGAGGAAGGCCAGCGCACGGAGATGCGCGACGAAGACGACGATCTGTTGCGCGCCGCCGAGGAGCTCGGCATCGACCTCTCCGGCGTGCGTGCGCCGGCGGCGGTCGATGATGCGCCCGCGGAGGGCGAGGAGGAGAGCGAGGCGGCCGCCGAGGCGACGGACAGCACAGACGATGAGACGACGAGTGCCGAGGAGTCCCTGGAGATTGAGGACGAGGACGTCGTGGTTGAGGAGCTCGAGGTGCAGGAGGCTGCTTGCAGGGACCGCGGCGGTCGGCGACGACGCAATTGCAACTGACGAGACTGTGGAGGACACACCGTGATCGACATAAATAACTTCGATGCGATTGAGATCTCACTCGCGTCCTCCAAGCAGATCCGCAGCTGGAGCTCGGGCGAGGTGATCAAGCCGGAGACGATCAACTACCGGACGCTGAAGCCCGAGAAGGACGGCCTCTTCTGCGAGCGGATCTTCGGTCCCACGAAGGACTGGGAGTGCTACTGCGGCAAGTACAAGCGGGTGAGGTACAAGGGCATCGTGTGCGAGCGCTGCGGCGTGGAGGTCACGCGCTCGAAGGTTCGCCGCGAGCGCATGGGCCACGTCGACCTGGCCGCCCCCGTGAGCCACATCTGGTTCTTCAAGGGCGTGCCGAGCCGGATCGGCTACCTGCTTGACATGGCGCCGAAGGAACTCGAGAAGGTCCTGTACTTCGCGGCGTCGATCATCACGTGGGTCGACGACGAGGCCCGCACGAAGGACCTCGACTCGCTGGAGAAGGAGGTCAACAAGGTGCTCGACGCCTACGCGGCCGAACGCGAGGAGCGGGTACTCGAGCTGCGCGAGTCGCTCAAGCGCAGGGAGAAGTATTTGCAGAACGGCAAACAGACTCACTTCTCCGACGAAGACCACCTGTGGGCGGACTCGCTCGACATCAACCTCGCGAAGATCTCCGACGAGGAGCGCGAGAAGCTGACCAAGGAGTTGACGAAGTCCTTCGACGCCGACATCGCCGACACCGAGGCCTACATCGAGGACGGCGCCGAGCGGATGCGCAACGTCTGGGAGCTGTTCAAGACAATGGAACCGAAGCAGATCGAGCACGACGAGACAACGTTCCGCGAGCTGAAGGAGCGCTTCGGCTCCTCCTACGGATTCGGCGAGTACTTCCGCGGCGGGATGGGCGCGGAAGCGATCCGCGACCTGCTGCAGCAGGTCGATCTCGAGGCCGAACGCGTGGAGCTCGAGGACCAGGTGAAGACCGGCAAAGGCCAGAAGCAGGCGCGCGCGGTCAAGCGCCTGAAGGTCGTCTCGGCGTTCCTGCAGTCGGGGAACAAGCCGGAGATGATGGTGCTGGACGCCGTGCCGGTGATCCCGCCGGAGCTGCGCCCGATGGTTCAGCTCGACGGCGGGCGTTTCGCCACCTCGGATCTGAACGACCTCTACCGACGTGTGATCAACCGCAACAACCGTCTCAAGCGGCTGCTCGACCTCGGCGCGCCGGAGATCATCGTCAACAACGAGAAGCGGATGCTGCAGGAGGCCGTCGACGCGCTGTTTGACAACGGCCGCCGTGGGCGTCCGGTGACCGGACCGGGCAACCGTCCGCTGAAGAGCCTCTCGGACATGCTCAAGGGCAAGCAGGGTCGCTTCCGCCAGAACCTGCTCGGCAAGCGCGTGGACTACTCCGGGCGCTCGGTGATCGTGGCCGGCCCGTACCTGAAGCTGCACCAGTGCGGTCTGCCGAAGATCATGGCGCTGGAGCTGTTCAAGCCGTTCATCATGGCCCGCTTGGTCGAGCGCAAGTCCGCGCAGAACATCAAGGCCGCCAAGAAGATGGTCGACTCTAGGATCGGCGAGGTGTGGGACGTGCTCGAGGAGGTCATCCACGAGCACCCGGTGCTGCTGAACCGCGCGCCGACGCTGCACCGTCTGGGCATCCAGGCGTTCGAGCCACTGCTCGTCGAGGGTAAGGCGATCCAGGTGCATCCGCTGGTCTGCCACGCCTTCAACGCCGACTTCGACGGTGACCAGATGGCAGTCCATCTGCCGCTCTCGGCCGAGGCGCAGGCGGAGGCGCGGATCCTGATGCTGTCCTCCAACAACATTCTGTCTCCTGCGCACGGGGCGCCGCTGGCGACGCCGACGCAGGACATGATCCTGGGGGCCTACTACCTCACATACGGCCCCGAGGCCGAGGAGCTCGCGAAGATCGACAGGGCGACATATGAGCCGCGCCCGCACGTGTTCCGCACCGCGCAGGAGGCCGAGCTCTCCTACGAGGGCGGCGTCGTGAAGCTGCACGACATCGCCGAGTTCCGTCCGTACGGGCGCGAGGGCGGGCACGTGCTGAGCACGATCGGGCGGATCATCTACAACGACCGCATCGAGCGGGCGCTGGCGGAGGCGCTGGGCGACGAGTTCGACGCCGCGCAAGTACGTGTTCGTGAACCAGTCGATGAAGAAGCGCGACACCACCCGTCTGATCGACGCGCTGGTGCAGACATACGGTGCGACGACGATCTCGCTGGTGCTGGACGCATTCAAGGACCTCGGCTTCAAGTACGCCACGCAGGCGGGCATCACGATCTCCAAGAACGACGTCGTGATCCCGCCCGAGAAGCAGGGCATCCTCGACAAGTACGACAAGCTCGTGGGGGCGATCACCGATCAGTACGACGATGGGCTGATCACCCAAGAGGAGCGTCACGAGGCGGTGGTCGAGAAGTGGAACGCCGCGACCGACGAGGTGGCCGAGGCGATGATCGAGAACCTCGACGATGCTGAACCCGATCTTCATGATGGCCAACTCGGGTGCGCGTGGATCGTTCAAGCAGATCCGCCAGCTGGCGGGGATGCGTGGGCTGATGGCCAACCCGAAGGGCGAAATCATCGAGCGCCCGATCAAGGCCAACTTCATGGAGGGACTGTCGGTGCTGGAGTACTTCATCTCCACGCACGGCGCGCGCAAGGGATTGGCTGACACCGCGCTGCGGACCGCCGACTCGGGCTATCTGACCGGCGTCTGGTCGACGTCGCCCAGGACGTGATCATCCGCGAGGACGACTGCGGCGCGGAGGAGTACATCGAGATGGCCGTCTTCAAGGCGGGCGGCGACCCCAACGACGATCTCGTCGGGCGGATCGCGGCGCTGGGATCACGACCAAGCGCGGGCGGATGCTCGCCGAGCAGGGCGCGGAGATCGGCCGCGCCGAGTTCGCGGAGATCGTTGAGGCGTTCAAGGACGACCACGAGAAGGGCGTGAGCGTCATCGTGCCGGTGCGCTCGGTGCTCAAGTGCCGAGCGCCCTCAGGGCGTGTGTCAGGCCTGCTACGGCCGGGCGATGGCGACCGGCGCGCTCGCGCAGATCGGCGACGCGGTCGGGATCGTCGCGGCGCAGTCGATCGGCGAGCCCGGCACGCAGCTGACGATGCGCACGTTCCACACCGGCGGCGTCGCCGGGGCGGACATCACGCACGGCCTGCCGCGCGTAGTCGAGCTGTTCGAGGCGCGCAAGCCGAAGGGTCTGGCGAAGATCGCCGAGCAGGACGGCGTCGTCTCGATCGAGGAGACCGAGAAGGCGCTGACCGTGACGATCACCGATGAGGCCGGCGAGGAGCACCGCCACGCCTTCCCGCGGCGCACGCGGCTGTTCGTCGGCGGAGGGCGAGAAGATCACGGCCGGCAAGCAGCTCAACGAGGGCTCGGTCTACCCGCACGAGCTGCTCGCGATCCGCGGACGGACCGAGACCGAGCAGTACCTGGTCAAGGAGGTCCAGGAGGTCTACAAGTCCCAGGGCGTGGACATCAACGACAAGCACATCGAGCTGATCGTCCGGCAGATGCTGAAGAAGGTGAGGGTCGACCAGAAGGGCGACACCGACTACCTGCCGGGACAGTTCGTGGACCGCTTCGACTTCGCGAAGATCAACGACGAGGTGATCGCAAAGGACGGCGAAGCCGCGCAGTTCGAGGACATCATCCTCGGCATCACGAAGGCGTCGCTGAACACGGACTCGTTCCTGTCGGCGGCCTCCTTCCAGGAGACGACGAAGGTGCTGACCGACGCGGCACTGGAGGGCAAGACCGACCGCCTGAACGGCCTGAAGGAGAACGTGATCATCGGCAAGCTGATCCCGGCCGCGACGGGGCTGAAGCGCTATCGGCGGATCGAGATCGAGCCCTCTGAGCCGCTGCCCCGCGCGATCGACGACGTCGGTCTGCTCGACCAGGACGAGATCGCCGCCGAGCTCGGCCTCTCCGGCGGCGATGGTATGGCGGCTACGGACAGGAGTTCGACGCCGATCTGGCCTCGCTGGAGAAGATCGGCGCCGGCGGCACAGACCCGGGTTTGTCGAGGAGCTCGTCGACCTCGAGGTCTCGGAGGCCCAGCTGGGGAGTAAGCCTCTGCGGGCCACGATGTGGGATCGGCTGACAACGCGGCTGGAGGGCCAGATCGTCGTGCTGGAGCCGCTGGAGGCCCGTCACGAGGACGATCTGTTCGCCGCCGCCCAGCATCCGGAGATCTGGAGGTGGCTGGCGCCGGTCGGCTGCCCGTCGCGAGTACTTCTCCGCGTGGTGTCGCCGCCAGTCTCGCCGAGTCGCAGGCGGGCGGGGAGGGGGTGTTCGTCGACGATCGATCGCGCGAGCGGGCAGCCGATCGGCAGCACGCGCTACCTGAACTTGCGCGAGGAGCATCGTGGCCTCGAGATCGGCTGGACGTGGCTTGAGCCGGCGATGTGGCAGACGGGCGCGAAGCGTCGAGGCGAAGCTGTTGATGCGCTTCGAGCATGCCTTCGGGGCGCTGGGCTGCATGCGCGTGGAGCTGAAGACGGACGCCCGCAACGAGCGCTCGCGGGCCGCGATGGCGGCGCTGGGAGCGCAGTTCGAGGGCATCGCGCGCAAGCACATGCTGATGCCGGGCATCGGCGTGCACGGGACTCGGCCTACTACAGCGTGATCGACGATGACTGGCCGCGAGGTGCGCGCGAACCTGGAGCGCCGGCTGGCGGCGGCGCGGATGCGATAAGAAGCGTCTTCAGTGAACGAGTGTCCCGTTGGGGTGTGTTGTCGGTGTAGGGGGGTATGGCGCGTCTCCGAAGGAGATCACTTATGAAGCTGGGCGGCACGCGCTTGCGTGGAAGCTGAAGTTCTCTATCGACGCCCGTGAGCTCTACAGGCAGCTCTCCCCACAGGCGGAAGCCGACCGGCCGACAACGACAAGCTCAGTTGGCTGCGTCGAGGCTGCGCTACGGCTATCAGGCGATACGCGGCGAGGAACACAAAGACGGTTCGGCTGATGTCCCGGCTGTCGGGTGTGCTGGGGACCCTGATGATCGTGCAGACTTTTGCGTGGCTTGCCGCGCTGGCGGTAGAATGAGCCTATGACCCCGAAGCCCGTACCCCCAGAGCAGATCAGAACTCCGCCGACATCGATAGGCCTATACGAGTTTCGCCGTGGCTCTACGCCGCGTCCGCCTGCCAGGATCAGCTTCCTGAGGAAGTCCTTGCTTCGCCTCTTTGGCAAGTAGCCCACGCGGCCAGCAACTCCGTCTCCCTCGAGGTGAGGCCGACCGCGGGATCGGTCTCCACCAGGAGCGTCGCTGCCGGGCGGGCCACAGCCCACGCGTGACAGGACTCATCGAACGCGTCGTCGATCCATGCCAGCGGTCGTGTGCCCGCGTAGGCATCGATCGCAGCGAGCTTCCAATGACCGCTGAGTGAGCTGCCGGCGCCTTGACCGCGCTCGAAGCGCAGGAACGGCAGGCCCGTGGGCAGGCCGAGCAGATAGGGCAAGTACTCCTCGGCCTTCTCCTCCCAGCCGCTACACCAGACCAGGTCGAAGTCCTCGGCGAGGGCCAGCAGATGGACGGCGGCTTCAGACGAAAGGAAGTGCGGGATGCCGTCGATCGAGTGGAAGATCCCATCCGGACGTGCGCGGCGGTCGATCCCGCGGCTCCGATGCCCGCCCCGTTCGGGCCGAACAGCGAGAGCACGCCGTCGATGTCGACCATCAGCAGCGGCATGGCCCCGTCAGGACCAATGGGTGTGCGATCGCACAAGGAAGGCTCTTTAGCTTGCATACAGGTTCGGCCGGTAATCTGCCTGAATCGATCGCGGCAAGTAAAGCACCGAGGGCCACCGCCGATGGAGCCTCGAACAGCAGTGGGGACCGAGCAGCGCGGCCCACCAAGCAGTCCCGACAGCCGACGCTTTGACCTACCTTCCAATGGACGGCCCACCCTTCAATCGCCCGTCCCGAGACGGCTCCCCGAGCGATGAAACTCGAAATCGGCATCCTGCTGGCGCTCACGTGCGCGTTCGTGGCCAACCTCGGCTTCTTCTACAAGTACCGGGGCGCAAACGCGGTGGCGAAGGTTCATGTGCGCCATCCCCTGCGCGCCTCGAGGCGCTGTTCTCCTCGGGCTGGTTCGCGCTGGGCATGATCGTCGCGACAGCGAGCTGGGGACTGCACGTGGTCGCGCTGGCGCTGGCGCCGATGTCGGTGATCCAGGTGGCGCTCGCGGCCGGGATGGTGTTCATCGCTGTAATGGCCGATCGGCTGTTCGGCTTCGAAGTCGGCCCCGCCAGTGGATCGGCCTGTCGCTGACCGCGGTCGGGCTGGTGATGCTCGGGCTGACGCTACCGGCGATGCATGGCGCGCACTCGCAGTTCTCCCAGGCGGCGATGATCTCCTTTGAGGCCGGCCTGTTCGGGATCGGGGGCCTGCTTGATCATGGGCCCGCGGATGGGCGGTCCGGTCGAGCACCACGGCGTGATGCTCGGGGCCGCGGCGGGGATCCTGTTCGGGGTCTCCGACACCGCGATCAAGGCGCTGACAGGCATCACCCGCGCACACGGGGTGCTCGGACTGCTGCTCAGCCCCTGGCTGGCTGGTCGCGGTGCTCGCCTCGATCGTCGCCTTCTACGCATCCGCGCGGGGCTTGCAGGACGGCGAGGCGGTCCCGGTGATCGCCGTGACGGGCACCGCGGCGAACATCGCCGGGATCGCCGGAGGGATCGTCGTGTTCGGCGATCCGATGGCGGCCAGCGCGCTGGGAGTCGTGCTGCAGGCGCTGGCGTTCGTGCTGGTCGTCGTGGCCGCGGCGCTGATGCCGGCGCCCGTGCGCTCGGCCGGCGTCGCCGCGCAGCCGCCTAGCGCTGCTACCATCCCCGGCCGAATGCCAACCACCTCTCAGCTCGTCCGCAAGGGCCGCGTCGCTCCGAAGAAGAAGCTCGCCACCCCGGGCCTGAAGTCGGGAAAAGGGCGCAAGAAGAAGACCGCCGCCCCGCAGCGCCGCGGGGTCTGCACGCGCGTCTACACGACGACCCCGAAGAAGCCTAACTCCGCCCTGCGCAAGGTCGCCCGCGTGCGGATCTCCGGCTCGATCGAGGTGACCGCATACATCCCGGGCGAGGGTCACAACTTGCAGGAGCACTCGGTCGTGCTCGTGCGTGGTGGCCGCGTGAAGGATCTGCCGGGCGTTCGCTACAAGGTCGTGCGCGGGACGCTCGACGCGGCCGGCGTGAGCGATCGCAAGAAGGCGCGCTCGCAGTACGGCGTGAAGAAAAAATAGCCGATGCCCCGCCGCGCAGCCGCCCAGATCCGCCCCGTCGAGGCGGACCCAATCCACCGCTCGAAACTCGTGCAGCAGGTCATCAACAAGGTGATGCTCGACGGCAAGAAGTCGACGGCCGAGCGGATCGTCTACGACGCGCTGGCTCTGATCGGCGAGCGCAGCGACAAAGACCCGGTGGAGACGCTGGAGGCGTCGATCAAGGCGCTGACGCCGACGCTCGAGGTCAAATCGCGCCGCGTCGGTGGAGCCACCTATCAGGTGCCGGTCGAGGTTGCCTCCCGTCGCGCGCGCACGCTGGCAGTGCGCTGGCTGGTCGAGTTCGCCCGCAACCGGCGCGAGAAGACGATGGCCCAGCGCTTGGCGAACGAGCTGAGCGACGCCCAGTCCCAGCAGGGCGGGGCGTACAAGCGCAAGGACGACATCTACCGCATGGCGCAGGCCAACAAGGCCTTCGCGCACTACCGCTGGTAGACGGACCGCGCGGCCGCGTCCCCTGGGCGCCCTTCGGGCGCTGGCCCGTGTCGAGCGCGAGGCGCGTCCACACGAGCTGCCGCACTGATGCATCGCTTCGCGGCCGCCGATGTGGGGGAGACCGCGTCGCCCGAGCGGCACGGGGAGTGGAGCGACGACGCTGGTTGTGAGTGATCGCAATCGGCTGTCTGCAGGGGTCGGATGGGCAAGAAGGTTTGGTCACCTAAGCTTTCGGTACCGAATGTCTTCCTCGGCGACGACATCCGACCGGCTTCCACCCGGAGGCCTCCGACCGCATCGAGCCCTACGTCTGGAAGATCGCCGGCGTGGTGATCCTCGGGATGATCATGTCGATCCTCGACACGACGATCGTCAACGTCGCGCTGCGCACGCTGGGCACGACCTGCACAGCTCGCTCGCCCAAATCCAGTGGGTGATCACCGGCTATCTGCTGTCGCTGGCTGCCGTCATCCCGATCACGGGTTGGGCCGCACGGCGATTCGGAGCCAAGCGCGTGTACATGACCTCGCTCGTGCTGTTCACGATGGGCTCGGCGCTGTGCGCGGTGGCTACCACGACGACCGAGCTCGTGCTGTTCCGCGTGCTGCAGGGAGCGGGCGGCGGCATGATCATGCCGATCGCTCAGCTGATCATGGCTCAGGTCGCGGGTCCCAAGCGGATGGGCCGCGTAATGGGCATCGTGGCGATGCCCGCGATGCTCGGTCCGATCCTCGGGCCGGTGGTGGGCGGGACGATCCTGCAGAGCCTGCACTGGTCGTGGATCTTCCTCGTCAACGTGCCGATCGGCTTCGTCGCGTTCATGCTCGGCTGGCGGATGCTGCCGCAGACCGAATCTGGCGAGGCCGGGCGCCTTGACGTCCTCGGCCTGGCGCTGCTCTCGACGGCGTCGACCGCCGTCGTCTACGGCCTCGCCCAGCTCGGCTCCAACAGCAGCCTGACGGCGCCGATCGTCGTGCTGCCGATCATCGCGGCTCTGCTGCTGACCGGCGTCTTCTGCTGGCACGCGCTGCGCGTCGAGCGCCCGCTGCTCGACATCCGGCTGTATGCGAACCGGATCTTCGCGGCCGCGTCGTTCACGACGTTCGCGCTCGGCGCCGCGCTGTTCGGGGCGATGATCCTCGTGCCGCTCTACTACCAGGAAGTCCGCCACGAGAGCCTGATCGCGACCGGGCTGCTGGTCGGCCGCAGGGTCTTGGAATGCTGGTCGCGATGCCGATGGCCGGGCGCCTGACCGATCGCTTCGGCGGCGGCCGCGTGGCCCTGGGCGGCGTCTCGGTTCTGTGCCTGAGCACGATCCCGTTGGCGTTCATCGGCGCGAGCACCTCGATCGCTGGCATATCGACGGTGCTGCTCGTGCGGGGCGTGGGCATCGGCTTCTCGTTCATGCCCGCGATGACCGCCGCGTTCGCCTCGCTGCGGCCCGAGCAGCTCTCCGACGCGACGCCGCAGCTGAACGTGCTGCAGCGGATCGGCGGGGCGATCGGGACGGCGGTGCTCGCGGTGGTACTGCAGCGCGCGAGCGGCCACGCACCTTCGGTCACGCACCTGGCGCACGCGTTCAACACCGCCTACTGGTGGTCGTTCGCAACCGCCGCGCTCGGGCTGATCCCCTGCGTCGTGCTGTTGCGCGCCGAGAACCCGCGCGCCCGGCTCGCCGCGACGCGGCCGAACGCCGAGGCGGCAATCGAGCCGCTCGGCGCGCTGAGCCGCCCGCCCCGCACACCACAGGCCAAGCACGATGAGCACACTCGACACCCAAGGGCCTCCCACATCCCCCGAACACTGGACGGATGAGCTGACCGAGCTGGGCATGGCGTTCCGCCGGGTGTTCCGCACCCTCAGCCGCTTGCGCGGGCGCGACACCCACCTCGGCGGATCCGAGCTCAGCCACGCTCAGTTCGAGCTGCTGATCGAGCTCGACGAGCGCGGCGAGCTGCCGGCCGGGGAGCTGGCGATCGCGGCGCGCATGGCGCCGGGAACGGTCACCCAGATGCTCGACCATCTCGCCGACTCCGGCCACGTCGAAAGGGCCCGCTCGGAGACCGACCGGCGGGTTGTGGTCTCTCGACTCACGCCGCAGGGGCGGCGCAAGATCGAGGCCAAGCGCAAGGCCTGGCAGAGTCGCTGGGAACAGGCGCTGGATGGCGTAGAGAGCAGCGAATTGCGTGCCGCTACCCGGGTGCTCGAGCGTCTCGGTGCGGTGTTCGAGGATACGCCCCCGGTGGAGGGCTGCGACGCTCTCGAAAAGGGTGAGCGCCCGACTCCCGAGAACCCCGAGTGAGCCAGTCAAACGCCCCGATTGCTCTGCTATAGTCATCCCTCGCTTCGCGGGCGGAGTAGCCGTGCGAGCATGTCCACGGAGCGAACCGACCAAGATGGAGACCTCGAGCAGATAACGACGCGAACCGGTCCAGATCAGACCAGCAGCGCGCGTGGGCCCGAGGGGCCCATTTTTTTGCTTAAAACAGCCAGTCGATTCCAGCCGGCGCTCAAACTGCCCGAGACACCCCGACACCCGAGACACCACACGAGCATTCCCACCTGAGCCATGCCACGTAAGTTCACCCTCCAAAACACCCGAAACATCGGGATCATGGCGCACATCGACGCCGGTAAGACGACGACGACCGAGCGGATCCTCTACTACACCGGGCGCACCTACAAGATCGGCGAGGTGCACGAGGGCGCGGCGGTGATGGACTGGATGGAGCAGGAGCAGGAGCGCGGCATCACGATCACCTCCGCCGCGACGACCGCGCAGTGGAAGGACCATCGCATCAACATCATCGACACGCCCGGCCACGTCGACTTCACCGTCGAGGTCGAGCGCTCTCTTCGCGTCCTCGACGGCGCGATCGCGCTGTTTGACTCCGTAGCCGGCGTCGAGCCGCAGTCGGAGACCGTGTGGCGTCAGGCTGACAAGTACCACGTGCCGCGGATCGCCTACATCAACAAGATGGACCGCATCGGCGCCGACTTCGAGAAAGGCGTGGAGACGATGATCGACCGCCTCGGCGCACATCCGGTGCCGATCCAGCTGCCGATCGGCTCCGAGGGCGACTTCCTCGGCGTCGTCGACCTCGTTGCGATGAAGGCGATCGTCTACAAGGACGAGATGGGCAAGGAAGTCGATGAAATCGAGATCCCCGAGAACCTCGTCGAAGCGGCTGGGAGCGCGCGCGAACATCTGCTCGAGGAGGTCTCCCACTACGATGACGCGTTGCTCGAGCTGCTGCTCGAGGAGGCCGAGGTGCCCGAGGAGATTCTCAAGAACGCGATCCGCAAGGCGACGCTCACGACCAAGCTGACGCCGGTGCTGTGCGGCTCATCGTTCAAGAACAAGGGCGTGCAGCCCCTACTCGACGCCGTGATCGACTACCTGCCCTCACCGCTCGATGTGCCGCCGGTGATCGGCACCGAACTGATCAGGGGTGAGGAGGAGGAGCGTCAGGTGGAGCGCCACGCCGACGACAGCGAGCCGTTCGCGGCGCTCGCCTTCAAGATCGCGGCGGACCCATACGTTGGCAAGCTCACCTACTTCCGCGTCTACTCTGGTCACCTCGAGGCTGGCGCCAAGATCCTCAACGTCGGCTCAGGGCGCACCGAGCGGATCGGGCGGATCCTGATGATGCACGCCAACGAGCGCGAGGAGGTCACCGAGGTCTACGCCGGCGACATCGCCGCGGCGGTGGGCATCAAGCAGGTCGTCACGGGCGACACGCTCGCGACCCCCGAGCACCCAATCCACCTCGAGAACATCGTCTTCCCCGAGCCCGTGATCAAGGTCGCGGTCGAGCCGAAGACGAAGGTCGACCAGGAGAAGATGTCGGTCGCGCTCGGCCGCTTGGCGGAGGAGGACCCCACCTTTCAGGTGCGCACCAACGAGGAGACCGGCCAGACCGAGATCTCAGGTATGGGCGAGCTGCACCTCGAGGTGCTGGTCGATCGCATGAAGCGCGAGTTCGGTGTCGAAGCCAACGTCGGGCGCCCGCAGGTCTCCTACCGCGAGACGGTGCGCGGGACAGTCGAGAAGATCGAAGGGAAGTTCGTCCGTCAGACCGGCGGCTCGGGCCAGTTCGGCGTGGTCTTCATCAACCTCGAGCCGGCGCCGGGTGAGGGCTTTGAGTTCATCAACAAGATCAAGGGTGGAAACATCCCTTCCGAATACATCCCAGCCGTCAAGAAGGGCATCGAAGAGGCGCTCGAGAACGGCGTCAAGGCCGGCTACCCGATGGTCGACATGCGCGTGACGCTCGTCGACGGCAAGTACCACGATGTCGATTCCTCGGAGATCGCCTTCAAAGTAGCGGGCTCGATCGCCTTCAAGGAAGCCGCGCGCCGCGCCAAGCCGGTGCTGCTGGAGCCGATCTTTGCCGTCGAGGTCGTCACGCCTGAGGATTTCCTGGGCGAGGTGATCGGTGACTTGAACCGCCGCCGGGGGCGCGTTGAAGGACAGGAGCGCCAGGGCAATGCGCTAGCGGTCACCGCACGGGTGCCGCTGTCGGAGATGTTCGGCTACGCCACCGACCTGCGGTCGAATACGCAGGGGCGCGCCAACTACACGATGCAGTTCGAGAGCTACGAAGAGGTGCCTCCGAATATCGCCGAGAAGGTTGTCGAACAGCGCACGGGTGAACCGGTCCCGGCCTAGGCGGCGGTGGCCGGGCCGGGATCAGGAGCACCCTCACCGCGAAGCACTACAGCACCAGGAAACACGAAGCACCGCATTTAGATAGATTTCCCCGGTTCGCCCTCGAAGGCGAGCCTAAACAAGCTGATTGAGGAGCGAGTAAAAGTGGCGAAGGAGAAGTTCGAGCGCGACAAGCCGCACGTCAACGTCGGGACCATTGGGCACATCGACCATGGCAAGACGACGCTGACCGCTGCCATCACGACGGTGCTGGCGGAGAAGATGGGCGGCGAAGCCCGCAGCTTCGAGGAGATCGACAACGCGCCGGAGGAGAAGGAGCGCGGGATCACGATCGCCACCTCGCACGTCGAGTACCAGACGGAGAACCGTCACTACGCGCACGTCGACTGCCCGGGGCACGCCGACTACGTGAAGAACATGATCACGGGCGCCGCGCAGATGGACGGGGCGATCCTGGTCGTCTCGGCCGCCGATGGTCCGATGCCCCAGACGCGCGAGCACATCCTGCTCGCCCGTCAGGTGGGCGTCCCTTACATCGTCGTGTTCCTCAACAAGGCAGATATGGTCGACGACGAGGAGCTGATGGAGCTGGTCGAGGTCGAGGTTCGCGAGCTGCTGAGCGAGTACGACTTCCCGGGCGATGACATCCCGTTCATCACCGGCTCGGCGCTGAAGGCGCTGGAAGGCGACGAGGCCTACAAGGAGAAGATCGTCGAGCTGGCGGCGGCGCTCGACTCCTACATCCCCGAGCCCGTGCGCGAGCTCGACAAGCCGTTCTTGATGCCGGTCGAGGACGTCTTCTCGATCACCGGCCGCGGCACCGTCGCGACCGGCCGCGTCGAGCAGGGGATCGTCAACACCGGCGACACCGTCGAAATCGTGGGAGTCCACGACTCGACCTCAACCGTCGTCACTGGTGTGGAGATGTTCCGCAAGATCCTCGACCAGGGCCAGGCGGGCGACAACGTCGGCTGCCTGCTGCGTGGGACCAAGCGCGAGGAGATCGAGCGTGGTCAGGTGCTGTGCAAGCCGGGATCGATCACGCCGCACACCAAGTTCAAGTCCGAGGTCTACGTCCTGAAGAAGGAGGAGGGCGGTCGCCACACGCCGTTCTTCACGGGCTACAGGCCGCAGTTCTATTTCCGTACCACCGACGTGACCGGTCAGGCGAAGCTGCCCGATGGCGTTGAGATGGTCATGCCTGGAGACAACGTCCAGATGGAGATCGAGCTGATCCAGCCGATCGCGATGGATCAGGGCCTGCGCTTCGCCATCCGCGAGGGTGGTCGCACGGTCGGCTCGGGCGTGGTCAGCGAGATCATCGAGTAGTGCACGTGCGCCCCTGAGAGAGATCGCCGGGGCGCACGCCCATTGGTAGTCCGATACGACGAAGTGAGCCCCGCCTGAAAGGCGAGGGGACGGAACGCCCACACGGACCCGCCCTTTCTATGTCTTCAGGGTGGGCCCGGCGGGGGGTCCCGTCGTCTGAAAGTGCATCGACCCAAACAAACCAAGACGCAGGCAGAGATCCGAGAGAACGAAAAATGGCAGTCACCACCCAGAACAAGATCCGCATCCGGCTGAAGGCGTACGACACGTCCGCGATCGAGTCGGCGGCGAAGGAGATCGTGGAGACGGCTACCCGCACCGGCGCCACGGTGTCGGGTCCCGTGCCGCTGCCGACCGAGAAGAACGTCTACTGCGTGATTCGCTCGCCGTTCAAGGACAAGGACTCACGCGAGCACTTCGAGATCCGCACGCACAAGCGGCTGATCGACATTCACCAGCCGACGCCGAAGACGGTCGACTCGCTGCAGCGGTTGGATCACCTGCCGGCGGGTGTGGACATCGAGATCCGTCTCGCTAACTGAGCTGAGCTGAACCGATGGCCGCGATACTCGCAAAGAAGCTCGGCATGACACAGGTCTTCCAGGAGGATGGCCGCGTCGCGCGCGTGACTGTGCTGGAGGCAGGCCCGTGTCCGGTGACCGCGATCCGCACGGTCGAGCGCGACGGGTATGAGGCGGTTCAACTCGCGTTTGGTCAGACTAAGGAGAAGCACCTGACGAAAGCCGAGCTCGGCCATTTGAAGAAGGCCGATGCGGGACCGATGCGCCATCTTGTCGAGTTCCGCGACGAGGCCGCCGAGCTTCAGATCGGCGAGACGGTTACCGTCGAGGCATTCGCGGTGGGCGCGCGCGTGAAGGTCGCGGGGACCTCGAAGGGGAAGGGCTTTCAGGGAACGATCAAGCGTCACAACTTCGCGAGCGGCCCGAAGTCACATGGTTCCCACAACGTGCGCGCGCCGGGCTCGATCGGCGCTTCGGCGACGCCCTCGCGCGTGTTCAAGGGCATCCGCGGCCCGGGGCAGATGGGCAACAAGCGGGCCTCGCAGAAGGGCCTGGAGATCGTCGCCGTAGATGTGGAGGAGAATCTGCTGATGGTGCGCGGTTCGGTGCCCGGCGCGCGCGGCGCGCTGGTGGAGGTGCGGACAGATGCCTGACGCGCCAATCCTCGGAGCCGCCGCGACCAAGAAGGTCAAGCTCGACGAGGCGATCTTCACCGCGCGCTTCAACGAAGCGCTTGTGCATCAGAGCGTGCGCGCCGAGCAGGCCGCGCGCCGGCGTGGAACAGCCGCGACGAAGACCCGCGGCATGGTCTCCGGTGGCGGCGCCAAGCCCTGGCGCCAGAAGGGGACCGGGCGCGCCCGCGCCGGCTCGAACCGCTCGCCGATCTGGACGGGCGGTGGCGTCGTGTTCGGGCCACAGCCACGTTCATACACTTTTAAGGTCAACCGCAAGGAGCAGCGCGCGGCGCTGCGCAGCGCGCTGTCGCTGCACGCCGAGCGCGGCTCGCTGGCGGTGCTCGACTCCTCCGCGTTCAGCGCCCCGAAGACCAAGCAGGCGTTCGACCTGCTCGACGATTGGAACCAGTCGGGCTCGACGCTCGTCGTGCTCGCTGCCGAGGACTCGAGCGCGGCGCTGTCGTTCCGCAACCTCGCGGGAGTGGCAGTGCTCACGCACGAGAACGTCGGCGTCGCCGACTTACTGGGGGCCGCCTCGCTCCTGATCTCACAGCCGGCGCTCGACGCGCTCACCGCGCGTGCCGCCGGATCGTCCACCGCCACCGACTCAGCCACGGCCACCGAATCGTCCACCGCCACCAAGCAGGAGAAGGCCTGATGGAGCATTCCCAGGTGATCCTGCGGCCGGTCGTGTCCGAGAAGAGCTACGTCCTGTCGGCCGCGAACAGGTACACGTTCCGCGTTCACCCCGACGCGCACAAGACGCAGATCCGCCAGGCGGTCGAGGCTTTGTTCGACGTGCATGTCGTCGAGGTCAGGACGCTGAGCGTCAAGTCCAAGCCCAAGCGTCGCGCGGGCATGGCCGGTCGTACGCGCTCCTGGAAGAAGGCGATCGTGCAGATCGGCGCCGGCGAAAGCATTCCGATCTTCCAGGGCCTGCAGGCCCTGGACTAGAGGCAGAGAGAGAGCTCGATCGACCACCATGGCCATCCGTAAGCCAAAGCCCACGAGCCCAGGTATGCGCTTCGTGTCCTACCCCGACTTCGCTGAGATCACGAAGTCCGAGCCTGAGAAGACACTTATTGAAGGGCTGAAGAAGTCGGCGGGCGCAACGCGCACGGGCGCAAGACCTCGCGCCATCGTGGTGGCGGCGCCAAACGTGCTTACCGGCGCGTGGACTTCAAGCGCCGCAAGGACGGTGTTCCGGCGCGAGTCGCGGCGATCGAGTACGACCCGAACCGCTCCGCATACATCGCGCTGCTGCACTACGCCGATGGCGAGAAGCGCTACATCCTCGCGCCGCAGCGACTGACGGTCGGAGCGACGGTGGCCTCCGGCGATGGCGCCGACATCGCCACCGGCAACTGCATGGAGCTGGCGCGGATGCCGGTCGGCACGGTCGTGCACAACGTCGAGCTGGCGCCCGGTCGCGGCGGCCAGCTGGCGCGCTCGGCGGGAGCGTCGGTGCAGCTGATGGCAAAGGACGGCGAGATGGCGACACTCAGACTGCCCTCCGGCGAGATGCGCCTCGTGCGCGCCGAGTGCAGGGCGACGGTTGGCACGATCGGCAACGCCGAGCACCAGAACGTGAAGGTCGGCAAGGCCGGTCGCAAGCGCCACATGGGCGTGCGTCCGCAGACGCGCGGCGTGGCGATGAACCCGGTCGATCACCCGCACGGCGGCGGCGAGGGCTCGACCACGGCCGGGCGCCACCCCGTCACGCCGTGGGGCGTGCCCACGCTCGGATATCGCACGCGCAAGAAAAACAAGACTTCCAACAAGTACATAGTGCGCGGCCGCAGGCGCGGGAAGGGTAGGAGCAGATGAGTCGCTCGAGCAAGAAGGGCCCGTGGGTCGAAGAGCGTCTGATGAAGCGGATCGAGGCGTTGAACGCCGAGAACAACAAAAAAATGCTCCGGACCTGGTCGCGGGCGTCGACGATTTTCCCAGAGATGGTCGGGCACACGATCGCGGTGCACGATGGCAAAAAGCACGTGCCGGTGTTCGTGAGCGAGTCGATGGTTGGGCACAAGCTCGGCGAGTTCGCGCCGACGCGGACCTACCGCGGGCATGTTGGGTCCGGAAGAGTGCGATGACCGCCGCCGACGAGAAAGACCCGAAGGACGCTCCCGAGGACAAGGCGGCGGCGAAGCCCGCAGCGGCGAAAGAGCCGGCTGCCAAAAAAGCCCCCGCCGCAAAAAAAACCGCCCCAGAGAAAAAGGCGGCCGCGGACAAGGAGCCGCCCGCGGAGAAAGAAGCGGCCGTGGAGGATGAGCCTGGGAAACAGCCGACGCTGAAAGGCCCCGCCAAAGCAAAACGCGCCGCGAAAAAAGCTGTCGAGAGCAAAGCCGCCGCTCCCGGAGACGGGGAGGAGGCCAAACAGGCCGCAAAGGCCCAGGACGCGGCAAAGCCCTCCAAAAAACTTGGCCGGGCTGCGAGCGCGAGCGTAAAAGCGACACCCAGACGACGCGTCGTTCGCGCCCAGGCGCGTTACGTGCGAACGTCCGCGCGCAAGGCGCGGATGGTGTGCGGGCACCTGCGGGGCAAGTCGATTCCGGAGGCACGCGCTATCCTCGCCTTCACCCCTCGTGAGGTGGCGCGCGACTGGAGCAAGCTGCTCGAGTCCGCGGTGGCAAACGCCGAGTCAAACCACGAGCTGCTCGAGGACGATTTGATCGTCCGCGAGGCATACGCCGACGAAGGACCGACGATCAAGCGCTTCCGCCCGCGCGCGATGGGACGGGCGACGCCGATCCGCAAGCGCACCAGCCACCTGACGATCACGCTGACACCGGACGCTTAGGGCCCGGGCACAGACAAAGACTGAGATAGAGAGAGAAGAGCAAGAGAGAAAATGGGTCAAAAGGTTCATCCAGAGGCTATGCGCGTGGGTTACATCCACGACTGGAAGTCGAACTGGTTCAACGAGAAGAACTTCGCGGAGTACCTCGATGAGGACATCAAGGTCCGCGAGCACATCGTGCGCAAGCTCGCCCATGCCGGTTTGGCGGACATCACGATCCGCAAGGACGCGCAGGAGCTCGAGGTCAACATCCACACGGCACGGCCGGGGATCGTGATCGGGAAGTCCGGCTCAGAAGTGGACGCTCTGCGCCGCGATCTGCACAAGATGACCAACAAGCAGATCAAGGTCAACATCCTTGAGATCAAGCGTCCCGAGCTCGACGCGAAGCTGGTGGCGCAATCGATCGCCGAGCAGCTGCAGAACCGCGTCGCCTTCCGCCGGGCGATGAAGCGTGCGCTGACCAGCGCGATGCGCTCGGGCGCGAAGGGCGTGAAGGTGCAGGTCTCCGGTCGCCTCGGCGGCGCCGAGATGGCGCGCACCGAAAGCTACTCCGACGGCCGCGTGCCGCTGCACACGATGCGCGCCGACATCGACTATGGCTTCTACGAGGCGCGCACCACGTTTGGGCGGATCGGCGTGAAGTGCTGGGTGAACAAGGGCGAAATCATGCCCGAGGGCTACACCGGCGCCGACCTGACCGACATGACCGCGCCGGCGCCTCCCGGCAACGACCGCGACGGTCGTGGTGGCCGCGACGGGCGCGACCGTAACCGTGGTGGTGGCGGTGGCGGAGGACGCGGCGGACGCGGGGGTGGCCAGGGCGGCGGACGTGGATCGGGGCTCGCCCGCCCGGGTGGGCCCGGATCATTTGGCGGACAAGGTACCCGCGGTGGCCCGGGTGGTGGCCGTGGGGCGGGTGGGTCCGGATCCGGTGGTGGTGGACGCGGTCCAGGTGGTCCAGGCGGCGGGGGTGGACGTGGTGGTCCGCGGCCAGGCGGATCCGGCGGAGGGCCTCGCTGATGCTGTCTCCAAAGCGTGTCAAGCACCGCAAGCAGCACCGCGGCCGTCGTCGTGGGATGTCCCGCGGCCAGGTGAAGGTCCAGTTCGGCGAGTACGGGCTGAAGTCGCTCGAGCAGGGCTGGCTCACCAACCGCCAGATCGAGGCGGCCAGAATCGCGATGACGCGCAAGATCAAGCGTGGCGGCAAGGTATGGATCAACGTGTTTCCGGATAAGCCGGTGACGAAGAAGCCCGCCGAGACGCGGATGGGCTCCGGCAAGGGCAACCCCGAAGGTTGGGTCGCCGTGGTCAAGCCCGGGCGCGTGATGTTCGAGCTGGCCGGAGTGCCCGAGCCGCTCGCCCGCGACGCGATCCGCCTCGCCGCGCACAAGCTGCCCTTGAAGTCCAAGTTCGTGATGCGTGAGGACTAGGGGCGATGGACGCTAAGGAGATGAGAGATCTGACCCAGCAAGAACTCGCCGCGCGAGTAGCGACGCTGCGCAAGGACCTGTTCGGCCTGCGTTTCGCAAACGCGACCGGCGAGCTTGAGAACACCGCCGGGATTGCTCACGCGAGGCGCGACCTGGCCCGAGCACTGACAGTGGAACGTGAGAGAGAACAAAATGGCTGACGACGCAGACAACGAGACACCCGAGAGCACTACTGGCGAGCAGGCCCCCGAGGCCGAGGCGCAGGCACCTGAGCCCACCGAGGTCGATACCCCTGAGTCTGAGACTCCGGCGGCCGAGGCTCCCGAGCCTACCGAGGCTGAGACACCCGAGGCCGAGGCTCCCGAGGATCCCGCGACCGAGGCTCCAGCAGCCCCGGCGGTGCAGGAGGCCCCGGCCGAGCCCGAGGAGCAGCTCTCATCGAAGGAGCGCCGCCGCAAGGCGCGCTCGACCCACTCCGGCGAGGCCCGCCCGACGCGCTCACCGGAGGATCGTCATACAGAGCGCCTGGCCGAGCGGCGCGCGAAGGCGACGCGCCGAAGCGCGCGACGGCTGCAGGAACGCGCGAAAAGGGCCGTCAAGCGCGAGAGCTCCACGGCCGCTCCCGCGCAGGAGCTTGCTCCGGTACACGCCGCGGTCGAGGGCAAGCGAACCGTGCGCCAGGGAATCGTCGTATCCGACAAGGCCGACAAGACGATCACCGTGAGGATCGATTTCGCCCGCCGGCATCGGCGCTACGAGAAGATCGTGCGCAGCTCGAGCACGCTGCATGCGCACGACGAGTCCAACGACGCCCACGAGGGCGACACGGTGCGCGTGATCGAGAGCCGGCCGCTGTCGAAGAACAAGCGCTGGAAGCTCGTTGACGTGCTGGAGCGGGCGCGATGATCCAGAACGAGACCAGATTGCGCGTGGCCGACAACACGGGCGCGCGCGAGATCCTCTGTATCCGCGTGAAGGGTGGCTCCCGGCGCCGGTATGCGTTTGTCGGAGACGTGATCACCGCCACCGTCAAGCAGGCAAACCCGCAGGGTGCCGTGAAGAAGGGCGAGGTCGTGACCGCCGTGGTGGTGCGCACGAAGAAGGCGATCGGCCGCGAGGATGGGACCTACATCTCCTTCGACGAGAACGCAGTGGTGATCATCGACGACAAAAACGAGCCGCGCGGCACGCGCGTGTTCGGACCGGTCGCGCGTGAGCTTCGCGAGCGCAACTTCATGAAGATCGTCTCGCTGGCGCCCGAGGTGCTGTGATGGCGCGTACTCGTACCGCCACGGCTCCCCTGAAGCGCCGCTCCCTGAAGATCCATTCCGGCGATCAGGTGAAGGTGATTGCCGGTAAGGACCGTGGTAAGACCGGCAAGGTGATGCGTGTCGAGCCGGCGAAGGAGCGTCTGTACGTCGAGGGCCTGAACATGGTCAAGCGTCACATGAAGCCCCAGCAGGTGCGCGACACCAACCGCGAACAGACGGTGGGCGGTGTGATCAGCCGCGAGGGCCCGATCCACATCTCGAACGTGATGCTGATCGATCCCAAAGGTGGCCAGCCGACGCGCGTGCGGATCGAGCGCGAGAACGGCAAGCCGCTACGCGTCGCCAAGCGCACGGGACAAAGAATCGACTGAGTGATAGGACGATGACCGAGACCGCCACCAAAGCCCGCCTGAAGACCCGCTATCTGGAGGAGATCCGTCCGGCGCTGATCGAGCGCTTCGGCTACTCCTCGGTGATGCAGGCGCCGAAGCTCGAGAAGATCACGTTGAACATGGGCGTGGGTCTGGCCAAGCAGGACTCGAAAATGCTGAAGGCGGCACAGGACCAGCTCGCGATGATCGCCGGCCAGGCGCCGAGCGTGCGCCGCGCGAGGAAGTCGATCGCCGCGTTCAAACTGCGCGAGGGCATGCCGGTTGGCGTGGCTGTCACGCTGCGGGCCGAGCGCGGCTACGAGTTCCTCGACCGGCTGGTCTCGATCGCGATCCCCCGGATCAGGGACTTCCGCGGTTTGAGCCCGCGCTCGTTCGACGGTCGCGGCAACTACACGCTGGGCGTGAAGGAGCAGATCATCTTCCCCGAGATCGACTACGACGGGATCGACCAGGTGCGTGGCCTCGACATCACGATCACCACCTCGGCCAAGACCGACGCCGAGGCGTTTGCGCTGCTGATGGCGTTCGGCATGCCCTTCTCGACCAAATGGCGTCCTAAGGGCTTTGACGAGGCGATCGGAGTCGAGTCGGAGCCGACCGACGAGGACGGCGCACGAGTGTCCACCCCCGCGGCGGCCGAGCAGCCAGCCGATGCTCCTGCTGACGACGAGCCCTCCGACGACGAGCAGCCCGCCGAGGCTCCCTCCGAGGACGAGCAGGCAGCCGATCCTCCCGCCGCGCTCACCGACGGGGTGCTCGCCGTCGACGCAGAGGCCACAACCGAGACTGACGCAGTCGCCGAGCAGACAGACGCTCCCGAGGCAGAGGAGAGCGCAGACACCGCCGAGAAAGAGAGCACCGACTGATGGCCAAGACCTCGATGCGCGTCAAGCAGGCGCGGACGCCAAAGTTCAAAACGCGCGCCTATACTCGTTGTAACCGCTGTGGACGTCCGCGCGCGGTTTACAAGAAGTTCGGGGTATGCCGCATCTGCCTGCGCGACCTCGCCCACAATGGCCAGATCCCCGGGATGACGAAGTCCTCCTGGTAGGGCCCCAAAACACACGACTACGAATAGCCACTGAACTATGTCCATGACCGACCCCATAGCCGACTTCCTCACGAGGGTGCGCAACGCGATCCATGCCGCGCACGAGACGGTTGAGATCCCCGATTCGAAGTTGAAGGGGGAGCTGGCACGGATCCTCGCCGAGCAGGGATATATCGATTCGTGGTCGGTAGTGCCTACCCCCGAGGGCGACGCCGGGCAGCTGATCGAGATTCGGCTGAAGTACACCGAGGATCGGCGCTCGGCGATCTCCGGGCTGCGTCGTGTGTCCCGTCCAGGGCGGCGCACGTACGTCGACGCGAAGCACATTCCGAAGGTGCTGGGCGGCATGGGCACGTCGATCGTTTCCACTTCACGTGGCGTGATGACCGGCCACGACGCGCGCGCGGCGGGCGTCGGTGGCGAGGTCTTGGCGCAGGTCTGGTAGGGGAAACGAGATGTCGAGAATTGGAAGACAGCCCATCCCCGTGCCCGCCGGCGTGACTGTGGCGATCGAGCCCGAGTCGGTGCGCGTGAACGGCCCTAAAGGCGAGCTGTCCGAGCGCATCTCCCGCGACATCGAGGTCGTCCAGGACGGTGACCGGCTGCTTGTTTCGCGACCCACAGACCGCGGCGAGCATCGCGCGCTGCACGGGCTGACCCGGTCGCTGGTGGCGAACATGGTGCAGGGGGTGACCGACGGTTACGAGAAGCGCTTGGAGATCCAGGGGGTCGGCTACAGGGCACAGCTGAAGGGGAAGAACCTCGAGCTCGCGGTCGGCTACTCCCACCCGGTTCCGATCCCCGCGCCCGCAGGCATCGAGTTCGAGGTTCCGCAGCCGACAAGGGTGGTCGTGAAGGGGATCTCAAAGCAGCTGGTCGGAGAGACAGCGGCCATCATCCGCAAGCAGCGCCCGCCTGAGCCATACAAGGGCAAGGGCATTCGCTACGAGGGCGAGTATGTCGCCCGCAAGGTCGGAAAGAGGGCCTAGCGATGGCTGTCATCACCAAGGGCAATCGTCGCCTGAAGCGCCGCCGCCGCGTGCGCGCGAAGATCTCGGGCACTCAGGCACGCCCGCGGATCTCCGTGTTCCGCTCCAACAAGGGCCTCTCAGCCCAGCTGATCGACGATATATCGGGCACGACGCTCGCTGCGGTCAACTGGTTTGAGCCCGAGTTGAGCAAGCTCTCCAAAGACGAGCGCGTCAAGCGCGCCGGTGAGGCGCTCGCCGAGCGTGCGAAGGCGGCAGGCGTCACAGAAGCGGTGTTCGACCGCGGCGGCTACCGCTACCACGGCCATGTGCGCGCCTTCGCCGAGGCGATTCGCGAGGCCGGTCTCACCGTCTAGACCTCGCCTCCAACCTACCGCTACCCTCTCCCTCCCTATGGCAATAACCAAAGATCGCTCAGTAAGTCAGTCCGGCCTCGACCTGCAGGAGCGGGTCGTCGAGATCAACCGCGTCGCCAAGGTGGTCAAGGGCGGGCGGCGCTTCTCGTTCACCGCGCTGGTGGTCGTCGGCGATGAGCGCGAAGTCGTCGGTATTGGCTACGGGAAGGCGAACGAGGTGCCGCTCGCGATCCAGAAGGGCGTCGAGCGGGCGAAGAAGGATCTCTTCCGGGTGCCCAAGCACGGCTCGACGATCACCCACCAGACCACCGGTATGTTCGGCGCCGGCCGCGTGCTGCTGAAGCCCGCGTCTCCTGGTACCGGGGTGATCGCCGGCGGCGGTGTGCGGGCGGTGCTCGAGCTCGCGGGGATTCACGACATCCTCTCCAAGAGCCTCGGTACGCAGAACCCGATCAACCTCGTCAAGGCGACCGTCGCGGGGCTGCGCGGGCTGCGCACTCCCGAGGAGGTCGCGACGCTGCGCGGCCTGTCGATCAACCAGGTGCTCGGTCTCGCCGACAAGCAGACCGAGGTTGCCACCGAGACGATCGATGGCGCTCGCTCCAGCCGAGACCGCAGAGCCTGCCGAGCCCGCCGCCGAGGCGACCCCGGCTGTCGAGGAGACCCCGGCCTGATGTCCTCGCTGAGCGTCACCCAGCTGCGTTCGCGCAACGGCGCGAACAAGAAACAGCTCGACACACTGCGCTCGCTCGGGCTGAGAAGGATCGGCCACACGGTCGAGGTCAAGGACTGCGAGCAGGCCGAAGGGATGCTGCACGCGGTGCGCCATCTCGTCGAGGTGCAGGAGAGCAAGTGAGCCCCGCGACCGACAAAGACGAGAAGGAGCGCGTCGGGCTGCACAACCTCAAGCCTTCCCCTGGCAGCCGGCGCCCGCGCAAGCGCGTGGGTCGCGGCGAAGGCTCGGGAACCGGCAAGACCTCGGGCCGCGGGCAGAAGGGCGCGGGCTCGCGCTCGGGCTCGAAGCGCCGCGCGCGCTTCGAGGGCGGGCAGATGCCGATCCACATGCGCATGCGAAAGCTGCGCGGGCCGCACATGAAGAAGTCGATGCCATTTGAGATGTTCCGCACGCACACCCAGCCCGTGAACATCGCCGATCTGGAGGCACGCTTCGATGCCGGTGCCGAGGTGACCGTCGAGCGGCTGAAGGAAAAGGGTCTCGGTACACGCAAGGACATCCCGATCAAGATCCTCGCCAAGGGCGAGCTCACAAAGCCGCTCACGATCCACGCCCACGCCTTCAGCGCCAGTGCCCGCGAGCAGATCGAGGCTGCTGGCGGCACTTGCACCATCGTCGAGAGCTAGAATCGGGCGCTCCGCGGACGACGCTCGTCCAGCGGCCTCAAGCTCATGCTCTCAACGATCCTCAATGCCTTCCAGGTAGCGGACATCCGCAAGAAGCTCGCCTTCACGGCGGCGATGCTGCTGATCTACCGGTTGGGCTCGCACATCCCGGTGCCGGGCATCAACCTGACGGCGGTCAACAACATCCAGAAGTCCTTCGGCGGCTCGAACATCCTCGGGCTGCTGAACCTGTTCTCCGGCGGTGGCCTGGCGCGGCTGGCGATGTTCGCGCTGGGGATCATGCCCTACATCACCTCCTCGATCATCCTGCAGCTGCTACAGGTGGCGGTGCCGTCACTGGAGAAGCTCTCCAAGGAAGGCGAGGTGGGACAGGCGCGGATCACCCAGTACACCCGCTACCTGACGGTCGGGCTGGCGTTCGCTCAGTCGATCGGCTACGTGTTCCTGTTCCACTCGCTGCAGGGGAAAGCCGGCGAATCGGTGGTCACGCACTTCGACGCGCCGCACATCTTCCTGATCGTGATCTGCCTGACGACCGGCTGCGTGATGCTGATGTGGATCGGCGAGCTGATCACCCAGCGCGGCATCGGCAACGGCATCTCGCTGTTGATCTTCGCCTCGATCGTCTCGCGCCTGCCGACGGGCATTCAGGCCTGGTGGACCACCAACGATCAGGTCTTCAAGGTGATGATGCCGTTCCTCGTGCTCGCGGTCGTCGCCGGGATCGTGTTCGTGCAGGAGGGCCAGCGGCGCATCCCCGTGCAGTACGCCAAGCGCGTGATCGGGCGGCGCATGTCAGAGGGTGGTCAGACCTACCTGCCGCTGCGCGTGAACATGGCCGGCGTGATCCCGGTGATCTTCGCCGCCAGCATCATGGCCTTCCCGCCGACTGTCGGGCAGCTCGTGAAAACCCACTGGGGTCAGTCGATCTCCGACTTCTTCTCGCCGAGCGGCTGGCACTACGTGGTCGGCGAGTCGATCTTCATCGTCGATCTTCACTTACTTCTACACAGCCGTCACGTTCAACCCGGTCGATCAGGCGGACAACCTGAAGAAGTACGGAGGATTCATCCCCGGCGTCAGACCGGGACGCCCGACGGCCGAATTCCTCGACCGGATTCTCGCGCGTCTGACCTTCCCCGGCGCCCTGTTCCTGGCCGCGGTGGCGGCGCTGCCGACGATCCTGATCGCGCGCACCCACCAGAACATCCCGCTCGGGGGGACGTCGATCCTGATCGTGATCGGGGTCGCGCTGGAAACGATGAAGCAGTTGGAGGCCCAGCTGATGATGCGCAGCTACGAGGGCTTTTTGAAGTAGCAGCATTGCTTGCGTCAGGCTTCAGTCGTGCCGTGAGCGGGTAGGCTGAGAGAGGTGCCGGAGCTGAATCTAATACTGCTCGGCCCGCCGGGTGCGGGCAAGGGGACGCAGGCCGAGCGCCTGCGTGAGGACTTCGCACTGCCCCACATCTCCGCTGGGGACATGCTCCGCGCCCAGGTGTCTGGCGGCACCGAGCTGGGACTGAAGGCGAAGAGCTACATGGACGCTGGCGAGCTGGTGCCCGACGAAGTGATCATCGGCATGATCGTCGATCGCGTCGGCAGCGGGGATGCTCGCGATGGGTTTCTGCTCGACGGCTTTCCCCGCAATGAGGAGCAGGCCGACGCCTTGGGCGAGGCGCTGAAAGGGCTCGATCGGCGCTTGACCGCCGCGCTGCTGATCGAGGTGCCTGACGATGAGGTGGTGCGTCGCCTCGCCGGACGCAGGGTGTGCGTGAAGAACCCGAGCCACATCTACCACGTGGACTTCGACCCACCCAAGCACGAGGGTGTGTGCGATCAGGACGGGGCGCGGCTGAAGCAGCGCAAGGACGACGCGGAGGAGACGATTCGCAACCGCCTGGCGGTCTACCACGAGCAGACCGAGCCACTGATCGACTACTACGAGCGTGTCGGTCTGCTGCGCCGGTTCGACGGGCCCGCAACGCCGACGAGGTGCACGCCCACATTCGCGCGGCCCTCGCGACCTTGCGCCTCGAGGAAAACCTCTGACGAGAGGCCGAGGCTCCGCTCGCGAGCCCCGCCGCAGCTAAGCTCCGTCGGGTGATCATCAAGAAGAGCCCCGAGGAGATCGAGAAGATGGCGCGCGCGGGCGCGATCCTCGTCGCCACGCTCGACCTGATGGAGGGCAAGATCCGCCCGGGCGTGAGCACCGCCGAGCTCGACCAGGTGGCCGAGCGATACATCCGCTCGCGCGGCGCGGAGCCGACGTTCAAGGGCTATCGCGGCTTTCCCGGCTCGATCTGCGCCTCGCCGAACGCGATGATCGTGCACGGGATTCCCGGGCCCTACAGACTGAAGCGTGGCGACATAATCTCGATCGACGTGGGGGTGACGCTCGACGGGTGGGTGGCGGATGCCGCGCGTACCTTCGCGGTGGACGAGGTGGGCGCGCAGGCGCGGAATCTGCTGAGCGCGACCGAGGAGTCGCTGTATGTTGGCGTCGCGCAGTGCTCGCGCGGGCAACCGGATGGGCGACGTGTCGAGCGCGATCCAGCGGGTGGCGGAGGGCGCCGGGCTGTCGGTCGTGCGCTCGCTCGTGGGACATGGAGTCGGGCGAAGCATGCATGAGGATCCGCAGGTGCCCAACTACGGCAAGCCTGGAAAGGGTCCACTGCTGGAGGAGGGGATGGTGCTCGCGATCGAGCCGATGACGACCGCGGGGCGTCCCGCGGTGCGCGTGGGGGGCGACAGCTGGGCGATCTTCTCTCAGGACGGCTCTCCGGCGGCGCATTTCGAGTTCACGGTCGCGATTACCGCGCGACGGGCCGAAGATCCTCACGCCCTGGCACCTCGCGCCGGAGGACCGGATGGCGGAGTCGGTCCCGCAGACGCAGCGCGCACGAGTTGGGGGTGAGCGGGCTCGGGACGGGCGGACCTCATGATTCTGGAGTTGCTACCATCCGGAGTCCTGCTCGAACGCGAGGTGATTTGCGCGCGTGAGGGCATCTCCACGACACGGTAGCGGCGGCCATCACGGCAGCCAGAGCCGAGTCGCCGGAACAGAGCCGCCGAAAGGGATCATGAAGGTAAGACCGTCGGTCAAGCCGATGTGCGAGAAGTGCAAGATCATCCGCCGCCACGGAGCGGTTCTGGTCATCTGTCAGAACAAGCGCCACAAGCAGAGGCAGGGCTAGCCACGCATGGCAAGAATCGCTGGGGTCAACCTGCCCCTGAACAAGCGCGCGGAGATCGGCCTGACCTACATTTTCGGGATCGGCCGGGCGACAGTCGAACAAGCTGCTGGAGGAGACGGGGGTCAGCGCCGACACCTACGTGCGCGACCTGACCGAGGACGAGGTCTCCAAGCTGCGCGACGCGATCGACCGGGAGCTGACGGTCGAGGGAGATCTGCGGCGCGAGCGCGCACAAGACATCAAGCGTCTGCAGGAGATCGGCTGCTATCGCGGTCTGCGCCACCGACGCGGCCTGCCGGTGCGCGGGCAGAAGACGAAGACCAACGCGCGCACGCGCAAGGGCCCGAAGCGGATGCAGGTGGCCGGGAAGAAGAAAGCGGGTAAGAAGTAGTGCCGCCCGCACCGAAACGACCCGGCAGGGGCAGGCGCAAGCCGAAGAAGAACATCCCGATCGGACAGGCGCACATCAAGACTTCGTTCAACAACACGATCGTCTCCTTGACGGACACGACGGGCAACGTGATCGCCTGGGAGTCGGCCGGCGGCGCCGGCTTCAAGGGCTCGCGCAAGTCGACTCCGTTCGCCGCCCAGGTGACCGCCGACGCGGCCGCGCGCAAGGGCCTGGAGCAGGGGCTGCAGAAGGTCGAGGTCTACGTCAAGGGCCCGGGATCGGGCCGCGAGACGGCGATCCGCTCGCTGCAGGCCGCCGGTCTCGAGGTGACTGGCGTGCAAGGACGTGACCCCGCAGGCCCACAACGGCTGCCGCCCCCGCAAGCGACGGAGAGTCTAGGAAATGGCAAGAGATACCGGCCCCCAGTGCAAGCAGTGCCGCCGCGAGGGACAGAAGCTGTTCTTGAAGGGTGAGCGCTGCCTGACGGACAAGTGCGGCGTCGAGCGCCGCGCCTATCCGCCGGGCGAGCACGGCCGTGGACGGCAGAAACAGAGCGAGTACCGGGTGCAGCTGCGCGAGAAGCAGAAGGCGCGCCGCTATTACGGAGTGCTCGAGAAGCAGTTCCACGGCTACTACGAAAAGGCGTCGCGCCAGCCGGGTATCACCGGCGAGAACTTGCTCGCGCTGCTGGAGTGCCGACTGGACAACGTGCTCGTGCGGCTGGGCTTCGCCGCCTCGCGCCGCCAGGCGCGGCAGCTGATCCGCCACGGCCACTGGACGGTCAATGGCCGGCGGGTGAACATCCCCAGCTATCAGGTGCGCTCGGGCGAGGTGATCGCAATCAAGGCGGATACCCCGGCCACGCAGGTGGTCAGGGACGCGACTGAGCTGACCGGACAGATCCCCGCGTGGCTGCAGGCCGACCACGAGTCGTTCACGGCCAAGGTGCTGCGCAAGCCGGAGCGACGTGAGGTCGCCGCGCCGGTGCAGGAGCAGCTCATCGTCGAGCTGTACTCGAAGTAGCAAGAAGCTTTGCCCCACGCCGGCGTCCGCCTGAGGCGGGCAGGCGCTCCAGAGCCGGCGTCTCCGCGACGCCGGTGCGAGACCAAAACGACGTTAGGACTCTGATGCTCGACTTCCAAATCCCCCGGATCACAAGCGAGTCCGTGGAGCAGAACCGTGGCACGTTCACGATCGAGCCGCTCGACCGCGGCTTCGGCTACACGTTCGGCAACTCGCTGCGCCGCGTGCTGCTGTCCTCCCTGGCGGGCGCGGCCGTCACGAGCGTGCGCATCGAGGGCGTCGCGCACGAGTTCTCCACGATAACCGGCGTCAAGGAGGACGTGACGGACATCGTGCTGAACCTCAAGGGCATCGTCTGCCGGATGCATTCCGACGCGACCGAGGTCGAGGCGCCGCTGGTGGTGACTGGGCCGGGCGAGATCACGGCGAAGGATATCGACCTGCCCGCGGGCGTGGAGATCCTCAACCCCGAGCGTGCACATCGCCACGCTCGAGAAGAAAACCAAGCTCGAGCTGTACATGACGATCGGCCGTGGGCGTGGGTATCGGCCGGCCGAGGAGAACAAGTCCGCCGACCAGCCGATCGGGGTGATCCCGATCGACTCGATCTTCTCGCCGGTGCGGCGGGTCGCCTACGCGGTCGAGCGGCGCGCGCGTCGGGCAGAAGACTGACTTCGACAAGCTCACGCTCGACATCGAGACCGACGGCTCGATCGACCCGCAGGCGGCGCTGCGCGAGGCGGCCGAGCTGCTGATCTCACAGCTCGCGATCTTCACCGACGCCGATCGGATCCAGGAGCTGCGCGCGGTGCCGGGCGGGCAACTCGACGGCCACGGTCTCGCGGTCGGCGGCGGCGGGGCGGCGGCAGGCGGCGTTGCAGGGCGAGGAGTGGAGCATCCTGATCGAGGAGCTCGAGCTCGGCGTGCGCTCGTACAACTGCCTCAAGCGCGCCGGCATCCAGACCGTCGGTGATTTGATCTCCAAGTCCGAGGCGGAGCTCAACGCGATCCCGAACTTCGGCAAGAAGTCGATCGACGAGGTGATCGAAACGCTGCACTGCGCGCGGGTTCGAACCTACGCCAAGACTGAGCGTCGGGCTACGACTTCCTCGAGTCATGCGCCACCAGAAGACCAAAAACAAGCTCAGCCGCTCGAGCTGCTCACCGCAAGTCGCTGTTGATGAACCTGAGCAAGGAGATCATCGAGCACGAGCGGATCGAAACAACGCAGGCGAAGGCGAAGGCGGTCAAGCCCGAGATCGAGAAGCTGATTACGCTGGCCAAGCGCGGCGACCTGCACGCTCGCCGCCAGGCGCTCTCGACGCTCGCGCAGGACAAGTTCGCGGTGCATAAGCTGTTCGAGGAGGTCGCGCCCCGCTACGCGGATCGGCCCGGGGGCTACACGCGCATCCTGAAGCTCGGCCCGCGCAGGAGCGACTCGACCGAGATGGTCTTCATCGAGCTCGTCTGAGCCGGCGCGCGTCGCGGCGGAGGCTGCGCGAGATGGTCACGAAGCTCACGATCGAGTACGACGGGACCGGGTTTGCCGGCTGGGCGCGCCAGCCCGGCGAGCGCAGTGTGCAGGAGGAGCTCGAGCGCGCGCTGAGGACGGTGCTCGGTGAGACGGGCCACGACGGCGCGCCGCTGACGGTGACGGTCGCCGGGCGCACCGATCGGGGCGTGCACGCCTGGGCGCAGGTGGCAAGCTATGCGCACGAGGCGGTCGACCCGTTGCGGCTGAACGGGCTGCTGGACGAGGACGTCGCGGTGCTCGCCGCGGAGCCGGCGTCGGACGGGGTTCGATGCCCGCCGCGACGCGACGTGCAGGACGTACTGCTACCGCGTGCTCGCGCGAAGGCCGCGGCGCGTTCGAGCGCGGACGTGCGTTCTGGTGGCCGGGGAGCGATCGAGCGAGGCGCTCGCGGAGTGCGCTGCGGGTGCTCATGGGCAGGCACGATTTCAGAGCGTTCACGCCGACGCGAGACAGAGCACTCTCGTTTCCTGTGCGACGTGCGGCGCGCGGAGTGGCGCATGGAAAGGGATCTGCTGGAGTTCTGGATCGAGGCGGACATGTTCATGCGGCACATGAATCGCGTGCTGGTCGGCACGATGCTGGAGGTCTCGAGCGGACGGCGGACGCTGTCGATAGAGTTCAAGGGCCTGCTCGAGGGCCGGCCACGGGCTGAGGCGGGGAGGACCGCGCCGGCGCACGGACTGGCGCTGGCAAGAGTGTCCTACGAGTAGAAGCAGGAGTGGTCGGGGTAACGCGGCGGCTACAGCGGGGGACCGAAGGGCGCCCTATGCTGGGAAACAGATGCTGAACGTGCTGCTGACAAACGACGACGGGATCGAGGCCGATGGCCTGCAGGCGATGCGCACGGCGCTCGCCGCGGTCGACGGCGTGCGCCTGGCGGTGATCGCCCCCGACGGCAATCGCTCGGCGATGGCTCGCTCGATCACGACGCGCAGGCCGCTGTGGGTCGAGGAGGTGCCGTTCGCGGACGGGACCGTCGGCTACGCGACCGATGGTACGCCGGTGGACTGCGTACGGCTGGCGAGCCTGGGTCTGGTTGAGGGGTTCAAGACCGACCTCGTCGTCGCCGGTATCAACCACGGGGCGAATCTCGGCGACGACATCACCTACTCGGGCACGGTCGCGGCGGCGCTCGAGGGAGTGGTGCTGGGGATGCCGGCGATCGCCGTCTCCCAGCAGTCGGGGGCGCGGGCGCTCGACTATCCGCTTCGACGGCGGCTTCGGCTTCGATGTTGCGGCCGGGTTCGTCGCGCGTCTGGTGGAGCGCATCGAGGACGTGCCGCTGCCGGCGAGCACGCTCTTGAACATCAACGTGCCCGCCGGCGACGCCGGATGGGGTCGAGGTGACGAGCCTCGGCAAGCGCGATCTACCGGGACGAGCTGAAACTCGAGCACGAGGAGGAGGTCCCCGCCGCCGGCGCTACTGGATCTATGGCTCGGACCCCGGCTTTCACGACGAGCCGGGCACCGATCTGGCGGCGGTGGCGGCCGGGCGGATCGCGGTCACGCCGATCCATTTCGACCTGACCGACCGCCCGGCTTCGAGGCGCTGCGGAGCTTCGACCTGGAGGCGCTGCTCGCCCCGGTCGCACTTGACGCAGCACCGTGAGCATGCCGCGGAGGCTAACAGCCGCGCAGAGCAAGCGCGTGTGGATGAGCTGAAGAGCGAGCTCGAGGACCACGCCCACCGCTACTACGTGCTCGACGATCCTGAGATCGGCGATGACGAGTACGACGCGCTGCTGGACGAGCTGCGGGGGATCGAGCGGGAGCATCCGCGAGCTCGCTGACGCGCGGACTCGCCGACCCAGCGGGTCGGCGGCGAGCCGATGGGCCGGCTGGAGAAAGTCGCGCACCTGGAGCCGATGCTGTCGCTGGACAACGTGCGCTCCGAGGATGAGCTGCGCGCGTGGGTCGAGCGGATGCGCAACCACCTCGCGCGCGAGGGGATCGCCGAACCGGACTTCCAGTTCGTGGTCGAGCCAAAGATCGACGGGCTGGCGATCAGCCTCCTCTATCGCGAGGGCGTGCTGGAGCGGGGAGCCACGCGCGGGAACGGCGAGGTGGGGGAGGACGTGACGCACAACCTGCGCACGATCCGCTCGATCCCGCAGCGGCTATCCGACGCGCCACCGCTCGTGGAGGTGCGCGGCGAGGTCTACATGTCGCTCGCGGACTTCACGGCGCTGAACGAGCGCCGGGCGGAAGCGGGCGAGTCGACGTTCATGAACCCGCGCAACTCGGCCGCCGGGACGATCCGTCAGCTCGACCCGGCGGACGCCGCCAAGCGCGCCGCTGTCGTTCTGGGCTTATCAGGTGGGCGTCACCGAGGGTCTGTCGTTCACGACGCATTGGGAGGCGCTGGAGTGGTTGCGCGAGCGGAAGTTCCCGGTCAACCGCGATATCAAGCTGCTGAGTGGCGAGGACGAGGTGGTGGCGCAGTGTCTGGAATGGCAGCAGCGTCGCGGGGAGCTCGATTTCGAGATCGACGGCGTCGTGATCAAGGTCGACGATCTGGCGCTCCAGCACCGGTTGGGATCGGTCGGACGCGACCCGCGTTGGGCGGTGGCGTGGAAGTTCCCGCCCACCACCGCCGTGACGCGCTTGGAGAGGGTCATGTGGAACGTCGGCAAGTTCGGCGACCTCCGTCCCTATGCGCTGCTGAAGCCGATCGAAGTTGGCGGCGTGACGATCACCAAAGCGACGCTCCACAACGAGGAGGACATCGTCCGCAAGGACATTCGCGCCGGGGAGGACGTGATCGTGCTGCGCGCCGGCGACGTGATCCCCCAGGTGATCTCGCCCGCGCCGCACGTGGTCGAGCACTCCGCCCGTCCCGAGCCCACACGCCCGCCGGCTCGCTGTCCGTTCTGCGATACGCCGACGGTCAAGGTGCAGGACGCTGTATTCACCAAGTGCCCTAACCGCAACTGCCCGGAACGCCGGCGCCACCTGCTGCGCCACTTCGTCTCACGAGGAGCGATGGACATCGATGGCCTCGGCGAGAAGCAGGCGGCGATTCTGCTCGAAAAGGGGCTGGTTGCGAGCGCCGCCGACTTCTACCGGCTGACTGAGGAGCAACTCGTGGTGCTCGAGCGCTTTGGCGAGGTCTCGACCCGCAACCTGTTGGAGGCGATCCAGTCCTCCAAGCAGCGTCCGTTTGCGCGCGTGCTGTTCGCGCTGGGTATCGAGGAGGTGGGCGAGGTGACGGGCCGCAACCTGGCGATGAGCTTCCGTGGCATCGACGCGCTCCTGGAGGCCTCCGTGGAGCGGATCGAGGAGGTGCCGGGCATCGGCGAGAAGATGGCTGTGTCGATCCACGAGCAGCTACACGACGAGCACATGCAGGGCCTGATCGCGGATCTGCGCCAGCTCGGACTGTGCTTCAGCGAGGAGGGGCCGCTGCCGTCGGAGGGGCCCCTGGCGGGCAAGACGATCGTGCTGACGGGCACGATGCCGACCTGGTCGCGCGAGCAAGCCACCGAGCAGATCCTGGCGGGCGGTGGACGAGTGACCACCTCGGTATCGAAGAAGACCGACTACCTCGTCGCGGGTGAGAGCGCCGGCTCGAAGCTCGAGAAGGCCGAGCGCCTACACGTGCCGGTGCTCGACGAAGCGGGCCTGCGTGAGTTGCTGGGTCAGTAATCCGCGACGGTGATCGTCATGTGGTCCTGGAAGACATGTGCGGTCTCGGTCGGGATTCTGTCGGTGAAGATCGCGAACACGAGCGTGTGACCGTCGGCGGCATTGCAGTAGCCGACGAGGTTGGATACGCCGGTGAGCGTGCCGGTCTTGCCCTCACAGCGGCCGGCGGCGCCGGTGTCGCGCATCCGTTCGGCGAGCGTGCCGGTCTCGCCGGCCACGGCCATGCTGTCACGCAGCACCGGGCCGATCGGGGTCGCGGCGAGCTCCACGAGCAGGTCGGCGACCTCATAGGGCGAGGTTTTGTCCGCTTCGGAGAGCCCGGAGCCGTCGACGACGTCGGGGTGGATACCGAGCAGCGAGCCGACCGTCGAGCGCACGACCGCCGCGCCCGCGGAGGTCGTCCCCGCGCCGCCGTAGAGCGCGCCGAGGTCCTTGACGAGCGTCTCGGCGAAGAAGTTGTCAGACGGAGGCAGCATCAGGCCCAGCAACTGGGTCACCGTGGGCGAGGCGACCTGCGCGAGCTGACTCGCCCCGGCCGGCGTGGTGGCCGCCGCGCTGTGCCCGGCGATGCTCACGCCATCACTCTTCAAGTCCGCCAATAGCTCGTGGGCGGCGTAGGCGGCGGGCGCGTGCGGGGCGAGCAGGCTCTCCGAGCCCGCTTCGCCGCGGTTGAACGCGAGCCCCGACAGGGTCCCTTCGAGGAACGGGTCGGGCGCATAGTCGCTCGAGGGCTCGCCTCGCAGCGAGTCGAGGAAGGACTCATCGCCATAGGCCGACCCGGTGATGCGGTGGATGCCGTCGGTGTGCACGAGCTGGCTGACGAGCGTCGAGACCGACGCGCCGATGCCGTCGTAGTGCGAACGGATGAAGGCGCTCGAGCCGAACGTGGGGTCGCCGCCGCCGCGCAGGTACAGGTTGCCTTCCCAGACGCCGCCGGGCGCGAGCTTGCCGGTCCCGTAGACGGTCGTGCTTAGGCGCGCGCTCGGGCCCATGCTCTCCAGTGCGGTGGTGGCGGTGTATAGCTTCTCCACCGAGGCCGGCGGTCGCAGCGTGCTCGCGCGCTCTGAGAAGAGCGCCTGTTTGGCCGTGAGGTCGTATACGTAGGCGCCATCGGCCGGGCCGGCGAGCGCGAGCTGGTGGCTGAGATCGGACTGCAGCCCGGCCAGATTGCCGGCCGCGCTCGCCGTGCCGGGTGCGAGCAGGCGGGCGCCGAGGAGCACGAGCAGGCCCGCGAGCAGCATCAGACGCGCCATCCGCGGCAGCGACGCAAGTGCCACCGGGAGGCCGATGGCTGGTAGGGGAAGGGGTTTCCGGGGCAAGGAACCGTAAAATGAATCGGGCATGGGCAAGGTTGTCAAGCTGGAACCTACGGCCAAGGCGCGAGTTGCGGCGCGGCGGGGTGCGGCCGCGAGCAAAAAACGCGGGACCGCGGGCGCTTCGCCGAGACGCCGCCGGCGCAGCCACAAGACGGCGTTGGTGCTCGGCGGCGGCGGTTTCACCGGCGGGGTGTACGAGATCGGCGCGCTGCGGGCGCTCGATCTGATGGCAACGAACAGTACGGTCAACCAATTCGACGTGTACGTAGGGACCTCGGCGGGGTCGTTCATCGCCGCGCTCTGCGCCAACGGCGTGACCCCGGAGGAGATGATGCGCGTCGTCACCCACCAGGGGAGGGCGCCGTTCCGCGACGTCGACCTCGGCGACTTGCTGCAGCTGAACCTGCTCGAGTTCGCGCGCACGGGCGCGCTGCTGCCGCTGCGGATGGTCTCGCTGGCGCGCCAGGTCGTGGCCCAGAGGGGCCAGGTATCCGCGATGGACGTGCTGCTGGGTCTCGCGGAGGGGCTGCCCTCGGGCGCATATACAGGTGCCGGGATCGAGAAATATCTGCACGGTGTGCTGAGCGAGCCGGGCCGCAGCGACGAGTTCAGAGAGCTGCGACGCGAGCTGTACCTGACGGCCACCGACCTGGACACGTGCGAGCGGATCGTGTTCGGCGCGGACGGCTACGACGACGTCCCGATCTCCACCGCGGTGCGTGCCTCGGGAGCGCTGCCGATGGTGTACGCGCCGGTGGAGGTGAAGGGCCGCGAGCTGATCGACGGGGGCGTCGTGTCGACCACGAACCTGGACATCGCCGTCGAGGCGGGCGCGAAGCTGGTCGTGGTGATCAACCCGCTCGTGCCGTTCGTGAACGACTTCGCCGGGCAAAAGCGGACGCTGCGCGGGACACGCCCGCGACGGGTCTCGGATATGGGTTTTGCCCAGATCGGCTACCAGACGTTCAAGCTGCTCGCCCACCAGCGCCTGCACGAGATGGCCGAGCGCTGGGAGGAGCGCTATCCGGGCGTTGACATCGTGTTGATCGAGCCCGAGCCGACCGACGAACTGATGTTCACGACCTCGATGATGAACTTCACCTCGCGCGTGGAGATCGCGCGGCATGGGTTTCAGTCGGTGACGAAACACCTGGCCGGCGAATACGATCATTACCGCGAGATCTGTGAGCGGCACGGGATCGACATCTCGGAGAAACGGGTGAAGAAGGTGGTCGAGCACTTCGAGGTCGAGCAGGAAGAGATGAGCGCCTGGCGGAAGATCCTCGAGGGTACGACCGGCGCGCTCCTGCGCCAGGCGGGATCGGGCTAGGCCTAAAGCAGCGCTTTGTCGAGCGCGCCGAGCAGGCGCTCAGAGCACGCTGCGTCACGCAGACTGATCCGCACGTGGCGGGGCTCGCCGAGGGCGTCTCCGCCGGCTACGAGCACGCCCGCGCGCGCCAGGCGTGTAACCAGCTCGCCGCCATCGACGGTGGGGTGCGCGACCCAGAGGAAGTTGGCCTGGCTGTCGGTGACCTCGAAGTGACGCTCGCGCAGCGCGGTGCTCAGCGCGACGCGCTCGGCAGAGATCACGCGCACGCGCTCGGCCACGAGCTCCGAGCAGCTGCGTAGCGCCTCCAGGGCGCCTGCTTGGGAGACCTCGGAGACGCCGAGGTCGGGCGCGAGCTCGGCCAGCAGCTCCTCTGAGCCGGGCGCGCCGAGCGCGTAGCCGATGCGCAGTCCCGCAAGGCCCCAGGCCTTGGAGAAGCTCCGGAAGACGAGCAGCTGGGGATGGTGCTCCAACAGATCGAGTGAGCTGTCGAGGGGCTGTGAGTCGGCGAACTCGACGAGGGACTCGTCGAGTAGCACGGCCACGCCCTCGGGGAGTCCCTCGAGCAGCCGGGAAAGCTCGGCGGTGCAGAGCAGTTCGCCGGTCGGGTCGTTGGGGCTGGCCAGGGCGATCACGCGAGTTTCGTCCTCGCCGGACGCTTCCAGCAGCGCATCGACGCCGCCGGTCACCGGCACCGCGCGACCGTGGGCGCGGCGGGCCATGATCGGATACAGCGGGTAGGAGGGCCAGGTGGTGATCAGCCGCTGTCCGGGCGCGATCAGCGCGCGCGTGGCGGAGCTGAGTAGCTCGGCCGCGCCGTTGCCAAGGATCAGCCGGCCGGGGTCGACCCCGTGGCGCGTGGCCAGCGCGTCGTGCAGCTGTGAGCCGCGCAGGTGCGGATAGCGCTGCATGCCGCGCTGGGCCGTGAACGTGATCGCTGAGACGATGTGGGGGTGGGCGAGCTCCGGCCAGGTGGTCTGCGAGAGATCGAGCGTCTCCACACGGGTGAGCGCCTTACGCCGGCGCTCCGCGGCCTGCGCGCGCAGGCCGCTGTTGACCTCCTCCTCGGACATCCCTTCGAACTGGCGGTAGTAGTCGAGCAAGCCCATCTGCTCAACGGGCGCTCATCCGCTGTTACCTGGTCCGTTGATCACGAGAAACCAGAACGCGAAGACCACGGCGCAGATCGCGGCGGTGGTCGCGAAGATCCGCCCCAGTATCCCCGTGCGCTGGTCGTGGCCGGCCGCGCGCCGCACGAGGATCCATGCCTGGTCGAGACGGCGCAGGATCGCGAGCGTCCCGAACAAGAGCGCGAACAGCCCGATGAATGAAACGAGGATGCCGAAGGAAACGCTGCCAGAGAGGTAGTCGACCTGCGAGCCGATCCACAGGCAGGCGAGCGGGATCGGCCCCCAGCAGAGCAGACTGAGGAGGATCATCGCGGCCAGCAGGGCACCGGCTATGGAGCCGTCGAAGCGCTGGCGCAGATTGCCGCCGCGCTCGGGCAGCTCGCGAAAGCGGGTCGGTGCCGTCCCGGGCCGGCGTCCGACGAACAGCCCGCCAGTATCGGATGGATCGCTGCGCATCTTTCCCTATGTTCGCAGCTTGGGGCCGGAGGACCGGTCAGCCGGCGTAGAGCGCGTCGAACAGGTCGGCGTACTGCTCGTTGACGACGTTGCGCTTGACCTTCAGCGTCGGCGTCAGCTCGCCCGTGGCCTGCGAGAGGTCGTGGTCGAGGATCACGAACTTCTTCACCTGCTCGACCTGTGCGTATTTCCCGTTCGCATGATCGACCTCTTGCTGGATCAGCGAGCGAACCTCCGGAGCACGTGCGAGCGAGGGGATGTCCTGCGGCAGGTCGTGCTCTTGTGCGTAGGCGGGGATCTCCTCCTCGTCGAGAGTGATCAGCACAACGGGGTAGGGGCGCTGGTCGCCGTGCATCACCGCCTGGGAGATCCAGCGGCATTGCTTGAGGTCGTTCTCGATGTTTGCGGGCGTGAGGTTCTTGCCGCCGGCGGTGATGATGATGTCCTTCTTGCGTCCGGTGATCGAGAGGTAGCCGTCCTCGTCGAGCGAGCCGAGGTCGCCGGTATGCATCCAACCGTCCTCGACCGCGCCGAAGCTCTCTTCCGCTCGGTTGTGGTAGCCGGCAAAGATGTTCGGGCCTTTGATCAGGATCTCGCCGTCATCGGCGATCTTCAGCTCGACTCCCGGCAGGGCGCGGCCGACGGTGCCGAAGCGGTGATTCTCGACCGTGGAGACGGTGGCTGCGGTGGCGGTCTCGGTCATGCCGTAGCCCTCGAGCACCGGCACGCCGCAGGCCCAGAAGAATTCGAGGATCTCTTTGGCGATCGGGGCCGCGCCGCTGGTGGCGTGGCGCACGTTTCCGCCGAAGATTGAGCGGACGAGCTTGAACAGCTCATCGTCGGCTTCGTCGAAGGGCTTCTGCAGCTCCTCGGGCACCGCTTCACCGCGGTTGATCATGTCGCGCACCTTCACACCGAGCTTGATCGCCTCCTGGGCGCGCTGGCGCTCCTCCGGCGGCTTGGCCTCGATCGCGCCATGGGCAAGCGTGTAGATCTTCTCGAACACGCGCGGCACAGAGGGCAGGTAGGTCGGTTTGACCTCCATCAGCTCGGGCACGATCTGCTTGGTGTCGCCGCCGAAGTAGGCGAGCGTGCCGCCGAGGTCGAACACGGCGAGCTGGACCAGCAGCGCGAACGAGTGAGCGAGCGGTAGGTACAGGTAGACGACCTCGTCGTCGGTGATCTCGCCGGCATCGCCGATCATGTCGACGATCGCCCGGTAGTTGCCGTGTGTGAGCACGCAGCCCTTCGGTGGTCCGGTGGTGCCGGAGGTGTAGATGAACGTATAGGGATCCTCCGGGCGCACGGCGGCGCGGCGCGCGTCGAGCTCCTCCGGGGTGTGCGACGTTCCGCGCTCACGAATCTCATCGAGTGAGATCGCATCCAGCGCTTGAGCGACCTCCGAGTGCCCCTCGGCGGGTGAGTCCATCACGATCACGGTGCGCAGGTTTGGCAGTTGATCGCGGATCGCGGCGATCTTCGCAAGCTGCTCGTCGTTCTCGCAGACGATCGCGCTGGCGCCGGAGTCGGAGATGACCCAGAGGCACTCCTCGGGCGAATTGGTCTGGTAGATCGGCACGACGACGGTGCCCGCGGCGGTCGCGGCCAGGTCGGCGTAGGACCACTCCGGGCGTGTGTTGGCCAGAATGCAGACGCGCTCGCCCGGCTCGATCCCGAGGTCGATCAGCCCGAGGCCGATCTCTTGCACGATCGTGGCGAGCTCGGCATAGGTGACGTCGTGCCAGGCGCCATCGCGCTTGAAGCGCACGGCCGTGTGCTCCGCGTGCTCGGCCGCAGCGCGTGGGATCAGGTCGGCGACCGTGCTCGATCCCGTGCTTGGTTCTGTGCTCGACACCGTGGCGGTGGCCTCCATAGCGACTCTCCTCCTTGATCAGGCTGAAGTAACCCATGGATCTTAGTCCTCATTGCCCTCTTTGTGCCCTTCTAGCGGCAGGATCTGCGCGGGCAGCCGCGGGCCAGGGGCGAGGGTCGTCGCCGCCAGACCCCGGCGCGGGCCGAGGCAGGCAGAACGGCGAGCAGAGCGGTGTGGGATACTTGCGAATGCGTCGGGGCGTGGCGCAGCCTGGTAGCGCGCGCCGTTCGGGTCGGCGAGGTCCCCGGTTCGAATCCGGGCGCCCCGATTTTCTTAGTTAGGATGAGCAGGACCGAAGAGTAGGAAAAGAGCCCGAAAACACCGGGGATTACGAAGATCAGTTCGCCCGTGTTCGGGGCTGTTTGGTGGACGATCCACCGCAAATCCCCGCTACGAGACGCAAATCCACCGCAAAACCACCGCAAAGCGACCTTTGAGGGCGCCCGGCGGGCGGCTTTGGCGCGTGTGTGAGACTATGTGTGGATGAGCACATCCGAGCAGTCCGTCGTCCGCCTTGTCGCTATCGATGACCTCGGGGATTCGCACGTGACCGTCGTGGAGGAGACACCGCATGGGGCCCTAGCGGTTGGAATGAGCGAGGGCAAGCCCTTCGCCGTATCCAATCGCTGCCGCCACCTCTTTGCCGCGCTGGGCAATGGGCACGTGACGGACGACGGATGCCTCCAGTGCCCGTGGCACGCCGCGCTCTACGATGTCGGCACCGGCAAGATGGTGCGTGGTCCGCAGGGCGCTTTCAAACCGCTGGCCGGTGCCATCAAGGCGACGGCCGGTGCCCGCCCATTGAAGACGTTCCCGGTTGAAATGCGCGACGGCGCAATCTGGCTGGTCTGAGCCCATCTCGGCGCCCTGGCTGGGGCTGCTCGTGCTGCTGGCGCTCCCCGGCTGCATATGGTCGTGGGAGGCATCGCGCGCCGTCCGATGTCATGCGGTTAGGTGGGATCCGAGGGCGGGGTGGAGGTGCGCAGCTGCTCGACTCGCTTGGAGACCAGTTCGGGGAGCGAGTCGGGCACCGCCTCGATGTCTTCGGTGGCTTGCGTGATGGCCGCTGGTAGGCGGTCGAGTGTGTCGGCGACGATCTCCTCGGCGTTCGTACTGGTGATGCCCCATTTTGTTGCCTCGTTGACTATGCGTGGGGCGGTGACGCGGTCAGCCTTTTGCAAGCTGTCGACGTACATCGCAAGCTTGTCGTCGAGCGGATAGAGCCTCGTTGACAGGAGGTCGTAGAGGGGTGCGAGCCGTAGGGCCCCTGTGGGGGTGTGCAGAAGCGAGAAGTTCTTGGCGTGGGCGTCGCAGTTGCCGAGCGCCACGTTGAGCGTGAGTGCGCGCAGTAGCGTCTCGGGGGCTGATGGCTCGGCGAAGTCTTGCAGGACTCGCGCGATGCGCCCGAGGCTTGGCCCGGCGTCTTGCTCGTACTTCTGCTCGGGCGGGAGCCCGAGCGCCTGGCAGAAGTCCTCTTGGTGGATCCTGCGAACCGTCCCGTCGGGGTCGGTGACGCGGTCGTAGCGTTCTACGACGAGCACGGGGCGCTCATCGACGAGGATCGTCTGTATGGGGGCGACGTTCAGCCCGAGGTTCTTTGCGACGGTCATGCAGAACACCTCGTTCTCGACGGTGTTCTGGAAGGGTTCGATCTCGGGCTTGAGGATGTGGGTAGAGGGCGTTCCCTCTACGGGCCGGCCCCATCTGCCGTCTGGCATACGGGTGAGCAGCAGCTTCTCCTGGACACCGGCAAGCGACAGACGGACATTGCGATCGATGCCGAGAGGGGCGCGGTGGAGGTTCGCGATCAACTCGGCGAGGTCATCCTCGGTGAGGGGCTCGGCGGTCAGCGTTGTGGGTAGCGGAGGAGACGGAGCGCCCTCTGGTTGAATGACCAGCGCCCCGGCACAGTCTTTGCCGAGAGCGCCAAGCAGGCCAAAGACGTCGCTCGCCGGCAGGTCGAGGTCCTGCGCGATCGCCCTGCGCGGCTCCCCCTCTGGGAGGAGCCCGTCGAGGAATGCGCGTGTTGCCCCGTTCGGGTAGCGGTCGCGGGTCAGCGGAAACGCCAGCGACAGCAGCGGAGTGCCGCCCTCGTAGGTGTCGAGCGCGTACTCGTTGTAGGAGAGGCGCAGGCGGTTGTTGCGCTGCCTCTCCACGATCGCGACCTGATGGCCGTACAGCCAGATCGCAAGGGCGCCCGGCATCTACCAGTCCGCCTTCTGGAGCGTCGCTCGGACACCGAGCAGCTTCAACAGACGCAGGATGCGACGCATCTGCTCGGTCTCCCGCCCCTGCTCTAGCTCCGAGAGGTAGCTTCGGTTCAGGCCCGCCATCTCAGCGAGCTCCTCCTGCGTCAACCCCGCTTCTTCGCGGTAATGACGGATCGCTGGCCCAACCGATGCCGCGGTATACAGGCGGAAGGGCTTGCCTGCGGGAGCGCTCTCGGGCGCATCGTTATCGTTTGATGTCTGCATATCTCGACATCATAGCAAACTCGACCAGAAGTCGGCTTTTCCCGACAGAGAACAGTTCCTCCTTCGATGTCGAGATTTTCGGACATGTCGTCCACGGCCCCTGGCTCTGATCAGCAGTGCTCGTCGACGGGATCCTCGGCGACAGCGGCGGCGCAGTCGGCGACGGCCGAGGCGCAGTCCACGACGTGGCTTGTCGTCGCCTGCTGGAGCAGGCTATAGAGGGTCTCACGCTGCTCGGCGTCGAGCGCTCCCAGCACCTCGTCCTCGGCGGCGGCGAGCGCGGACTCGGCGTCTGTCAGGCGCTGGGATCCGTCGCCGGTCAGCTCGACGATGTGGCGGCGGCGGTCTTCGGTCGAGCGGCGGCGCAGGATCAGGCCATCGGCCTCGAGCTGGTTGAGCAAACCGATCAGGTTCGTTCGATCGGTCTGTAGTGCGGCCGCGAGCGTCTGTTGGGAGGGGCTGCCGTGGTCGCGCAGAACCGTCAGCGCGACGAGGTGGCGCGGGCGCAGGCCGAGCGGCGCTAGCGCCGACTCGGCGCGCAGCCTCATGAGGCGCGCCAAGTGGTCCAGCAACGCGGAGGAACGATGGCGTGAGGCGGTCGTGACGATGACTACAAGTGTAGAGCACCCGGCAACTCTGTTGTATGCTACAACTGAGTTGTAAATAGCAAACGACTTGTAAAGGACGACAACATGGCGCACCTACTTCACGTTGACTCGAGCATTCAGGGCGAGCTGTCTGTCAGCCGCGCGCTCACTGCACACGCCGCGCAGGTGTGGCGCGCGGCCAATCCGGGCGGCACGGTCACCTATCGCGACCTCGGCGCCGAGCCGCTGCCGCACTTCACGAGCGCAACGGGCCGCGCGCGGATGGTGCCGGCGCAGGAGCGTACGACGGCCGAGGCCGCCTCGTGGGAGCTGACCGAGCAGGTCGTGGGCGAGGTGCTCGCGGCGGACACGATCGTGCTCGGTCTGCCGATCTACAACTTCGGCCCTCCGAGCAGCGTGAAGTCGTGGGTCGACCATCTGATCGCGCCGGGACTCTCGATCGACGCCGTAACCCACGACGGGCTGCTCGGCGGTCGTGACATGCTCGTGCTGGCATCCAAAGGCGGGGGCTACCAACCGGGCACGCCGCGCGAGGGCTGGGACCACGCCGAGCCATGGCTACCGCACGGACTGAGCTTGACCGGCCTAGAGCCGCGCTTCATCACCGTCGAACTGACGCTCGCCGACACCAACCCACAGATGGCCGAGCTGAAGCCGCTCGCGGCCGAGAGCCTCGCGGCGGCCGAGCGCGAGATCGACGCGCAGTGGGCGCCCGTCGCGGCGTAGGACACTAGAGGTTGCGGACGTGGCGACCGATCTCGCTGTCCTGCGGATAGCCGGCAGACTCCCAGAACGCCGAGGCCACCTCGTCCTCGTAAGCGACCAGGGCAGTGATTCGATGAGCGCCTTGGCTTCGTAGATGCTCCTCACCGGCCCGCACGAGCGCCAAGCCGATACCCCGGCGACGATGTCCGAAGCGAACAGCCAATCGATACATGTTCCCCCGCCAACCGTCCCATGTGGCGATCAACGCGCCAAGGATCACACCGTCGGCATCGGCAACGAGCAGGCTCCCCGAGGTCCCCGAGAGCAGCCGTTGCACATCGTCAAGTCGGTCGGCAGTGGTTGCGTGCTCGCTCCGAGCATGCTGCCACAGCTCGAGGGCGGCCGGTGCCTCCTGGAGCGAGCACGCACGCACAACGAAATCCGCGTCGGTCAAGCGGAAACCATAGCGACACGCGCCTCGAAACGCCAGCGGACATTCTATGGAGGATCACGAACTCTCGACAGACGCCTCCAAGCTGTCTGATCGACCCATTCAACGAGAACGGAGCTACGAGAATGCCGAGACGGAGCTTGAACGAGGATGATCCCCTCGAGGACTTCGATCCCCGCCAGATCACCCTCGACGGCGTCACGAAGGTGGTGCATGTAGCCGGCAATGGACCGGCGGTGATCGTCATGACCGAGATGCCGGGCATCAGCCCGCATGTCGCTCGCTTCAGTCGCTGGGTCAGGGACGCGGGATTCACGGTCTACATGCCCTCGTTGTTCGGCCGCGACGGCGCCGTCCCTGACGCCGAGGAGGGTGCCGCCACGTTCAGGCGCGCCTGCGTCAGCGCCGAGTTCCGCGCGTTTGCCGCCAACAAGTCGAGCCCGGTGACTGAATGGCTCCGGTCGTTGGCGAGACTTGCGCACGAGGAGTGCGGTGGTCCGGGCGTCGGCGCGATCGGGATGTGCTTCACGGGCAACTTCGCGCTCACGATGATGCTCGAGCCCTCGATGCTCGCACCTGTGCTGTCGCAGCCTGCGCTTCCGCTGGAGGACCCCGCCGGGCTCGAGATCGCCCCCGAGGAGATCGCTGCGGTTCGTGAGCGCCTGGAGCAGGAGGACCTGACCGTCATGGCCTATCGCTTCAAGGGAGACCGGTTCTGCAAGGCCGAGCGGTTCGCCGCCTACCACAGGCGCTCGGCGAGCGCTTCATCGCGCGCGTGCTTCCCGACAGCGCCGCCAACTCCGACACTGCGTCGTTCTTCGAGCAACATGTGGCGAGCCCGCACAGTGTGGTGACGGCCCATCTGATCGACGAAGCGGGCCAGCCGACGATCGCCGCTCGCGACGAGATCCTGTCGTACTTCACCCACCGGCTCACCGTAGGGCATGGAGACCTGCAGGATCGAGCGTGCAGCTAGGCTGAGCGGCTGATGAGCGACGTTGAGCGTTTGACGTGGTCCCGTATTCAGGCCTTGGCGTTGGCGGGCTTGGAGGAGTCTTTGGAGCGCTTGATGCGCGAGGGCAAGGGTGAGTTGTTGGCGCAGGACTCGGTGTCGTGGCCGCGTGCGGGTGAGGATTTGGAGGTGTGGGTCGACGCGAGTAAGCGGTGGGTGGATCAGGCGTTCTATGTCGTGGATGTGGACCTGGGAGAGGGGGCGCGTGCGGAGGATCGGCATGTTGTGAAGCTGAAGCGCTTTGCGGGTAGACGTCTCTGGTTACGTGTGCCGTGGGAGACCCGTAGCGCGTTGGGAGATGTTGCACGTGTCCGTGTGTTTTGTGTTTCGGATGTGGAGATCGTGTTGGGGCGGGCTCTGCTGGCGGCGTTGCAGGGCGCCACACGGGGAGCGTTGCTGGAGCAGTTGCTCAACGCCGCTGGAGGGATGCCGTCGTGGTCTGCTGGGAGGGTGCGGGTTGAGGGACGGTTGAATGAGGGTCAGCGATCTGCGTTGACGGCGATGACGAGTCCTGGGGGATGTTTTGTGTGGGGTCCGCCGGGTACGGGCAAGACGACGGTGATCCTCGAGGCGGTGAGGGATGCGCTGGCGCATGGCCGTTCAGTGCTCCTCGCCTCGCACACGCATGTGGCGGTTGACAACGTGCTCGAGGGCTTGATCGGGCCGGCTTCGCGGGAGGATGCGGGCTGGTCGTGTGGGGATGTGATCCGGATTGCAAGCCCGAGCACGTTGGAGAAGGTCTCTGCGAAGGTGGTCGCGCATCCCTGCTTGCTGCTGGACCAGGCGGTGGCGGAGTTGACTGGGAGCAAGGCGCGGCAGGCCGATCTCGATAAGCGCAGGAAGGCGAACCGGGAGGCTGAGGCAAGGACGGCGCTGGCCGTGGCGATCGAGGATCTGGTGGGTGTCGATGTAAGCGGCCTCGCGGATGCTCAGCGCGCTCTCGCCGCGCAACAGGAGAGCGCGCAGCTGCAAGCGGAGATCGATGCGATCGACGAGCGATTGCTGGACCTGCGGGAGCGCGAGGTAAAGCACAGGGGAGCTGCCGTCGAGAGCCCCGTCGGTCCTGATGAGTCCGATAGCGCGCAAGCACGCCTGGCGCGCGCTCGCCACGCGCGGGATGATGCGGCGCGTGCGGCACAAGCGGCGATCGTCACGGTGCGTGCACGCGAACGTGACTATGACGGGCTCCGGGAGCACTTGGATGGTGCTCGCCAAGACGTGGGGCAGGGCGTGGCGCGCGTATTGGCGTTCGTGCGCGAGCGGCGGGAGCGATCGGTCGTGGAGCTCGAAGCCCAGCTCGCAGAGGCGCAGGCCGTGGTCGAGGACGCCCAAGCGTTGCACGAGGCGTGTACCGAGAAGCGCCGCGCGCGGGGCGCCGAAACCGCTGAGTTGGAGGCAGTGCTTCAGCAGCTGATTGAGCGCCAGGAGCGCGCGCTGCGCGAAACCCGCCAGGCGGACGAGCTGGCAGAGGATGCTGAGGTGGAGCGCTTCGAGCGCGAGGAGCTGCGCGAGAGCTTGGGGGAGCTTCAGGAGATCGCGGCGAACGTTTCAGACCCGGATGCGCTGCTCGCGACAGCGCAGCGTGAAGGTTGGCTCGAGCAGATCGCCGAGCGGGATGCTCTGAACGAGCGCGTCGTCGTGCTGGAGCAGGAGCTCGAGAAGATCGAGCGTGAGCAGGCGCGGTTGCGTGACGATCTCGCGCGCGAACGCGCACGGTTGCTCGCTGAGGCCCCGGTCATAGCGTGCACGCTGGCGGCGCTGTCGATGGGATCCGCGCTGCTTGAGCGGCGTTTTGATGTGGTGATCCTGGATGAGGTCGCGAGTATCGAGCCCGCGTACGTCGTGTATGCGGGTTCGCGCGCGAACCGTACGGTCGCGCTCGTCGGCGATTTCCTACAGAACGCGCCGATCGCAGACGCGCGGGACACGCCGACAGAGCAGGATCGCTCGATCGCCGACTGGCAAAAGCGCGACATGTTCTACCTGGCCGGCATCCACGACCGCGAGAGCGCCGAGCGCCATCCCCGCTGCGTTGCGCTGAGCACCCAGTACCGCTACCCGCCGCTGATCGCAAAGACCGTAAACGCGTTCTGTTATGACGGGCTGCTCGAGAGCCATCACGACACCCCCAAGACAGAGGGGCCGGTCGTGACGCTGATCGATACCTCCCGGCACCCGGGCAAGCGCCTGGTCCCTGAAGGAGGCTCGTGGTGGTATCAGCTCGGTCTAGACCCAATACCGTTTCCTTAGTGTCTGGTGTGGTGGTTATGGTTGTTGGGTGCCTCGGTCTGGTTGGGTTAAGCCGGAGACTGATCAGCGGTTGTCTGATCACATTTCGATTGGTGTTTTGACGCGGGTGTTCCCGCCGGAGTTGGTGGATCGGGTTGTGCTGGAGGCGGGGCGGGTGGAGCAGCGCCATCGGCTGTTGCCGGCGCGCGTGGTTGTGTACTACGTGTTGGCGATGGCGCTGTTCTCGGATGCTTCCTATGAGGAGGTGATGCGTGCGTTGGTGGAGGGGCTGGCGTGGGCGTCGGGGTGGCGGCAGGTGTGGGAGGTGCCGGCGAAGGGGTCGATCTTCAAGGCGCGTTCGCGGTTGGGGCGTGAGCCGCTGCGGCTGTTGTTTGAGGCGGTCGCTCGACCGTTGGCTGATGAGCGGACGGTCGGGGCGTTCTACCGGCAGTGGCGGCTGATGAGCTTGGATGGCACGTGCTTGGACGTCGCGGACACTGTGGTGAACGAGCGGGAGTTCGGGAGGCCGGGATCCTCGCGGCGTGAGGGAGGAGGGGCGTTCCCGCAGTTGCGGCTCGTGGCGCTCTCGGAGACCGGTACGCACGCGATCTGCGCGGCAGCGATGGGGCCGTTGAGCAGTTCCGAGAACGCGCTTGCTGACGAGTTGCTCGGCGGGCTGAGTGCCGGGATGCTGTGCCTCGCCGACCGCGGGTTCTACAGCTTCGAGCGCTTCAAGAACGCCCGCCAGACCGGGGCGCAGCTGCTCTGGCGGGTGCAGCGGAACATGCTCCTGCCGCGCGAGGAGCAGCTCACAGACGGCTCGTATGTGACGCGGATCTACGCCAACCAGCCCGATCAGCGCGCTCAGCGCGACGGTGAGCGGGTCCGCGTCGTCGAGTACCAGTTCGATGACGGCCTCAGCGACCCTGAGCAGCGCTACCGGCTGCTGACGACGATCCTCGAGCCCGACCGGGCGCCCGCTGGCGAGCTCGGTGTGCTCTACCACGAGCGCTGGGAGATCGAGAACGCGCTCGACGAGCTCAAGGTCCACCAGCGAGGCCCGAGGGTGGTGCTGCGCTCCAAGGCACCCGACGGCGTCTACCAAGAGGCCTACGGATATCTGTGCACGCACTACGCGATCCGCACGCTGATGCACGACGCCGCACGGACCGGCGAGGTCGATCCCGACCGATTATCGTTCACCCGCACCCTCCGGGCCGCCCGCCGCAGCACCCGCACCCAGCCGGGATTTTCCCCCCCTCACGATCACCGCCGCGCATGAGCAGGCGATCACCGAGATCCTCGCCGAGCGACTCGGACCGCGCCGGCTCAGGTCCAACCCACGCGTGATCAAGCGCAAGATGAGCAACTGGCCCGTCAAGCGACCAGAACACCGCGACCCACCCAAACCGAGCAAGCCACCCACCGACGCCATCACCATCCTAGCCGCCTAAGGAAACGGTATTGGGGCTAGACCTGCTCACCGTCGTTGCCCTGGACCCGGACACGCCCGCAAAGGACACCGGCATGGTCTGCCCCTACCGTGCGCACGCTAATCGCGCCGCAAGGCGCTCCGCCCGGGAAGGGCTCGGGGTGGCCTGTGGTACCGCGCATCGCTTCCAGGGCCGCGAGTTCGACACGGTGATCGTCGATCTCATGCAGGACGATCAGCCACGCTGGGCGGGGGTCGCAGACCTCCACGGCACAGAGCGCCAGGTGGCCGCCGCGAAGCTGCTCAACGTCGCGCTGACCCGTACCAAGCGCCACCTGTACCTGATCGGCGACTGGGACTTCGTCCAGCGCTACGACTCGTCGGGCATGCGCGCGCTCGCCGCGCTGGATGGCGAGCCCGAGTTCTGCGTGGTCGATGCAACCAGCATGCTCTGAGCAGCGATATGGCCTCGAGGCCGACCATGGGACGCATTTCAGCCACCAAAGGTTAGTGCCGATATTGGTTGGGTGATTTCCCGGCTCGAGCGGTCGTCTGCGTGCTTCTCCGCGGCGACCGGGTGGGGTATCGGCGCGCGTGCCGTTCTGGCCTGCGCTGTCCTCGTGGCCACGATCGCGGTGCCGTCGGCCGCCGGTGCGGCGAGCGGAGCATCCCGTGCGCTGCGGCGCCAGCGCGCGCATGCGGCGGTCGTTGGCGGTCAGCCCGCGGAACCCGGCACGTTCCCGTGGATGGCCTACGTTCTCGACCTGCGCGGCGACGAGGTCGGGCAGTGCTCCGGGACGGTCGTTGCGCCGAATCTGGTCCTGACGGCCGGTCATTGCGCCGAGGACGTGCAGAGCGGTGTCGTGAACGAAGCCTTGGGCTACCGGGTCCTAACCGGCAACGTGGACTGGGCCGCTCCTGAAACCGAAAAACAGGTGTCAAATGTCACCAGGGTGATCCCTTGTCCCTGCTTCGATCGCCATACGGACGTCGGCGACATCGCGTTGCTGCAGCTATCCACTCCCACCACGGCGCCGGCCGTCACGCTCGCGGCGACGCCGCATGGAGGGACAGGGGCGCTGCTCGCTGGATGGGGTAAGACGTACTCCCAGCAGGACACCCCGGTCGAACGGCTGCAATCGGCGCGGACCGTCGTGCAGCGCCCGGAATCGTGCGAACGCGAAGCGTCCCAGTTCAGCCCGGCGAGCGAGGTCTGCGCGATCGACCCGCCTGCCCGCCAGACGGGTGCGTGCAACGGGGACAGCGGTGGCCCGCTGCTCGTGACAGAACCATCGGCGCTCGGAGGCATGGTGCAGATCGGCGTTGCGAGCCACGTGTACAACGAATGCGCCACCACCAGCCCCTCCGTGTTCACGCGCGTCGACGCGATCTCCGCCTGGGTGAGGGGGTGGGCGCAGGCGCTCGCCAGCGCTCCGCCCGCCTCGGCATCGCTGCCGGCCGATACCGTCGCGGCGCCCACCCTCCCCGGCATCGCCGGCAGTCGCTCGGTCCGTCTCGGAAGTGGCGCCCTCGCGCTCGTGCTCAGCTGCGACGGCGAGGGAGGGGTCTGCAGCGGCGAAGCCGAGGCGACCGTGACGGTGCGAGTGGAGCTCATCGCGCGGCGCGGCGGCAGCAGGCAGGTCGTATCCAGGCGCACCCGCAAGGTGACGCTCGCCAACGTGGACTTCGCGATCGCGCCTGGAGCGAACGTCTCGGTCCGCTCAGCGCTCTCCCCCCAGAACCGCGCGCTGCTGTCCCGTCTCGGCGGCGGACCGCTCGACGTGACGCTGAGCGGCCGAGGCGTCAGCCACCGCGTGATTACGCTTGAGTCCGCCGGTAGCGGATAGCCGTTTACGGATGTAGAGTCCGCTGAGATGACCTTCGTCCTACTCACCGGCGCCACGCGCGGGATCGGCCAGGCCGCCGCGGTCCAGCTCGCCAAGGAAGGCGCCGAGGTGGCCCTCGTCGGCCGCGACGCCGAGCGCGTTACAGCCGTCGCGCGGGAGGCCAGGGCGGCCGGCGGGGGCGCGCCGGTCCACGAGCACGTCGCCGACTTGATGCTGATGGCCGATGTTCGCACGCTCGCGGCGGAGGTCAGCGAGCGATACGAGCACATCGATGTCCTGGCCAACAACGCCGGGGCGCTGTTCGCCTCGCGCAAGCTGACCGAGGAGGGCTTCGAGCAGACCTTCGCCCTGGACCATCTGTCGCCGTTCCTGCTCACCAACCTGCTGCGCGATCGCCTGGCGGGTGGCCACGTCGTAACCACGGCCTCCGACGCCCACAAGTCTGGGCGCCTGGATCTCGACGACCTGCAGTCGGAGAAGTCCTACGCGGCGATGCGCGTGTACGGAACGGCGAAGCTCTGCAACATCCTCTTCACGCGCGAGCTGGCCAGACGCGCCGGAGCTGCATGCCAACTGCTTTCATCCCGGCGTCGTGCGCACCGGCTTCGGCAAGAACGACAACGGGATCTGGAAGGTCCTCACGACGCTCGGCTCGCCCTTCTTCCGCTCTCCCAGCCGTGGCGCCCGCTCATACAACTCTAAAAATTAATTGTACTGTACGTATGATAGCTTCGAAAGGCTCTAGTTTTCTTTTGCGTGGCCCCTCTTTCCTTCACCTGACTCACTGGTCTGGCTCTCGCTCTCAGACGAAGCCGCCGGGCTCACCGGCGAGTACGTCCAGGACGAGAAGGTGCTGCAGCCCAGCGGCCAGGCGCGGGATGAGATCCTCGCCGAGGGCCTGTGGGAGCACAGCGCCCAGCTGGTCGGCCTGCCCGTCGAAACGCCTGCCTGAGCGCACCTGCGACTCGCCTCCGTCGCGGCGGCGTTTTTCGCGCGGGCATGGCCTCACCTTCTAGGCTGACTCGGCATGGAGCTCGAGCAGGCGATCCACACCCGGCGCACACACAAGGCGTTTGGCCCCGACCCGGTCGCGCCTGAGGTGTTGGAAGAGCTGTTCGAGCTGGCACGCTGGGCGCCGAACCACAATTTGACAAACCCCTGGCGCTTTCGGGTTTTGGGACCGCGGACGCTTGCGCGGCTGAAGCAGCTTGCCGAGGAGCTCTCCCCCGGCTCTGGAAGCAAGCTCGATCGCGCCCCGACGCTCGTCGTCGCGTCGGTCCTGCGCATGGGCGACGAGGCCCAGCAGGCCGACGACCTGCTCGCGAGCGCGGTCGCCGCGTACCTGGTGTTGCTCGCCGCGCACGGCCGCGGTCTCGCCTCCTACTGGCGCAGCGTGCCGCTGCTGGACTCGCCCGCTGGTCGGGAGGCGCTGGTGCTCGACGCGGCCGAGCGGCCGATCGGGCTGCTGCATCTCGGCCGCCCCCGCCAGGAGCAGCGTGTGCCCGAGCGGGCGCCGGTCGCGGACTTCGCGCGCTACCTGCTGTAGGTGTGCAAGGACGCGGCGGGCTACCCGACGAGTTGTGGCGCCAAGGCGAGGCTCGGCGTCTCGGCCGGCTTCTCGGTCTCGATGCGCGACGGTTCCGGCGCGGCCACCACGCGGTTGCGGCCTGTGCGCTTGGCCTCGTACAGGGCCTCGTCCGCCGCCTTGAACAGCGAGTCGTAGTCGACCTGAGCGCCGCGCGCGGCGCTCACGCCGAGGGAGATCGTGATCGGGATGTCCGTCGGCCGCGTCTGCTCGACGGCCTCGCGCAGGCGCTCGGCGACTTCCTGCCCGGCCCGCAGGCCGATGCCGGGGAGCACGGTCAGGAACTCCTCGCCGCCCAATCGGTATACGAGCTCGAACGAGCGCAGCCGCTTGCGCAGCTCATAGGCGATGTCGCGCAGGACCGCGTCGCCGCAGTCGTGGCCGTGCTGGTCGTTGATCTCCTTGAAGCAGTCGACATCGCACAGCACCAGGCATACGGGCTGGCCGGTCAGCCGCGCCTGATGGGAGATCTCCAGGAAGCGCGGCACGAGCGCGTGGCGGTTGAGCAGGCCCGTGAGGGGATCGAGGATCGCCTCATCGCGGTGATGCAGCTCGGCCGCCTGCAGTGCCCAGACGATCGAGACGACCCCCGTCAGCAGCGCGAGCACGGCGATCAGCGGCACGGGATCCTCGAGTGCCCACTGCGGGTGCACGCCGACTGAGGCGGCGAGCGTGATGACGATCGTCAGCACGAGCGCCGCAATCACGACCCGGGGGCGAAAGCGCGCGGCGACCATGCCCGCGGGCAGCACCATCCAGGCCAGCACCGGGCTGCGCGGGCCTCCGCTGAGCGCGATTCCCGCGCCGATTATGAGCATCGTGATCACGATCGCAATCGCGCTCACACGCTCCGGATTGGCACTCTTTGCGATCGTGCGGTCGACGTGCCAGAAGTTGAGCGCCGATAGTGCAAACAGGATCAGCGTCCACCAGCCGATCCACGGTGCGGAGATCACGAGTGCGATACCGATCGCCAGTGAGCCGACGCGGCGAATCGTGCGCACGCGGTCGTTGGCGTCCACGACGCGACTGCGGTCGAGCTCCGTCGGGCATAGCCATGAAGCCCCGGACATAAGTACGTTCATCGGAAGCAGGTTTGTGCCGATATAGCTCAGGTGTTCAATATGGACAACTTGACGGCACCCGCCGCACCGGGGTTTGGGCCTCGGCTGCGCCGCGCGCTGTACCCGCGACGCTTGGCGCACGCGCGTCTGCGCGCGCGAGAGAACGACTCGGCTTTTGGCTTTGGCGCCCGCCTGTTCGCGGCGGTCGCGCTCACCTTCGCGCTGATCGGCGTCGTCGGCTATGTGCTAATCGATCGCAACCTGGAGCACAGGCAGATCGAAAACTACGCTGCCGCCCAGCGGGCGGACGCGAGAGGCTTCGAAGACGTGGCCGGCCGGGCAGCCTCACCGGCGGACGCGATCGTTCAGGTCGATCGGCTGCTCGATGCGATCGCGCGGCGCCCCGGCACGCTGGAGGCGGTCCTGATCGACCAGCGGCACGTGATCGTCGCCGCGGGCGAGGCTCGGTTGGTCGGGAGCGAAGACGCCGACCCCCGGATCGACGCGGCGCTGGAGCACGGGACGTCCTACGCCGGCCGCGAGGATGACCACACCAAAGACCGCAAGAACTTCGAGTTCGTCACGCCCGTCAACCTATCGGGCGGTCGCTACGCCTACGAGGTCACATACGACCACCGCACCTACGACGCGCAGCTGCACGACATGCGGATGGTGCTGTTGCTGGTTGGGTTGCTCGCGCTGTTCGGTGGTGGCGCCGTCTTCTACGTGGTCGGTGGGCGCGCGTTGATGCGCGACCACCGTCGGGCTCTGCAGCGCGCCACGCGCGATGGGCTGACCGACCTGCCCAACCAGCGCGCCTTCCAGGACGAGCTCCCCCAGGCGGTCGCCTCCGCGGCTCGCTACCAGGACCCTTTGGCGTTGGTCGTCCTCGACGTCGACGACTTCAAGTTCATCAACGACCATCACGGCCATCCGCATGGCGATTCGGTGCTGAGGCATGTGGCCGAGGTGCTGCGCGAGGCCAGGCCCGGAGACCGCCCCTACCGGATCGGGGGCGATGAGTTCGCGCTGCTCTTGGCGCACACGGACTCTGACGGCGCCCGCACGCTCGCGTGCCGGCTGAGCCGCAGCTTCACCGAGGCCGGCATCGAGGTCAGCGTCGGCGTGAGCGCCCTGCGCTCCGGGGGACTGGAATCGCCTGCAGTGGGCCGGGAATCGCCTGCGGCGGGCCGGGCCGACACGTTGCGCGCCGAGGCCGACGCCGCGCTGTACGAGGCCAAGCGCCAGGGCGGTCACCGCAGCGCGCACTTCGATGACATCCGCGAGCGCGTGGTCGTGACCAGCACCGCGAAGAAGGAAGCCGTTCGCGCGCTGATCGATGAGGGAGGCTTGACGACCGTGTTCCAGCCGATCTGGGACTTCGCGGCGGAGACCCTGCTCGGGGTGGAGGCGCTGATGCGTCCCGACCCCGCCTACGGGCTGTCCGGGTCGGCGGAGGCGTTCGACGTTGCCGAGCAGCTCGGGCGTGTCCACCAGCTCGACGTGCTCTGCGTGAAGAGCGCTCTGCGCGCTGTACCGGAGCTGCGGGACGGCGTGCTGCTGTTCATCAACCTCTCGCCCCACACGCTCGACCTCGATTCCGCGCGCAATGACTGGGTCCGCTTGGCGGTGCAAGGGGCCGGGTGCTCGCCGTCGCAGGTCGTGATCGAGGTCACCGAGCGTTTCGGCGGGCGTACCGCGGCTGTTGTCAAGTGCCTGCAGCGGCTGCGCAAGCAGGGGTTTCAGATCGCATTGGACAACGTCGGCACGGGCAACTCGGGCTTGGAGATGCTGCGCAAGGTCGAGGCCGAGTTCGTCAAGCTCGACCCCTCGATCGTGATCGCCGCCCCGACCGATCCGAGCGCCCGCGCGGTGCTGCTGGCGATGGCGACGTTCGCCCGCCAGACCGGCTCGTTCGTGATCGCCGAGGGCGTCGAAGACGAGGAGACGCTGAGGTTCCTGCGTTCGATCGACGTGCAAGACCTCCACGCCGACACGATCATCCAGGGCGGCCAGGGCGGCGAACTCGGTTCGCCTTCGGCGGTCATGCCGTCAGGTGTCCTCACCCCGCCGGGGGGGCGCCCAGCGGCCATTTCATAGGACGCCTTTGCCCGGCCGCTAGCCTGTCGGGCCGTGCTCGTACCCAGAGATGACATACGAAACGTGGCGATCGTCGCGCACGTCGACCACGGCAAGACGACGCTGGTCGACGCGATGCTGTGGCAGTCGGGCGCGTTCAGGGTCGGCCAGGACGTGGCGACGCGGGTGCTTGACTCGATGGACTTGGAGCGTGAGAAGGGGATCACGATCCTCGCGAAGAACACTTCACTGCGCTACAGGGATGTGAAGCTGAACATCATCGACACGCCCGGGCACGCGGACTTCGGCGGCGAGGTGGAGCGCGGGTTGACGATGGTCGACGGGGTGCTGCTGCTCGTGGACGCGTCAGAGGGGCCGCTGCCGCAGACGCGCTTTGTGCTGCGCAAGGCGCTGGAGGCGAAGCTTCCGGTGATCCTCGTGATCAACAAGGTCGATCGGCCCGACGCGCGCGTCGCGGAGGTCGTGGATGAGGTGTACGAGCTGTTCCTCGACCTCGACGCCGACGAGCAGCAGATCGACTTCCCGATCGTCTACTGCAACGCGAAGGCGGGGGTCGCCTCGCTGGAGTACGACCCGGGCAGGGTGGGTGGGGATGCCATACAAGAGAAGGATCTCGCACCACTGCTGGACCTCTTGCTGGAGCGTATACCGGCGCCGCTGTACGACCCCGAGCACCCGCTGCAGGCGCTCGTGACGAACCTCGACGCCTCGCCCTATGTCGGCCGCCTCGCGCTCTGCCGTGTCAGGCACGGGAATATAAGAAAGGGCCAGCAGATCGCGTGGTGCCGCGCCGACGGGACGATCCAGAAAGCGCAGGTGGCGGAGCTGTACGTGACCGATGCGCTCGACCGCGTCGACGCCGAGGAAGCGGGGCCGGGCGAGATCATCGCCGTGGCCGGGATCGCCGAGGTGACGATTGGCGAGACGCTGGCCGACCCGGACGACCCGCGGCCGCTGCCGGTGATCACGGTCGACGAACCGGCGATGTCGATCACGATCGGCGCGAACACATCGCCGCTGGCGGGGAAAGACGGGAGCAAGCTGACGGCGCGGCAGATCGAGGCGCGGTTGAAGCAGGAGCTCGTCGGCAACGTTTCGCTGCGCGTACAGGAGACGGCAAGGCCGGACACGTATGAGGTGCAGGGCCGGGGTGAGCTGCAGTTGGCGGTGTTGGTCGAGATCATGCGCCGCGAGGGCTTCGAGCTCACCGTCGGGCAGCCGCACGTGGTCGAGCACGAGATCGATGGCAAGCGCAACGAGCCCGTCGAGCGCCTGTCGGTCGACGTGCCCGAGGAGCACGTCGGCACCGTCACGCAGCTGCTGGCCGCAAGAAAAGGCCGGATGGAGCACATGATCAACCACGGCACGGGCTGGGTGCGGCTGGAGTACCTGGTGCCCGCGCGCGGGTTGATCGGCTTTCGCACGGAGTTCCTGACCGAGACGCGCGGGACGGGGATCATGCACCACGTGTTCGACCGCTGGGAGCCGTGGGCGGGCGAGCTGTTGACGCGCCAGAGCGGCGTGCTCGTGGCCGACCGCCGCGGGCAGACGGTGACCTTTTCGCTGTTCACGTTGCAGGAGCGGGGCTCGCTGTTCGTCGGTCCGGGCGAGGAGGTCTACGAGGGGATGATCATCGGCGAGAACGCGCGCTCGGAGGATCTCGATGTGAACCCGGTGAAGGAGAAGCACCTGACGAACATGCGCTCCTCGACCTCCGACGTGCTCGTACGCCTCGACGCTCACCGCAAACTGACCCTCGACGAGGCGCTCGAGTTCGTGCGCGAGGACGAGTGCGTGGAGGTCACGCCGGAGAACGTGAGGATGCGCAAGGTCGAGCTGGGGAAGACTGAGCGGGTCAAGACGGCGCGCCAGGCGCGCAAGTGAGCCGATAGGCTTCCGCGCGTGAGTAGATCGATGAGAGCCCCCCACCTCGCCCTGTTGGCCGTGGCGCTGACACTGGCCCTGAGCGCCGCCGGCGCGAGCGCAGCGACCGTGATCCACTTCCAGCCCGAGAGTACGTCCACGCTGACGGTGCAACTGCACCACCACGAAGTCCACGCGTTGACCTTCCACCCGACGCCCGCCCCGGGGCACGTGCACGTTTCGCTGAACGACGGGCGGCACATGACCGTTGTCTACGCCGCCGGCGAAGAAGCGCAGTTCGTAGCGTTGGCGCGCGCGGATGGCACGCCCGTGGCGGTCGCCGTGGCCAAACCGAAAGCCGCCGCGAAACCCGTGCATCACACCCTGCGCTACGTCGCGGGCGGAATCCTCGTGCTCGTGATCGTCGTGGTCGCGGCTGTCTTGCTCGTGGATCGCCGTAGGAAGCTCAGCGAAGAGGGCGGCGACACGCCCCCTCCGACGCAGAGTCAGCCTTCCCAGTAACCCCTCTCCGACCGTCGCCCCCGATCTCCCCCTCCTAGAGGGCGGACGAACGTTGCCGTCTCCCTCAGTCCAAGAATAAGACTCAGTCTTATGATAGCTTGCCATGCGTGATGAGGTCAAAGCAGTCGGAGAGGAGCTCCCGCTCGATGAGGAATCTGCTTGCGAACAGGCGTCCACGTACCTTGTTGGTGGTGATCCTCGTGTTGGGGGCCGCGTGCGTGGCGGGTTGTGACAAGAGCGATCCGGGTGGCGGCGCGGCGACGGGTGGGCGGCTGCAGGTCGTCGCGGCGGAGAACTTCTGGGGCAGCATCGCCGCGCAGCTCGGTGGGAACCGGGTACAGGTGAGCAGCATTATCGTCAACCCGAGCACCGATCCCCACAGCTACGAACCATCCGCCAAGGACGCGCGCACGATCGCTGGGGCGAAGCTCGCGATCGTGAACGGGATCGGCTACGACAACTGGGCGCCGAAGCTGCTTGCCGCCAGTCCGTCGGTGGGGCGCACGGTGCTGAACGTCGGGAAGTTGCTCGGGCTGAAGGAAGGCGATAACCCGCACCAGTGGTACTCGCCCGCCAGTGTGCAGAAGGTGATCGCGCAGGTCGTCGCCGATTACGACCGGCTCGATCCGGCCGGCGCCGCGTACTACGCGCAGCGCGAGCGCACGTTCGAGACCGTAGACCTTGCGCGGTACGACCAACTGCGCACGGAGATCAGGGAAAGGTATGCGGGCATGCCTGTGGGCTACAGCGAGAGCATCTTCCGGCCCCTCGGCGAAAACCTTCACCTGAGGTTGCTGACCCCGTACAGCTTCGCGAAGGCGGTCGCCGAGGGCACGGACGTGACTGCGGAAGACAAGGAAACCGTTGACCGTCAGGCGGAAGACCGGCAGATCGAGGTGTGGGTGTTCAACAGCCAGAACGTGACGCCCGACGTGCAGCGCGTGAACGAACTTGCGAAAGCAAAGGGAATCCCGATCGCGACGGTCACGGAGACGCTCGACCCGGCGGGCGACACGTTCGAGCAGTGGCAGGTGGCGGAGTTGGAAGGGCTGCTGAAGGCGCTGGGAGAGGCGACGGGCCGGTAGATGTCGGCGGTCGAGTTGAGCGGCGCGGCGGTCCGTCTGGGGGGAAGGACGATCTGGAGCGGGGTGGACGTCGCCGTGCGCGATGGCGAGTTCGTCGCGGTGCTCGGCGCGAACGGATCGGGTAAGTCGACGCTGCTGAAGACGGTGCTCGGCACGCTGCCGCTGGCGGCTGGAGAGGTGAGCGTGCTGGGTGGACCGGCAGGGCGCGAGAACGCGGGGATCGGGTATCTACCGCAGCGGCGCTCGTTTGACTCGGGCACGCGGCTGCGTGGCTCAGACGTGGTGCGGCTGGGACTCGACGGCGACCGCTGGGGCCTGCCGCTGCCGTTTGCGTCCGCGGGGCCTGACTCAAGCAGGAGACGGGCCAGGCAGCGGATCGAGGAGGTGATCGAGCTGGTCGGCGCGCGCGAGTACGCGGATCGCCCGATCGGGGAGCTGTCGGGGGGAGAGCAGCAAAGGCTGCTGATCGCCCAGGCGCTCGTGCGGCGCCCGAAGCTGCTGTTACTTGACGAGCCGTTGGATAGCCTCGACCTGCCCAACCAGGCGGTTGTGGCCGCGCTCGTGCACGAGATCTGTAAAGGAGAGGGCGTGGCCGTCCTGCTCGTCGCCCACGACGTGAATCCTTTGCTGCCCTACCTGGACAGGGTGGTTTACCTGGCCGGCGGGCACGCGGTCGCGGGGACCGTGGAGGAAGTGATTACGGGGGAGACGCTGACGGGGCTTTACGGACTACCCGTAGAGGTGTTGAAGGCCAGCGATGGGCGGCTGGTCGTCGTGGGGCAACCTGAGGCGCCGGCGCACCACCACGATCGGCATGGCCACGACCACGGAGGGCAGGGAGACGAGCATGGGCACTGATCCGCATCTGACTTGGAACCTGGCGCGCGACGTGAGCGAGGTGCTCGAATACCACTTCATGGTCAACGCGCTGATCGCCGGCAGCGTAGTCGCGGTGATGGCCGGGCTGCTGGGCTGGTTCATGGTTCTGCGCAGCGAGACATTTGCTGGGCATACGCTGTCGATGATGGCCTTCCCCGGCGCGGCCGGCGCTGCACTGATCGGCGTGGCTGCCACATGGGGCTACTTCGTGTTCTGCATAGTCGGGGGGCTGGTGATCGGCCGGTTCTCCGGGGGGCGGGGACGGTCGTGGAGCGAGCAGTCGGCGGTGATCGGCTCCGTCCAGGCGCTCGCGCTCGGGCTGGGCTTTCTGTTCGTGAGCTTGTACGGAGGTGTGCTCGGCGACCTGGACAACCTGCTGTTCGGCACGTTCCTCGGCATCTCCGACAGCCAGATGCTGGTTCTGGTGGGAGTCGCGGTCGTCGCGGTGGCGGCCCTCGCTGTGCTGGGTCGCCCGCTGCTGTTCGCCTCCGTCGATGCTGACGTGGCGAGTGCGAGGGGCGTGCCGGTACGGGTGCTGGGGATCGTGTTCCTCCTGCTGCTTGGCCTGGCGGTGGCGGCAACGAGTCAGATCACGGGGGTCTTGCTCGTTTTCGCGCTGCTCTTGATGCCGGCGGCGAGCGCCCAGGCAATCACCGCGCGCCCGGGGCTGAGCCTTGCGCTGACGGTCGCGATCGGCCTCGTGGTCGTGTGGATGGGGTTGGGGATCGCATACTTCTCCATCTACCCGGCGGGGTTCTTCGTGACGACGATCTCGTTCGCGATCTATGTCGGCGTACAGATCGGGGCGTGGGTGAGAAGCACGGCGTGGAGGGAGATCCAAATGTCCGAGCCACCTGCCGAGGGTGTGATCGCCTGATGTTCTCTCAGGAATTCATGCGCAATGCCTTGCTCGCCGGCACGTTCATCGCACTGGCCTGCGGGGTGAGCGGCTGGTTCGTCGTGTTGCGCGGCCAGGTGTTCGCCGGCGACGCGCTCAGTCACGTCGCGTTCCCGGGGGCGTTGGCCGCCGCCGCCGCGGGTGTGGACGAGCGTATCGGCCTGTTCGGGGCGACGATCGCGGTCGGCGCTGGAATCGGCCTGCTCGGCCAGCGCTCGTTCGCCGGCGGCCGTGGGACGGCGGGGGCAGCGCCGGCCGGCGACACGGCGATCGGAGCCGTGTTCACGTTCGTGCTCGGCCTGGGCGTGTTCTTCCTGACGCTGTTCAGCACGAGCTCCGGCGGCGGCTCGGGCATCCAGGCCGCGCATACCCTGTTCGGCTCGATCTTCGGCCTGGGCTCGGGCGAAGCGCGCCTGGCGGCTGTGATCGGCCTCGCGGCGGTGTTGATGACGCTCCTGATCGCCCGCCCACTGCTGTTCGCTTCGATTTCTCCGGACGTGGCCGGGGCACGGGGCGTGCCGACAAGGCTGCTCGGCATCGGCTTCGTGATGCTGCTGGGGGTCGTTGCCGCCGAGGCGACCCAGGCCGTGGGTGCGCTGCTGCTGCTCGGGCTGCTCGCCGCCCCGGCCGCGGCCGCGCATAGGCTCGCGGGAAATCCGTACGCGGGGATCGCGCTCGCGGGGCTAGTCGCGGTGGCGGCGATGTGGGCCGGCCTGGCGCTCGGCTACGCCGTGCCGGGCTTGCCGCCGAGCACGGCGATCGTGACGCTCGCCGTCGGCATCTACTACGTCTCTACCATCGTGGCATGAGCACCCATGCCGCCATCGACAGCTGGATGCAGCGCGCCGAGGCGACGCTCGCCGCGGCCGGGCACAAGCGCGGCGGCGCGCGCCGCGCGGTGGTCGAGCTACTCGACAGCCAGCGGTGCGCCCTGACGGCGGTCGAGATCGAGGACGCGCTGCGGGGAGGGGAAGCGCGACGCCGGGTGAGCCGTGCGAGTGTCTACCGGATCCTCGAGGAGCTCGAGCGTCTGCGCCTCGTGCAGCGGGTGGAGACCGGTCAGGCGATGGTCCGCTACGAGCGCGTGTGCGAGCACGAGGAGCACCACCACCATCTCGTCTGCGACGAGTGTGGCGTGGTGATGCCCTTCTCCGACAAGGCGATCGAGAGCGCGATCGAGACGCTCAGCGAACGGGTCCCGCTGAATGTGTCCGAGCACGAGATCGTGTTGCACGGCTCATGTCAGGATTGTGCTGCCTGACCTCGTCCCCCGGCCGGCCCCACAAATAACTCAGCACGCAGCCGAGCACACCGACGGCGACCACGAGCAACACCGGGCCGGAGTCCTCGGAGAGGGCTCCGATCACGCCCGCGGTCAGACCGCCGGCGAACGCGGCCAGCCATCCGGGGTCGCAGTCGACGGACGCGAGCAGACGTCGGTGGTGGCGTACGCCAAGCGCTGACACCACCAGCGCGAGCGCCGTAGCGAACGGCATCGCCCCGTGAATGAGCTCGTCATAGGCGGCGGTGTAGCGGCGGACGATGATGTCGCGTATTTCGCCGGCCGAATGCGCGTGGAGGATACTGCCTGTGTAGTGGCCGGCGCCGTGCGCGGTGGTGAGGTCGAGCGCCGCTAGTGCCACCAGACCCACAACCGGGCTGATCAGCACGATCAGCCCCCGACGACGGGTGAGCCGGCCGGGCAGCAGCAGGACAGTGGCGACGGCCGTGCCGGCGCTCACGAGGATCACGCCGCCGACACCGGCCCCGATCCGCGCCGAGCCCTCGATCACCGCGAGCACGATCCCGCACACGGCCATCGTCGTGGCAGCCCGGCGGCCACGCACGGCGTGGTATAGGGCGGCGGCCACCGCGGCGAACACGAGCACGGCGAGGCCTGACTTGAGCTCGTTGCCGATCCCGTAGAAGCGCACGCCGAGCTCCGGGTTGGGTCCGAGCAGCGAGCGCGCGAGCAGCTGTGTACCGGCGAGCGCGTCGACGGTCAGCGCTACGATCGCGACGACCGCTGGCGCGAGTGGCGCGCGCGGCCATGCCAGCAGCCGGTCGCAGGTTGCTCCGAGGGCGAAGCAGATCAGCACGAGCAGCGCGTCTTCGACCCCTCGCCCGGGCGCGAACGCCGCCGGGACGAGCACCGCCATCGGCGTCCACAGCAGCGCCAGGCCCCCCACGCGCGCCGCCCATGCACGGGCTCTGTAGCGTCGCAGCGCAAGCGCGGCGAGCATCAGCAGCGCCCAGGCGCCGAAGAGACAGGCCAGCGCTCCCAGCCGGCGACCGTAGATGACGTTGAGGCGGCCTTTGAACGAGCGTAGGTAGGCGCCGTCGAAGGAGCCGTCCAGCTCGATCGGCTTGCCGCGCATCTCATCTGGAATGGCCAGCCCGAGGTGGCGGAGGATCGTCGGCGCGAGATCGACCGCGGAGATCAGGCCGCGCTGGTTGGTGCTCTGCGAGGTGATCGTATGTCCTCCACCAAGCCCGCCGACGGACACCCACAGCAGTTCGTTGCCGGGCGCGTCGGGCGCGCGCTGCACGACAATCTCGAGCTCCTCGGCTCCCCGCGCGGCGCTCAGGGCACGCAGCTCACTCAACCCGAGCGCGCCCGCGGGGAGGTCGGCCACGACCAGTTGCTTGCGCGTCGTCAACGCCTCGATGCGCGCGGGTAGTGTCATCGCCGAGCCGAGCGACAGCGCCGCGACCCGGCCGCTGCGGTCGGCGGCCGAGACCCCGTCCAGGTAGCTATCCACGGAGATCCCCGCGTAGCCCGCGCCGCCAGGGATCTGCGAGGCGAGCAGCCCCGGTTCGAGGATCTGCGGAGCGCCGTCCGCGCGTCGCAGCGCGGCCTGCCACTGCGCGACCACCGAGCCCGCGCCGCTCGGTCGCAACGCGAGGGGGGGCGGATGCTGGGGGTTGTAGGCCGAGGTCGAGACGCGCGAGCCCTGGGTGATGTCGAGCGCCAATTGGGTTGTCGTATAGGCGCCTTGTGCGGCGCTCATGATCGCCGTCGAGAGCGAGGGCACGCTCGCGAGCTGCTCGCTCCTCGCGCCGGGCAGGAACAGGATCACGGCCGTGGGGCGAGGCGCGAGCGGAGATCCGTCGGCGGCGGATGCCTGCCCGGACGGCCAGAGCGGCAGGAGCGCCGCGCAGGCCAGCGTGGCCGATGCCCCCCGGCGGAGTCGGCTCAGCCGTCCACTCCCTCGGTGGCGACCTCGGGCCGCGGGCGCCGTGAGCTGTGCGGTGCTGCCTTCTCGGCCGCCCCCGTGCCGGAGATCGTGCCACCCTCGATGTTGATGTGCGGTAGCCAGGCGAGCCACGAGGGTATCCGCCACGTGCGCGCTCCGACGAGCGTGAGCACCGCGGGCAGCAGCAGGCAGCGGATCACCAGCGCGTCGAGGAACACGGCGCTGGCGAGGCTCAGCCCGAACTCCTTGATGATCCGGTCTTCGCCGAGCATGAACGACAGGAACACGCACACCATGATCGCGGCGGCCGCGGTGACGACCCGTCCGGTCAGGGCCAGGCCCTCCTGCACCGCGCGCTGGTCATCGCCGGTGCGCACCCAGCGCTCGTGTATGCGCGAGACGAGGAACACCTCGTAGTCCATCGACAGGCCGAACACGATCGCGAACAGCATCACCGGGATAAACGACTCGATCGGGCCCTGCTGGACGCCGAACAGGCTGCCGAACCAGCCCCACTGGAAGATCGCCACGATCACGCCGAGTGAGGCGCCGATGCTGAGCAGGTTCATCACGGCGGCCTGCAGCGGGATCACGAGCGAGCGGAATACGACCATCAGCAGCAGAGCCGAGAGCAGCACGACGACGCCGATAAACAGCGGCAACTTATGCCCGAGTGTGGTGGCGAAGTCGACCGCTCCGGCGGTCACGCCGCCGACATAGACCGCCATCCCCGTGCGCTTCACGAGTGGTGGGACGACCGTCTCGCGCAGACGTTCGACCAGCTGGGTGGTCGCGTACGCCTGGGGTGAGGAGTGCGGGTAGACGGTGATCGTCGCAACATCTCCGGCCGGGTTGAGCTTTGCCGGGGCGACGGCCACGACGCCGGGCGTGGCGGCGATCGCCGTGCGGAGCTTTTCGACGGGAGCCTTGCCTTCACCCGGCGCCGCCGGCCGGGAGATCCCCTGCGCTGCAGCTTCCTTGCTCGGGTTCGGGACTTTCGCCACGACCAGCAGCGGTCCATTGAAGCCCTGGCCGAAGCCCTCCGCCAGCAGCTCGTAGGCGCGATGGGTCGTCTGGCTCGCGGGGTCGTTCGAGGCGTCGCTGGAGCCGAGTCGCAGCGCCGTTGCCGGAGCGGCGATCACCAGCATCACGAGCGCCGAGACGATCGCGATGCTCCACGGTTTGCGCTGCACGAACTTGCTCCAGCGCAGCCACATGCCGCCCTCGACAATGCCCGTGCCGTCGCCGTCGCCGTCGCCGGACGTGGCGGCAGCGACCGGGAGCGGCTGGCTCGTGGCGATGCCCGCGGCGCTCTGCACCGGCACCTCCGCCGACATGGCCACCTGTGCCTTGGCGGCGCGGCGTCGTGCCCGGCGACTCGGCCGCGCCACACGGGCGCCGAAGGTGGTGAGCAGCGCCGGCAGCAAAGTCAGCGACGCGAGCATCACCAGCAGCACGCCGATTGATGCGGAGATCGCCACGCCATAGAGGAAGTCCACCCCGAGCAGCATCATCCCGAGCAGCGCGATCACGACCGTGCAGCCCGCGAACAGCACGGCGCGCCCGGCGGTGTCGAGCGCCTGCACGACGGACTCGCGTGGATTCTCGAACGTCGGCCCGGGCGTGCCGTAGGCCTCGCGGAAGCGGGTGAGGATGAACAGCGCGTAGTCGATCCCGACGCCGAGCCCGATCATCGCGGCGAGCTCGGAAGAGAAGTTGGGCGTGTCGACGACGTGCGTGAACAGTGCAATCGTCCCGAGCCCAGTGCCGAGGCCGAACAGCGCGGTCACGATCGGCAGGCCCATCGCGACCACCGAGCCGAACGTCAGCAGCAGCACGACGATCGCCGCGAGCAGGCCGACAGCCGTGGACAGCCCGAAGCCCGCCTGCTCGGTCGCCTCGATTGCCTGCCCTCCCAGCTCCACCTGCAGGCCCGGCCGGCCCGCGGCGCGAGCTACCTTAACGACGCGTTCGGCGGCGCTTTTGGGCAGGAGGTTCGCTTTTTCGTTGAACACCACGGTCGCGAACGCGATCTGGCCGTCAGCGGAGATCGACTTGCCCGCGGCGGCGCCGGCGTAGGGGCTGATCACCGCGGCGACGTGGGGGAGCTTGGCGACTTCGGCGAACATCGCGCTCACCCGCGCCTTTACCGCCGGGTCGAGCACGGTCCCAGAGCTGACCTTGTAAACGATCGTGTCGCGATCTCCCGCCTGTGCGGGGAAGCTCTGCTGCAGCAGGTTGGCGGCGCGCTGCGCGTCGGAGTTGGGCAGCGTGAAGTTGTTTGAGTAGCTGGTGCCAGCCGACTGTGCGATCACATTCACCCCGAACAGCAGCACGATCCAGCCGAGCAGCACGTACTTGCGATGGGTTGTCGACCAGCGGGCGAGCGTGAGCACTTATGTGATCCTAGTCAGTTGACGCTTGGATCCGAAGGCATGCTCGCGATCAGCGAGCCAAGCAAGGAGATGCTCGTGAGCACCAAAGACTTCGATGTGGTCGTCCTCGGCGCCGGACCTGTCGGCGAGGTGTGCGCGGGACGCCTGGCCGACAATGGCCTCGCGGTGGCGCTGGTTGAGCGCGAGCTGGTCGGCGGGGAGTGCTCGTTTTACGCCTGTATGCCCTCAAAGGCGCTGTTGCGGCCCGCCCAGGCGCTGGCCGAGGCACGCCGCGTTCCGGGCGCCGCCGAGGCTGCCGCCGGGGAGATCGACGTCGCCGCCGTGCTGCGCCGCCGCGACGAGGTGGTGCACGATCTCAACGACGATGCCCAGCTGCCGTGGATCGAAAAGCGCTCGATCGAGCTCGTGCGTGGCCACGGCGTCCTCGTCGGCGAGCGCGAGATCCGCGTCGGCGACGAATTGCTGCGCGCACGCAAGGCCGTGATTCTCGCCACCGGCACCGGCGCTGCGATTCCGCCGATTTCCGGTCTGCGCGAGTCCCAACCATGGACCAACCGTGAGGTGACGACGGCCAAAGCGATCCCCGGCTCGCTGCTCGTGCTGGGCGGTGGCGTAGTCGGCGTGGAGATGGCCACTGCCTACGCGTCGCTGGGTGCGAAGGTGACGATCGTCGAGGCGCTGCCCCGACTAATCGCGAACGAGGAGGAGTTCGCCTCCGACCAGATCAAGGATGCGCTGGAGGCTCTCAGCGCGGAGGTCGTACTCGGAGTGAAGGCCACTGGGGTACAGCGCGAGCAGAGCAAGGGACCAGTCACGCTCGAGTTGGAGGACGGCCGGTCGTTCACCGGCGATGAGCTGCTGGTCGCGATCGGGCGGGTTCCCCACACCGAGGACCTCGGTCTCGAGAAGCTGGGCTTGATGAAGTCGGACCCGCCCACCCAGTCGATCGAGGTCGACGAGCAGATGCGCGTGCCCGGCCACGAGTGGCTGTACGTCATCGGCGACGCGAACGGCCGCGTGCTGCTTACCCATATGGGTAAGTACCAGGCCCGCCTCGCCGCCGATCACATCCTCGGGCGCACGGGTGCTACGACGGTCCTATGCTCCGACGGGCGGCTCTCCCCGCGCGTGATCTTTACCGAGCCGCAGGTCGCGGCCGTCGGTCACACGTTGCAGAGCGCCGAAGAGGCCGGCCTGAACGTGCGCGCGGTCGATACGCCCACGGAGGGGAACGCCGGCGGCAGCTTCGTCGGACACGGCGCGCCCGGCACCGTCCGGATCGTCGTCGACGAGGACCGCAAGGTGATCGTCGGCGCGACCTTCACCGGCGTCGACGTCGCGGAGTCGCTCCATGCCGCCACGATCGCGGTGATCGGTGAGGTGCCGCTGGAGCGGCTCTGGCATGCGGTGCCGTGCTTCCCGACGCGCAGCGAGCTGTGGCTGTACCTGCTCGAAGCGTACGGGCTGTGAGCGCCGTTATATGCTGGGTGGCAGCCGCGACTGAGTCACAACTGCATCGCGGCAGAAGCGGCCTCCCATTCAAGTCATCGAAAGGCGAGCGACATGGCGACGAAGACCCCGCAGGTGGGCGAGCAGGCGCCCGATTTCGAGTTGCCCGGCACCGATGGCCCGTTCAAGCTCTCCGAGCATCGCGGCGAGCGCGTCGTGCTGCTGTTCTATCCGGGCGATGGCACGATGGTCTGCACGAAACAGTTCTGCTCATACCGCGACCGGGCGGCAGACTTCGCCGGGCTTGACGCCACCGTCGTGGGCATCTCCTCCCAGGACCTCGCCTCGCACGAGGGCTTCATCGCTAAGCACGGCCTCAATGTCCCGCTGCTCTCGGACGTAGACCGGCAGGTCGCGATCAGCTACAGCGCGTTCTCACCACGCCTCGGGATCAAGCGTGCGGTGATCGTGATCGACGAGGACGGAATCGTCCGCCATCGCCATGACCATCTGCTCGGGCTCGACTATCAGTCTGTCGACGAGCTCAAAGCAATGCTCGACGAGCTGCCGGCCGCAGCGTAGTTTCAACGACTCAGCGGCGTGCCCAGGTCCCGCTCGCCATCGGGTCCACCCTCGCCGGCGCGACGCGCGTGCAACTCGGACAGCTCCAACTGCATGTTGCGCGGCGCCTCGCCAGGCCCCGGTGAGCGACGGTGCCAGATGCCCTCGCCGTCCAGATCCCAAGAGCTCTGGTTGTCGGCGAACGCGCGTTCCAAAGTGTCGAGCAGCTCGGCGCGCAGTTCCGGGGTCTCGATCGGCGCCGCCAGCTCGACGCGATGGTCGAGGTTGCGCGGCATCAGGTCGGCCGAGGAGATGTAGATCGTGTACTCGCCGTCGCGCTCGAAGGCGTAGATACGCGAGTGCTCGAGCAGGCGCCCGACGATCGAGACGACCCGGATGTTCTCGGAGATCTCCGGTAGGCCGGGTCGCAAACAGCAGATCCCGCGCACGTTCAGATCGACTCGCACCCCAGCCTGCGACGCCCTGTAGAGCGCGCGGATGCAGCGCCCGTCCACGAGTGCGTTCATCTTCATCGCGATCCGTCCCGGAGACTCGGGCGAGTGCGAGGCGATCGTTCGATCGATCTGATCGATCAGGCCGTCGCGCAGCTGATTGGGCGCCGTCAGCACCTTGCGGTAGTGAAGCGGCCGGCCGTAGCCGGTGAGGTAGTTGAACATGTCGGCGACGTCTGCGCCGATCTGCTCGTCGGTCGTGAACAGCCCGAAGTCGGTGTACAGCCGCGCGGTCGCGGAGTGATAGTTGCCGGTGCCGATGTGCACGTAATTTCGAACTCCGTCGCCCTCGCGGCGCACCACGAGCACGCACTTGGCATGCGTCTTCAGCGATGGCTGGCCGTAGACCACGTGTACGCCGGCCTCCTCCATCGCCTTGGCCCAGTGGATGTTCATGCGCTCGTCAAAGCGCGCCTGCAGCTCAACCAGCGCGACCGCCTGCTTGCCACGCTCGGTGGCGTCGATCAGCGCCGGCACGAGCGGCGAGTCGTCGCTCGTGCGGTATACGGTCTGCTTGATCGCAAGCACGTTCGGGTCGGCCACGGCCTGCTCGACGAAGCGCTCCACGGAGGTCGAGAACGAGTCATAGGGATGGTGCACAAGCACGTCGCCTTCGCGCATCGCGCCGAGCACGTCGGGTCGCTCACCCTCGTGGCGCAGCAGCCGCGGGTGGGTGTGACCCAGCAGCGGCTCCTCGCGCAGCTCGCTGTAGCCCGGCAGCTTGACGATCTGCCACAGGGCGCCCATGTCGAGCAGCCCGTCGACCGGGTATACCTCCTCCTCCTGCACCCCCAAGAGGCCCGCCAGCTCCTCGCGTAGGCGCTCTGAGCAGTCGGTGCCGACCTCAACGCGCACCACCTCGCCGAAGCGTCGGCGGCGCAGCTCATCCTCGACCGCCTGCAAGAGGTCGGCAGCATCGTCGGAGACCTCCAGATCGGCGTCGCGGGTGACGCGGAACGCGTCATAGTCGGTGATCTCCATCCCGGGGAACAGCGAGTCGAGATGGCAGGCGATCACGTCCTCCAAGGCAAGCAACGTGATCGATGAAGCCCCCGACCCCCCCGATCCCGGCCCCTTCAGCGCGATGAAGCGTGGCAGGATCTCCGTCGGCACCTTCACGCGTGCGAACACCGTCTGGTCGGTCACGGGATCGCGCACGAGCACGGCCAGGCTCAGCGACAGGTTTGAGATATACGGAAACGGGCGCCCCGGAGCGACTGCCAGCGGCGTGAGCGCCGGGAAGATCACCTTCTGGAAGTGCCTGGCCAGCTCCGCGCGCTGCTCGTCGTCGAGCTCGTTCACGGCGAGGACGCGGATGTCGTGCTCGGCCAAGGCGGAGCGCAGGCTTCCTTCGAAGCAGGCGCTCAGCCGCCCGCCCAGCTCCAGCACGCGCTCGCGGATCAGCGCGATCGTCTCCGAGGGGATGCGGCCGTCGGGGCCGGGGTTCTCCACACCCGCGTCGATCTGGTCGCGCAGACCGGCGACGCGCACCATGTAGTACTCGTCGAGGTTCGTCGTGTAGATCGCGCAGAACTTCACGCGCTCCAGCAGCGGAATCCGCTCGTCCTCGGCCAGTTGGAGCACGCGCTCGTTGAAGTCCAGCCACGACAGCTCGCGGTTCAGGTAGAGGGCTGGATCCTCGAGGTCGCTCATGGATCTTCACGCTACACGCTGCCTGCACCAGATAGTGTGAAGGCCGAGAGGAAATGGCTCGTCAGCTCTGGTTATTACGTCACGGGGACGCCGAGCCCCATGGCACACGGGAGGATGCCGAGCGCCGTCTGACCGAGCGCGGTGTGGGGCAGGCGCACGCCGCCGGGATCGCGTTGGAGCGATTGCGGGCAAGCTTCGATGCGGTCCTCTTCAGCCCGAAGACGCGTGCGCGCCAGACCGCCGAGCTGGCCGCCGAGCACTGGAGCCCACAGCAGCGCGAGCTGCTGGCCGTGCATTCGCCGCTGGCCGGCGACTTCGACGCGCGCCAGGCGCTCGCCGAGCTGGCCGGCCTGCCGGCCGACGGGCGCCTGCTGCTCGTCGGCCACGAGCCCGATCTGTCGGGCGTGGTCGGGGATCTCACCGGCGCGCGGACAGATCTGAAGAAGGGCGGCCTGGCGGTGGTCAGGCTAGAGAGCGCCGCCGGCGGCGAGCTCGTGACCCTGCTGCGCCCCCGCGAGCTGGCCCTGATCGCCGGCGGAGTGGGCGGGGTTCCAATCGACGGGGACTGAGGACGGAACATCCTCGAGGCCGACCACCTCGAGCGATTCGGCCGCGAAGCGGTAGCCGATGCCGAAGTGGGTGTGGATGTAGCGCCACTGCGGTGATGCCTTCTCGAGCTTCTGACGCAGCTTGCGTACGAACACATCGACTGAACGGTCCCCGCGCACCATCGCGTAACCCCATAGGCGCGAGTAGATCTCCTCGCGCTCGAGCACACGCCCCTCGGCGGCGGCGAGCAGCTCGATCAGCTCGAACTCGCGTCTGGTCAGATCGAGGCCGTGACCGCCAACGAACGCCTGGAACTGGTCGGAGCGGATCTCGACCTCGCCCGCCATCAGCGGCTTTGACTCGGTGCGGCCGGTGGAGCGTCGCCGGCGCCGCGCTACGCCCTGCACACGGGCGATGACTTCCTCGGGGTGGCATGGCTTGGTGATCCAGTCGTCGGCCCCGAGGCGCAGCCCGCGCACCCGCTGGGCCACCGTCGAAGGGCCGGTGCAGACGACGACGCCCAGTTCGGGCAGCGCTCCGCACAGTCGCTCGAGCCACTCCCACGCCTGCGGGCCGAGCACTGCGAGATCGACGACGAGCGCGCTCAGTCGCATCGAGGCCACCGCATCGGTGGGCACCGGGCTGCCGAGCACGCGGTGCTCCCAGCCGAGACGATCCAGGCGCTTGCTCAAGACCTGGATGAAACCGCTGTCACGGTCGAGCACCGCGATGCGCATTGAGGCTGCACTCGAGTTGCTCGACGGTGCCGCCTCCTCCGTGGCGCTGATGCTGTCCGTCATCGAGCGTCAGTCTAGGGGACCTTGCCAACCTTGTGGGGGGTTGCGCAAATGGTCACAGAATGTTCACAGGAGAAATACGCTATTTGCGGACGGGTTCGGACCACATTGTGGCTACCTGGCGAGAGCGGACGGACGACCAGATCTCAGGCGGCGCGTGCTCTGAGATCCGCCGCGTCCGGCGAAATCACCCGCCGATACCCCTCGCCCAGCCGCGAGAGCGCCCGCTCCCACGTGTGCTGACGTACCGAGGCGAGCGCGGCGCGAGAGAGGCGCTCGAGCAGCAGTGGCGAGGAGGCGAGCTCGACCAGCGCGTCCGCAAGCGTGGGGGCATCGGCCCTGCGCAGCAAACCGGTGACACCGTCCTCGATCAGCGATAGGGGGCCTCCCTCGGCGACGGCGAGCACCGGCAGCCCTGAGGCCTGAGCCTCGAGGATCACCTGACCGAAGGTGTCGGTGGCGGAAGGAAAGAGGAACACGTCGGCGCTTGCATAGACGCGTGCCAGCTCGGTGCCGGAGAGCCAGCCGAGGAACGTTGCGTGCTCGCCGACGCGCTCGCGTAGACGTTCTTGCTCCGGTCCGCCGCCCGCGAGCACGAGGTGCAAGCGGGGGTTGCGCTCGCGCGCCAGCAGGAACGCGTCGGCCAGCAGGTCCGCGCCCTTCTCGCGGGTGATCCTTCCGGAGTAGAGCACGTTGACGGTCTCCTGCCCCAGCAGATTTTCGTCGTGCAGAGAGGGATCAAAACGAGAGGTGTCCACGCCGCGATCCCAGCGCAGCACCTTCTCCGCGGGCATCCCGATCGCGGCGAGCGCCTCGTCGGAGGCGACGCTGGGGGAGAGCACGACGTCGCAGGCGTTGTAGAAGGCGCTGACGGCGAGGCCCATCGCGTCGCTCACGTGCTGCGCTCCAGAGCGCAGGCCGGCGTAGGCGGTGAGCTCGGTGTGGTAGCTGCCCACGAGCGGCAGCCCGAGCGCGCGGGCGACGAGTACGCCGGCGATCCCGGCGGGGCCGGGCGAGCAGACGTGGATCGCGTCGAAGGCGCCGTCGGCGAGCGCCTGCACGGCGGCGGGCAGGCTGGGCACGCCGATCGAGAGGCCGGGGTAGTAGGGCACGTCGATCTCGGCGACGGCGGGCAGGCGCAGGTCGACCTCGGGGTCCGTGCCGACGACCTCGATCTCGAAGTCCGGGACGCCGCGCTGGCGGATCTCTTCGATCGTGCGTGTCACCCCGTGCATCGAGCCGATGCCGTCGACGAGGATCGCCACGCGGGGCGTCTCGCCGTCATCGCCGGAGCGTCCGTCGAGCTTGGCGCGCTCGTTGGCGAGGAAGGCGACGGCGGGGGCGTAGGGGATCGCGGCGATGCAGCTCTCGAACAGGCCCTCGGCGGCCCTCAGCACCTCGGCCTCGCCGGTGGCCGCGCGCACCGCGACGTCGACCGCCGCGCGCAGCTTGCGCTCGTGCAGGCGGCAGGCGCGGCGGAACAGGCTCGAGTGGCTGAAATCGTCGGCCTGCATCAGCTCGATCAGGCCGCGCTCGTCGAGGTGGTCGAGCTCGACCGCTGAGAGCCACGCGCGCAGCAGGCAGCGCGCGTCGGCGGGAGCGAGGTCTGCGCCGGTTGCGCCGTGGCGGGCGTCGCCCTCGCGGAGCAGCCGCTGGACCATCGTGAGCACCCGCTGGGGATCGGGGCGCGAGGCCGCGTCCCGATCCCGCGCCGCCGGGCCGAGCGAGCGCGCCGCGAGCGCGATCGCCGCGTGTGCCCACTTCGCCGCGCTGCCCTGCTTGCCGTGCGCCGAGACGCGGCCGGCGCGCAGGTGCGCGAGGAACTCGGCGGGCGTCGCCGCGGCGGGAGCGGCGGTGAACGTGCGCCCGATGTCAACGCCGGCGTGGTCGTCGGAGCCGCCGATGCCGATGCAGTCGCGGGTGGCGACGTAGGTCGCGGCGGGCTGGTTGAGCTCGCGGGAGCGCGCGCCGTTGCGGACCTCCCAGACGCTGAACAGCTCCGCCAGGCGGCGGCGATGGCGCGCGGTCAGCGGCGCTGAGACGTTGTAGTAGGGGTGGGCCAGCGCGCGTGCGATCTCCCGCTCGTGGAGGTAGGCGGCGCACAGCTCGACGTCGCCGGAATTGGCCTGCAGCCACGAGTGATCCTCGGGTGTGATCCCGTAGCAGAGGACGTGAACCGCCTGGGGCTCGCCGCGGAAGTGGGCGGTGAGCTCCTCGGAGACGAACACGTCGGGGCGGTCGGCGATCTCAAGGACGCCGTCGATCGTGTCGTGGTCGGTGATCGTGACGAAGTCCATGCCGCGCCGCTTGGCCAGCGCGTAGACCTCCTCAGGTGGGGTCGCGCACTCCGGAAGCCCGAGGGCGCGCTGCACGCCGAGCTTGGAGATCTGCGACGCGGTCGAGTGGCAGTGCATATCGACCCGAGTGGTCGTTGTATCGAGAGTCATCGTTGCTCCTCAGATTGATCTGTTTGTGTGCATACAGATTCGTCCGCAAACTCCGGCTTTTTGTGACGAGACGGAGACGATCGTGTGAAGTGGCTGTGAAGATCTTTTTGGGAAAGGGGCTCGGAGTGTGGGGACGGGCAGCATCAGAGCCAGCGTCGCCACGGGAGCTCGTCGCCCGCTCGCGCCAGGTCGCCCACGTTCGGGCTCCGCACATGGCCGAGCGTCGCTACCTCGATCTCGCCGAGGCGCGCGATCGTCTCGCGGTTGGAGCGCTCGATCTCGTTGGGCTTCTGGGGCCATGGCGTGAGCACGACCGCGAGCACGTCGAGTCCTGCCGCGCGGGCGGCCTGGAGTGTGAGCAGTGTGTGGTTGATCGTGCCCAGGCCCGGCCGTGCGGCGATCAGCAGGGGCAGTTCCAGTGCGACGGCGAAGTCGCGCACGGTGTAGTCCTCGGCAAGCGGCGCGAGCAGGCCCCCGACGCCCTCGACTATCAGGGTGCTTTCTCGGGCGGCGGCTGAGCGGGCCGCTACGAGGAGCTGCGCCGGGTCGATGCGCTCACCCGCGAGCCGTGCCGCCAGATGGGGGGAGACGGCGGGACCGTAACGCAGCGGCGCCACCTGCTCTGGAGTCATGCCGGCCGCGCGGCCCAGTAGCTCGTGATCTGCGGGCCACCCGCCGAGCTGGCCGATCTCCGATTCCTCGTCGAGGCCGGTCACCACCGGCTTGTGCGCGCATACCGACTCGCCGCCCGCGGCCATCGCCGCGAGCAGAGCGGCGCTCAGAACCGTCTTGCCGACGCCGGTGTCGGTCGCGGTGACGAGGAGCCCTCGCATGCCTGCTTTACGTTTGATCGACTACGCCGCACGTGCGACGGACCTTTCGCGCTCCACGTCGAATGGCCCCCGCGAGCGCGACTCGTCCGCGGAGATCGGTGCGGCATCGGGCTCGGCGGCTCGGCGATCCACGTCGAACGGGGCGCTTGCTCGTTCCTCGAGATCAAATGGCGCGTCCCCCCGATGCTCTCCCGCGGCCACCGGAAGGTAGGGCTCTTCTGTCTCCCGCTCGCTCGCATTCGTGCGATCCGCGGTCACGCGCGGGCCGATCGCGGCCGGGTCGAGTCCGATCGCCCGAGCGGCCTCGCCGAGCACGCGCGCGGCCATCTTCAACTCCTCGGCGGTGTGCGATGCCATCGTTGCCAAGCGCAGACGGGAGGTGCCCGCGGCGACGGTGGGCGGACGGATCGCCTGGGCGAACACGCCGCGCTCGAGCGCCTCCTTGCACAGGCGCATCGCCGCGTGCTCGTCACCCACGAGCAACGGCACGATCTGCATGTCGCTGTCTGTCACCGGAAAGCCTTCGGTGGCGAGTGCCTTGCGCAACGTACGCGCGGCCGAGCGCAGCCGCTCCACGCGGTGCGGGCGCTCCTGCAGCAGCTCCAGCGCGGCCAGCGCTCCCGCCACGGCCGGCGGTCCCGGCGCGGTCGAGAAGATCAGCGAGCGCGCCGTATTGACCAGGTAGCTGATCATCTCCTGATCCGCGCACACGTACGCGCCGTAGGAGCCGAGCGCCTTGCCGAGCGTGCCCACGACCACATCGACCGCGCCCTCCAGCCCCGCCTCTGCCACCGCTCCGCGCCCGTCCGGGCCGAGCGCGCCGGTCGCGTGGGCCTCGTCGACCATCACGCGCGCGCCCCATTCCTTCGCCAGCTCGACGATCTCGACCAGCGGTGCGACATCGCCGTCCATCGAGAACACCGAGTCGGTCACGATCAGTCGCCGGCGGCCGTCGCCGCCGTTGCGGCCGTCACTGCCATGGCGGCGCAGGCCCCAGGCGAGGTGCTCCGTATCGAGATGGCGGTACACCATGACCTCGGCCTTGGACAGGCGGCAGCCGTCGACGATCGAAGCGTGGTTCAGCTCATCGGAGAAGACCGTGTCGCCCGGCCCGGCGAGCGCGCCGATCGTGCCGAGGTTCGCGAGGTAGCCGGATCCAAACAACAGGCAGGCCTCGCTGCCCTCCCACGCCGCCAGGCGCTCCTCCAGGCGGCGGTGGATCGTCATCGTCCCGGATACCAGCCGCGAGGCGCCCGCGCCGACGCCCCAGCGCATCGCCGCATCCGCCGCCGCCTTGCGTACGCGCGGGTGGTCGGCGAGCCCGAGGTAGTTGTTCGAGCACAGCAGCAGCACCGGCCTGCCATCGAGCAGCACGCGCGGCCCCTGTGGTCCGCTCACCATCCGCAGGCGGCGGTGCAGACCGAGTCGCTCCAGCTCCTCCAGGCGCTCCTCGATCTCGCTCACTTGTCAGCCCGCCTAGCCGACCGGCACCGCGTTGGGCGCCCCATCCGGGCGTGGTGGCACGGTGCGCTTGGCGCGGAACTTCAGTTGGCTGGACGGATCCCACAGTTTTATCTCCAGGCCGACAGACGCCGTCGGTGCGGAGGTGTCGAGCAGCTCCTCGACCACATCCGGCGTCTCACCCTCCAGCCACCCCGAGCGGTTATCAGGCCGCGGATTTACGCCGTTATCGGCCTGACGGGCGACGTTCAGGCCGTGCTCCTCGAACATCGCGCGGTCCTGCTCGGGCTCGTTGCCGAGCGTCGTCAGGAAGTTGCCCATCATCACGCCATTGATCCCCGCCTTCACCGCCAAAGCCTGCAACTCGCCGAGGTTCTCCACGCGCCCGCCACACAGCCGGAACAGCGCCTCGGGCAGGATCAGGCGGAAGATCGCGATCCACTTGACAGCCTCCCACGGGTCCATGAACTCGCGGTCGCCGAACTTTGTGCCGGGGCGTGGGTTGAGCATGTTGATCGGCACGCTCGTCGGGTCGATCGCGGCCAGCTCGAAGGCCATCTCGACGCGCTGCTCACGACTCTCGCCGAGGTTCAGGATGCCGCCCACGCACGTCTCCAGTCCCGACTCGCGTACAGCCTCGATCGTGCGCAGACGACCCTCGTAGCGAACGGTCGTGGAGACCTCGTCGTAGTAGCTCGCGGCCGTCTCGACGTTGTGATGTACACGCTGGATGCCCGCCTGCTTCAGCGCCTGCGCGCGCGCGGCGGAGATGTGCCCGACCGAGGCGCAGCGCTTTAGGTTGGTGTGCTCGGAGACCAGGCGGACGCCTTCCAAGTACTTCTCGAAGTCGCGCTTGGACAATCCTTGCCCCTGGGTCACCATGCAGAAGCGATGCGCCCCCGCGGCCTCGGCCGCGCGCGCGTGCTTGAGTACCTGCTCAGGCTCCATCATCGCGTGCAGCGGCGTCTCCGCCTCGGCGAAGCGCGACTGCGCGCAGAAGCCACAGTCCTCGGCGCAGCCTCCCGACTTGGCGTTCACCAGCGAGCACATGTCGGTCGAGTCGGCGAAGCGCTCCACACGCGCTTCCCAGGCGCGTCCGATCAACGCCTCGATCTCGGCGTGATCCTCGATCTCGCCCAAAGCCAGAGCTTCCTCGCGGGTGATCAGCGGTGCCATGCGCCGCACGTTATGTCTCGCGGCGGACGGCTATTCCCCGCGCCAGCGCGGGGGACGTTTCTCGGCGAAGGCCTTCATTCCCTCCCGCATGTCCCGCGACGCGAACGACGCTCGTCGCAACCCAATCAGCTCCTCCTCGACCTCCGCGAGCAGCTCTCCCTCTGCGTCCAGGAGCTCGGCGATCACCCGCTTGTTGCCCAGCTGCGACAACGGCGCGTTGCCCGCGAGCTCGGCCGCCACCTGCAGCGCGACCGCCTCCAGCTCCTCAGCCGGGGCAACCTGGTTGACGAGTCCCCACTGAAGCGCTGTGGGCGCGTCGATGTAGCGCCCGAGCAGAAACAGCTCGCGCGTGCGCGGCGCGCCGATCGCATCGATGAAGCGGCGCAGGCCGGTGTGCGAGTAGACCAGCCCGAGCTTCGCCGGCGGCATCCCCAGCTTGATCGTCTCGAGCGCCACGCGCAGATCGCACGCGAGCGCGAGCTCCAGGCCGCCGCCGATCGTATGGCCGGGCAGGACCGCCAGCGTGGGATACGGGAAGGCCTGCAGCGCATCGATCGCTTCGGTGAAAGGATGCGCCACGAGTCGCTCGGCGCGTTCCTCGAACTCCTCGTCTGGGATCTCGCCGATGTCATACCCGGCCGAGAACATCCCGTGCGCCCCTGTGATCACCACGCAGCGCGCGCCGGACTCTCCGCTCGCGAGCTCGGTGAGCATCCCGGTGATCGCGTCGAGAATCGGATGATCCAGTGCGTTGCGCTTGGCTGGATTGGAGATCGTCAGACGGACGACGCCGGCGGTGGGCTCGTCGATCAGGAGCTTGCCGCCGGCGAGCTCACGGGGGGTGGCGCTCGGGGACACTGCGCTACCCGAGCACGACCAGCGTGTCTCCCTCGTTGACCGCCTGACCCTCTTTACAGAGGATCTCCGTGACCGTTCCGGGGTCCTCGGCCTCGACGGGCATCTCCATCTTCATTGACTCGAGGATCGCCACCGTGTCGCCCTCCTCGATCTTGTCGCCGACGGCACACTCGATTTTCCATACGGTGCCGGTGATATGGGCCTCTACCTCAGCCATTACGCAGCCTCCTGGGTTGGACGGTGACGCTCCCGGACAATAGCCTCCGGCGCCGATCGATCCGATGAGCACCAATACCGCCGACACTCCCCAAACCCCCCGCCTCGAGATCCTCGTGATCGTTGCGGCCTACAACGAGGCCCCCCGGATCGAGGCAACGCTCGCCGCGCTGGCCGCCGCGTTCCCCGGCGCACCGGTGTGGGTGGCCGACGACGGCTCCGCCGACACCACATCCGAGATTGCTCGCCGAGCCGGCGCGCGGGTCGTGCGCAGCGAGCGGATGATCGGCAAGGGCGCGGCCGCCACGCTTGCCGCGCGGGACGCCCTGCAAACGATTCAAGACACAGGAGCCGATCTTCATCCTCTGCGACGGCGACCTCGCCGAGTCCGCGAGCAGGCTGGGCGCGCTCGTTGATGCATTGCAACGCGGTGACGCGGATATGACGGTCGCGGCCTTCGTCACGCGTGTCGGCGGTGGGGTTGGTCTCGCGGTGGGGTTCGCGCGCTGGGCGATTCGCCGGCGGTGTGGCCTTACGATGCGCGCGCCGATCTCTGGGCAGCGCGCGTTGCGTGCGCGCGCGCTCGCCGATGTGCTGCCGTTCGCGCCCGGCTTCGGCATGGAGATTGGGATGACGATCGACGCCTCCCGTGCCGGCTATCGGATCGCCGAGATCGAGCTCGACCTCTCTCATCGTGCCACTGGCCGCACGCTCTCTGGCTTCGCGCATCGCGCTCGCCAGCTAGTCGATTTCGTGCGGGTTTACTTCGCCCGCCGGTAGGCTCGCGCGGAGATGATTCTTGCGATCGATCAAGGAACGACCGGCACCACCTGCATCGTGTTCGACGAGCAGGCCGAGCCGATCGGACGCTCCTACCGCGAGTTCACCCAGCACTTTCCCCAGCCCGGCTGGGTCGAGCACGACGCGGGCGAGATCTGGTCGGTCACGCGAGCCGTCGCGGGCGAGGCGCTCGACGATGCGGGCGTGCGAGCAGGCGATCTGGCGGCGGTCGGGATCGCCAACCAGCGCGAGACGGTCTGCGTCTGGGACCCGGCAACAGGAGAGCCGCTGCACAACGCGATCGTCTGGCAGGACCGTCGTACGGCAGCGCGCTGCGAGGAGCTGCGCGCGGCAGGACACGAACCGCTGATCCGCGCGCGCACCGGCCTGGTGCTCGACCCCTACTTCTCGGCCACGAAGATCGCTTGGCTGTTGGAGAATGTCAGCGGCTTGCGCGAGCGGGCGCACGACGGCACGGCCGTGTTCGGGACGATCGACTCGTGGCTGATCTTCAAGCTCACCGGCGAGCACGTCACCGACGCGACGAACGCGTCGCGCACGCTTCTCTACGACATCGCCGCGGGACGCTGGGATCAGGAGCTGCTCGACCTGTTCGAGGTACCCGCCCGCGCGCTGCCACAAGTCCGACCGAGCGCCGGGGTCCTGGGCGAGACCCGGCCGGAGGTGCTGCACGGCCACGCCGTCCCGATTGCGGGGATCGCTGGCGACCAGCAGGCAGCACTCTTCGGCCAGGCCTGCGTTGACCCCGGCATGGCCAAGGCCACCTTCGGGACTGGCTCGTTCGTGCTGCTGCATTCGGGCTTCACCGTGCCCGAGCCAGGCCCGGGACTGCTCGCGACGGTCGCCTCGCAAATTGGATCTGCGCGGATCGGATCCACACCCACCCAGTCCTCCTCTTCAGCGATCTCGTCAACCCAGGCTCGATCCACCCCCGGCCTGGCCTATGCCCTGGAGGCGTCGATCTTCGTCACCGGCGCAGCCGTGCAGTGGCTGCGCGACGAGCTTCAGATCATCGAGCACGCCGAGGACACCGAAGCGTTGGCGGCGTCGCTGCATTCCAACGACGGCGTCTACTTCGTGCCGGCGCTCACGGGCCTCGGCTCGCCGCACTGGGATCCTCACGCGCGCGGCACGATTGTCGGGCTCACGCGCGGGGCCGGTCGTGCCCATCTCGCGCGGGCGACGCTGGAGGCGATCGCCTATCAGACACGCGACGCGGTCCACGCGATGCAACAGGCCACCGGCCTGCCACTCGGCGAGTTGCGCGCCGACGGTGGGGCGAGCGCGAACCGCTGGCTGATGCAGTTCCAAGCCGACGTCCTCGGCGCGCCGGTCGTGCTGGGGGGGAGCACCGAGACAACAGCGCTCGGCGCGGCCTACCTGGCGGGGGTCGGTGTCGGGCTGTGGACGGTCTCTGACGTGCGCGACTGGAGGCGGGAAGGCGCGCGCTATGAGCCGCGGATGGGCGAGGACGAGCGTGCCGGTCTGCTCGCCGGCTGGGCGGACGCGCTTACGCGCGCGCGTAACTTTCCCGCGGGAGCGAGGTAAAACGCTCAGATGAGCGATCTCGCATCGATGCGCGAGCAGGTCTATGTCGACCCCCGGCCGAAGGAGCACTTCGATCGCTTTCACGAGCGCGCGCGCACGCGTGAACCCGACTGGGCGTATGAGCTGACAAGGGTGCTCACCTCGCTGTACGCCTACACGTTCCTGCGCGTACGCGCGATCTCTCCTGAGAAGGCGCCCGGCGCCGGCGCCGTGATCCTCGCGCCCAACCACTTCTCGTTCATGGACCACTTTCTGATGGGCTGCTACATCCGGCGCAAGGTTCGCTTCATGGCCAAGTCGCAGCTGTTCAAACCAGGACCGATGCAGTACATCTACACCCACGGCGGCGTCTTTCCGGTGCGTCGGGGCGCCCGCGACGAGGAGATGTTCATCACCGCCGAGACGATCCTCGCGCGCGGCGGGGCGATCACGATGTACTGCGAGGGGGGGCGCTCGCGCACGGGCAAAGTGGCCGAACAGGCCAAGCGCGGCATCGGCCGCCTGGCGCTCGAGACCGGTGCGCCCGTCGTGCCGATCGCGATCCACGGTTCCTCGCGTATCCGCAACTGGAAGCGCCTGCAGTTCCCCAAGACGACGGTCCAGTACGGCGACGCGATGCGCTGGGAGCGGATCGAGCACCCCACGCCCGAGCAGCAGCAGGCGGTTGCCGACGAGATCCTCCTGCAGATCCGCGCGCTGTACGCCGGTCTGGACGAGTATGGCCGCAAGGGCGTGCTCGAGCGTGTCCGTGAGCAGCGTCGGTCAGAGCGCCGCTCAGCAGCGGTGCTCTGAGCGCGATGCGCATGGCTTCTTGTCGTTGTTGAACGGCCTTCGGTCTTCGCCGGGTCAGCGTTTAGGGTCTTTTCTTTTCAGTCGAATGGAGGCATGATGCAGGACAGAAAAGGGTTCTTCGGGTCGCTGTTTGACCTGTCGTTCACATCGTTGGTCACAACACGAATCATCAAAGTTCTCTATGTCCTGGCGATAATCGTGATCGGGATCTACGCTCTGATTTTCATCGCCGGCGGGTTTTCCAACAGCACTTCCGCGGGACTCCTGGTGTTGTTGATCCTCGCGCCCCTGTTCGCATTGGTCAGCCTGATCTACACACGGGTCTTGCTCGAGGTGATCATTGCGTTGTTTCGGATCATGGAGAACACCAGCGAGCTGGTTGCGCGTGCAAATGCTCTGGAATCGTCAAAGGCAGCCTCAGGCGGCCCTCAAGCGCCACCGAGCGTTCAGTAGTTAGTGCCGGTGCTCGTAACGAGCCTGCTGCGCCCCGGCTTGCTGGAGGGGTCCCCCGTCCTGGTGGCGAGCACAATGGAACCGGTCGCTCCACTTGGGATTGCGGTTGGCGAGACATGCACAGAGTTGGGAGCCGACGTCTACATGTGTGCCCCCGTCGTCGCCGACGAGGCGATCGTCGACGAGATGGTCGCTGCCGCCATCGCTGAGTCGGGGAGCCTCGATCTGCTGGTCGTCGACGGTGCGGGGCTGTTTGCGCAGGGGGGTTTGCACGATTGCCTCGACGCCACATGGAACCTCACGCGCGCTGTTGTGAATCATGCCTTCCTGTCGGGCGAGACGAGCTCGACCGCCGGTCGGATCATCTACCTGGCTCCGGCGCCGAACTCGGGAGAGTTTGCGGGCGCGGCGTGCGCGGGTCTCGAGAACCTCGCGCGGACCCTCTCGACCGAGTGGGCGCGCCACGGGATCACGTTGGTGACGATCGCCCCCGGGGATGCGACCGACGCGGGCGAGGTGGCGGCGCTGTGCGCCTACCTCGCCTCGCCCGCGGGGGCCTACTTCTCGGGTGCTCTGCTCGACCTGCGGGGTCCCTAGACCCTCAGCCGGTCATCCCGCCGAACATCCCGCCCGTGATGTGGAGGGTCTGGCCCTGCACGTAGTTCGACCAGGGGGAGCACAAAAAGAACACGCCACCCGCCGCCTCCTCGGGGGTTGCGGGGCGACCGAGCGGGATCAGCATCGAGGCCATCTGGCGCAGCTGCTCGGGGATGCCGAGCTGCACCTTCTCGCCGCCGATCTCCATGCTGTTCTCATCGTCCTTCGCCTGCGTTAGGCGGGTGTCGATGAAGCCGAAGGCGACCGCGTTGACGTTGATCTTGAACTGTCCCCACTCCTTCGCGAGCGTTTTCGTCAGACCAACCACGCCGGCCTTGCCGGAGGAGTAGTTGGCCTGGCCTGGGTTGCCGAAGGTGCCTGAGGTGGAGGAGACGTTGACGACCTTGCGGAACACCTCGACACCTTCCTCGCGCTCCTTCTTCGCCGGATCGCGCAGGTAGGGGGCGGCGGCGCGCAGCACGCGGAAGGGAACGACGGTGTGGATGTCGAGCATCGCTTGGAACTGCTCGTCGGACATCTTGTGGACAGGCGCGTCGATCGTGTAGCCGGCGTTGTTGACGAGGATGTCGATCTTGCCAAACGAGTCGATCGCCTTCTGCACGAGCTGCGCCGGGGCGTCGGGCTTGGTCAGGTCGCCGGCGAACACCGCCGTCTCGCCCGCGATCTCCCCGGCCGCCTGCTCGGCGACGTCGCCGTCGAGGTCGTTGATCAGAATCTGCGCGCCCTGCGAGGCGAGCAGTTCAGCCGTTGCGCGTCCGATGCCGCGGGCCGAGCCCGTCACGATCGCCGACTTGCCGTCGAGTACTCCCATAGCCGTTGCGTCTCCTTGTCGTGGTCAGTGACCGGAGATTACATACGGGCACGCTCACAGGTGGGCCTGGGCTGGCTTCGTCTCGAGGGCGGGACCGGCTCATGGGGGAAGTCTCGCCCACACAGGGGCTCGGCTCGGGGCCGGCAGGAGATCGAGGCCCGCTCAGTTCGTGGGGCGCCTCACCCGCTGATGATGACGCCGAAGTCCTGCGTGTAGATCCCGCCGGGCTGGCCCTGGCTGAGCGAGGACGGGACATGGGGGGAGACGCCGATCGCGGTGTCGCGGAAGCGGGCGTCGAGGATGTTCGCGCGGTGCCCCGGCGAGGCCATCCACGCGGCGACGATCGCGCGGGGTGTTCCCAGCTCGAAGGTACCCCAGCCGATGTTCTCGCCGATTTCGTAGCCGATCTGCGAGTTGGGGATGTAGCCGCTGGCGATCATGCGGCTGAGCGGGGTGTCGCCGCTTGGCCCGTCGTGTTCAAAGTAGTCGCCGAAGGCCATGCTCTCGGTGTGGGATTGCGCCGACTGCTGCAGGTGCGCATTGGGCTGCAGCGGCGCCTCGCCGCGGTTCGTGCGTTCCTGGTTGACCAGGCAGAGCGTGGCCGTACGGACCACTTCGATGTCTTCCTGCGTGGGTTGCAGATCGGCGCCGGGGCAGGTGTCCGCGTCGGCCGGCTTGCCGGTGCTCTTGCCGTGCCGCTTGACGTGGTGGACTTTCCGCTTGGCGGTGCCGTGCTTGGCGCAGCCGGCGGCACGGTGCTTGCGGCGGATGTGGCCGCCGCGTGCGTGGAAGCTGCTCTTCTTGGCGCAGTGCCCCGCTGTCCGCGCCCGGCGGTGCACGTGTGCGGTCCTGGCCCGGGCCACGGGTGTGCCGGATGCCGGGGCGACACCCGCGCATGCCGTGGCGGCGCCGGCGAGGGCGCACAGGCAGACGATGGGCGCGACGAACAGGGAACGCGCGCGAGACACCTTTCCTGCATCGGTCGCGACCGGCGAGCGCATGAGCCCGGAGCGCAGGTTTGGACAACTTTGCAGACCGTTTCCCAGCCGGATAAGCGGGAGGGGGGCTCGCCTCCCTCCCGACCACCCCATTGGTGTCGAGGGTCTCCTACCTACAAGGCGAGAACGCGACCGAGGATCTCGCGCATGATCTCGTCTGAGCCGCCGCCGATCGGTCCGAACCGCGAGTCGCGCGCGGCGCGCTCGACCCAGTACTCCTTCATGTAGCCGGCGCCGCCGTGGATCTGCAGGCAGGCGTCCATCAGCTCAAACGAGGCGCGTTGGGTCAGAAGCTTGGCCATCGTCACCTCCCGCAAAGGTTCCTCGCCGGCGACGAAGCGGCGAAGCGCGTCGTAGGTGACGCAGCGCGCTGTATAGGCGCTCGTGGCAAGGTCGGCGAGCTTGTGGCGGATCGCCTGGTGGCTTCGAGAGGGGGCGGCCGAAGGCGGTGCGCTCACGCGCGAACTCCGCGGTGCGCTCCCAGGCGAGTGTCATCGCGCCGACGGCGCCGAGTGCCATCGCCAGGCGCTCCCACTGGAAGTTGGCCATGATCTGCTTGAAGCCCTCATGCTCCTCGCCGAGCAGGTTCTCAGTCGGCACGAAGACGTCCTCGAAGGCGATCGTCGCGGTGTCGGAAGCGTGCCAGCCGAGCTTCTCTAGCTTGGCCGAGGTGACGCCCCGCGGAGCGGTCGACGATCAGGAACGAGATGTCGTGGTGGCGGGCGGGCGGGGCGTTTCCTTCGTCTTGACGGCAGTGACGATGAAGTGCGCGCGCACGCCGTTCGTGATGTAGGTCTTCTCGCCGTTCACGACCCAGCCGCCGTCGACGGGCGTGGCGCGCGTGCGCAGCGCGGCGACGTCCGAGCCGGCGCCCGGCTCGGTGATCCCGAGCGCGCCGATCTTCTCGCCCGCGATCGCGGGGACGAGATAGCGCTGGTGCTGGTCCTCGGTACCGAACTTCCAGATCGGGGGCGTGGCGATGTTGATGTGTGCGCCGATCCCGGCCGCCGTCCCGCCCGAGCCGATTCGCGCGAGCTCCTCGACGAGCACCGCCTCGTGCAGGTAGTCGCCGCCCTGCCCGCCGAGCGCGGCCGGGTACTTCAGCCCGAGCAGCCCCTGGGCGGCGAGCTTCGGAAACACCTCGTCGGGGAACCAGCGCGCGTCCTCCCACTCCTGCGCGTGGGGGGCGAGCTCACGGTCGAGAAAGCCGCGGATCGAGGAGCGCAGCTCCTCGTGCTCTTCGGTGAGATGGGGGCTGGATCGAAAGTCCGTAGGACCGCCCGATCACGTCGAGCATGATCTCGTCCGTGCCCGCGCCGATGCGGTTCAGGCGTGCGTCACGCCAGACACGCTCGACGCCGTACTCGCGCATGTAGCCGGCGCCGCCGTGGATCTGGATGCATTCGTCGGCCACTTCGCAGAGCACGCGCGAGGCGTGCAGCTTCGACATCGAGATCTCGCGGACGGGGTACTCGCCGTTGTTGAAGCGCCAGGCGGTGATGTAGGTCATCTGCCGCGCGGACTCGATTTTGGTGGCCATCTCCGCGAACTTGTGGCGGATCACCTGGAACTTGCCGATTTCGCGGCCGAACGCCTTGCGATCGTGCGCGTATTGGAGCGTGCGTTCGAAGCACTTCTGCGCGCCCGCCACCATCCCGGCGGCGCCGATCAGGCGCTCGCCCTGGAGCTCCCACATGATGTGGTAGAAGCCCTTCCCAACCTGGCCGAGCACGGCCGACTCCGGCACGCGCACGTCCTGAAAGGCCAAGAGAGCGGTGTCGGAGGCGTGCATGCCGAGCTTCTCGAGCTTCTTCTCGCGGATCACGCCGGGCGCGTCCATCGGCACGAGGAACAGCGTGAAGCCGTCGTAGCCGGCGTCGGGATCGGTCTTGGTGACGAGCACGATCACATCGGCGCGGTGGCCGTTGGTGATGTACGTCTTCGAGCCGTTGATCACGTAGTCATCGCCGTCTTTGACCGCGCGCGTCTTGATCCCTTTCACGTCTGAGCCGGCGTCTGGCTCGGTGATGCCGAGGCACAGGATCTTCTCGCCCTTGATCGCCGGCACGACCCATTCCTGCTTTTGCTCCTCGCTGCCGAACGCGAGGATCGGCGGCATCGCCATATCGGTGTGCACGGCCAGCCCCATCGCCAGGCCCCCCGACTGCGCGTTGGTGATCTCCTCGGCGAGCACCAGTGCTGTGTAGTAATCCCCGCCCTGTCCGCCGTACTGCTCGGGCTTGTCCAGGCCGAGGAAGCCGAGTTCGCCCATCCGCGGGAAGATCGAGTCGGGGAACGTCGTCTCCTCCCACTCCTCCGCATGTGGCGCGAGCTCTTTGACGGCGAAGTTTCTGATCGACTCCCTCAGGGCTTCGTGCTCGTCGGTAAAGATGAAGTGCTTGCGTGCGGACTGGTGGTCCGGCTTGCGCACGCTCTCGGCTGTGGCGGCCATCGTCGGGATCTCCTCGTTCTTTTGGGGTGCGTCGCAGACGCTAACGTAGGCGCGAGTGGGAAAGTAAACAGTAGAGCTGCTTACTTCCCGCGGGCAGCGAGATCCGGCTAGGATGCCGACTGTGCCCACCGATTCGGTCCTATACGCCCTCGCCGACACCGGCGTCGCGACGATCACGCTGAACGACCCGGACACGCGCAACGCGCTCTCCGCCGAGCTGCTCCTGGGCCTGACGGAGGCGTTCGAGCGCGCTCGCGACGACGGGTCGGTGCGCTGCGTCGTGCTCGCGTCTTCGCACGAGAAGGTGTTCTCCTCGGGCGCCAACCTCGGCGGTTTCGCGGGCGATACGACGCTCGTGCAGAAGCACTTCGGCTCAGAGCGCTTCGTCGAGCTGTTCAAGCTGATCGGCGCACTCGGCAAGCCGACGGTGTGCGCCGCGGACGGACACGTGCTCGCCGGTGCGCTCGGGATCGCGCTCGCGTGCGATCTGATCGTCGCCTCCGAGAAAGCGACGTTCGGCACGCCGGAGATCAATGTCGGGGACGTTCCCGTTCATGATCATGGCGCTGATCTATCGCAACGTCGGACGTAAGAAGGCGAACGAGCTGCTGTTGCTCGGCGAGCGCTGGAGTGCGCAGGAGGCGCTCGCGGCGGGGATCGTCAATAAGGTCGTCCCGGCGGAGGAGTTCGACGCGGCGGTTGCGGACTGGGCGCAGAAGCTCGCGGGAAAGTCGCCGGTGATCATGCGGCTCGGCAAGGAGGCGATGCGCCGCCAGCTCGACATGCCGTTCGACGACGCGCTCGACTACCTGCGCGCGCAGCTGACCTTGGCGCTCTCGACCGAAGACATCGTCGAGGGCGTGACCGCGTTCTTCGAGAAGCGCGACCCTCAATGGAAAGGTCGCTGATGGGTACGCAGGAGACCGCCGGCCTGCTGCGCCCGCTGGTCGAGGACCTGCAGGCCCGCCGCGCGAAGATCAGAGAAGGCGGCGGCGAGGAGAAGATCGCAGAAGCAGCACGAGCGCGAAAAGCTCACCGCGCGCGAGCGGATCGCGCTGCTGATCGACGAGGGGACGTTCGTGGAGCTCGGCATCCTCGGCAAGCCGCACACCACCCAGCGCGCGATGGACGGCGTCGACGCGCCGGCGGACGGGGTGATCACCGGCTACGGCAAGGTGGACGGCCGGCTGACGGCGGTGTGTGCGTATGACTTCACGGTGATGGCCGGCTCGATGGGGATGACCGGCGAGTTCAAGGTCACGCGCTTGCGCGAGCTGGCGCTGACGAAGCGGATCCCGTTCGTGTGGCTGCTCGACTCCGCGGGCGCGCGCGTGCAGGAGGCCGCCGGGGCGATGTTCGCGGGCTCGGGGCACCTGTTTCGCGAGGAGGTCGATGATGTCGGCGTGATCCCGCAGGTCGCGGCGCTGATGGGCCCGTGCGCCGCCGGCACCGCCTACATCCCGGGCCTGGCGGACTTCGTGCCGATGGTCAAGGGCAGGGGATCGATGGCGCTCGCGGGGCCGCACCTCGTGAAGGCCGCCGTCGGTGAGGACGTCACCCAGGAGGAACTGGGGGGCTCGCGCGTTCACACGCGCAAGTCGGGTGTCGGTGACATGGAGGTGGCAAGCGACGAAGAGTGCATCGATGCGGGTCAAGGCCTACCTGTCGTACATGCCCCAGAACTGCGAAGAGAAGCCGCCGATCCTGGCGGTGAGCGACCCGATCGACCGGCGTGAGGAGGAGTCTGCTCGACGTGCTGCCGGAGTCCAACCGCAAGCCGTACGACATGTACGAGGTGATCCGCCGGATCACAGACGACGGCGAGTACTTCGACATGAAGGGCCAGTGGGCGAAGACGATCATCACGTGTTTCGCGCGCTTCGGTGGACGCCCGGCGGGGATCGTCGCCAACCAGCCCAAGCAGCTCGGCGGAATCCTCGACAACGACTCGGCCGACAAGGCCGCGCGCTTCGTCAACCTGTGCAATGCCTTCGGGATTCCGCTTGTGTTCCTGATGGACGTGCCGGGCTTCATGGTCGGCACGAAGGTCGAGGCGGAGGGGATCATCCGCCACGGCGCGAAGATGCTGTACGCGGTCGCCAACGCGACCGTGCCGAAGATCACGGTGATCACCCGCAAGGCCTACGGCGCCGGGTATTACGTGATGAACGGGCGCGCCTATGAACCGGACCTGATCGTCGCCTGGCCGAGCGCGGAGATCAGCGTGATGGGCGCCGAGGGGGTCGTGGAGATCGCGTTTCGCAAACAGGTCGACGAGGCCGAGGACCCCGAGGCGAAGAAGGCCGAGCTGATCGAGGGGTTCAGGAAGATCTTCGACGTGTACATCGCGGCTGGGAACGACCTGATCGATGACGTGATCGACCCGCGCGAGACCCGTGAGACGATCTGCCGCGGGCTGGAGATGTCGCGCAGAGCAAGAGAGGTCGAGCGGCCGCTGGAGGAGGCAGGGAGTGGTGCCCGTATGAAGTCTCAGAGCGACCCGGTAGTCATCACCTGCTCGATCTCCGGCGCGATCGCCAACCGCGCAGCAGTGCCCGGCGATCCCATATACGCCCGCCGAGTACGCGGCGGAGGCGCGGCGGATCGTCGACGAGGGCGGCGTGATGATCCACATCCACGCGCGCAAACCGGATGGGACGCCCAGCTATGAGATCGAGGATTTCAAAGCGATCTCAGAGGCGATCCGAGGCGAGGTCGGCGACGAGGTGATCGTGAACTTCTCGACGGGCACGATCGGGGTCCCGGTGGAGAAGCGGATTGACTATCTGCGCGCCTGCCGCCCGGAGGTGGCGGCGCTGAACATGGGCTCGATGAACTACGCGAAGTACTCGAAGTCGAGGAAAGAGTTCGTCTTCAAGATGGTGTTCGCCAACCCGTTCGAGGAGATCATCGAGCTGTTGGAGGCGATGAACGAGCTGGGAATCAAACCAGAGCACGAGTGCTTTGACATCGGCCACGTCGGCAGCCTCGCGCCGCTGATCGACATGGGCGTGCTGAAAACTCCGCTGCACGTGGATTGCGTGATGGGCGTGGTCGGAGGGATCCCGGCAACGGCACGCAACCTGGCGGCGATGGTCGAGAACATTCCGGAGGGCTCGCACTGGGGCGTGATCGGGATCTCGCGCGACCAGTGGATGCTCGTCGGCGCGGCGCTCTCGCTCGGCGGCTCGATCAGGGTTGGGCTCGAGGACAACCTGTATCTACCGAACGGGGAGATGGCGAAGTCCAACGGCGACTTGATCGCCAAGGCGAGGCAGATGACCGAAGACACGGGTCGCCGGCCGGCGACCGTCGAAGAGGCGCGCGCGGCGCTGAACATTCCTGCGCGTGGGGCGTCGGTGGGCCTCCCGCTGGAGGGCATCAGGGTGCTCGACCTCTCGCGCCTGCTTGCCCGGGGGCTTCTGCTCGCTGCTGCTGGCGGACTTCGGCGCGGATGTGCTGAAGGTCGAGGACACTGGCATGGGCGACTACATCCGCCTGTCGCCGCCCTACATCGACGGCGCCGACGACAGCGCCAAGTCCGCGCTGTTCCTCTCGCTGAACCGCAACAAGCGCTCGATCCGGCTCGACCTGAAGAGCGAGGGCGGTCGCGAGGCGCTGCTGCGGCTCGTGCGCGAGTACGACGTCGTGCTCGAGTCCTTCCGCCCCGGCGTGCTCGACCGTCTCGGTGTCGGCTACGAGCGGATGCGCGAGGAGAACCCGGGGATCGTCTACTGCGCGATCTCCGGCTACGGTCAGACCGGGCCGAAGCGCGAGGCGGCGGGCCACGACATGAACTATCTCGGCCTGATCGGCCTGCTGGGCCTGACGGGCGAGCGCGGCGGGGGAGCCGGTGCAGGCAGCGGGCCAGATCGCCGACCTCGGCGGCGGCGCGCTGATGGCGGCGTTCGGGATCCTCTCGGCGCTGCACGAGCGCGACGGAGCACCCGCGCGCGAGGGACGTCCTGTGCGGGAGGGCTCGGGCGAAGGGCAGATCGTCGACGTGTCGATGGCCGACGGCGCATTGTCGTGGCTGGCGATGGTCGCGGGCGGCATACTTCGCCGACGGCAACCGTGCCGCGACGCGGTGAGCTGCTGCTCGCCGGGTCGGTGATCTGCTACCGGCCGTACGAGTGCGCCGACGGCTGGGTCTCGCTGGGCGCGCTCGAGCCGAAGTTCTGGCAGGCGTGGTGCCGGGGCGTCGGCCGCGAGGATCTGATCGAGAAGCAGTTCGAGCGCCCGGGCACCGAGGCGCACGCGGAGGTCGAGAAGATCTTCAAGGCGCGCTCGCGCGCCGATTGGGAGGCGTTCGCGCGCAAGCACGACTGCTGCCTGGAGCCGGTGCTGGAGCTGGACGAGGCGCTCTCCTCCGACCTGGTGCGGGAGCGCGAGATGGTCGTCGAGATCGACCAGCCCGGCGCCGAGCGGCCCGTGCGTCAGCTCGGCATCCCGGTCAAGCTCGGGCCGTACGCCGGGCGAGCCGCGGCGGTTGCCGGGGCCGGCGCTGGGCGAGCACACCGAGGAGGTGCTGCGCGCCGCGGGCTACAGCGAGGCTGAGGTGGCCGAGCTGTTGAGGACGGGCGCCGCGGCCGGACCGGCCGAGACGCCCTCTGGCGCAACGTTCCGGGTGTGAGGCAATGTCGGTGGAGCGCCCCCTGCTGAAGATCAGCGAGCTGGCCGAGCGCTCGGGCGTGAGCGCCGGGACGATCAGGCATTACCTGCGCGAGGGCCTGCTCGGCGGGGGGGATGGGATCGTAAGGACGAGCCGCAACATGGCCTACTACCCACCAGAGCTGGTGCAGCGGATCAGGTTGATCAAGCGCCTGCAGGAGGAGCGTTTCATGCCGCTGCGGATGATCAAGGTGGTGCTTGAGGAGGACCCGGAGCACGTGCTGGCGCTGGTCGAGCTCGAGGATCGCATCCTCGAGCGCGCGCTCGCGGGCGCCGAGGAAGGCGGGCGCACCTCGGCGAAGGAGGTGCGCGAGCGCTACGAGATCCCGCGCAACGTGCTCGAGCGCCTGGCGGAGATCGGCGTGCTGACGCCGAGCAGGCGCGGCTACGAGCAGGACGACGTGAAGATCATCGAGACGATCGCGAGCTTCCGCGCGGGCGGCTACGAGGAGGCGCTCGGCTTCACCGTCTACGACACGCTGCGCTACCGCGAGGCGCTGGAGCCGCTCGTGCGGGAGGAGGTGCGCGCGTTGCTCGACCGCCTAGCGGGCGAGGTTGAGATCGAGCGCGCCCTGGAGATCGTCGCGGCTGGTGTCGAACCCCTGCGCGAGCTGATCGGCGCGATGCACTCGAAGCTGCTGCTGGTGGAGCTGCGCAAGCAGCACAAGCCGTAGCTAACGGGCAAAGCACCAGTGGGCAAGAGCGCAAGCCATGGCTACCAACGAGCGCGGTGGTGCTCGACGACGCCAAGCCCGTGCGCCAGCTGTGTTCCGCCGGGCAGCGTCCCGCTGAAGGTGCCGAAGGGCGCGCGGTAGTCGCTGCCTACGATCAGCAGCTCGTCGTGGCGACTGCGCTGCGCCTCGGCCAGGAAGCGCAACTCGGCTCCGTCCTCGCAGCGGATGCTCGACAGGTCGGCGGCGAAGCTTACGGGTGCGGTCTCTGTGGGCGAGCCCGTGACCCACACGGCCCGCTCGCTGCCCTGTGGTGGGTCGTTGACACCACTGACGAGGTTCCAGGCAAGCGGGGTGCCGTCCGGGCTCTCGCCGACGCCGGCGCTCCAGTGCCACTCGGTGTGGCGGGTGTGATGCCCGATCGTGTCGTCGATGACGGCGAGCGCGCGGATCTCTCGCGTCGGGCCCCCGTCGATCTGAAGCGCGCCGTGCGCGGCAACGCCGCCCTGCTTGCGCGTCCACACCTGCGCCTGCCCGTTCGGGCAGAGCGCTTCGATGCCCGCTTGCTCCTCTAGCTGCAGATCGAGCAGCACGCCACGGCCGTGTACCCGCAGGCGCCCGGGCGTAGCGGGCAGTGTCTCCGTACCGGCTCGTCCATGATCCAGCTCGACTTCGCCGCGACGGGGCAGCATCCGCGTGCGCTCTCGCATCAGCTTCTCCTCGCGCATGTACAGCGCCCAGAAAGACTGCCGCGCGGGCCCGATCTGAACCAGCGCCGCGCACGCCATCAGCTCGTCGCAGAACACGGCGACGTAGCGCCAGCGCTTCAACGGCCGTGTGCCGTGGAACAGGGGCATGTCGAGCGGTGGCCCAGCGGTGGCGGGCGCTATGCTTGGGATTGTTGACTGACTAGTCAATCTATTCTGTGGGGAGACACCGCGGAAGGGGAATAACGCCATGAAGGTCGCGGCAGTCCAGCTGAACTCCACCGCCGATACGGCCGCGAATCTGGCTGCGGCTGATCGCTTGACGCGCGCCGCGGCGGCCGACGGCGCAAAGTTGATCGTACTCCCCGAGAAGTGGACGGTGATCGGCTCAGGCGAGCAGCTGCGCGCGGGGGCCGAGATGCTCGACGGGCCCGCGATCTCCTGGGCGCGCAAGACCGCACGCGAGCTGGGGATAGATCTGGTGGCTGGGTCGATCGCTGAGCGTGTGACAGGAGTCGAGAAGCTGGCGAACACCTCCGTACATGTGGACCCCGAGGGTGAGATCAAAGCGGTGTACCGCAAGGTGCACATGTTCGACGTCGAGATCGACGGCCGCTCCTACAACGAGTCCGAGGTCGAGCAGGCGGGCGATGAGATCGTCTCCAGCGTAACTAACGGCGGCGTGGAGCTGGGCTTGGCGATCTGTTACGACCTGCGCTTTCCCGAGCTGTTCCGGATCCTCGCCGTGCGCGGCGCGAGCGTAATCGTGCTGCCGTCGGCGTTTACGCTGCCGACGACGCGCGACCACTGGGAGACGCTGTTGCGCGCCAGAGCGATCGAGAACCAGACGTTCGTGATCGCCGCCAACCAGGTCGGTCCCCACCCGGGCGGCCAGCGCTCCGGCGGACGCTCGATGGTTGTGGATCCCTGGGGCGTGGTGCTGGCGCAGGCGGCCGATCGCGAGGGGTATGCCCTCGCCGAGTGCGATCTGGAGAGTCAGCGCGAGATCCGGAAGCGGCTGCCTTCGTTGGCAAATCGCCGCCCGGCCGCCTACAGCTGGCCGGTGGCGGCATGAACGCGGCCCTGGACAAGCGCCGTTTGATCCTGAACGCGGCCGTGCGCGTGTTCGCGCGCCAGGGCTTTCACGCCTGCCGGGTCTCGGACATCGCCGACGAGGCGGGGGTCGCCTACGGGCTCGTGTACCACTACTTCGCCTCCAAGGACGAGATCCTCGACACGCTGTTCCTCGAGCGCTGGAACGTGATGCTCGAGCTGATCCGCGAGGTCGACGCCCAGCCGCTGCCGGTGCGCGAGAAGCTGGGGGCGATCGCGTCGTTCATCGTCGACAGCTATCGCCACGATCCGGATCTGATGAAGGTGATCATCGTCGAGGTCACGCGTGCGGCCAACTCGTTCGGGCAGACCCACCTCGGTCAGATCCGCGAGGCGTACGAGCTGATCGGCGAGATCGTCGTAAAGGCCCAGGAGGAGGGCGTGTTCAAGGTCGAGATCGAGGCGCAGTTCGCCGCGATGGCGTTCTACGGCGCGATCGAGCAGATGCTCACGGGCTGGATCTTCGGGCTGCTGCCGGAGGGGGAGGAGCACTTCGAGCGGGCCAAGTGGCTGGTGGTCGAAACCGTCTGCGGAGGTCTCGAGACGAGTTCGGTCGGCGAGGCTCAGGTTGGATGAAATGTTGAACGAGTGTGAACGCGACCTCTGCGGGGAATAGACTGCGCAAGATGGAGAACGAGATGGTCAAGCGGTTGATCTGGTCGGGCCTTTTGGCTGGCCTCGGCGCGCTGTCGAGCATCGTCGCCCACCGTGCGGCGGGGGTCCTATGGAGAAGGATGTTCGACGAGGAGCCGCCGGAGTGAGCGTGGCGTCACCGCCGCCGCCCGGCGAGAAACGCTCCGAGACTCAGAACATCGCCACGGCGATCACCGAGGTCTCCGAGCGTGCCACGCTGCTGGTCCGCGAGGAGATCGAGCTCGCAAAGACAGAGGTAACCGAGAAGGCGACCAAGCTCGTCAAGGGCGCGGTCGTCGGGATCGCGGCGGGAGTGTTCCTCGTGACCGCTCTCTTCTTTGTGCTGATCGGCTGTGCCTGGCTGCTCTACTACGAGCTTCCCATCGGCAACGCATACACCGTTTTCTACGGCTTCTTCGCGATGGCCCTGATCCTCGTCGTGCTGGGGATCATCGCCGGCTTGATCGCCGCGAAAGTCGTCAAAAAAGGATCGCCGCCGGTGCCGAGTATGGCGATCGAAGAGGCGCAGAAGATCCGCGAGACGGTGTCCGCCGGCGCGGACACGCACGCGACGACCGGGGGGAAGATCTGATGGCGCAACGCTCCGCGACCGAGATCCGCAGCTCGATCGAGGCCAACCGCGAGGAGCTGGCGGTCTCGCTGGTCAAGCTCCGCGGCGAGGTCACGCACTTGGCCGACTGGCGCGGGCACATCGCGCGCCACCAGCGCGAGCTGAAGATCGGTGGCGCGGTCGTCGCGGGCCTCGTGATCTCAAGCCGCCTGCTGCGTCGCCGTCGCCGCAACCGCCAGGGCTGAGTCCTCAGGCCAAGAGTGTGCGCGGGATCGCGCCGACGCCAATCAGCCCCGGACCCGTGTAGGTTCCGATCACCGGGCCGACCTCGGAGGTGAAGACCGGCTCGGAGTCGAAGATCTCCAGGCAGCGGTCGATCAGGCGCTGGGCCTGCTCGGGTGCCTGGATGTGTTGGACAACCCAACCATCGGCACCGCTGTCGTGGAGTTCCTGCGCGTACTGGACCATCCGCTCGAACGCGCGCCCGGCGGTGCGCACACGCTCGACGGGCGTGATCTCGTACTCGAGCGAAAGGATCGGCTTGATCTTCAGCGTGCCGCCCAGCCACGCCTGGGCTTTGCCGACCCGTCCCCCTCGACGCAGGTACTCGAGCGTGTCCAAGCAGAACCAGATTCGCAGCGCCTTGCGCGTTTCGTGCACGCGCGCGACGACGGCATCTTTATCCGCGCCCGCGCGGGACGCCGCGGCCGCGACGAGCACGAGCAGCCCGACTCCGCCACAGGCGCTTTCGCCGTCGATCACCTCGACGCGATCGCCGAGACCGCGCTCTGTGAGCAGCCCGTGTGCCTGGCGGGCGGCCTCGCAGGTTCCGGAGATACCGCCAGCGAGGTGGATCGAGACGATGTCCCGGCCCTTCTCCAAGAGCGGCTCCCAGACGGCGAGGAAGTCGCCGATCGAAGGTTGGGAGGTCGTGGGCAGCTCGGGATCGCGGCGCAACCGCTCGTAGAAGCCGTCGAAGCCGTCCATCTCCAGCTCGCGCTCGGGCTCGCCCCGCCAGCCGACGTACAGGCTGACCTGATGGATTTCCTGGCTGTCCGCGAAGGCACGCGGCAGGTATTGCGTACTGTCGGTGGCGACGGCGACGGAGGGCACGCGCCGGGACCCTACTGCAACGCCTCCGCAAGCTCGCCCGACTCATGCATCTCGCAGACGATGTCGCAGCCCCCGACCAACTCGCCGTTCGCGAACAGCTGCGGGATCGTGGGCCAGTCGGAGATCGCCGTGAGCTCTTGGCGGATCCGCGGGTCGGGCAGGATGTCGACGGCCGCGAAGGGCACATCCAGCGACTGCAGGGCGGCGACGGTGCGCGCGGAGAAGCCGCACGCGGGTGCCTCGGGGGTGCCCTTCATGAACAGGATCACCTTGTGCTCTGAGATCGCCTCGGTGATCGCCTCACGGATCGGGTTGGTTTCGCCGCCGGATACGGGTGCCTCGGTGATTGGGCTGGGCTGGGCGCTGGACATTGGAAGATCGCGGGTGCTGCTGGGCTGGCTTGACATGGAGGGCTCCTGGAGGTTTGCTTTCGGTGGGCTGCCTGACGATTGGCTGGGGGCTGGTTCTGCGGTGGCTTACTCGGCGGGTTCGCTGTTCAGATGGTTGTGGTTTAGAGAGTCGGGGTCTTCTGCGGGAGGAGGGTCTTCAACGACAGGGCGTGAATCGGGCCACCGATCTCTGATCCGAAGACCTCGTAGACGAGACGGTGCTGCTGGATGCGGCTGCGCCCCTGAAACGCGGCAGCGGTGACGGTCGCTTTGAAGTGATCGCCGCCACCGGTGTAGTCCTCGACCTCCGCTTCGGCACCCGGAATCGAGGCTTCGATGCGTTGCTTGATCTCGTCTGGAGATGGCATTTCAGCTCTAAGGTTAGCCGCTATACTTTGGAAAGCGATGATCACGATTAGCGACAAGGGTGCCGAGAAGGTCCACGAGTTCCTCGCCGCGCAGGAGGCCGACGTGGTGATGGCCGGCCTGCGCGTAGGCGTTCGTGGCGGCGGCTGCTCGGGCTTCCAGTATCAGCTTGCGTTCGACGAGCAACGCGACGGCGACATCGTGTTCGAGAGCCACGATCTGAAGCTGCTCGTTGACGAGGAGAGCCTGCCGTTCGTGCGTGGCTCGGTGATCGACTACGAGGAGAGCCTGCAGGGCGCGGGGTTCAAGGTCTCCAACCCGAATGTCGTCGCCGCGTGTGGTTGTGGTTCATCGTTCAGGGTGGCCGAGGAGGAGCAGGTTTCAGCGGTTTGAGGTCCCGAGCGCGTAGGGTGCGCTCGCGATGTCTGTCCTCCCCCCAGGCCTGCGTCGTCTGACGCCGGAACGCCTGCGTGACGACGTGCGCGTGCGCGCGCTGGCGGTCGGCCTGGGCTTGATCCCGCCGCGCACGATGCACTCGACAGAGGATGCGCGGGTGCTGCTGGAGGCGGCGCAAGGCGCGAAGCGCGTGGTCGAGATCGGTGTTTACGAGGGATCCTCGGCGCTGGCGCTGTGCGAGACGCTCGGGCCGGACGTCGAGCTGCATCTCATCGATCCCTTCGGCGCGCACCCCGATGCGCTGCCGAGCGGGTGGGGTGCCACCGAGTGGGCAACCCGGCGGGTCCTCGCGCGCGCTCAACGCAGGCGCGGTCACGACGCGCCGCGCGTGTACTGGCATATCGCCCTATCCCATGAAGTGGCCGCGGGATGGACCGGCGAGGTGGACATGGTGTTCATCGACGGCGACCACTCCGAACCGGGATGCGAGCTCGACTGGTCCTCGTGGCATGGCTTCCTCGCAATCGGCGGCCGCGTCGTGTTCCACGATGCGCGCGCCGATCAGCCTGGTGGACGCGGCCTGCCGGGACCGACATCCGTTGTAGAGCGCCATTTCCGCTCGGCCGAGGCGACAACGGGATGGGAGATCACAGCCGAGGCCGACCGCACCGTTGTCGTGACGCGACCGCCTGAGTAGTCGGTGAAGCCCGACTCATTCCACCACGAGCGTGGCTTTCATCCCTTTCGCCTCGTGTCCCGGCAGCGAGCAGAACAGCGTGTAGGAACCGGCATGAAGGTTGAGCGTCAGGTCCGTATGGGCGTCGGGCTTGACGTTTTCCTTGAGGCCGCCGGCTTCTGTGTTTTCGGCCGGTTGTTCGACCGCGTGCAGGTTGTGTTCGTCCTGACCGTGGTTGACGAATTCGATCACCACTGGGCCCGCGGGAACCGAGGTGCGGGAGAGGATGAAGTGGTAGCCGTTACTGTCTTCGGCCGTCACCTGCACGTGCACGGGTCCGGCGGGGGCGGCGGGGGTTTCCGTGTGTGCAGCGCCGCCGCCGGCCGGGGAGCTGGGAGACGAACCCGACTCGGACCCCGCGCCGGGAATCACCGGGCCCGGGGCGCCCGTCCACGGGCCTGTGGAGGTGCCGGAAGAGCCCCCGCCTTTGGAGATGCCCTTCGGCGCGGAGGGCTTCGAACCGGAGTCACGCTTGTGCTTGCGGTGGGACGGGCAGTGGCGATGGTGCGCGTGGTGCCGGCAGGCATGCGCGGCTCGGGAGGAGCGATGCCCAGGCGCGGCGAGCGCCATCGCGGCGACCGTCCCGGCCGAGAGGCACACGAGGCAGGCCAGGAGCGCACTCGCCGCGCGAAGCATCACTTGACCAACACGGGCCGTCCGAACGAAGCCGCTTCGGGGATCACCAGGCCGGCTTCGGTCTGGAACCACTGTTCGAGCAGCGAGCAGTACATCCCGCGGAAGTCCGACGTCCGCAGGACGTTTTCGTTTTCGTCCAGGTTGGTCAGGCCGGGGAACTCGCCGACCATTTTGCCCGAGGCGCGGGTACCGATCAGGAACGCGTTGCCGCCGGCGCCGTGGTCGGTGCCCGAGCCGTTTTCCTGCGGACGGCGGCCGAACTCCGACCACAGCTGGACCAGCACGCGCTGATCCAAGCCGCGGGCTTCCAGGTCCTGTTGGAAGGCGACCACCGCGTCGACGGTCTGCTTGAGGTTGGTGGCGAGCGTGTCGACCTCGTTGGAGTGCGTGTCGTAGGAGCCGACGGCGTTCAGCGAGGCGCATTTGATCGGCATTCCTGTGTGGAGCATCGCCGCCAGTACCGCGAGCCGTTCGGCGAATTCGCCCGTGGGGTAGGTGACCACCGATTTGTCGCCAGTCTTTTTCTCGGATTCGACGAAGTCGGCCATCTTGTTGAGGACGAGGTCGGTGTCGTAGGAGGCGTTGCGCGCCTGGGCGTACGCGGGCGAGGTCGCTGCGAGGGCGCCCAGCGCGCCGAAGATTTCCAAGGCCGGGCCGATCACGGGTTCGCCGAGGCCCTCGGCCGACATCGTGTAATCGGCGGGCGAGGAGACCGCGGCGACGGGCATCGTCTCGGTCGCCAAAGCCGGCGCGAGCGAGTAGTCCAGGGACAGGCCTTGCAGGGGGTTGTTGGGTTCGCCGAAGAGGTCGAGGTAGCGTCCCATCCAGCCCGTGCGCGCGTTGGTGTCGAGCTGGCCGACCTCCCAGTAGTGGCGGCTGGTGAAGTGGCTCTCGTCCTGCGGCTCGTAGCCGATCGCGGGGAACACGGTGACCTTTTCTTTTTCGTGCAGTTCGGCCAGGCCGGTCGCGGATGGATGCCACATCAGGGTCTCGTCCTCGGTGAAGGTCACGCCCGATCCTTCCTCGAGACCCAGCATGGGGCGCAGTTCTTTGTACTTGGCTTCCTTCACCGGCGCGAGCACCGACAGCGCGTCCCAGCCGCCTTCCATGAAGATCGAGACGAGCACCGGCGCATTGGGTCCTGAGGAGGCCGAGGCCTCGGCGATGCCCTCTTCGAAGTGACGCGGTGAGAGCATCGAGGCGCCGTACACGGATAGCGCCGCGCCGGCGGACGCGAGCAGGAACGTGCGCCGATCGAGGCCCGTGCCGGCCGGCATCGGCATCCCCGGCTCGATCGTAGGCAGTCCCTTCCCCGCGACGGCGGCGCCGCGGCGCAGCAGCGCGGCGCGGTTGAAGTCGTTGCATGAGCAGCTTCTGGCCATCAGCTCACCTGCATATCTGGAGAGGTGGCGATCAGCATCCGTAGCGCGTTCTGGCGCATTGCCCGGTAGGGGCTCAGCTCCCATTCCGTTTTGCTCGTGCCCACCGGGCAGGTCTCCGAGAAGAGCGTGATGCATTGCGTCGATTCGCTCGAGAGCAGCGGATTGCCCCAGTAGGCCATCGCACTGGCGAGCGCCGCCGCCGGTTCCTCGGTGGCGCTGTAAACGGATTCGCCCTTTTCGGCGTCCGCCCAGGGGTTGGGGTAGGTCTTTTCTGTCACGGAGCTGGCCATTTCCCAGCGCGCCCTCGTGGTCGAGGTGTCGAGCCAGCTGGAGAAGTCCCAGCCGGAGACGTTCGGCGGGTAGAACAGCTGCTGGCCGGCGTTCGCGGACAGCCAGGCCCAGGATGTCGTGTCGATCGGCCGGCCGATCGAGCGCAGCAGGCCCGCGTTGTAGACGACGGGCGGCGTGACGAGCTCTGCTCCCGCGTAGAAGTCGGGGTGCAGGAGGATCGCCTCGACGATCGCGCGGATCGAGTAACCGGAGCCGACGTACAGGCCTTGCAGCGAGGCGAGCGTCGCTTCGTCGGGCGGGGTGGGGATGAAGTAGCCCCACAGCTTGGTCACGAAGAACGAGGCGTGCAGCGGGTTTTCGATGCACATGCGGACGGCGTCTTCGTAGTTCCAGTTGCCGGTTTGCCCGAAGATCGTCTTGAGACCTTCGTCGTGATATGAGGGGTCGTAGTGGAAGTTCTCAAGGCCTGAGCTTTGGGTCCATTCCGCCCGCCAGCCGGTCAGGGCGCGCCCCATGTCGTGCACATCGTCCTGGGTGTAAGCGCCGCGGTCGGCGCCGAGCGAGAACAGCTCCATCATCTCGCGCCCGTAGTTCTCGTTGGTGTTGCCCTTTTCGTTGTAGATCCCGTCGAGGAACACGAGCATCGCCGGGTTCACGGTGACCGCGAGGAACAGGTCGTGAAAGCTGCCGAACATCATTGAACGAAAGAGCTCGTTCTGTTCGAGCATCATCCGCTGGGAGTTGACCTTTTCGTTGGAGTTGGCGAACCAGTCGTGGAAGATGAATGTCATCTTCTCCACGAGCTGCTGGTCGGAGCGCACCATGCGGTCCAGCCACCAGCAGTGATCGTCGCCCCAGACGTCGTAGGGATCGAGCGGTTCGCCCTGTTCGTTGACCGGTTCGGGGCCGCTCAGCGTCGCCGGCCCCGAGGGGCGCGTGAGACCGAAGACGACCTGTTCTAAAGGCTGCCCCACGAGCGCCTCGGCCTCTCCGGGCGTCGGCCCGAAGCCCGCGCGCCACAGCAGACGGCGTGCCTGGGCGAGCGTGATCGGCTGCGAGCCCAGTGCCGGGACCGGCGCTGAGGAGGGAGCGGGCGGTGAGGCCGCAGCGACCGGCAGTACGACGCCGACTGTACCGTGCGGTTGCGCGGCGAGGGAAGGGTGGACAGGCCTGTGGCGCTTGTGCTTACGCCGGCGCTTGTGGCGCCCGTGATGCTTCTCGTGCTCTTTGGCCCGTTTGCGCTGCTCGTCGCGGCCGTGTCCCGCGCGCTGCTTGGCCGTGAGGGCCGCCTTCATCGGGCGAGGGCCGTCTTCGCGCGTGGACGAGCATGGTGCAGGTGGACCATTGACGCCCCCCTCGACCGTAATGGCACGCTACTGCTACAGGCGGCAAAGTTCTCGACGGATGTCCTATTCGGCCCCGGAGGCTACAGGACGTCTACGCCGGTTCGTTCATCAGCGAGCGCCACAGGTAGCGGCAGGCAAGCGTGCGGTACGGCCGCCACGGTTCGGCGATCTCGGTCATCGCGAGCGGGTCCGGCAGTGTGTCCAGGCCGTAGGAGCGTTCGATCGCGCGGCGGATGCCGAGGTCGCCCGTGGGCAGCACGTCGGGGCGCTCCAAATGAAACATCAGGAACATCTGCGCGCTCCACAAGCCGATGCCCTTGACGGCGGTCAGCTCCGCGATCACCCGCTCGTCGTCGAGCTCGTTCAGCCGCTCCAGCTCGAGTTCGCCCGAGAACGTGTGTTCGGCAAGCGAGCGTAGGTAGGAGACCTTCGCGCGCGAGAGGCCCGCGGCGGCGCGCAGCTCCTCGGGCTCGTCATCGAGGATCTCCTGGGGCGTAGGAGGGCGATCGCCGAAGCGCGCTGTCAACCGTCCGTAGATCGCGCGCGCGGCGAGCACACTCAGCTGCTGGCCGGCGATCGTGCGCACGAGCGCGCCGTAGTGGTCGTCCTTGTCCGGGCGACCCTCGTTCGCGCTCGGCAGTTTCCCGACCGCGGCGATCAGATCCGCCATCACCGGGTCGCTGCGGCGCAGCTGGGCCAGGCCACTCCTAGACAGCGGAGGCCGCCTCGAATGCCACGGGCTCGCCGTCGAGCGCGTTCAGCGCGCGCGGGAGCGACATCGCCAGGCATGTGAAGCTCGGCGTGTCGCGCACGGTGAACGCCGAGGCCTCGGTGCTGCGCAGGCGCTGCACGAGGTCGAGGAACGTGCCTACGTCGTCGGTGTCAAACGCGACCACGAACTCCTGGTCGTCCAGGCCGAACGAGTACGTTGTGTGGTTGTCCACACCTGGGTATTCGCGCCCGACCGCGATGTGCCCCTGCATGATCCGCCAGCGCTCCTCCGCTCCCAGCGCATACCATGCGCGCGACTTCACGAACGGGTATACGAACACGTACTTGCCCCTGAATCCCCTCGGCGTTGTGCGCTCGTCTTCGGAGTACTCGGATGACTTGCGCATCCCCAGGAACGAGTACGGGATCTGCGCCCACTTCATCAGCCCGCTCTGCCCCAGCACCACGTGCAGCTCGTGGATGCGGTCGAGGTTCTCCGCCTCTGAGATCAGCAGCAGCTCGGCGTCGCCGCGCGTGCCCACGAGCGAGAACGCCTGCAGCAGGTGCCCGTCGGCGAAGTCCTCGCAGGCGGCGTAGAGCTCGTGCTTGTCCTGTGCGCGCTGCTCGTCATCGAGTCGGCGCCAGGCGGGGTCGAGCTTCAGGAACGTGTACTTGACGAAGTGCCGCGCGCTCATCTGCCCCAGAGGCTACAGTTGCCCTGTGCGGATCGCGCTGCTGTCGCCGTATTCGTGGACTTACCCCGGTGGTGTCACTCGCCATATCGAGGCGCTCTCCGCTGAGCTGAGCATGCTCGGCCACGACGCTCGCATCCTCGCGCCGTTCGACCCCGACGACGCGCTCTCGCGTCGCCTGCACCGCGGTGCGCGCCCCCAGCGCTTGGAGCAGGGCGGGCGGGCACCCGATCATTTCGTCGCGCTGGGGCGCACCACCGGCTTCCCCGCCAACGGCGCCGTCTCGAACCTCGTCCCGATCCCGCCCGGAGTGCTCGCGATGCGCCGCGAGCTGCGCGAGGGCGGCTACGACGTCGTGCACATCCACGAGCCGGTCGTGCCGCTGCTCGGCTGGGACGCGCTCTGCTCGACCGCGCCCGAGCTGCCGCTCGTCGGCACCTTTCACACCTACTCCGAGAACGCGCTCACGAACGGGATCGCCACCGCGCTCGGCGCCCGTCGGCGGATGAACCACCTGCACGTCCGCATCGCCGTCTCCGAGGCCGCTGCCTGGACCGCGCGGCGCTTCTACGGCGGGCGCTACCGGATCGTGCCCAACGGGGTCCAGCTCGGCGAGGGCGCGCTCGTGGCCAAGGCCGGCATATCCGGCGAGCTCGGCGCCGGTGCGCCGGCTCCGCTGCGGATCCTGTTCATCGGCCAGGCCGTCGAACGTAAGGGGCTGCCTGTGCTCTTGCGCGCGTTCGAGGCGCTCCGCGAGCAGGTCCCGGCGACGCTCACGCTCGTCGGCGCCTGCGCCGAGGAGGTCGCGCACATGATGCTCGACGACCGCGGCGTCCATGCGCTCGGCAAGGTTTCCGAGGCGCGCAAGCACTCAGAGCTCGCCGCCGCCGACGTGCTGTGCGCGCCGTCGCTGCACGGCGAGAGCTTCGGCATGGTCCTCACCGAGGCGCTCGCCGCCCGCACGCCGGTGATCGCCTCCGACATCCCCGGCTACCGCGACGTCGTGCGCGACGGGATCGAGGGTGTGCTGACCCAGCCCGGCGACGCGCTTGCGCTCGCCGAGGCGCTGCGCTCGCTCGCGCTCGACCCCGCCGTGCGCACGCAGATGGCCGTCGGCGCGCGCGCGCGCGCCGAGCGTTTCGCCTGGCCGCACGTCGCCGCCGAGGTGCTCGACTGCTACGAGCAGGCCCAGGCCGTCGGCCGTCCCGCGACGCGCGCCGGCCGCCTCGGGGTGCGCCTCGGCCTCCTCCCAGCCGACCTGCTGCCGCGCATCCCCGCCCAGCGTCTGCCGAGCCTCGAGGCCCCGCGCGTGGCCGCTGCCGGCGTGGCGCTTGCCAGCCCTGCGGGTGGCGGTCCGGCAAACGGATCGGACAAGCAAGCTAGGTCGGAGAGCCCCGCGCGCGAACGCTCGCTGCGGACGCTGCGCCGTGGCGCACTCCTCGCCGCCTCGCTCGGCGGCCTCGTGCTTGCGCTGCTCGCGCTCGTGCACATCGGTGTCGGCCGCGTCGCCGAAAGCCTGCTCGCCTCGAGCCCGGGACTGCTCGTCGCCGGTCTGGGGCTGATGTGCATTGCAATGTTCGCCCGCGCGATCGCCTGGTATGCGATCCTCGCGGCCGCGCCGACTTGGCGCAAGGCGAAACGCAGGGATGCGATGCAGGGCACGTTCATCGGTGTGCTGATGTCCGCAACGCTGCCCGCGCGCCTGGGAGAGCCCTCGCGCGCGCTGATCGTCGCGCGCCGCCTCGGCCGCGCGCGCGAGACGCTCCCGGTCGTGCTCGGCACGATGGTCTCCCAGACGCTGCTCAACCTGCTCGCGCTGGCGATCCTCGGGATCGTGATGTTCTCGAGCGTTGACCCATTTAACGGTCACCACGGCGTGCTCGTCGCCGTCGCGCTGGCGCCGCTCGCCGCGGTGGCCGCAATCCTGCTCGCCCCGGTCCTCGTGCCGAGCGCCGCGATCTCGCGCTCGCTGCGCCTGCGGGCCCTGATCGCCGGCCTGCGCCGCTCGCTCGTGCGCGTGCGCGAAGGGCTGCGCGTGTTCCGCCATCCCCGCCAGGCGGCGCTTGCGACGGCTGCCCAGCTCGGCGCGTGGGGGCTGCAGTGCATGTCCTGCTGGCTTTTGCTGATGGCGCTCGGCCTCAACCACCGCGTTGGGATCGCCGGTGCCGCGGCGGTGCTGTTCGCCGTCAACGTCACCGCCGTGGTCCCCGCCACCCCCGCTAACATCGGCGTCTTCCAAGCGGCCTGCGTGGCCGTGCTCGCCGGCGCCTACCACGTCTCCACCGCCGACGCGCTCGCCTACGGCATCGTCCTACAGGTCGTCGAGCTCGCCACCGCGGTGCTGATGGGCATCCCCGCGCTGATCACCGAGGGCCTCTCGTGGAAGGACGTGCGCCTGCGCACGATGCACGGCGCCCCGGTGAAGCTCAGCCCGCTGCCCGCGAGCGCCCGCTCCAACGTGGTCACGGGCACGCCCTCGGGCGTTGAGGGGTAGGAGCACCTCCTCAGGGGTCAGCGGCAGGCACGCCACGCGGGGTGGGTGGGTCTTTCGATTCGCCCCGATTGGTCCACGGCTCTCCTACCGCGCAGTTTCAGGCGTTAAGAGGTAGCGGGTCCTCGGCTTCGACGACGCCGTCGGGCGGGTCCTCGTCGTCGAGGTCGGCGAACAGCGATGGATCGCGCGGGGAGCCCTTGATCACGTCGTCGGGTGAGCCGTCTCCGAGCAGGCGGCCCTGACGCGTGCCGAAGTAGATCGCCTGGGGGTGATGGGCGATCAGCGCGAGCGTCGACTGCTCGGGCACCGGGGCGTAGCCATCGGTGATTCTCATACCGATGTCTCCGAGGCCAAGCAGCTTCTCGACCTTCAAATGCTCTGACTGCTCGGGCACTGCTGGATAGCCCCACGAGTAGCGCCGGCCCTGCGTCGCGGGGATGCCGAGCATCCCACGCGCCTCGTAATGCAGCCACTCGGCCAGGCCCTCGGCGGTCTGTGCGCCTAGCCCGTGCACGAACAGCTGCTCGGTGTATTCATCTTCAGCCCCGAGACGGTCCATGAGCTCGGTCACCTCGCCGCCGATTGTCACCGCCTGCACCGCGATTACGTCGAGCTCGGCGGGTGGCGAGCCATTTGCCGAAGGCTTGCCCGCGGCATCTACCGCCGGCCGGTAGAAGTCGGCCAGGCAGATCCGGTCGCCCTTCGGCTGGCGCGGGCAGACGAAGCGCGTCAGCTCGGTCTTCCGATCCTCCGGGTCGAGCACCACGATGTCATTGCCCGCTGAATAGCACGGAAAGAAGCCAAGCAGCGCGCGCGGATGCAGATAGGTCTGCTCTTTCCACATGCGCTCCAGGCGCGGGCGGTAGTCGTCGCGCAAGAGCGTCTGCCAGGCCTCGCCTTTGACGCCTTTGCCATGCCAGTGGAGCTTGAACAGGACGTGCGTGTCGAGGTGCTGGTAGACCTCGTCGAGGTCGACGGGAATCTCTTTGACGCCCCAGAACGGCGGCGTTGGTATCGGCACGTCGGTGCGCGCGGCCGAGCGGACGGAGTCATCAGCGAAGTTGAGCTCCTCGACCGGCTCTTCGCCTTTGGCGCGGAACGCCGTGGCGCCGGCGCGCAGCTTCTCCAGCAGCGCCGCGTGCGCGTCGGCGTCGATCAGCTGATCCATCACCGATAGGCCCTCGAAGGCGTCCTTGCAGTAGAAGACCCCCGGCTTGTAGGCCTCATCGGAGTCCTTGCCGCCGGGGTACAGCGCGCGGTAGCTGAACGCGCGGTTGATCGCGGCGCCGCCGATCAGCACGGGGTAGTCGAGGTTCTTCGCGTGCAACTCCTGAATCGCGGCGGGCATCTGCTTTGAGGTCGATACGAGTAGCGCCGAGAGCCCGATCGCGGTGGCTTCGTGCTCGACCGCGGCGTCGAGGATCGTCTGGATCGGCACCTGCTTGCCGAGGTCGATCACTGTGTATCCGTTGTTCGTGAGGATCGTATTGACGAGCGACTTGCCGATATCGTGCACGTCGCCGAACACGGTCGCGAGCACGACCGTGCCCTTCGTGTAGCCCTCGATCTTGTCGAGGTATTTCTCCAGCTGCGCGACCGCGCGCTTCATCACTTCGGCCGATTGCAGCACGAACGGCAGGATCAATTCACCGGCGCCGAACTTGTCGCCGACCTCTTTCATCGCGGGCAAGAGCACCTCGTTGAGCGTCGGCACCGCGCCGATCTTCGCCACCGACTTGTCGATCCAGTCCTCGATGCCCTCCTTGCGGCGGCGCAGGATGTGGAAGTGCAGCGCCTGCTCCGGCTCCATCCCTTCGGTCGGGTCCGCTGCGCTCTGGGTCTCCTCCTCGCCTTTGGACTCGAAGTGGGCGATGAAGCGCTCCAGTGCGTCCTCGCGGCGGTTGTACACGAGGTCGTCGGCCAGCTCGCGCTCGACATCGGAGATCTCCGAATAGGGCGTGATGTGGTTGGGGTTGACCATCGCCAGATCGAGGCCCGCCTGGACGCAGTGATGCAGGAAGGTCGAGTTGAGTACCGCGCGCGCGCCCGGAGAGACGCCGAAGGAGACGTTGGATACACCGAGTGAGGTCTTTACTCCAGGGATCTGCTCCTTGATCGCTTTGATCCCGGCGATCGTCTCCACCGCGGACGGCCGCCACTCCTCCTCGCCGGTCGTGAGCGTGAACGTGAGGCAGTCGAAGATCAGCAGCTCGGGGTCGAGGCCGTGCTCCTCACAGCAGAGGTCGCGGATCCGCTTAGCGATCTCGACCTTGCGCTCGGCGGTCTTCGCCATGCCGACCTCGTCGATCGTCAGCGCGATCAGCGCCGCGCCGTGCGCGAGCGCCAGCGGCACGACGCGGTCGAGCTTGTCGCGCCCGGCCTCGAGGTTGACGGAGTTGACGATCGCGCGCCCGGGGATCTGATCGAGCGCGGTCGCGATCACCTCGGGCTCGGTCGAGTCGATCTGGATCGGCGCGGGCTGGGTCAGCGAGACCTTCTTCGCGACCAGCCGCATCTGTTCGTCCTCGTCGGAGCGCTCGGTCAGCGCGACGCACAGGTCGAGCACGTGGGCGCCACCGGTCACCTGGTCCTCGGCGATCTGCACGAGGCCGTCGTAGTCGTCGGTGAGCAGCAGCTCCTTGGCCTTGCGCGAGCCCTGCGAGTTGACGCGCTCGCCGACCATCGTGGGGCGTGGCTCCTGCACGAGCGGCGTGGCGGCGATCATCGAAGACAGGTGTGGCGGACGCGGGGCGGGCCTTGGCTCGACGGACCGTCCGGCGACACGCTCGGCGATCGCGGCGATGTGCTCGGGTGTTGTCCCGCAGCAGCCGCCGACGACGCCGACGCCGTAGCGCTCTACGAACTCCGCAAGCGCCTCAGCAAGCGGGACGGGCTTCTCGGGGAAGATCGTCTCGCCGTCTGGGCCTTGCAGCGGCAGGCCGGCGTTGGGGATGCAGCGCGACCGGGACAGGGCAGAACTCGCCGAGGAAGCGGATCGCGTCGCGCATGTCCTCCGGGCCGGTCGAGCAGTTCAACCCGATCACGTCGACCTTCAAAGCCTCGAGCGTCGTCAGCACCGCGGAGATGTCGGTACCGAGCAACATCTTGCCGCCGTTGGGCAGCAGCGATACCGACGTGTGGATCGGCAGCGTGCGGCCCGTGCTTTGAAACGCCTCGCGCGCCCCGAACACGGCCGCCTTGACCTCGAGGATGTCCTGGGCGGTCTCGATGATGATCAGATCCGCGCCTCCGTCGATCAGCCCGGCCGCCTGCTCTGAGAAGACCTCGACCAGCTCGCGGAAACGGATCTGCCCGAGCGAGGCCTCCTCCGATGCGGGCAGGTATCCGGTCGGGCCGATCGAGCCCGCAACGAAGCGATCCTCGCCCGCCGCCTTGCGCGCGATTTCCGCCGCTTTCGTGTTGATCTCGACCGTGTAGTCGGCCAGGCCCCACTCCTCGAGCTTGATCCGCGAGCCCTGGAACGTGTCGGTCTCGAGCACTTCCGCGCCGGCCTCGAGCATCGAGCTGTGCACGCCCTCGATCACGTCGGGCCGGTTGAGCACGAGCGCCTCGTGGCACTTGCCCTGGAGGCCGCCGTAGTCCTCAGCTGTCAGGTCGAACTGCTCGAGCGTCGCGCCCATGCCGCCGTCGTAGACGACGACGCGGCTGTGTATTGCTTTCAGGTAGTCGCGCATTTGCAGGCAATGCTAGCGGTGGGCGTGGGCTGAGACCTGTGGAACCGACCCGCTAAGCGGCAAAAACCACGAGGCTTCATATTTAGGCTTGTAGCGCAACCTTCAATATGGCTGTTTCTGACCGAAGGTTATGGGCGATCCGTCGGTTCGCGGCGATTTCACCGAAGGTTAGACAAGGAAGGTTCTTGTGATGGGTTATCGAATAACCTATAATAAGGCAAAGCCATATTGAGGGTTGCGAGACCATGTCCAAAGTCATCAAACGCCACTGGAGCAGCAACATCGGGTCGGGCATGTCCCGCAAAGATCGCCGCTCGTGCAACTACGAGGCGTATGTGCCTGACCCGCTGGCGGGCCGGCGCATAACGCTCGACGGCGACGTGGCGGCCGACGTCACCGACGCCGAGGTGGCGATCGCGCGTCTGGACGTCGAGGCGTCAGCGCTGATCAAAACCGAGGCGCTTGCACGCATTCTGCTGCGGGCCGAGTCCGTCGCCTCATCCCGGATCGAGGGCCTGGAGGTCGGCGCGGGCAGATTGCTGCGCGCCGAGGCGACGCGCGAGTTGGGCGGATACGTAAAAGACATCACCGCATCAGAGGTGCTCGCGAACATCGACGCGATGCGTTTCGCGCTCGACGGGTTCGGCTCGGGAGAGGAGATCGCGCTGGAGCGGTTGCTCGAGGTCCACCGCCGGCTGCTGGGCGGAACCTGGCTCCAGGAGCACGCCGGGGTCGTGCGCACCGAGCAGAACTGGATCGGCGGCTCGAGCCACAATCCGTGCTCGGCCGCGTTCGTGCCGCCGCCACCCGAGCACGTGCCGGCCTTGCTCGAAGACCTGTGCGTATTTTGCAACGAGGACTCGCTGCCAGCCGTCGCCCAGGCGGCGATTGCCCACGCGCAGTTCGAGACGATCCATCCGTTCGTCGACGGCAACGGCCGGACGGGGCGCGCGCTGATCCATCTGGTCCTGCGCCGCCGCGGCCTGGCAACGCGCGTGCTCGTGCCTGTCTCGCTCGTCCTGGCGACCTGGGCGCGTGACTACATCGAAGGCCTCACCGCGTATCGCTATCGCGGTCCCGCATCCGCGCGCGCTGCGCATGAAGGGATCAACCTATGGGTCGCGCGCTTCGCCGGAGCCTGCACCCGCGCGGTCGAGGACGCTGTGGCGTTCGAACGGCGGATCTCCTCGATCGAGCTGAGCTGGCGCGAGCGGTTGGGATCTATCCGCGAGGGCTCCGCCGTCGACCTGCTGCTGCGTGCCATGCCCGGCGCTCCGTTGTTCACGGCCACGGGCGCGGCGGCGCTGATCGACCGCAGCTTCATCGCCGCCAACGAGGCGATCAGGCGTCTGCTCGACGCCGGGGTGATCCGCCAGGCGAACATAGGTCAACGCAACCGAGTGTTCGAAGCACGGGAAGTGGTTACCGCCTTCACCGAGCTCGAGCGCCGGCTCGCCAGCCCCGCCGGGGATACGAACCTCGCTCCGCCCGCACGTCGGGTACCAGCACCCCGCGCTACTTGATGAACAGCATCTCCGAGTACTTCGGCAGCGGCCACAGGTCGTCCGCGACCAGCTTCTCCAACCGGTCGGCCACGTCGCGGACATCCTCCATCGCGGCGATCACCGTGTCGCGCATGTAGACCGCCTCCTTCTGGGCGGACCCACCCGGATGGTTAGCATCGAGGTTGGCGTCCTCGAGCTTGAGCTGGGCGAAGTGCAGCTCCTTGAGCAGCGGCTCGATCTCGCCGATGAGCTCCTCTAGGCCGCTCTCGCGCAACTCGTTGAGATAGCGCACAGCCGCCGGTAGGATCATCGTGCGGGCGATTGCCGAGGCCGTCTCGGACTCGATGTTGATGTTCGTCGCGTACTGCTCGGTGAACACCTCGTAGCGGGACTCCAGCTCGCGCTTAGAGAGGACCTTGTATTTCTTGAATGTGGCGACCGTCTGCTTCTCGATCAGCCACGGCAGCGCGTCGGGCGTCGTGCGCAGGTTGGCAAGACCTCGCTTCTCGGCCTCCTTGTGCCACGCCTCGGAGTAGCCGTCGCCGTCGAACACGACCTGCTTGTTGGCCGCCCACACGCCCTTGACGACGCTGGTGACCGCCTTCTCGAGCGTCGCGCCCGAGCCTTTCAGCGCGGCCTTCAGCTTGTCCGTCAACTCATCGACGGATTCGGCGACGATCGTGTTGAGGACCGTGTTGGGCCACGCCGGCGATGCGTTGGAGCCGAGCGCACGGAACTCGAACTTGTTGCCGGTGAACGCGAACGGGCTGGTGCGATTGCGATCGCCGCCGTGCAGCGGCAGCTTCGGCAGCACGGGGGTGCCGAGGCCGAGGAATGAGCCGGGCTTGGAGGGCTGCACCTTGCCGGCCTCGATCGCCCCGAACACCTTCTCCAGCTCCGCGCCGAGGAAGATCGAGATGATCGCCGGCGGCGCCTCGTTGGCGCCGAGCCGGTGGTCCTGCCCGGCCGAGGCGATCGACGCGCGCAGCAGCGCTTGGTGCTTGTTGACGGCCTCGATCACGGCCGCGCAGAAGAACAGGAACTGCAGGTTCTCCGACGGCGTGTCCCCCGGGTCGAGCAGGTTCAGACCGGTGTCGGTGCCCATCGACCAGTTGTTGTGCTTGCCCGAGCCGTTGACGCCGGCGAACGGCTTCTCGTGCAGCAAACACACCAGGCCGTAGCGGCGGGCGGTGTTCTGCATGATCTGCATCGTCACCATCTGGTGGTCGGAGCCGACGTTCGAGTTCTCGAAGATCGGCGCGACCTCGAACTGGTTGGGCGCGACCTCGTTGTGGCGCGTCTTGATCGGGATGCCGAGCTTGGCCAGCTCGAGCTCGACCTCGAGCATGTACGCGAGCACCCGCTCTGGGATCGAGCCGAAGTAGTGGTCGTCGAGCTCGTGGCCCTTGGGCGGTTTTGCGCCGAACAGCGTGCGCCCGGTCGTCACTAGGTCGGGGCGTTCGAAGAAGTACTGCTCGTCGATCAGGAAGTACTCCTGCTCGCACCCGGTTGTCGTGAAGACCCGCTCGGCGTCGTCGACTCCGAGCAGCTCCAGCGCCCGCACGGCCGCGCCCGACAGCGCGTCCATCGAGCGCAGCAGCGGGATCTTGTTGTCGAGTGCCTCCCCCGTCCAGGAGGTGAAGGCGGTCGGGATACACAGCAGCGCGCCGTTCGGGTTCTCGAGCACGAACGCCGGCGAGGTCGGGTCCCAGGCCGTGTAGCCGCGTGCCTCGAAGGTCGCGCGGATGCCGCCGGTTGGGAACGAGGAGGCGTCGGGCTCGCCCTGGATCAGCTCCTTGCCGGAGAACTCCGCGATCGCCGTGCCGTCGCCGACGGGACCGTAGAAGGAGTCGTGCTTCTCGGCGGTCGATCCGGTCAGCGGCTGAAACCAGTGGGTGTAGTGGGTGGCGCCCTTCTCCATCGCCCATTCCTTCATCGCCTGTGCGACTGCGTCCGCCAGCGAGGTGTCGAGCGCCTCGCCGCGCGCGAGCGTGCGCGCCAGCGCCTTGTAGACGTGCTTGGGCAGGCGCCGGCGCTGGACGGCGGGGCTGAAGACGTTCGATGCGAAGACCTGGTTGCCCGGGAGGGTCAGGTCGGGAGAGCCGAGCGCTGAGCCGTTGGCGCTCCACTGCGCGGCGGTGACATTCTGCTGGCGGGTCCGTGGCATGAGCGGGATCGATTCCTCCTTCAGAAGGGCGAGCGGGCGGGTTGGGGCACGCAGCCATCATGACTCGGCTGGGTGGGGCGCGAAGGCCGAGGGGAATCGTAGTGCGAAGGCGGCCGAAGGACATCTCCCAGTGGCGAAAGCGACAGGAGGATCTTTCGACAGCGGGCCAAGCCTCCCAGGCTGCGGGCCGGCCTGTCCGGCGGGGCGGGAGCAGTGGCGGCGAGCGAACCGACTCCTCGCGCACGTCGCGGCGAGTCGGCTACGGCGTCGATGTCGACGGGTAGGAACCCGCGACGATCTGGCCGGTTTCGGGATCGACGTGACTGGGTGGGGGCTTGGGGGCGATGTAGACGGTGAAGTGGCCCGTCGCAGGGGCGCCGTTGGCAAGCTGCGCGCGGGCCTTACCGGCGAGCCCGGCGGCGACCGTGAAGTGGACGATGTGCAGGCCGGGCTTCACCGGCGTGAGCCGCCAAAGGAACGTCTGGGTGTGTCCGGGCGCGAGCGGGCCGAGCGCCCAGGTATTGACGTAGGCCGTCTGGGTGCCCCCCGCGGGACTGACGGTCTGCGTCGGCACCGGACGCTTGGGGATCGCCCCGGGACCCTCTTCGATCGCCCAGATCGGGCGCTTGCTGGCGGCGAGTTCAGGGTAGTTTTCGCTGTAGGAGAGGGAGTCGAGCGAGACCGCGATGTCGGGCACGGTCTCCGAGCCGGTGTTCTGCACCGCCAGCAGCAGGTGGGTCGGTCGCGCGATCGACTGACGGGCGGGGAAGCTCGTCTTGAGGATCCGCACGGTGAAGTTGCCCTTCGGTTCGTTAGCGTCCTGACGGGCCCCACCGCATCCGTCTGCGAGCAGGGCGACACAGACGCTCAGGGCGCCGAGGAGCAGCATTGCGAAGACCCGCTTCCCCCTCACGATCAGCGCCACGATACCAGTAGGGATGGCGGGGAGTCGCTCCTCACATGTGCGACGAAGAAGCGCTGGGCAAGCGCCAACGGGTGCACACCGGGGACGTATGGCGTAGAGTTCTCACCGCCGTCGATCGTCACCCGAGGAGGGGAAAGCAGAGATGGTTCGTAGTGCCGCTGAGCGGGCGTTCCTCCCGACGAGGAACTTGGTTGAGGAAATCGGGGACATGATGCTGTTGACGGGGAGGACCATCTGGTCTGCCCTGCGCCCGCCGTATCCCTATGGCGGTGAGTTCATCTCGCAGTTTCTGTTCGCGGTGCGGTTGTGCTGGTTTCCGATGCTGGTGTCGATCGTGATGCTCGCTTATGGGCCGGCGGGGTTGGAGGCGGCGGGCTTTCTGAAACTGATCGGTGCGCTCGACCGTCTCGGGGGGTTCTTCGTGGTCGCGGCGATCCGTTTGATCGCTCCGCTCACCACGGCCGTCGTGCTCGCGGGTGTCGCGGGGACCGCGATCACCGCGGATCTGGGGGCGCGGAAGATCCGCGAGGAGCTGGATGCGTTGCAGGTGTTGGGTGTGGACCCGGTCAAGAACCTGGTGGTGCCGCGTTTTTTGGCGTTGATGATCGTGACCGGTTTGTTCAACATTTACGGGCTGCTGTTCGGGATCTTCGGTGGCATCGTCACCGCGGTCACCAAGGGGCAGCCGTTGGGGCCGTTCTGGACGACGCTGCTCGCCAACGTGACGACGACGGACCTGTGGGGGTCGGTGCTGAAGACGACGCTGTTCGGGGCGATCATCGCGATCGTGTGCTGCTACAAGGGCATGTCCGCCTCAGGCGGCGCCGAGGGCGTGGGGCGCGCGGTCAACCAGGCGGTCGTGATCGCGTTTTTGGCGATCTTCGCGTTCAACTACGTCTTCGAACAGACGCTGCTCGCCACCCACCCCGAGCTGCTGATCATCAAATGAACGAATGGTTTGCGATGCCGCGCGAATGGATCGCGGCCACGGGTGAGATCGGTCGCTTCTTCAGCACCGTCATGCGTCAGGTGTATGAGCTGCAGGTGTTTCGCTTCTTCGGCGAGGCATTGCGCCAGTCGGGGATCCTGATCATCTCCTCGACGCTCGTGATCGTCTCGACCGTGTTCATCTTCGGGTTGACGTGCGGGATCGAGGGCGCGTACTTCACCCAGTCCCAAGGCGCGCCGTCGTTCGCGGGCGTATTCACGGCGTGGTGCAACCTGCGCGAGGCCGCCCCGCTGATATTCGGCTACATCATGGCCGCGAAGGTCGGCACGGGCATCGTCGCGGAGCTCGGCGCGATGCGGATCTCAGAGGAGATCGATGCGCTGGAGGTGATGGGCGTCGACTCGATGACGTTTCTGTGCGCGACACGTCTGCTCGCGGCGTGGATCGTGCTGCCGTTCATCTATATCGTCGCGCTCGGCTCGGCCTTTCTCGCCTCGTACATCGCGGTCGTGCATCAGGTCGCGTCTGTGTCCTCGGGTGGGTATCTGCTGGTCTTCTGGCAGTACCAGAACCCACTGGACTTCTTGTACAGCATGATCAAGGCGATGACGATGGCCACGACGGTTGTGCTCGTGGGCTGTTACTACGGCTACAACGCCAGTGGTGGGCCCGTTGGCGTGGGCCAGGCGACGGCGAAGTCGATGGTGCTGAATCTGGTGCTTGTTAACCTGATTGGGATGTTGGGTACGCAAATCTTTTGGGGCACCAACGTACGAGCCCCGATCGGAGGTTGAACGATGGTCGAGGACCGATCGGACGAGGCTGAGAACGAGCCCGAGGAGCTCGAGCCGGCCGAGCCGCAGGCGGCGAATGTGGGGGTCACCTTCGAGCCGGCGCCCGAGGACGATCCGGAGGAGTTCCGCTTCCACACGGGTACGACCCACGCCTCGAAGGCGCCGCCCGCGGTCCAGTTCATCGATGTGCACAAGTCGTTCGGGCGCAACCACGTGCTGCGCGGTCTGAACCTGGAGATCCCGGAGGGCCAGGTCTCGATGATCATCGGCCCGTCGGGCACCGGCAAGTCGGTGTGCATCAAGCACATCGTCGGCCTGCTGTATCCCGACGAGGGCGATGTGATCGTGCACGGCCACTCGATCCCGAGCTTGCCCGACGACGAGCTGTTCGAGCTGCGCAAGAAGTTCGGCGTGCTGTTTCAGGACGGCGCGCTGTTCGGGTCGATGAATCTGTATGACAACGTCGCCTTCCCCCTGCGCCAGCACACGGAGAAGAGCGAAGAGGAGATCGCCGAAATCGTCAACCGGCGGATGCGCGAGGTCGGTCTCGGGGGCGAGGGCACGAAGATGCCCAACGAGCTCTCCGGCGGGATGCGCAAGCGCGCCGGCTTCGCGCGCTCGCTGGTGCTCGACCCCGAAATCCTGCTGTTCGACGAGCCCGACTCGGGCCTTGACCCGGTTCGCACCGCGCTGCTGTGCGAGCTGATCAAGGAAGTCCACGCGGAGAACGGCGGGGCATATGTGGTGATCACCCATGACATCATGAGCGCGCGGCGCGTCGGCGAACACATCTCGGTCCTGTGGAAGGGCAAGGTCGTCGAGTCGGGGCCGGCGGCTGAGCTGTTCGCGAGCGAGAACCCCTTCGTTCGCCAGTTTCTTTCAGGCGAAGCGCAAGGGCCTCTCGGAATGGAGTGAGCTCCGCCCGGCTCCTAGCCGCCCTACCGGGTGCTGCGACGCGCAGGCCGGTGCTGGTGATCGTGCTCGCGACCGTGCTTGGGGTGGTGGGCGCGGCGTTTGCTCTGCGACTCACACCGACGGCTGCGACGAGCACGTTCGTGTCGAGCTCCAGCCCTGAGTACAGGGCCACCCAGAAGTTCTACGAAAACTTCGGCGAAGAGCCGATCGAGGTGCTCGTCAAAGGCAATCTTCAGCAGCTCGTGCTCAGCTCGGACGTCGACCGGCTGGTGGGGTTGGAGGGGTGCCTGTCGGGCAACGTGCCCGCGCAGGCGCTCGCTCAGGAGGGCGGCGTGGACGGACCGTGCGGGCAGCTCGCGAAGGCAAAGACGGTGAAGGTGGTGTTTGGGCCGGGGACGTTCATCAACGAGGCGGCCGAACAGATCGACGAGGAGCTGACCAATCAGACCAAGCAGGCCGAAGCCGCGGCCAAGCAGGCAGAAGTTGTCGTGCGGAAGGCCGCGCTCGCGCGCGGAGAAAGCACCGAAGCAGCAGAGCAGCTCGCCGCGCATGCGAGCTCGATCACGCTCGCGCGCTTCAAGGAGGGCCTCGCGACGTTGGCGCTGCAGTACGGGCTCACCGCGCGGCCGAGCCTGGACGACCCGAGCTTCGTCTCAGCATTGGTGTTCGACTCGAACAAGCCGGCCGGCACTCCGAAGGCGCGCTTCGCCTACCTGTTCCCGAGCCGCGAAGCGGCGTTGATCTCGGTGCGCTTGAAGGCCGGTCTGAGCGAAGCGCAGCGGACGCACACGATCGCGCTGATCCGCCGGGCGGTTGCGATGAAGCAGTGGCGGTTGCAGCACGGGGAGAGTTATCTGATCACCGGTCAGCCGGTGATCGTCGCGGATCTGACGGGAAAGATCACGCGCTCGATCGCGCTGCTGCTGGTGGCGGTGATGCTGGTGATGGCGCTCACCCTGAGCCTGATCTTCCGCGGGCGGCCGCGGCTCTTGCCTCTTGCAATAGCGCTGCTCGCCGCCGCGCTCACGTTCGGCGCGCTGTCGATCGTGGGGGCGTCGTTGACGGTGGCCTCGATTGCCGTGCTGCCGGTGCTGGTGGGGCTGGCGGTCGACTACGCGATCCAGTTCCAGTCGCGCGTGGAGGAGGCTTTTGAAGAGGAGGCCCATAGACCCGACGCCCACCGATTAGGAACCCACCCATCCGAGGACGCGCGCGCGGCGGTCAGGCGCGCGGCCGACAAGGCCGCGCCGACGATTGCCACGGCCGGGATCGCGAGCGTTGCGGCGATGCTGGTCCTGTTGCTCTCGCCGGTGCCGATGGTACGGGGCTTCGGGCTGCTCTTGGCGGTGGGCGTCGTGATCGCGTTCTTGTGCGCGCTGAGTGCGGGATCGGCGACGCTCGTGCTGGCCGAGCGCCGAGCGATCGCACGCAGTGCGACCGGACGGGGAGGGCCCGGATCGCCGCGAGCGAGGAGTGTGGATCTGGGAGCGTTCGGCGTGTCGCTGGGCGCGGCCTGGCGCGGAGCCCGCGAGCTGCTGCTGCAGAATCCGGTCAATCGCTTCGTGGGAAGGGTGGCGCTGGTGCAGGCCCCACGCCGGCCGGCACGGGTGCTCTGTGTGGGGCTGGCGCTGGCGGCGCTCGGCTGGGGCCTGGATACGCAGACGCACGTGGAGACCAACATCGAAAAGCTGGTCCCGCAGAACCTCCAATCGCTGCAGAACCTGAACGCGCTCGAGCGCGCCACCGGCGTGGGGGGGCAGCTCGACCTGTTCCTCAGCGCGAAGGACTTGACCAAGCCGGCGACGATCGAATGGATGAGCTCGTATGAGAGCGCAATGCTGAAGCGCTTCGGCTACAGCTCCACGCGCGGCTGCGGGCAGGCGCGGCTGTGCCCGGCGTTCTCGCTGCCGGATCTGTTCGCCGGGACCTCTACGACCGCCAAGGCGCCGAAGCTCACGCAGGCCGATGTGCAGGGCCTGCTCGATGCGATCCCGCCGTACTTCTCCCAGGACGTGATCACCCCCGATCGCCGCACGGCGACGCTGGCGTTTGGCATTCGGCTGATGTCCCTGCAAGAGCAGCAGCAGCTGATCGAAGCGATGCGCGCGAGCCTGCATCCGCCCGGGGGGGTGAGCGCGCGGCTGGTCGGGCTGCCGGTCCTGGCGGCCCAGTCCGGAACGCAGGTGGCGTCCCCATGGCGACGCCTCCAGGACCTGCTGATTGGACTGGCGGCGGTTGCGCTGGTGCTCCTGATCGCCTTCCGCGGTGATCGCCGCCGCGCACTCGTCCCACTTGTGCCGATCACGCTGGCGACGGGGTGGTCCGCGCTGATCCTGTTCGCGGTGAGGGTGCCGCTGAACCCGATGTCGGTCACCCTGGGCGCGCTGGTAATTGCGATCTCCACCGAGTTCAGCGTGCTGCTGTCCGAGCGCTACCGCCAAGAGCGTTTACTTGGCCTCGACGCGATCGAGGCGTTGCGCCGCACCTACGCGCGCACGGGCGCCGCGGTCGCGGCCTCGGGGGTGACGGCGATCGCGGGCTTCGGCGTGCTCGTGCTCTCAGACATCCGCATGCTCCGCGACTTCGGGCTGGTGACGCTGATCGACTTGACCGTCTCGCTGGTGGGGGTGCTGGTGGCGCTGCCGGCGGCGCTGATGCTTGCGCAGCGGCCGCGAGTGATCGCCGTCCGCGTCCCGCCTCTGCGCCGGGTGCGGCGAGATGGGCGCACACGTCATGAGTCAGCCTGAGCCCACCGGCCCCCGCTATGGACGCTACGTGGGCCTCCTGGGGGTGCTGATCGCGGTGCTGTTCGTGATCAACACGACGCTGAGCAACTCGCACGGTGTCGGGGGCATCGCACCCGGCCACAGGCTGGCGCCGTTCGCCGTGCCGCTCGCGCTGGGTGCGGTGAACGGCGACGCCGATATCGCCACCCACGCCGACGATGGCGAAGCCGGGAAACGCCCCGCCTGCTCGGTGAGGGGCGCGGGGATCCTGAACGTCTGCGAGCTTTACGAACAGGGGCCGGTGGTGCTGGCACTGTTCATCGACGCGGGCTCCTGCCCGCAGGTCCTGAGCGAGATGCAGGCGCTTGCGCCCTCCTTCCCGGGCGTGCGTTTCGCGGGAGTGGCGCTGGAGGGCGAACGGGCGAAGCTGCGCGCGCTGATACGAGCGTGGAGTCTGAGCATTCCGATCGGCTTCGATCGCGATGGGGCGCTGGCGGCGCTCTACGACGTGGTGAGCTGCGCGCAGGTGAACTTCGCCTATCCGGGGGGTGTCGTGCAGAGCAGGCCGCTGCTGGAAGTACCCGCGCCGGCGACGCTGCGCATGCGTGTGAGCGAGTTGGTGCAGGCGGCACGCTTGCGCGGGTACAGGCCACGGCTGCCGTGAGCCCCGATTCGCCATTCGCCGGGCGCGGGGGGCCGGCGGGAGCGGAGCCCGAGCTCCCGGAGCTCGAGCTGGGGTGGCGTGCGCGCGAGCTCGAACAGGATCTGCCCGAGCTGGGACTGGTGATCGCACAGGTACGGGTCGGCCGTCCCGGGTCGCTGAGGGCGCGCTCGACGCCAGGGATCGAAGATCGCCTGCACGAACTGTCCAACCGCTTCCGGGGAGCGCGGGCGGTGGCGGTCCGCAGCGAGCCGGTGCCGGCGGCCTACCGGGTCTTCTTCCGCCAGATCGGTCTCGACCCCGATGTGGTGCGCACGCCGATCGAGGCGGCCGCGCTCGAGCGCATGATGCGTGGCGGTTTCCCCTCGGGTGGAATGCTCGAGGATGTCCTGCTGATCGCGCTCGTGGACACCGGCGTGCCGGTGTGGGCGCTGGACTCAGAGGCCGTGAGCGGTCCGCTCGGCATCCGCTCGAGCAGTGAGGGCGAGCCCTTGGGGCGGACCGCCGGCGCGCTGGCGCTGCCGGCCGGCCGGCTGGTGGTCGCGGACGCTTCGACGGCGCTGGCTTCACTGTTCGGCGAGCTGGCCTCGGGGCATGAGGCCAAAGCCGGTACGGACCGATTGACGCTGTTCGCGATCCAGGTGGCCGGTGTGCCTTCGCTGTATGTGGAGCAGGCGCTGTGGACGTGTCGCACGGCGTTGGAAGCACCCTGAGGACACTGGTAGACTCGGCGATTCCGGCACTAGGAGGAGATCGGTATGACCCAGTCCGGCCTTGTCGTAGGTCGTGAGCGACCAGACATCGGGGCCGCCTCGGTCGCGAGCCCTGCTCAGGTGCAGGTCGGTGAGCGTGACGCTCGCATCGCCCTGAGGAGACAGATCGGCAGGCTCGAGCGCGAAAGCTCGGCGATCGTCGCCAACGAATTCCCGCACATCTCTCTCCCAGACATCCCAAAGGTCCGAGGCGAAGACCTCGCCGGCCCCTGCCTGCTCACGTTGGCGGAGCTGGAGCGGATGCGTGATCGCCTGGTCGGCCGCGCGCAGGACCTGCGCCGACTCGCGACCAAGCGCGTCGAGCACGAGCGGCGCGCGCGCGAGCTGCTGGACGGGATGAAGCTCGAACCGGGCCGCTACAAGTTCGTACGTCTGTCCGTGCGGGATCTGGGCCAGGGGGGGTGCGGGGTGTGGGAGGTGCGTCCGCGACTCGGGCTGATCGGGATGCTGGCCGGATGGTGGCACGTCAAGCTCTCCTCCGGCTGTCCATTACCCAGGGGGCCGCGCACGGTGCGCGGCCCCGGATTCCTCAGTGACTGAGCGCCATCGTGCGATGCTCACGCGGAGCATGGTGCGCTGATATCCCAAACGACCGGTTGTAGAGTTCGGCGGCCTGATCGCTGTCGCGCCGCCCCTCGGTGGCCTCCGTGTAGCTCGGCGGAACGGCGGTTAGCATCGCCGCGAGCGTGCGGCGCTGGCGGTCGGTCATCGATCCGATGGTCTTCTTCTCGGACATCGCGATCTGGGCGAGAAATTTGCGACAACGTGTCTGACCCCAGCGACGCTGGCTCATCAGCAGATCCGCGACCGCCATCGAGTCGGCCTCCCACGGGCAGTCGAGGATCACCTCGGCTACGCAGAGATCGCCCAGCGCGACCCGGCGCTTGAGCTCGGCGCGGGCCAGGCGGACCTGATTGGCGCGTTCCAGGGCGCGCATGTACTGCGGACCGGCAGGGGCGATCGTCGCTGTCGCGTTCATGTGAGCACTCTCCCCGTTGCCGCCGCGTCAGGCGGCGGGCAACATCCTTGCTTGAATTTTGACGGGTATGCGCTAGCCACGGCCGCCTGAAGACAATCCGCGACAAATCGCGAATGATCCCGATAATCGCCCCCGTTCCTAAGGGGCAAACTTCAGACGGTCATGCAGAGCGCTCCATGAAGCTACGTCAGGACGGGGCTTCCGGTCAACAGCGCGAGCGCGGTTCGTGCGCTAGAAGCGACCTTTTTTCTTGCCCGAAGGACTTGTGAAGAAATGGACAAGCGCAATCGACTGGTGGAACGCCGACCGACGTGGACTCAAGCCTGCTCCGGCGAAGGCAGCGGACCGTGCTCGGCCTCGAACTCAGACTTGACCCGCGCGAAGACCGCGAGCGCCTGATCGAGCACGGCAGGATCGTGGGTGGCCATCACGCTGGTGCGCAGCAGCGCCCCGCCCGGGGGGACGGCGGGGTGCAGAGCGGTGTTGACGAACACGCCCGCGTCATAGAGGGCGCGCCACAGGAGCGCCGCCTTCCAGTCGTCCCCGACGAGCACGGGGACGATCGGGGTGACGATCCGCGGCGGTGCATCGATGCCCTCCCCTGCCCTGACCACGCCCGGTGCGGGGGAGACATCGGCGGGCAGCTCCTGGGGTTCGACCACCGCATAGCCGAGGTCTTCGAGCCCGTCGCGCAGGTGCCACGCGTTGGCGAGCACGCGCTCGAGCAGCGGCGGCCCGTCGGGCGAGCGCATCACACGTAGTGCCGCGAGCGCGGCGCCGAGCGAGGCCGGGACCGCGGAGGCGGTGAACAGGAACGGGCGCGAAAAGATCCGCAGGTACTCGATCACGTCCGCCGGCCCCGCGACGAAGCCGCCACAGGAGGCGAAGGACTTGGAGAAGGTGCCCATGCGTAGGTCGACGCGATCCTCGACCCCCAGGAGCTCGGCGGTCCCAGCGCCGCGTGCGCCCAGCACGCCCGCGCCGTGAGCCTCGTCGACCATCAGCCGCGCGCCGTAGCGCTCGCAGAGATCGCAGATGGAGCACAGCGGCGCGATGTCGCCCTCCATCGAGAAGACCCCGTCGACCACGACCAGCACGCCGCCGCCATCGGACTGAGCACGGTCGAGCATCTTCTCCAGCTTGTCGAGGCGGTTGTGGCGAAACGCGCGCAGCTTGGCGCGGGACAGCAGGCAGCCGTCGAAGACCGAGGCGTGGTCGCCCGAGTCTACGATCACCGTGTCTGTAGGCCCGAGGATCGTGCCGAGCGTCGAGAGGTTGGCCTGGTGGCCGGTCGTGAACACGAGCGCGGCGTCGGTGTTCATCCACTCGGCGATCTCCTGCTCGAGTTCGAGGTGCAGCGGGATCGTCCCGTTCAAAAAGCGCGAGCCAGTTAGTCCGGTGCCATAGCGATGCAGGGCATCCTCAGCCCCCTTCATCACACGCTCGTCGCCGGTCAGCCCGAGATAGTTGTTGGAGCCGAGCATGATCCGCTCGGCGCCCTCCATCTCCACAACGGGCATCGCCGCCGAGGTGAGGACATGGAAGTAGGGCAGCACGTCGGCCTCGCGCGCGGCGCGCAAAAGCTCCTCGCGCTCGTGGCCACGGACCTTGGAAAAGACGTCTGTCGAAGTGGGCATATAGGGTCTGGGCCAGTGAGCGTGTCTGAGCGAACAGCAACCGTCCAGGTCACGCCGGTCTCGGGCAGAGGAGACCTGAAAGCGTTCATCGACCTGCCGTTCAAACTGCATGCTAACCACCCGCTGTGGGTCCCCCTGCCGAAGCTCGAGCGCTGGCTGTTTCTGAACCGGCGGATGAACGCCTTCTTCAGCCACGGGGAGGCCGAATACTTCCTCGCCCGGCGCGATGGGCGGGTCGTGGGACGGATCACCGCCCAGGTCAACCACGCGTTCAACGACTACCAGAAGAAGAACTGGGGCTGGTTCGGCTTCCTCGAGTTCGAGGACGACCAGGAGGTGCTGCAGGCGCTGCTCGCCGCGGCCGAGTCCTGGCTGCGCGCGAAGGGCATGGAGCGGATGGTGGGGCCCGCGGACTTCTCGATGAACGAAGAGAGCGGCATCCTGATCGAGGGGTACGAGTTGCGCCCGATGATCAAGCAGCCCTGGCACCCGCCCTACTACCGAGAGCGCATGGAGCAGGCGGGGATGAGCAAGGCGATGGACCTGCTGATGTGGAAACTGGAGGTCGAAGATCGCGACAAGGTGCTGGGAGTGATCTGGGAGTTGGCGGAGAAGGCGCAGTCAGAGCACGGGATCAGGGTGCGCCCGATGAAGAGGCACCAGCTGCGCAAAGACATGGACTCCTTCGCCGAGGTCTACAACGCCGCGTGGGCGAGGAATTGGGACTTCGTGCCGTACTCGAAGAAGGATCTGGATGCCTACGCGCAGGAGATCCAACTGGCGTTCGACAAGCACTGGTGCATGATCGCCGAGAAAGAAGACACGGGCGAGGTGGTCGGGATGGCGATGACGTTCCCCGACCTCAACCAGGTGCTCGAGAAGATGAACGGCAAGTTCCTGCCATTCGGGTGGTGGCACTTCCTGAACAAGGGCAGGATCATGACGCGGGTGCGCGTCGGCTTCCTCGGCGTCAAGCCCGAGCATCAGCACACGGGCGTCGCGGCGAAGCTCTACCAGCTGCACTTCGATGCGGCTGAGAAGCGCCCGCAGAAGGGCGGGGAGATGGGCTGGATCCTCGAGACGAACACGCCGATGAACAGGGGCATGGAAGCAATGGGTGGGCAGATCGTCAAGCGCTACCGGGTCTACGAGCGGGTCCTCGACTAGCAGTCTGGGCGGCCGCGTACACTGCGCGGGATGGGTGATCCCGAGGAAGTCGATGCCCTGCCGGTGCTCGCGGACGAGCCGACCGTGATCGCATCCCCCGCCGGCACGCTGCCGGCGCAGGTGGGACCGGGCCGCGCCGTCGTGCCGGCCGTGCAGGCGGCCGCCGTGGCGGCCGGGGGCTTCGTGGCGGGGGCGGCGGTCGTCGGCCTCGTCCACCGCCGCCGCCGCACGGCGCTCGCGAAGGGCCGCCGCGCCGGGCGTCTGAGCCGCGGTGGGCGCGACGTCCGCTCCGCGAACAGGGCCGGCGAGCTCTTGCAGATCGTCGGCAGCAGATCGCTGCTCGTGGACGTGCATTTGCTGGGCGGCGAGCGCTGAGCGACCGGAGCGACCTGGTCGAGCTGCGCGAGGAGGTGCGCCCGGCCGGGCCGTACAGACTGCCGAGGCGCAATGGCATGGACGGCGTGATGCGCCGCCGCGGCGGGGTGTTGGAACGCTTGCTGCATCACGAGCAGGAGCCGGTGGTGGTGCGGATCGCGCAGACGGCGGAGGACAGCGTGTTGTTCGGCGCGCGCGCACGAACGCAGGCGGCCGCGAGGTACGGCATCGCGAGGATGCGGTTTGCGCTCGGTGTCGACGACGACCTGCGGCCCTTTCGTCGTCGCTTCGCCGAGGACCCGCTGATCGGGCGCTCGGTGCGGGCGCGCCCGTGGCTGCGGGTGGGACGCCGCCCGGAGCCGTTCGAGGCGCTCGTGTGGGCGGTGTGCGAGCAGCTGATCGAGTACGAGCGCGCGGCAAAGATCCAGAGCCGGCTGGTAGCGCGCCTCGGACGGCGCTGGACCGGCAGCGGGGAGGGAGCGTGGGCGAGCGGGTTGCGCGATCTGCCGACGGCCGCGAAGCTGGGCGTGACGGCGCCGGCGCTGATCGAGTCCTGCGACCTCGCGGCGGCGCGCGCGCTCGCGTTGAGAAGGGCCGCGCGCGAGGTCGCGCGGGGGCGCGTGAACCTGAGCGACCCCGCCGAGCACGAGCGCGGCTGGAGGCGGCTGCGCGCGATCCCGGGCATCGGCGCGTGGACGGTCGAGATGATGGCGCTGTGCGGCCAGGGTCGCTACGACCAGCTGCCGGCGGGCGATTTGGGCTTGCTGAAGCTCGTCGGACGCAGGCTCAGCGGCGGCGAGGAGCGAGCCCGCGCGCAGGAGCACGAGGTGCGCGCGTTCTTCGCCCCCTACGGCGAGTGGGCCGGCCTCGCCGCCGTGCACATGCAGGGCCTGTAGGTGCGCTGACACATGCGGTGTCTGTTGGCGCGCTGACGTATCCGGCAGGGCTTTGTCGGGGCTTCAGGGCCGATCTCGAGAGGCCCTTATTCTTCGCTCTTCCCGATCCCTTCCCCCGGCAGGAACTCGTTGGTGAACGGCGGCAGGGCGGTGTTGTTTGGGTTGCGGTGGAGGAGCCCGTGGGAGAACATCCAGTTGCCGAAGGCCGTCCACGCCGTGGGGTTCTGGTAGCCGTAGGGGTTGCCGCCGGTGGGTAGTGCGGCGGGCAGAGTCCGTTCGATCGAGGCGAGCTGCAATTTGGGTTCGAGCGAGGGGTTGGCCTTCACGAGCAGCGCCGCCGCGGCGGCCGGATCGGAGCGCACGGAGCGCTCGCCGCGGGTGAGCGCCTGCAGGAACGCGCGCAGGTTCTGGCCGTCGGTGCGCGCCTCCTCTTCGCGGACGACCAGGACGAGCTCGTCGTAGGTGGGGATGCCGGCCTGGTCGATCGGGATCGTGACGGGGTGCTTGTGCAGCAGCGTGAGCTGGAGCGCCTCGTAGTTCCAGTAGCCGCCGAGTGTCGCTGCGACCTTGCCAGAGAGCATCGCGGGAACGAGGTTGAAGCCGACGTTGACTTCGTGCACCGAGGATGGATTGACGCCGGCGCTCTGCAGGGCGGACTTCAGCTCGGCCGCCTGATAGGGGATTCCCGCGGTGCCGACGGTCTTGCCGGCGAGCTCGGCGACGCTCGAGATGTGCGCTGAGGGCAGCGCGATGATCGACGTCAACGGTCGCTGGACGAGCGCCGCGATCGAGACCAGTTTCAGGCCTTCGTCGCGGGCGAGCAGCAGCTCGGGCTCGTAGGAGATTGCCATATCCACCTTGCCGGCCGCCAGCAGCTTCAGCGGTTCGGCGGTTTCGGAGGGGACCACCGGCTTGACTTCAAGCCCCGCGGCGCGGAAGTCGCCGGCAGCGAGCGCGGAGTAGAGCGGCGCGTGGTCGGCGTTGGGGAACCAGTCGAGCATCACCGTGAAGGACCTGGTGTGAGCCGCGGTGATCGTGTCCTGCTTGGCGCCGCAGGCGGACAGGGCAAGGGCGCAGGCGACGGCGAGCACAGCGGCGAGTCTGATCTTCAACGGAGGTCTCCTCTTGATTGGTTGGCCCACGGCGCCAGGCGGCGCTCGACCAGGGAAAGGGTGTAGAAGCAGGCGATCGCGAACGCGAACAGCACGACCGCGGCCGCGTAGGCGCGCGCGGTCTGGAGCGAGGAGAGGTCGGCGTTGATCTCGTGACCCAGCCCGGCGTAGGCGCCGGAGGTGGCGGTCTGGGACTCGGCGATGTAGGCGCCGATCACGCCGACGGTGACGGCGATCCGCGCGCCGCTGATCGCGGCGGGCAGCGCCGCCGGGAGCTCGGCGAAGCGGAAGGCCTGCAGGCGCGAGGCGTCGAGCGTGCGCAGCAGCTTCAGCTGGTCGGGGTCGACGGCGGCGAGCCCGTCGACGGTCGTGACGACGACGGGGAAGAAGCAGATCAGGACGATTACGATCAGCTTGGGGAGCAGGCCGAAGCCCAGCAGGAAGACGAGCAGGGGGGCGATCACCGCGATCGGCACCGCCTGGGAGCCGACCGTGAGCGGATAGAACGCGCGGCGCAGAGGGGGGAGAGGTGGATCAGCACGCCGAGCGCGAACCCGAGCGCCAAAGCGAGCGCCAGCCCAAGCACGACCTCCTCGGCGGTGACGGCGAGGTTGTGAGAGAGCAGCCCGGCGTTGGACCACAGCGACTGCGCGATCGTGTGGGGCGCCGGGAGGATCGAGGGGCTGGTCGCGCCCGAGTCGGCGTACAGCTCCCAGGCGCCGAGCAGGGCGAGGACGAGCACGATCGCCGGCAGCGCGTTGACGATGCGTCGCTTCACGAGTCGTCCATCCCCAGTGCGATCAGGGCCCGCTCGCGCAACGCGAGGACCGTCGCGTCCGTGCGCGAGCGGGGACGGGGGAGGTCCACCTCGATCTCCGCGCGCAGCCGCCCGGGGCGAGGGGAGAGCACCGCGACGCGATCGGCGAGCACGATCGCCTCCTCGACGTCGTGGGTGACGAGCACGACAGTGCGCGGCTCGCGCGCCAGGGCGCGGCCCAGCCAGGCCTGCATCTCCGCGCGCGTGATCGCGTCGAGCGCACCGAACGGCTCGTCCAGGCAGAGGACGGGCTTGCCGGAGAGCAGGGTGCGCAGGAACGCGACGCGCTGGCGCATGCCGCCGGAGAGCTCATGCGGGTGGGCGGCCTCGAATCCGTTCAACCCAAGCTCGGCGAACAACTCCGCCGCCTGAGCGCGCGCCGCGCCGCGCGGTGAGCCGGCGATGCGCAGCGCGAGCGCGGCGTTGTCGAGCGCGGAGAGCCACGGCAGCAGCAGGTCGCGCTGGGGCATCAGCGCCGCCGGGGAGCACTGAAGGACGCCCCGATCGGGGGTTTGCAGGCCGCAGATCAGCTCCAGCAGGGTGGTCTTGCCGCAGCCGCTCGGGCCGACCACAGCGAGCAGTTCGCCGTGGTCGGCGTGCAGCGAGATGCCGGCGAGCGCCTGCACCGAGGCGCCGCGCTGGTCGCGGTAGGCGCGGCTGACGTCGCTGAGGCCGATGCCGTCGTTGGCGCGAGCGATCCGAGATGTGCTGGGCGCGCGCGGTTGCAGTTCGGTCGTCGGCACTGAGCTCCCTCCGCGGGCATTACCCCACAGGTTCAAAGGGTCGGCGCCGGGGGAATCGCTTCTTCCTGGGCGCCATCTCAGCCGGCTTGCCCGCCAGCCCCCCTGTTTTTCTTGCGGTGGATGCTACCGCGCGGGATGAGCGTGTTGCGATCCCTTGCCGGAAGCGATCTCGGTCGCCCGTATGGCGTCTGCCGCGCGGTGCCGCCTACAGCGCCGAGGAGACCGGCCGGGTGAGCGCCCGCACGAAGTCCTCCAGCTGGGCCGTGGTCCAGCACTCGAACGCGGTGCAGTACTCCTCGTAGGAGGCGATCACCGAGTCGCCGTAGTTCCAGTACAGGCGCGGCTCAGGGTTCAGCCAGAACGTTCGTCCTGCCCGCGCGGCGAGCTGAGCGAACAGGTCCGAGCGCGGGTCGCGGCCGTTAGTGCGCGCGTCTCCCAAAACGATCACCGTGGCGCGCGGGTGCAGATCTTCGCCGACCAGATCCAGCATCTCCGACCAGACGCGGCCGTAGTCGGTGTAGCCGGAGATGTCGGCCACGCCCGCGTCGGAGGAGATCCGTTCTGAGACCGCTTTGAAGTTGCGCTCGTGGGCGAAGATGTCGGTCACCTCCGAGACGCGCTCGATGAACACGAACGAGCGCATCTTGCGAAATGAGTCGTGGAGAGCGTGGAGCACCGACAGGAAGAACACCGACGCCGAGGTGACGCTCGTGGATACGTCGCAGAGCACATAGATCTCCGGACGTTTGGGGCGCCGCGGGCGGTACTTGAGCACCACCGGGACGCCGCCGGTCTGCAGCGACGCGCGCATCGTACGCCGTACGTCCACCTGCGCGTGGCGGCGGTGCCCGCGCGCCTGCATGCCCTGCGTGGCCAGGCGGCGGCGCAACTGGATCACGACGCGGTGCACGGCGGCCAGGTCGGCCAGCGGCCCGGAGGGGAGCGCCCGGTCGAGCTCGCCCAGCGGTCGCGACGGGGGCAGGCTGCCGGTGCGCTCGATCTGGCCGCGCTCGAGCTCGCGTCGTAGCAGCGCCTCGAAGCGTCGCAGCGCATCGCGCGGCAGGCCCTCGCGCCGAGGGTCATCGGCGGGCAGGTCGGGCTGGGGCTCGGTGCGCAGGCCGAGCGCGCGGCGGATGCGCTGGACGTCGACGCCGATCACGCCCGAGCCCTCCTCGCGCCGGCCGAAGGCGGCGATCGCCATCCGCGCGAGGTCGGCCATCGCCGCCTCCGAGCCGTCCCTCAACGCGGCCGCGATGCGGGCTCGCAGCGCTTCGAGGTCTTCGGGGGAGAGCTCGTCGAGGTCGATCGCACCCGGGGGGGACTGCGATGGATCGCCCTCGCGCACGTCCTCGCGCAGCGCCGCGAGCTCGACCGCGCGGAAGAAGAAGCGGTCGAAGACCAGCTCGAACACGCGGCGGTCCTCCTGGCTCTTGGCCAAAGTCGCGGCGAGCGCCTCGCGGAAGTCCTCCTGCTTGGTCCAGGACACCTCGCGCAGTACCGCAAACGCGTCCAGGAGCTCCGAGGTCCCGACCGCGACGCCTTCGCGGCGCAGCTCCTCACCTAACTCGAGGATGCGGGCCGGCAGGCCCTCAGGCGGCATCGACGGCCGAGTGGGCGGGTGGGCGGGCGGGTGGGCCCAACTTCAGCCCGACGCGCTCGGAGACGATGTCCATGTCCGTGCGGTGCTTGACGATCACCGACATCGTGTCCCTGAAGACTGCCTCGTCGATGTCATCGGCGCCGAGCAGCAACAGCGCCCGCGCCCAGTCGATCGACTCGGCAATCGACGGCGGCTTCTTCAGATCGAGCTCGCGTACCATGCCGACGACCTCGACGAGCCTGCGGGCGACGGTCTCCGGCAATTCCGGCGCGTGCAGGCGCACGATCTCCAGCTCGTGCTCGAGCTCGGGATAGTCGAGCCACAGATACAGGCAGCGGCGCTTGAGCGCCTCCGTGAGCTCGCGTGAGTTGTTCGAGGTGAGCAGCACCACCGGGTGCGTGCGCGCCTCGACGCGGCCGAGCTCGGGGATCGAGATCTGGAAGTCGGAGAGCACCTCCAGGAGCATCGCCTCGAACTCCTGGTCGGTCTTGTCGATCTCGTCGATCAGCAGCACCACCGGCTGCTCGGAGGCGATCGCGCTCATCAGGGGGCGGGCCAAGAGGAACTCCTCGCCGAAGATGTCCTCCTGCACCGCCTCCCAGCCCGTGTCCGAGGCCTCGGCCTGGATGCGCAGGAGCTGCTTGCGATAGTTCCACTCGTACAGCGCCTTCGCCTCGTCCAGGCCCTCGTAGCACTGCAGCCGCACGAGCTCGCGGTCGAGATACAGCGCGAGCGACTTCGCGAGCTCGGTCTTGCCCACGCCCGCCGGTCCCTCGACGAGCACGGGCTTACCGAGCTTGGTCGCGAGGAACGCCACGAGCGCGGTCGACTCGCCGGGCAGGTATCCGACGGCGCGCAGGCCCGCGGCGACATCTGCGACGGAGGCGGGCACCGAGGACGCGGGCGCCGAGGGCGAAGGGGCGGACATCGTCCGCGCAATGATAGGCGCCTAACGCTGGTCGGGTTCCGGCGCGGGGTCCCGCATTAGGTCCGGCTCGGGGTCTGAGGCGTGGTCGTCGAAGGACAGCTGCTCGGTCGCGTCGTCCGCGGCGACGGGACGGCGCGGTGCGCGGTGGGGTGGCGCGGTGCGTGGCGCCGGCGGGCGGCGTCCGACACGCGCGATGGGCGCCTCGCGATCGTTCGGGGATTGGCCGGCGGGCTCGGAGGAGCGCGCCCGGCGCGCAAGCGGCGGTTCGAGCTCGCGTGGAGAGTCGGGTCGCCGTGGACGACGCACCAGCGGAGCCTCGGGCCGCGCGCCTGCGCGCATTCGCGAGCCGGCGGCCGCGAGTAGTCCGGCGGCCGCAAGCGCGAAGAAGATCCCCCATTGGATGCCGACGTTCGCGGCGACGCCATGGGTCGTGATTCCGGGCTTGTCGAACAGGCGCAGCACGAGCAGCAGAGCCACCCAGATCCCAGCGGCGAATACGACCGAGCCATCGCCTCCGGGCAGCTGGAAAGAGCGCCGCTCGCCCCGCGCGAACAGCAGGTAGAGCACGGCCAGGGCGACGAGCAGGACGGCGGCCTCGACGAACGAGAAGACCTGGAACGCGTTGAGGTTGCGACTCTGCAGCGGCGCCGCACGCGGGGCGTTGACGACCGCGTTCTGCTGGTACCAAGGCAGGAACATCGTCACGAACAGCGCCGCCGAGGCGCCGCCCGCAAGACGCTGGTCGGGCGTCAGCGCCCGCCACGCGCTGCTCAATCGTGTCATGTACCGCAGTCTAGGGTTGCCCACCGGCGGCAGGACCCGGTTAGCTCCCTCCGGGCATCTCATCCCCAACGAAGAACACGGGCTAAAGACCAAGGGCCCTCACCCGCAAATCACACGATACCGGTGGACGGCTTCGCGGTAAAGCTGGGTTCTCAGCGCGCCTTCGCGCCCTTGGCGACGGTGATCGTCCCCGAAGCGGTCGCGAAGTTGCCGGCCGGGTCCGTCGCCGACAGCGTGATCGCGTAGGAGCCGCCCTGTGAAGGGGTGGGCCACAGCAGCTTCGGCTTGCCCCGTTCGACGGTGGCACTGTTGCTGAACACGATCTTGCCGCCGAGCCGGACGGTCAGGCGCACGGTCGCGACCTTCGACAGCGACAGCTGCACACCGGCGCGTGAGCGGTCGGCAGCGTGGTTGTGATCAAAGAGAGCACCGGCGGCGTGTGCTCATACGCGGTGAAGTGTTCGGCGGTCGTGCAGTAGATCGCGTCCCCGGGGATCGCGGAGGTCGTGCTCGTCGCGCTGCTCCGCGCCGCGTAGCGCGCGGCACTGGCGCCGCCTGTAGTGCCCCCGCCCGTTTCCGTCGTGCCCCCGCTCGTGCTCCCACCAGGCGTCGTCGTAGTGGGTGTCGTCGCCGGTGCGGGTGTTGGCGTCGGCGCCGGGGCGGCCACCGTGAGCGGCTCGCCTTTGCGCGTACGTTCGCACAGGTGCGTAAGGAATTCGGCGAGCAGTTCGTGGTAGTTGAGGTCCGATTCGCCGAACTGGTCGTACATCGACCAGGCGCCGGTGTCGTAGAGGGGCGTGCGCACCCGCTCTTCGGCGTCGCCCGCTTCGAACAGCGCAAGCCCAACGGGGTCCTTGGTGATCGAGGTGTAGTCGTACAACCCCACGAGCGCCTGGATTTCCCCGTTGAGGATGCGGTCGGTGGGGGCGTAGGTGTACTCGAGGTAGTGCGCGCCCAGGGAACTGGCGACGCGCACTCCGGACGGGGGAGGGGTCTTGAAGATCCCGAGCGCTTCCTGAGCCGCTGTCAATACCGTCGGTTCTTTAAATCGGGACCAATCGCGCGCAAGCAACTGCAGCGCGGTCCCCTGCGAGAGGCCGCTCGTCCAGGGGGGCTCACCGCCGTCGAACTGGAACATGTACTCCCAGGCGATCCCGCCGGCGCGCTTGGTCGCGAGCGGGATCAGTTCGGAGATGAGCTGCTTGAGGTTGTTGTTCTGGCCACCTGAGTAAAACCCGTTGCCCTCGCCGAAGGTGCCGAGCCACTGGATCTCGATTCCCTGGCCGGAGTAGTACTCCCAGACGAGCTTGGAGCCGGGGAAGCTGATGCGTACCCGCGAGGCCAGCAGCGACCCGGTTGTCCACCACGTGCGGTTGCGTTCGAGCGTCAGGAACAGGGTCGGCAATCGCGAGGGGATGAACCCGCCGGCGGCGGCGATCGCCCGCACGTTTGCAATGACGGCGCCGAGTTCCGAGCGCCGCGTGCCGGAGAGCCTCTTCAGCGAGTTGACCGCGGCGACATAGGTCGAGTAGTCCTGCTGATAGACGGCTGGCGTGATCGCGCCGCTGCGCTGCAGGCTCGCGAGCGCCGCCGAGACGCTCGGCCCGCTGGCCGGCTTGCCGGTGGCTTGAGCGGGAGCTCCGCCCAGGAGGCAGACGCTCGCGACGAGCATGCCAAGGACGAGCGCCCGTGGATCGGGGACGCGCACGGCGCGCATCCTACGGATGATGATGTTCGTCTCTGCAGGGGCTCATTGCAGACCCGGAACACCACCCGGCACAGGGTAGTTGCGCGTTTCAAATCTCCCCCGATGAAATCAGCGACAATCGAGTGATGCTGGAGAGCATCTTCCCGATCGTGGTGTTCGGAGCGGTCGGCGTGTCGGTTGTGATGTCGGTGGTGTTTCTGCTGGGCCGCGCCGGGAGCGTGTACGACGAGATCGGCCAGGGCGGGATGACACGCGACAGCGAGGCCCTGGAAATGATGAGCGCGCCGCCGCTGAGCAGCGCCGCGGACCGCGCCGAGCAGGAGCGGGAGATCAGGCAGATGCTCGGCGCGCGCAGCGCGCGGATGGTGCAGCGGGGCGAGCCGGCGCTGGACATCGACGCGGAGCTCGCAAAGCTCCTGCTGGCGCCGGCGGCAGGGCACGATGCGGGGCTCGAAGGGGAGGTGCGCCAGCTCGTGATCGCGAAGAACGAACGCCGCGCGCGTCAGGGGCTGGAGCCGCTGGACGTCGCTGCCGAGGTGCAGCGAACCTTGCAAGAGTTGAACCCCTGAACACGGCGACTGCGCCGTCGGATATAAACGCGGCATGGCCGACCCGCGTAGATTTGAGCTCGACGAGCTGAGCATCCGCCCCGGGATGTATTTCAACCCGCAGACGGAGGTCGTCCTGATCGTCGACGACACGCCGGACGTCGATCATGAGATCTTCGACGACGTCGAGCCGGGCGAGGACGCCGATTGGGTGCTGATCTCCGACGAGGCGCCGGTCGACGAGCACCGCCGGGATGAGCTGATCGAGAGCTTCCAGGTCACCTACCACCCCGCGGGGGAGCTGGTCGTCGCGGGCGGGGAGATCGATGACGACGAAGAGAACGAGGAGCTCGAACCGGACGAGGACCCCGAAGACCTCGACTGAGGCAGGCCTCGTTCATCGGAGATGAGCCGGTGGCGAAATCGTTGCGCCCCGCATCCCAACCAAGACCGGGCTCCAGCGCGGAGGATCGAGCGCATGGGCTCGTCACTAGAAAAAACGCCCGTCTCCTCAGCTACCCTTGACGTTGACTGACCAGTCAATCTATTCCCGCGCGGCCCTCGCAACCCGCGCCCGCCCTTAGGAGAGCACGCAGAAATGGTCGATTTCACGCTCACAGACGAGCAGAAGAACCTGCGCGAGATGGCGCACGACTTCGCTGAAAAGGAGATCCGCCCCGTTGCCTGGGAGTACGACAAGGACGGCACGTGGCCCCAGGATATCATCGAGAAAGCCTGGGACGTCGGCCTGATGAACTCTCACATCGAGGAGCAGTACGGCGGTGCCGGCGCCGGCTACCTCGACGGCTGTCTGATCGAGGAGGAGCTCTCGTGGGGGTGCTCGGGCATCCAGACCTCGCTCGGCTGCAATGGCCTGGCGACTGCTCCGATCGCGCTCGGGGGCTCGGAGGAGATCAAGAAGAAGTACCTGGGCATGCTCACCGAAGCGCCGAAGCTGGCTTCCTTCTGTCTGACCGAGCCCGACGCCGGCTCGGATGTCTCCGGGATGCGCACGACAGCGGTCAAGCAGGGCGACAAGTACGTGATCAACGGCTCGAAGTGCTTCATCACCAACGGCGGCTACGCCGACTACTACACCGTCTACGCGAAGACCGACAAGGACGCTGGGCACCGCGGCATCAGTGCGTTCGTTGTCGAGCGCGACTGGGGTGTGGTTGTGGACAAGAAGGAGGACAAGCTCGGACAGCGTGCGTCGAACACCGCGACGATCTCCTTCAATGACGTCGAGGTTCCGGCCGAGAACCTGCTCGGCGAGGAAAACGCCGGGTTCAAGCTGGCGATGATGACGCTCGACCGCACACGTCCCGGCGTGGCCGCGATGGCCACGGGCATCGCTCGTGCGGCGTTCGAGTTCGCAACCGACTATTCGCGCGAACGTGTGCAGTTCGGTGTGCCGATCGCGATGCACCAAGCGATCCAGTTCATCATTGCCGACATGGCCACCGAAATCGAGGCGGCGCGCCTGCTCACCTGGAAGTCGGCCGTGATGCTCGACAACGGTGAACGCAACACACTGATCTCCTCGCACGCCAAGCGCTTCGCGGCGGATACCGCGATGAAGACCGCGACTGAAGCGGTGCAGGTCTATGGCGGGTACGGCTTTATCAAGGACTACCCGGTCGAGAAGCTGTTCCGCGACGCGAAGATCATGCAGCTCTACGAGGGCACATCGCAGATCCAGCGCCTCGTGATTGCGCGTGAAACGCTGCTCCCGCGGCGCGTCGAGGAGCCCGCGGCGGTAGCGGTGTAAGAAGGTCCGTGTGCGGAGCCTGCGCGTCTCTTCGGCGCGCGGGCAGCCACCAGCCCTGTCACCTGCCCTTTATCTGGCGGCCACCGGCCCTTTATCTGTAAGGGGAAGTTCTTAAAGTAACTCTTACGAACTGCCGATCCGCTCGATTATGGGTTCGGGAGAGGTTCACGTCGACCGGATGAACGCGGCACCGCCGGTACAGGCGCCGGCCGCGGTCGACCCCGAGCAGCTGCGTCGCCTCGGCGAGGCGCTCAGCGCGCGGACCGACGATGTGGTCGCGGGGATCCGCCGTCGCTCCGAGGGTTCGGGACCCACCCTCGACGATGCCGTCGAAGACAGCTTCGTGCGCGTCGGCGCCGTATCCACGCTTGCGGTCGCGCGCTGGATGGCCGGCGAAGGCGCGGCCGTGGCGCGCGAGGTCGGGCAGGAGTCCTGGCGAATCTTCGGTCATCTGGCCGCCCAGCGCGAGGCGCCGCTGAACGAGGTCACCAAGCGCTGCCTGCGCTGGCGCGACGCGGCCGACGAAGTGCTGCGCGAGACGGCCCGGCAGCTCGAGGTCCCAGCCGACGTGCTCGCCTGGGCATTGGGGATGCTGCAGCGCAGTCTCGACGTCACGCTCGTGCGGATGTGTCAGTCCTTCGAGTCCGAGCGCCAGCGCGCGCATGTGGAGCTCACCCGCCGCCAGGAGGAGCTCGCGTTCCTTGCGACCCACGACGCGCTGACCGGGCTGCCCAACCGCACGTTGATCCTCGATCGCGTCGAGCAGATGCTGGTGCGCTCGCGCCGCAGCCAGACGCCCGTCGCCGCGCTGTTCGTCGACGTCGACAACTTCAAGGCGATCAACGACACGCTCGGCCATGGCATCGGCGACGAGCTGCTGCGAGCGGTCGCCGCGCGCCTGGACGGCGTCGTGCGTGACATCGACGCGCTCGGGCGCCTCGGCGGGGACGAGTTCGTGATCGTCGCCGAAGGGATGTCGCCTGGCTCGGGCCCCGAGATGATCGCCGAACGCCTGCTCGACGCGCTCAAGCAGCCCTTCGAATTGGATGGGGCCGAGCAGAGTCGTTTGACCGTCACGGCGAGCATCGGCATCGCGGCCGGCGATCGGGTCTCTGCCGAAGAGCTGCTGCGCGACGCGGACATCGCGATGTACCGCGCCAAGTGGGACGGCAAGAACCGCTACGTCGTGTTCGAGTCCGGCATGCAGGATGCGGTTCAGAGCCGCATGGAGCTTGAGATGGACCTGCGGGTCGCCTTCGAGAACGAGGAGTTCTTCCTCGTCTACCAGCCCACGTTCAACCTCCAGGAGATGACCCCCACCGGCATGGAGGCACTGATTCGCTGGCGCAGCCCCGTGCGCGGCGTCGTGCAGCCGGACGACTTCATCCCGCTGCTCGAAGAGACCGGCCTGATCTGCGAAGTCGGCGCGTGGGTGCTGCACGAGGCCTGCCGGCAGGGCGCCGCGTGGCGGCGAAATGGTTATCCCGTCGGCATGGCCGTCAACGTCTCCGCCCGCCAGCTCGACACCGACGAGTTCGTGACCGAGGTGCGCGACGCGCTGGCTCAGAGTGGCCTTGAGCCGAGCGCGCTGACGCTCGAGATCACCGAGACGACGCTGATGTCAAACGCCGATGAAACCGCGCGGCGGCTCGTCGCGATCAAGGAGCTCGGGGCAAGGATCGCGATTGACGACTTTGGTACCGGCTACTCGTCGCTCGCCTATCTCCAGCGTTTCCCCGTCGACGCGCTGAAGATCGACCGCTCGTTCATCTCCCGCGTCAGTCAGGACCCCGAAGGGGATACCCTGATCCGCACGCTCGTCCAGCTTGGGAAGTCGCTCTCGATCGAGACGCTCGCCGAGGGCATCGAGCAGTCGCGTGAGCTTTCACTGCTGAAGGAGGAGCATTGCGACTCAGGCCAGGGCTTCCTCTTCGCCCGGCCGCTCGACCTCGAAGCCTGCGACGTGTTCCTGAAGGACTGGATCGGCGACTCCGCCTCACTGGATAAGGACACGGACGTCACGGATATCACCGCGCGTGCCTCCGACGGCCCCCCGGCCGCCCCGGGTATCTTCCGGGTCACCGTCGCTGATTTGCCTCCGTCGGCTTAGAGCCTCCTCTGGAACCGGAGGTCCTTGGCGCGGGCCCGCTAGGCTGCGCGGGGCTGGGTGGGACCTCAATCGGATCAGAGGAGACAAAATCGATGTTCGTATTCAAGGCTGCTGTCGTGGGTGCCGGGACGATGGGTGGCCAGATCGCCCAGACGATCGCGGCCGCCGGGATCCCGACCGTGCTGAAGGACATCGACGACGCGCTCGTGCAGGCCGGCCTCGACGAGGCCCGTAACGTCACCTCCGGACAGGTGGGCAAGCTCGTCGAGAAGGGCAAGCTCACCGAGGAGCAGGGCCAGGCGCAGATCGAGGAGGTGCTCGGGCGCATTCAGGGCACGACCTCCTACGCGGACTTCGGCGACGTCGACTTCGTGATCGAGGCCGTGCCGGAGAAGATCGAGATCAAGCAGGCCGTGTTCGCCGAGCTCGATGCCGCCACGCCCGGCCACGCGATCTTGGCATCGAACACATCGTCGCTATCGATCACCGAGATTGGCGAAGCGACCCTGCGTCCGGAGAAGGTCGTCGGCTTTCACTACTTTTACCCAGCTTCGATCATGCCTTTGATCGAGATCGTCGAGGGCGAGGAGACCGCCGCGGAGACCGTCGGCGCGGCCGTCACCTTCGCCCAGGCGATTCGCAAGCAGCCGATCACCTGCGCTGAGGTCCCGGGGTTCGTCGTCAACCGGATCCTCAACTCCGGCATCTCCGAGGTCTGGCGTGAACAGGAGGAGAAGAAGCTGTCGATCAAGCAGATCGACGCGGGCGTCGGCGACGCGGGCGTCGTCCCGATCGGCCCCTACTACTTGGTTGATCTGCTGGGTCTCGACACCGTCCTGCACGTGGCCGAGCACCTCGCGGAGTCCTACGGCGAGGAACGCTTCTACGTGCCGAAGGGCATGCAACGGCTGGTTGGCGAGGGCAAGCTCGGCGCGAAGACCGGCGGGAACGGCTTCTACTCCGACGGCGAGCCGAACATCGACGGCGACGGGGAGCCCGATGTGGCCGAGCTGGTCGAGTTGCTCTCGCTGAAGACGTTCGTCGAGGCCTGTCTCGTGCTCGAGGAGGGCGTTGCCACCCACCGTGACATCGACTTCGGAATGATGGCCGGCGCTGGCCTCGATCCGCGCCGCGGCCTGCTGCCGCCGTTTATGAAGGCGGATGTGGAAGGGCTCGACAAGATCCTCGAGCGCCTGGAGAACGCCACCGAGCGCCACGGCGAGCGCTTCACGCCGCCGACGATCCTGCGGCGCCTCGTAGCCCAGGGCCGACTGGGCCAGCAGAGCGGGCAGGGCTTCTACGCCTACCCGCAGCCCGACGCCGAGCAGCCCGCCGAGGTGGTCAAGCTCGAGACGCGCGAGGACGGGGTCGCGATCGCGTGGCTGGCGAACGGGCAGATGAACTCGATCTCTCCGCAGGTGATCGAGGACCTCGGCAAGGTCTGGGCCAAGGCGAAGTCCTCAGATGTCCACGCGCTCGTGATCGCCTCCTCCAACCCGTTCCTCTACTCCGCCGGCGCGGACATCAAGGCCTTCACCTCGATGGACGAGGCGGGCGGCGAGCAGCTGATCCACGCCGCCCACGCGCTTTTCCGCGAACTTGGTTCCGAGGGCATCGCGACGATCGCCGCGGTCAACGGACTGGCCTTCGGGGGCGGCTGCGAGCTTGCGATGTCCTGCGACGTGAGGATCGCCGCGCGCTCGGCCCTGTTCGGCCAGCCCGAGATCAAGCTCGGGATCATCCCCGGCTTCGGCGGCACCCAGCGCCTGCCGCGCCTTGTGGGCTCCAACAAGGCGCTCGAGATGAACCTGATCGGCGATCCGATCCTGGCCGATGAGGCATTCGAGATGGGGCTTGCCAACCGCGTGGTCGAAGATCACGAACTGCTGGACACCGCGCTCTCCTGGGCGCGCAAGCTCGCCGGCCAGGCGCCGCTCGCCTTGGAGCAGATCAAGCGCGTCTCGGCGGCGGGCGACCTCGACGAGGGGATCGAGGCCGAGAAGGGGGCGTTCGCGTCGGTGTTCGCCTCGGCGGACGCCAGGGAGGGCATCACAGCCTTCCTCGGCAAACGCGCCCCTGACTTCAAGGGCAAGTGAGCCATACAGCCCGTCTGGCCGCCCTGGTGGCCGAGCGGGGCTCCGTCGTGGCGCTCACCGGGGCGGGCATATCGGTTCCTTCTGGGATCCCCGACTTCCGCACCCCGGGCACCGGCTTATGGGCAAACGTCGACCCGATGGAGGTCGCGCACATCGAGGTATTTTGTCGTGAGCCGGAGCGCTTCTGGGCCTTCTACGGGGAACGCTTCGCGACCCTGGGCGATCGCGAGCCTAACGACGCCCACCTCGCGCTCGTCGAGCTCGAGCGCCGCGGGCTGCTGGACTGTGTGATCACGCAGAACATAGACATGCTCCATCGCAAGGCGGGCACCCGTGAGCTGGTCGAGGTTCATGGATCGATCGAGTCGTGCGTGTGCCCGGGCTGTGGCGCGCGTGTGGGGTTGGTAGGAGGCGCTCGATCTGCTGAACCTGGCGAGTGACAGAGTGCCGCGCTGTCGTGACTGCGCACGGGCCGCTCAAGCCGGAGGTCGTCCTCTTCGGTGAGATGCTCCCCGTGGCGGCGATCGAGCGCGCCCAGGAACTGTGCGCCGGGGCCGACCTTCTGCTGTGCATCGGATCCTCCCTGGAGGTTCATCCGGTCGCGGAGCTCCCCCGGCTTACCCTTGAAGGTCGGGGGAGCCATCGCAGTCCTCACGCAAGGCACGACGCCGTTTGACGATCTCGCCACGGTGCGCCTCAAGGGAGACGTGGTCAGCGAGCTCGGTGCGCTGCTCTACGCACTCCGCCCCGCCTAGCTCACCGCCGTCGCACCCGCCCTGCTCACGCTGGCATCTGCACCACGGTCAGCAGGTACTCAGCTCGAGCGCGAAAGGTCCCGTCCTCGGCCTCGTTGTCGTCGATGTAGAGCTCGATCGAGCTCCGCGCGCAGCTCGTCCCAGCGCCCCTGCGGCTCGAGGGCGGCCTTCGCCATGATCGTCGGGCCGAGTAGCCGCTCGTTGTGTTCGAGCCACGCTTCGGCCGATTCGTGCTCGAACGTGACCGTGTGGCGCTCGAACGCCAGCTCGACTCCGTGAGCAGCGAAGAGCCCGCGCACGTGGTCCTCATTGCCCCACATGACCGGCGGCTTCAGCTCGGGCGGGGGCGGCGGCATGTAGGAGCCGACCGTCCTGAACATCCGGCCGATTAGTCCCTCCGGGGTCCATGCCGCGACGACGATCCGTGCGCCCAGCCTCGCGACCCTGACGAGCTCTCCCGCGGCGACGTCCTGGCGCGGGGCGAACATCACACCGAAGCACGAGGTGACGCGCTCGAAGGATCGATCATCAAAAGGAAGATCCTCGGCATCGCCCTCGACGAACTCAATCTCGACGCCCGCCTCCGCGGCTCGCTCGCGCGCCACCTCGAGCAGCTTCGGCGTCAGGTCCAGGCCGGTCACCTTCGCTCCCGCGAGCGCCGCCGGGATCGCTACGTTGCCGCTCCCCGTCGCGACGTCGAGCAGATCCTGACCCGGCTGCGGGTCGGCGCGCTCGGCGACCAGCTCGCCGACCTGCGCGATCGTGCGCGCGATCTCCGGGTAGTCGCCAATCGTCCACATCTTGCGCTGCGCGTCCTTGATGGCGCTGACGTCGATGCTCATCGCTGCATCCTCCTATCGGTTGGCCGGCTAGTCTGCTGCTGCTTGACGAGCTCGCGCTCCGGTGCGATCTCCCAGCGCGCGGCGACGGCCGACAGCTCCTCGTCGAGCTCCCAGCGGTCAGCGAGCGCCGTCCCCTCGTATTCCGGGCTCGCGCCCTTCAGCGTCATGCAGCCGCTGTTGTCGCCGATCTCGCGCAGCTCAGCCACTTCGGCCGGGCTAAGCAACAACTCTCCTCCCAGCGCGGCGAGCTCCGCGCGCTTGTCCTCGATCGGGCGGGCGTCCACGCCGCTCTCTTGAATCAGCGTCGGCGCCACGCAGCGCACCGCCGGGTGGGCGAGGTTCCACTGGCAGGCGAGCTGCAGCAGGCTCAGGCCGTGACGCTCGGCGTAGGGGCGCATCCGCTCGAGCTTTTCGTTTCCCGCCCGCACCCAGCCGTCGGGGCGGAACTTGCGGTGGTCGTACTCCGCGAAGGAGTGCCCCGGCCGCACGTCGTCGTGGAACACGCCGCCGTAGTCGACCACACGTGTGATCAGGCTCACGTCGTTGGCGGCGGCGGCGTCGAGCACCAGCTCGCCCGGCCACGGCTCCATCGGGTGAGGATCACCATCGCCCAATCGATCAGCGAACCATGGCGCTCAAAGCAGTCGATCAAATCGAGCGTGAACCCGTTGGCCGGTCCCGGCGCGACGCCGAGCGAGCGCGTCAGCCCTGCCGCGCGGACCGCCTCCATCCCGGCCCACACGGCCTCGCTGCGGTAGCCGGTTCGGTCTGGGTTGTGCAGCAAAAGCAGGTCGAAGCGCTCGGCGCCAAGGCGCTGCAGGCTGCGCTCGGTCGCCATCCGGATGTAGTCCCCGTAGTCGCGCTCTGCGCGCAGCCGCGGGTCGGTGAAGCGGGGGAAGCCCTTCGCCCCCTCGCGCTCACCCTCGTAGAAGTCGTGTCCGATCGCGCCGATCAGGCAGTAGCTCTCGCGCTCGACTCCCGCCAGCGCCTTCCCCAGCAAGCGGTCGGCCTCCCCGGCTCCGTAGGCGTCGGCGCTCATTACCGTGTCGATGCCGTCACCCGGGCGCAGCAGTGTTTCCAACCGCGCATCCTCGAGCGGCTCGCCAAAGTGCATGAAGCGCCCCCCGCTCCAGGTGCCAATCGCAGTAGCCGTCGGATCCATCGCCTTCTACCTTACGTGGCCGGGACAGGGCACCACCGTCCGCGCGCTCGCCGTGCTGCCGTCCACGAAGCCGAGCTCGGCCGCGAACGGAAACCCGCCGCGGGGACAGCTGTCGGGCAGCAGCACCCCTTGGGGGTGATAGGCGATCGTGTGGCCGTGCACGCGTTCGTAGTAGGTGATCCCCAACGGTCCGAGCGTGGCGGTCAGCTGCACGACGGCGACGTCGGGAGCGTCGGGGAAACTGGGCACGAGCGGCACGCCGATCTGTACGCTCCCGCCGAATGGCGCGGCGGCGGGGAGCAGTATGCTGGGTAACGCGATCTGGACGCCGACGGGGTTCGCGGCGGTGATGTAGAGCAGCAGCGCGAGCTGTCCGTTCTCATCGGGCGCGCGGAAGATCGACACGGGTGCGCTCTCGTGGACGATCTCCAGGCCGACGGGGAACTCCGCAATCGCGCTGCCGGTTCCCATCACCGAGTCCGCGGGGCAGTGGTTGGGTCCAAAGGCTTCGATCCTCGTGGCGCTGCAGGTGGCAAGGCCCAGACCGCTGGTGGCGACTCCGAGGTTCTCCGGGTAGCGCAGGTTGATCCCCGTCAATGGCGCCGGAATTGTGCCCTCGGGCGCTTCGATCTGAAAGCTGAAGCCGATCGTGGTGCCCTGGCCGAGGTGCTCGGGTGTGAGCGTCGCGCCGAGTTTCACCGATTGTGCCGCGGTCGCCGTGGCCGGCGGACCGGCCCAGGCCCAGGCGCAGGCCAGGATCGCCGCGAGGCTCAGCGCGCGGGCCCGCTTCAATACGAGAGCTTGCCGGTTGTCTGGACCGTGAGATCGTAGTTCTTGCGGTCAAAGGTGCCGTAGAAGCCGCCGTGACCGTGGGCGTGCGCGTAGCGGCCGGTGCCGCCGGTGGCGACGAGCGTGCCGGCGAAGCTTTCGTAGGTGCCGGAGCCGTGCGTCCTCCCCATCCCGCGGCCTGTGATCGTGCCACCGCTCGCGTAGATCGTGAAGTTGGCGGTCAGCGTCGCGCCGATCGCCAAGTTGGCCTTCATGTTGCCCGGGAGCGTCCCGGAGGCTGCTCCCGTCTCGTGCAGCAGCGACCCCGAGCCGCTGGTGTAGTGCATGTTGGCCGTATCGGTGATCTTCAATGTTGCGGCCGCCTGTGCTGTAAGGGGGCGTTTGGCCCCGGCTCCTCTTGCCGATGCGGGCGCTCCGGCGAGCGCTACGGGAGCGAGGATCGCCAGCAGCGCCGCCCCTGCGGCCATCGTTACCGGTGATTTGACCATTGGTACATTCTACCCTTCCCGGGCTGCGGTGGCGACACATACGGGGCGAGGTGGCGAGGGCGGTTCTACTCCTCCAGCGCGAGCGTTGGCGAGACTCGCGCGGCCAGGAAGCCGGGGACGGCGACGAGCGCGAGCACGATCGCGATCACGAGTGCGAGCAGCTCCAGCGGACGCAGGCCAGTGGTCAGGGTGACGATCGGAAAGCCTGTCACGTCGCGCAGGTAGCGGTCGATCACGACCTGGCCGTAGAGGCCGACGAGCGCGCCGGTGAGGCAGCCGGCGCCGAGCAGGAGCGTCGATTCGAGCAGCAGCAGCCTGCGCAGGCCCGCCGGCGTCGCGCCGGTCAGCCGCAGCTCGGCCAGTGCCACGCGCCGTTGCCAGATCGCCGAGGCGAGCGCGGTCGCCAGCGCGAGGATCGCGGCGATCGTGAGCAGCGTCGAGATCTCCCCGATCCGGCTGAGCCCGGCGTCGGCGATCGTGTCGAGCTGGCCCGCGCGCACCGCCGCGGTCGCGACTTCCAGCCCGCTTCGGGACCCCGCCGCCCCCCCGAGCGCGCGCATGATCGTCGCGCGCACACGCGCGACGTCGCACCCGGTGCGAGCTGCACTCCGAGCGCGGTCGGCGCCGTGGTCTGCCAGTAGCGCTGATAGTCGGCGGCGCTCATGAAGATCACCCCTGGGCCCAGACGAGCGTGGTCGTGATCGCGGCGACCGCAAAGCGGACGTTCCCGCTGGGGGTCGGCAGCGTCAGGCTGCCGCCGACGCCGACGTGATGCTCGGCGGCGATCTGCCGTGAGACGGCGATCTGACCGCCCGCGGCGAGCCGCGCGCTCGCGACGCCCGAGCCGGAGCAATGACCTGGGTGCGCAGCAGTTCGCGCGCGCCGCCGGGCGGGCGGGCGATGATCCACAGGCGGCGACCGTCGAGGTCGAGGTAGCCGCCGAAGAAGGAGCGGACGGCGCTGACCCCGGGCACGCGGGCGATCTGCGCGACATCGTCGCCGGGCAGGAAATCAGTGGTCCCCTGGTGGCCCCCGGGGGGTTGACCCAGATGCTCGCGTCGGCGGTGTAGCTGCGCGTGAACCCACCGATCCCCTGTCGCAGGTCGGCGCGGGCGCCGCCGAGGGCGCCGCTGCCGAACAGCGCCACGGCGCCGGTGGTCGCGAGCGCGAGCGAGCGCAGCGTCGCGCCTCGCAGTGAGATTAGCGCGACCGGCAGCAGCGTCAGCTGTTGCCGGCGCGCGACCAGCGCGCGCGGCGGCTCCCAGCATGAGGCCGAGTGCGAGTGGGACCGTAAGCACGCACACCAGCGCGAGCGCCACAGCGCGGCGAGCGACAGCGAGGACCACAGCGCGAAAGTGGCGCTCGCGAGTGCCAGCACGCCGCCGGCGGCGAGCGTCAGGCCCAGCTGGGCTCTGCGCCCGAGCGCGTTCCCCGAGGCGCCGTCAGCGGAGTGCGCGGTGTCGAGCGCCCGGCCGCCGCGCACCTCGAGCAGCGTCAGCGCCGAGGCCAGGCAGGTGGCGAGATCCCGCCGCCGAGCGCCAGCACCAGCGGCCCCGTACCGATCACGGTGCGCGTGCCGAGCGTGAACGCCTCGGCGAGGTAGGCCGGCGATTGATGAAACGGCCCGACCGCACAGCGCATAGCCGGCGAGCAGCCCCACGAGCGAGGCGGCCAGGCCGAGGCACAGCGCCTGGAAGATCACGATCTGCACGACCTGCGCGCGCCGCGCGCCGAGCAGGCGCAGGTCGGCGATCGCGTGGCGTCGCTCGGGGACCGTCAAGAGGATCGCGTTGAACGCGAACAGGAAGCCCAACAGCGCGCAGATCGCGGCGAAGAAGTCGCTCGACTGGTCGGTCGGGCGCAGCGCCTGGTGCAGCAGCGCGTCCTCTTCGTCGGCCGGCCCGACCGCGGTTTCCGTGCCGGCGAGCGCGCGCAGCTGCGTGCGTACTTCAGCTTCGCGCCCGGGCTTGGTCTCCACGAGGATCCGCGTGACCTTCCCCGGCAGCCCCGCGAGCGCCTGCAGGCGCGCGAGCCCCATCACCGCTACCGGCGCGCTCGCCGGTGCGCCGAACGTCGCGTCATCCAGCACGGCGGTCACGTGCAGGGATGTGACGCGCCCGCGCAGCTCCAGGGCGACCCGGTGGGGATCTCCGATCAGCCCGGCGGTGTGGGAGCTGAGGCCGATCCCGTTGGAGGAGATGGTCGACAGCGGGATCGTGTGGGCGAGCCCGTCGAGCAGCGCGAGGCTGAGCTCGGTGCCGGCGATCTGCACCGCCGCGCGGCGCCCGTCGGGGCCGACGACGCTCGCGCTCTGTTCAAGCAGCGGCGCGGCCTGCTTGACGCCGGGGAGTGCTTCCACGCGCGCGAGCACGCCTTCGTCGAAGCCGCCTGAGCCGCGTGCGCGCAGCTGGAGGTTCGCGGGACCGATCACCGCGTGCATCACTTCGGTCGCGGAGCTCGCGATGCTGCCGTCGGCGACGGTGACGGCGAACAGCAGCGCGACAGCGATCGCGACCCCGAGACCGGCAAGCAGCTCCTGGGCCAGGTGCGCGCGCAGCCGCCGCCGGTAGAGGTAAACGAGCGTGGTGGGCTTCACGCCCGCACGGCCGGTGCGCTGTCCTCGCTGAGCTTGCCGTCGCGCAGCGTGCAACGCCGGTCGGCGATCGCGGCCGCCTCCAGATCGTGTGTCACCAGCAGAACCGCGGCATCGCGCTCGTGGGCAATCGAGCGCAGCAGCTCGATGATCTCGCGGCTACGGGCACTGTCGAGGTTCCCGGTCGGCTCGTCGGCGAGGATCAGCCGCGGCTCGCCGGCCAGCGCGCGGGCGATCGCCACACGCTGGCGCTCGCCCCCGGAGAGCTCACCCGTGGTGTGCTGCAAACGGTCGCCGAGGCCGACGCGCTGAAGCCACGGGATCGCGCGGGCACGAGCCTCGCGCATACCGACGCCGGCGAGCAGCAGCTTGATCGAGGCGTTCTCGATTGCCGAGACGCGCGGCATCAGGTGAAAGCTCTGGAAGATGAAGCCGACGTCGCGCAGCAGGTAGTCGCTCGCCTGGTTGGCCGTCAGCGACTCCAGGGCGCGTCCGGCGTAGCGGATCGAACCCTCCTCCGGGGTGAGCAGCGCGGCGATCAGCAGCAGCAGCGTCGTCTTGCCCGAGCCACTCGGCCCGTACAGCGCGACCATCTCACCCGGCGCGATCGTGAGGTTCACGCCATCGACCGCGCGCACCTCCTCGGCGCCGTGGTAGTGCTTGACCACTCGCTCCAGCTCGAGCCCTCCGGCAGTGTCCGCTCCCATGGGGCGGACAGGCTATTGGAAGCTCAACGGGCCGGGATCACGAAGCGCCGGCCAGCCTTAGCTCCGTGTGAACCCCCCGGCAGTGCGTGCCCGCAGCGCGGCTTCCAAACGCTCGAGTGCGTGGCGGACGATCTCCTCCTCAGGCTCTCCCGCGGCCACGCCCTCGTGCAAGGCTCGCAGCTCGTCCATGCGCGGGGCGAGCGCCGGGTTGGCCTCCTTATCGAGCTCTCGTAGCGCGGCGCTCAGAGCCGCGTCCAGCTCGATCGCGGCGTGGGGAAGGCGCCCGTGGTCGAGGTCCAGGCGCGCGCGTAGGGTCAGCTCCTCGCATAGGAGTTCTTGATCGCGCGCGCCGAGCAGCTCCGCGAGGCGCTCCTGGGGGCGCAGCACAGCCGCGCGCCTGCGGCTACGTGGGGAGGTGCTCCAGGGCAGCTCACGCGCGTATTGCCACAGCCCGTCGGCCAGCTGCTCACCCTCGCCCCAGCCGGCACGGATCACGAGCGCCTGGGCGGGGGCGAGCTCGTGCACGTGGGGGTCGGCGGTGGCGATGCGGTGGGCGAACAGCACGCGGTTGAGCACCGCGACGGACGCCCTCGTCTCGCGTTCGGCGTCGATGTCTGCGAGCCACGCCTGCGCCTGGCGCTCGGCGGAGACGGATACGGGGTCGATGACCGTCGCGCGCGTTGTGGTGACGGGCGCGGGGTCGGGCGTAGTCTCGCGCGGGCGCCGCGCGCGGCGGCGGGAGCCGGCCCCGGGCAGCGCGATCGCCCCCAGCGCAGCGCTCGCGCGCCGCGGCGCGCCGAGCGTGCCCAGCACGACCACGTGCTCGGGCTCACCAGTCTCTGCCTCTGGCCCGGCCGCCTCGCGCGTGCGCAGCAGGTAGCGCCCGTCGGGTGGCCCGAGCTCCCAGGGAAACTCGAGCTGCAGGAACAGGAACAGGCGCTCAGGCATGCTCGCACCGTATCCTCCTTACGATGTCCGATGCGAGCAAAGCGACGAAGGGTCTGAAGGAGCGCCTGGCTGACGGCACCGAGGACAGGCTAGGCAAGGCGCTGAGCGACCTCCTGGACAACCCTCTGCTGACCGGCGTCCTCGGCGCCGCGTTCGATGCGCGCGAGAAGGCCGCGCAGGCGCAGGAGGTCGCGATGGGCGCATTCAACATCCCCTCGGCCGCCGACATCGAACGGCTGACGCGACGGCTGCGCTCGGTCTCGCAGCGCCTGGAGGGGATCGAGGATGGCGTATACCGCCTGGACCGTGCGCTGAGCGGGCGGGGGGTCGATGCCAGGCTGTCGGCGATCGAGGACCAGCTGGGAGCGCTCGCGAGCAAGTTCGGCCAGGCCGCAAAGCGTGCCCCCGGAGCGAAGCCAGCGTCCAAGCCCAAACCGGCCGCCAAGGCTAAACCGGCTGCCATGGCGAAGCCGGCCGCTAAAGCGAAAACGGCGACGAAAGCGAAACCCGCGGCCAAAGCAAAACCGGCCAAAGCCAAACCCAAAAAAGTCTGAGATCAGGCCGAGAGGGCGCTGACGGCGACGGCCCCCATTGCCTCGGCGGCCGCGAGCAGGGAAGCGTCGTCGATCCGCGTGCGCGTGTCGAAGGCGTCGAATGTGTCGGTGACGATCAGGACACAGGCGACGGGCAGCGAGGCGGCGGCCCCGACGGCGAACAGCGAGGCGGCCTCCATCTCGATCGCGAGCGCGTCGGCCGGATGGTTCCAGGCGCGCGAGTCGTAGAACAGGTCGACGCTGGCGATTGTGCCCGCGTGGACGCGGCGCATCGAGGAACCAATCAGCGACCGCCCGGCCCGCAAAAGCGCCTCGGCCAAGTCCGGGTCCGCAGCGACGCGCTCACCAGCGCCGAGCGCCCGGGATGTGCCATCGGCGCAGATCGACTCACGCGCCACGACCAGGTCGCCGAGTGCGAGCCCCGGAGCGAGCGCGCCGCAGGTGCCGGTGCGGATCAGGCGCCGCGCGCCGAGCGCGATCAGCTCCGTCAGGACGATCGCCGCCGACGGGCCGCCCATGCCCGTGGATTGGATCGTGAGCGGCTCGCCGTCGGCGACGGCAAGACCGGTGTAGCCCCACAGGCCGCGGTGATGGTTGAACATCAAGGGCTTGACGAGCAGCGTCTGCGCGAGCGCCAGCGCCCGCCCGGGGTCGCCGGGCAGCAGCACGCGCTCGGCCAGCGCAGCGGTGGGGTGCAGGTGGATCGCCCGCGGATACGCCGGCGCGGCGGGGTCGGATGCGGGCTCAGGTTGCGACACCGGCGGCGACTTTAGACTCCCGCGCGATGATCTCGCCTGCCGACAGCGATAACGACAGTCCCCACGATCGCCACGCGGAGGGTCCGCCCGAGGACGCCAAGGCAACCGAGCTGACGCTCGAGCAGGTTGCCGCGCGAGCGGGCGTGACGCAGGCGACAGTCAGGCGCTGGGCGAAAGAGGGGTTGGTGCCTCAGTACGACGGGGCGTGGACGCCCGCGGCGGCCTCGCACGTGCGGATCGTGGCGCGCCTGCGCGAGCGCGGGCACTCGGTCCAGCGGATCAGGGAGGCGAGCCAGAGCGGGAAGCTCGCGTTTGGGTACATCGACGAACTGCTGCCGAGCTCCGAGGCGCGCTACACCCTCGAGCAGGCAGCGCGCGAGATCGACCTGGACCCTGTGCTGGTCGAGCGGTTGATCAGCGCGATGGGCCAGAACGCGCTGTCGAGCGAGGAGATCACCGAGGAGGACCTGCAGGTGCTGCGCTACGGCGCGGAGATCCTCGCCGCGGGCCTGCCGCTACCGGCGCTGCTGCAGATCGTACGGGTGTACGGGCAGGCGATGGCGCAGGTCGCGGACGCGGAGGTGCGGCTGTTCCACTTGTATCTGCATGAGCCGCTGATGCGCGAAGGGGTGCCCGGCGTCGAGGTGGCGCAGGCGATGGAGGGGATGACGCGCGAGATGCTGCCGTTCGCGGTGCCGTTCATCAACTACTTGCACGGGCGGATGCTCGGGTACTTCGTCGAGCAGGACGTGATCGGCCACATCGAGTCAGACCTCGACGACGAGGAGACGGCGGAGGAGGGTCGGATGCGGGTCGCGATCGCGTTTGCGGACCTCGCCGGGTACACGAAGCTGACCGAGGAGCAGGGTGAGGCCGAGGCGGTGAGCGCGGTCGAGCGCTTCGTGGAGCGGGTCGAGCAGACGCTGCCGATCGACGCGCGCGTGATCAAGACACTGGGCGACGAGGTGATGGTCGTCGGCGCGGACGCGGGCTCGCTGACGGGCTGGGCGGTCGGGCTGGGCGCGGAGCTGCCGTCTGGCTCGCCGCCGCCTCGGATCGGGATCCATAGCGGTGCGGCGCTGTATCGCGACGGCGACTACTACGGTCGCGAGGTCAACCGCGCGGCGCGCGTCGTTGCCCGTGCGGCTGGCGGTGAGGTGCTCGTGACGCGCCCGGTCGTGGAGGCTGCGAGCAGGCTGGATGGCCTCGAGTTCGAGCTGATCGGCGAGGTGGTGTTGAAGGGTTTCACTGAGCCGACCGAGTTGTTCAACGTGTCGCGTAAGGGCTGATGAGGGTTTCGTGATCGTCGAGCAGGTTCGCGACGCGGTGCGAAGGGGAGGGCTATTGCTGCCCACCCACCCGAATGAGCTGCCCACCCACCCGGTCGTGGCGATGCTCTCGGGCGGTCGCGACTCGGTCTGCCTGCTCGATGTTGCGGTTGCGCTCCGGGAGGAGGGCAGCGTGAGGTCGCTGCACGTGAATTACGGGTTGCGTGGAGCGGAGTCAGACGCGGACGAGCACCACTGTGCCGCCCTGTGCGAGCAGTTGGGGGTGGAGCTTGAGATCGTGCGCGTGAGCAGGGGGCAGGGCGATACGGGCAATCTGCAGGCGTGGGCGCGGGACGTGCGCTACACGGCGGCGATCGAGCTGGCGGAGCAGGACGATGCGATCGTCGCTGCCGGGCACACGGCGAGCGATCAGGTTGAGACGATCCTTTACCGGCTCGCGGCCTCCCCGGGGCGCCGCGCGCTACTGGGGATGCGGGCCGAGGAGGGGCGACTGGTGCGTCCGTTGCTCAGCATCACACGGGAACAGACGAGGGCGTACTGCCAAGCGCGGGGATTGCGCTGGCGCGAGGACGAGAGCAATGACTCTGACGCGTACGCGCGCGTACGCGTCAGACGGGGACTCGGGGCGGCGCTGAAGGAGGTGCACCCGGCGGCCGAGGCGAATGTGCTGCGGACCGCGAGCTTGCTGCGCGAGGAGACCGAGCTGCTCGATGGCCTCGTCGCGGAGACGCTGGCAGGGGGGCGGAGCATCGCGCTCGCGCGCCTGGAAGAGCTTGGGGCGGCGCTGGCGCGATTGGTCGTGGTGAGTCTCGCCGAGCAGGCAGCGGGGACCTATGTGCCCCAGGCGGGCGATCGCGTGCAGGAGATCCTGGAGCTCGGCAGGCGCGCCGGCTCCGGCAGCGGTGGCGGATTGGACCTGCACGTCGGCGGCAACGTGAGCGCGCGGATCGAGGATGGCCGCCTGAGCATGGTCAGGCTCCCTCCGCGTTGATGGCGACTACACTCCCGCGGGTGGCGATCACCGTGCCCGAGCAGGCAAGGAGCGAGGTCGGCGAGGTGCTCGTCAGCGCCGAGGACCTACAGCGGAGGGTGGCCGAGCTGGGCGCGCAGATCTCGCGCGACTATGCCGGCAAGCCGCTGCTCTTGATCGGTGTGCTGAAGGGCGCGGTGTTCTTCCTGAGCGACCTGATGCGCCACGTCGACATCCCGGTCGAGATCGACTTCATGGCGGTCGCCTCCTATGGGTCGGCGACAGACTCCTCGGGGGTCGTGCGGATCCTCAAGGACCTCGACGCGGCGATCGAGGGGCGCGACGTGCTGATCGTCGAGGACATCGTCGACTCTGGCCTCACCCTGCAGTACCTGATGCGCAACCTGGGCTCTCGGAACCCGCGCACGCTTGAGGTCTGCGCGCTGCTCGTGAAGCCCGAGCGGCGCAAGGTCGAGCTGCCGACGAAGTACGTCGGCTTTGAGATCGAGGACCGCTTCGTGGTCGGCTACGGCCTGGACTACGTGGAGCGCTACCGCAACCTTCCGTTCGTCGCCGCGTTGGAGAAGTAGCCGGAAATCAGGCTCTTCATGGTACGCTGAACGACTGGCGGCCACGGCAAAAGTCCCCGCCTGGACATCCTGATGAGACCCTTCGTGAGAACGTTATGAACCGTTTCTTCAAGAGCGCTGCGTTCCCGATCCTGCTGGTGGTGGTGCTCGCGTTCTTCTTCACGAAACTGGCCAGCACCGGTTCCTCGAGCGGGCGCTCCCACAGCTATCAGACACTGATCTCCGAAGAACTCCCGAAGGGCGAAGTCAAGTCCGTCGAGTTCAAGAACAAGGGCAAAGTTCTCGAAGTCAAGCTGAAGAACAAAGAAACCTGGGAAGGCGGCTACCTCGATCAGGCGACTCCGGAACTGCTCAAGGAACTGAAAACCGCCGGGGTCAAGTACAACGTCGAATCGGAAAAGAGCAGCGAGCTGCTCAGCCTGCTGACGTTCATCCTGCCGTTCGTGCTGTTCCTGGGCTTCTGGCTGTTCCTGATGAACCAGGTCCAGGGGGGCGGCTCGAAAGTGATGTCATTCGGCAAGTCGCGCGCCAAGCGAATGTCGGCCGACTCGCCGAAGATCACCTTCCGCGACGTCGCCGGCGTCGACGAGGCCGTCGAGGAGCTGCACGAGATCAAGGAATTCCTCGAGAACCCGAAGAAGTTCCAGGCGCTCGGCGCCCGCATACCCACCGGCGTGCTGCTGTACGGCCCTCCGGGGACGGGTAAGACCCTGCTCGCGCGCGCGGTAGCGGGCGAGGCGGGCGTGCCGTTCTTCTCGATCTCCGGGTCGGACTTCGTCGAGATGTTCGTCGGCGTCGGCGCCTCGCGCGTCAGGGACCTGTTCGAGCAGGCCAAGCAGAACAGTCCTTGCATCATCTTCATGGACGAGATCGACGCCGTCGGCCGCCACCGCGGCGCCGGGCTCGGCGGGGGTCACGACGAGCGCGAGCAGACGCTGAACCAGTTGCTGGTGGAGATGGACGGGTTTGAGGCGAAGGACAACATCATCATGATCGCGGCCACCAACCGGCCCGACATCCTCGACCCCGCGCTGCTGCGCCCCGGTCGCTTCGACCGCCAGATCGCCGTCGACCGTCCTGACCGCAAGGGGCGGGCAAAGATCCTTGAGGTCCACACGCGGGGCAAGCCGCTGGCGAAGGTGATCGACATCGACGCGCTTGCCGGGCAGACCCCGGGCTTCACCGGCGCCGACCTGTCGAACCTGATCAACGAGGCTGCGCTCCTTTCCGCAAGGACGGGCAAGCGCGAGATCGGCCAGGTCGAGCTCGAGGAGGGGATCATGAGGGTGATCGCCGGGCCCGAGAAGAAGACGCGCGTGATGAGCGAGAAGGAGCGTTTGATCACCGCCTACCACGAGATGGGCCACGCGATCGCGGGCCACTTCCTCGAGCATTCCGACCCCGTGCACAAGATCTCGGTGATCTCGCGCGGTCAGGCGCTGGGCTACACGATCTCGATGCCGCAGGAGGATCGCTTTTTGACGACGCGCGCGGAGCTGAACGACACGATGGCGATGACGCTGGGCGGCCGCGCAGCTGAGGAAATCGTGTTCGGCGAGATCACGACTGGTGCGTCGAACGACATCGAGAAGGTCACGCAGACGGCCAAGCAGATGGTGATGCGCTTCGGCATGTCAGAGCGGCTCGGCCCGCGCGTGTTCGGACACGACCACGGCCAGCCGTTCCTCGGCCGCGAGTTCTCAACAGAGCCCGACTACTCCGACGAGATCGCCCGCGAGATCGATGACGAGGTGCGCAGGATCATCGAGTCCGCGCACAAACGCGCGACGAGCATCCTGACCGAGCACTCGCACGATTTGAAGAACATCTCCGAGATCCTCGTCAAGCGTGAGACGATCGAGAAGGAGGAGTTCCTAGCGCTCTTGGCGGGGAAGAGCGAGGAGGAGGTGTTCGGTGTGGACGAGCCGAGCAAGCCCGAGCTGCCGGCCCCGCCGAGCACCGCCGACCGCGTTGCCGAACGCGAGCCCGCCCCGCGGGCGACGCCGCGCCCAGGGCTGGCCGGGGGCACGACAGAGCTTCGTGGTTCCGACGGCAAGCGCCCAAAACTCGCCTGACTCTCGCTTGATCTCCCACGTCCCCCCGCCAGGCGGATTCCGCGTGATGGGGATCGTGAACGTGACCCCGGACTCGTTCTCCGACGGCGGAGCGTTTCTCCAGACGGATGCTGCGGTCGCGCACGGGCTGGACCTCGTGGGGGAGGGCGCCGACATCCTCGACATCGGCGGAGAGTCGACGCGGCCTGGTGCTGATCCGGTCTCCGAGCAGGAGGAGTTGCGCCGCGTGATCCCGGTGATCGAGGGGCTCGCGGCGGCGGGAACGACCGCGCAGATATCGATCGACACGTCGAAGGCGGCGGTCGCAAAGGCGGCGCTCGGGGCGGGAGCGAGCTTGGTCAATGACGTGAGCGCGTTCCGCGCCGATCCGGCGATGGCCGGCTTGGTCGCGGACAGCGGCGCGGAGTGCTGTTTGATGCACATGCTCGGCGAGCCGAAAACGATGCAGCGGGCGGGCGGGCCTCAATACGAGGATGTGGTCGACGAGGTGAAGGCGTTTTTGGAGGGGCGAATGAGGTTCGCCGTGAGGGAGGGCGTAAGTGAGGAGCGGATCATGCTCGACCCGGGGATCGGGTTCGGCAAGACGGTGGCGCACAACCTCGAGCTGTTGCGTCGATTGGACGAGCTGAGGAAGCTGGGTCGCCCAATCGTGATCGGAACTTCCCGCAAGAGCTTCCTGGGCCGGATCGCCGCCGACGCCGCCGGCCTGGCGGAGCCGCTGGACGCCCAACACCGCCTCGCGGGCACGATCGCGACGAACGTGCTGGCGCTGGAGCGCGGCGCGGAGGTGTTCAGGGTGCACGACGTGGCCCCGGTACGCGAGGCGCTGGCGGTGGCGGCTGCTACGTTGGGAAACTAACGATGGACGACGAGCGACGGCACGACGATCCCGGCGACGACGACCGAGCCGACCGGGAAGAGCTGGCCGAGGATCTCCTCGACGACCGCGCCGGTGGTGGTGATGACGACGGCGAGGATGAGCTGAATGAGGACCGCGACGACGATGCCGAGCGCGGCGCCGAGTCGGTCACGATCGAGATCACCGGATTGTCGCTGTACACACACCATGGTGTGAGCGAGGCCGAGCGCGAGGTCGGCCAGCGCCTGGTGCTCGATCTGCGCCTGGACGTGGGCGAGACCGACGCGACCACGACGGACGCGCTGGAGGACACGATCGACTACGCGGAGGTCTGCCAGCTCGTCGCGCTCCTCGCTCAGCAGCGCTCCCACAAGACACTCGAGCGTTTGTGCAGCGTGGTCGCGGACCGGCTGATCGGCGACTATGAGCTGGAGGGCGTGTGGGTGAAGGCCACCAAGCCCGAGCCGCCGATCCCGCTGAGCGTGGACGAGGTCTCCGTGGAGATCTGGCGCGAGGCCGAGGAGTAGGCTGCCGCCGCTCCCCGGTCCGCTCCAACCCGGTCGCCCGGTTCGTGCTTTCAGTCAGGCGTTACTTCACTTCGCTCCCACTCGGGGTGAGCACGTACCAGGGGGCGCCGAACGAGCTGATCGCCTGGCCGGTGCTCTCGCCGCCGCTCGTGCCGTCTCCTGCGTAGTAATAGAGGGGGTGGCCCTTGTAGGTCACCTGCTTGGTGCCGTCCGATCGGGTGATCGTCCCGAGATCCGCGGTATTCGCTCCGCCCGCAGCCTTGGGGTTGCCGGTCGTGATCACAGGCGGCCACACTTCCGCGCAGGCGCCCGAGCACGTCGACATCGGGCCCTTGTCCGCCGCGAATAGATAGACGGTCCGCTGCTTGGGACCCGCGACGAGAATGCTGCCAAGGCTGCTGTTGTGAACTACGGAGACTGTCGCAATGCCGGCGGTGGCTCCCGATGCCGCGGTTGTGGCGGTTGCGGCGGCGGCGGTGCTCGCGGTCGTGGCCGAGGTGGCGGAGGAGCTGGAAGTGCTCCCCCCGCCACCACAGCCGGCGATCGCGAGAGCGACGATGCCCGTGACGCCGAGGATGCCGGCATTCGATCTCTTCATGGAAAGCTCCGATTCGGTAGTTGAGGTTCAACCAAGAGGACGCCTTCGCGAGACGATCCTTCCCGGTGTGTGCCCTACACGTAGATCCTCCCATGAGGATCAGCACCGTCAGGTAAAGAGTGCCGGTGACGGCGTGTCGGTGAAGGTGGGCGCTCAGGCAGTCACCAGTGGCGGGCCGGCCCAGCGCACGCCCTCATCGAGCGGGAGCGCGGCGAGTGCATCGGACAGGCGCTCGCCGCCCGGCGTGGCCAGGATGAACTCGAGCTCGAGCGCGGGGATCAGGACGAAGCGCCGGTGCAGCAGCTGCTCGTGCGGGAGCAGCATGCGCTCATGGCGCAACTCAAGCGTTCCGAGCAGGAGGATGTCGATGTCGATCGCGCGCGGGCCGTGGCGTACGCCGTCCTGGCGGCCGAGCTCACGCTCCAGGCGCTTGACCGCGTCGAGCAGCGCCAGGGGCGCGAGCTCTGACTCGACGCGCAGACAGGCGTTGAGGAAGCTCGGCTGCTCGAGCACCTCCCCGACTGGGTCGGTGTCGTACACCGAGGAGGCAGCGAGCACTTCCACCCCGGCCGCTGGCAGCGCATCGACCGCCTGCTGCAGGTGTAGCCGGCGGTCACCGACATTGGAGCCGAGGCCGAGCAGGCCGATCCGGGCGGACATTCTGGGACGGTATCTGCGCGCCCGTTAATTCGCCACGCCCCTATGGGTCGGCTACGCCCCTGTGGGTTCGCTCATACCCTCGCTCAACCTTTGGCCCCGACCTTCGTTGGGTCCCTCACCGCGGCCTTCCCTCGGCGCCTCGCGCAGGCCGATCCGAGCGTGCAGGCGGCGCAGCGGTCGCGGCGCCCACCAGGTGCGCTCGCCGAGCTTGCCTATCAGCGCGGGCACGAGCAGCGCCCGCACGAACGTCGCGTCAATCGCGACCGCCAGCGCGGTGCCGACGCCGAACTGCTTGATGAAGAAGATGTGCGAGGTCACAAACGCGCCTACGGCGACGCAGAACAGCAGCGCGGCGGCGGTGATCAGACGGCCGGTGCGCTCCAGCCCCTGCACGACGGCCTCACGCGTGGCAAGGCCGCTGTCGTGGGCCTCTTTGATGCGCGCGAACAGGAACACGCCGTAGTCGGTCGAGAGCGCGAACGCGACCGTGAACAAAAGCACGAGGTTGGACTCCTCCAGCCCGCCGATCGGGCTGAAGCCCATCAGCGACGAGAGGTGGCCGTCTTGGAAGATCAGCACGAGCAGCCCGGCGCCGACGGCGACCGTCAGAATGTTCATCAGCAGCGCCATCAGCGGCAGCACGACCGAGCCGGTCATCAGGAACAGCGTGCCGAGCGTGACGCACACGAGGATCGCCAGCGCCAGCGGGAGCTGGGCGGAGATTGCGGCCTTCTGGTCGATGAACCAGGCCGTCGTGCCGCCGACGAGCGCTCCCTGTGGATGGGCGAGCGTGCGCAGCCGTCGCACGAGTTGCTGGTTGGTGACGGAGGCGTCCGAGCCGCGCGGGAGCAGTTCGATCTCCCAGGTGCCACGGCCGAGGTAGCGCGGTGGGACTGCCTCGCTCGCCTGGCCCGCGGCGGCCTGCCGCGCGCGCAGTGCGAGCGCGTCGACGCTCGCGCCGGAGCCGGCTGCGGCGGGCACGACCATGCTGATCGTCTGCGAGCCGTCGCTCGCGAAATCCTTGCTGAGCGTTTCCGCAATCTGGCGGCTCTGCGAGGAGGCCGGCAGCACGTGCGCGTCGGCCGGTATCAGCTGCAGGTGCAATGCCGGTGAGGCGATCGCGAGCAGCATTGCGGCGGTGGCGAGCGCGACCAGCCCGGGGCGGCGCATCACGCGCGTGACCGAGGCGAAACCAGGCGCCTTGTTCGCTCGCCTGCGCGGAGCGGGCGGCACTGCGCTGCAGCCAGGCCGGGGCGAGCGAGTTGACCCGCGGCCCGAGCGCGACGAGCACGGCCGGCAGCACGACCAGAGCGACGAATCCAGCCGACAGGGCGACGACCATGCCGCCGATGCCCATCGAGTACAGGAACCGCAGCGGGAAGACGAGCAGCGAAGCGAGCGCCCCGGCGACGGTCAGCGAGCTGTACAGCACGGTACGACCGGCGGTCTGCATCGTGCGTTTGATGGCCGCGAACGGTGTCGGCTCCGCCGGCGAGCTCCTCGCGGTAGCGCGAGAGCACGAACAGGCTGTAGTCGATCCCCAGGCCGAGCCCCATCCCCGTGACGAGGTTGACCGCAAAGATCGACAGACCCGTGACCTCCGCGTTGATCAGGCGTAGGAAGAGGAACGTGAGCACGATCGCAAAGCCGCCAACGAGCAGCGGCAGCGCGGCGGCGATCAGCCCGCGGAAGACCCACAGCGAGAGCAGCAGCAGGATCGGAAATGCCAGCAGCTCGGCGTTCTTCAGGTCCGAGGAGGTGCGCTTGTTGATTTCGCTGAACGCGACGTCGGGGCCACCGAAGCGCACGTCCTGCCCGGCCAGCTCCGGGCGCAGCCGCGCGACCGCCGCGGCCGAGCGTTCCTGTGTGGAGAATGCGGCGAGCACCACTGTCTGGCGGCCGTCGCGCGAGACGAGCGCCGCCAAGTGCGTGGCCGGGTAGTCGATCACGCGCTGAAATCCGGGCTGTGCGGCCAGCATCGAGGCCACGTGCGCCGCCTCGAGCTGAGCGGCGCGGTTGGTCCGTACTTCGCCGGCGCTGGGCACGAGCGCCGCCACGCCGAAGGCCGCCCGCTGTCCGGTCGCCCGTTCGATCGTTTTCTCGACCTGCTGGTTCTCGGCGGTCGGGTTCTGGAAGTCCGTGTTGGAGCTTTTCAGGATCGTCGTGACCGGCGCGCCGAACGCCGCCGCGATCAGGAACGCGACGCCCGCGCCAATCAGCACGCGCCGCGCGTTGCCGGTCCCGGTGGCGAGAGCCGAAAGCCGGGCGATCACTGCTGATGTTCCTGGCTAGGCAGCCAACACATGGCCCGTATTATGAGTGACTGCTAACTAATTTGTCAAGGGAAATTTCGAAAAAAAATGCTCCGAAGGAGTGACAAAAGTCGCACCGGACGGAAATTGTTGTTCTTCCCAAAAGACTGCGTATAACCATGGTTATACGCAGCAAAAGACAAGCAACTTCCGCGCCGCCTTTAGATTCGCGACGGCCACGGATCGCTCTGGGTTGCTCCCATGCCCGCGCTGATCGGACGCAGCCGAGGCAGATCAGTGGACGATGATCTTGCCCTTCATGCCTTCCGCCACGTGGAGCGTGCAATCGTAGGAAAAGGTGCCGCTGTGCTCGAAGCGCACCGTGTAGGAGCCATGCGCCTGCGTGCGCGAGTGGAAGCCGTGGAAGGTCACGTTGTGTTCGGTTTCCCCGTCGCGCCATACCCATGTGACGCTGTCGCCGCGGTTGATGCTGAGATCGCCGGGGTGGAAGGCAATGTCCTTGAGCGTCACCGTATGACTGCCGGCTGATCTGCCGCCACCGCCGGAGCCACCGAAGGCGACCGTTGGCGCCAGCGCCGCGGCGGCTGCCGCAAGCGCCAGCAGAGTGCTGACTCTCTTCCCCGTCATGTGCGTCTCACGAGGCGCTCGCGTCATGATCGCTCCAGCTGGCGAGCCTCAGCAGCGTGGCGCTCGAGACACCGCGGCCTGATAGGACGCACAGGTGGCCGTCACGCAGCCAGGTCACGACCGCGGCGCCGTTCGCGGCGAGCAGCCGGTAGGGCACGCCGCCGCGCCAGAGCACCACGCCACCACCGATCCGCGGCGCGGGGGTGCCGGCGAGGATCGCGTAGCCGATCCGCCGGCCGCCCGCGTCGGCGTAGAAGACGGTCGTGACCGTGCGCCCGTCGATCTGGTCGCTACGCATCCCGGTGCTGCGCCAGCCGAAGCGGTCCTCCCAGTAGGGGAACCTCACGCCGTCGACCGCGGCGGTGAGCTCAACGTGGTTTGTGCTGCTCTCGCGCGGCGCGGAGCGTGTTGCTGCGCGCAGGGTCGGCGCGGCGGCCTGATGCATGTTCAGCCTGGGGGAGCTGCTGCCGCTGAGGACAACGGCAAGCGTCACCACCACGGCGGCCACGGCGCCTGCGCCGACGAACCCCAGCACAGAGAACGGCCGGCGGCTCCAGGTGCGCCCCACGGAGCGAGGATCCCGGCGTTCGGTGTCTCGGTGCGCCGGACCCTTGTTGTGGTCGGCCACGAGCGACTCCACCCGGCGGTGCAGCCTGGCCGGCGCCGGCGTGTCGAAGGAGCGCAGCAGCTCGGCCACATATCGCTGCTCCTCGTCGATCTGTGTGGGTCGTTCGGTCATGGGGTTCCTCTACCAGGCAAGACTCCGGCGGCGCGCGTCTCTTCCCTGCGGATCGCCGGCGTGTGCGGTTGGGGTCGGGGGCCACCGGGGCGTCCGCGGAGGCGGGTGAATCCGGCGCGAGCTCCAACTCGTGCGCGACCTGCTTGCGTGCCCGGAACAGCCTGGTCGTGATCGTCGCCTCGCGCACGCGCAGCGCGCGGGCGGCTTCCCGGTAGGAGAGGCCGAGCACGTCGACGGCCACCAGCGCGAGGCGACGGTCCTCCGGCAGCGCCGCGATCGTCGCGTACACCTCCTGCATCTCCAGCGCCTGCTCGGGCTGGCCTAGCGGCCGGGGATCGGCCGCGACGACGTCCTCGAGCGTGGCCACGGTGACCGGCCGCCGGCTCGGCGGTGCGACGGCTCGTGAGGAACGTGTTGCGCAGGACGCGCATCAGGTAGTACAGCTCGTCGTCGCCGTTTAGCACGCGTGGCCGTGCGAGCACGCGCGCGAACGTCTCCTGCACGAGGTCCTCGGCGTCCTCGCGCGAGCCGCACAGCGCCCACGCGGCGCGATAGAGACGGTCCACGTGTTGCGTCAGCGACTGAGGGTCGAGGGTGCGCATCGGCTTGGGCGGCGAACGGCGCTCGCGCGAGCGAGCGGACGATCCCCGTCCTGCGACTGTAGCGCCGCGATCGCGACGTCAGCGGCCGGTGCGTTGCCAGGCCGACTGCGGTGCGCCGCCCGGCGACCGCAGGGTCGCTACACGCTCGCGGGCGTAGGCAGCCACTCCGCGGGCAGCACGCCCGCGGGGATCTCACCCGCGCTCGGCGGGAAGTAGCGCGTCAGCCGCGCCGCCGGGCGTCCGTCGATCAGGGGCCGCACGTCGGCGATGTCAGGAGCAGCCGGATCGTGCTGCCGATCTGCAGGTCCGCGGCGTTCGGCGGCTCGCCGCCGAGCAGGCCATCGGCGATCCACGCGTCGATCCGGTCGAGCTGGGCTGGAAGCGCGGCGATGTCGGCGCGCGCGGACGCGTCGCGTTGCCTTGTTTTTGAGCGCCATCAGACGTGCGGTCAGCGGCAGCGCGGGGCGCATCAGCGCGCGCGGCAGCGGCAGCTTGGCGTCTCCGGCATAGCTCTCCATCGCGCTGGGGCGGCGCAGGAACGCGACGTCGAGGATGCGGCGCGGCACGCTCTGAAAGACCTCATCGCCCCAGCGCTCGGCCTCGAGCACCTGTGCGTACGAGGGGTCTCCGGGCGCCGGCAGCAGCGGCGGCTCGGGCGCGAGCGCGTCGAGGCGGCGCATGATCGTGCGCGAGCCGACCAGGCGCTCGCCGTCGAGGCGCATGCCCGGGCACGGTGCGCCCGCCGTAGCGCAGCGGGCCGACGAGCCACCTGGGCCAGCGGCAGCAGGTCGACGCGGTCGTAGTCGATCGACTTCAGCTGCCAGCGCCGCTTCGACCGCGGCGCACGGATGCGAGCCAGGAAGCACATAGAGCCTTGCCTCTCATCGAAGCCGAGCATAATGGTCGGCGATGCTGCTCGTCGTCGACGTCGGGAACACGCAGACCCATTTCGGGGCGTTCCGCGACGGCGAGCTGCTCGAGCACTGGCGCTTTGCGACCGTGCGTCAGTCCACCGCCGACCAGCTGGGCGCGGCGCTGCGCAACCTGCTGGAGCTGCGCGGCTGCTGCATTCGAGGACCTGAAAGCGTCGATCGTCTCCTCGACCGTGCCCCAGCTCGAGCCCGAATGGGCGGCGATGGCCAGACGCTACCTCGGCCACGAGATGCTCGTGGTCGGCCCGGGGACGAAGACGGGGATGGCGATCCGCTACGACAACCCGCGCGAGATCGGGGCGGATCGGCTGGTCAACGCCGTGGCGATCCGCGAGCGCTTCGGTGGCCCGGCGGTGTGCGTCGACTTCGGCACCGCGACCACGTTCGACGTCGTCTCGCGCGAGGGCGAGTACCTCGGCGGCGTCGCTGATGACCGGCATCGAGATCTCGCTCGAGGCGCTCTCGGAGCGGGGCGCCCGGCTGCCGAAGATCGACCTGGCGCCGCCGAAGAGCGTGATCGGCAAGAACACGGTCGACGCGATCCGCTCCGGCGTCGTGTTCGGCTATGCGGGCGCGGTCGACGCGATCCTGCGCCGCCTGTATGACGAGCTGGGCGAGCGCACCGCCGTGATCGCCACCGGCGGGCTGGCGCGGCTCGTGGTGCCCTACACCGAGGAGATCGAGGAGGTCGACGACCTCCTGACCCTCACCGGGCTGCGGTTGCTGCACGAGCGCAACTCGTAAGCTGCCGAAGCACTCGACAGACGATGGCCGCCCATAATGGGCGCTATGCCGCCCCAGCTCACCGACCCCTGGATGCTCGGCCCCCTCGAGGTCCCCAACCGCGTGCTGCTCGCCCCGCTCGCCGGGATCGGCAACTGGTTCGTGCGCCTGCAGGCCAAGCGCTACGGCGCGGGGATGGCGGTGTCGGAGATGGTCTCCTCGCACGCGATCCACCACAGCAACGAGCGACCTGCAACGAGATGCTGCGCATCCACCCCGACGAGCAAGAACCGGTCCCGCCCGCCCCAGGTAGGACCGGAGCTCCTGCCGGGGTCGTACGATCCAGCTGTTCGGCGAGGACCCCGAGGTGATGCGCGCGGCCGCGGCGCGCGTGGCAGCGGCGGGGGCCGACGTGATCGACATCAATATGGGCTGCCCGGTGCCGAAGGTGCAGAAGACGGGCGCCGGCGCCGCGCTGCTGGCCGACCCCGACCGGGCGGTCGCCGTCGCCCGCGCCGCCCGCGAGGGCTCAGGAGGCCTGCCGGTGACGGTCAAGCTGCGCTCGGGCCGGCGTCCGGGCGAGACGAGCGGCTTCGAGCTGGCCCACCGCCTGGTGGACGAGGCCGGGGTGGCCGCGATCGGCTTTCACCCCCGCTCGGCGGCGGTCCACCACAAGGGCGTCCCCGACTACGAGCTGGCGGCGCGTCTGGTCGAGTCGCTGGACGCGCCCGTGATCCTGACCGGCGGCCTGAACGAGCCCGAGCAGATCGAGAGGCCTTCCACAGGACGGGCGCCGCGGCCGTGATGCTCGCGCGCGGCGCGCTCGGCAACCCATGGCTGTTCGAGCGGCTGCTCGGCTCGCGTCGATGCAGGGGCCGAGCAGGGAGGAGGTGCTCGAGGAGCTGAACTGGACGATCGACCGCGCCGTCGAGCACCTCGGCGAGCCGCGCGCGACGCGTTACCTGCGCAAGTTCTACCCATGGTATGTCCAGCGCCTGGAGCTGGAGGACCGCCAGACGGCAAAGGAACTGCAAGCCGCGCTGCAAGCAGCGCAGACGCTCGGGGAGGCTCGTGCGCTACTCGATTCAGTGGCCACTCCGATGACAACAGTTGCCTGACGTATCCTCCAAATCGCCATACTCTTGGCCAAGCAGGGGCATCTACGCCCGCTATACTGCTGGCTCGTCTGAAGCCGCCCTGGCCGCTGACGCGCACCCCCGCACACCGGCGGGGTTTTGTTGTTCGCCGACCTGAATCCACTACCCCGCGAACGAGGGCCACATGCCGAAGGACGTAATCCTCACCCCCGAAGGATTGGAGAAGCTCAAGGACGAGCTCGAGCTGCTCTCGACCGCGAAGCGCCGCGAGGTGGCCGAACGGATCAAGGAGGCGCGCGAGTTCGGGGATATCACCGAGAACTCCGAGTACGACGACGCGAAGAACGAGCAGGCGATGGTCGAGAGCCGCATCGCGCAATTGGAGGAGCGCCTGCGGATGGCGACGGTGATCGAGACGAAGGACCTCTCGACCGACATGGTCCAGGTCGGCTCGGTCGTGCACGTGAAGGACGAGAAGACGGGCAAGTCGGTCAAGTACACGATCGTCGGCTCGGCGGAGGCCAAGCCGGAGGAGAACAGGCTCTCCAACGAGTCGCCCGTCGGCCGCGCGCTGCTGGGCCACAAGCGCAACGAGACGGTCGCCGTCAAGGTCCCCCGCGGGCCCGCGCGCAAGCTGAAGATCACGAAGATCGACGTCGGTCTCAAGTAGTCTCGCCGCGATGAGCGGCGACGACGAGCCCGAGACGGACAGCGGTCACCGGCACGGCCTGAACGAGCTGATCGCCGAGCGGCGCGCTAAGGCGCAGCGGCTGAAGGAGTCCGACCCGGAGGCGTTCCCCTACTCCTACCCCACGACAGAGCCGATCGCGACGATCCTCGCCGCCTACGAGCACCTGTCGGCCGGCGAGGAGACCGAGGATGCCCACCGGGTCGCCGGCCGGATCGCCGCGCGGCGGGGCTCGGGCAAGGCCGCCTTCCTCGACCTCGTCGACCGCACAGGCAAGATCCAGCTGCACGCGCGAATCGATGTGCTCGGCAAGGAGCCTTTCGCGCGACTGAGCACGCTCGATCTGGGCGATCTGATCGGCGTCGACGGCGCGGTGCTACGCAGCCGCCGTGGCGAGCTGTCGCTGCGCGTCGATCGCTTTCAGATCCTCGCCAAGGCGCTGCGTCCGCCGCCCGACAAGCATCATGGTCTCAGCGACGTCGAGACCCGCTACCGCCGGCGTGAGCTCGACCTGATCGCAAGCGAGGACGCCCGCAAGCTGTTCATCGACCGCGCGCGGATCATCTCGGCGATCCGCGCCTATCTCGACGGCGCAGGATTTCGTCGAGGTCGAGACGCCGGTCCTGCAGCCGCTGTACGGCGGCGCGCTGGCGCGGCCGTTCACGACGCACCACAACGCACTCGACCGCGACCTGTACTTGCGGATCGCCACCGAGCTGTACCTCAAGCGCCTGCTCGTCGGGCGGCCTGGAGAAGGTCTACGAGCTCGGCAAGAACTTCCGCAACGAGGGCCTCTCGCCCAAGCACAATCCCGAGTTCACGGTCATCGAGTGGTACGAGGCCTACGCCGATTACAACGACGCGGCGGCGCAGCTCGAAGGGCTCGTCGGCGCCGCGGCGCAGGCGGCCGGCTACGCTGGCGAGCTGGACTTCGCGACGACGCCCTGGCGGCGCGTGAGCTTCGCCGGGGCGATCGCGGAGGCGACCGGAATCGACGTGCTGGCCCATCGTGATGTGACCGACCTGAGCGCGGCGATTCGTGAGCGTGGCCTGGAGATGTCGACTGAGGGTTTCACCTGGCCCCAGCTGGCCGACGACCTGCTGGCGAAGTACGTAGAGCCGACGTTGATCCAGCCGACGTTTGTGTTCGACTACCCAGTCGAGCTCTCTCCGCTGGCCCGCGAGCATCGCTCAGAGCCGGGCCTGGTCGAGCGTTGGGAGGCGTTCGCCGGCGGGATCGAGATCGCGAACGCGTTCAGCGAGCTGATTGACGCGGACGTCCAGCGCGAGCGCTTCCGCGCCCAGGAGCGCCTGGGAACGCTCGGCGAAGAGGTCCAGCCATACGACGAGCTGTTCGTGCAGGCGCTTGAGCAGGGGATGCCGCCGGCCGGCGGGGTCGGGGTGGGGATCGACCGGCTCGTGATGCTGCTGACCGGGCGCGACTCGATCCGCGAGGTCGTGCTGTTCCCGGCGATGCGCGATTGATCTTGGTCCGGCCCCGAAGCAGGACCGCATGCGTCACATCTCCGGTGGGCGCATGCGCCCACCGGTCGCCTCGCACATGTGCGAGGCCGACACCGAAAGAGGACCGGCGCATTCCAACTGCGGAAGGTCTCCTGGCCGGTTGGTAGACTGCCCAGGAGTCTAACCAGGACCACATAGCGCTTGAGGCACGACCCTCGAGGAAGGAAATAGACCATGTTCGAGCGATTTACAGAACGAGCCCGGCAGGTGGTCGTCCTCGCGCAGGAGGAGGCGCGAACGCTCAAGCACAACTACATCGGCACCGAGCACATCCTCCTAGGCCTGCTGCGCGAGGAGGAGGGTCTCGCCGCTCGCGTCCTGGAGTCGTTGGACATTACGGTCGAGCGCGTGCGCGCACAGGTCGTGCGGATCGTCGGCTCCGGCGAGGAGGTCACCTCCGGGCAGATCCCGTTCACGCCGCGCGCGAAGAAGGTCCTGGAGCTCGCCCTGCGTGAGGCGCTCAGCCTCGGGCACAACTACATCGGCACCGAGCACATCCTGCTGGGCCTCGTGCGCGAGAATGAGGGCGTCGCCGCTCGGATCTTGCTCGACTTCGACGCCGATTCCGAGAAGATCCGCAACGAGGTGATCCGCATGCTCTCGGGCCCGGGCGGTCGCCGCCAGGGACAATCGTCAGGCTCCAGTGGCTCAGGCTCCAGCGGCTCCCCCGGTGAGGGCAAGAAGTCATCGAAGCTGCTCGACCAGTTCGGGCGAAACCTGACGAAGCTTGCCGCCGAGGGCAAGCTCGACCCGGTCGTCGGCCGCGAGACGGAGATCGAGCGGATCATGCAGATCCTTTCGCGCCGCACGAAGAACAACCCGGTCCTGATCGGCGAGCCCGGCGTCGGCAAGACCGCCGTGGTCGAGGGTCTCGCCCAGCGGATCACCAACTCCGACGTGCCGGAGCTCTTGAAGAACAAGCAGATCTACACGCTCGACCTCGCCGCGCTGGTTGCCGGCTCAAAGTACCGGGGAGAGTTCGAGGAGCGGTTGAAGAAGGTGATGAAGGAGATCACCCAGCGCGGCGACATCATCCTGTTCATCGACGAGCTGCACAACCTCGTCGGCGCCGGCGCCGCCGAGGGCGCGATCGACGCCGCCTCGATACTCAAGCCGGCGCTGGCGCGCGGCGAGCTCCAGACGATCGGCGCGACCACGCTCGACGAGTACCGCAAGTACCTGGAGCGCGATTCGGCCCTGGAGCGCCGCTTCCAGCAGATTCGCGTGGAGGAGCCCTCGATCGAGGAGACCGTGGAAATCCTGAAGGGTTTGCGGGATCGGTACGAGCAGCACCACAAGGTGCAGATCACCGATGAGGCACTGAAGGCCGCCGGCGAACTGGCCAGCCGCTACATCGCCGACCGCTTCCTGCCCGACAAGGCGATCGACCTGATCGACGAGGCCGCCTCGCGGATGCGGATTAAGTCGATGACCTCACCGCCGGCCAACCGCGAGCTCGAGGGCGAAGTCGAGACCACGCGCCGCGAGAAGGAGGCCGCGATCGAGGCCCAGGAGTTTGAGAAGGCCGCGGCGCTGCGCGACAAGGAGCGCAAGCTGACGAACAAGAAAAACGAGTTCGAGAAAGAGTGGGAATCGGGCGAGACCGGCGAGCGACCGTCGATCGGCGAGGAGGAGATCGCCGACATCGTCTCGATGTGGACCGGGATCCCCGTGTTCAAGCTAACCGAGGCCGAGACGCAGAAGCTGATGCGGATGGAGGACGAACTGCATAAGCGCGTGATCGGTCAGCACCCCGCGGTCGAGGTGATCTCGAAGGCGATCAGGCGCTCGCGCGCGGGGCTGAAGGACCCGAAGCGCCCGACTGGCTCATTCATCTTCCTGGGGCCCTCCGGCGTGGGCAAGACCGAGCTCGCGCGCACGCTCGCGGAGTTCCTGTTCGGCGACGACGAGTCGATGATCCGGATCGACATGTCGGAGTACATGGAGAAGCACGCGGTTTCCCGTTTGGTCGGCTCACCCCCCGGTTACGTCGGCTACGACGAGGGCGGCCAGCTGACCGAGGCCGTGCGGCGCAAGCCCTACAGCGTGCTGCTGCTCGACGAGATCGAGAAGGCGCACCCGGACGTGTTCAACATCCTCTTGCAGATCCTCGAGGACGGTCGCCTGACGGACGCGCAGGGGCGGACGGTCGACTTTCGGCACGCGATCGTGATCATGACCTCGAACATCGGGGCTGCTGAGATCGCGCGCAACACGCCGCTCGGCTTCGCCGTGTCCGACGACGAGACGGGCATCACCTATGACGACATGAAGAACCGGATCATGGGCGAGCTGAAGAAGGTCTTCCGCCCGGAGTTCCTCAACAGGATCGACGACGTGATCGTGTTCCACAAGCTGCAGAAGGAGGAAGTCAAGCAGATCGTCGAGCTCCTCCTGCTGAGGATCCGCGAGTCGATGGCCGAACGCGAGCTGCAGCTGGAGCTGACCGATCCCGCCAAGGATCTGCTCGTCGAGAAGGGCTGGGACCCATCGATGGGCGCACGCCCGCTACGCCGCGCGATCCAGCGCTACATCGAGGACCCGCTGGCCGACTTCGTGCTGCGCGAGCAGCTGACCCCCGGTGCCACTGTCGTGGTCAACCCGGCTCCCGAGGGCGAGGAGGGCGAGGTACGCCTGACGATCGTCAAGCCCAAGAAGCAGAAGACCCCGGTAGGCGTCGGCGCCGCCGAGGAGCTCGCCGCAGACGAGGGCTCCTTGCCCGACGCGGACGAGCCTGTCGACGAGTCCTAAGCGTCCCGCACGCCTGTCTGTCCGGGGGCCGTCGTATCAGCGTGAAAGCCGTAGCCGTCCCAAGCGACGCGTAGGCTGAGGAGATGGCGCGCGGAACGATTCAGATCTGCTCGGAGTGCGGTTACCAAACCGCCCAGTGGCTGGGGCAATGCCCCGGCTGCGAGGCGTGGAACACGCTCGTCGAAGAGACCGTCCCGACCGCGCGCGGCGCGGCGGCGCGCGGCGGCGCTGGCGCACGCGGGCGCGGCGGCCCTCGTGCCGGGGGTGCGGGTGGTGGCGTCGGACTGAAGCTCGCGCCACGCCTGCTGAGCGAGGTCGGCTCCGCCCCGGTGGCGCGCATGAGCACGGGTATCGGCGAGCTCGATCGCGTCCTCGGCGGCGGGCTTGTGCCCGGCGCTCTGGTGCTGCTGGGCGGCTCGCCGGGGATCGGCAAGTCGACGCTGACGAACATGGTGCTCGGCAACCTCGCCGGGGCGGGACGGCGCACGCTGTATGTGAGTGGCGAGGAGTCCGCCGAGCAGGTCAGGCTGCGCGCCGAGCGGCTCGTGTTGGACCCGGCGCACCCGGCGGGCTCGGCGTTGAAGGTCCCGATCCTCGCGGAGACAGACCTCGACACCGTCCTCGGCACTCTCGCCGGGGAGTCTCCCGACGTGTGCGTGATCGACTCCGTGCAGACGCTTGAATGCCGCCGAGCTGACCGGCGCGCCGGGCTCTGTGGGACAGGTGCGAGAGGTGGCGGGCCGGATCATGGAGCTCGCGAAGGCGCGGCAGATCGCGGTGATCCTCGTCGGCCACGTGACCAAGGACGGCGCGCTGGCGGGCCCGCGCGTGCTCGAGCACCTGGTCGACTGCGTGCTGCAGTTCGAGGGCGAGCGCGAGCGCCCCTACAGGGAGCTGAGGGCGCTGAAGAACCGCTTCGGCTCGACCAACGAGGCGGGGCTGTTCGAGATGCGCCAGGGCGGCCTGGTGGAGGTGCTGGACGCCTCCGCGCGGTTCGTCGCCGAGGCCACGCGCGCGCCGGGGAGCGTCGTGCTGGCGGCGATGGAGGGCTCGCGTCCGCTGCTCGTCGAGGTGCAGGCGCTGGTCGCGCCATCGGAGCTCGAGCAGCCGCGCAGGGTCGTCTCGGGCATGGACCGAAACCGCCTGGCGCTGGTGCTGGCGATCCTCGGCCGCCACGGCCGCGTCGGCACGGGTGGCGCGGACGTGTTCGTGAACATCGTCGGTGGCATGCGCGTGGATGAGCCGGGCGTCGATCTGGCGGTCGCGCTGGCGGTCGCGAGCGCGAGCCGCGGCGTGCCTTTGAAGGGAACTCCGCGAGCATGCTTTGGCGAGCTCGGGCTCACGGGCGAGCTGCGCTGGGTCGGTCATCCAGAGCGTCGGCTCGAAGAGGCGGCAAAGCACGGTCTGGCGGGCACGATTGCCCCAACGGGCAGCGGCGGGGGCGCCTGCGAGGTCGCCACCCTGCGCGATGCCCTGCGGGCGGCATTGCCGGCCGGCGAGCGTGACCAGCGGCCGCTGGCCGTGATCGCGTAGTCCGGGTCGTAATTCGGGTGTCTCCGATAGCCGACGGGTGCACCTGTGTCAAGGCGCGTGGGTTTGGACGGGATGGACGGATGTCCAGGCAGGGAGCGGCTAACAAAGGCTTAATGCCCTAAAATGGGTGATCGTGTCCCTGCGATCCGGTGAAGATTTCGATGTACGAAGCGAGGCCGGAGCCGGGATTGATGAAGGCGCTGGAGATGATCGCGCCTGGGACGGCTTTGCGCGAGGGCATCGAGAGCATCCTCGATTCGCACACTGGCGGGCTGATCGTGATCGGCGAGCCGGAGGACCTCAGCTTCCTGAACTCGGGCGGGATCAAGCTCGACATCGACTACACGCCCGCGTTCCTCTACCAGGTGGCGAAGATGGACGGCGCGATCATCCTCAACGCGAACGCGACGAAGATCACGATGGCAAATGTCCAGCTGATGCCCGACCCGACGATCCTCTCGCACGAGACCGGCACCCGCCACCGTACGGCCGAGCGCGTGTCCAAGCAGACCGAGGCGCTCGTGATCGCCGATCTCGCAGCGCCGCGAGGTCGTGTCCGTGTACGTGGACGGGACGAAGTACGTGCTCGAGGACATCCCGGTGGTGCTGGCGAAGGCCAACCAGGCGCTGGCGACACTCGACAAGTACCGCACACGGCTCGACCAGGTCTCCACGCGACTGACCGCGCTGGAGTTCGAGGGCGGCGCGACGCTGCACGACGTGCTGACCGTGATGCAGCGCTCGGAGCTCGTGACGCGGATGGCGGTCGAGATCGAGCGCTACATCGTCGAGCTGGGCACCGAGGGCCGGCTGATCGAGATGCAGCTCGAGGAGACGATGGTCGGCACCGCAGCCGAGAAGGCGGCGCTCGTGCGCGACTATCTCTCGAGCGACTCCGACGAGGCGTTCGCCGCGGCGCTGGAGGAGATCGGGCGGCTCGCCCACCAGGACCTGCTCGACTTCGGGCGGCTGGCCGAGCTGCTCGGATACGACCGCAAGTTGAACACGCTCGACTATCCCGTCTCGCCGCGCGGCTACCGGGTGCTGGGGCGCATCCCGCGGCTGCCGCAAGCTGGCGGTCGCGCGGATCGTGAGCGAGTTCGGCGGGCTGGACGAGCTGCTGGCCGCCAGCGACGCGGAGCTGGAGGCGGTCGAGGGCGTGGGGGAGATCAGGGCGAAGGACATCCGCGAGGGCCTGCGCAGGCTGCAGGAGATCAACCTCGTTGACCGCTATCTGCAGACTTGAACACGGGCCGCCCGACGGTCGGCCGCAACGAAGGAGGACACCATTCCGCCACAAGCAACCGCAGAGACAGACGCTGATCGAGGAGCTCGAGGTCACTCGCGAAGTCGAGTACATCGAGTTCGAGCTCGGTGACCACGTCGTCTATCCCCATCACGGCGCCGGCAAGGTGCTGAAGAAGGAGGAGATGGAGATGCTCGGTGAACGACGCGAGTATCTGACGATCAAGATCCTGCACAACGACATGACCGTCAGGGTTCCCACCGAGAACGCCGCGATCGCCGGCCTGCGCAGGGTGATCGACGAGGAAACCGTGCAAGAAGGTGCTGGACGTGCTCCGCGACACGGTCTCGGAGATGCCGAAGAACTGGAACCGGCGCTTCAAGCACAACCGCGACAAGATCAAGACCGGCGATATCTACGAGCTGGCCGAGGTCGTGCGCAATTTGTCGCTGCGTGAGTCCGAGAAGGGCCTGTCGACGGGCGAGAAGCAGATGTTCACCCGCTCTAAGAAGATTCTCGCGTCAGAGCTGATGTATGCGCTCGACAAGGACGAGGAAGAGGCCGAGAACTACCTCGACGAGCTGCTCGCCAACTCGGCCACCAGCCAGATGGCCGGCGCCGCGGCCGAGTAGCGGCCGGGAGCGAGACCTTCGCGCACGCGGCAGCGACCGCCGCAGGCGTCTGCCGCGTGCGCGAGGGTCTTCCCAAGCCATGCCCATCGCTCTGATCCTCGCCGCCGGTAGCGGCGAGCGGTTCGGCGCCGGCGCTCCGAAGGCGTTCGTGGAGCTGGCCGGGCGCCCGCTCGTGCAGTGGAGTGTCGACGCCCTTTCCCAGGTTCAGGAAATCGAGCAGATCGTGGTGGCGATGCCCCCAGGCCTCGCGGCGCCCACCGGCGTGAGCGCGGTGGAGGGCGGGCAGTGCGCTCGGAGTCTGTGCGTCTGGCGCTCGCGGCGGCCGGGGGTGGGTCCGACCAAGACTGGTGCTGGTTCACGACGCGGCGCGCCCGCTGCTCACGACCGAGCTGGCGGCGGCCACGATCCGCGCTCTTGAAGCTGACGAGAGCATCGATGCGGCGATCGCCGCCGTGCCGATGACCGACACCGTCAAGCGCGTGCGGGCGGGCGTGGTGAGCGAGACGCTTGAGCGAAGCGAGCTGTGGGCGGTGCAGACCCCGCAGGTCTTCCGTCGAGCGGCCTTGGAACGGGCGTTGGATGTGCCTGACGAGGTACTGGCCCAGGCCACCGACGATGCCTGGCTGGTCGAACGCGCGGGGGGCCGAGTCGGTGTCGTGAAGGCGTCGAGCGAGAACCTGAAGATCACCACACCGCTCGATCTCGCGCTGGCGGAGATGCTGCTGGGCCTCACGGACCGTGGTTGAATCGCGGGCGCGATGCTCACCGACTACCACGTCCACCTTCGCCCCGACGAGCCCGGCACGACCGCCGAGCTGTACTTCACCACGGCCAACGCCGAGCAATACCGCATCGCGGCGAGCGAGCGGGGGATCGCCGAGCTGGGGGTCTCCGAGCACGTGTATCGCTTCGAACAGGCGCTCGACGTCTGGCGGCACCCCTTCTGGCAGGCGAACGCGCGCGAGGATCTCGACGCCTACTGCGAGTTCGTGCGCACGCAGACAGACCTCGGTTGGGGATCGAGGCGGACTTCGTGCCAGGCGCCGAGGACCGCATGGCAAGCTTGCTGGAGGCGCGCGACTTCGATTACGTGATCGGCTCGGTGCATTTCCTGCGCGACGAGGCGGTCGACATGGAGGACTACAGCGTGTGGGGAAAGCCGCACAGCCCCGAGGAGATCTGGAGACGTTATTTCGAGACGCTCGGTGAGGCCGCACGTAGCGGGTTGTTCGATGTGCTGGCGCACCCCGACTTAGTGAAGGTCTGGGGCGCTGATCGCCCACTCCCGGAAGGCGATCTGCGCAGCTACTACGAGCTGGCGATGGACGGGATCGCGGAGTCTGGGATCGCGGTCGAGGTCTCCACTGCGGGCCTGCGCAAGCCCGTCGGGGAGATGTATCCGGCGCCGGCGTTCCTACAGATGTGCCTGGAGGCGGGGGCCCCGGTGGCGCTCTCCAGCGACGCGCACCGGCCTGAGGACGTCGGCGCCGACTACGAGCAGGCGCTGGAGCTGCTGGTGGCCTCGGGCGTACAAGAGCTGTGCGTGTTCGAGCGGCGCGAGCGCCGGCTGGAGCAGGTCGGGGCATCGGACGGCGTGGTGCGATGAGCTCGCCGGGATCGGTTATGACTCGCACCGCCTGGCGCCGGGCCGCCGGCTGATTCTCGGCGGGGTGGAGATCCCCGGTGAGCTGCGGGTTGGAGGGTCACTCCGACGCCGATGTGCTGACCCATGCGGTGATCGACGCGCTGCTCGGCGCGGCCGGGCTGGGCGATATCGGCGAGCACTTCCCCGACACCGACGAGCGCTGGCGCGACGCCGACTCGATGGAGCTGCTGGAGGAGGTCGTGGCGAAGCTGAGCGCCGCGGGGTTGGAGGTCGTGAACGTCGATTGCACCGTCGTGATGGAGCGCCCGAAGCTGGGACCTCACCGCGAAAAGATCCGCGAGCGGCTGGCGCAGGCGCTCGGGTTGGAGGAACGCGTGAACGTGAAGGCGAGGACCGGCGAGGGGATCGGGTTCGTCGGCCGCGGCGAGGGCGTGGCGGCGCTGGCGATCGTAAGCCTCGCAAGAGGGCTAGGCGAGGGCGATGCGCGAGATTCGCCTGCACGACACCCGCACCGGTGAGCTGTTGCCCCTGCGGCCGCGCGACCCCGGCAAGGTGGGCATCTACGCGTGCGGCCCGACTGTGTACAGCCGCATCCACATCGGCAACGCACGGCCTTCGTGGTTTTCAGCCTGCTGAAGCGCTTTCTCGAACGCGAGGGCTATGCAGGTCAACGCTGGTCGTGAACGTCACCGATGTCAACGACAAGATCTACGACGCCGCGCGCGCGCAGGGCCGCCCGAGCGAAGAGCTGGCGGAGGAGATGACAGACGCTCTACTTCGCCGACACCGACGCGCTCGGGCTCGGTCGCCCCGACCACGAGCCGCTGGCGTCAGAGACGATGTCCTCGATCATCGACTACATGCAGGCGCTGATCGACACCGGGCACGCCTATGCGGCGGAGGGCGATGTCTACTTCCGGGTGCGCTCGGACCCCGGTTACGGGCGCTCTGTCGCACCGACGGCTCGAGGACATGGACCAGGGCGAGGAGTATAGAGGGCGCCGAGCGCAAGGAGGATCCGCTCGACTTCGCGCTGTGGAAGGCGCCACAAGCCGGGGGAGGACACCTGGTGGGAGTCGCCGTGGGGGCACGGGCCGTCCAGGCTGGCACATCGAGTGCTCGGCGATGGCCGAGGAGCGCTCGGCGTCGGCTTCGACATCCACGGAGGTGGCTCGGACCTCGTGTTTCCCCACCACGAGAACGAGGCCGCCCAGACCCGCGCGGCGCGCGGGGGGGAGCTGGCGAGGCTCTGGATGCACAACGGGATGATCCAGTTCACCGGCGAGAAGATGGCCAAGTCGGTCGGCAACATCGCACCGCTGCACGAGGTGCTCGACGCGGGTATCGGGGCGAGACGCCGTCGTCATGTACCTGATCTCGAGGTCACTACCGTCAGCCGCTGGCGTTCTCGCGAGGCGGCGCTGGAGCGACGCCGAGCGTCGCGTCAACCGCATCCGCGACGCGCTCCGGCGGTTGATCGCGGGAGACGCGAGCCCGCCGGATATGGCCGGCTATCGCGAGGCGTTCTTCGATGCGCTGGCCGACGACTTCAACACACCGAAGGCGCTGGCTCTCTGTTCGAGTGGGTGCGTGAGGCCAACCGCCGCGGTCAGGGCGTGGGCGATCGCGACCTGCGCGAGATGCTCGACGTCCTGGGGCTGGGAGATTTGACCGCGCGGGAGACGGTGGGTGACGTGGCCGGAATCGACCCCGAGGCGGTGGAGCTGCTGGCGCGGCGCGAGAGCGGCTCGCGCCGAACGGGACTTCGAGGCCGCGGATCGTCTGCGCGATGAGTTGAGCGCGCGCGGGTGGGAGATCCGCGACGGAGCCGAGGGCTCGGAGCTGATCCCGCCGCCAAGCTGTGATCATCTACGGCCGCAACCCCGTCAAAGAGGCGCTGCGGGGCCGCCGCAAGCACGCGCGTCGGCGAGGTCTGGGCCACGGCGGGCGTGTCGCGCGAGCCCTGGCTGCAGGGTGTGCGGGTGAGGAGCGCCTCCGCCGAGGAGATGGAGCACGGTGCGGCTCGACCGCGCACCAGGGGATCTGCGCGGAGGCGGGCGGGTATCCGTACTGCTCCGCCGCGGAGCTGCTTGCGGCACGGACCCTTGGTGGTGGCGCTCGACCAGGTGCAGGACCCGCAGAACCTGGGATCGATCTGCCGCACTGCCGAGTGCGCCGGCGCCGCCGGCGTGGTGATACCCGAGCGCCGCGCGGCCGAGGTCACGCCGGCGGTGTGCAAGGCCTCGGCGGGCGCCGTCGAGCATCTGAAGGTGGCGCGGGTCAGGAACATCGCCGACTTTCTCGCCGCCGCGAGCAAGGCGGGATGCTGGTGCTACGGCGCCAGCGGAGAGGCGAAGGTGGCCTACGACGCGCCGGACTATGGGGACGGCGGCGTGGTGCTGGTGCTGGGCAGCGAGGGGGAGGGCCTGCGCCCGCGGGTCGCCAAAGCATGCGATGAGCTGATCGCGCTGCCGATGAGGGGCGCGATCGAGTCGCTCGGCGTGAGCGCGGCGGCGGCGGCGATGTTGTACGAGATCTTGCAGAATCGGCGAAATTCCCTTGACAAGACTCCATAACTGTGAGAGGCTCGCCCTACATAACGCTGAACCTAAGGTTGATGAAGCCTTAGGTAAACATAGCTTTGGCGCCAGGGGAGGAGTGCGCCACTGAGCAAATTCGGGCTGCGAAGCAGCCTGAGAAAGGATCTGCTCGTGGCACGAATCTCCAGCAACAGTAACTCTGAAGTAAAGGTTGAGGATAGTTTCTTGATCGTCCTCGCCAAGCAGGGGGACCGCAACGCCTACGACCGTCTTGTCAGGCGCTATCACGGCTTCGTGCGGTTGAAGGCTTCCTCCTACTTCCTGGCGGGCGGCGACTCCGAAGACCTGATCCAGGAGGGCCTGGTTGGTCTTTACAAGGCGATTCGCGACTACCGTTTCGATCGAGAGTCGAGCTTTCGCAACTTCGCCGAGCTGTGCATAACAAGGCAGATCATCACCGCGGTGAAGACGGCGACGCGCAACAAGCACACGCCGCTGAACCAGTACGTCTCCTTCTCCTCGACGCCCGCGGGCGCCGGCGACGATGTGCCGACGCTCGACCAGGTGCTGCCCGGACCGAGTGTGCACGATCCCGTCAACCAGGTGATCTCCTCGGAGGAGCTGCGTTCGCTCGTGGGCTGCCTGTCGACGGCGCTCTCAGAGCTGGAGAGCCGGGTGCTGGGCCTCTACCTGGACGGCTACTCCTACGAGCAGGTGGGGGAGCGGCTGGAGTGCGACACAAAGACGGTGGACAACGCGCTGCAGCGGGTCAAGCGCAAGGTCGGCGCGCACCTCGACGCTCGCGCGGTGGCCGCCTGAACGAAGGTCCTTGTCCTTGGCTTTACCGCGAAGCCCTTTTGCTCGCGGGTGCGCGGGCGGTCACCGTGACGGTGAACGTCACGTGAGGATCAGTGGCTCTGTGTTGCCGGCGAGGGCGTCGGCGAGCCCCTCGCGCGCGCCCGGCTCGGCGAGCTCACGTTGGTCGGCGGCGGCGGCGAGCAGCGACTGCCAGCGCTTCTCGCTGCCGGCTGTCTCGCGGAGTCGCTCTAGATCGCGACGCAGCTTGTCGACGCTTCCGACGGCTAAGGTCATCGGCTGCTCTCTCATTATGTCTATCAGTCCGCGTCGGGCCCAGGCACGAACCGTCGGCTTCGAGACGCCAAGCGCAGTGGCCGCTTGGGTGACGTCTATCTCAGCCGGGCGCATCGCGGCCACTATCTGGTGCCTGGACACGCCGGCGCTCATAGACATCGCCCAGTCCACGACCGAGTGCGTCCCCGCGATCTTCGTGGGGTGGGCGTGAGGAGTAGACCTCCCACACGATCTCCGCCTCAGGCTCGGTGAGGGAGCGGAGGATCTCCTGCAGGCGCTTCTTACTCGTCGTGCTCATGACGCCGTCGAGAGGGGGTCGCGGAAAAACAGCCGGTCGTATGTCTGGTTCGATCCATGCAGACAACTGTACGCGAGATTGCGTGGAGTGCTATGCCCAGCCGCTGCCATCTAGGCGTTGGCACTCGGTTTATCGATCTATCGCGGGTTTATCAAGAACCGATAAACCATGAAAGGCAGAGATCCGCGCGGGGCGTAACTGATATGGGCGATATTTGTCGAGTCAGGCAGGGGCGGTCGGAGCCCGGTGGGTGTGCCGGACTCCGACTTTTTGGGCTGTGGTTCGAGGTGCGGGTGGCGGCCGGGGCTGCGAGGGCAGTCATGCTGATATGCGAGGGCTGGGTACCTCAAGGCGGTTCTTCGCTGCGCCTGGGCCGCAGTCAATAGACGAAACGAGCGCCCCAACGGTGGTTGGTGCTCATAGCTACGTCGCGGGTCCCGTGTGACGCGGCGCCGGCCGCCACCCCCATACCGAACGGGATGTGTGCGGTGCGGACTCAGTCGGGTTGTTGGGCGACCTCCCAGACGAAGCACGCGAGCTCGCGGGCGACCGCGACAGCGACAGTGGTGCGCTTCTTTGAGCATGCCGCGTCTAGGTGCGCCCAGCGGCGGTGCAGCCGGATTTGTGCGCGCCACGCGGTCTCGATCGCGGCGGGCGGCTGGTCTTGCTGGCGGCGCTTGAGCGTCAGCGACACGCTGGGCGCTCGTCGGTAGTTCCAGGCCGCCTCGACGAGCAGCCTGCGGGCGTGACTGGAGCCGACCTTGGTGATCGATCCTTGCCTGCGTTTGGTGCCGCTGGAGTGCTCCGACGGGACCAAGCCGAGGTAGCTTGAGAGCTGCTTGGGGTGCGAGAACGCGCCGATGTCACCGATCTCGCAGACCAGGCCGACCGCGGTCAGCGTCTCGATGCCGCGCAGGCACCGCAGCCGCGCGACCAACGGTGCCCACGAGCCTTGGACGGACTGCTCTCCGATCAGCCTGTCCAGCCGCTCGCGCCGCGCAAGCAGCACCTCGTGGTGAGCGAGGTACTCGCCGAAGAGGACCTCCTGCAGCGGCTGCTGGAAACGAACCTCGCTCAGCCATTGCAGGTGACGTTCTGTCCATGTCTCGCCGGGTCCAGTCCAGAGGATGCCCTGGCGCAGCAGCAGCTTGCTGATGCGGTGGCGCGCTCTCATCAGATCGCCGCGGAGATCCTCACGGGCACGCACCAAGTCGCGCAGCGCCTCGAGCTCGCGCGCGGGCACCACGACCGCACGCAGCTGCCCGGCCGCATGCAACCTGGCGAGCTTGAGCGCGTCGCGCGTGTCGGTCTTGATCCGGTCGCCGGGCTGACGCGGGATCGCGCCCGGCGCGCAGACCATCAGCTCAATGCCGGCCGTCTTGGCGCTCCGCGCGAGCTCGAACCCGGTCGGCCCGGCCTCATAGACCGCGCGCACCTGCCCAGGAAGCGACTGCAGCCACTCGATCGCGGCGGCCGAGGACCCCGGCAATTGCGCCTTGCGGACCTCGCCCGACCCCAACCGCACAGCCGCGGCCGCGGTCTTCCGGGCGTGCACGTCGAGACCAACAAAATAGATACCTTCAGACACGCCGATTCCCCTTCCCCATCGATCTGGCGAAAGAGCTGACCATCACCCAAACGGTAGACGAACACACGTTCGTCCCTAAGGGGTCCGGGCAGAAGTCACAAAGCTGGCACATTTGCCCCCGTGTTTCCGGGGGAAGCGGCGGGCGGGCCCTTTAATTTTGGCGCGAAAACGTCCAAGCCATCGACGAATGTCGACCGACTTCATGGGCCAGAACGGCCTTCGTATCTGTACGAGGACACAGCCGCCGGTCGATATCTAAAAATATCTAAAGGAGCCTGTCTCATCCGCCTAACCCGCGAGGCCTGGCCTCTCGCTACGCCGCCACCGCCTGCACGTTGCGCCCGTCGCAGATCAACTCGAGCACGTCCTGGGAGCAGGAGACTGGGTGGGCCCCGTCGTACAGCAGCCTGAACATCCAGCGGCCTCCGGGGTCAGTGATGCGGCTTGGTACGACGGCGACCTCCGCACCGAGGTCAGAGGCGATCTCCGCGGTGAAAAGCGCGGGGGAGTGATCTCCCACCTCGACCACGACGGTCAGGCTGGCGAGCGCGGCGGTGATGCGCTGGCTGGCGATGAAGCACCAGCGCGGCGGAGGGAAGAATCCGGGCGGGAACTCTGACACCGCTGTGCCATTGGCGAGGACAGAGAGTCTCAAGCGTGGCGTAGCGTTCTGGGCGGGGGATAAACCAATCGATCAACGGAGAGCAGGAATGCAACTCGCCCAAGCGTGTCGACCAGGGCGATTACCAGGAAAAGCCCCATTTCTTCAACGTGAACGTCTACGGAGACCAGGCGGAGGATGTCGACATCTACACGCGCAAGGGTCGCAGTGTCGCGATCGAAGGGCGGCTCGTGTGGCGGGAATGGAAAGACCCCGATCGGGGTTGGCGCGAGGCCGTGACCGTTGCCGCCGACGCAGTGCATTTCCTCGACGACTGCGAGCACCCGCTCAGCTGTGCTCTGTGATCAGCTCCAGCGGCTCGATCGGCCGCTCAGCCCGCTAGAGCTACGCGTCGGCACCCGTCAGCCGCTGGTAGAACTCGGTGACGCTCACCTCGTCTTGGCCGACCATCGCGCGAGCTACCCGCTGGGTGTCCTCATCCAGCCAGCGTTGACGTTCTTCGATGTACTCATCGATCTCCTGCACTCGTGAGTCGAACTCTTCGGCCATTTCCTGCCCGACCCAGCCCGGCATCAGTCCCCTTCGCCGGAGGGCGATCTCTCGGCGCTGTGACTTGAGCTTGCCGATCATCTCGCGGTGCCCGATGATCCGCTCTTCGACGCGTTGCACGTACTCGCTCTGGCGGTCACGGCGGTCCTCGGCGGTCGCGTTGTACATCGCCTGTCTGGCATTGACGAACTGGGTCCACAGCTCGTTCTCGTGACGCCCGGCGTGACCGGTCTCACGCCAGCGGACCATGATGTCGGAGAACTGACCTTTGGCGATCTCGTAGTCGCTGATCGAGCTCAGCTTCTCCGCCTCGGCGATCAGCTTCTGCTTCGCGGTGGCTTTCGCCTTCGCGATCCGGGCGAGCTCGGCGAAGTGCTTGGCCCGGCGCTCGTGAAACTGATCCGCTGCCGCCTTGAAGCTCTTCCAGAGCTTGTCGTCGTAAGCGCGACCGGCCGAGCCGGCGGCTTTCCAGCGCCGGAAAAGGACGGCGAACTGTTCTCCGGCATCCCGCCAGTCCTCGGATCGGGCGAGGAGCTTGGCGTCGCGGACGATGTTCTTCTTCTGCCGTAGAGCACGCTTCTCACGGCGTTCGTGGCCGTCCGCGACGGAGCGCTGCGAGATACCAACGTAGGTCATCCCCCGTCGCGCGCCCGCGGTGCGATTTAGGCGTACCTTTGGCACAACCGACCCCTCTCCCGTCAAGACCCTGTGGCCTGAAGTATATCTCGCGAGGGGGCGGTCTGTCGAGGTCGAACGGCCGCTCGGAAGGGGACCCCATCGGCAAGATCCCATTCCCCGGGTGGCGTAGATAATCCGAAGCTCGCATCTTTACACTGCATCAATCGCTCCCGCCGAAGACCCTTTGAGCACCCCTGCAGACCCCCGCCGCAAGATCATCGATGTCCTGATCGAGACGACCGCGCGGGCGGGTTACGATCACACCTGCATCGAGCGTGTGCTGAGCGCCGCGAACCTGCCGGAAGCGACCTTCTATGCGTTTTTCGAGAGCTTGGAGGATTGTTTTATTCAGGCGGGCGATGAGCTGATCGACGAGCTCGAGCTTGTGGTGTTGGGGCAAATGTCTGGAGGGGCGCCCTGGCCGCAACGGATCCGGCGAGGCCTGCAGACATTGCTCTTGTTGATCGTCAAAAACCCCGATCGCGCCCGCTTCGTGATGATCGAGTGCCTCGGGGCTGGCCGGCCGGCCGGCCGCCGAACGTTTACGCTCAGCGCAAGCGATGTTCGCGGTGGTCATCGAGGAGGGCGAGGAGCATGCGGGGAGTGTTGAGCATCTCTCTCCGCATACCGCGGAGGGCATCGTCGGCGGGATTGCCGCGATCGTGCATAGACGGGTACTCGAGGAAAACACGGCCGAGCTGCCCGCGCTCCTTCCCGACCTTCTCTACTTCGCACTGATGCCCTATCTGGGGCACGAGCGCGCGCTGGCGGCAGCCGCCTGAAAACACGTTGGCCGAAGCGCCGTGTAAGGCCCGGCTGCTGCCGCGCGATATGGGCTATCAACTCTGGGCAATACACGTAATTCGTGTATCTTCTAGTCTAAGATGCCAAGCCGTACCCTTCAGCTTCTCGACGAGAAGCTGACCGCCGGGCAGGCTGGTCTGACCTCGCGCGAGGTTCGTGAGCGGCTGGGTCTCTCTCCGCAGGCGGCGTCCAATCTGCTCACGCGCTGGCGCGATGCGGGGCTCCTCGATCGAGTGGCGCCAGGGCACTACGCGATTCGCCAAATCGGCCTGCTCGGCACCAGGGCCGCATCTGAGGACGTCGCGCTCGCTGTGGGCGCGTTCTTCGCCGGCGAGCCTCACCGTCTCGCCTATCGGTCTGCGCTCGACTACCACGGTCTGCTGATTCATCCGGCGCGTACGATCCAGGTCGCCTGCCCGCGCGAGGTCACGGTCAAGGAGTTGAGCGGCCGGCGATTGCGAACGATCATCGAGCCGCGGGAGACCGTCCTCGCCGGCGCCGAAGAGGCCGGGCACGGCGCGCTGCTCTCAAACGTCGAGCGAAGCCTGCTCGACGGTGCGGCACGCATGGACTTGATCGGCGGCGCGGACGTCCTCGCCGAAGCACTCGGCGCCGTGCAGCCGGACCCCGCTGCACTCCAGTGCCTGGCGCAAGAGATCGGCGCCGCGACAGCCTTGCGGCGGATCGGCTCGCTGGCCGACCAGCTACCCATCCCAACGCTCGCCGGCCGGCTGCATCCGCTCGCGCCACTGAAGAGCGACATCGCCCTCGAGCCGCGAAACCCAGCGGTCGGCGACCGACCTTTCCGCGACCGCAAATGGCGCGTCGTCTGGGCCCAGCCGCCGGCCACGATCGCCGACGGTCTAGAACAGTGATGCCGGGATCATGCGCTACACACGCGTGAGCTGGTCGTCCCATACGCCATCTCCGAGTCGCTTGAGCTCTTGAGCGCCCTCGTCGCCGAGCAGCTCGCGCGCCTCCAACTGAGCGGCGTCCCACGCTGGCTTCGCCTCGCGGAGCTTCTGCAGGCCCGCGGACGTGATGCGAAGGATTCGTCCGTTTCCGCGCTCGGCCCGCTCGATCGTGATCCAACCGTCGCGCTCCATGATGCGTGCGTTCCGACTCAGGGTCGAGATCTCCATCGCGAGCAGATCGGCGACGCGCCCTGCCGGCGCGGATTCGATCACCTCGATCACCGACAGCAGGTTCAGTTGCGCGATCGTGAGCCCGAGTGGCCGCAGTGCCCCGTCATAGATCCGGCTCAGGCGGCGGCTTAGCAGGCGTACGCGGACGGCGAGGCATTCCTCCGCCATCTGGTTGCCTCGTGGGCCTGTGGGCTCGGAAGTCCTCTCAGTCACAGTGAGATTGTAGCTACAAGTTCCAGTGTGGAGGTGTTATCTTGCAGGTACAAGATCATTCCCGTGTCGAGAGGAACAGCGCAATGCCGACCACCAGCCAGCACACAACTTGCCGAGGCCACTCACCCGATCCGAGCGGCGCCGCTGAGCCCTGGCTCGTCCGCGTGTCTGGAGTTCGGTCATGACGCGGCGCTCGACACTGGCACTGCCGGCTCTCCTGATCGCGGCTTTCGCGATCAACCTCGACACGACCATCGTCAACGTCGCGCTGCCGACGCTGGCACGTGAACTTCATGCGTCGAATAGTCAGCTGCAGTGGATCGTCGACGCATACAACCTCGTGTTCGCCGCCTTCCTGCTCGCGGCGGGGAGCATTTCCGACCGCGTCGGGCGCAAGGGCGTGCTGCTCGCGGGACTCGGCCTGTTCGGCGTCTCGAGCGTGGCGGGAGGGTTCGCAGCCGACTCCGCTCAGCTGATCCTCGCGCGCTGCTTTATGGGTCTCGGCGCGGCGATGGTCTTTCCGGCAACCCTGTCGCTGATCTCGAACATCTTCACCGGCCGCGCCGAGCGGGCGCGAGCGATCGGCCTCTGGGGCGCGACTGCGGGGATCGCGATCGCACTGGGGCCGATCGTCGGCGGTTGGCTGCTCGGGCGTTTCACGTGGGCGAGCATCTTCTTCGCGATGGCGCCGGTCGCGGCGCTCGCCGCGTGGCTCGTTGCGCGCTACGTGCCGACCTCGCGCGACGCCGACGCCCAGGCGCTCGACCGCGCCGGATTCGGCCTCTCTACGGCGGGAATCTCGCTGCTCGTGTTCACGATCATCGAGGCGCCGGGCTACGGCTGGAGCAGCACTCGTAGCGTCGCGGGCTTCGTTGTCGCCGCGTCGTTGCTGCTCGGCTTCGTGGCGTGGGAGCGCCGGTCGAGCGCGCCGATGCTCGACGTGTCTTTGTTCCGCAACACGCGCTTCAGCGCGGCCTGCGCGGCCGTGACAGTGTCGTTCTTCACGCTGCTCGGCTTCATTTTCGTGATCACGCAGTACTTCCAGCTGGTCAAGCACTACGATCCACTATCGACCGGCGTCCATCTCCTGCCCGTCGCCATCTCGGTCGGCGTTGCGTCGGTGCTCGGCACCAAGCTCGCGGTCCGGATCGGCACCAAGCTGGTCGTCACCGCCGGCCTGTTGATGGTGACCGCCTTCTACGTCTGGGTCGCGACGGTATCGACAAGCACCGGCTACGCAACGATCGCCGCGCAGATGGTGCTCTACGGCATCGGCATGGGGCTCACAAGCGCCCCCGCGACCGAGGCGATCATGGGAGTCGTGCCGGTTGAGAAGGCGGGCGTCGGTTCGGCCGTAAACGACGCGACGCGTCTCCTGGGAGGGACGCTCGGCGTTGCGGTCATCGGCAGCGTGTACGCCTCCGTCTACGCACGCCGGCTCACATCCACGCTGCCCGCACGACTCCCGCACGGTCTCGCGTCGATCGCCCACTCCTCGGCCGGCGCCGCGTTCGCGGTCTCCGGCCGACTTGCGGCGAACGGACACGCCTCACTCGCGGGCCACGTGCACGAGGCCGCAGCCGAGGCACTGGTGCGCGGCCTGAGCGCCGGGTGCCTGGTCGCGGCTGCAGTCGCGGCCGCCGGCGCCGCGGCGGCAGCGCTGCTGCTGCCCGCACAGCCGCCGGCCCTCAACGCCGTCGTCCCTCCCGACCCACCTACCGAGCCCGCCGCTCAGGCCGCGTAGTCCAACCCACCAAACGAAACCGACTCAGCAACCACACCGACTGCTCCATCAATCGCCTTACGAAGCTATCCCGATCTGCTCGCGGAACACTTCGGGATCGAGGAGGCCGAGCTCGACTCCAAGCGCATCATCGACCCCTGGGCCTCCGTGGCCACGCCCGGGACCAGTGGTCGAGGACCAGGGATCGGAGAGATCTCGGCATCGAGAAGCAGCGCGCGGCGATCGCCCTCGGGGGTGAGGATCAACCGCAGGAGCCACGGCATCTGCTCGGCCCGATCGGTCTGAGCATAGAAGTGCAAGCGCTCGAAGTAGCGTTCGGCGTAGGCGACGGCCAGCTCCTCGAGCTCCGAAGCGGCATGCTCGAACGTGTCGCCGCCGGCAACCAGGTTGAGCTCGGCTTGGCGCAGTACGAACTCGCCGTCGGACACGCTCGAGAGCGTGTGGAAGGAGAAGTGGCCGAGGAGCGGCTCGATGTCGGCGAGCCCGAGCAGCAACATCGCCTCCTTGCCGCCATGACGTTGGATGACCATCGGTTGATGGTCGTGCACCACCCCGGACATGACCTCTGAAAGCCCGGCCTTGGCCTCGGACAGACCACGGGTGGGGAGCGAGGAAACAGTAGCCACAGCCATAGATTGGACCAATTGGTCAATCCAGTCAAGCGTGTGGGGAAGGACCCGCCGCCCGGGCTCAGGCTCAACCACCCCGGCCCGCCCCGGCCACCCACCAAAAATCAAACCCAACAAAAACCAAAAGGTCCGCCCAAACAAATGCGGCAGCCCACAAACAGGTGTAACGCCATTCCCAACGTAGCGTAGCCAAATCAAAGGAAGCCTTTTCTTCCATACAACCAAGGGCCAGGGATCCCATTCCCAACGTGGCGTAGCAGGAATAAACTTCACCCCGTACTCACAACCCAACCCTCAGCACCAGCCGGAGCCAACGTCCGCGGCTGCCATCATTGCCCCGCCATGACAGATCCGCCGATCATCGCGTTCTTCAACGACAAGGGCGGGGTCGGCACGACCAGTCTGGCGTACCACCTGGCCTGGATGTTTGCTGAGCGCGGCCACCGGGTGCTCGCCGCCGACCTCGATCCGCAGGCCAACCTCTCGGCCGCGTTCCTCGATGATGATTGCCTCGAGCAGCTGTGGAGCGACAGCGGTCCGCGCCAAACCGTTGCCGGAGCGCTCAGGCCGCTGCTCGATGGCACCGGTACTTTGGGCGAAGTCCACGTCGAGCAAATCGCCGACCGCCTCGGGCTGGTCGTCGGCGATCTCCGCCTGTCGGTGTTTGAGGACGAGCTGAGCAGCCAGTGGCCGGCATGTCTGGATGGAAAGCCCCACGCCTTTCGGATCGTCAGTGCGATATGGCGCTTGCTTATGGCCGCGGCTCGCGAGCGCGAAGATGACTTGGTCCTTGTGGATGTCGGCCCAAATCTCGGGGCGTTGAACCGCTCTGTGCTGATCGCAAGCGATCACGTCGTGATTCCGCTGGCGCCGGACGTCTTCTCCCTTCAGGGTCTGCGCAACGTCGGACCGACTCTTCGGCACTGGCGATCTGGGTGGGAACAGCGACTCGCAGTAAATCCTGAAACCGAGGAGCTCGAGTTGCCGGCAGGGGCGATGCGCCCCCTGGGATACGTCGTCTTACAGCACCCGGGCCGACTTGATCGACCTGTGAATCCGTACCGTCGCTGGATCGCCCAGATACCTGGCACATACCGGGAAGCAGTGCTCGGCGAGTCAGTTGTCGATGCACTTCCTGTCGTCGACGATCCGGAGTGTCTCGCGATCCTGAAGCAGCATCACAGCCTTCTTATTCCCCTCGGCCAGGAGAGCCGCAAGCCGATCTTTGCCCTCGAGCCCGCCGACGGAGCGATGGGCACCTACCAGCAAGCCGTCACGGTCGCATTTGACGATTTTTCCAACCTCGCTGAGCGCATCGAGGACGGGATCGCCGTCCCGGTTCGGAGCTGACCCCGTCCCGTAAGTAACGGCGGTTACCCTTACAAAGTTGGGAGTCTTTGAAAGGAACAAAATGAAAGGGGGCTTCGTTGGATGTTGGGTGGAGTACGAGGCTGCGAGAGGATCGCCGCCGAGCGACCGAGCTCCAAACACCCGCCCAGCGGAGGGTTACTGAGACGATTCCCCGAGCTCGCGACAGCACTCCACCAACTGATCCACGAAGAGCCCTCGAGCGAGGAAATGCGCGCCAGCCTCGAGCTCGGCGAGAAGCTCACGAGCACGCCCCCAAGGCACGCCGCTAGACGATCCTAGACGCGCTAGACAAAGCTAGACGCGCTAGACGCCGCTAGACTCTCGCTTATGAAGCGTGTGGAGAATCCTTACCGCCCCGGCTTCAACGAGCCGCCAAAGGAGTTGGCGGGCCGCGAGGCGGTGCTCGAGGATCTGACCGATGCGATCGAGGTGGCGGCGCTCGACGGTCGCACACCGAGACCGACCCTGCTAGTGGGAGCGCGCGGAGTTGGCAAGACCGTGTTGCTTGCGCAAGCGGCGGCGCTCGCCGGATCCCGGTTCGGCTGGCCGCGTGTGCATACCGAGATGAGGCCCGATACGCCTTTCATCCCGGATCTGATCGATGCGATCGGGCGCGTGCGAGAGCTGGTCGCCGGCTCCGCAGAGGACCCCACACCCGCCCTGCGCCCTGCGCTCACCGAGCTTGCCGAGCTCGCAATCGCGCGCGAAAGCGGCTTTGTCCTGACCCTGGACGAGGCGCATCTCGCCTCGCGCCGTGAGCTTTCAGCGCTCGGTGCGCTCCTGCAGGAGGGCACCGGCGAGCGCTGGCCGGTGGTCGTGGTGATCGCGGGCTTGCCGTTGATGCGGGCCCCCGAGCATTCCGTCACATATCTCGAGCGCGGCGCATGGCACGAGCTGGGCCTGCTCAGCGGCGAGGACACGGTGCGGGCATTGCGCCTGCCGGCCGAGGAGGCGGGAAGACCGATGGTGCAGGACGCGGCGATCCTCCTCGCCGAGGCCTCAGGCGGCTATCCCTACGCGATCCAGCTCTACGGCCACCACGCCTGGCGGGCAGCCAATGGCCACGACAGGATCGACCTCGCGGCCGCACAGGCTGCTCTTCCCCGCGCTCAGCGGGAGCTCGAAAGCGGACTCTACGCCGCCCGCTGGAGCGCGGCGAGCACAGCCCAGAAGCGCTATCTCACAGCCGTAGCTGCCGTCACCGCCACAGCAACTCCCACGACCGGCCGCGAAATCGCCGACCAGCTCGGCCGCACGCCAAAACAGCTCTCCAGCGTGCGCGACGACCTGATCAAAGCGGGAACGCTCACCGTCGAAGGCGACGAGCTGCGCTTCACGATCCCCGGAATGAGCGCCTACGTCCTCGCACGCTGACCGCATCTCAAAGGGTCCATGTCGCTCGTTGACTTGCGGGGCTCGGAGCTGAGGCTCGCGGGATCTGTGCTGGGTCTTCGTGGCGCGATCATCGACCCGTTGCAGCTCATGGAGCTCTCGGGAACGCTCGCGCAAGAGCTCGGGATAACGGTGGAGGACGTCTAGGAAAGTGAGGCCTCCGTCATCGATTGAGGCGAGCCAGTGGGGGTGGCAGGACATGGAGGGATGGGGATGAGAGCAGGTGTTTTGGATGGGAGACAACAACACCAGCCGCCCGAAACGAAGGTAAGTGTCGCCGGTCACAGAGCCGGGATGCTCGAGCCAAGGATAGGTATTGAGTTAGGGGTTCGGAGGGATTATGTAGCTGGGGCGAAGGTGGCGGCATGGTCGCGTGACCGTGTCAGGGGCTGAGGTGCTGCCGGCCGAGCCGGTGGTGAGTGTGAGCGGCTGGAGGCTTTGTGCTCGACGTTGTCGGTTGAGAACGAGCATCTGTGGGAGGAGGTCTTGCGACTGACGGGCGAGAATGAGCGACTGCGCGGGCGGGTCGGGAAGCTCGAGGGGTCCTTGGAGGAGGCGCGGCGCGCGGGCAAGCGTCAAGCGGCGCCGTTCTCGCGGGGTGAGCCGAAGTCGGCTCGGGCCGGCCGGGCCGCGGTCGGGGGTGGAGCACGGCCGTCATGGTCACCGCGGTCCGGCGGGGGAGGTGGATGAGGAGCTCGATGCGCCGCTTGCGGCGCGATGTGATTGTGGTGGGGAGATCGAGCAGGAGCGCACCGAGTTTCAGTATCAGGAGGAGCTGTGCGAGCCGCGGCCGGTTCGTCGCGGTTCCGGGTGCATATCGGCAAGTGTGCCTGTTGCGGGCGTCGGCATCAGGGGCGTCACCGTTTAGACCTCGGATGCTCTGGGAGCGGCCGGGTGCATGCTCGGCCCGCGCGCGGTCGCGCTAGCGACCGAGTTGAACAAGGAGCTGGGGTTATCGCCTCAGAAGACGGCCAAGGTGCTCCAGCGGTTCGGTATTCGCGTGACTGCGGGCGGGGTCGTGCAGGCCGTCGCCCGTCAAGCCAGGGCGCTGGAGCCGACGTATGAGGCGCTGATCAAGGGGGTTCGTGCGAGCCGGCGGTCGCGCCGGATGAGACCGGCTGGCGGATCAACGGGCAGAAGGCGTGGCTGTGGGCGTTCGCGGGCGAGAACGTCACGGTGTATCTGATCGCTCCGGGCCGCGGCTACGAGCACGCCGAGCAGGTCCTCGGCGAGGACTTCTCCGGTGTGCTGGAGCGCGACGGCTGGCGCCCTACCGGCGCTTTGCCAAGGCACGACATCAAACCTGCGCAGCGCCCTCCAGGCGCCCGGCGAGCTGATCGCCGATTCCGTGGCGGGCCAGGCGCGCGTTCCGACGCGCCGCAGGATCCTCAAAGATGCGCTCGCGCTGCGCGATGAGCGCTGCCAGGACGTGATCGACGCCGACGATTCGCCTTGCGGTCACCGATCTGAACGGGCGGACCGACAAGCTGCTTGCGATGCGCCTACGCCGAGCCGACCGGCGGCTGCTCGCGCCCTGGCGCGAGCCATGTTCACGTTCCTGGCCGATCCGCGTGCAGGCGACGACTGGCGTGCTGAGCGGCTTGCGCCGCGATCGTGAACCGCAGAGCTGGGGAACCGACCCCAAGGGCCCCCCCCCCCCCCCCCCCCCCCCCCCCCCGCCCCCCCCCCCCCCCCCGCCCCGCCCCCCGCCCCCCCCCCCCCCCCCGCCCGCCCCCGCGCGCGCCGCGCCGCGCACGACCGCCCGAGACGCACGCACGCGGACGAGCGACCACAGGAGCAGCCGATGAGCGCCAGCCCACGCGCGCAGGCGGCGGGCGGCGCGGGCGCGGAGCGCGCGCACGGGCGAAGACGGGGGGGGGGGGCGAGAGGGGGAGGGAGAGAGGGGGAGGGAGGGAGAGGAAAGAGGAGAGGAGAGGGAAAGAGAGAGAAAGGGAAGAGGAAAAAGGATCAGGAACAGGCCTGGGAGGCGACCGAGATCGCTGACGGGCTGTTGGTGGCCAGTGACTCCTCAGCTGGACCACAACACGCCCAGCGAATCGTCGCAGGCTGATCATGATCACCCTACTGATCATGATCACCCTGCTGATCATGATCAGTATGACGCGCGCGCCCGCGCGCGCGCGAGCAACCCGCAAAGCGAGCGAGAAGAAAGAGAACCTCGGGCACACGGCCTTTCTAGGTCTTCTTGTCGACCTCGATCGCGGCGATGATCGCGCCGTAGAGCATGCGGCTACATAGCTCGGTGAGGTGCGCGCGGTCGATCCCGCCATCGGCGAGCCAGGCCAGCTCGGCGCCTTCGACGAACAATTGCCATCCCTTCACGGCCAGTGTGACGGTTGGAGAGTTGGGCGCCTCGGGTGGCAGGCCCGAGAGAACCATCTCCAGGAGAGCGTTGCGCTCGCCGTCCATGATGGCGCGGACCTCGGGGTGCGACATCGCGCCGCTGAGCAGCTCGCGGTAGCCCTCCGGGTACTGCTCGATGAAGGCGAGGTGGGCGTCGAGCGTGAGCATCAGGCGCTCGACCGGGGCGGTGGCGGAGTCGGCGGCGGCGGCCATCTGGGCGTGCATTTCGCCCGCGAGTCGCTGTAGTCCGGCGACGTAGAGGCCTTGCTTATCGCCGAAGTAGTAGTAGAGCAGGCCCTTTGCGACGCCGGCCTCCGCGGCGATCTCGTCGATCGAGACTTTCCCGTAGGGACGCTCGGAGAACAGGCGCAGCGCGATGTCGGTGAATTCGGCGCGACGCTTGGCCGCGCCCTTGGATTTAGGTACTGGAGGCGTGGGGGGAGCTTATGTCTTCAGCCGAGCATCCTGTCGATCGCCTGCAGCAGGCGCGTCGAGGCGGCTGTGTCTCGCAGACCGATTCGTACGTGGCGGGGCTCGCCGAGGGCGTCTCCGCCGGCCACGAGTACACCGGCGCGCGCCAGGCGCGCGACGAGCTCTCCACCGTCGACTGTGGGGTGTGCGACCCAGAGGAAGTTGGCCTGGCTGTCGGTGACCTCGAAGTGGCGCTCGCGCAGCGCGGTGCTCAGCGCGACGCGCTCGGCAGAGATCACGCGCATGCGCTCGGCCACGAGCTCCGAGCAGCTGCGCAGCGCCTCCCGGGCTCCCGCCTGAGAGATCTCCGAGACGCCGAGGTCGGGCGCGAGCTCGGCAAGGAGCTCCTCCGACCCGGGCCCCCCGAGCGCATAGCCGACACGCAGTCCCGCCAAGCCCCAGGCCTTGGAGAAGCTGCGGAAGACGAGCAGCTGGGGGTATTGCTCCAGAAGCACCAGCGACGAGTCCACGGGCTGTGCGTCGGCGAACTCGACGAGCGACTCGTCCAGCAACACAGCGACGCCCTCGGGAAGTCCCTCGAGCAGATGGGATAGCTCCGTGGCTGCCAGCAGCTCGCCGGTCGGATCGTTGGGGCTGGCCAGCGCGATTACGCGAGTGTCGTGCTCACCCACAGCCTCCAGCAGTGCATCCACTCCGCCCGTGACCGGGACGGGGCGGCCGTGAGCGCGACGGGCCATGATCGGGAACAGCGGATAAGAAGGCCAGGGAGTGATCAGCGCCTGGCCGGGGGCGATCAGCGCGCGCGTGGCGGCGCTGAGCAGCTCGGCGCAACCGTTACCGACGATCAGGCGAGCGGGATCGACGCCGTGGCGCTCGGCCAGCACGCCGCGCAACTCGCTGCCGCGCGTGTGGGGATAGTGCTGCATGCCGCGCTGGGCCGTGAACGTGATCGCTGAGACGATGTGGGGGTTGGCGAGCTCGGGCCAGGTGGTCTGGGAGAGATCGAGCGTCTCCACACGGGTGAGCGCCTTACGCCTGCGCTCGGCCGCCTGCGCGCGCAGGCCCTCGTTGACCTCCTCCTCAGGCATGCCCTCGAACTGGCGGTAGTAGTCGAGCAGGCCCATACCGTGCTTATCGTCTTGCTGTTTTTGACGAAAGTTCAATCACAAAACGCAACTTACCAAAGAAGTTTGAACGAAAGTCAAATTCTCGTTAGACTCGATGGATGACGCTCAGACACTTGACACTTCTCATCGCAGTCCTCGTCCTTGGGCTAGCCCCTGCCCGGGCGTTCGCCGCTCCCAGCGAGAATGTCTCCTCTACGCACACCGCGCTCGTGGCCGCCTACACGGCTCTGCACTCGATCGTCGCAACCTGGCCGAACGTGGAAGCGCAGCTGCAGGCGCTCGATCGGCGCTTCGCCGCCGAATGCCCTCTCGCGGGCCTGGGATCGCCCGAGAACGAACCGGAGGGCAGAATGGCTTATGAGCTGACCGGCGCGCTGTGGGCGGTCGGATATCACGCAGACGCGAGCATCGCTCAGCGATTCATCAGGACGGTGGCCCCGCTGCGATGGACCGACGGCGCGTTGACGCGCCGCATGCACGCATTCATCACCGGGCTGCGCGAAATGATCGCCCTGCAAGTGCCGAACCTGTGCGGCGAAGTGCGCTCGTGGAGCGCGAGCGGCTTTCAGACGGTCCCGCAGAGCGCGTTGCAATACGACCAGCACGTGGAAGCGATCAATGTCGAAATTCCCTCGCCGGAGCTGGCCGCCAAGTACGTGCAGCCCGCCGACAGAGCGCTGTTCGCGCGCGTGAAGCATCTCGTTGTTAGGTTTGAAGAACTGGAATTCACCGTCGGGCAGCAGTCGTGGTATCACCTGCTCGAAATACTCGGCCTTAACCCTTAAAGCCCGTGCGCAGCGATCCTTCCGATAGCGGCGGCCTGTTCGTCGGTCGCCGGCCCGGCACGGCGCCGACCCACTTTCGCGAGCTGCCCGAGCGCGGCGGCGATCGACGCCAACGCATCGACGGCTCCCTGGCCGGCGTCCTGTTTGCCGCGATCACAGTCCTCAGCCTGCTGTGCTGGGGGCCGATCCCGATCGCCTGCCTGTGGATCGGCTCGCAGGCCGACTACCTCACGGGGAGTGTCACCTTCGGCATCCTGATCGCCTTCGTCGCCCTGCTCGTGCTCCTGTTCGGGGCGCTCGCGATCCTGCGCCGCCTCGACGAGGCCTGGATCCTCGTGCGGCGCGCCGCCGGTCACGATCAGCGCACTGGAGCGCTCGGACGGATCTTTGCAATCACCGCCGCGATCTGCGCGGTGATCTTCGCGTTCTGGTTTTTGATCATCAACGGACCCGGCAACGGCGCATAAGCGCCCCGTCCCGTTCAACGGTCGACCCAACGCGTGGCGCCTCACGGCGAAGGGAAAACGAGGTACGCCAAAGCGGTTGAGGGGCAGGATTGTTCGTGGCGCTTTGACTTGTCGTGGCGGTTGTTGTTGCGTGAGCGGGCACAGAATTGTCACGTTCGTGCGTGGTTTGTTGCATTTGTGGCGGTAGCGTCCTGTGTATGTGTATGTCTTCCGGTCAGGGTCGTCTGCGTGACTCGCTCGATTCTCTGTTGAGCGTTCGTGCCGCGCGGGGTGGGGATGGTCGGCCCAGAGATCATCGTCGTGCGCTGGGCCGCTACGGCGAGAAGCTCGCCCTCGATCATCTTGGGGCTCGTGGTTTCACCGTGCTGGCGCGCAACTATCGTACGCGTAGCGGTGAGATCGATCTGATCGCTTTCGACGGGCGTACCTTGATCTTCGTCGAGGTCAAGACACATCAGCTGGGAAGATCGCAACCGCCGGCATCGGTCAAACCGCTGGCCTATCTCTCCGCCGGTCAGCTCGCCCGATATCGCCCGGTCGCGCAAGCATGGCTCGACGACGAGCGGTATACGACCCCCGAGCCTCAGAGCATGCGCTTCGACGCGATCGGAGTGCTCGTGGACGCGGAGGGCACGGTGGTGGACCTGATGCACGTCGAGGGGAGCGGGTGAGGTGCGGCCGGGCGGCAACCTACCGAGGAGCGCAGCGTGATGTCTGAGCGTGAGCTGAGTCGGTGCTCGTCAGCCTTCGGCCGCGGCCATCGCGATCGCGTCCTGGTCGGTGAGGTCCAAGAGCTCCTCATTCTCAATGGCGACGCCGTGCAGTGCTCGAGTGCCGTCATCGACATGACCGTTGTTGCCGTTGTTGCTGGGTGCGCCGCTGAGGAACTGCACGGTTCGGGCGATGATGCGCACCGCTTGGGCGGGGCGACCGTCTTTGGTCTCCCATTTGCGCCAGTCAAGGTGCCCGTCGACCGCTACGGGACCACCCTTGTGTATGTGCTTGGCGACGTTCTCGCCCGAGGCGCCGTACACGACGACGTCGAAGAAGTTGGGCTTCTCGACCCATTCTCCCGCCGCTTCACGGCGTCTGGTGTTGACCGCCAGCCGCAGTTCACAGACGCTGTTGCCCGACGGCAGGGGATGCAGGCGGGGGTCCCTCGTGAGCCGCCCGGTGAGGACGACATGGTTGATGGTAAACATGGCTTGCTCCGTGTTCGTTCGTGGTTGGCTCGAGGTGAAGGTACGAGCCGCCCAGGAGGGGCTCCTCGCGTAAAGACCTCCGTTACCTTCTCCGACGAGACGAGCCAAACGGGACAACCTCGATCAGCTACCTTTCTGGACCCGCATCGACGCGGCCAACGGGGACTGGGGCGGTGTGCAGGTTCGGCGTACGCTGTTCAGCGATGCGCGGCTGACCGGCCTCATCAGCCCGAATCTAGCTCGTCCTCAGGCTCCCTCTCGCCGAACCGCGCTGCCCATTCGTCGAAGTTGGCATCACCACGCCAAGTCACGATGGGCCCGTCCTCTAGACTGCCCAAGAACGCGATGCCTTGCCTCGCCCCGGCGACGGCTGCCTTCAGAATGGCCGTCGAGACCGCCGTGAGATCGGGCTCGGACAGATCAACGCTCAATCGGTCGACCATCTCGTGCAAGACCGGAATGATCGCACCCACGATCCATTGAGTGATATCCTCGTTGATGATCGTTTCGGCGCTTTGGTCCGACTCCACGGGCTGCTCGATGCCCGGCATGAGTCGATCCGCGTTGAGCGGGACTTCGTGACCCTGAGGACACTTGACCGTCGGGTGCTCCAGAAGCTCGCTGTCCGGTACCTCCACAGGCATAAGGCAAATCGGGCACTTCAGCGTCACGCCGGCACCTCCTTCGGGCTCAAGCCCTCTCCCAGGGCTTGTACAGAACCTCCGCCGAAATCGACATCCGCTAAGAGTACGACTCTCCGGCAACGGTCCACATCGTGGGCGTCGGTTTGCAAGTGCTCCTCGGCAGTCGCGATCGGCGTGGCGACGGCGCCCGTTCGTTACGCTGTGCACCATGGGAGAGGGGAAGTCTGGAGGGCGGCAGACGCCGCCCATGCATTCGCAGGTCAACTGGTCGCTGCTGGGGCTCGTGATCAAGCGTCCCAGCTATGCCTATGAGCTCGCGAAGCGGTTCGAGCGAACCTACGAGGGGGTGTTGTCGCTCAGCAGCGTCTCCCACATTTACACTGCGCTCGCCTCGCTCAAAGACCGCTCGTTGATCGAACGGATCCCGGGGACGGGGACCGAGGCCCAGCAGAAGCCGATCTACAAGGCCACCGCACATGGCATCGAGGAGTACCGAGGATGGTTGCTCGGGCAGCTCGGCGAGGATCGTCGACGTCAGCAGACCGTCGAGGCAAATGGCGGTCTCGTCGCGCGTCTGCTCGATGAGGAGCAAGGCCTCGTGCTGGATGCGAAGCTCACCTGGGCGCGGTACGCACAGCAAGAGCTCGAGGCATTTTTTCACGCGACCTAAGCTAGATGCAGGTTCGCCTCTCGAGCGAGCTCCGTGGATTTGCAGATCAGACAAAAAGCGAATACGTCAAAAAAGATAGCCAGCCACGGCGACGCCTGGTCAGGCGGCGACGAGCACAGGCGCCAGCGCCTCGGCCGCGATGTGCACCGGGGGAAGGCTGAGCGTGAGCATGCCGTCGCGGTCGAGGAGAAACTGCACGTTGACGAGGGTCATGCCGATCACGGCGCCGGTCTCGTCGTAGTCGACGGCGTGGCCCTCGGGAGTGGCGATCGTACGGGCGGCCTCACGTGGCGGCCCGACGCCGAGGTAGAGCACGTCGCCGTGCTCGTCATACTCGTGCTGGTCGAAGGTGGTGCCGGCGATCGTGAGCGTCATGGCCTGAATTGTAATAGGCATTGGGCCTTCCGTCACGGTTTCGCTCACAATGTGGACATGCTGAGGTTTCCCTTGAGCTTTGATGCGTGGCGTCGTCTGCCGCGCCATCCGGACTGGAAGTACGAGATGGTGAAGGGCGAAGCGTGGCTTTCGTCACGTCCGCGCCCCTTGCACCTGTGCCGCCCCACAAGCCTGGCGGTCCCGGCGGTGACACTCAGCGGCGTCGAGGTCCGCATGCTCGACGCTAGCCGCGACCGCTCCGAGATCGCCAAGCTGCTGATGGATGTCTGGATCGAGGAGGACCCATATCGAAGCCTCGAGGATCCGGAGACCCTGCTGCAGGCCGAGATCGAGCGCAGCCTGAACGAGCCCAGTCTCGGTGTCGTCGCCGTCGATGCGGGGACCATCTGCGCTGTCGTGCTGGTAGGAACCGACGACGCGGGCGCCCCCATGCTCATGTGGCTCACCGTGCGACGCGATGCTCGCGATCGAGGACTCGCCACCGCTCTCCTGCGCGTTGTCGTGGAAACGCTTTCCGCCCGCGGCGTGGACGAGCTCGCAAGCGGCACCTCGGCGGCGAACATCGCGAGCCTGCGGTGGCACTTGACCCGCGGCTTTCAGCTGGCGCCCGACCCGGTCAGGGAGGCCATGCGCCGCTAGCCCTCAACATGCCGCAGCTCCAGCACAGCGCCGCTTGCATCTACGAGCACTCCGATCACATCCAACCTCATCATCTGATCAGCGTACGCCCGTCAAAAGCGATCAGGTCGATCTCGCCGCGACGCGTACGATAATTGCGCGCGAGCAGGGTAAAGCCACGAGCCTACCCATCCAAATGCAACAAGCGTTGTAACGTAGCGGGGGAAGTAGTATCTCGGGAGGATAACTGTGCGTAAAGGCATCGCAATTGTGACCGTCGCTACCACGCTGCTCCTATGCGCGTCGTCCCTGGGCGCCACGACGGCCTTGGCGGCGCCGGCCTCCGAGCAGGCTTCGTTGCATGCGTCGTTCTCGCCGGACAGGCTGGGCGCGTCAACGACGATCTCCTATGGTTTCCATTTGCAGACCAGCGAAGGGCTCGCGCCGCCGCCGCTGGCGAGCATCGTCTTGCATATACCAGCAGGGATGAACTACACGCTGACGACGCTCGGCCTGGCGATCTGCCAGCCGGTGGTGCTGCAGGAAAAGGGCGTGGCGGGCTGTCCACCGAACTCGCGTCTCGGCTCGGGCAATGCGTTCGTCGAAGTCCCGTTCGGCATCGGCTCCGGCCAGGAGATTCCCGAAATCCAAGCTGTGTCCGGACCGCCGAGCCCGGATGGGAACATGGTCGTGCTGTTCTACGCCAACGGCAAGGCGCCCGTGTCCGCGCAGCTCGTGTTCCAGGGCGAAGTGCTCCCGGACTCCGGCGTGTTCGGCTCGCAGCTCGTGACCACGGTGCCGCTGGTCACGAGCGTGCCGGGCGGCTCGGACGTCTCGATCGTCAGCGTTAACGCGACGATCGGCCCCAGCGGGCTGACCTACTACAAGCACGTGCACGGCAAGCTCAGGCCATTCCACCCGCTCGGCATCGGCGTGCCCGAACACTGTCCCCACGGTGGCTTTCCGTTCAGCGCCTCGTTCGTCTTCCACGACGGCTCCCAGGCGAGCGCCTCTACGACCGTCCCCTGTCCACCGCCCGTGCGCCGGCGGCACAAGTAGCCACCGCACCCGCAGATCCACCACGCTCCGGTCCAGACCGCTCCGGCGGCCGCCATTATCCGTGCAAATCTGAAGTAGAGGTTTATAATTGCATGGATGATCGAGAGGCGGGTAGCCTCTGAAGTCGCTGGCGCTGCTGGATCAGGTGCCGGCTGTTGCCCTGCTCGGCCCGCGGCAGGCGGGGAAGACGACGCTCGCCCTGGAGATCGCCGCCGGGCGGCCGTCGGTCTATCTGGACCTGGAGTCCGCGACGGACCGGGCTCGCCTGACTGAGCCCGAGCTGTACTTCGCCGACCATGCCGGGGAGCTCGTGATCCTCGATGAGATCCAGCGCGCGCCCGGCCTGTTCGAGACGCTGCGCGGCGTGATCGACCAGGGCAGGCGCGAGGGCTCCGGGACCGGCCGGTTCCTGCTGCTGGGCTCCGCCGCGATCGACCTGCTGGCCCAGTCCGGTGAGAGCCTGGCGGGGAGGATCGCGTTCGTCGAGCTCGCGCCGTTCGACATCACCGAGGTGGGCGAGGAGCAACTGGACCGGCTGTGGGTTCGAGGCGGTTTCCCGGACAGCTTCCTCGCAAAGAATGACGCGATCAGCCTGCGCTGGCGCCAGGACTTCATCAGCACATACCTGGAGCGCGACATTCCGCAGCTGGGCCCGCGGATCCCGGCCGAGACGCTGCGGCGGCTGTGGACGATGTTCGCGCACCACCAGGGCGGCCTGCTCAACGCGCGCAGCTCGCACGCGGACTCGGCGTGAGTGGGCCGACGATCGCCCACTACCTCGACCTGATGGTCGATCTGCTGCTCGTGCGGCGCCTGGCACCCCGGCTGGGAAACGCCGGCAAGCGGCTGGTGCGCTCGCCGAAGGTGTACGTGCGCGACAGCGGCCTCGTGCAAGCTCTGCTCGGGCTGGCTGACAAGGAGGCGGTGCTCGGGCACCCGATCGCCGGGGGAAGCTGGGAGGGCATGGCGATCGAGAACCTGCTCGCGGCGGCCGGGGCGGGCGGGCATCAAGTCGAGGGGAGCTTCTATCGGACAAGCCACGGCGCGGAGATCGACCTCATCCTGCGCTGGCCCGGCGGCGAGGAGTGGGCAGTGGAGATCAAGCGCACCCTCTCGCCAACACTGGAGCGCGGCTTTCACTCCGCCCTCGCCGACCTGGAACCACAACGCGCCCTGATCGTCTACCCCGGAGCTGAGAGCTACCGCCTCACACCTCCGGTCGAAGCGATCAGCCTGGCAGAGCTGTGCAAGCAGGCCCAAGCACGCAGCGCGGGGTGATCACCAAAGCGGGTCCGCAGCTCCCGCGCGCGGGAGTGCGACGCTTGTCAAGCTCGCGCGGTTGATCCTTTCCCGCTAGCGCAGGTGTGAATGATCATCGACACCGTCAGTGTGCTGCCGCTCGAGGTCCTTGCCACGATCGTGACCTTGAACGCACCCTTCGTGAGCCCTGCGAAACTTAGGTGGGCGATCAGATGCGGAGCGTTCAGACTGGCCACCACACGACCTGCGAGCAGCACCTTCGCGCTCGTGATCTTCATGCCATTCAAGTGTCTGACCACGTGGATCGTGAGCTTGCGCTGACTGACACACGCCTTGGGCGTAACCAGCAAGTCGGACGGAGCGACGACGGTGGTGGTGGTCGATGCTTTCGCAGCCGCGACAACGGGGGCAACTTCGGGAGCAACCGCGGGAACCACCACGGGGGCGACCACGGTGTATTCGATCCTCGCTTCGCCGCGCTGCCCGTCTTTGCTGGTCGCGGTCACCGTGTAGGTATGCGCGCCGACAGTGGAGGTGTCGAGCGTCCCCGAAGTCCCGGAACCACCGTGCGAATCCGCACACGATTCGATGCCTGGTCCTTCAGCACCCTCAGCGCAAGAAAAACTAGTCGGGGCCACGGCGCCCTGCGCATAGGTGCCACCGCTCGCCGGTGAGCCGATCGAGGCAGTCGGCGCCGCCGGTGGTGCCGGTGCGGCCGCGACCGTGTAGTTGATCGTCGCCGCGCCGGTCTGCCCATCTTTGCTTTTCGCCGTCACCGTGTAGCTGTGAGACCCGAGCGTCGAGGTCGCAAGCACGCCCGAGGTGCCCGAGCCGCCGTTTGAGTCCGTGCACGATTCGATGCCCGGGCCATCGGCACCGTCAGCGCACGAGAATGCGGTTTTTACGACGGCGTTCTGGGTGTAGGTGCCCCCGGTGACCGGAGAGCTGATCGCCGCCGTCGGCGGCGCCGCGACCGTGTAGTCGATCGAAGCCGTCCCCGTCTCGCCGTCTTTGCTCAGCGCGGTCACGGTGTAGGTGTGCGCGCCAACGGTAGAGGTGTCAAGTGTGCCTGAGGTCCCGGAGCCGCCGTGCGAGTCCGTGCACGATTCGACCCCCGGCCCTCCTGCGCCTTCGGCGCAGGAGAAGCTCGTCGGCACAACGGCGCCCTGCGCGTAGGTACCGCCACCCGCCGGTGAACCGATCGAGGCAGTCGGCTCCGCCGGTGGTGCCGCCACCGTGTAGGTGATGTCCGCCGTGCCCGTCTGCCCGTCCAAGGAGCGAGCGGTCACTGTGAGTTTGTGTGTTCCTGGCACCGACGTGTTCAGGTTGGTCTGCGTGGAGTTGTTGTTCTGATCCCAGCAGGTGTAGATGCCGGGTCCGCTGGCGCCCTCGGTGCAGCTGAATTCCTCGGCCACCACTTGCCCCTGGGTGTAGGTCGCGCCGCTTATGGGGCTGGTGATCGATGCCGTGGGAGCCGCTGCCACCGTGTATTCCACTTCATCCGTGCCTTCTTGCCCATCTTCGGCGACGGCAATCGCTGTGACCTTGTGCTTCCCTGGTGTCGAGGTGTCGATGTCAGTGCCGCCCGCCCTGCCGTTCTCGTCCAGGCAGGAGTTGAGGGCTGGTCCGTCGGTGCCCCGAGCACAGCCGAAATTCTCTTGAACCGCTTGACCGACAGCAAATGTCTCGCCAGCAGTGGGGTAGTAGATCGTCGCTATGGGAGCTTCAGCCACCGTGTATTCGACTTCCTTCGTGCCTTCCTGACCGTCCTTGGAGATCGCGGTCATCGTCAAAGTGTGTGGTCCCACGGTCGAGGTGTCGAGATTGGTGGCAGAGGGGTTGCCGTTCTGGTCGAGGCAGGAGGAGACGCCGGGGCCACCTGCGCCTTCGGCGCAGCTGAATTCCTCGGGGACGGCCTGGCCCTTGGCGTAGGTCGCTCCACTCTCCGGGGCGGTTACAGTGACCGTGGGCGGCGCAGCCACCGTGTATTCGACGTCTGTGCTGGTCGCCTGCCCATCCCAGGAGATGGCGGTCACCGTCAGAGTGTGTGGTCCCGGCGTCGAGGTGTCCAGCTCGGTTGGTGAGAAAGTGTAGTTCTGGTCCCAGCAGTAGATGAGACCAGGGCCACCCGCGCCATCGGCGCAACTGAATTCCTCAGGGACCGACTGGCCCACGGCGTAGGTGTTGCCGCTGGTCGGGGAGCTGATCAAGACCGTTGGCGCGGCAGCGACCGTATAGGTGATTTCCGCCGTGCCCGCCTGTCCGTCTTTGCTGGTCGCGGTCACCGTATAGGTATGCGGGCCGACGGTTGAGGTATCAAGCGTTCCTGATGTTCCGGAGCCGCCATGGGAGTCGGTGCACGATTCGATCCCCGGCCCTTCAGCACCCTCAGCGCAAGAAAAACTAGTCGGGACCACGGCGCCCTGCGCATAGGTGCCACCGCTCGCTGGTGATTCGATCGACGCTGTCGGCGCAGCCGCGACCGTATATGTGATCGATGCCGTGCCGGTCTGACCATCCTGGGATGTCGCGGTCACCGTATAGGTGTGCGCGCCGATGGTGGAGGTATCAAGCGTCCCCGAGGTTCTGGAGCCGCCGTGCGAGTCCGTGCACGATTCGATCCCCGGCCCTTCAGCACCCTCAGCGCAAGAAAAACTAGTCGGGACCACGGCGCCCTGCGCATAGGTGCCACCGCTCGCTGGTGATTCGATCGACGCTGTCGGCGCAGCCGCGACCGTATAGGTGATCGATGCCGTGCCGGTCTGACCATCCTGGCATGTCGCGGTCACCGTATAGGTGTGCGCGCCGACGGTGGAGGTATCAAGCGTCCCCGAGGTTCCGGAGCCGCCGTGCGAGTCCGTGCACGATTCGATGCCGGACCCTTCTGCGCCCTCGGTGCACGAGAAGCTCGTCGGGACGACTGCGCCCACGGCGTAGGTGCCGCCACTGGCCGGCGAGCTGATCGAGGCTGTCGGTGCGGCAGCGACCGTGTAGTTGATGTCCGCAGTGCCTTCCTGCCCGTCTTTGCTGGTCGCGGTCACCGTGTAGGTATGCGCGCCGACAGTTGAAGTGTCGAGCGTCCCCGAGGTGCCGACCCGCCGTTGGAGTCCGTGCACGATTCGATCCCTGGCCCTTCAGCGGCCCTCGCTGCAGGAGAAGCTCGTCGACACAGACTGCCCGACGGCATAGGTACCGCCGGCTGCCGGTGAGCTGATCACGGCTATCGGCGCGGCGGCGACGGTGTAGCTGATTTCCGCCGTGCCTTCCTGGCCGTCTTCGCTCTTGGCGGTGACTATGTACGTGTGAGGGCCAGCGGTGGAGGTATCGAGCGCTCCTGGACTCGCTGGACCGCCGTTGGAGTCCGTGCACGATTCGATCCCCGGCCCTTCAGCACCCTCGGCGCAAGAAAAACTAGTCGGGACCACAGCGCCCTGCGCGTAGGTGCCGCCGCTCGCCGGCGATTCGATCGACGCTGAAGGCGCAGCCACGACCGTGTAGCTGATACTCGCGGTACCCGTCAGTCCATCACTGCTCGCTGCGGTCACCGTGTAGGTGTGCGTCCCGGGGGTCGAGGTGTCGAGTTTTCCCGGGCTGGGATCACCGTTGGAATCGGTGCACGAAGCGATACCGGGCCCGCCAGACCCTTCCGTGCATGAAAAGCTGGTCGGCACCGATTGCCCGACGGTGTAGGTGGGCCCTTCAGCCGGCGAGCTGATCGACGCGCTCGGCGGCGCCGTGGTGGGTTCGCCGCCGAGAACAAAGCCGACGGCGCTCGACAGCGCACAGTCTAAATCGTTGCTCGACGCCACCGAGATCGTGTAGGTACCGCTGGTCGGGAACGTGTATGTCCATTGAACCCAGTTCGTGGAGCCGGTATAGCTGCCGACCGCTTCGACGTCGGAGCCGAACACGGTGCTCGAAGTACCTTCACCGGTGATCGTCACGCTCCCTGAGTCGTTGTAGGGAAGGTAGTCGTTGGACTGAAAGAATGACCAACCTTCCAGAGTGTCACCCGCGCTTGCCGTGAACGATTGGGACAGCGTATTGGTCTGACAGCCGCCCAGGACCACCGCAAAATGACTGCCGATGGGCGAGACGTAAGAAGGGGCCCCTTCGTAGGTCCCCTGATATCCAGTCGTGACATATGGGGCTGGCGACTCGGTGGTCGAGGACTGCCAGCCCGTCGTGTCACCTGTCGCGAAGGCCGGATTCACAAGGACAGGGGTCGCCGCCTGAGCGGTGGCACAGATGGTCAAGACGAGCGCGGCGGCGGCGATTGCGAGCACGGGCGCGCACCTGTGCGCCACGACGGACAACCTCTGCATCGGACCTACTGGATTGCGCCTCGGCATGCTGTCTCCCGTGCTGGTGCGTGCAATTGGTGGGCTCGAGCGAGGCGCGCCACCGCTGTCGCGATGATCGCTCCAAGCTTGTCAAGCGTTCATCGGGTAGCCGCGGGGAAAGCTTGAGATGGGTGGCGGCTTCGCTCACAATGTGGACATGCTGAGGTTTTCCGTGAGCTTTGATGCGTGGCGTCGTCTGCCGCGGCATCGTCGCGACCGCTCCGAGATCGCCAAGCTGCTGATGGATGTCTGGATCGAGGAGGACCCATATCGAAGCCTCGAGGATCCGGAGACCCTGCTGCAGGCCGAGATCGAGCGCAGCCTGAACGAGCCCAGTCTCGGTGTCGTCGCCGTCGATGAGGGGAGGATCTGCGCGGTCGTGCTGATAGGAACCGACGACGCGGGCGCCGCCGCGGGCGCCCCCATGCTCATGTGGCTCACCGTGCGCCGCGATGCTCGCGATCGAGGACTCGCCACCGCTCTCGGAGGCCATGCGCCGCTCGGGTGATGAAGCCGGTGGTGGTCGTGATCGATGATCTCGACAGCGTTCGCGTCGACCCGGCGGCGGCGGGTAGCCCCACACCGCCGTGGCGGCGGGATTTGCGCCGTATCGAACAAATGTTTGGCCGTGCCTCCAAGTGGGTATGAGAATGGGGAGCACGCCGGAAACAGGTTGAGAAACAGGTTGTGCGTGCTTTTGCCCCATCAGATTGGGAATGCTCGGTCGGCGTAGGATCGCCTTCGCGAATAGGTCCTCTGCACCGTTGCGAAACCCGCCGGGCATTGCCCGGAAGGGATTTGAGAACAACAGGAGGTTCCTCTCATGTTCAGAGCGAGACCAGCAGGCGCTGCTTCGGAAGTCGATACGGATGGTCGGCCGGTCGAAGTGCCGCGCCGGCAGCGTAGGCGTGAAGGTGGCGGCGTCCGAGCGCTCGGGCAAGGCGCCGACTTGCTGGTGCGCGTCGTTCAGCTCGTTGTAAGCATCGTCGTGTTGATCATCCTCGCGGGGATTCTGCTGGTGGTGCTCAAGGCCAATCCGGCCAACAGCATCGTCTCGGAAGTCCACAGCTGGGCACGCTGGCTCGCCGGTCCGTTCGACGGCATGTTCAGCTTCCATAGCGCCAACACCGCTATCGCTGTCAACTGGGGTATCGCAGCGGTCGTCTACCTGCTCGTGGGCGGACTGATCACGCGGCTAATCGGCGGCAGCGGCCGCTACCCGCTCGAGCGCTCGTCCATCCGCAACCAGGAGGGTCTATGACCATGCACGAGCCAACTCAACAACTGAGACTTGGGAGGTGACCATGCTCACAATCCTCCTTATCATCATCGTATTCCTGCTGCTCACTGGTGGCGGATTCGGCTATAGGCGCCGCGGCCGCAGCTTGTAGAACCGAGAAACGCAAGGATCCCGTCGGGCGGTCCCGACGGGATCTGCCGTGCTCCCCAGAGTTTTGAGCTTTGTCACCCTTCGGGTCGCGGTGCTTCACGAAGCACCTCTGCTATGTCCCGCCTGGAGGCCTTCGTCCCAACGTTCAGGAAGACCCTCGGGGTATCGGACGGGGGTGGCAACTTGCTCATGGCTTCAACCTAAGAGGCCGCGTCTACCAAGCGCCATGGCCTGGACGATCAGCCGCCGGGCAAGTGCGCGCACGATGTCCCATCGGGGTGCCGTCCAGGTTGGGAAGTGGGGGAGGGATATGTCAGTCCTGGTCGTGGAGCACAGGGGCGTAGGAGATCCCGACGATCGCGCCCTCCGGTGACTGCAGCCTGGCCACCGTCTGACCCCACGGCTCCTCGCGCGGCGGGTGCAGCAGCTCGTAGCCTGCCTGCTCGAGCTCCTGTGCCGCCGGGCCCACCGCCGCTGCGTGCGCGACGTCGAACTCGATGCTGACCTGCGGCACCGGCCGCTCCGCCGGCCACCGCGGCGTCCCGAAGCACGCCTCGGCGGCCTGGGACAGCGGCCAGATGCCGAAGGACTTGCAGCCGGCGATCTGCTCGCTGTGGTGGTACTCGTCATCGCCGCCGTTCTTTAGCGCCAGCCCGAGCGCGTCGACGTACAGCTTGCGACTGGCGGGCGGATCGGGCGCGATCACCGCCACGGTCGAGAGGAACTCTATGTTCACGCCACCTCCTCGGTTGCCATGTGCTCGTTAGCGATTCAAGCAGCTTCCGAAAGCCGCGCCGATTCGCGGCAGCTGGTCGTAGACAATACGCTTCCTCTTCGTCCGCAGCAGGAGCCGGGAGGGGTACTCTTGCGAAATGCGACCCCTTCGGTACTCCATCAACGTCACATTGGACGGGTGCTGCGATCATCGTGCAATCCCCGCGGACATTGACTTGCATGCTCACGCGGTCGAGAACCTCAACCAGGCCGACGCCCTTCTCTTTGGCCGGGTGACTTACGAAATGATGGAATCAGCGTGGCGGCCGCCGGCGCCGACGGGAGCGAGACCTAATTGGATGGAGCTCTTCGCCCAGACGATCAACGCGGCAAAGAAGTACGTCGTGTCGAGCACCTTGGAGCAGGTCGATTGGAACGCGGAGCTCGTGCGCGGGGATCTGGGCAAGGCCGTTCAGCAACTCAAGCGGGAGTCGGGCAACGGACTGCTCGTGGGAGGTGTGAAGCTCCCACTGGCGTTGACGGAGCTGGGATTGATCGATGAGTACGAGTTCGTGGTGCATCCAAGGCTCGCGGGCCACGGGCCGACGTTGTTCGCGGGGCTATCGAAGCATGTCGACTGCAAGCTCGTGAGCCGGCTGGAGTTCGGCTCGGGGGCAGTGGCGATGCGGTACGAGCCGAGACGGTAGCCATCGGGTTCAGCGACACACCACGAGAGCCCAGCGGTCATTCGTACGAAGTGCACCCGGAGCGCACCCAGCACGAAACCGGTCAGTCGCAAGGCGCCGGCGTTGCGAGATCCCCAATGTTTCCGGGCCGCTCGTCAAAAAACCTGGCGCGAAACGAAAGTGCCGTCCGTCGCCGCAAGGGCCCAGGCTCACCAAACCCCCATTCCGCCCCGGCCACCAGCCTCCGAATCAAACCCAACAGAAACCAACAAATCCCAAAAATCAAATGCAGCAAGCCCACAAACAGCTGTAACACCATTCCCAACGTAGCGTAGCCGTATCCCCACCAGCCTTATCTAATTCCCAACCCACCCGTCACGGGCCGCGCGGCCTCCCCTAAACGCCAAATACTGCAAGTGCGCGCCGTCCCCGAGTAAGCATCGAGACGTTACACACCTAGCAGCCAACAGTACCCCGAAAGACCCCCTTGAACTTCTCGATGTTCTCTTCGCTATCGGTAGCGGACCATGAGTCATCGATAGCGTCTTGAAGGTTGAGCCCGAACGCCTGGTAGGCGTGGGCTATCACCGGGTAGGCGATGTTCTCCAGGTCGTCGTCTGGGTGATGGTTCCCCGGGGTGCGATCGTACATCACGTCGAAGCCCTGGTTCCAGTGCTGGACAGCGTTTGCAAGCGCTTGCTGGGCCTCTGGGGTGCCGTGCTCAGATGCGTCCCAGATTGGCAGCGTGCAAGCCAGATCCTTGACGACGACCGCGCCGCAGTATGGGAAGCTCAGGTGGACGTGCGGGACTGAGAGGGAGCACTCATCCTCGATCAGCGGCAGTGCGTGGCCGTCTGCCGGCTGATGGGCTCCGTTTGAATAACGCGCCACGCCCTGGACAGGAGTGAGGGCGGCGAGGGGCTCATTATTCTCGAAGCGAATTGGAAAGTCTGGCCCAGCGGCGTAGATGACGTGACCCGGCTCGATCTCTACGACAGGGAGGTCGGTAAGGCTGGGTGGTGTATCAGGTGTCTGGTTTATAGGAGTAGAGGTCCAAACCGGGTTGATTTTCAGGGGGGTCGAGTTGATTGTTTTTGTATAAGGGGAAAGGATGGAGAAGTGGGGGAGGGATAGCTGACCATGACCCCAACGGTATGAGAGCACACGTGCGTCTTCAAGGGGCCAAGGGCAGAAGTCACAAAGCTGGCACATTTGCCCCAGTGTTTCCGGGGGAAGCCACAGAAACTTGGCGCCAGAACGCTCAATGGCCGATGGTGGCGGTCAGCGCTGAACGCGAGACGCCACCGCGGTGGCCTAGGAGAAAGGAGCCTCTTCGAGCGCGGAGACCAGCCCGGCCACGCGCATGTAGTCCCCGTGAGCGAGGACGTCGATCGGCTTGCGCTCCGCCAGCGCCTGCACCGGCTTGCGCAGCCACACCGCGATATAGGACGGCTCCATCACCCGCGCCAGCCGCTCCACAAGCGCCGAGAGCTCGATCAGCCGCTCAGCCCGCTCACCCGTCGGAGAGCGCGTATGCGCAAGCCAGGCCCGCGCCGTACTGCGAGCCACGCCGGTCGCGCGAGCGATATCGGCATCGCTCAACTTCGCGATCTCATGCAGATAAACCGCCTCACGAACCAGCGGCTGCAGAGCTATGGCAGGTGAAGACATAGCGGAAGTGTAGCAAAATTGCAGCAGGTTCGTGATCGAGCTCAATACCAACTACGACCGGTCCACTGGTCCTGCAACCTGGCCTGCGGGAGTAGGTGTCGCCGGTCAAAGAGCCGGGATGCTCGAGCCCAAGGATGGGGGTCCAACCTGGCTGGGATTCGTTCCAGGATGCGCCGCTTCGTATAGAGCGTCGTCATTTTGCGTCGCATAATGACGACGCTATGTCATTGCAGTCCGTTCTGAGGTCGACTTCCTACTGAGCCGCAACAGCGAGCACTGCGCCCTGGAGATCAAGGCTCAGGCGCGCGTCCAGTCCCAGCACCTCACCGGGCTGCGCGCAATCGCCGACCTACCCGGACTCAGACGGCGAGTGCTCGTGCACCAAGGAGAGCGACCCGGCAGAACCGAGGACGGAATCGAGCTTTGGCCGATCGCCACCCTACTCGAGGCACTGCAAACAAACAGCCTATGGCCATGACACACAAGGCCCGAGCAACTATTGGAGCTGTTCGACCTGGGTGAGGAGAGCATCTTGGGATGGGCATCAGGGTGTGTTTTGGATGGGAGACAACAACACCAGTAGACCGAAAGATAGGTAGCTGTGGCCGGTCACAGAGGTGGGATGGTCGAGCCCAAGGATCAGGGACGGGAGCCAGGAGCCAGCCGAGATCGCCGATGGCCCATTGGTGGCCCGTGACTCCTCTGGGAGCGGCACGACCACGACGTCGACGTTCCACAAGCGAAGGCCACAGATCCAAAGCTAGCGCCAACAACAGCTCGCCACCCATCCTGTACGGGAATCCCGTACACTGATGTACGGTGAATCCGTTCAAGTATCAGGGGCCAGTTGACCCCAGCCGTCTGATCGACCGTCGTGCGGAGCTCGACAGCTTGCAGAGTGCCGCGGGCGACCGCGTGGCGATCCGGTTGGCTGCGCCGAGGCGGTTCGGCAAGACGAGTGTGCTCGATGCGCACGTCGCGGCGATGCGCGCGGTCGGGCATCGGGCGGTGCGGGTGGATCTGTCGAAGGTCGCCACGGTCGGCGACGTGGCGGCGCGGGTCGCCGAGGCGTTCAGTGGGCTGCCGGCGGACCCGGGTGGCACTGTGCGGCGGTGGATCGGGCGGTTGAACGTGGGCGGGGGTGTGCAGGGGTTGCGGGTGCCGGTTGGGCCGAGCGCCTCGCGGCCGGGCGCGGACGAGGCGCGGGTTGCGCTGCTCGAGTTGTTGGATGTGCCGAAGCGGCTGTATCAGGCGGATGGTGGGTTGACGGTTGTGTGTATGGATGAGTTTCAGGATCTGTTGGTCGCCGATGACGCGCTCGACGGGTTGGTGCGGTCTGTGATCCAGCATCACGGTGATGCCGCGGCGTATGTGTTCGCCGGCAGTCGGCCGTCGGTGATGCGTGAGTTGTTCGCAGATCGCAAGCGAGCGTTCTACGGGCAGGCGCGGCCGCTGGAGTTGGGGCGGCTGGCGGTGGCGGAGGCGAGCGCTGAGATCGAGGCGTTGCTGAGCGCCAATGGATTGGACGGCGGGAGCGCGGTCGACGAACTGGGGTGCTTCACGCAGGGGCATCCGCAGCGGACGGTGCTGCTGGCGCACCACCTCTACAACCTGCTCGAGACCCCAGAGCCGGGCGATGATCTGGTGGGTGCGGTGATCGAGCTCGCGCTGGGCGAGACGCGCGACGCGCAGCAGGCGCTATGGGACGGTCTCGGGCGCGTCGAGCGGATCGTGTGCATGGCGCTCGGCGACGGACAGGCTGTGACCGGCAGCGTGCTCGCCGGCGAGCACCGAGTTGCGCGCTCGACGTTGCGCGAGGCGCTCGACAGGCTGCTCGCAGACGAACGTCACGTCCAGCGCAATGAGGACGGCACACCGTTTCTGCTCGACCCCTTGTTCGCCGAGTGGCTCAGACGCAGATGACACGTTCGAATTGCGTCCCCCAGCTGGCCCACCCACCGTGTAGGTGACGGTGTCGACCACTCTTGTCAATCTGATTGTCGGCCTTGGGAGTGGCGCTTTCGGGGGCGCTGGTGACTGGGTTGTTTACTCGCCGCAATGATCGGGAGTCACATGGGGAGGATCTCCTCGCACAAGCGTTGAGCGACGCCATGGCCGCGAGGCCCAGGCTCTCCAAACCAAGGCCCGTCCCCGGCCGCCAGCCTCTGAATCAAACTCAACGAAAACCTCCAGGTTCGCCAAATCAAATGCAGCAAGCTCAGAAACAGGTGTAAGACCACGACCGACGTAGCGTAGCCAAATCCCCACCAGCCTCATCTAATCCCTATCCACCCCACCCGTCACGGGGATGGGCCCGTGTTCACAGCCACAATCTGGCCGCATCCCTCGTTCGCTGGCTCGTCTATCCCGCCATCCCGCCAAAGTGGCGGTGTAAATGGCGGGGTAAATGGCGGTGTAAATGGCGGGGTAGAGGATCTCGGCAGAGGCAACGTCGCTCGCCGCCGGCAAGCCGTCCTGGACGAGCTGACCAGCGCCGGCGGGCTGAGCGCCCGTGAGTTGAGCGAGAGGCTCGAGGTTGGATCTCGGACGCTGGAACGAGACCTGGCGGTTCTTCGCGAGGCTGGTCGGGTCCTGCGGGAAGGCCCGCCAAAGACAAGCAAAAGGGACATGAGGTGTTTTGGATGGGAGACAACAACACCAGTCGACCGAAACGAAGGTGAGTGTCGCCGGTCAAAGAGCCGGGATGCTCGAGCCAAAGGATCAGGGACGAAGCTAGGAGCCCGCCGAGATCGCTGGTAGGCCGTCGACAGGCTTTGACTCCTCGAAATAGCCGGATCACAACAATCCGGCGCCTCCCCCGCAGGTCAATCAGTATGACGCGCGCGCGCCCGCGCGCGAGCAACCCGCGAAGCGCGCGGGTGTGTCGCCACCTCGGGCAAAGTCGCTCTACCTCGCGGCGGCGACAGAGAGTGAGCACAAGCCGTTCGCTGAGATCGTCGACCTTTTCGACGCAATGAGCTCGTAGTTGCAGATGGCCTACTAGGACTCGTTATCGTGGTCTGCCTCCGGTGCGGTCGCTCATCTGGGCCCAGTGTTGTCTATTCTTAGACGCTTGCGCCATCACTTGAGCACGATCAGTGAACCTAACAGGAGGATCGGGTTGAGAAGGAGGTCGGCAGGCGCGTACGAACGTGCGCCCAAATTCGCTGAGAGTGACCACCTCTGGGTCGTCGCTGATGGTTCCTATCGGTCTCCGAACCAGACGCAGACGGATCAGATTGTCTAGGTGGTAATCAATCGTTTCATCTGATAGTCCCAATTCTGCTACAAGGCCTGCGCGCATGATCCCAAGGTCATCCTTCCGCAGTGCTGGGCTCATCTGCATCATGATCTGATAGACGTGGTCGAGAATGCGTGCCTGATCGGACTCAAGATCTCGGAGAACGCTGGCGAAGCTGGGCGGCACGTCACGTTCGCCGCTGGCTGCGTTCGCGAGGAGCGCTGCCCAGCAGCCAATCATCTCGTCGTCAGTCTCATCCTCAAGAGAACCTGTCTCGAGGAGAGGGACGAGAACCTTAAGATTGACGACTTGCGGCTCGTATCCCGCATCCTCAGCCAACCTCCGAGCCTTATCGAGAATCCGAAGCTGTGATCTCAATGCGACGTACCCGGATGTGATCCCCGAACCACGCGCCCAGTTCCTTGGCGCCTGCCCCGGTGACCGTCGCAGCAAACTGCGCAGCTTGAGCGTCCAACTCCTCGGTCTCGGCGCGTTTCCCTGCCGCAACGGCGACAATCGCCTTGCCGGCTCCGGCGACAGCTGGTGGAACTGGACTCATGCGGTCAAGACTACGCCGTTCGCCTGACGACCCACAGGTAGCTGTCTGACGGTCCGCGCGGCAGCTGATGTGGCTTACCATCCATGATAAGATCAGTTTATGGCTAGCGCCCTTCACGACCCCGTCGGACGTAGCGCTGTCGATGCGGCCCAAAGCCGCGCTGGGCGCAGCCAGCCCTACCGCGACGCGCGCGCGGAATACAAACGTATCCGCGCTCTTCGTCAGGTCAGCCCGATTGCCGCGCATCTGCGGGAGCGTCGTTTCGAGCTGGGATTCACCCAAGAGGAAGTCGCGCAAGCAGCCGGCACATCCCATAGCGCGATTTCTCGACTCGAGAAGGGAACCCATATCCCGCAGCTGCCGACGCTTCAGCGCATCGCCGCTGTGCTGGACGAGGAGCTACTCGTGTGCTTTCAACGCACCGTCGATGGCGAGGTCGAGCGCGAGCTCATGGCCGTGGCCTAGGCTCGATTACGACCGCGCCGGCAGGTATCCACCCCCTTCAAGTCAAATAAACCAACGTGTCCGACGCCTGGGTCTACATGCTGCGCTGCCGCGACGACTCTCTGTACACGGGCTGGACCAGTGATCTCGACAGACGGTTGGCTCGCCATCAGGCGGGTAAGGCCAGTCACTACACAGCCAGTCGTCTGCCGGTGCAGTTGGCACTGGCGCTACCGATGACAGATCGCACGGCCGCGCGCCGCGAGGAGGCCAGAATCAAAATGCTGCCCCGCTCACAAAAGCTGGCGCTGATCGACCCATATCCGGTTCGGGAGTCATAACAAAAAGTTGTTAGAACAGCCCATCATTACAAGGACTCTGTAATGACTGAAGCTTCGGCAAGAGGCTCAGGCGAGATCGCGCCGCCTCATGCAGCGATCGTCAGATGCAGCGCCTCACGCTCGCGCCAATCACCGGCATCGACCGGCTCGGGAGAGAGCATCAGCGCCAGCGCGTCCATGACGTTCGCGCGTGCCTGCACCCGCGGGTTCGGCCCTGGCTGAGGACACCAGCTGCCTCGGGGATCGACACCGTAATCCAGCCTTCGTCGCCAGGCTCGTAGACGATCATCAGATTGAGGACCTCGGCCATACCGTAAGCGTATCGGGCGCCGTCTTGCCTCGATCCTTCTGCCCCCAGCAGGCCTGGTCGTAGACTTCAGCGAGGAGCCAGCTTGGATCGTGACCGCTGTGGCACAGGACAACGATCCCCGTGGATAACGACATGACCATCACAATCGCCGGCATACACTTCGACTACCGCGAGTACGACGAGGGCAACGACGTGCTTTACCTACACGTTGGCCTGCCTGGCAGACCGCCGGACGGACCCCCCGCAAAGACGCTCAAGACGCCTGAGGGGCACACCGTCGAATACGACGACCACGATGCGATCGTTGGCCTCGAGCTGATGGACGTTCGAGGAATGCTCGACCGCAACGAAGAGCTCCAACTCACCTGGCCACCGGCACAAGCACATCTGGCCGTAAGCGCGCTTCGTCAAGCGCTCGCGGCCTGACCACAGACCGGCCTCGTTACGTCGAGCACCTACGATCTGCGGCAAACGCGGAGAAGCGCCCTCAAAGAACGCCTGACTGCAGGGTAGGCGCTCCAACGGATCGGCCTCGCGAATCGGCCTCTCCGTAGGCCGAAATCGTATCCCGTCCGCAGCATTCGCGATGATCGTCTGCATGCTGAGCGAGACGAGCTGTCTGAGCCCCATCGCGGCCGGAGACGGCCGATGAGCGCGCGTGCGCAAGTGGCTGCACCGGCTCAGCAAGCCCAGCTGCCGCTTGGGTTGTTGGAGGAGGACCCGGACTATCTCACGCGCCAGCTGGTGACCTACATCGGCAACAAGCGCGCCCTGCTGGGGCTGATCAGGAGCGCGGTCGAGGATGTGCGGCGGCGGACAGGACAGGACAAGCTGCGGATCTTGGACGCCTTCTCGGGCTCGGGCGTCGTATCCCGGATGCTCAAGCAATACGCCAGCGAGCTGGTCGTCAACGACACAGAGGACTACGCGCGGGTGATCAGCGAGTGCTACCTGGCCAACCGCGGCTCGACGCCGACGGATGTGCTCGCGGCCACCGTCGGCGCGCTCAACCGAGCCGTGGACGCCGGCCCGGCATCGCCGGGGCTCATCAGGCGCCTGTATTCACCGCGCGACGCGGACGCCATCGAGCCCGAGGACCGGGTCTTCTACACGCCCGAGAACGCCGATCGCCTCGACAGCTACCGGCAACTGCTGGAGGACGAGTCGCCGGAGATCGGGTCGTTGCTGATGGGGCCGCTCCTTTCCAAGGCGTCGATTCACGCCAACACGGCGGGCGTGTTCAAGGGCTTCTACAAGGACCGCAACACGGGCGTGGGCAAGTTCGGCGGCAGCGGGGCCGACGCCCTCGAGCGCATCACCGCGCAGATCACCTTGGAGCCGCCGATCCTGAGCAGGTTCGAATGCGACTATGCCGTGCATCAGATGGACGCGAACCTGCTCGTCAGCGATGTCGGCGGATTCGACGTCGCCTACTTCGACCCGCCCTACAACCAGCACCCTTATGGGTCGAACTACTTCATGCTGAACCTTCTGGTCAACTACGAGGAGCCGATCGAGATCAGCCGGGTCTCCGGGATACCGACCTCATGGCGACGCTCCGACTACAACGTCCGCAGCAAGGCCCTGCCGAGACTGCGCGAGCTGATCGGCGCGGTCGATGCCCGCTTCGTGATCCTGTCGTTCAACGACGACGGCTACATCTCCCCGCCGGAAATGCGCGACGTTCTCAAACAGGTGGGCACCGTGACCGAGCAGCGGCAGCCCTACGCGACGTTCCGCGGCTGCCGGAACTTTGCGGGCCGAAGCACTCCGGGCAGGAGCACCCAGGTAACGGAGCACGTCTACCTGATCGAGAAGGGATAAGGACCCGCGATGCCCGGAGGGAGCCGGAGTCAGCGGCTGCGTCGGCTCCGAGCTGAAACGGTGCTGAACCTCAAGTCGGAGGTTCAAGAGACAACGCTCGCAGATGCTCTCGTCGATGTGGTCGCGCGGCTACAGGAGGCGTTCGAGGTCGAGCTACAGCACGACTCGCGGTGGTGGCTGCACGAGATCATCAGCTCGCTCAGGCGCGATTTTCCTGAGGTACCTTTCGCCAAGCCTCCCAAGAACCGCTGGATGGAACCCGATGGGGGTGTCCTGTCGGTGGTTGATCGAGAGGGGAATCGTCATGTGATCCTCATATCGGAGGTCAAGAGCCAAGGCACCAACGATGCGCGCGAAAAGGAAGGGAAGTCCAAACAGGCAATGGGCAACGCCATCGAGCGCCTGGGAAAGAACATGATCGGATTCCGCACGGCGATGCTGAGCGAGTCGATTATGCCGTTCGTCTGCTTTGGCGACGGCTGGGACTTCAAACCCGGCAGCTACATTCTCGACCGCGTTGTCACGATCGCCATGTTCGGCCCGCTGAACCGGATCGCACTACACAACGACGGCGAGGGCGGTCAGTTCAACCGTGGCAGCTTCTTCTTCCGCGAGGACCCCTGGACGGCGAAGGAGATGGCGAACCGCCTGTTCAAGGTCGCTGAGCGCAGCATCTACTATTACTTCTCAAAGCACGGTAAGGCAGCATTTCGGCGGTAGCGCGACAGAAGGCCGAGAAGTGGATCGGACTTGGCTCATTGCTCGCGGTAATCGAAGGTTTCCCCCACGATCTTGAGCATGATCGAAAGCCTAGCTGACGCGACTGTATGCGATTCCCGGGTCCTCCCCACGCTCCTCACGTAAAGAGCCCCGGCCGCATCATCCCGAAGGAGAGAGGCGCACCGGGGCGTTCCCTGTCAGTGTAGTTGGTTGCACGCGGGTTACGGCGACGTGAACTCAATCCCTGGGGCCGAAGTCCGCTCGGGGCGCAGCCGATACGTGGTCCTCGTCTTTGCCCGTGATTTGACCATCGAGAAGATCACGGCGGGCGAGCTCGCTGGCGCGCTCGAAATCCTCCCAGCTCACGTCTGCGAGGTGGGGCAGCGACCCAGCGAAACTGCCGCCCGATCCGGCAGGGTCCGCCTCAGTGTGTTCGTCTGCACTCATGACCTCGAGTCTAGACCTGCCGGGCAACCATCGTACGATCTCTCTCGCCATCGAGATCGTCTTATGGACCCTCAGCATCGTCGGCTAAGCTTCGATCATGGCCACGTCATCCCCCCAGACTCAACCTCCGTCGAAGCCGCCCTTTGAGATACCTCCGCCGCCACCTGACTTCGCCATTGTTGAAAACCGCGGCCACCTCTTCTTCCCGAGGAGACGCAGCAAGGAACAGGTGAGCCTGTTGCGCATACTCGTGGGTTACCTGCCCTTTCTCCACCGCTGACAAAAGCTGGCGCTGATCGACCCAGATCCGGTTCGGGAGTCATAACAAAAAGTTGTTAGAACAGTCGATCATTACAAGGACTCTGTAATGACTGCCATCTTTCGTAGCCCGGCTTCCGCTGTTTCGCGCCGTTCGCGGAACTTCCGGATGTCGGCGACGCGTATGCGGCGCTGGTTGCCGACCCGCCTGTAGGGGATCGACTCGATCTCGAGCAGCTCGTTCAGGTGCGGGCGCGAGACTCCTCTGTCGTGGTGCTTACTACGGTAGCCCACCCAGCGCGTCCGTCAAGTCCCATATCTGCCGTCACACACGGCACCAACTCCGCCCAGATCCGCATGCATGGCTATCCTGTTGTGCGCAAGCCCCGGAACGATCCCTACCCACCGTCTAGGCGGTGAGGCAGATCGCCGGGGTTTAGCCGTTTACGGCCCGGGGGAATTAGCTCCTCGCGACCAGGGAGGATGCTGCTTGGGCGTCTTCGAGCTCTGCTTCGGCTTCAAGCTCTGGCAGGTATCTGGAGCCATCGGCGCCTTCGGCTTTGAGTTCCTCTCGGACCTTGCGCCAGTGGGCAGTCCTACATCGAGGCGATGACCCTGGCCGGCGAGTACGCCTACGCGGGACGCGATGTGGTCGTCGACAAGGTGCTCGAGATCCTCGGTACTCAGGCAATCGAATCGATTCACAATCACCATAACTACGCTTGGAAAGAGACGCACCGAGGCGAGGACGTGTGGGTGATTCGCAAGGGCTGCACGCCGGCATGGCCCGGACAACAGGGGTTTGTCGGCGCGACGATGGGTGAGCCTTCGGTGATCCTCGAAGGGATCGAGTCGCCTGCGATGGTCGATCTGCTCTACTCGACCGTTCATGGTGCTGGGCGCGTGATGAGTCGGTCTCAGGCGGCTGGGAAGATCCGTCGTTTCAATGTGTGGGAATGCAACGATCGTGACTGCGCTTATCGTGCGCCGAAGGGACAGCAGCTTGCCGGAGGGGAACGCGTGCCGTGCCCTGCTCACGCCCATCGGCGTGGCAATGGCCGGCGCCGACGTGTTTGACCCGTTCAAGGACTGATCCCGAGGTCATTGCAGCTCCACTCGCACTGGTACATTCCTCTGCGCCAACCAGTTCTCGCCCGTCAGCCTCACAGCGGAGGCTGACGTGCAGACGCGTGCGAAGGAACGGTCGATGACAGGATCCAGCGGGCAGCGAAGTAACCACGGCCGTCTGAGTCCTCCTCCGTGTGTCGTCGCGGCATCGATTCTCGTCCTGGCGGTGGCCGCGCTATCAGCCCCGGGGAGCGCGGACGCTTCCGAATCGCACACACAGGCGATCGATACCGGCAATAGCCTGAACGCGGTGTCGTGTGTCCCGGAGAGCACCGACTGCGTGGTCAGCGACAGCAAAGGCAACGCGCTCTACTCGACGGACGTAACCGCGAGTGCCGATGCGACGTGGACACCGTGGAGCGGGCCGGCCGGTAGCGAACCGAGTGAGGCCGTGGCGTGCTCTGCGACCTCGGTGTGCACGATCGCCGCCGGCCACGCAGTGGACTGCTTCTCCTCGTCGTTCTGCGCGGCCGTCGACAGCAAAGGAAGCGTTCACATCGCTAACACCGAAGCAAAGATCAAGGAAAAGGCCGGCTGGAAGTCAACGGATGTCGATGGCACGACCGCGCTGCACGGCGTCGCCGCTGACACGACGGGCGAAGTCATCGCATTTGCCTCCGCTCGAGCAAGTGTCGAAGCTTGCGGCGGTGGTGGAGGGGTGCACCCGTTGGGTGGCGGTGGCTATGAACTCTGCGGGGTTGTGAACCCGCACGGCACGACGGTCGAAGCTTGCCAGTTCGAAGTGGGGACCGAAGCACACACGTATACACATGTGTTTCCCTGCGAATCAGCATCGCTCTCCGGTAAGGAAGAACCGGTGGAAGTCACCGCGAAGCTGGAGGGCCTGGCGCCCGCCACTAATTATTACTACCGCCTCTCCGTGACGAACAAAAACGGAACCGAATCCGCTCCGGAAGAGCAATTCAGGACCGAATCCGTACCACCCAGCGTGATCAGTGAGTCGGTGTCGAGCGTGACTGAAGGTTATGCGACGCTCCAGGCTCAGATCAATCCCGGCGGGGAAGCCACCTACTACGCCGAATACGGAACAAGCGCCTGCGAAGTCAACACCTGCGGAACGAAGACGTCGGGAGAAGGCTTCCTCCTCGGAGACACCCAGGAAGAAGGCAGTCTCGAGGTCACCAATCTCAAGCCGAGGACGACCTATTACTACTGGGTGGTGGCGGCGAACTCCGCTGCTCCCGCCGGCGTGCACGGTGAAGCCAAGGAATTCACGACGCCTAGGAGTTGGGAAGAAGTACGCAACGAAGAAGACGAACAGTTCTTCAAACAAAGAGTCCAGGAAGAAGCCAAGGCCAAGGCCGAACTTGAAGCCAGAACAGCTGCAGCCACCAAGGAGCATCAGGAAGAAGAAGCTGCAGCCGCCGCCAAGAAGAGGCAAGAAGAACAAGCTTCAGCCAGTAAAGCCTCGATCAGGATCGTAAAGGTCAAGGTGGGCTCCTCCGGCGTAACGGTCACGCTCGAGGCCTCTCAGGCTGGCACGGTCACGATCTCAGGGCCTGGCCTGAAGACGACCGCCAAGAAAGTTGCCGCTGGCACTGACCAGATCAAGGTTATGCTCACCAAGACAGGCAAGCGCGACCGTAAGCATCACAAGAAGGTCAAGCTCACGTTCGAGCTGAAGGCCGGGGGCGAGATGGTGTCTGGGTCGAAGACGGTCGAGTTGTAATCCCGCTCTTCCTCCTGTCTTGCCGAGTTACCAACCAGTTGCAACTGATTACCACCAGCGGGGTGACCGGGCCATGCACTCGCTTGGGGGGACATGAAAGAGCGTGACGCCGAACTGATCCTCGCCGAACGCTTTGCGCACGTCGGCCTCGGTGTCCGCGACGGCGAGGATCTCGTCGCGACGCACAGCGACCCACTTGCCAAGGTAGTCGTTCATCTCGGCCGGGAAGCTGGGGGCATGGTCGACGCCGTGCTCGGGATCAACCTGCGGCACGGTGCCGACGGGCACGGAGAACAAGTCATGAATTTGTTCCGGTTTAGCCAAAGCGGACATGATGCCGCCCCTCCTCAAAAGTGTCACTGCGACCAGGTGGCCGCGCGGGCACGAAGCTTCTCGTACTCCTCGGTGCCGTCGAAGCCTTCGGCTTTGATTTGTTTGCGTAGCTCGCGGTATCCCTCGTGGATGCGATCAAGCGACGCCCGTTCCTCCGGGTCCATTGCTCCATTGGGCGAAGCCTCGTTGCTGGAGGCCCCGTTGCTGTTCTCGTCTTTGGCCATGCCCTCAAGTGTAGGGCTGCCTTCGGGGGCTAAGAAGCAGGTGCGTCAGTGCCATGCATCCTCGCGCGGCAGAAAGTCCATCCTGGCGAAGGTCTCAGCGAGCTTTGTCAGGCGTTCCTCGAACGTCGGTCCGGAGCTGGGGTCATCATCGCCGGTGGCGCCGTTCGGCTCGAGCACGCGCTCAGCTGTCTGGGCGCTACCTCAGGGTCCGAGCGCGCCGATTGGGATGACGGCCACACCGTCCTTGCGACGGTAGCCGTAGCCGGTCGCGACGATTACACCCAGCAGCACTGGGCTGCCGCACTTCGTCGTGTCGATCCGTGCGGCGAACCGCTCAAGGCTCGCCGCGGCGGCGTCGATCTGTCCCTGCCCGAGCTTCACCTCGAATGCCATCCAGCGACCATCGCCCGCCTCGACGATCGCGTCGACCTCGAGACCGCCGCTGTCGCGATACTGCGAGACTCGCGCGCCAGTTGCCTGCGCATATACGCGCAGGTCACGCACGACGAGCGACTCGAACAGGAAACCGAGCAGGTTGAGATCTCCCAGCAGGCGATCGGGTGTCGCTCCCAGCGCCGCCACCGCCAGCGAGGGGTCGACGAAGTGCCGCTTTGACGCCGTGCGCAGCCGGTGCTTGGAGCGCAGGTGCGGCGCCCACGCGGGCTGGTCCTCGACGACCATCAGCCGCTCCAGCGCGGCGAGATACTCGCGCACCGTGTCGTCCTTCAGGGGACCGTCGGCGCCACCGGTGTCCTCGGCGAGCGTCGTCGCCGCGGCGTGGGTGGCGACGTTGCGCGCGAGGCTCGCCAGGAGCCGTGTCACGCGACTCGGGTCGCGCTGGGTGCCGTCCACGCGGCCGACATCGACACGGGCGATCTCCTCTAGGTAGTCGCGCACGGCGAGCAGCGCATCCTCGACGCTGCGCCCGCGCAGGCCCGGCCATCCACCGAGAGCGATCTCCTCCGCGAGGCCTGCCACACTCAGCCCCGGGTCGGCGACCGGGCTCACGCTGCCCTCCAGCAGCTCGCTCAGCGAGATGCCCCCGCTGCTACGACCCGTCTCGAAGAGGCTCATCGGGCGCATCCGCAGACGGCTGATGCGTCCGGCGCCAGTGTGCCGCGTGATGTCATCTGGGGGAACTGCGGAGCCGGTCAAGATGAACTGGCCAGGGCCCGAGCGGTCGTCGATCGCCCTGCGGACGTGGTTCCAGATCGCCGGCTCGATCTGCCACTCGTCGAGCAGCCGAGGCGTCGGACCGTCGAGCACGAGCGCCGGATCGACCTCGATCGCCGCTCGGGCGTTACTGTCGACATCGAGCAGGACCTCACTCGCAGCTATCTGCCGGGCGGTGGCCGTCTTGCCACACGCCCTTGGCCCCTCGATCACGACGGCGCCAACGGCACTCAAGCGAGCAACGAGCTCGCGATCTACGATCCTAGGCTGATATCCGACGGGGAGAATGCAAACATTATAGCGGGGAGAAAGCGGCGCACTCAGCGGGGACTTCGCAAAACCTCCAAAGGGCTATCACCCCACAGCGCCCGGTGACGAGAACCCGAGTGTTTCCGGGCCGCCCGCCACGTCTTCCGCGACGCTACGCGGCAGCTTTAATTCCCGATCTGGCCGATACGAAGCAGGCTGACCATCTCGTCGACGGCGACGTCCCCCTCTTCGAGCTCGCCGGCCGTGTAGGCCCGGATGAACTCCTCGACCGACATACCTACAGCGCTCTGAACTTCGCGCTCGAGGTAGGCGGCTTGCTCCTCCGGAGTGAGATCTATCACCGGCGTACCCGCATCTGTATACGTGACCAGCATGACCACAGGGTACTACGGGCCGGGGAGAAGAAAGCGAGGAGCCGGCGAGCCGTGAAGCTTAAGTTGCCGCTTGCCCCCAGGTGAGACTGTGGTTCATTTCACGGGCGAGGCTCCACGCCACGCCTTCCGCGGCGCTACGCGACAGCTTCGCTGCCCTTCCGGCTGATACCCAGGAGCGCAGTGACGGAGAAGACATCCATGTCCCCAGTGTCGAGCTCTCCGGCAGCGAAGGCCCGCCTGAACTCGGCGACCGACATGCCCACGGCGCTCTGCACTTCGCGCTCGAGGTAGGCGGCCCGCTGCTTTGGCGTGAAGCGGACGATCGGCGCCAGGTCCGTGTCCCGGCGAGCTTTGCTGCGGCTCGACGCAACGCCGTTCGACGTCGAGCGGGCTTTGGCCCGGGTCACGGGCTTGGCAGCGGTGGTCGTGCGCTTCTTCGTCGTGGCCATGGACTCAGGATAAACCGCCCAGTTCCGTCCCGGCCACCCACCTAGGAATCAAACCCAACAAAAACCAGCAGGTCACTCGACCTTCTCCTCGTCGCCGCGATCGTCAGGGGCGCCGGCGTCTAGCCGCGCGTGGCGCACATCGAGGACCGCTTGATAGGCCAGGGCCTGGCGCCTGGAGTCGGGGTCCGCAGAGGCATCGGCGATCCGCAAGAGATCGCGCAAGTGAGCCACCCGAATCTCTGCGCCGTCGATCTCGACCGTGTCGGCGTCGCGCGCTAGGTCAGCGAAGCCGGTCGTGCCGGGGGGGAGCACCGTGACGAGCAGCCCCCCACGCGAGGGCAGCTCGTTCAGCGCGTCCTCGCCCTGCGCGCAGACCTCGACCGTAGCGCCGCCGAGCACGAGCGGTGAACCGTGCAGCGCACCGGCAACCTCGCCGAGGACGATCGTGGGCACGTCGCTGTCAGCCAGCGCTTCCAGGACCGGGACGGCATCGAACGCTCCCGGCGGGGTCAGCCGGCGCACGCGCTGCAGCGGGGCGTGGTCCAGCTGGATCGCGATCTGTGGCCACCACGAGCGATCCTCCCGAGCGAGATGAGCGTCGAGTTGCAGAGCACACGCCCGCGCAACGGCCTGGACCTCGTCATAAGAGGGGTGACGATCACCACGCTCCCAGCGCGCGATCGTGGCCTGCCGGCACCCCATCCGCTCCGCGAGCTCGCGCTGAGTCAGGCCCGCACGGCGACGAGACATCAAAACCAGATCAGCACCGCTCATACCAAAATGGTATCAGGACACCGGGCGTGGGGCGAAGCGATGGCCGCCCGTGGGGGCAGTTCAAGCGGGAGTGCAGACGATCGGCGTGGTGCTGCGCGGCGCTACGCGACAGCGCTGTGCCCGTCATGGCTGATATCCAGGAGCCCGGTGACGTAGAAGACGTCCATGTCCCCGGCGTCGAGCTCGCCGGCGGCGAAGGCCCGCTTGAACTCGGCGACCGACATGCCCACTTCGCGCTGCACCTCGCGTTCGAGGTAGGCGGCCCATTGCTTCGGGGTGAAGCGGACGATCGGCGCCACGCCCGTCTCGCGGCGAGCTTTGGTCCGGGTCGACGCAACGCCTTTCGCCGAAGGGCGGGCTTTGGCCCGGGTCACGGGCTTGGCAGCGGTGGTCGTGCGCTTCTTCGTCTTGGCCATGGGCTCAGGATATCGATGGGCGAGGCAGATGGAAAAAGAAACCCGGCCCCGTCTGGACTCCACTTTCACGCCAGCGACGATAGCCGCGGCATGGATTATTCAATTGTCAGAAAGCGCCGGGATAAACCGGTACGGAGATGGGAATGAAAGAGTCCTACATTGAAGTGCTAGCGACACACAGTGGCCCCGAGCCATGCGTTGGCGTTCCGCGAGGGCGCAGCGAAGCGTTGGACAGGGGTGTACGCAGGCGGGCTATTGAGCCCCGAAATGAATCTACTGGGGTGCCGACGCGGTTGATAACGTCGGAAGGCAACACCGTTGGCGGCGCTTTCGCGAGCCGTCAGCGGACCTCACGGGGTCTGAGAACCTGGCATGTGTGCGATCTCTCCGTACTCGAGAACCGGGAGAGCCCACGGTCACCCGTGGTTGTCGATGATGCCCCGCCCTTCGTGGGTCGCGGGGTGGTATGTCGGCGAGCGGCGGGTCGTGCGGGGAACACCAAGGTGGTAATCCCGTGATGCACGATCGTGGGCAGTCGGACGGTCCTGTAGTACCTGAGAAGCGGCCGAACAACGCCCAAGGCGGGGTGGCGGAGGCCGTGGAGGAAAGGGGACCAGCCGAGGAGAACGCGGACGGCGCAACACGTCCCGGACACCGTGCCGGTTTGAGCGTGTCAAGTGGGCTGGATCGCGTGCGCCAAGCAGCAAGTAGGGACAAGGATGTGCGGTTCACCGCGCTGTTGCATCACGTTGATGTCGATCGCTTGCGGGGGGCTTATCGGGCGTTGAACCCGAAGGCCGCCACAGGGGTGGACGGCGTGAGCTGGAAGGAGTACGGGCAGGACCTGGAGGACAACCTCCAAGACCTGCACGCGCGCCTTCACAGGGGCGCGTACCGGGCGAAGCCGTCTCGCAGAGTGTTCATCCCAAAGCCCGACGGGCGGCTTCGGCCGCTCGGTGTCGCGGCGCTGGAGGACAAGATCCTCCAGCGGGCGCTGGTCGAGGTGCTGAACGTCATCTACGAGCACGACTTTCTCGGTTTCTCCTACGGGTTCCGTCCCGGACGCAGCCAGCATGATGCGCTGGACGCGCTCGCGGTCGGGGTCAAGCGTAGGAGGGTGAACTGGGTGCTCGACCTGGACATCCAGGACTACTTCTCAAGCCTTGATCAGTCATGGCTTCTGAAGTTCATCGAGCACCGGATCGCAGACAAGAGGGTCCTGCGGTTGATCCAGAAATGGCTCAAAGCAGGGGTCATCGAGGACGGGGTCTGGTCAAAGACCGAGGAGGGCACGCCACAAGGGGCATCGATTTCAACGCTCCTTGCAAACGTGTATCTCCATCACGTCTTTGACCTGTGGGCTCACCAATGGAGGTCTCGGCACGCGCGCGGGAGTGTCGTAATCACGCGTTTCGCTGATGATCTCGTGGTGGGTTTTGAGCACCGGGATGACGCCGAGCGGTTCCAAGACGACCTCCGTGCACGACTGGCGGAGTTCGCGTTGGAGCTGAATGCTGAGAAGACGCGCCTAATCGAGTTCGGGCGGTTCGCCGCCCGGGACCGGCAGGCACGGGGTCTTGGCAAGCCTGAGACGTTCACGTTCCTGGGATTCACGCACATCTGCGCGAAGAACAGGCATGGATGGTTCAAGCTGAAGCGCATTACCGACTCAAAGCGGATGCGGCGCAAACTGAGTGAGGTCAAAGCCGAGCTCAAGCGGCGAATGCATCTATCGATCCCCGAGCAGGGGCGTTGGCTCGCCAGCGTCCTACGCGGGCACTTCAATTACTACGCGGTGCCCGACAACAGCAGGGCGCTCACCGCCTTTCGCTACCACATCATCCGGTACTGGCTCAAGACGCTGCGGCGTCGCAGCCAGCGTGACGGGATGACCTGGGCACGGATGGGGCGCCTTGAAAAGCGATGGCTACCAACAGTACGCATCTTGCATCCCTGGCCGGAGGCTCGCTTTGACGCCAGAATCTAAGGCAAGAGCCCAGTGCGGTAGTCCCGCACGCTGGGATCTGCGCGGGGGGCCGCCAGCAATGGCGGTCCCTACCGCGACAATGCTGCTGCATTTCGGTGTCGTGGTGGAGTGGCCCTCGCCCCATTCCCGTGCCCCTTCTCGAGGGGCCTCCGTGGGTTCTCAGATCAAACCGCAGCGAACACTGCCAATCAATGTAGCCGGCCCCTGAGACGAAACAGTCGATCGGGAGGCAGAAACTTTCGACGGAAAGGCGAAAGTCCAGTGTTTCCGGGGGCCGCCGCCGAGAAGTTGGCGCGAAAACGAAAGCGCCGTTCCCGCCGTCTTCCCTCGCCATAAGGCCCAGGCTCTCCAAACCAAGGTCCGTCCCCGGCCACCAACCTCCGAATCAAACCCAACAGAAACCAAGCAATCCCAAAAATCAAATGCGGCAAGCTCACAGACAGGTGTAAGACGGTCACCTCTGTTGCGTAGCTTGACTCCCACCCACCTCATGAATCCTTACCCCGCCACCAGCCTCATCCGTCCCACCCCACCCACCGTCTACCGTGGCCACGGTCGTATGTGCCTATCTAACCCGGCGCCGCACGCCCCCTAACCCCCCGCCCCCCGCCGCCCCCCAAACGCCAAATACTGCAAGTGCGCGCCGTCCCCGTCGATCATCAGCCGGAACACCATCCCAAAGGGCCCGTCGGGCGGCGGTAGATAGACCTTCAGGCAGCGCGGCAGGACCGCTCCGTGGGGTCCCTTTGCTTCGGTGAGGCGCAGCTCGGCGACCGGAATTCCCTTGCTTTCGTAGCGCTGGCGGCTCAGGCGGGCGACGGCGATCCCGGTGACGCTCGCGTACGCCAGGTCCTCTGAGGGTGTGATCGTCAAAAAGGACGGGAGCGTGGGTGGGGCGTGGTGTATCAGGTGTCTGAGGTGGCTGAGCTCATGGTCAGCCCTGACCGTCGGGTGCGAGGAAGGGGTCTGTACTCGGCCATGAAGGCCGCGAACTCCTCGTGGTCGCGTCGCGCACGCCGATCAGGGCGGGCTGAGCGCTCGTGCAGGTGATGGGCGCGATCACCGTACCCGTTCAGGGGGTAGCTGCCTGATTTAGGGCGGGCTGGGTAGCAGCGAGGGTGCGGGTTGGCCGTGGTGGGCGGCGGTTGCGGCGGTGGTGAGGTAGTCGAGTACGGCGCGGCCTTGTAGGCGGCAGGTCTCGTTGACCGAGAGGATCCGCTCGATCCAGTGGTTGCCGTTTTCGGATTGGGTGCCGCCTTGGATCTTGCGCATGATCACGGCGTGGCGGAGCGCTCGCTCGGCGCTGTTGTTCGTCGGGCTGATGCCGGGTATCTCGCAGAAGGTCCAGAGCGCCTCGTACTCCTCGAGCAGTCCAGCGCAGAAGTTTGCGGTCTTCTGATGGCGGCAGCGTTCGCCTTCTTGCAGCAGCGCCTGGATGCGATCTCGCAGCGGGGAGAGTCGCGTGCCAGCCAGGGAAGGGTGCGCTGTTCCTGAAGGTAGCGGTGATGAACCGCGATTACTTCTCGTGCCGCTTTTACGAGCTTTGCGCCGAGCTTGCCGGGAGCGCCCTGGCGCTCGGAGATCTCGACGAGCTGACGAATTGCGTGACACCAGCAAAGTTGCTGTTGCAGCACGTCCAGGAAGTGATAGCCGGCATAACGGTCTGAGATGAGAATCCCGCCGAAGTCCTCTCCCAATAGCTTCTTGGCCGCGGCCTGGGAGCGGTGCGGGTCGATGCGGTAGCACGCCACCAGCGCGGCCGCTCCGAGCCATAACCACTGCTGGGCGCCGGCCAGCCGCCAGCTCGTCTCATCGGCGTGCACCACGTCGGCTTGGCGGATCGCCTCGGCCAGCGCTTGCCAGGGGTCGGCGAGGACCCGGCTCATGCGCATGATCGCCGTGTCCACCGCGCCTGTTGAGATCGGGCAGCCAAGTATCTCTTCCACGACCTGGGCGACCTGGCGGCGGGAAAGACGATAAACGCCCGCGAGCATCGCGATATGAGCTTCTAGGCGCGGCCCAAACGCCGAGGCTGACACTCCGGCTGGCAGGCCCGCCAGCGTCTTCTTGGCGCAGCCAGGGCAGCACACGCGATGCAGCCGGTACTCGAAAATCAATGGTGAGATCGGCGGAAGCTCCCACTTCTGGTGAACCACCGGCTCCCCAGCCTGCGCCTCGTCCCCGGTGAAAACGAGCCCGCAACCAGAGCACGCATCGGGCAGACACTCGAAGGTCTCATCAACCTTCTCGGGCGGCGCCATCTGACGGTGCTTGCCCTCATGTCCGGGCTGCCCGCCCGGCTTACGCAGCGACTTCTTGGCGCGCTCGCGAGCCAGAGCACGACGCTGCTGACGAGTCATCGGCGGATCCGTCGACGGCGGCATTGAGCTGTTACTCGAGTTCTGCCCCAACCGCCGCTCCAACTCCTCGATCCGCTCCGCCATCGAGAGCAACACCGCGACGACGGCCTCGCCGCCCTGCGCCGCGATCGCCTCGGCCTCCGCTCGAATCACCCACGCAAGATTCCATGCAAAACAACCAAATCCTGCTCACCCGAACCCGACCCCCTGAACGCCTACCGATCACCAGGCGCCTGCCGGGCGTTCCTCTTCGATGATGTTGATGCCGGCACGGTCGCCGAAGAGCGTTACGTGCCTGAGGCGTCTGGTCATGGGTCGTGGGGGGTGGGTGTCATACGACAAGTCACCGCAGCCGCGAGATCCACCAGATCTGCCGTATGACGCGCACGCGCGAGGCGCGCGCGAGGAGAACCCGCAAGCCGTCCTCTGTCTCAAGATCGATTGATGTCAACAACGCTATTCAGCGCCAGGGACGGGATCCTCGATCGGAGCGCCGGCCGACGCACAACACCGTCGCGCAATGACAAAGACCTGGTTAGACGCGCGCGCGAGGAACCTGCGAGGCGCGCGCGTAGACGACGCACAAAGCCGGCGCGCGGCACGGCTTTCGCCAGCGCGGCGAGCCGCTCGAGGCGTGGAGTCAGATCCATGCCAACCAAGCAGGCTGAGCTTTGGACGGTACGCTCGATCCGGCACGCGGGACGCCCGCAGCGAGCTCGCGAGTCCGGCTTCAGGGTCCGGGTCGACCAAGCGCCACGGCCCGAGCGATAAGCCACCGAACGATGTACGCGCACAAAGCCCGACCGGCTCCGCGCCGACACCGAGGCGCCGTCCAGATGGGGAAGTGGGGGAGGGAGAGCTCACCGATGACCCTCAACAGTAGGAGAACACACGTTCGATTCCAAGGGGTCTAGGGCAGAAGTCACAAAGCTGGCACATTTGCCTCAGTGTTTCCGGGGAAGCCACAGAACCTTGGCGCCAAAACCCATGGCTCCCAGCCGGCACGGCACTGAGCAGGTCGGTCAGCGGCTCCCAGGCGCGGTTGGCCGTCCGGATCAGGGACCGAGCAGTGCCGCCGGTACGACGGCGATCCTATCGGGCCGGCGGTAGGCGTACGGCCCGGTTCGTGATTACGACCGCGTCGAGCAGGTCGCTCCCGATCTCCTGGGCGAGCCAGTGGAGGTGGCGGAGGCCGCGATTGTCGGGCTCGGCCGAGAAGCTTTGCCTCGATCGCAAGGATGCGCCCGTCGCGGCGCTCCACGATCAGGTCCACCTCGTGGTCGCCATTTCGCGTCCGCAGATGGCTGACTCGTGCGCGCGTCGCCTGGGCGTAGACCCGGACGGAGAGCGTAACCAACGACTCGAACAGCGCGCCGAGCAGCGGGCCGTCGCGCAACGACGGCGGCCCGACCGTTCGGCGGACATCAGGGCGCCGGCGCTCACTCCGAGCAGGCTGGCGGCGAGGGCGGGTCCGCGGATGGTGCTTGGGGGGCATCGCGAGCCGCGAGATCCGGTTGCGGGTTGGCGCCCATGCGGGCAGTTCATCGACGATGAACAGTCTTTGCAGGAACTCTCGGTAGGGCTGGGTCGTGCTCTTCGCGGGCTTCTGTCCTTCGCCGCCTGTCGCGGCGTCGCGGATTGTCTCGAGCGAGGCCGTCGAGGCCGTGGCGGCGGCGTAGGCGTTCATCCATCGAAGAGCGTCGCGGAACGGCGGATGAGGCCGGCCCATCTCCTCGAAGTCACGCTCCACGATGCGCTGAAGGTAGCTGTCGAGGAAGTCGGCGCGTGCAGTCTCGGATAGGCCGCGGGTGGAGGGAATCCAGAGCCGACGATCTCACGCGCGTAGTCCTCCAGCCCGACGTTCGTTTCGACCCTCTATCGCTGGGTGCTCGCCGCCGAGCAGTTGGCGCAGGCTCACCGTCGGCGTCTCGATGCCACGCTCGGAGAGAGTCAGAGGGCGCATCCGCAACGTCGAGGATGCGACCCGCGCCGGTGTGGGCCCCGCGCTCGCTGGCCGAGCCCGCGAGCAGGTAGCTGCCTGGCGGCGCTCCGTCGTCGACCGCCCGCAATCACGTCCCATGTGGCGGAACACGCTGCCACTCATCGATCAGGATCGGGGTCGCCCCGTGAGCACTACCTGCGGGTTCGCGGCAACGACCTGGCCGGCGGGGCCGTCGAGACGTAGTCCGCGTTCGCTCGGCGCCGGGCGGTCTCGGCTGCCGACCGCCTTGGGCCCTTGATCGAGATCGTGCCAAACTCCGCGGACTTGTCGTCGAGCTCATCGTCGAGGACACGGTGCAGGTACACAGGGCCATTCGGCCCGCTCCTGCCATGTCCGCTCGTGCCATAATGGGTGATGCTACCAATCGCCGACCATCTATGCTATCAATCGCGACCTCTGTGCGGACGGTTAGCAGCTTCGAGCCGGGAGAAGTGGCCGGTTTATGCTTTAGCTGGGGGGCTGGGGGAGATGTTTTTCTGTAGAGGGAAGGCCCACAGAACCAAGACCGCAGAGGGATAGGAGGTTTTTGGATGGGAGAGAAGATCACCACCAGCCCGGAACTAAGGCGAGCGTCGCTGGTCAAAGAGCCGGGATGCTAGAAGGATCAGGGACGGGAGCCAGGAGCCCGCCGAGAACGCCGATGGCCATCGGTGGCCGTGACTCCCAGCTGGATCACAACACGCCGAGCGGCTCGCAGCCGGCGTCCGCGATCAATACAGTCATGAGCGCCCAGCCCCGCCGCGGCGGCACTGACATATCCCTGCGACTGCTGCCAATACGGCCGCGCTGCGTCCCGGAAGATTTCGGGCGGGCGCTTATCGCGGCCAACACGCGTCACGCAAACAGGAGTGCTCGACATGCACGGGGCTCTGGGAAGCGGAAACGATCCTTGGCGTCTTGCGATGGTCATGCGCGGACTGCCGTTCTTGACGGGTCTGCCTGACATCACCGGCTCCTTCGAGTTGTTCTCAGCCTCCAAAATTCCAGATCGGCGATCGCGATCAGCTAGGCGCGTTGCGAAACGAGTTCCCGAGCAGCCCGAATGCAACCCCCCACCCGACCTCGAAAGATTCGAGAAGGGCTGGGCCAACTTCCTGAAGGACATTCGCATCCGCCTTGGCACACTGCTGAAGGTGGACAACGTGTCCATGCTGCTGGGGGCCGGTGCGTCAAGGCCTGCGGGCGGCCCGCTTCTGGGTAGCGTTCCTCTGGCGCTTGAGAAGAACTTTCTGGATGAGGGGATCACGAACGATCAGGTTCGCGAGTGGCTTGACGTATTTTACAGCGCCGTTTCCGTAGTGGCACGCGAGCCATCACTCGTGCCAGTTGGTCAAGACAAAATCCTGGAACGCAGCGCCAACCTCTCCATCGGCTCAACCGCGACCGGCTAACTGCGAGCTCGTCCTCTCGAGGCTGTACGCGTGGAGTCAAGCGTTCCCTTACGCCACGACACCACTGACCCCGGCCGGTTCGGGCAGGCCTGGGCTGCAACAGTCCGATGTACTTGACTGTATGCGTCGGCTCACGGATGCGCTAGTGGCACAGTGCCTGATTTTCGAGTGCCACGGCCTCTGGGGATCCACTTGTTCACCATCGTCAACCTGTCGAAGAGGCTCGTTGCTACATCTCCTCACGCTCAAGCGGATCAATGTCTTCACGTTGAACTACGACACACTTGTCGAGCAGGCCGCTGATGCGGAGGGCGTGGTCTCGCTCTACGGCTTCGTTGGAACGATGCGGCGGGTATTCCGGCCGGAGTCCAATCACCACGATCTATAATTTCCCCGCCGAGACCACAGAGGGTCGTGTCCATAGGCTAGATCGCGTGATCCACCTGGTACAAGTTGCATGGTTCGGTGTCGTGGCGGTCAAATACTCCGAGCTGGAGCAACCGATATCGGCCTGCAAGTTATCCGAGAGCACAGTTGACGGAGCAGAGTCAGCCGTCATCTATCCAACCCCAGCAAAGTACGGTAGCCACACTCGGGATGCCGTATGCAGAACTCTTTCGACGATTTGCGAACACCATCGTTCGGCCTCAGTCGACCTTGATCGTTGTCGGTTACGGGTTTGGCGATGAGCACGTCAACGCAATCATCCGTCAAGCCCTTGGCGTGCCGAGTTTTTCGCTGGTTATCGTAGATCCGGAGCCAGTCAACGACTTCGTGCTGAGGGTTTCGGAAACCAGTCAGATCTGCGCGTTTGGTTCGTTGGGGGGCGCACGCTAGGGACAATCGAGGGGTTCGTTTCGCGGGTTCTCCCGGACCTGCGAGACGAGGAGATCCTGCGCAAGGTGGTCGGCACCTATAACGCGCTCCGGGGGCTCGCCTGCCGGTGCAGGTGGCGCGGGGCCGTGACGAGCGATTTCGAGATTGGTCGGTTGTAGCGGTCGACACGGCGCAGGTCACGATTGAGCTGAACGCCGACCTACGGGGTCGGACCCGCACGACGTATGAGAGCACAGAGGGAAATTGGGTGAATCAATTCAGTGTGCTCAACTGCGGGTCGGTGGGCGTCGGCTGGTGGCGATGGTGACCCGGTGTTGTGTTGAGCGAGGAGGCAGAGCTGAG
>CAWEZW010000010.1:0-116699 GCA_963813745.1 uncultured Solirubrobacterales bacterium
GGGACAACGTTTCGAGTCCTACGTGCGCAACAACGTGCTCGCCGACCCAACATCTGCTCGAGGCCGCCAGCATGCGCCCGAGAAGCGCTTCGTTTACGCATCGTCCTCCTCGATTTATGGCCAATCCCGAAGAGTTTTCCCACATCCGAGCGGACAATCCCGGCGCCCAACTCTCCCTATGGGCTGACCAAGCTCGACGGTGAGCATCTCTGCTCGATCTATCGGCAGAGCTTTGGAGTCGAGACGGTCATCCTCAGGTACTTCTCCGTCTATGGGCCCAGACAACGACCCGACATGGCCTTTGCTCGTTTCTGCAGGGCAGCGTTGAGCGATTCGCCGATCGAGATCTACGGCGACGGGATGCAGACACGGGACTTCACCTTCGTCGCCGACGTGATCTCCGCCACACAAGCAGCAGCCACCACCCTGGATCTGGCGGGTGCCGTGATGAACATCGGAGGAGGGTCTCCGATCTCTCTCGGTGACGCGGTCGCGGTGCTCGGCGAGGTCAGCGGGCGCAAGATCGAGCGTCGGCTGCTCGACCCTCAACCTGGAGATGTGCGCGACACCGCGGCCGCCATCGACCAGGCCCAAGCGAGGATTGGCTACGAGCCGCGAACATCGATAGAGGAAGGCTTAGCCGCTCAGTGGGAGTGGGCAGAGACTCAAATGTGGGCGATCCGGCCCGCTAGATGGCGCGAGATTCCCTGGTCCAGGCGCAGTGGATCACCGACGGGCTGCATCTCGCCCAGAGCCTGCCGAGCGTCTACGCGGTCGGCTGGATCCATCTATACGACGAACCGCCCGACCACCTACGGCGGCCTGCTCGAAACCGACGGCGCCAAGAAGCCCGGCTATTTTGCCTGGAAGGACGGGTGAGCTGCGGTCACTGTGCGCCCACCTTCAGCTCTCGCTGATCTCGCGGCGAACGTAGGCGGAGAAAAGCGGGTCGGCCAGCGTCCAGGAGCCCCGTCCGCTTGGCCTGATCACGATCGATGCGTCGGCGAGTGCGTTCAGCGCACGGTTGGCTGCCTTTTTCTCCAGGTCCGTGTATGGGGAGCGATGGTGCGCGAGACGGATGGTGACCTCGACCGCGGTGTTGCCCACGGCCCGGATGCGGTCCATCAAGTCGCTGTGCCGGCCCGCGTCGTCTGCCAGCGCGCCACGGTAGCCTCGCTCGGCGAGCGTACCGTCGATATGGTGGGTGCCCTCCTCGACAGAGGCGTGGTGTGTCTGCTGGGCGATCCGCATCGTCGACCGCGGATGTCCTTCACCTGAGGCGATGATCCGCTCCATGGCCTCCTCGTCCACCGTGCAGTCATCCTGGGCGAAGCGCTCACCGAGTCCCACGCGCCACTCGTCCTCGGTGATCCGCGAGAGCTCGTGAAAGCCACCGAACTGATACAGCGCGCGGTGCGAGTTGCTGAACAGATCGCGCATCAGATGCTCGACGCTGCCCGCGAACAGGCACGTCACATGAGGGGAGGCGTGCATTGTCTCGCGCAATCGTTGGGTGATCTGCTCGGGGTCGCCGTAGGCGCCGCTGTTCAGTTGCTGAAGCTCATCGATCAACAGGATCAGCTGCCGGTCGTCGCGCTCGGCGATCCGCTGGGGCAATTCGAGAGCGACGCCCAGCTCTTGCAATGGATCGCGGCGTCTACGCGTCGGCTCGAGCGCGATCTCCACCGCCTCGCCCAATTCGGACTTCACGCGCAGCACCGCGGTCAGCGAACGTCCACTGAGCGCGCCCGAGCCGAGGTTGCGCGTGCGATCCACGAGTCGCTTGACCCCCGAGCGATTGGCGAGCGTCTCCTGAGCGAGCGCCTCGGCAAGCGAAGCGGCGTTTGTGTACTTGAACAGGCTGACGCTCACCGTGTAGAACCGTTTGCGCCGCAGCGCCGCGATGGTCGCTTCGCAGACCGTGCTCTTCCCCGTGCGGCGTGGCGCGGCGAGGACGCGGTGCAGTCCGTTCGAGAGCTGGGACGCAAGCTCCTCGACATCGCTACGGCGACCGATCAGCTTGCCCGGCGGACGGACGGGCTCCTCGGAGGGAAACAGATCTCGGGATCGCAGACGAGCCATGTTGTCCATTATGCCAACTTAGGTTGACGTATTCGCCAACAAGCTCTCGGAGGTGGCCGCAAGGGCGAGATCGGGCGACGGACCACCGACGAACGCGCCCGGATCGGTCAGAGTGGACGGTCCCGACGAAGATCGACCTCGAATTCGACTTCTATGTGGATCCCCTTGTTCAGGCGAAGTGGATCACCGACGCGTTTCGTGTCGCTGAAGAACTGCCGAGCATCTACGCTCTAGGTTGGATCCACCTCTACGACGAACCCCCCGAGTCCTACGGAGGCCTGCTCGAAACCGACGGCGTAAAGAAGCCCGGCTATTTTGCCTGGAAGGCCGGTTGAGCGCCGACTCGTCGCTCACGTCCGGCGGCCGCCTCTCAGCAGAGAGGGTTACGCGAGGAGTTCGCGGGCCCTTGCCGTTGCGTCTACCAGGCGGCGAGCAGCTCGTCTGGTCGGAAGGTTGCGTCCACCGTGACGTCGTCGTCGATGCGCGCGCGGCTGACGACGACGAGCTTGGCAAGCTCGGCGCCTGGCACGGCGGCGCGGCTTCTCGCCAGATCGCTCAGATCGCGGCCGGAGAATGGCTCGTTCTCGCGCCACTTGACTGAGCCGACGAACCCGATGCTCGTCGGCGTGGGCGCGTTCCCACCGACCAGATCGACCTCGATGGCGTGATCGCGCCGCCACCAGGACCCGACGTGTCGGGCACCGCCGAGGCGCTCGCTCAGTGATGCGTCGGCCAGCAACCGCTCCAGCCCTTCACGGACAAGCGGCTCGACGGCGCGACCGCGAAAGGCGCTCCAGCCGCGCATGATCCGCTCGATCACGAGGTCCGGCCTGCCACGCGAGAGCTCATCGATGTGCGGACCGACGAACCGCAGCCAGAAGCGCAAATATGGATCCGCCACGACAATGGTCAGCAGTCAGACCCTTCCCAGATCGACCCTTCCGGACGGCTATCCCCAGCTGCTTGCCTGCCTCAAGCGAGAGATCGGTGCTGCGCGCACGCGTGCCGCGCTCGCGGTCAACGAGGAGTTGATCGGGCTCTACTGGCGGATCGGCAATGAGATCCTTGAGCGCCAACAGCAGGAGGGCTGGGGTGCGAAGGTGGTCTCCACGCTTTCGCGTGATCTAAGAAGCGAGTTCCCAGAGATGAAGGGCTTGGCAGAGCGCAACCTTCGCTATATGCGCGATTTCGCGCGGAGCTGGCCGGACGAGTCAATGTTGCCACAGGCTGTGGCCAAATTGCCTTGGAGTCACGTCCGCCACCTCCTCGACAAGCTCGACGATCCAGCGGCCCGCCCCTGGTACGCCCAGCATGCTGTCGGGCACGCCTGGTCGCGCAAGCTGCTCGAACATGCCGGGCAACCCCGATCCGAAGCTGTTCATCTCAGAGTGGACGGTTCCGACGAAGATCGATCTCGAGTTCAACTTCTACGTGGAACCCTTGGTTCAGGCCCAGTGGATCACCGATGGGCTGCGTCTCGCCGAAAGCCTGCCGAGCGTCTACGCGGTCGGATGGATCCACCTCTACGACGAACCACCCGAGTCCTACGGAGGCCTGCTCGAAACCGACGGCGAAAAGAAGCCCGGCTACGCGGCCTGGAAGGATGGGTGAGCGCGGCGCGGACCCAGTGGCGGTGGGAGTGGACGAACCGCCCGAGTCCTACGGGGGCTAATTGACGCAAGATTGCACAAACTAACGCCAGGCGTTAGACTACGCCATATGCCGTCTCTAGCCGAACTGCCTGACATGCTCATGTCTCAGGGTCGCTATTGGGCGAGCACCGCCGAAGCCGCCGAGCTTGCCGGGATCCCCATTGCGCATGTCTATCCGGGGTTGCAGCGATTGCGCCGGCGCGGCGCGATGTTCTCGCCGGCACGCGGGTTCTATGTCGTCGTGCCGCCCGAGTACCGGTCGTGGGGCGTGCTGCCCGGGGAGCTGTTCATCGACGGAATGATGCGAGCCCTGAGACGCGAGTACTACGTGAGCCTGCTGACCGCGGCTGCGATGCATGGCGCGGCTCACCAGGCGCCGCAGGTCTTCCAGGTCATGGTCAACCGGCCCCTCGCCGACCGCGACATCGAGCGGGTCCGGCTGCGCTTCTACGCCAACGAGCACCTACGCGAGATGGCGACCGAAGAGCGTCAAGTCGACACCGGCCGCATCCAGCTCGCCACCCGTGAGACGACCCTCTTAGACCTCGTCGTCCACCCTGACGATGCAGGAGGATTCAGTAACGTAGCCACGGTGGCCGTCGAGATCGGCGACCTCGACGTGCCGCACTTGACCCGGCTTGCAAGCGTGCGTTCACGCTCAGTGGCACGGCGTCTCGGATGGCTGCTCGACCAGTTCCGCGACGACCTCGATCTTGAGCCGCTGCGCAAAGTCGCACTCGCCGGTGGCGGCTATCCAACACGGCTCGTGCGCTCGCTCCCAGCGCGTGGCCCGATCGACCCGCGCTGGAACCTGCAGGTGAACAGCGACGTGGAACCCGACCTGTGATCGACCGCCCCGCACTCATTGCATGGCGCTCGAAGGCACCCTGGCCGAACCCGGTCCAGATCGAGCAGGACCTCCTGCTCTCACGCCTGATGATTGAGATCGCTCGCGACGAGACGCTCGGCCCCGAGCTCGCGATGCGGGGCGGCACCTGCCTGAACAAGCTCCATCTCCCGACAGCTCTGCACTACTCCGAAGATCTCGACTACGTCCGCAGCACCCATACCGGCATCAAGCCCTACACCCAAGCTCTCGCCGAGATCGCCGATCGTGTCGGCCTCACCGTCTCCGGTCGCCAGCGATCCGGACAGATGGTCCACGTCTATTTCGACGCCGAGCCCACCGAAGGAATCGGCCGCATCCGCATCAAGATCGAGATGAACATCGCCGAGACAGAATCCTTCCGGCCGCGGTCGACCGTACGGTACGGGGTTGAGACGTCGTGGTGGAGCGGCGAAGCCGACATCCCGACCTTCCAGACCAGTGAGCTGCTCGCGACCAAGCTGCGCGCGCTCTACCAACGCAGCAAGGGCCGCGACCTATTCGACCTCTGGCTCGGCCTCACCGTGCTGAAAGCCGACCCGGAGGAGATCGTCGCCGGTCTCTACCACTACATGAGGAACGCAACCTTCAGCTTCCCCGAGCTTCGCGTCAACCTTGTCGCCAAGCTCGCAAGCGCCAGCTTCCGCCGCGACCTTGACGCGCTCACCACTGACATTCCGGCTGAGTATGACCCCGACACCGCAGCGAACCTTGTGATGCGTGAGCTCGGCAGCCGGCTGCGCAACGCACCCCTCGCTGGGGAGATCGGCCCGCTACGTCCGTAGACAATTATTTTTGGTAGAGCGCTACCTCGTGCTTGTCCGTTCAATCACCAATGGCACATCACGGAGTCGTCCCCACCCCGTCAGTGAGGAAGAGACGAGCATCGAAAACGCTGTACGTGGAACCCCTGGTCCAAGCGCAGTGGATCACCGACGGCTTGCGTCTCGCCGAAAGCCTGCCAAGCATCTACGCGGTCGGCTGGATCCACCTCTACGACGAACCGCCCGAGTCCTACGGCGGCCTGATCGAAACCGACGGCGTAAAGAAGCCCGGCTACTTCGCCTGGAAGGCGGGCTGAGCCCGAGCTGCGTGCTCATGTATAGCCCAAACTTCGTCATATCTGCAGGATCGGCTATACATGAGCAGCGGGACGCTCCCAAAGCGTGCGAAGGCGCACGCCCCCGCTCTACGCGAGGAGATTGTCCGCTGACGCCATCCACGGCTCCAGGTGCTCCCCCGGTCGAGGAGCGCGCTCAGCAGTCGCTCGCAGCACCAAGACGGCCGTCACCGCCGTGAGCCCCTGGATCGCCGCCGAGCACCACGGGGAGGGACGGCTATCGCTGTGAATCGTGGCGTGCGCCCATCCGGTCGGGAAGACGCCGAGAGCGCGCTCGGCGAGACCCACGTGGATCGTGGTCGCGACCTGTCCGGGCCGGCGCATCGCCAGCGGCGCCTCGCGCTCCGGTGGGGTGCGCTCGGAGGGTCGCTCGGCGCCTGTTCGTAAAGAGAGGCATTCCCGACGTGCCGGAGCCTTCGAGTCCTCGCCGGAGTCAGAGATACCATTGAGCGATGTCGCCGCAGTCGAAGTCGGATCTGGCTCGCGAGCACTTCACGAGGGCTCATGGGGCGTTCGAGGCTGGAGATCTGGTGGTCGGCGTTACGTTCCTGTACCTCGCCGCCGAGGCGGCGATCGTTGCGCTGTCGGAGCTGAACGGCATCGCGACCGAGCGCCAGCACTGGCGCAAGGCGCAAGCGGCCACCGAACTGCAAACGCGCGGCGTCCTGGCCACGGACCTGAGTCCGGTTCTGGAGCTACTGAACCAGGCGCGCAAGGACGTCGCGTATGAGGGCGAGGATCCAGAATTCGGCAGATGGAGCTCAGAGGATCTCTTGAGTGCCGTCGAGAGTGTGGTATCCAAGGCGGAGGAAGAGGCACACACATGAGCTCTGTAGACGTATTAGCCAGCGTTCCCGTCGATATTCCCTGGGCCACGCGATTGCGAGGGGATCGTCGCCATGCGTCTGAGCTGCAGACCCCTGCTCAGCGGCAGGTCACCGAGACGATCCTCCAGCGCGCTCTCTCCGTGGGTGTCGAGGCGGTGGTGCTTACCGGCTCCACCGTTCGTGCTCGACGGACGGCGGGCAGCGATTTGGATTTCATGGTCGTCGGCGAGAGGCCCGGCTTGGGCGGTGTCGATGAAGACGTCGATGTGTATGCAGCCGGCGCAGAGGCCTTTTGGAAGCGGCTCGTCGCCGGTGATGACTACATCCAGTGGACGCTTCGCTTCGGATGTGTATTGCATGACGACGGGATCCTCCGGGCGGCAAGCCGGTATATCGAGGAGAAGGGTCTCGAGCCTTCTGCCGAGCGCAAGCTCATCCAGGCCCGTCGCGGACTCAGCCTTGCCCGGCTCGTGCTCGAGAGCGGCGACCTCGAAGCAGCTCGTGAGCAATCGCGTGCGGCGCTCACCATCGTCGCGCGGTGGCTGTTGATCGCAAACGGAGTCTTCCCACTCTCCCGCGACGAGCTCTCCGACCAGGTGCTCGCGCTCGGGTACTTCGACCTCGCCGCGGCGCTCGACCGGCTGATCCATGTCCAGCCCTGCCGCGACGAGTTGCGCACCGGCCTGGAGGTCGGCGAGAAACTCGTGAATGGGTAACTACAGTCGGCGAAGTGCTGACGCTTGCCGGAGTCTCCTCGTAGAGAGGATCGACGAGACCGGCCAGGCGATGACCTCGCGCGCTCTGATGAGCTGGCGTGCTATCGGACCCTCGATCCTCTCGACGCGGATCAGTTGTTGTCGGGCTCCAGTCCCGCGGCGTCTTCGCCAGCCTGGGCCCCTGACTGCCCGCCTGCAGCGTAGGCGTCAGCCGCGGATATCGACGCTCGCCTCAGAGCATCAAGGGAGTCGCGAACATTGGTCGCATACGAGGCAAGCTGAATCGTTGATAGGCGCGGGACTAGGACATCAAGGAGGTCCTCGGGCGTGATTCTGCGGCGAGAGCTAGAGGTGCCCCGGCCCAGTGGGACGAGCTGCGCCCTGACTAGCGGATGGTGGAGCAGCACGAGCTTCTCGTATGGATCGCCTACTGACTCGAACACCCCGAACTCGCTTGAGCAGAACACGCTACCGACATCAGTGGGAATGACCGTCGCCCGGAGCTTGCGCGGGTTCAACAGCGAGAAGATAATCTCATTGGGCCGAGCTTCGAGCCCCGGAGTCGAGGGTCGATACGCTCGTGCCTCGTGCCACGCCACAGCTCCGAGATCGTCAATGTGCAGCACCGACACGAACGGGAGAGTTCCGTTGGCCTTGCATTGACGCCGCTTTACGGGCTGAAGCATGGCACGGAAGGAAGTGCCCGCCGCGCGCAAAGAATCGCGGGCTGAAACCGCGTCGGGATCCACCCGCGCGGGGTCGAGCGTCGTAGCGTCGCGCGCAGGAATCAAGGCGGCAAGTGGCGATCGGCAGATGAAGCGCACACCTGCTGCCGCGTCAACCACGCTACGTGACAACACCTTCGTCGCTGCGTCAGCGATTGCTGGCAGGTCGTCCCCCTTGGGGTCCGGCACTGAGGCTGAGCCTTGCTTTAGGTAGCCAACGTGTTCGGCACGCGCAACGAAGATATGGCTTCTCTGGGCAGCCTGCTTGCGAAGCACCAACGCACTCGTCCTAGCGACTGTTCCGGCGAGCGCAAAAGTAGCCGTAGGAAGACTTATGTTTGCCTCGACGCTGACGTCGCAAATGCGAACGGACTCGGCCCCCAGGAGGCCTCGCCGAAGCACAGGACCGTCGACGAGCCCGTCTGGAAGGACGATCCCGAGGCGCCCTCCGTCTGCGAGCAGCTCAAGACACCGAGCCACAAACGCGAGTGCCGGATCAATCCGGCGCTTCCCAGCGAGCGTCTCAAACGCTGCCGCGGCCCGCTCGATCCCGACCTCGGAGTCGTACTTGCCGTCCCCAAACGGAGGATTCGTGAGGACTAGGCGGAGTTGACCGCGGAGGGCGTCAACATGCGGATCGACGATCGAGTCGCTGACCGTGAACACGTTGGGCCGGCGACCACCGAGAAGCAGCAGATTGAGTCGCGCCTTGGCGACCGATGACGCGGACTGATCCGCGCCAAAGAGGCCTCGCTCGATGAGATCCTGGCGCCGTGGATCATCGGCGTCAGCGGCTAGTTCGTTCACGGCGGCGATCAGGAATCGCCCCGTGCCGCAACACGGGTCGCCGACAATCGGCCCGTCGAACGGTTGGGCGAGGACGTCAAGATCGGTGGCGCAAATCCGGGCTAGCGAGCTAGCGACCGTATGGGGCGTCAGGTGCGTTCCAAGACCGCCTGCGTGGTCGTAGCGGCCCCGCAAGAAGATGTCGAATGCCGTGCCGATCACGTCGAATTGTCCCTTGTCGACTGATCTCACCTGGGCGCGAAGTATGCGAATGGCCTCGGCAACGACGTCCGGCCTGCTGATCCGCAGCGGTTCGTCCTCAGGCCAGATGGGCTGGCTCCCGCCGGCTGGAAGCCGCCCAGCATACTCAGGCAGCGACGCTACATAGCGAAACGCATCCTTGACCGCGACCACGTCATCGCTCACCGCAATACGGTCGGGATCGAGCAATTCGTGCAGAGCCCCCACGCCGGGTACCTCACAGGTCGGGTCCTCAGCGAGCTTCAACTCCATGAGCAGGAGCTTCGCCAGCTCCTCGATGGCCGCGTTGACGGGCCTAATCCCTCCGCGCCGATAGATCATCTGGTGCAGCCCGTCAAGCTGCCGGTGGAGATCCGCTTGCGGCGACTCTGTCGTCAGCTCGGCGAGTGCCCCCGGGAATAGCGCCAACTCGCTCATGAGGACGAGAATAGGCTGCGCGGCGGCGGACCCCTTGATCGCCTGCCAGGCTGCAGCACTTCGCTTGACAGAAGGATTCGGCCATGCCGCAAGGAACCCGGTGGAGTCATGTCGGTTGCGAAGATCCCCTACGACGAGCCGACCCGTGCGGCTCTCGCGAAGTCCTTCATCGAGAACGTCGTACTCGCGCAATACCGCCAGTTGACAGGCTGGCAGAAAGTCACACAGCAAACCTCCCAGCTGGACTCCGGCTACCTTGGGCAGCACCTCGTGTCGCTGATTTCCGGCATCCCGGGGCGCGGACCTGGGAGTCGCGGCAAGGGTTATGACCTCGTTGACGGATCCGAGATCAAGGTTGCAAGCTCACTCGGCGCCATCGACGTGCCTCGCTGGAATCACACGGGGTTCGGCAACCGCGCGAAACTCAGCGCCTACCTTCAAAACCCCAGCGTGTACTTCGTGCTCTTCGACACGCCAACGCGGAACGAGGAGTTCCCACTGCGGATCCGGGTTTGGCGAGTACGCCCCAAGACCGACTCGGCATTCACGGATATCGTCAATAGGTGGGCGAACCTAGAAAGCTCCGGAAACTTCCAGCTGCACCCACCATGCTGGCGAGATGGCTCGATCGCGAGAAACGAGTGCGGCAACGTCGAGATGCCACTCATCTTCGAGGCACTTCAGCAAGGGATCGATGGCGTCGACTTGATGAGGATCACTAGCTGGAACCTCCGGTCACGCAAGAGCAAAGTTGCATAGGGATTGAGCTGCTCATCATCGGCGGGCCTGAGTCGAGACGATCGGCCGTTGTGCCACGGAATGCCGCTTTGGGCGTGACGCTGAGTTTGCGCGTGCCCCCTTTTGTGCCGACGTAACTCAGCTGGTAGAGCGCCTGTCTTGGCCACCAAAGGTCACGGTGTATGAGTCGTGGCGAGCGCCCTACCGGAAAATGGCCCGCGAGGAGAACTTCGAGATCGAGTCAGTCGATGACGCCGGCGCTCTCGTAACCGAGATGATCACCCAGATCGATACCGCGACGTAATCCAGCAGCCGATTGAACCGCTGCTGCAAGCTCAGTGGATAACCGACGGGCTGCGTATCGCTCAAAGCCTGCCGAGCGTCCACGCGGTCGGCGTCCCTGAGGATCCGCACGCGCTTGCCGGCGGTTGGGCGAGAGATGCCCACCGTTTCGGCGATCTCGCCGGTGCTCAGCTGATCGCGGCCGGGGCGAGCTACGTCGCTATCTCTTCGCGGATGTAGGTCGCCAGCAGCGGGTCGTCTATTTGCCATCTACCTGTCTCTCCTGAGCGGTGGACGATGCTGGCGCGCTGCAGATGTCGGAGCGCACGGCTGGCGGTCTGCGACTCCACGCCGTGGTGGGCGGCCCGCCCGTTGGCGAGGTTGCCGGCGATGCGCAGCGCGACGACTCCGGATCGGCCCATGCGCCGGATGGCGTCCACCGCGTCGACGTGGCGGGCGCGCTCGGCCTGCAGCGCGTTGTGCCAGCCGCTGAGCGCGAGTCCGAGGTCGATCCTGCGGATGTCCGCCTCGATCGAGGCAAGATGGGCCTGCTGGGCGATCAACATGATCGCGCGAGGATGCAGTCCGCCGAGCTCGATGATGCGATCGAGCGCCTGCACCTCCACGGCGCAGTCGTCCTCGGTGAAACGCTCGATCAACCCCGCCCGCCACTCGCCGGCGAGGATCGGCGTGAGCTCCATGAATCCACCGAAGCCATAGAACGCACGCTGACGGTTGGTGAACAACTCACGCATCATGTGCTCCAAGCTCCCGGCGAACAGCGCCGTGACTCGCTCGGAGCCATGCAGCGTCTCGCGCATGAATCTCATGAGCCCATCCGCATCGCCATAGCCGCCGCCGCTGTCGGCGATCTCCTGGAGCTCGTCGATGAAGAGGACCAGTCGCTTGCCATCCCGCTCGGCGATGCGCTGCGGGAGCTCCAGCGCCATCCGCAGCGCCCGTTCGGGGTCGCGGGCGGCGTAGCCGGGGCGGATCGCGAGCTCGACGGCGTCGCCGAGGTCGGCCTGGGTCTTCATCGCGAGTGTGAGCGCGGCTCCCTTGACCACGGTGGCGCCCGCGTCGCGGATCTTCTCGATGAGCTTGTGCATCGGCCCGCGGTTGGCGAGCGTCTCCTGCGCGATCGCCTCGGCCAGCGTGGCGGCGTTGGTGTACTTGAAGAGGCTGACCGAGACGGTATAGAAGCGCTTGCTCCGCAGCACACCCACGGCAGCCTCGCACACGCTGCTCTTGCCGGTGCGCCTGGGAGCGGCGAGGACCCGATGAGCGCCACCGGAGAGCTGGAGTACGAGCCGGTCCACGTCGCCACGGCGGCCTATCATCCGGCCAAGCGGGACTGGCGCATCGGTGGGAAATAAATCGCGACTGGGGATCCGCATCTATGACGATTATGTCATATCCACATGACGTAAACGTCATGCCCACTCTTTCAGTCAGATCACGCCTCTAGTTCAACCCAGAGAGTTCGGATAGTTTCTAAGCCAGCTCAACCGACCAGATAAGGAGCGAGCCATGCCTAAACCACAGGAGCTGCGAGAGTTGGCGCTGGAGGAGATCGAGCCGAATCGCTCGCAGCCGCGTCAGTACTTCGAGGAGGCGGCGCTGGATGCGCTGGCGGGCTCCATCGCACCGTGGCGCTCTTGGCGACGAGCACGAGCAGCTGCGGGCGGGTGAGCCCGGTGCGCTTCTCGGCTGCGTTGAGGATCTCCTCAGTCGTGACAGGACCGTTGGTCACTTGAGCTCCAGCGCGGTCCCGACGATCGCCGGGTCCTCGTACACGCGCCAGCGCCGGTTGACTGGGAGACGCTCGCCGTCGGGCTTTCCTCCGGGTGCCAGCGGCACGGCGTACGTGCGCCCGACGCGTAGCGCCAGTGGCTCGGTCCCGGGGATGTTGTAGAGGTCCATGAAGAAGCCCAGCCGGCGGTTCAGATTGGGGCTATTGAATCGCAGCGCGTCCGCGACCAGCCGCTCGGGGTCGAGGATGCCCTCGCGATAGGCGTCTCGCAGTGCATTCGCTACGACCGGCAACGGGGCAGCGAGCCGGGGCTGGTCGAGGCAGTCGATCAGGGCTTTCTCGACGGTGGCCATCCAGACCGGCCACTCGAAGTCCTCCACGCGCGTGCGACCGAAGAACTTGCGCTCCGCAACGGTCACGAAGCGGACGCTTGCGAGCCCGAGCGTGACTGGGCGCTTGCGCTTCGTGACCGCGACGTAGATGCGCCGCGACTGCTGGTCGATCAGGCCGTAGTGCCAAAGCGCTGAGTGCCAGGAGACGTAGTAGTCCATGTCGAGCCGGCGGAGCACCGCATCAGCGACGACATCAAGCTCGTCCAGCCGCGCCGTTCTCGTCGGCTGCGCCTCCCGGCTGAGGACCCATCGCCCGTGCTGTAGTGGGTGCAGCAGGAGCTTCGCGTGCATGCGCTTCATGACGCTCGGCAGCTCGAAGCGAGGAAGGCCACGCTGCGCAGCTAGTACGCGGATAGCCGGCTCGTCGAGTTGCCGGTCAAGCGTCCGGTCGGGCTTGCCGGTGAGGTAATCGAGCACGACCTGCTCGGCGATGTTCGGACGACCAAGAGCCATTTCGCCACAGATGTTACACGATATGTGTATTGTCCGTGCAACGTTTGGGGCGAAAGTCCATCAAGCCGCCGATATCCTTGTACGGCGGCTCCTCAGCTTCAGGGACGGAGGGAGAGAGATTCGAACTCCCGGTTCGTCAGCGTCGACGAGCTGCTCGTCAGGCGTCTTATGTTCCTGAGAGGCCAGGAGTTCGGATAGTTTCTAAGTCAGCTCAACCGACCAGATAAGGAGCGAGCCATGCCTAAACCCCAGGAGCTGCGAGAGTTGGCGCTCAAGCAGATCGAGCCGAATCGTTTGCAGCCGCGCCAGTACTTTGACGAGGCGGCGCTGGATGTGCTGGCACGCTCCATCGTCCAGCGCGGCGTTCTGCAACCGGTGCTCGTGCGGTCGCTAAAGGACGGCAAATACGAGATGATCGTGGGCGAGCGGCGCTGGCGGGCGGCCATGATCGCTGGCCTGGAGAGGATCCCCGCGTTGGTGTGCCCGTTTGACGATGAGACGGCACTCGAGGCGGCGTTGATCGAGAACATGGCGCGGGAGGATCTGAACCCGGTGGAGGAGGCAAGGGCCTGCGCGATGCTCGTGAAGGAGTTCGGCCTGAGCATCGAGCAGGTCGGGCGGCGTGTCGGGCGTGGCCGCGTCGCGATCTCGAACCTGATGCGTCTGTTGGGCTTGTCCGCGGAGATTCTCGAGCTGATGGAACGTGGGGAGTTGAGCGAGGGTCACGGACGAGCGCTTTTGACGGCGAAGGATCACGAGTCCCACGGGGAGCTGGCTCGCAGGGCGATCGAGGAGGGATGGAGTGTGCGAGTGCTGGAGGATTGGGCTCGTCAAAATAATGGCATCGACTCTGTGCCCGACAGTCGTGGGTCTGTGTCCAGAGACGCTGCGCCTGACCAAGGACAGGGAGAGGGAGATCGCGATCCGGACACGCTCGCTATGAACGTCGCCAGGGTATGGGGCGATGTGCTCGGTGTCGGGGTGAGGGTGCGCCCCCTGCGCGGCCGGAAAATGCGCCTGGAGGTCGACTTCACCGACGGCGAGTCGGCACTCGCCGTGGGCGGGCGCCTGACCGAGGAAGTCGCCCGAGGATCAAAACGCAGATAGCCGAAGGCAGGCGCACAACCCCGAGCGCGTCTACCGAGCAGGTTCCCGCGGAGTTGCACCGGCGGGGTGCGCTCGGGGGTGGGCGCGATGCTTGTGGTGCTCTTTCTATGACTGCTCCGGCCGAGTCGAGCGCCGGAGGAAGTCGTCAAACATCGGGACGGTGAAAGCGGTGTCGCCGTGTGCGGGGCTGTACACCATTCCCTTCTGGATCAGCGCTGAGCGCCGCGGGGCGACGCTCTCGACCTTCACGCCCAGCTGGGCGGCGATGTCACCAGATCGGTGTGGTCCCGCGCCGAGCTTGGACATCGCGCTCAGGTAGTGCTTCTCCGCGGGTGTCAGCCGGTCCATGCGAACGAGGAAGAAGTTCCTGTCGAGTTGGTGTTGCACATCCGGGGCGGCCAGGCGCACGTCATCGAGTGCGATAGGAGACTTGGGAGAGGCGTTCCAGACGTGATACCCCCACTCCTGGAGGAAATATGGATAGCCTTGGGTGAGGTCGAGCAACATGTCGAGCGCTTCGTCGGTGAACGCCACACCCTGAGCTTCCGCCGGTAGGACCAAGACAGCTCGCGCGTCGGGGTCATCAAGCGAGCCGACGTGGGGAAAATCGAAAAGTCTCTCCGCGTAGGACTTTGCGTTACCGGCCAATCCAGGGAGCTGCGGCAGGCCGGCGCCAACGAGGATGACCGGCAGGCTGAGCTGGACGGTACGGTGAATGGCACTGATCAGCGCGCCGAGCTCCTCGGCCGCGAGATACTGGACCTCGTCGATGGCGAGCAGCAGCCCGGTCTTTCGGTCCTTCGCCGCTTCCCCGATCGCGACCAGCAGGTCTGTCGTGTCCTCTGCAAGGACTCCGGAGTCGGCGCTTCCGGCGATCGCATCCACATTGAGCGAGATCGCGCCTCCGTCTGGGAGGTTGTACGTGAACGACTTGAGTGTCCCGAGCGCGCGCTTGACGGCCCGCGACACCGGCCCGTCGTCCAGTTCCAGCAAGGTCGAACGCAGTCGCGTGGCTAACAAACGCTTGAAGTCGCCGGACTCCGGAGCCTCGATGAAGCCGACCGTCAAGCCCTCGTCCTGCGCCATCTTGTGGAAGCGATTCAGCAACACCGTCTTTCCCACCCCGCGAAGGCCGATGGGCATAACGCTCTTGCCAGGACGCCCCGCCAGCGTGCGCCGCAGGGCGACGCTGTACTTGTCGATCAGCTCGTCGCGCCCCACCAAGGCGGGTGGTGGTGTCCCGGCTCCAGGACGAAAAGGGTTCTCAAAGGGGTCCATCCCAACTGATCTTACCAAGGCTTATCGTTCTTACCGTATAACGGCAAAAGATATGTATAGCTTCCTCGTGGCGGCCCCAAAGACCAAAGGAACCGGCGGCCCGCACGCTCGCCTTCGATACATTCCCCGCTGTGGTCCCCGGCGCCCAGACTGAGCAGCCACAACTCTCTGTGCTGATGCCGGTCTTCAACGAGGCAGGCACGGTGGAGCAGGCGCTCAGCACCACGCTGGCGGCCGATGTCGGCTGCCCGTTCGAGCTGGTCGTGGTGGACGACGGCTCGACGGACGGCACCCGTGAGCTGCTGGACAGCCTCGGGGAGAGCTTGCCGATTCGGGTGCTGCATCATCAGCGCAACGAAGGCAAGGGTGCGGCGGTGCGTACCGCGCTGTCGGCGGCTCGGGGGGAGTTCGCGGCGATCTTTGATGCGGACTTGGAGTATGACCCTGCCGATCTGGGTCGGTTGTTGAAGCCGTTGCTGGACGGCCGGTCAAATGTTGCTTGTGGGGTTCGTGCCTTTGATGGATATACGAGTCACTCTTTCTTGTTTGTGATGGGCAATAAGTTCGTCACGTTGGCCACGAATGTTTTGTTCAATGTTTACATTCATGATTTGATGACCTGTCATAAGGTCGTACGTACCGAGCTCTTCCGCGAGCTTCCCCTGCGCGAGGCGGGGTTCGCGATCGAGGCAGAGATCGTCGCCTGTTTGCTGCAGAGCGGTGAGCGCATCTTCGAGATTCCGGTCGACTACAGGGCGCGCGCCAGCGACGAGGGCAAGAAGTTGACCTGGGTAGACGGCTTGCGCGTACTCCGAACGCTCGTCCGCTGCCGCTTGGATGGTGCCCGCGGACGGACCTGAGCCCTGACTGATGTCGGCTCGGTTGCTCTTCTACAGCCGGTGCCAACGTGCGCCGGAGCCGGAGCCTTGGGATCTGATTTTGTGCGTGTCTCGTAGCTCGCCCAGGACGAGCCGTATCGTGGCGGGGCTGATGCCGGGGAGGGCGCGCTCGATCTCCCGCCGCCGGAACTCTTTGGGCGCCTGGTGCAGGATGTAATCCCGGACCCTCTCCTGCTTGCTGCCAGTGCTCTGGGCCGCGCCCGCGACGCGCTGCTGCAAGGCGTCGTAGGCGCCGGCGAGGATGCTCGCGAGGTAGGAGGTCCATGGCCAGATGCTGTGTTCGCCCTCGTGCCAGTCTCGCTGCGACTCATACAGGCTCGCGTAGTAGCTCCTCTTCGATTCGAAGATCCGCTGCTCGATGCTCACATAGCGCGCGACGCCGTAGCCCTGCGCCAGCAGCTCATGCGTGGTCAGGAGTCGGGCGAGACGACCGTTTCCGTCGGCGACGGGGTGGATCGCAAGAAAGTCGAGGACCAGTGCTGCGGTGAGGACGAGGGGATGTGTGCGGGCCTCGCGCTTGGCGTCTTCATAGCGTGCCAGCAACTCCGTCAGGAGGAACTCTGTCTCCCGCGGTGGGGGAGGCGTGAAGACGGTCGTGCGTCGACCGCTCTCGTAGGAGACGATCAGGTTCTCCTCTCTCTTCAGGTGCCCGCCGTGCCCGTCGGTGTGACCGAACAGCAGCCGGTGCAGGCGCAGGACGAATGGAACGGTGAGCGGTTCGTATGCCTCGAGGCGCATCAGCATGTCCGTAGCGTCGCGATAGCCGGCGAACTCTCGCTCGTTGCGCGTGCGAAAACGGCGGGCGCCGTCAGCGATGCGCTCGGCTCGCTCGCGGTCGAGCACCACACCCTCGATCGCGTTGGAGGCCGTGATCGATGCGACGCGGGCGTGCTCGGAGAGTTGCCCCAGCAGCTCGGGCAACTGGTCCTCGTAGAGCCGCTCCTGACCTTTGCCCGTGTCGATTCGGGCCAGCACGACGCCGAGCTCTCGGGGCTGTCCACCGCAGGTCTTGTCGAGGTCGATGAAGCTAAACATCGTACTAATCATGCCACAGTCAGGCTAATTTAGCTACCAATTAGCACGATTACCGTCATATTTAGCACGATTCTTAGCGCGATTTTGCGATTTGGCTGAGTGCCTGCCCCGGCTGGCTTGCTCTGCCGATCGGCAGATCTCGATGATCGGACTGCCGATAGTCTCCCTTCCCATGCAGCCGATCCAAACCAGCCTCCCCGGCCTGACGATCCTCGAGCCTGCGGTCTTCTCTGACGAGCGGGGCTTCTTCAGCGAGACCTACCGCCGCGAGTGGCATCGAGACGCGGGCATCGCAGAGGGGGAGGAGTTCATCCAGGACAACCACTCCCGTTCGAGCAGGGGCGTCGTGAGGGGCATGCACTTCCACATCGGCGAGGGCGTCGCCAAGCTCGTGCGCTGTGCGCGCGGGCGGATCATCGACGTGAACGTCGACCTGAGAAAGGGCTCGCCCACGTACGGCCGGTGGGAGGGGGTCGAGCTCGACGACGAGAGCATGCGGGTCCTGTACGTGCCGGTCGGCTTCGCACACGGCTTCTGCGTGCTGAGTGAGATCGCCGACGTGCTGTACAAGCAGACCGCCTACTACGACCCCGCGGTCGAGCGGGGGATCGCCTGGGACGATCCGGAGATCGCGATCGAGTGGCCGCTGCCGGTGGATGAGCTGATCGTCTCCGAGCGCGACCGCCAGGCCCCCAAGCTGGCCGAGGTCGCGGCCGAGTTGCCGTTTCGCTACTGAGCTTTTTCTGCCTCAGGCTCGGCGAACAGCTCGTCTGCCGAGACGAGGCGTATGTCATCGCGCTCGGCGCGCTCCACGAGGCGCTTATGGAAGTCTCGTGCGAAGACATACAGAGTCGCGGAACCCGCACCGCGGATCTGGCGGCGGAGCTCGATCAGACGGTCGAGATCCTGGGTGTCGGCTCTCTTCGACCACTTGCACGAACCCACGGCGACGATGCCCTTCCGTCCGCGCGCGACGAGGTCCACCTCCACGTCGTGCGTGCGTGTCCAGTAGGCGCCGATGTCCTGTGCTCCGGCCAGCTGGGGGTCGGAGCTGTAGCGTCCGGCCCAGTCGCGGCAGACCTGCTCGAAGATACTGCCCATGTGATTGTCGATGTCCGCGAGGATCGCGTCGCAGGTCTCCTGCACCCTGCCTCGTTGCAGGCGTGAGCGGTTTGGGTAGACGTAGCGGAACCAGAAGCGGAAGAAGGGGTCGCTGACCGACCAGCTCGGTGATCCGTTGCCACCGAGTGGACGGCGTTCGTCGATATAGCGCAGCGTTGCCAGCCGATCGAGGCGGCCCGTCAGGAGCTGTCCTGATGAGATCTTGGACTGCTGCAGGATCTCGTTGAAATGCGTGGCGCCGCGTGCGATCGCGCGCAGGACCTCGTAGTAGTTGCCCGGCTCCCGGATCGCGCTCTCGCCCCTGATCAGCTGCAGCGGCTCCTCGAACAGCGGCTCGTCCTTGGTCAGGATCCTGCGCTTGAGGATCTCGGGGATGGAGGCTCCTCCGGCCCATACCTGGTACTGCGCAGTTCCGCCGAGGACTCCATATCGCAGCAGCTTCTGTGTGGCGCTCATGCTCTCAGGAGCGAACAGGGCCGCGTCGCGGAAGTCGAACGGCTGTAGAAACGGACGGTAGCCGGCGCGTCCGAACATTGGCCTGTTGCCCTCCAGGAGCTCCTCCATCATGCTCAGTGCGCTGCCGCTGATGACGAGGGTGATCGGGATTCGCGATCGCTCCCACCGGTCGAAGTGACGCATGATGATCGAGTCCAGCAGGGGTTCGGCCAGCAGCATCCACTGAAACTCGTCGAGCACCACCACGAGCGGTGCTCCTCGAGCCTGCTCGTCGAGGGAGCTGAGGGCCTCGTTCCAGTCGCCGAAGGCGATCGGGGCGTTCATGAGCCGCCCCAGCTCGGCGGCCAGCAGGTCCAGGTGCCCGCGCGCCTCTCCCTCGTCGGCTTGGAAGTACACGAGGCGGTGCTCGGCGTAGCTGTGGTCCAGCAGGTAGCTCTTGCCGACACGCCGACGCCCACGCATCACGACAAGCTGAGGCGCTTCCGCGGCAGCGGCGCGTAGCCGATCGAGCTCCTCTTGACGATCAATCATTCGGACAGATTAGCAAACCTATGGTTTGCAAACTTATGACTTTGCAAACTATGACTTTGCAACTCATGGCTCTGACCAAGTGCTCACGCGGCACGGTCTCTGTCACCGAGTCGAGATCATTCCAGCGGTGCGAGCCAGCGCTCCGTTCCGGCGATGCCTTTGGGATTGGCGCGCATCACCGCCTCGATCGCATCGGCCAGCCTCCCGGTGGCGTCACGGCTGCGGTCGTGGGCGGCTGGGTGCAGGATCAGGCCGGCGTGACCGCGGCCGTCCGCGATGCGCTCGGCCGCGAGTGGCCGGAAGTCCTTGACGTTGTTCGTCACGACCGCCCGGTCCTCGCGCGACGCGGTCTCGATGACCTCGTGGTCTGGGGCCTGAGGTAGATCAGTCCGCCCGACGATCGCCTGCACGTCCAAGCCGCGCTCGCGCAACAGTTGGGCGATCTGGTCCGAGAGCTGCTCGTCCAGCAGCGCCTTCACGAAGCGAGCGCTCTTTGTCCTGCCTCCCAAGCGCCGTAGCCACGCTCCCACTCGGCTTGGTTGAGCGCGATCTCCTCGTCGATCTCATCTCGGTACTCGCCGTAGTAGTTGACGGCCGCCTCCACCAGGCCGACGGGTATCCCCAGGTAGGAGGCCGTCTCTGCGAGGTCGTTCTTGTTGTCGCGCACCGTCGCGATCACCTCCCACACGTCGAGCCCTCTGCCGACCAGCGCGGCGCGACGGCCGCTCGGGCCGTCCACAAAGCGCACCAGCGGATGATCTGCCTGGCGCAAGCCCTCATCGACAAAGCGCTGCGCGAGGGTTCTCGGCGCAACGCCCGAGCGTCGCGCGACTCTGCGCAGACGGTCACCCGCCCCAGTCTGCAAGCGGAGGGTGAAGTGATCGCTCATGGCAAAACTGTAACACACAGTGTCACTGAGTGTTCTCGGTCGTTGGGCCACCACGCCGCATCTACCCTAAATAAGGCGTGCCTCGTGCCGATAGAGGAAGTGTCGTGGTTTTCCCCGCTCCGTTACGTCCCCTGACGCGCCTGCTCACAGCCGCCCTGCTCGCGGGCTGCCTGCTCGCCGCGGCGGCCTCCTCAGGCCTGACCCCGCCCGCGGATGCCGCCGAAGCCGGCGTGAACTTGAACAGCCTCGAACCGGCGGCGCTCGCCCAGGCCACCGCGCTGGGGGCTCACTGGGTGCGTGTGTTCGCGCCGTGGCCCGATCTCGAACCGGCGCAGGGCGTCCATTCCGCTTACTGGCTCGGTGAGTACGACCGGCTCCTCGACTCCCTGCCGAGGGGCGCCCACGCGATCGTCGACTTCGTCGACACACCCTCATGGGAGAGCGGCTCGGCCGCGCTGAACACCCCGCCGAGCAACCCCTATGACTACGCGAACATCCTGCACTTCCTCGCCGGGCAGTGGCAGGGGAAAGTTGCGGCGTATGAAATCTGGAACGAGGAGGACTCGTCGGGGTGGTGGGCCGGCGCCCCCGACCCGGCTGGGTATACGCGCCTGTTGCAGGCGGCCTATCCGGCGGTCAAGTCGGCCGACCCCGCGGCGAAGGTCGTGTTGGGGGGGCTGACGGGCAACGACTACAACTTCCTGCAGGGTGTCTACGAGGCCGGGGGGAAGGGCTACTTCGACGCGATCGGCGTGCACACCGACACCGCCTGCGACGTGAACTCGCCGTTCACCTTTCTGCGCGACAACAACGGGCAGCTGGACGAGGACTCGTTCATCGGTTATCGCGAAGTGCACGCGACCGAGATTGCCAACGGAGACGACAAGCCGATCTGGATGACCGAGATGAGCTGGCGTACGAGCACCTCGGTGTGCACCGAAGGCGCGTTCGCGGGGCAGAAGCCGGAGGGCGTGACCGAAGGCCGGCAGGCCGAGTTCCTCACTCAGGCCTACCACTGTCTTGCCCAGGCGCCCTACGTGAAGCTTGGCTTGTGGTATCCGATCGAGGACGAAGGCGTGGTCGACTCGGGGCTCGAGCGCGCGAACCACTCGCACAAGCTTTCCTACGCCGCGATGCGCCGCTACATCAAGCGCGGCGACCACATGAAAGGCGCCTGCGGAGACTTTTCCGGTCCACGGATCACGGTGGCCACACCGAGCTACGGCCAGCGCTACACGGGTCACTTGTGGATCAAGGTGAGGGCCACCGACGGTCAGGGCATCGAGAGCATCCGCCTGCTGTACGACGGTCGTTCGATCCGCAACTTCGACCCGTTCGTCGAAGGGCGCGGCTACCCGCACACGGTGTTCGCGGAGATTCATTGGTCGGGCGCGAGGCACATCTCCTTCGGCCGTCACACGCTGACGATCCTCGCCTACGACAAGCTGCGCAACGTCTCGCGCGCGAACGTCTCGATCGTGCACCTGCCCGAAGGCTCGCATCATTAGCGGTTTGTCCGTTGGCGGGCTTCGAGCATCATCGCGTGTGCGACCTGCTCGCGCAGGAGGATCAGCTTGCGCTGGCGGGCGAGCAAGAGCAGTGAGAGGAGCGCGACGGCGATAAGGCCCGCGAAGCCGAGCACGGCCTCGAGCTTGGAGGCCAGGCTGGTGGCGGCGAGCACTCGCGGGGGCAGCTTGACATTGCGCAGGTTCGCGATCGCCGAGGTCGGCTGGGCACTGTTGGAACGTGCGCTGATGACGGGCAGGGTCTGCTCGGCCATCGCCAGCATCTCGCGCGGGGAGACGCCGTTGGTGAGGGTGTTCTGGATCCAGTAGGCGGCGCCGTCTTCGTGCCAGGCGATCGTCCTGATCTGTTCGCCGGCGTAGTAGAGGTCATATGTGCGCGAGCCGATATGGACGGTCTGGCTCGGGTCGCTCAGAAGGGGCGAGTCGGTCCAGGTGCTGCCCTGCACGTCGTAGTATTCGCCGAGTCCTCCGCGGTCGATCACGATCACGTAGGTCGGGTGGGGGCGAGAATGCTGGTCGTGGATGTTGTACAGGCGCAGGGTGTCTCCTTCGGCGCCCGCGAGGGCGTCGCGAGCGCGGGGGTACTCGAGCGGGAAGGGCAGTTGCGGTGAGGCCGAGCGGGCCTGCGCGAGAGCTTCGCTGGAGGTCGGTGTCAGGGAAAGCCCTGCAGCGCTGCCGCGAGCGTGCGGACGAGTGCTGTGCACCGCCTCGTTCAGCTTCCGCTTGGAGATCGCGGCGGTGCCGTGCAGGAACGACTGCGTCGCTTCGTGGAGTTGTTCGGGCGTGGCGGTGTCAAAGGTGGGCAGCAGGGTGACATGGAAGGGCACCTGGCGCACCGGCTTACCCGCCGATTCGACGAGCAGCTCGAGTAGCGCCAGCACTCCTTCTTCGCCATGCAGGTCGGTTTCCATCGACTTGCCGAGGATGTGCTCGAACTTTTCGCGATCTTCAAAGAGCGTGGAGCCATACTCAGCCTTGACTTCGAGCAGAAAGCGCTGGTCGCGAGCGTCGCGGATCAGCGAGGTGCTTTCGTGACGGTTGGCGACGAATTCGAGTGCCTGTTTGCCGCACAGGCGCTGATAGCCGGGCTGCAGGTTGATTTCGAAGTACTGTTCGCCTCCTGGTTCGTTGACGTGGTAGTAGCGCTTGTCCACGGTCATGTAGACGCAGCCCATTTCGTCGACCGCGCGCTTGAACTTGTTGAAGTTCGTCACGAACACGTGGTTGATGACGGGGATGCCGAGCACGCGCTTGAGTGTTTCGACCATCAGCTTCACGCCGCCGGAAGTCGAACGGCCGCTTTCCTCGTAGCCGAACGTGTAGGCGGAGTTGATGCGGTTTTCTTCCACCTCCCCGTTCAGCCTCGTGAACGCCACCCGCAGCTCGCGCGGGATCGAGAGCATCGAGATCGTCGGCTTGCTCGGGTCGATCCGCACCAGCAGCATCTCATTGGAGTGCGGCAGGACCGCTCCTGCGGGGTTGTCCTTCGGGGGCGGGCGTTCGTCGTTGCCGACCAAGAGCAGCGTCTCGGGTTCGCCTTTGCTCGTCGGAGCCAGCACCTTCGGCGCGAGCTTCACCGCCCTGTTCTGGCCAAGCGCTTCGACGACCCTGCCAACCTCATTGCGAGCCACGGCGTAGGTCGCGCCGCCAGAGAGCAGAACGATCCCGACCGCCGCGAGCAGGACCCGCCTGGCCATCCACCAAGCGCGACGCGGCGGCTCGGGCGGCATCGATCCCGCGGACAGCCCGCCGGAGGAAGGTGGGGTTGCGACCGTGCTCACGTCAGAGCTCGCCCGCGAGCACGAGCCCGCTCGGTAGGCGAGCACGACGAGCTGCGCGCGGTTGCGGGCACCGAGCTTGACCATCCAGGACAGGCATGCGAATGTCCATCAGTATCACGTCTGGACGTGTGTGGCACGCGTATCCCGTCTACCGCATCCCGCATCCAGAGTAGCCCCCTGTGGATGGCGTGCGACCTATCCTTCTCGGGTGACCCTTCGCCTGAGCGTCGTCGTCTGCCTCACGACACTGAGTCTCGCCTGCGCCGGCGTGCCCGCACGGGCGGTGACGTACGTGGATGGGATCTCCGACCAGAGCCTGCCCGCGTGGGACAGCGGCTTCCACGACAGCTGGTTCGCGGGGCTGTTCCACGAGACGTGGGTGGGCGACCCCGGCTCGCATATCGCATTTGCGCGGTATGTCGTGCAATGGAATCTGATGTCGGGCAAATATCCGAGGTATCTGACTGAATTTGAAGCGTGGTTGAATGATGTGGGGAGTTTTGGACTTAAACCCATGATCGCGTTGACGAGTTACGACGGTTCGCTTCCAGGTTTACCGGGGGAATATCGAGCTCGGCTCCAGGAGATTTTGAGTGCTGCGAGCGCGCTCGGGCACCCGATCCGCTGGCTGGAGGCGTGGAACGAGCCGAACGGACAGGGGAATGAGTCGGCGGTGAATGCCGCCCACTTCACCAACGAGGCGTCCGCCACCTGTGGGCAGGGGTACGGCTGCACGGTGATCGCCGGCGATTTCGAAGACTCGCCGGACGTGGCGCGCTACGAGGATGAATACATAGCGAACCTCGATCCCGTGCCGCTGAACTGGGGGGTGCACCCGTATTACTCGATCGAACAGGAGAGCGAAGCGCCGTTTGAGAACGTGCGCGAGCATCTGCCCAACAAAGGCGAGGATGAGCGGATCTGGTTCACGGAGGTCGCCGCGAGGAAGTGCTCTGATTTTGATGGCCGGCTCGTCAAAAACGGCGAATCGGGGCAGGCGAAGCGCGCGGACTGGCTGGTTAACGAGCTGATCAAGAACGCGAAGCCGGAGCACGTCTTCTACTACGAGTTCCTGTTGAAGGAACGCAGACGGCCGGATTGTCAAACCGAAGGAAGCGACAGCGCGCTCTATGAACCGAGCGCCGACCCCGCCGAACCGGACCGCCCGCGCCCCGCGGCGAGCTATATCTGGGGCGGAGAAAGCACGGCGTTGGAGAGCGCGGCGTTGGGATACGAGGACGGCGGCGAGGCCTTCATGGCGAACGCCGCCCAGACGACCCTCACCGGCGGCGTCGGGATCTAGGCGGGCCAATCCCTGAAGCGCAGCTCGCACGGCCCGCCCTCCACCGCGACGGCCGCCGCCGCGCGAGGACCGACATCCACCGCCGCGGTCCACAGATCGGCCGGGGGGGAGCCTTCCAGTGGTGTTGCGAGACCGAGGCCGAGACCGAGGCACTTCACGACGGCCTCGTGCGCGACCCAGGCGCGCAGGAACGCTCGCGCGCGCGCCCGTGAATTAAGGTCGGCCAGGCGCCGCGCCTGCTCGTCGCCCAGCACCCGCGCGGCGACAGCGAGCTCGTCGACCCGGCGGCGGGCGGCAACCTCCACGTCGATGCCGACGGCGCGCCCGGCGGTGACCGCGACGAGTGCGAGCCCGCAAGAGTGCGACAGGTTGAAGCGCAGATCTCCGGTCGCCTCCGGGCGGGTGGGCCCTTCAGGGGACAGGGCGGGCTTGCCGTGGGGGCCGAGCACGAAGCGCAAATCCAGCGGGTCGCGATCGAGGTAGCGGCCGAGCAGCGCGCGCAGCACGCCCCGCGAGCGAGTCCACAGGACCCGGTGACGGGGATGCACGATCCGCGCCGCCCGCGCGAGCTCCTCGGCACAGAGCAAGTCCTCGAGGTCGTCCTCGATCGCCTCGAGGTCGGCCCGCCATACGTGGACGCTGCCTTCTGTGGCCCGCGGGGTTACGGCGCCCGGCGCCGAGGGTCGGATTGTAGGCGCGTCCATCGTGATCATTATCCGGCCCTGCACCCCACCGGGGCCGACTTGGCAGACTTAGGTCGATGAAAACCCGGCGAGAGCGATGGAGCGAGCGCACGAACGGCTACACCGTCACCCCGGCGCAGTACCTGCGCGTCGCCTACGTTGCGTTGGGCGCGCTGACGCTGATCGTGCTGACCGGCGCCGCGGTCCGCCTGACGGGCTCGGGACTGGGCTGTCCCACTTGGCCGAAGTGCTACGGCGAGGTCTACCCGCCGTTGAATACGCACGCGGTGATCGAGTTCTCAAACCGGCTGATCACGTTCCCCGTGTCGATCGCCGCGGGCCTGGCGTGGCTGGCGGCCCTGCGCCGCCGGCCGTACCGCCGCGACCTGGTCTGGCTGGGGGCGCTGCTGCCGCTGGGGGTCGTCGGGCAGGCGGTGCTCGGCGGCTTCACCGTCAGAGGCGCGCTGGACTACGGCTGGGTGATGGGGCATTTTGCGCTGTCGATGCTGATCCTGCTCGCCGCGGTGATCCTCGTCTGGCGGGCGGCGTACGAGCCCGAGCATGGCACGGATGCGGCGGCAGCCGGCCCCGTCGATCGCACGATCGTGCGCGGGATCCGCGCGCTGGTGGCGCTCGGTGCGCTGACGATCTTCGCGGGAACCGCCGCCACGGCCGCGGGCCCGCACGCGGGCGGCTCGCCCGGGCAGAAGATCAACCGCCTGGACTTCGACGGGCGAGGGACGATGGACTTCGTGATCCATCGCCACGCCGAGATTGCCTTCGTGTTCAGCCTGGCTGCCGTGGGCCTGTGGTGGCTGGCCCGCCGTCGCGCCGTCGCGGACGAGGTTCAGCGCCCGTTGACGATCCTCTGCATCCTGCTGGCCCTGCAGGGGTTAGTGGGGTTGGATCAGTATGAGACGCATCTGCCGGCTGAGCTTGTCTGGGTGCACGTCGGCCTCGCCTGCCTGACGTGGCTGTCCGTCCTCTGGGCGGCGTGCGCGGCCGGTTCGCTGGTCCCTCGCGGAGTCCACAGAGCGGCCGAGCGCGCCCAGGAGAGCCCCCTGAGGACGGCCTCGCCGATCAAGTTCCCCGGAAATTAGGGCTTCTATCGGGGGCTGACGGGGCGGTTTTGCGTGTAATCGTCCTAACCAGCGGTTAGCCTGACTGCAAGTAACGACACTCGAGAAGGGATGCCATGACCAAGAACGAGCTAGCTGAGCAGGTCGCATCGAGTACAGGGATGGCCGCCAGCCAGGCCCGCGAGGCTCTGGAGGCGGCAATCGAGACGATTTCCAAGGAGTTGGCCGGCGGCGGTGAGGTTGCGCTCGCCGGCTTCGGCAAGTTCAGCGTCAGCAACCGCGCTGCACGGCAGGGACGCAACCCCTCCACGGGGGCGACGATCCAGATCGCGGCCAGCAAGGCGGCGAAATTCTCGGCGGCGAGCGCGCTGAAGAAGCGTCTGAACTGACCAAGCCGCATGGTTTCCCGTGCTCACCGGCCCAACTCGGGCCGGTGCGCACTGGGCCGGCGGCCCCGCTCGAGCACGTGAGCACCAGACCGGCGGCCTTAGAGACCGAGTCGCGGGACTTCAAGTCACGTCCCGGCGGAGGATCGATAGGATGCCGCCAGCACATGACGCTCGCTCCACAGACAGACCGTTGCACGACCCGCCGCCCAAGCACTGACGGGTGCAGCCGATGAGCTCGTCCGTCCCGGGCTGGGGCTCGTGGACCTTCAGCCCGATCGTGATCGTCGCGCTGCTCGCCGCGGGCTACCTGTACCGGCGCATGTATCTGCGCGCCGCCGCCCGCTCGACGAAGGGGCCTGGCATCGGTCACTGGCTGCCATATGTGTGCGGGCTGTTGACGCTGGCCGTGGCGTTGCTCTCGCCGCTTGACGACATCGGCGACAAATACCTGCTGTCGGCGCACATGATGCAGCACGTGCTCCTGTCCGATATCGCACCGGCGCTGCTGGTGCTCGGCCTGCGCTCGCCCGTCTTGCCGCTCGGCCTCTCGCGCCGCGCGCTGACGGCGGTGGCGCCCGGGCGCCCGTCCGGTCGCCTGCTGGAGCGGCTCACTTCGCCCTGGGTCGCGATCCCGCTGTGGACGCTCGCCACCTGGGTGTGGGCGATCCCGGTCGTGTTCGATTATGTCGCCCAGCACTCGGTGATCCACGCCTTCGAGCACGCCACCCTCTTTTACACGGGCCTCGCGATGTGGTGGCTGATCATCGACCCGCTCCCCCGCGCGCGGTTGCGCCCCAACGGCGAGCGGTTGGCGCTGCTCGGCTTCACCCGCCTTGCAAGCGCCTGCGTCTGCCTGCCGTTGACGTGGCTGTCGGCGAGCGAGTACCCCCTCTACGCCGGCGCCCCCCGCGCGTACGGCCTGTCGGCCATCAACGACCAGCACCTAGCCGGCGCGGCGATGTGCTTCGTCGAGTTCCTCGTCTTCGGCATCGCCTTCGCGGCCGTCTTTATCAACATGCTCGGCCGCGACGACTCCCGCGTGACACTCAACGAGTACGCCGCCGCCTCGCCCGAGCACCTGCCGACCTGACCTGAGGGCGTTTACGCGGTCAGGTCGGATATGGCACTGCGCCTCTGACGGGCGTGAGAGCCAAGCAGATCAAGATTGAACGGGACCCGCCCACCCCGCGTGGCGTGCTGGCCGATCCCGGACGATCGGTCACGCGAGCGACTGAGGACGCAGACCGAATAGGGAGACGTTCGCTTCGCTCACATCCCCGATTCGGCCAGCACCGGCTATCGCGCCTGTCAGCCGCAGCCGGTGTTGTTGCCACACGACGAACACGTGTAGCAAGAGCCTGTGCGCTGCATCATGCCTCCGCACTGGCTGCATGCCGGGCCGAGGTCGAGACCCTGCAGGCGGGCGGGGACCACGGGGGGCGTGTCGGTGAGCGAGGCTGTCGGGGCGCTGGAGCCGCCGTTGCCGCCCGAGGCCTTTGGGGCGCCGTTCTTGGCGGCGCTCGCGGGCTGATCCTCGTTTGTGGGGCCGGCCGTGTCGGAGGCGCTCACCGACTGGGCCGTATTCTGGGCGGACATGCGGGCGCGCACGGCGGGGGTGAGGATGCCGAGCTCCTCCTGGATGTCGGTGTCCAGGAAGCGCGAGGCGAGCCAGCGCATGATGTAGTCGGGCATCGACTTCGCGAAGGGGATCTCCGGGTTGGAGGTGATGCCCTCGGGGTCGAAGCGCATGTAGCAGAACTTCTGCACCAGGGTCTCGAGCGGCACCCCGTACTGCAGCGCGATCGAGATCGCGGTGGCGTAGGAGTTCATCATGCCGCGCAGCGTCGAGCCCTCCTTGCCGATGTCGGTCAGGAAGATCTCTCCGACCGTGCCGTCCTCGTACTTGCCGGCCGTGATGTAGCCCTCGTGCCCGCCGATCGAGAACTTGTGCGTGATCGACTCGCGCTCGCGCGGCATCCGCTTGCGGCGCGGCCCGGCCTCCCTAAGTGCCTTGCCCACCGCGGCCTCGACGATCGCATCGACATCCTCCGCGCCGGCGCCCTTCGCGTCCTGGCCCTGCTGCGCATCGGTGCGCAGCGCTTGCGCGGTCTTCGAGCCGTCGCGGTAGATCGCCAGCGCCTTAACGCCCAGGTGCCAGGCCTGCGTGTAGGCGTCGACGATGTCCTCGACCGTCGCCTCCTGGGGCATATTAATAGTCTTCGAGAGTGCCCCCGAGATTGACGGCTGCACGGCCCCCATCATCTTGATGTGCCCCATGTGGGAGATCGCGCGCTCGCCGACGGCCACGTCAAACACCGGCAGGTGCTCGTCCAGCAGGCCGGGCGCGCCGACGATCGTGCCGTGCTCGGCCAGGTGCGCCTCGATCTGCTCGATCAACTGCTCGGAGTAGCCGAGCGTCTGGAGCGCCAGTGGGACGGTGCGGTTGACGATCGTCATCTGCCCACCGCCGACGAGCTCCTTGAACTTGACCAGCGAGAAGTCGGGCTCCACGCCGGTCGTGTCGCAGTCCATCAGGAAGGAGATCGTGCCTGTCGGCGCGAGCACCGTTGCCTGCGCGTTGCGGTAGCCGTGGCGCTCCCCGAGCTCCACCGCCTCATCCCACGAGCGTCGCGCGGCCGCGAGCAGCTGCTCGTCGGCGCAGGTGGAGTCTCCGATCGCGTAGGACGCGTCGCGGTGCATGCTCATCACGCCGTTGTGCGCCTCGCGGTTGACCTCGTAGTGTTCGTAGGGCTCGAGCGCCGCCGCGATCTCGGCCGAGCGGCGGTAGGCGCGGCCCGTCATCAACGCCGTGATCGCCGCCGCGGTGCCCCGCCCGGCATCGGAGTCATATGGCATGCCGTCGCTCATCAGGTAGGCCCCGAGGTTGGCGTAGCCGAGCCCCAACTGGCGGAAGGCGCGTGCGTTGACGCCGATCTCCTCGGTCGGGTAGCTGGAGGGTGAGACGACGATCTCCTGAGCCAGCAACAGCACATCGACGACGTGCTCGAAGGTCTCGGTGTCGAGCGTCCCGTCGGCGCGGCGGAACTTCATCAGGTTGATGGAGGCCAGGTTGCAGGCCGAGTTATCCACGTGCATATACTCGCTGCACGGGTTCGACGCGTTGATGCGCCCGCTGTTCGGCGAGGTGTGCCACTGGTTGATCGTCGTGTCGTACTGCACACCAGGGTCGGCGCAGCGCCAGGCGGCCTCGGCGATCTCGCGCATCAGCTCGCGTGCGGGGATCGGCTCCCCCACCGGCTCGCCGGTGGCGCGGGCGGTCAGGTGCCAGTCCTCGCCGTTCTCCACGGCGCGCATGAACTCGTCGGTGACGCGCACCGAGTTGTTCGCGTTCTGGTACTGGATCGACTTGAAGCCCTCGCCGTCGATCGACATGTCAAAGCCGGCGTCGCGCAGCGCGGCGGCCTTGTCCTCCTCCTTGGCCTTGCACCAGATGAACTCGCGGATGTCCGGGTGGTCGACGTCCAGCACGACCATCTTCGCCGCGCGGCGCGTCTTGCCGCCGGACTTGATCGTGCCCGCCCAGGAGTCGGCGCCGCGCATGAACGAGACGGGACCCGAGGCGGTGCCGCCCTTGGCCAGCGGCTCCATCGAGCCGCGGATGTTCGACAGGTTGATCCCCGAGCCCGAGCCGCCGCGGAAGATCATCCCCTCCTTGGTGTTCCAGTCGAGGATCGACTCCATCGTGTCCTCGACCGAGAGGATGAAGCAGTTGTGGACGGCGACGTTGTTCGAGAGGTACTCACCCGACTCCGTCTGGATGTCGTAGACCTCCATCTCGCCGAGGTCGTCGATCGCGACGATCTCCAGCTCGATTGGCTCGGTCGACACTGGGATCTCATAGTCCTCCAGCTCACCGGACGTCGCCGTAGCTCCGACAGACACAGGCTGCCGGACGATCGCCCCGTGTGGGTGCAGGTGCATCCGCATCCCAACCTCCAGCTGATCCATCCGCTGCCATGCCGGCTGCGTGCGGCGCTCGGCGACCGCCTTGACGACATGGTCGGGCGTCGCTTCGACGAAGCTTCCGTTGCGCAAGCGGGCGCGGAGGACACGCTTGCGCCCGTTCGCCTTGGTTGCAACGATGCGGGTTACGCCGCCCGAGTCATAGACCTCGCGACCGACTTCGTCTCCCTCGACCAACTCTCCCATCGGGATCATGCCCTGCGGGGTCGAGATCAGCGCGTGATAAGGCTGGCATGCCGAGCACTGTGGGCTCTCCTCGAAGCCGACGTTGAACCAGACAGGCGAGTTGAACGCCGCCATCTGGTGCAGCAGGATGTGGGTCAGCTCGTCCTCGAAGGCCTGTGCGTCCTCGTCGGTGGCGAAGTAGCCCCGCGTGGCTCCCCAGCCGGCGATCGTGCCCGCCACGCGGGAGATCATCTGCTTGACCGAATGCTCGCGCGCGGGGTTGCCGATCTGCCCGCGGAAGTACTTCTGGGCGACGATGTTCGTCGCGTTCTGCGACCAGCTCTTGGGGAACTCGACGTCGGTCTGCTCGAACGCGATGCGGTCGCCATGGCCGATGCGCGCGTCACGCAGTCTCCCACTCCACGGCGTCGAACGGGTGCACGCCGGGGCGCGTGAACAATCGTTTGATCGACAGCGCCGTGCCGGCGTCGACATCTCTGCAAATGCGGTCTGCGGGGCGCCATCCATCGGACTTTCTCCTCTGTTGAGCCGCTCGAAAACCCCATTTTGCGGCGCGAATACAGTGTTTTTGGGGGTAACGAGGATGCATCCCGCTTCCGGTCGGACGGACCTTTTTGCGAGCCGTCCGAAGCGCGATCGAGCTACCTACAGGATAGCGGTGCGAGCCCTCCCACACGAGCTGTGAATGCCCAAACAGCGTGGTTTTGAAGTCTGCTTTGCTAGAGCGCAGTGCGCTGCGAGCTCAGTGACCGAGGCGGACCCAGTCGGAAAATTCGGCCCAGGTTGCCGAGGCGCGAAAGCCCGCCTCGGCCATCGCGTGGCGCAGCGAAAGCATCCAGCGAGGCTCAAACGCCCGCCGGCGCGCGAGCGCCCAGCCGATGCATGCCAGCAGCAGCACTGCCGCGAGGACGGCGGCCACGATCGCGACGGTTGAAAGCGTTTCGGAGTGCTTTGCGGCGTGCGTCGCCGGCCGGCCGACAATGACCGATTTGACGGTCGTGGTGGGAATCGTCGTGGTGGCTGGGCTCGTCGGTGGGGGTGGTCGCTTTGGCCGGCGCGATCGTGCCCGAGGCGGTGGTGATCGGGTGCACCCTCGCCGACGCCGGTATCGGGAAGGTCGTCTTCGAGGTTGGTGTTGAGCTCCTGTTGCCGGCCATCTGTCTGTGAATGCTAATCGCCCGCGCGGGCTACAGCAGATCCTCGATCGCCGCGAGCGCGTCTCGCAGCACGTCCTCGAGAGCCTGCCCTGCGTCGATCGGGCGGATTCGCTCGGGCTCCTCGTCGGCGAGCTCGTCGTAGGCGGCGGCGATCCTCGCGAAGAACCGTTCGCCCTCGCGCTCCAGCCGGTCGGGCTCCAGCGCCCGCTCGTCCTGACGCGCGCGTCCCAGCGCCGGGTCGATCCGCAGCAGCAGGGTGCGGTCGGTGCTCAGACCGGCGGTGGCGAACGCGTTGAGGAGACGCACCTCCTCCACACCCAGCTCGCGCCCGGCGCCCTGGTAGGCCAGCGAGGAGTCCACGAACCGGTCGAGCAGGACCAGCGTGCCCTGCTCGAGCAGCGGTTCGAGCAGCTCGTGCACGAGCTGGGCGCGCGCGGCCGCGTACAGGAGTGCCTCCGCGCGCGGTGCCACCGCGAGCGCTGGGTCCTTGACGAGCGCGCGAATCCGCTCGGACACGTCCACCCCGCCGGGCTCGCGCAGCAGCTCCACCTGGCGCCCTCGTGCGGTGAGCTCGCGCGCGAGCGCTCCGGCGAGCGTGGACTTGCCGGCGCCGTCGATGCCCTCGATCGTGATCAGCTTGCCGTGCGCCACGGTGGGACGGTAGCGACGTCGCCGCGGGCGGTCGGGCACGGGGCGCGCGATAGGCCCTAGGATGCTTCGCAGTGTCTACCGTCTCCACGTCCGCAGGCCCGAGGAGGCCCCGCCTCCCGCGACGGCGCTGCCCGGGATCGACGCGCATCCGCACGCGCGCGCGGTGCTCGACGCCCGGCCTGGGGCCGAGGGCGCACCGTCGCACGCGTATCTCTTCCACGGTCCGTCCGGGACCGGCAAGCGCACGATCGCCCGCGCGTTTGCGGCCGCGCTGCTGGCGCAGGGAGCACGCGACCCGGGCACGGTCGCAGAGCGGGTCGCGCGGGGCACACATCCAGACCTGACCTGGGTCACGCCGAGCGGCGCGGCGGAGATGCTTGTCGGCGACATCGACGAGCCTGTAGTGGCGGCCGCGACGCGCACTCCGTTCGAATCGTCGCGTCGCGTGTTCGTGATCGAGGGGGCGGACGCGATGAACGATCAGGCGGCCAACAGGATGCTAAAGACGCTCGAGGAGCCGCCGCCGTTCGTCCACCTGCGTGCTGCTCACCGACCGCCGCGAGGACGTGCTTGCGACGATCGCCTCGCGCTGTCAGCGCGGTGCGCTTCGATCCGCTGCCCCCGGCTCAGATCGCGGCGCGCCTGAAGGACACTGAGCCCGAGCGCGCGCAGGCGTGCGCGCGCCTGGCGCTCGGCGATGCGCGGTTGGCCGCGCGTTTGGCGAGCGAGGAAGGGGAGGGTCTGCGGGCGGGCGCCGAGGCCTTCGTGCGCTGCACGCTGCGCGGGGCCAGCGGCGAGCGGCGCTGGACCGGGCTGCTCGACGTCGCCAAGGCGGCCGGCGAGGTCGCGGGCGAAACGGAGGGCGAGCGCCTGCTCCAGGAGCTCGAGCTGGTGCCGAGCAAGGAGCGCAAACGCTACGAGCGTGAAGGCTCTGAGGCCCGTCGCCGCGCTGAGCGCCGGGCCCGTACGCAGGCGCTCGATCTCACGTTGCGCTTGGCGGAGCTGTGGCTGCGCGACGTGCTCTGCATCGCCGAAGGCGCGCCCGAGCTGCGTCTACGCCGTGGACCGCCTCGCCGAGCTGGGCGCCGACGCGCGAGGGTCGCTCCGGCGTGTCTCTGCGCTGCGCTGTCGAGCTCGTACAGGACACACGTCTGCGTCTTGCCCTGAACGTGTCCGAGGAGCTCGCCCTGGAGGCCGCTGGCCTATCGCTACCGCGCTGCTAGCGAGGCTAATCGAAGCCCGAGGTCGGGCTCGAGACCATAAAGCTCGAAGGCAAGGAACTGCGAAAACAAGCGGTTCTCCGGTCCATGGAAGTCGGATGAGCCGGTGCTCAGCAGACCCAGCTCCTCGCAGCGCCGGCCCAGCAGTTCGGTCTGCTCCTGCGTGTGGGTCACGTAGAACGCCTCGACCCCGTCGATCCCGAGCGCTTTGAAGCGGTCGATAGTTGCGAGCACCTCGTCCGGGTCGGGTATGTCCCAGAACGGATGCGCCCAGATCGCCACGCCGCCAGCGTCGTGGATCGCTTCGATCGCCTGCGCGACGGTGGGTGTCTCGCGCAGGCGGAAGGCGGGCTTGCCCTCGATCAGGTAGCCCCGGATCAGCGAGCCGATGTCGTCGATCTCCTCGCTCTCGAGTCGAGCGGCGTTGGCGGGCGCGGCGAGCACGGCCTCGGCCAGGTGGGGGCGGCCGATCGGCTTGCCGGCGGCGATACGTCCCTCGATCTCCGCTTCGTTCAGCTCGAAGCCGAGCTCCGCAAGCGCCCGGGCCATCCGCAGCGTGCGCTGCTCGCGGTCGGCCAGGAACTCGGCGAGCTTCTCGGTGAGGACGGGGCCGGTGTGGTCGATGCCGTAGCCGAGGATGTGCAGTTCGCGTGGCGTTTGCGCGTCTGCGTCGATCGCGGAGATCTCGACCGCGGGGACCACGCGCACGCCGTAACGCTCGCCCGCGCGCAGCGCCTCGGCGATGCCGGAAACGGTGTCGTGGTCGGTCAGCGCGAGCAGCTCCACCCCGGCGCGCGCTGCCCGCTCCACCACCTCGGCGGCCTCGAGCGCGCCGTCGGAGTTCCTTGAATGAGACTGCAGATCGAAGCGGATCGCCATCCGCGGGAGCGTACCGGTCGTGCTCGCGGTCCTGGCGTCGTGCTCAGGAGCTTGCGTGCTCGCGCGCGGCGCCGGCCGAGCAGCGCGGCGACCTGGCGGCCGAACACATCACGCAGGGTCAGAACGGCCACGCGGTAGCGGCGGGCCTTGCTGGGTAGCGTCCATCCGCCGCTGGCGGGCGCGGCGTCTGGCTCGGCGCGGGCGGCGTCGGCTTTCGCGGCGCGCTGACAGGCTTCGAACTCGGCGTAGGCGGCGTCGGTCTCGGCGGCCCACTGGGAGGCCTCGATCCAGAGGACCTCGAGGTAGGCCAGGGCGGCGCCGAGCTGCTCCTCGGGGAGGGAGTCGCGCTGGCGCAGCTGGCGCAGGACGGGACCCACCTCCAGGCTCAGCCAGCGTTGCTCGGCGTGGGCCCTCAGGAGCAGGCAGACGTCAGATGGGGGGGCTGTTTCCTGGTCGTGGGTCATACAAGCATCCGTGCTCGACTTGGGTCGACGCGATCGGCGAGGTGTTCTTGGCTTCGACGGGCCGCTGCCACGGCTTTAGGAGAATGGGCGAGTTTCCACGCTTCTTGCGAGAGATTTGTGAGGCCAAGCACAAGCTCTTCAAATTCCGCCTTGTGAGCTTTGAAGACGAATCTTCAGCTTGCCGATGGCTTATCCCAGTTTTGAAAGCTCTTAAAGGGGTAGTCTCGAATAGGCCGATGCAAGGGGAGAGATGCAGCTAGCCAGTTACGACCCCAGTTATGATCCGACCGCCCGTGCGCCCGGCCAGCACGAGCGCACGACCGTCCGGCGGCTGCGCATGCGCACGCTGGTGGCGCTCGGCGTCCTGGCTGTTGCGACCGCGTTTCTGGGCCGGGCATTCGGGCTGAGCGATGTGCGCTTCCTGGGCTCGGAGATCGCGCTGCTGGCAGGCATGTTCGTGATCTTGCGCTACGTGTTGCCGCTCGTCGAGCGTCATGACCGCGGCGCCACGGGCGAGGAGCAGGTGGGGGGGCTGCTCGACGAGATGGCGGGCGAGGATTGGCGCGTGATTCACGACGCGAGCCTCGGCCAGGGCAATGTCGACCACATCCTGATCGGCCCCGCCGGCGTGTTCACTGTCGAGACCAAGAGCCACCCGGGCCCCGTGCGCGTGGCGCGCGTACATGGTGCCACGCTCCGCCAGGCGCAGGCGCAGCGCAAGGCGATCGAACGCGCGACGCATGTCCCGGTGGAGCCGTTGCTCGTCTTCAGTCGTGCATGGGTCGACAAACCGCTCGCGCGGCGCAAGGGAGTGCGGGTCACACCCGCTCGGATGCTGCCCGGGTATCTGGAGCGCCACCAAGAGACGCTCACGCCGGAGGAGGTCGATCGGGCGCGCGCGTGTGTGGCGGAGGCCCTGCGCGCCCATCGCGCCGCGGCGCGGGGCATGGACCGCTCGACGCGCCCCGTCTACCGCCGCTGGCGGGCGGCGAAGACGCGCATCTTCGGCTAGATCCAGTCGCGGGAGAGTGAACCGGCCGCAGCGAGGGGTAGCTTCTGGGAGATGGAGCAGTCAACCCAGACAGCCACCTTTCCAAGCCCCGAGGCGCTGCTCGAGCGCTTCGGGTTGGATGCGTTTCGGCCCGGCCAGCGCGAGGCGGTGCAGGCGGCGCTCGACGGACGCGACAGCTTGGTGGTGATGCCGACCGGCGGCGGCAAGTCGCTGTGCTATCAGCTGCCGGCTCTGGCAACCGATTGGTTGCCCGCCCGCCCGCTCGTGGTCGTCGTGAGCCCGTTGATCGCGCTGATGTCCGATCAGTGGCGCCGGTGCAAGCAGGCCGGCGTGAGCTCGACGATGCTGGCGTCGGGGATGCAGGAGGGCCACAACGAGCAGGCGCTGGCGCAGATCGCGGCGGGCGAGACGCAACTGGTGCTCGCTGCGCCCGAGCGCTTCGCCTCGGGCACGTTTCGCGCGGCGCTGGCGCAGCGCGAGGTGGCGCTGTTCGTGGTCGACGAGGCGCACTGCGTGGCGGAGTGGGGCCACGACTTTCGCCCTGATTACCTGCGCCTGCACGAGGCGATCGCATCGCTCAGGGGTACGACCGGCGACCGTCCGGCGGTGATGGCGGCGACGGCTACGGCGACGCCGCGCGTGGCGCGGGAGATCGCCGCGCGCTTGGAGCTGCACGAGCCGGTGTCGATCCGCTCGGGCTTCGATCGACCGAATGTGACGTTCGACGTGGTCAGCGTGGAGGGCAAGGGCACGGTGGCGCGCAAGTGGGCGGCGCTGGCGCATGTGCTCGCCGACGAGCGCGCACGTCCGGCGATCGTCTACTGCGGCACGCGCAAGGACACCGACGCGGTCGCCGCGAGGCTGCGCGAAGAGGGCCTGGCGGCGGTCGCCTATCACGCGGGCATGAGCGCTGAGGACCGGCGCGCCAACCAGGAGGCGTTCATGGAGGATCGCGCCGAGGTCGTCGTGGCGACGAACGCATTCGGCATGGGCGTTGACAAGGCCGACGTGCGCACGGTGGCGCACTGGGCGCTGCCGACGAGCCTCGAGGCCTACTACCAGGAGGCGGGCCGCGGGCGGGCGCGACGGGCAGCCGGCACGCGCGCTGCTGCTCGGCGCGAGGATGGACCTCGGACGGCTGATCAGGTTCATCAAAGAGCGCGAGACGAGCGTGGAGGACGTAAGGGCGTACGTCGGGCGGCTGCGCCGCGGCGCCGGACGGCGAGATCGCGGCGGTCGGCCACGGCGAGCTGGGCGAGCGCGACCGGGTGCTGCTGTCGATCGCCGAGCGCGCGGGAGCGGTGGAGCTGGAGCCGGCGGGTCACGGACGGCCTGCTGGTGCGGCTGACCGGGCAGGGCAGCCCGCGCAAGGCCCTCGCGGCGATCAGGTCGCGCGAAGAACCGCGGATGGGACGCCTACCGCTCGATCGAGCGATACATGACCAGCGGGGAGATTTGCCGCCGACGCCAGATCCTCGACCATTTCGGCGACGACGAGGCGGGCCGCCCAACTGGTCGTTGCTGTGACGTGTGCGACCCGGATGCGGCGCTGGCGTGGCGGCCGCGAACGGCGCCGCTGCGACGCGAGCGCGAGGCCGCCGCGGCGCAGCTGGGCGGGAGCGGCTCCACTGGCGCGGCGCGGCGTCCCGGCTGGCCCGCCCGTGGACGCTGAGCGACTTCGAGCGGATGCGCGCGTGGCGCTGGGCGCGCGCGGAGGGCAAGCCGGCGTTCATGGTCGCATCGAACGCGGTGCTCGAAGAGCTGCTGCGCGCGGCGCCCGCGAGCGCTCGAGGCGCTGATGGAGGTCCGTGGCATCGGGCCGGCATTCTGCGAGAAGCACGGCGAGTCGCTGCTGGCCGAGCTGCGGCGCGCTTGGAAACCCGCCGGCGAGCACTCCGCGGAGCCGGGCGGCGAGCAGCCACAGGCGGCGGCTGCCTCGCTAGCATCAGAGCCCGCGCCGACGTAGCTCAGCTGGTAGAGCACTTCACTCGTAATGAAGGGGTCCGGGGTTCGAGTCCCCGCGTCGGCTTTCCAAGACATCTGCTGTCGGTTCGTCGAACAGCCGTAGGTAGGGCTCGTAACGAAAGACCCGCGAGCGTCGCTGACCGGTGACCTCCGAGAGCAAATTGAGCTCCTCGAAACGGGCCACGAGACGATTGGCTGTGGGGAACGTCACGCCGAGCTCGCGTGTGACGAGATTCACGTTGACGAGGGGGCGTCCGAACAGCAGCGAGAGCAGTTTCTCACCGTTGGCGCCAGTGTCGCTCAGCACCAGCGTGCGGTGGCTTTCGCGGAGCTCGAAGATCTGCTCAGCTGTGTCGCTTGCTTCTCCTGCGGTCTCTGCAACGCCCCGCAGGAAGAATCCGAGCCATCCCTCCCAGTCGCCATTGGAGCGGACCGCCATGAGGCGGTCGTAGTACTCAGAGCGGTGCAGCTTCAGGTAGTGGCTCAGATACAGGAGTGGTGCGCGCAGGGCGCCATTGTGAACGAGCAGGAATGTGATCAGTAGGCGTCCGACGCGGCCATTCCCGTCAAGGAATGGGTGGATGCTCTCGAACTGGGCGTGAGCGAGACCTACGAGGACTAGGCAGCGGCGGCGCGGGTTCGCCGTGGAGGAACTGCTCAAAGGAGTACAGGGCCTCTTTCATCTCCGGGACTGGCGGCGGGACGAACGTGGCCTGTTTGAGGGTGGCTCCCGGCGGTCCAATCCAGTTCTGGGTGCGGCGAAATTCGCCGGTGCTCGCCCGCTCGCCGCGGCCATCCCTCAACAGCTGTGCGTGGATCTCGCCGATCAGGCGCAGCGAGAGCGGGAGCTCCTCCAGCCGGGCCAGCCCGTAGTTCATTGCGGCGACGTAGTTGACGATTTCTCCGACGTCACCGCGATTCTTGGCCTCTGGCTCCAGCTCGACCTCGAGAAGGTCCTCGAGCGTGCTCTGCGTGCCCTCGATTTGGGAGCTCAAGACGGCCTCACGCCGCACGTACATCGCCACGAAGAACTCGGGGTCGGGGATGACCTTTACGACGCCGTCGAGGCGCCCTAGCGCCATGTCCGCAGCTGAGAGCAGGCTCAGTAGTTCGCCCTCGAGCGCTACTGGAGGATCGGGCGGCAGCGGTGCTGGCAGGAAGGCGCGGTACCCGCTTGATTGCGCTACGAAGGAGCCGGCTCGGTCTGTGTTGGATGCCATCTGGCTTGTGTCTTCGGTCGGATGTGGACCTTATTTACGAAATACATCGAATACTTAAATAACGGTAGCAGGTGGAGGCGTCAACTAACGGACGCGTTCATAGGCAGCCGCCCGCGCCGACGTAGCTCGGTTTGTAGGTAGATAGGTAGAGCACTCTCCGGAAGAAAAATCCGGGTTCGGATTTCATATCGGCGAGCGCCGCATACGCGTGATCGACTTCGAGGAGGGATGAAGCGGCTCCCTTCTACGTGATCTCGAGACGCGTCATCTTGCCGCGCGCCGGAACACGCACGCCGGGCGCGTAGGCTCACTGTCGAGATGTTCTTCCTTGTCTTGATCGGAGTGCCCATCCTCGAGCTGTTCGTCTTCATCGAGGTCGGACAGGCGATCGGCTGGCTGTTGGCGGTTGTATTACTGATCGGAGCCTCGCTGATCGGCGTGCGGCTTCTGCGCATCGAGGGACGCTCGGCGATCGATCGCGTCTCGCTGGCGGTGTCTGAACATCGTGCCCCCGCGCGTGCTGCGCTCGACGGCGCACTCGGATTTCTCGGGGCGCTGCTGCTCGTCGTGCCTGGGTTCGTCACGGCCGTCCTCGGTGCGCTGCTCCTCTTTCCGCTCACCCGTACGCTGACGCGTCGCTGGATCTCACGTCACTACGTCGCTCGCGTGGTGAGCTTTGCCGCGACAGCGGGACGCTTCGCGCCCCCTAACCGCGTTGAGAGGTCGTTTGACGTCGAATCGACGGCGGTCGACGACGACCTCGACCAGCTCGGCCGCTGAATGTGAGGCGGGCTGACGACCGTGCGGCTGAGAGCTCGACCAGCCAATTTGTTCGGTGCAATTGTTTTGTTCCTATCCGCACACTTTAGGAAGATGTTCGGTACAATTGGATAGTGCCTCAACCGAACAAAATCACGAAGGGCAACCGCGGCCGGCCTACGCGAGCTGCCGTCTACGAGCGCCTGTGGGTGCAGATCGGCGAACTGCGCGACCGGCTCGGCGGACTGCCTTCACCTGAAGAAGCAGACGACATCTGGCGCGGGATATGGCTCGAGGAGGCTCACCACTCGACTGCGATCGAGGGCAACACGCTTGTGCTCAAGCAGGTCGAACAGCTGCTGGAGGAGGGCCGCGCGGTCGGCAACAAGGAGCTCAGGGAGTACATGGAGGTGCGCGGATACGCCGATGCCGCCAACTGGGTCTACGGGCAGGCACTCGACCCCGGCGCGTGGTGCAGCGGCGAGTTGCTCTCGCTGACTGAGCTTCGGCACATCCACCGCCTCGCGCTCACACCCGCATGGGACGTAGCGCCTCACTCGAGCGCCGGCGATAGCGAGCGTCCCGGCTCCTTCCGCGAGCACGACATCCGGCCGTTTCCAGGCGGCATGCGCCCACCGCCGTGGCCCGAGGTCGCAGCGATGGTCACCGACTGGATCGGCGAGGTGCAGGCGCTGGGCCGAGAGGGTGAGCGCATCGAGCCCGAAGCGCTGGCCAAGGTGCATGCGCGCTTCGAGCAGATCCATCCATTTCTCGACGGCAACGGGCGCACCGGCCGACTCGTTCTCAATCTGCTCCTCCTCAGGCTCGGCTATCCGCCTGCGATCATCTTCAAGGGCGATCGACGGCGTTACCTCGCCGCACTCCAGAGCGCCGACCAGGGCGACCACGGCCCCCTCGGAGAGCTGCTCGCGCGCGCGATCCTCGACAATCTCCACAAGTTCGTCGTCCCCGCAGTCGCCGGCCCATCGCGTCTGGTCCCATTGCCCGCTCTGGCCACCGAGCGGATCTCCGCAAACGCGCTCCGCGTGGCCGCGACGCGGGGTCGGCTCAAGTCCTCCAAGGCGCCCGACGGCACCTGGCGCAGCACGCGCGCCTGGGTCGACGAGTACCTCGCCGGCCGCTACGACCGTGAGACAAGAGCAGCGGGTTGAAACCGGACTCGAACTTCAGTCGCAGCGACATCGGTGTCGCTTTGGCCCGCAACTCATCGCAGGCCAAACCGTGTCCCGAGATGCGTCGCTGGTTGCATTCGAGTGCGACCTGAGGTGGATACGTGGATCGTCAAAGATGGTCCTCCAGGACGTTGTGGCTGCGCGCAGGACGCCGTACGGTGCTGGTGTGATCGATGTTCGAGGCGTGACCAAGCGATATGGCGAGAAGGTCGCCGTTGACGATCTCAGCTTTTCTGTCTCGCCCGGGATCGTGACGGGCTTTCTCGGGCCTAACGGGGCCGGTAAGTCGACCACGATGCGGCTGATCCTCGGGCTGGATGCACCCACGAGTGGGACGGTGAGGGTCAACGGCTGTGCCTACCGTGACTTCGCGGCGCCGCTGCACGAGGTCGGGGCGATGCTCGAGGCTCACGCGATCCACACCGGCCGCTCGGCCTATAACCATCTGCTCGCGCTGGCCCAGACCCACGGGATCCCGCGCGGCCGGGTGGATGAGGTGATCGAGCTGGTCGGCCTGCGCGAGGTCGCGCGCAAACGGGTCGGCAGCTTCTCGCTCGGCATGGGCCAGCGACTGGGCATAGCCGCCGCGCTGCTGGGCGACCCCGCGACGGTGATCCTCGACGAGCCCGCCAACGGCCTCGATCCTGAGGGCATCCATTGGATCCGCAACCTGCTCAAGAACCTCGCCGCCGAAGGGCGCACGGTGTTCCTCTCGTCGCATTTGATGAGCGAGATGGCCCAGACCGCCGAGCATCTGATCGTGATCGGGCGTGGACGGCTGATCGCCGACACCTCGGTGACGGAGTTCGTGCGCCGCGCCTCCTCCGATGCCAACGTGCGTGTCCGCTCACCCCAAGCCGTCGAGTTGCGCGAGGCATTGGCCCGGCGCGACGTGGAGGTGCAAAGCATTGAGGAGGGCCTCCTGGAAGTAGGCGGTCTCACCGGCGAGCAGATCGGCGAGATCGCGCTGGAGGCGCGGATCGTGATCTCTGAGCTGACGCCGCAACAGGCCTCGCTGGAGGAGGCGTTTATGAGCCTCACCGGCGAGTCGGTCGAGTACCGCGCCAGCGCTGGCGAGGAGAACCAGGCGATCGAGAACGAGAGGGCTGCCGCATGAGCGCCACCGAGACGCTGCCCGCTGCGCCGGCGCCGACCCGGCGCACCTTCACCGGTCGTGTGACCCAGGGACACGTGCTGCGCTCGGAGTGGACGAAGCTGTGGTCGCTGCGTTCGACGCGCTGGTCGCTGCTGTTTGCCGTGATCTCGATGGCGGGGCTCGGTGTGCTGATCGCGGCGGTCTCGATGGGCCGCTGGTCACAGCTCAGCTTGCACGACCGGACGACGTTCGACTCGATCGACCGCAGCCTCGGCGGCTATCACCTCGCCCAGCTCGCGATTGGTGTGCTCGGGGTGCTCGTGATCAGCGGCGAGTACTCGACCGGGATGATCCGCTCGAGCCTGATGGCGGTCCCACGACGGTTGCCTGTGTTGTGGGCGAAGATCGCGGTGTTCGCCTCGGTGACGTTCGTGTTGATGCTCGCGAGCGCCCTCATCGCGTTCTTCGGCGCTCAGGCGATCCTCACCGAGCATCACGTGAACGTGACGCTCAGCCATCCGCACGCGCTGCGCACGCTTGTCGGGACGGTGCTGTTCATGACCGTGACGGGCATTCTCTGCGTCGCGCTCGGCACGATCATCCGCAGCACCGCGGGTGGCATCGCGACCTTTGCCGGCCTGCTGTTCGTCCTGCCGGGCATCGTCGACATTCTCCCTAGCGAAATCGGCAACTCGATCAGTCCGTATCTGCCCTCGAGCGCCGGCGGGGCGATCGCCGCGGCTGTCCCGGACGCGCACACGCTCTCCCCCTGGGGCGGGTTCGCGCTGTACTGCGGATACACGATCGTGCTGCTGGCGATCGCCGCCTATCTGCTCGTACGTCGCGACGCATGATGTCGACCGACCAACCCATACCCACATCCACGGCCCGGCGGGTCATGACGAAGGTTCCGGAGATCGCCGCGATCTTCTGGGTCCTGAAGCTCCTGACCACCGGGATGGGAGAGTCGATGTCGGACTTCCTCGGCCAGCACAGCGTCCCGATCGCCGGGGCGATCGGGATCTTCGGCCTGTGGTTCGCGATCTGGCTGCAGATGCGCCAACGTGAATACCGGGCGCCGATCTATTGGTTCGCGGTGATGATGGTCGCGATCTTCGGCACGATGGCGGCAGATGGGATCCACGACGGCGCGAGCATTCCCTATGCGGTGACCACGCCGCTATTCGCGGTCGTGATGGCCGCCGTATTCTTCTTCTGGTATCGCAGCGAGGGCACGCTGTCGATCCACAGCATCACCACCCGCCGCCGCGAGGGCTATTACTGGGCCGCGGTGCTGGCGACGTTTGCGCTTGGCACAGCGGCGGGCGATCTGACCGCGATCTCGCTGAGCCTCGGCTTCTTCGACTCGGTGCTGCTGTTCGCCTCGATCATCGCCGTCCCCGCGATCGGCTGGTGGCGTTTCAATATGAACCCGATCGTCGCATTCTGGTTCGCGTACATCGTCACTCGGCCGCTCGGCGCCTCCTTCGCGGACTGGTTCTCAAAGCCGCACTCGATCACCGGTCTGGGTCTCGGGGACGGCACGGTCAGCGGTCTGGCGTTGATCGTCTTCCTCGGCCTCGTCGCCTACGTGGCGATCACCAAGTGCGACATTCAGGGCGAACCGCATGTCGCGCACGTCGCACCACAGTCAAACCCTGGGCTGGTTCTCGACATAGAGTTCGAGTAGGAGCAAAGATGACGGGGGCGATGTGGACCCACGTCCGCGATCCCTTCGTGGCGAACCGCCAATATGGAGACATGCATGACTCCGCGCAAGAGCCTGCCTCAACCTGGCTGACCGGGCGCGCTGAGCGGCTGAGCAGGCTGAGCGCCACTCATCCATTCGCGATCGGTCTCGCGATCTGCCTCGCCACGGCGGCGTTGAGCATCGGGGGCTTGGCGACCCAGCATCGCCTCGACACGCTCGCCGTGATCTTCTGTGGCGCCCTCTGCGCCCCGTTGCTCCTGCGCCGTCTGAGCCCAATTCTTTGTTTTGCCGTGATCGCGTTCGTCGCGTTGGCGCAGTGGTTGCTCGCCGGACCCCAGTGGGCCGATGCCGCGGTGCTCATCGCCCTTTACTGGGTGGCTCTGGACGGGAGCTTGATCGAAGGAGCCCTGGCCGCCGGCACAGTTGAGCTGGGAGCGATCATGGCGGCGGTGCGTTGGTCGCCGTCCGAGCCGCTTAAGGTCTGGGTGGGCCTCACGGGGCTGGCGACCGCGGCGGGCGTGCTCGGCGTCACGATCCGCCAGCGCAGAGCGCTGCTTGCCTCCTTGCACGAGAAGGCCGCGCGGCTGGAATTCGAGCGCGACCAGCAGGGCCGGCTTGCCGCCGCCGCCGAGCGAGCGCGGATCGCGCGCGAGATGCACGACATCGTGGCCCACAACCTGAGCGTGATGATCGCCTTGGCCGACGGTGCTACCTACGCGATGGACACCTCGCCAGAGCGTGCGGCAGAGGCTACCCGGCGCGTCTCGGCGACGGGCCGCGAGGCGCTGGTCGAGATGCGCCGGTTGCTCGGCGTGCTGCGCGAGGAGTCCGAGGCCCGTCCGCTCGAGCCCCAGCCGAGCCTCGACCGGCTCGACGAGCTCCTGGCACGAGTCAACGCCGCCGGGATCCCGGTGACGATGGATCTCGACGGCGACCCTCGCGAGCTTGCCGACGGTGTGCAGCTGACCGTGTTCCGGGTGGCGCAGGAGGCTCTGACCAACACACTCAAGCACGCCGACCGTCCCACCCGCGCGCATCTGGCGCTGAGCTGCCGCTCGGGAGTGGTCGAGCTGGAGGTCATCGATACGGGCAGCGGACGAGCCGTGGCGGGCGTGGGTGGGCGTGGGCTGCACGGTATGCGAGAGCGTGCCGCGACCTATGGAGGTCAGCTCGAAGCCGGTCCCAGGCCGCGGGGTGGCTGGCGCGTGCACCTGCGGCTGAACCCTGACGCCGAGGGTGCTCTGCGATGAGCACAAGTCTGCTGCTGGCCGATGACCAGGAGCTGATGCGGATGGCGTTTCGGATGGTGATCGACACCCAACCCGACATGTCGATCGTTGGAGAGGCCTGCAACGGCCACGAGGCGGTCGCCGTCACCGAGCGGCTGCGACCGGACGTTGTGCTGATGGATGTGCGCATGCCGGAGATGGACGGCGTGGAGGCAACCCGGCGGATCGTCGAGTCTTCCAGCAGCGCGCGGATCATCATCCTCACCACCTTCGACTTGGACGAGTACGTCTACGCGGCGCTGCGGGCCGGAGCGAGCGGCTTCCTGCTGAAGGACACTCCGCCGGCCGATTTGCTCTCGGCGATACGCGCGGTCGCGAGCGGGGACGCCGTCGTGGCGCCGAGCGTCACCCGCCGGCTGCTGTCCACCTATGCTCATCGCCTCCCTGTTTCTACTCACCCCGATCACGCTCAGCACGAGCGATTGACGCTTTTGACAGCGCGCGAGCACGAGGTTCTGCTGCTCCTCGCAAGCAGCCTCTCAAACGCCGAGATCGCGCAGCGCCTCGTGCTCTCCGAGGCCACCGTGAAGTCCCACGTCGGTCACATCCTCTCAAAGCTCGGGCTGCGCGACCGCGTGCAGATCGTCGTCTTTGCCTACGAGACAGGGCTGATCACGCCCTCACACAGCTGACTTGGTCAACCCGGGCTGCGCGCCCATCCGAAAGCTGACCTACATGTGATATTTCTCACGTGTCGCTGATGTGGCGCTAACCCTCGCGAGCGAACATTTTGGCATGTTCGGTGAAAGGCACCGGCGCAGGCAGCGCGGACTCGCGTCGGGACTGCTGAGCGTGGGGGTGATCGTCGCGATCCTCGCGATGACGCTCGACGTCGACCTCCCCTCCACGGGACACGCCGCCACGTCCAGCGCCCAATGCGGTCAGGCGAGCGCGGCCACGATCGCCGGCGTCGATGACTTCGTCGCGCGGCGCATCTATGCCGCGGAGCTGAGCGGCAAGAAGGTGAGCGCGGACATCGCCCACATCACGGGCTCCGCTGAACTGCTCACGGCGCTCGCGAACGCAGACCAACCGGCGGTGTATGCGGCGGTGCACACGCTCGTCTACACGCCGCGCTGGCACATCGTGCGGCTGCGCGTCCTACAGCACGGGCGCGTCTTGGCCGACGTCGGCGGGCCGGACATCATCGCCCCGGTATCTGGCACGCTGCGTTTCAAGGGCAGGACCGTGGGTAGCTTTGTGATGTCCGTGCAGGACGATCTCGGCTACGTCAAGCTCGTCAGCCGCTTCATCGGCATCCCGATCGACCTGTACGGCACCCCACGCCCACCCGGCACGTTCGTGATGGGAACGCTGAAGCCACCGCCCACCTCGGTGAACAACGGAGAAACTGTAACTGTCGGCCGGAGCAAATATCAGGCCGTCGTGTTCGATACAGCGGCGTTCCCGGCGGGCACGCTGAAGGTGGCGCTGTTCGTGCCCGCCCCGGCGAGCACGCTCGCCGCGCGCGGCTGCGCGTCCGTGCGCCTGGCGGCGTGGGGCAACGTCGCCCACCACATCGCCGCTCGCTTCAAACCCCTACCGGCACACTACAACGATCTGCGCATCGTGCTCCAGGGAGCGTCTGGCGGCATGGTCTTCGTGAGGTCCGGATCGGTGCGTCTGGCCGGTGCCGGGCCGGCGAGAATCCCCCACAGGGGCAGCCTCAAATACCGCGGGCGGAAATGGGCGGTCTTCTCGTGGGAGGCGATCCCTCCGGCCCGGATCTACTTCCTGACACGCACCGGTTGAGCTCAACTGTGACAAAGGTCCGCCCAAAGATGAAGCTGGCACCGGTGAGCATCGTCGCGATGCTGCTGGCGGTGGTGGTGGGCGGCTGTGCAGGACAGTCAAACGCCGCTGGGAAGAAAGGTGATGGCCACACGCCCGCGCCCGTGTCGAGCGCTCCTCTCGTCACGGAACCCGCTCAGCCGGAATCCACGTGGAAGCCGGTTGCGAGCATCGGCGGCCAGCCCGCCGCTTGGATCGCACAACGGTCCGGTGTGACGCTGCTGCGTTTCGACCAGCGGCTGGTGCACCTGACTCTGCACGCGGGATCCGGTGAACCTAGAGGGCAGAACTGGACCTATGGGGACCATATCGGGGCGAGCGAGATTCATCGGGTGCTGGCCGCCTTCAACGGTGGCTTCAAGTTCAGCTATGGCTCCGTCGGGTTCGTGGCGGACGGTCGCGCCGCTGTTGCACTCACGGCGGGATTGGGCTCGATCGTGACTTACCGCAACGGCACGACGGACATCGGCGCCTGGCAGGAAGGCGTTCCGGCCCGCGAACCGGGGGTGGTCTCGGTGCTGCAGAACCTGCACCTGCTGGTGGAACACGGTGTGGCCGCGCCCACGGTCCATGACTGCATCGAGGGCTGCTGGGGCGGAACGCTTGGAGGTGGGCCCTATGTGGCCCGCTCGGCGCTGGGGATCACCAGTGAAGGTCAGCTCGTGTGGGCCGCCGGGGAGAGCCTGTCGCCCTCGATGATCGCGCGGGCGTTGGTCGGTGCGGGTGTCGTGCGCGCGGTGGAGCTCGACATCAACCCGGAGTGGGTCGCGGGATACCTCTACATACATCATCGGGGCGTGCCGAGCGCCGTGCCCGTCGTGCCGGGCCAGTTGGGAATCCCTGGTCGGTTTCTCGCGCCCTACAGCCGCGATTTCTTCACGATCCTCGCCAACAACTGACGCATCGTTGCGCGTCGCGGGCCTGCTGGACCCAGGCACCTGTCCCGGGTCGCGTGTCAGCCGCAGGCCTGCTCGAGGAGCCGGTCGGTCGAGCTGCCGGCCCGCATGGGGACCTCAAGCACGTGAGCAAGCGTCAAACAGCCTCCGAGGGAATGGCGGTCCGCTTGCGAGCCTCGGCGAAGGTCACCAGGCGCCCACGATCCTCATCCCACAGCTTCAGGCGCACCGCACGCAGACCATCCCGCAGGGAGAGCGTCGGTACGTTCTCGAAGATCGGGTTCTCGTCGTGTGCGCGCTGGAGGTTGTAGTTGGGGATGCGGGCGCTCAGGTGATGCACGTGGTGCAGGCCGATGTTGCCTGAGAAGAACTGGAGCGCCTTCGGCAGCTTCAGGTAGGAGCTGCCGCGCAGCGCCGCCTCGGCGTAGCTCCAGCTCTCGGCGCTCTCCCAGTAGGCGTCCTCGAACTGGTGCTGGACGTAGAACAGCCAGATGCCGGCCGAGCCGGCGAGGAGCACGGTTGGGGCCTGCACGAGCAGGAAGTCGCGCCAGCCGATCAGCCAGCAGAGCGCTCCGACGAGCACGGCCAGGGCGATGTTCGTGCCGATCACGCTGCGGCGCATCCGCGGGCGCGCATTGCGCGCGACGATGCGGGGGCCGATGAGGAGCGCAACGATCGGACCGATGCCGAACATCACGAGGGGGTTGCGAAGCAGGCGATATGCCAGCCGGCCGCGCCCGGACAGCGCGCCGTACTCGGCGATGGTGAGCGTGCGGACATCTCCCGCGCCGCGACGGTTGAGGTCTCCCGATGATGCGTGGTGTCTGGCGTGATCGTGCCGCCAACGCATGAAGGGGGAGTAGACGAGCAGCCCGAGCGCGGTACCGAGCCACAGGTTGGCGCGCTTGGACGGCAGGAACGAGCCGTGTGAACAGTCGTGGAAGACGACGAATGACCGCATCAGGAACCCGGCGGCGGGGACGGCGATGACGAGCGCCAGCAGGTAGGAGACGCCCAGCGTGAAGTACATAGCGACCGACAGCGTCAGGTAGGGGACCGCCGAGGTCCCGATGTCCAGCAGGCTACGGCCGATGCGCGGCCGGGCGTATGGAGCGAGGGCGTCCCGCCAAAACGCGCCGCCCGGGTGGGGCGTCTGGTTCGTCACGGCACTGGCCGCCGGCGCGGCTTGACTCATCCTGCTCCTTCCGCCACGCCTATGTGGCTAACGGCCGCGGCGGAAGCGCCCGGCGAGCAATCGCTCGAGATCATAGCCGTCGCCCAGCGATCGCGGCGGGCGTGAAATATACGCCAGGTGGCCCGACTGGTTGGCGGCGTAGCCAGCGCACTTGGCTATGGCTTCCAGCGCGGGTAGTGCTTGCGCGCCCATTCGCGATCGACTTTGCCGGTCAGGATCCCGCGCAGCGCTGGTCGTGTCGCGCGGTTGACGAGCGCCATGTAGAGATGACCCACGACCAGGACGCAGAGTGCGATCGTCGCGAGCTTGTGGCCGCCGAAGATCAGGTTGTGATGGGTGCCGGCGGCGATCGTGTCGACCCCTGTGATGTACAGGACGCAGAGCAGGACGCAGACGAGGGCGAAGTTGACCTTCTGGCCGGCGTTGAAGCGCCCGGCCGGTGGTTCCGGCGCACCGGAAAGCACGCGCGCTCTTATCGCTCCGAGCCACTCGCGGTCCTCCGCATCCAGTCTGCCCAGTTCGCGCGCGGTGTCCCTAAGCGCCCGCCGGTTCCCCGCCACGACGATCAGCGTCACGCCACCGACGAGCACGCCGGCTGAGGCGACGTGCCAGGCATACATGACGTCGTGAAAAGTCCCGCGGCGGCCGACCACGAGGCCGCTGATGAGCAGGCTGAAGAACGCGAGCGCCGTGAGCCAGTGGACCGCTCGCTCGGACACGGTGAAGCGCTTGACCATGGTGTTCGGCTCAGCCTTCGCTGCGACTGTAGACAGCGAAGAAGTCGCGGTCGTCGGGTTCGAGGTAGCGCGTGTCCGGGGCGTTCCATGGCCGGCAGCAGGTTCTTCGGGTGCTTCGGCGCCGGGGGCGCCGTAGGTGATGAAGCTCACCCAGTAGGAGTTGATGTCGAGCTCCATCGCCCGCACGGCGCCGGCGTGGGCGAGCGTGTCGGCCAGGCTGCCGACGCTCTGATCTTCGCCGGCGGCGTAGATCAGGTTGCCGTGGCGGTCGACGCCGATGCCCGAGCGCCATACGAGGACCGCGTTGCCGACCGTCGCGCCCCATTCGCTGCTTTCGAGATTGGGGCTGGGCCGTCCTTGGTTGACGAGCAACGGGAGATTCTGGCGGGCGAACGAGACCGAGCTGGGGGCGTGCGGGCCGTACTGCCAGTCGATTACGTCCACACGGCCGTCGTTGTAGCCCACGATCGTGGCCTGACCGTCCTGCATCGTGGCGTAGGTGTGGCCGTTCAGGACAAACCCGCCGTGTGAGTCTGAGAGTTTGAAGCCGCTGTTGAACGTCGCCAGCAGCTTGCCCCGGCGCGCCTGCGGGACGTCCATCGAGCCGCGCGGGATCGACACCGAGGGCTCCTGGCGGCCGGGGTTGAGGGTCAGCGTCGTGCGCTTGGTGTCGATCCACGCCAGGCCGGCCACCACGCGCGGATATTCAGGCTGGTTGCGCAGCGTGGTGATCAGCAGCGGCGCGCCCGTCCCCAGTCCGGGGCGGGTGGCCCGCCAGACGCCCTCGCCTGGCAAGCGCCGGATGGAACAGTGGCGCGACCCGAGGGGGACGGTAGCTCGCGGCGGCGAGCCGTTGCGCTTGCAGCCGTTGCGCGCGCGCCTGCGCGGCGGCTCCGTAGCCGACCTGGGGCAGCGCGCGCAGCGTGGCGCCACCCTTGCTGGGCGCCGTGAGCGAGTAGTAGGTCGACTCGATCTGCGACACGAGCCCCGCCGCGCCGTGTTCGCGCAGCCACTCCACCGAGCGGACGCCGAGACTCGAGTTGGACGGTTCGACGATCGTATGCACGTAGGAGTACGCGGCGGGGATCAGCGCGAGCAGCGCGGCGGCGAGCGCGATCCGTCGCATCCGCCGCAGAGCTTCTCCTCCAGTAGCGCTCGGGCGGATGACGTCTCCCGCGGGGCCGGGGGGAGGCGTGTGGCGCTACCGAGCTCCATGCCCAAACCCTATGCGCTCCGGGGTCCAGCCACACGTTGATCGACTGCCAAATTAGAGCACTCTCACATTGAGAAGTCTCACCTTTTAGCGGCGAGATCAAGCCGGAAATGCAGTACTCATGTAGAACCGTATGAGGACAGTGCAATCGCGCCGTTACGCCAGCCGCGATCCTTGATCGGAGATCTAAACATTAATTCACTTCAAGCGATAGCAAGCGCCGAGGAGACTCGAGCCCCGTTCATTGCAAGCGAGCTGGAGGCCCATGAGCAGGCGCCGATCCAGCTGCGGCCCACGGCTCGATCCCCGGTCCGGGTGCTGCTGCGGGCGTGCCGTCCGCGCCAGTGGAGCAAGAACCTGCTCGTGCTGGCGGCGCCGTGCGCCGCCGGTGTGATTGACCAGCCGCAGGTGGCGGCGCAGGTCGCGGGGGCGTTCCTCGTGCTGTGCCTGCTGTCGAGCGCGACCTATCTCCTCAACGACGTGCGCGACCGCGAGCAGGACCGTCTGCACCCGCGCAAGCGCTCACGGCCGGTGGCTTCAGGCGATCTCTCACCCCGCGCGGCTCTGCGGGTCGCGGCGGTGCTGGCATTCGTGGGCATCGTTTCCGCGACTGCGATCACACCCGGCCTGGGTGCGGTCGCATGCGGCTATCTCGCTTTTGACGATGAGCTATTCGCTGTGGTTGCGGCGCGTGGTGGTCCTCGACATCCTGGCGATCGCCGCCGGTTTTGTGCTGCGCGCAATCGCCGGAGGTGTGGCGACGGACATCTATCTGTCTCGCTGGTTTGTGATCGTGACGGCATCGTGTGCCATCTATCTGGTTGCCGGGAAGCGGTATGCCGAGCTTCGCGAGCACGCTGGGTCCGATGTCCGGCGCGGGCGACCCTGCGGCGCTACTCGCTCGGGCATCTGCGCCTGCACGCTCCTGGCGGCGGCCACCGTGGCCGCGGTCGCCTACACCGGTTGGGCGTTCACACGACCGTCCCACGTCGTCTGGTATGGGGCTCTCGATCGCTCCGCTGGTGTTGTGGCTGGGTCGCTACGCGAGCCTGATCGGCGCGGGCGCCGGTCAGGCGCCGGAGGAGTTGATCCTGCGCGATCGAACGCTGCTGGCGCTGAGCGTCGCATGGGCCTTCCTGTTCCTCGGCGGTGTCTATGTCGGTCGCTGAGCTGACGGCACGCTCGCCGCTCGTGGGCGTCGAGCGCTCGCTGTGCGGCTGGGGGCGGACGACCCGCAGCCGCTGCCGGGTTCTTCAGCCGCGTGGTGTCGAGGACATCGTCGAAGCGCTCGCGTCGCACGCGGGCGCGGCAGGGACCGGCGTGATCGCCCGGGGCGCCGGGCGCAGCTACGGCGATGCCGCTCAGAACGAGGGTGGCGAGGTGCTCGACATGACCGGCCTTGACCGGATCGTCTCGATCGACGGCGAGCGCGGGCTGATAACCGCGCAGGCCGGCGCGACGATCGCCAAGCTGATGGCTGCACTCGCTGCCCACGGGCTCACGCTGCCGGTCGTGCCCGGGACGCGGCACGTCACGCTCGCGGGCGCGATCGCGAGCGACATCCACGGCAAGAACCACCACCGCGACGGTGGCCTGGCCAGGCACGTGGCGGCGATCTCGCTGTGCACGCCCGCCGGCGGCCTCACGGAGGTTTCGCCCGAGGCCGACCCCGAGCTGTTCTACGCGACGCTCGGTGGGATGGGCCTCACGGGTGTGGTCGTGGAGGCGACGCTCCGCGCGGAGCCGCTCGCAGCCCGTGGGTGGTGGCTGACGTCGACCGCACCGACGGCTTGGAGCAGACGCTCGAGCTGATGAGCGGCGAGGAGCGCCACCGCTACTCGGTGGCGTGGCTGGACCTGCTCGCGGACGGATCGAAGATGGGACGCGCGATCGTCAGCCGGGCCGACCCGCTGGGCGGCGACGGAGCCGCTCCGGCTGCCCGGGGGCGGCGCGCGGCAGCGCGGCGCATATCCCGGAGCGCTCTCGCGGCGGCCGGCGCTCGAGGTCCCGCGTGGCTTTCCCGCCGCCCTGCTGCGCCCGGCGAGCATGCGCACGTTCAACGCGCTGCGCTGGCGCGCCACACCACGTCGCGAGCGCGGGCGCCCGCTGGCGCTGGCGCCGTACTTCTTCCCCCTGGACGCTCTCGGAGAGTGGAACCGGCTGTATGGCCCAGCTGGGCTGATCCAGTACCAGTTCGTGATCCCCTCCGGCCAGGAGGCCGCGCTCGTGCGCTGCTTCGAGCTCATGCGCACGCGCCGGCTGCCCGTGTATCTCGCCGTGTTCAAGCGCTTCGGCGCCGCGTTCGGCGGTCCGCTGTCGTTCCCGCTCGAGGGCTGGACGCTCGCGGCCGATCTGCCCGCGGCGGCGCCCGGGCTGTCGAGCGGCACTGGACGAGCTCGACGAGGTCGTCGCCGGCTGCGGCGGCCGCGTGTACCTGACGAAGGACGCCCGGCTGCGACGCGAGACGATGGCCGCGATGTACCCCGAGCTCGACCGCTTCCACGCCCAGCGCTCCAAGGTCGATCCCGACGGGGTCCTCCGCTCGGACCTCGCGCGGCGCCTGGGACTATGCGAGGCCGCGCTGTGAGCGGCGCGACGCCGGCTCGGCCGGCAGGCGTGTCGCTCGTGCTGGGCGGCACCTCGGAGATCGCCCTGGCGATCGTGCGCGAGCTGCAGCGCCGCGACTCCGCGCGAGGTGGCGCTCGTGGGCCGCGACCCCGGCGCCCTGGCTCGCGCGGCCGAGGATCTCACCGGCGCCGGCTGCGAGCGGGTGCTGACGTTCGAGCTCGACGCCCTGGACCTCGAGCGTCACGAGCAGGTCATCGGCGAGGCATTCGACGAGCTCGGAGGCGCCGACATCGTGATCCTCGCCGTCGGCGTCCTCGGCGAGCGCGGCGGCCTGCCCGACGGACATCTCCGGTGCGCTCGAGGTGCTCCAGGTCAACATGGTGGGAGCCGGCTCGCTGCTGATCTGCACAGCGCCCGGCGCTTGCGCGAGCAGGGCGCGGGGACGATCGTCGTGCTCTCCTCGGTGGCCGCCGAGCGGCCACGGCGCGCGAACGTCGTCTACGGAGCCTCCAAGGCCGGCCTGGACGCCCTCGCGCAGGGTCTCGGCGACGACGCTGCACGAACAGGGAGTGCGGGTGCTGGTCGTGCGCCCCGGCTTCGTGCACACCCGCATGACCCGGGGCCTGCAGCCCGCGCCGCTGTCCACCACGCCGCAGGCGCTCGCCCGCGTCGTCGTGGACGGGCTGGACCACGGCTCTCACACCGTGTGGGCGCCATCGCACTCTACGCTGGCTGATGCTCGTCATGAGAATGATTCCCCGCCCCCTCTTCCGCCGCCTGAAACAATGAGCGCCACCAAACCGCTGAATGACATGTCTCACCTGCACGCCCGCCGCCGCCAGGCGCGCAGGCGCCGTCACCTCTTTCGTGTGGACATCGGTCTCGGGCTGCTGATCGCGGTGGCAGCGCTTCTGCTCGCGCCGGGCGTGGCGATCGTCGCCGTCGCCGCGCTGCTGGTACTCGCCATCTGCGGCGTCTCGATCCTGCTCGAGCGATGCCAGCGCCGGGCACGCTAGCGACCGACCCGCCGGTCGCCCTCGGGGCCGAGCTGCGCCGGGCACGCCGGCGTGGGTGGCGCCTCGCCCTGTCGTCCTGGATGGTGGCGCTCGCGGTGAGCGTGCCGCTGGCGGCCGTCTATCTGGCGCTCGAACCGCCCAGCGGCGATCTCGCGGCCGCGACTTACCGCGGCGAGCTGTTCGCCCGTGCCGGGTTCACGCTGTGGGACGGCGGCTGGTACGGCGGGCACTATCTCCCCGGCTACTCGCTGTTGGCGCCGGCCCTCGGGGCGCTGCTGGGGGAGCGGCTGTTGCTCGCGCTGTGCGCAATCGCGGCGGCCGGGCTGTTCGCCCTGCTCGCGCAGCGGACTTTTGAGAGCGCGGGCGCTCGCGTGGCCGGCGCCTCGTTCGCGCTGGGCGTGTGCGTCGGGCTGCTCTCCGGCCGTGTTGCCTACGGCCTCGGGATCACCGTCGGCTTGCTCGCGCTGCTCGTGCTGATACGCGGGTGGACTGCCGTGGCGCTGGCGCTGGCGGTGCTCACCAGCCTTGCGAGCCCGGTCGCCGGAGCGTTCCTCGCGCTCGCCGGGCTGGCCTACGCGCTGGCCGGGGCGCCGACCGTGCCCGAGGAGCACCTCGAGGACGGGCGTGCGGGGTCGCGTCTGCGTCGAGGCGGTCTGGCTGTCGCGGGGGCGGCGCTGGCTCCGATCCTGGCATTGGCGCTCGTCTTTCCCGAAGGCGGCTGGGAGCCGTTCGCCCCGTCGCTGTTCTGGCCCACCCTGGCCGGGGTGGCGCTGATCGCGCTGGTGCTCCCGCGCGCCGGCCGGGCGCTCGCGCCGGGGACGCGGCGGATGCTCGCGTGGGGCGCCTGGCTGTACGCGCTGGCGCTGGCCGGCGCCTTTGTGCTGCGCACCCCTGTCGGCGGCAACGCCGCACGCCTGGGGGCGCTGCTCGCGGCCCCGCTGGTGGCCGGCGTGCTGTGGGAGCGCCGGCGCCTCGTGCTTGCTCTGCTGGCGCCCGCCCTGCTGTACTGGCAGCTGGAGGCTCCGATCAATGATTTCGCGGCGCTGGCTTCCAACCCCTCGGTCAACGCCCCTACTACGCTTCGCTGGCTCGCGCGACCTTGCCGACGGCAGGCCACTGCGCGTGGAGGTGCCGCTGACCGAAGCCCACTGGGAGTCGGTGTACCTCCCCGAACATCCTCTGATCCTGCTGGCTCGTGGCTGGGAGCGCCAGCTCGACACGCGCTACGACGCGCTGTTCTACCGCCCCAAGCTCACCGCCTCGGCCTACAGATCATGGCTGGATCAGAACGCCGTCGCCTACGTGGCGCTGCCCGACGTCCGTCTGGACTCCGCTGGCGAGCAGGAGGGACAGCTGATCTCGCGGGGGCTGCCATACCTGGTCGAGGTGTGGCACTCCACGCACTGGCGCCTGTTCGCCGTGCGCGACGCCACCCCGCTCACGCAGTCGCCAGCGGTACTGACCGGTGTGGGGCCGGACAGCTTCACGCTGCTCGTCCCCACTCAGGAGCGTTCACGGTACGAGTGCATTTCACTCCCTACTGGACGATCGAACGAGGACCCGCCTCCGTGCACCGCGCACCGGGCGGCTGGACTCAGATCGACACACGCCGCGCCGGCGTCGTCCGCGTCGGCATCGACCTGCTTTAGACGGCGTCGACTGCGGCCATCAGCTCGTGCATGTTCTCCACGTAGGCCGGCGTCTGCCGCCCTGGCGGCGCATTGCTCAACCCCGAGTAGGGTTCATCGAGATCGGGTGCACACCTCCTTATTGGGATAAGCGGTTGGGGCGAATGTCCCGCCAGCTCAGGCCCTCGGCGAGCAGTGCGGGGATGCCGAGGCCGAGGGCGGTCAGCACCTCGACTGCCTGCAGGATGATGCCGTAGGCCAGACCGGGGCCCGCGCCGACGCCGTAGGCGGCGAGCACGACCAGACAGGCGGCCTGGAATACGCCGACGTTGGACGGCGTCGCGGGTAGGATCGCGCTGACGTTCACGGCCAGCAGGATCGCGGCGGCCGTCGCCAGGCTCGCATGGGATTGAAGTCCGAGCGCGAGCACGACCATGTAGCAGGCCAGCCACTGCAGCGCCCACGCCAGCAGCTGGTAGGCGACGGCGGCGAGCCCCGTAGCGCGGGCGCGCGAACACGACCAGCCCGTGCCGGGCCAGGTCGAGCGTGCGCGCGACCGCGTCCGCCGCGCTCGCGACGCGCGGCGAGTCGCGAGCGCCGGCCCAGGGCCAGCAGGCGCGGGCCGGCGAGCACGAGCGCGCAGTCGGCCAGCGGCACGGCGAGCGCGGTCTGAAAGCCGCCGAGTGCCCTGGAGCAGCGGGACGCCGTGAAGGTGACCCCCGCGAGGATCGCGAGCGCGAGCAGGTTGATCAGCGTCTGTGAGAACACGGTGCCGGCGACGATCGGCAGCAGCGTGCCGGTGGGGCCCTCGAGCCTGCGTGTCGAGCACGAGCACGCGCGAGGGCTCGCCGATGCGCCCGGGAACACCGCCGAGGCCATCACGCCGATCATCGTCGCGCGCACGACCGGCCCCAGCCGATCGGCGTGTCCGGCAGCGCCGCGCGCAGCGTCTCGTGCCAGGAGGCCGAGCGCAGCAGCAGCGACAGGGCCATCAGCACGAGCGCCAGCGCCACCCAGCCCGGCGTCGCGGTGATCAGGGCATGGCCGATGCGATGCAGTCCAGGCGCGAGAGCGCGAACACGAGGAGCCCCCCGAGCAGGATCGCCGCAAGGGTGATGCCGGTGCGCCTGCCAGTCCGCGGCCGACGCCTGGCCGACCGGTTCTCCGGGGTGCTCATCTGGGGGATCGATTGAAGGGCGCCGTCGTGCTCGGGTCGGGGTCAAGCTGCAGGGCTGGCGACGGGGTGCGCTTGCGCAAGCGTCATCGCAGGCGAGGCGGGGGTGTGGCCGATCAACTCGAGGATCGCGGTGCTCGCGCACGCCCGGTCATGGGCATATCGAGCGGGTGACTGGGTGCGGTCGAGTGTCTGACGCAGTTCCCGTGTGAGCTCGTGGGAGTCCTTGGCGTGTCTGATCAGCCCGTGGCGCAACATCGCCTTCATGTTGTGGCGTACATGGCCGTGCGGGAACCCGTACGCGATCACGGGACAGCCTTGGGCTGCGGCCTCCAGGCAGGTCATACCGCCGGTGGAGTGCACGAGCACGTTGGCCGCGCCGAGCAGATCGGCCATTGCATGGGTGTAGCCCAGCACGCGAACCCGTGAGTGCGACGCGTAGTGGTCGCTCAGCCGGCGGGTCGCGGGCTCGTTCTCGCCACAAACTACGATCACCTGTACCTGCTCGACCTCGAGTGCGGCCGTGATCGCTCCGCGCAGGTCGCCGATGCCCCAGCCGCCACCCGAGACGACGACGAGCGGGAGCTCGGGGTCCAGACCCAGTGCATGGCGTGCGGCGCACCGTTCTCGTGTGGTCCAGTGGGCAAGGCCCAGTGGAGGCCTGACTGCCCGGGCGGGCGCTCCACCGGTGATCGCGGCAATCTCTCGGAGGGACTCGGGATAGCTCGCCAGATGGAGGTCGGCGCCGGGGTGCGCCCAGAAATGCAGGCTGGAGAGATCGGTGACGAGCGCACAGACGGGAGTCTGCAACCGGCCACGTTGGCGCATGACCCCCAGCGGAGCGGTGATCCCGGGATATGTGGAAATCACCACATCGGGCCGCTCAGCGTCGATCAGAGTGCCCAGGCGGGAGCGACTGGCGCCGTAGAGCACTGCCAGCGCGATCTTACGCCCCAGGCCGCAGCGCACGGCGACGAAGTACGAGCAGGAATAAGCAGCCGGGAAGTGTGTGAGCTGCCAGCGTATGAAGCGCTCGAGGAAGACTCGCAGCGGACCGCGCGATCCACCGAGAACGTTGTGCACGTTCACCCGCACATCGGGAGCCACGCGGAGCAGCTCGTCGCGCAGGCCCTCCGCGGCGCTTTGGTGACCACGACCTACGCCGGCAGAAAGGATCAGCACGCTTCTGGAGCTGTGGCCGGATGCTCGTTGTTGTCCACCGGGAGCAATCGGCACGTAACTGGGAACCTTACCCAAGATCTCCTAACCGCCGCCAGCGTTTCTATGCGTAATGAGAGGATTCTCACCACGCGGTTCTAAGCTCACCCACTCACGGTCCTCCGCACGGGTCAGCCGCTGCTGCGACTGTAGACCGCGAAGAAGTCGCGGTCGTCGGGTTCGAGGTAGCGGGTTGTTTCCCGAGTCATATCGCGGAGCAGCTTCGATGGTTCGCTCGCGTCGGGAGCACCGTAGAAATTGAAGGTTACCCACTCGGAGTTGATGTCGAGCTCCATCGCCCGTACAGCCCCCGCGTGCTGGAGGATCGCGCGAGGCTTTCCGCTGTCTGGTTATCGGCGGCTGCGTAGAGGAGATCGCCGCGTGCGTCCACGCCGATACCGGAGCGCCAGACCCGGATCGCGTTGCCCAGCGTGGCGCCCCATAGCGACCCGTTGCTGAGGTTTGGATTGAGCTGGCCGTTCTCCAAGATCAAGGGCAGGTTCTGACGCGCGAACAGCACCGATGGTCCCGGCTGTGGCCCGCCGGTCCATTCACGCACGTCGACGCTGCCATCGCGGAGGCCGACGAGGGTCGCCATGCCGTCATGCAAGGGTGCGTACACCTGCCCGAGCGCCGCGAATCCTCCGCCGGAGTCCTCGAGCTTGAAGCCGCTGTTGAAGGTCGCGAGCAGCCCTCCTCGCAGCTGCGGGGGGACCTCCATTGGTCCGCGAAAGGCCGCCGGCCGGCGGCTCGTAGCGACCCGGGTAGAGCTGCAGCGAGGTGCGTGAGCGGTCGATCCAGGCGACGCCCGCGACCATCTGGGGATAGTTGGGATCGGGGCGGAACGTCGTCACGAGCACGGGCGGGGCGCCATTGACCAGTGGTCCCGGTTCCGTCGCCACGCTCCTCGCCGGGCAGCGGGGGGTTGATGATGGGCGCGATCGGCGGTGGCGCGTAGAGGGATTCCGATCCGCCGTTCTGGAGACCGAGCTTGGGCAGGGACTTCAGCGGCGGCCCTCCCTTTGCGGGAGCGTTGACGGAGTAATAGACGCGCTCGATATCGGACACGAGCCACGCGCCGCCATTGTCTCGCAGCCACTCGACCGAGCGGACGCCGAAGCCGACATTCGAGGGTGCGAGCATCGCGCTCGTGTACGACACCAGCTTGGTGGCCACGAAGACGAGGACGGCGAGCGCGACGATCCGGCGGACGGCCAGCCGTCGCCGGCTGGGCCGGCGACATCGGCGAACAGGACGCGGCTGCGGCTGCGGCCGCGGCACGGCCCTCGGTCTTGCCGTCCCTCGCGGCAATGCACGGCCGCCGGCTTCGTAAGCGGCGATCCGGGCCTCATAGCGAGCGATGCTCCCGCGGTCGACCGGGTCGATGTGCAATGTACGCGCCAATACATGGTGTCTATTCGTCCTCGCGCGGGACGGCCCTCCACGCAGGCATCAATTAAGCAGTCACATGAGCAGATCCTCATTTATCGCCTGCGCTTGGGGCGGTAAGAGCTCACTGTGACCTCACCTGATGCTTACGCTCACCAGCGAGATTTGCGGGGCAGCCGGGACTTCTTCACGATCCTCGCCAACAACTGGTGCATCGTTGCATGCTGGACCCAGGCACCTGTCCCGGGTCGCGTGTCAGCCGCAAGCTCGCTCGAGGAGCCGATCGGTCGAGCTGCCGGCGCTGCCGGCGGAGCCGCTCGTGACATAGCGCCAAGAGCGCGATGCATGACGGAAGACGAACGCCTGCGTGCCCGCTTCCGGTGTGCGTACGCACACCACGGCAAGGCTTGAGTTTGACCGCGAGACATACACTCCGTGCACCTCGGAGGAGCTGCCGTCGTTGGCGGTGAACGACGCCATGATCGCCGAGCGCTCGGACCTGGTCGCCGGTCGGGCAGACGAGCCGGCTGCGGCCGTAGCGGGTAACACGGCCAGTGCCATGACAGCAGGCGCCACAAGAGAAAATGAGCGAAATGTCACGCTATGGATCCTAACGACAGCGGACGACCGTGACCGCAGATGAACAAAATCTCATCAGGGCACGCTCGACGCCCACGCGGGGTGCGCGGGGAGGTCCTCGCCTGCGGGTTTGGGCTGGGTCTGATCACGGTTCTGATGTGCGCCGTGCACATCCGAAACGGGGGCTTCTACTACGACGACTGGAGCGTGCTCGCACTCGGTCGTTTCCCGCCGCCGGGCGGCCTGCTGCCCGGTCTCTGGCTCGACTACGGTCAGCGACCCGGCCAGGCTCTCTACTATGCCGCACTTGACGAAGGGCTCGGATCCCAGGCTGGGCCGAGGCTCGCTCTCGCCGCGGTGATGGTCGCGCTCGAGGCGACGTGCCTCTACGCGCTGCTGCGACGCCTCGGTCTCGCCGTGCGGCATGCAGCCGCGATCGCGGCTCTGCTGCTCACTTTCCCGTTCAGCGACAGTGTCTGGCTGTGGGGCATCCTTTCGCTCACGAGCCTCGCGATCGCCGGTGCGCTGCTCGGCGTGATCCTCGCCCTGCGCGCGTTGGAGAGCTCTTCGCGCGCCCGCGCGCGGGCGCTGCACGTCGCCTCGCTTGCGCTGTACGTCGCGAGCATCGCCAGCTACGAGGTCTTCGCCGTCGCCGGCTGCCTGGCCGGGCTGCTCTACGTTCGCACCGTCGGGTTCCGCCGCGCACGCACCCGCTGGGCGCTGGATATCCTCGCGATCGGCGCCACGCTCGCCTTCGTGCGAGTCGCTCTGCCGATCGACATCGCCACACCCTCGCGCACGCAATCGCTCGCCGGGATGGCCACCCATGCGGGCTCGATCGCGGTTCACGGGATGCGGCTGGCGGGGGCCGCGGCGCTACCCGCCGCCGGTGACGCTCGTCGTGGGTCGGAGCCGGGCTGCTCGCGGCCGTGCTCGCCGCTGCCGCCGCGCTGCACCAGCGCCTCCCGAGGAGCGATACCGTCCGCGCCGAGCTCGGGCAGTGGCTCGCAATCGCTGGCGTCGGAGCATTGGTCGCCCTCACGGCCTGGGCCGTATACGTGCCGGCACCCGATCACTACTCGCCGACCGCCCTCGGCACCGTCAACCGCATGAACGCTGCAGCGGCCATCGGCATCGTGATCCTCGTCTACTCCTGCCTCGTGCTGCTCGCGCGCATGCTCGTCGGACTCGTGCGATTGCCCGGCGCCGCTGCCGGTCTTGGCGCCACGGCAGCTGCGCTCGCGCTCGGCACTGCCTATGTCAGGCAGACGGCGGCCGACGCACGAGCATGGGACGCGGCGGCGGCCGATCAGCGCCAGCTGCTGGCCGACATGCACGTGGTACTGCCGCGACCTCCGCAGTCGGCGGTCATCTACGTCTTCGATACGCCTCATACCAACTCGCTAGCAAGGTAGGGGATGTAGGTTTGGTGTCGAACTTTGCCGTATGGCTATTTCGATTCCATTCCCAGAAGGCACTGTCGAGCGTATGGATGAGCTGCTGGCGGACAGCAAGGGCCTGTCGGCTCGTGAGCACGCTCGGGTGATGTGTATTCGTTTGTTGGCGTTGGGCTGGGAGGCCCAGGATGTCGCTGAGGCTGTTGGTTTGAGCCGCAGTAGTGTGTATCGCCGGAAGGCCGAATATCTCAGCGAGGGCAAGCGCACGCTGTCCACCGATGGCTGGGGTGGGCGGCGCGGCGGGGTTCTCGGCAGCGAGGAGGAGGCCGAGTTCGTCGCGCAGTTCGAGGACGCCGCGCGTGAAGGGCAGCTCATCACGGCCGCCGAGATGCTCGCCGAGCTTGAGCGGCGGTGTGGGGAGTCCCCCAGCCCCTCGACGCTGTACCGGATCCTTGCGCGTCACGGCTGGCGCAAGGTGATTCCAAGGCCACGTCATCCGCAGGCTGACCCCGAGCGCCAGGAGGCGTTCAAGGAAACTTCCCAACGCTTCTGGCGTCCGCCCGCACGGAGGATCCTCGCCCACTACGGCTGATGTTCATGGACGAGGCGCGCTTCGGGCGGATGAACCGTCCGGTGCGCTGCTGGGCGCCAGCCGGGGTTCGGCCAGTCGTGGACTGCCAGACCGTGCGGGAGTACACCTACGCCTACGGCGCGCTGTGCCCAGATGACGGTGTGTTGGACAGCCTGATCCTGCCGAGCATGCACAGCGAGTGCTTCGGACGTTTCGTGAGCGAGGTCTCAAGACGCCACCCCGAGGAGTTGGTCGTGATGGTCTGCGACGGCGCCGGGTCGCACACCGCCACCGACCTATCCCCGCCGGAGAACGTGCGGATCCTCACCCTGCCGCCCTACAGCCCCGAGCTGAACCCCACCGAGCAGCTCTGGGACCTGATCCGCGAGCGGCGCTTCGCCAACAAGGCCTACGACATCCTCGACGAGGTCGAGGACGACCTCGCCGAGGAGCTACGCGCCCTGGAAGCCGACCACACCACAATCCAATCCCTCACCAGCCATCAATGGATCACATCATCAATCAACTTGATAGCGAATTAGTATCAGACCGTCGGTCCGAGCATCCCTGTCCTCAACACGACCATCGATCTGACGAGCGCCGTGCGGATGTCCTACTCGAGCCCGACCCTCCTCGGCGTTCCGGTAGCCGCTGCGACGAGCGTCACGTGTGGCCCACGAGGCCTCCTCGCTGCCGGCGTCGGCGGCGCGTACGGACAGGCCTACCTCGTCGATGTCGGCGCGCGCCGCGCCGCCCGTCTGATCGGCCGCTCGCAGTGCGCATTGCGCACTGCGAGATCGATGAGTGCCTCCCCCTCGCAACTCCGTCGCCGCTCAACAGGCTGACCATGTGCTCGGCCAGGGGGATCGACCGGCGCTGTCTATCTAGACAGACGGGGCGCGACCGGATGCCACCGTGACGAGTATTGCGCTGCCGGGCGAGACATCCAGCGTGATCGTGCCGGCTCGATTGGGGCGATGCTCCAGGCTTGTGAGTGCGTGCCATCTGCCGTCGCCTCCGACAGTCGCACCACCCAGGCGGACGCCTGTCGTCGCGGCGGGTGAGGGCGCCGTCAGCGATAGAACCGTTGCGGCTCCAAAGTGGCGTCCCACGTGCAGTTCGACGGTGGCATGCTTGGCGGTAGAGGGGTCGTCGTCGACGATCACCACGTGGAGCTTCCCCTGGTTGCTCAGCAGTGCGATGACGTCGACGTTCGCCGGACTCGGGGAGGTGGTGGCGCGCACCGGGCGGTCGCCGATGAGCTCTTTGCTCAGCAGTAGCGCGTACCACTCCGGCTGGGCTGCGAGGGCTCCCCGCGCCAGCTGCCGGGGGTTCAGCGCACACACGGGTGTGTAGCCCCGGCAGTTGGCTGGGTTGCCTTGAAAGTTGACACCGGCCACGCCGGCGAGCATCGCTCGAGCGATGAAGTCCACTGCCCACAGCGCCGAGGCGAACGTGTTGCTGACACCGGCCCGCCCGCCGCAGGAGACGCTGTTTGTCTCGTCGAGACGGAATGCGGTCGCGCTGGCACGTGACAGGGATAGATAGCGTCGTAAGGAGGCGTCCTGCGCCCGGCGGATCCGCGGACTGAGCAGCTGGGCGATCGAAGGCGCGGGTAGCTGGTGACAGCCCAGCGGATAGTGGTGCCCCGTGAGCAGGGCCGGCCTCTGTGCGCTCGCCTCAGCCGGTCCCCAGCGCATGAACGCGGCCGACCCCGAAACCCCCGGACCCGCCAGTGCGATCCCCGGCGCGAGGAGGCCGATCGCTCGCCGGTAGCTGCTCACCTCGGGGTTGTACCGGGCGGGGGTCCAGGGAGCGGCCCTGAGATTGTGCCGCGCGTATGAATCCGGCTCGTTGCCGATCTCGATGCCGGCCAGCCACCCCCCGAGCGCCGTCTTCGCGGCGGCCGCCTCGCGTGCGGCCGCGCGTGGGTCATAGTGAGCGAGGCCGATCGTGAGCAGAATCTGCCAGCCGCTCTCGCTTGCGAGCTTACGCAGATGGCGAAAGTCGCCGGCCTGTAGAGCGAAGGACGCCCAAGCCGGCAGTGGCGTGGCCGCGTCGGTCCAGGCGACCCGCGTATCGGCCGATGCGCCGCCGAAACGAAGCACGCCCGCTCCGAGCGAGCGCAGCATCATGGCAAAGTCGCCTTTGCTGCCGTAGCGAGCGATCTGGGGCAGGCTCGACAGCTCGAAGGACAGCCCGAGAAACCGATGTGGAACCTGCGCCCCGGGACGGCTCGAGTCGATCGAGACCGAGACCGAAAAGGGGGTGGGGATCGAAGCAGACCCCTCCCTTGGGCTGCCTCCAAATAGGGCGAATGCCAGAACGAGCGCCATCGCCAGACCGACCGCCACACCCGCGGTAACAATGCGGGCATGAGCAAACCGCGGCGCGCCAAGCGGTGCACGGGAAGCTTGCGGAGAGCTGACAATCACTTGATTGGCAGATTCGTGCCCACGCCTAACGGACCTTGTAAGACCTGGTGAGAATCGGCTTAGGACGGGCGGGTGATATCGCCGTAGGACGGCTGGGTGGTATGCGATTTTCGCGGCTCAACCGAGTGAAAATCTGCTCAAGGTTCGGCGAGCAGCGACGCTGTTCCGTGGACGCTTCCGAGCGATACGAGCCGTGTCAGCGCTCCGGCCCGGTTCTTGAGATAACCGTCGAGAAACGCAATTGTCACTCGCTCGACGATCCCGAGTTGTGGCTGCTGATCGGAGTAGGGCGGGAGGTGTTCGGCCCCGAAGAGAGTGAGCAGGTACTTCGGTCGCGGTGCGACGTCGAAGAACGCGTTCGTGGCGCTCGGCGGGTTGACGGTGTCGGCTGTCCCCTGCGTGGCCAGCAGCGGCGGGCTGCCCGCGGGAAATGTGAACCCGCCGATGCCCGGGATCTCGGCGCCCGACAGGATCACCGCGGCGCTGACCCGCGTATCGCGGTAGGTCGGATCGTAGGCCACGGCCAGGGCCGTGTCGCCGCCGTCGGACTGGCCGGTGACGGCTATCTGCGAGGAGTCGATGAGCCCGGAAAACGGGCCCGCCCTGGCCTTGGCGGCCGCCAGCATTTCCGAGATGACGAAGCTCATGTCGGCGGGCTGATTGGTCAGGTCCGACTCGTCCGGCCCGCCGGGAGCGTCGGCGTTCTCCAGCGGGAACACCGGCGCCGCGACGACATATCCGGCCCGTGCCCAACTCTGCAGCAGCCGCGCGTAGAGGGCTGGGGTGACGGCAAAGCCGTGTCCGAAGATGACGAGGGGGAATGGCCCGTCGGCACGCGCCGCGGGGGCGTCCGGCAGATCGGTGCCGGCGGGGGAGCCGAGCGCCGGATAGCGGACATAGGTGAGCAGCGCTCGTGGCTCGGCCGTCCCATTCGGGAGCTCGATCGTGCGACTGGTGTCCACCAGTCGCAGCACGCGTAGCCCAACCGCGAATGAAGACGGCGGCGGCTTTGCGCTCGGGTTGCTCGTCACGCTCGTGCTCTCCCCGGGAGCAGTGCGGGCCGCGCCGCGCCGCTGCGAGTCCGGCCCGCCGGTCGCCATCACGACGCTCAGCGTGACTGCGGCGGCTATGAGCGCGATGACCGCGAAGGCAAACAGACGCTGGCGCCGGATGTCCCGCCTGCGCCTGTCCCGGTCGCGCTCAGCAGCCCTCCGGTGGGCGGCTCGCTCGCTACTAAGCACGCAATGAACCCTACCCCAAGATCTCTCAACCGCTCCCAGCATTTCCTATCCGCGATGAGAGCATTCTCACCGCAGATTTAGTTGGTGCGTAGGCCGGTGGGCATCAATCTGCTGATGGGAAGAGATACCCGGGAGGTGCATGCTCGTCGGCGGCTTGGCATGCTGAGCGCTGTCGTGGTGCTCCTCGTCGCGGGCGTGTATGTCAGCGTGAGCGTCGGTCAGTCGGACCCGCCGCGTGCACATGCGGCGAGCGTAAAAGCAAAAAGGAGGCGCTTGGCGGCAACCCACGCCCACCTCGCGCCGCGGCTGCTGGTGAGCGCGCCGGGGCAGCCCACGACGAGCTGGAAGGTCGTGGCGCAGGCTCACGGGCAGCCCGCCGCGTGGATCGCCCAGCGCTCCGGTGTAACCCTGTTGCGCTTTGACCAGCGCCTCGTGCACCTCACGCTGCACGCCGGTTCCAGCGACGGCGGCGTGAGCGGCTGGACCTACGGTGACAAGATCACCCCGCGCGAGATCCATCTGCTCGTCGCTGCGTTCAACGGCGGTTTCAAGCTCACCTACCGCGATGTCGGGTTCTCCTCCGGCGGTCACGTGGCAGTCCCGCTTTCGGCCGGGCTCGCGTCGATCGTGACCTACACCGATGGCACAACCAACATCGGCGCCTGGCAAGCGGGCGTGCCCAGCGCGAACAAGAAGGTGTTCTCGGTGCTGCAGAACCAGCGACTGCTCGTCGATCGCGGTGTCGCGGCGTCGAGCGTTTCGAGCTGTATCATCGCCTGCTGGGGCGAAACGATCGGCGGCCAGACGGCGGTGGCTCGCTCAGGGCTGGGGATCGCCGCCAACGGGCAACTCGTGTGGGCCGCCGGCGAGCAGCTCTCACCCGCCGGCCTCGCCACCGCGCTGATCGGTGCCGGCGCCGTACGCGCGATCGAGCTCGACATCAACCCCGACTGGGTCGCGGGCTACCTCTACGTGCATCATCCCAGCGGACCGTCCCCTGTGCCGGTCGTACCCGGTCAGCTGGGAATCGCCGGCAAGCTACTCGAACCCTACAGTCGCGACTTCCTGGCGATCGTCGCGAACTAGCGAGATGCGTGACGGTCGGGCCGCCGAGAAGCTGCCCGAAGTGACACACAGCGTGGCAGTGTCGGACGTGGCAGAAGGGGTTCGCCAAGAGAATCCGCATCCCAGCACCGGGCTGTAGCCTCGATCTGGGCCTTGCTGCGTGCTCCACTCGAAGCGGACCGTCAGGATGATGGGGTGCGCCTCCTGAGACTGCCGCTGTCGACGCTGGCTGCCGTGACTCTCCTGCACCATCCCCCCCATGGCCCGGGGATCGACTACATCGGCGTGTTCCTGGCGGCGGGAGCGAGCTGGGTGGCGCTTCCGGGCCCCGGCGAGGCCGCCCTCGTCGCAGCGGGCATCTCGGCCGCGCACGGCCACCTCGACCTGAGCTCGGTGGTGGCCGTCGCCTGGGCCGGGGCCACTACGGGCGGGGCCGCGGGATGGCTCCTCGGGGTGAAGGGCGGCCGGGGCCTGCTCATGGCGCCAGGGCCGCTGCTGGGACTGCGCCTGAGGCTAATCGCGCGGGGCGATCGTTTCTATGAGCGCTATGGCCCGCTGGCGGTGTTGTTCACGCCATCGTGGATCGCCGGGATCCACCACATGCGCTGGTCGCGCTTCCTGCCCGTCAACGCGGCCTCGGCGCTGATATGGGCGCTCGCCTTCGGTGTGGGCGCCTATCTGCTCGGACCGTCGATTACCGACATCGCCGCCGATGCGGGCTTGGCCGGCCGGCTCCTGCTCGGCACGCTGTTGGTGCTCGCCGTGGTGCTCGTGGCATGGCGTCGGATCCACAAGTCGACATAGCGGATGAGGGCGAGACCTCAGCCGGTCGCCTCACGTGCGAAGGCCAGCAGCGCGAGCGCCGCGATGTCGTCGCTGGGCTCGTTGGTGGGGTAGGCGCGCACGTTGTCTTCGTAAGTGGCGTTTCGCCCGGAGAACTGTGCGTAGGGATTTCCGCCTCGCGCCGGACAGCGTCGCGCGCCTTCGGGCACGCTCAGGCCGTGCAGCTCGCCGGCTTTCACCGGGCCTGGAACAACCGCTCCCAACAGCAGCGGGGGACGGCCGTTCAGGGAGCCCTCGAGATTTGCCACCTGGTGAGCGAGGCAGTCGGGAAAGCGGCTGCCGGCGCCCACTACGAAGGAGAGTCCCCACGCGTTCTGGCCGAGCACGGCGTCGAGCTGGCGCTGGGCGAAGTCTTCGTAGGTGGACGTCCCCGCGATCTGGTCGTAGAAACGAGCCTCGAGCGATAGGCCGAGCAGGTGCGAGACGGTGTCGTCGTTTTCGTAGGTGTAGCCGATTCCGAAAGGGTCGCGCGCCGCGACGCGCTCGGCCGCCGAGAGCTGGTCATGGAGATCTTCAAGCACGGTCGCCGGCTTGCTCTGCATCCTCGCCACCGCGGTCGCGGGTACGAACGCGCGGTCTTCCATCAGCTCCAGGTGCGCGAGCGCGGCTACGTCGTAGAGGTTGAAGGTGTCGGTGCCGTCGAGGGGGCCGACCATGTAGGCCTGGGCCCAGCGGTCGGCTTGCTCAAACCAGTAGACCGGTTCGGAGTGGGGCAGGCCGGAGCGGTCCGCGCTGGTGGCCGTGGCGCGCGCCAGCTCGGCGGCGCCGAGCTCCATGTCGTCCTGCCACTCCTGCTCGGGGTAGTAGTCGAAGGGCGTAGCCGTCAGGAGCGATCGCGGGTGGGTGTTGGCGCGGTCGAAGATCGTCTGGCCCCACAGCAGGCACTGGTGGGCATAGGCGGGTTCGGTGGCCTGGAAGACCTGGGCGCAGAGGCCGAAGGCGGCGGCCATGCGGCCCGCGAGATTGGGGCTGATCGGCCTTCCCCCTTCCCCGGTCTGGAAGACCGGCCGGTAGCGCACGTAATAGGCGCCCCTACCCGGGCTCACGCGGAGCGTTTCGTCGTGTTGAGGAAGGCGCCAGCCGGCGTCGTGGTCACCTTCGATGCGCGCGTTTCCGTTGCCGATCCCGACCTGGTAGCGCAGGACTCCAGTCGTCTGGTCCCACATCCGCCCCAGCCAGTCAAGGCCGTAGCGCGCTTCGGCCACGAGCTGCGGCTCGCCAGTACCCAGCGCGGCCGGGTACTGGCGGATTGTGTAGAGCAGCATGTCCTCGACAAAGCTCGCCGTCTCCACAAACTTCAGGTAGTCGCCGGCGTCAGACCAACCCCCGGAGACGTTGATCGGAGCGCCCGGGAGGGGAGTCAGGCTTCCGAGCAGGACGTCGTCGCGGTAGGCGGGCGTCCGGTACGCCAGCGCGCGCGCGTCGGCCAGGTGCGAGGGTTGGCGGTCCAGCAGCGAGGGGTCGACTTCCGGCCCGTCGCGCTGCTCGCGCAGGAAGCTCACCTCGCTGGCGGCGAGCTGGGAGTAGTTCGTGCCGCCCACGATGAAGGTGGGCGAGCGGACTTCTCCTGGCTCCGCGAGCACGATCCGGTAGCTGCCCGCCGTGCGCAGCGCGCTGAAGTCGAGCGGGTAGGCGTGGCGCCAGCGGCCGTTCCAGGCGCCGCGATCGCGCCCCGCGGTCGCGGTGAGCACCGTCGCACCGCTCGCGTCCACCACGCGGAACGCTCGTGAGCGCAGCGCCTGCCGGGTCAGCACAGTTGCGGTCTTCGGCGCGGCAAGGGGAAACCCGACCTGGTTGACCCGCACCAGGATCCCGCTCGGAGTTGCCGCTGACCGGGCACTCGGCGCGGCGGTGGCGGTCCCGATCGGCCGCGCCGCAGCCGGCCGGCCGGCTCCGCAGGCCAACACGATGGCGGCGAACAGGAATGTACCCACAAGGAGGAGCGATCGTCGGCGGGACGGATGCGTGGCAGGGTTGCGTGAGCGCATTGGCAGGATGAGGATCGCACGTGGTGCGACGCGCGCGCCGCACCTTTAGCCGCTTGTGAGGGTTCTCACCACGAGAACCGATGAACTACCTAAGATTGGGATCGATGGATACAGTCAGCAACCATGGCGTCTACGTACAACCTGAGCGTCCCCTCGCGTGGCGGATCGCCGACTATGAGGCCCAGGTGTTCGTCGATCACAGCGGGCGGCGAGCGCGTGCGGTGCGTATCCTCGGCGCCGCGATGGCCGGGATGTGCGCCTTGTGGCTGGCCGGGCTCGTGATCGGTATGGCGGGCTTCTCGGGCTTCCCCTCCGTACCCTCTCCGGTCCGGCTCCTGCCGGCCCTGGCGCGAGTGGGGACAGTGCCGGGAGCGACTCGACGGGTGCAGGCGCGCGAGCTGGCGAGCGACCACGGCGCAGAGCGCGCGCGTGAGACCTGACGCGCGCGCGTCACGCGTGAGACCCGACATGGCGCGATGCCTCCCGTCGATCTGCATTGCGCAAGCTCGCGTCTGACGTGAGCGCCCTCGGTTCCGGCCGGTCGGCAGCACCGCCGACGGAGCCGGCAGCGGGGGACACTGTTGTCGAAGGGGGTGCTCGCCGACACCGCTGGCTGCCCCCGGCCCACCGGGTGATCGTCGGCTTCTGCATGGCGATGGTCGTCGTGCTGCTGCTGGTGGACGGGCTGACCACCAAGACACTGGGCGCCTCGGGCACGGACTCGGCGAGCCCCGACGCGCCGCTCGCCAGCTCCGCGCCGATCCTCGTCTCCGACGGCCACGGGGGGCTGGTCTCGCACGAGCCACCTCCGGGCAAGCGGATCGCGCTCACCTTCGACGACGGGCCCAATCCGACGTGGACGCCGCGGATCCTCTCGATCCTTGAACGAGCGCATGTCACCGCGACGTTCTTTGAGATCGGAGCCAACGCCGTGCGCGCCCCCTGGATCACACAACGCATCGTGCGCAATGGCTTCGAGCTGGGCAACCACACCTTCACCCACCCCGACCTGGCCGCCCTTCCCTCATGGGAGCGCGAACTCCAGATCGAGATGACCGAGAGCGCGTTCAGCGGAATCGTCGGACTGCGGACCCGTCTGGTGCGCCCGCCCTACTCCTCCACGCCGGACGCAATCACGCCCAAGCAGATCGCCGCGTGGGGGCAGATCGCCGCCAAGGGATACACGATCGTCGTGAGCAACTACGACACGCGCGACTGGGACCTGCCAGGGGTCGCCTCGATCATCGCCTCGGCGACCCCCGAAGGCGAACAGGGCGGGATCATCATGATGCACGATGGCGGCATCGGCGCACGGCGCGCGGAGACGGTCGCCGCCCTGCCGCGGATCATCGAAAGACTCAAGCGGCGGGGCTTTCGCTTCGTGACGGTCTCCGACCTCGCGGGCGTACCTCGCAGCGCGGTGATGGTGCCCGTCAGCGGGTCGGAGCGCCTGCGCGGGCAGGTGTTCGTGGAGATGCTGGCCGTCTCGCGGACGGTCACCTCTGTGCTCGAGGCCATCGTCCTCGCGGTCGCCATCCTGGTCGCGCTGCGCATGCTGTTCGTCCTTTCACTCGCCTCGGTGCAGGTCCGTCGTAGCCGTCGTCGCGAGCGCGACAGCGCGTTCACACCGCCCGTCTCGATCGTCGTGCCCGCCTACAACGAGGCCGTCGGGATCGAGCGCTGCGTGCGCTCGCTGGCGGACAGCCGCTACCCGAGCCCATTCGAGGTCATCGTGATCGACGATGGGTCCAGCGACGGTACGGGCGACGTCGTCAAGGCACTCGGGCTCGATGGGGTGCGGGTCATCCGCCAGCCCAACGCCGGCAAGCCGATGGCGCTCAACACCGGCCTGATCGCCGCCGAGCACGACATCGTCGTCACCGTCGACGGCGACACGGTGTTCGAGCCCGAGTCCCTCATGCGTCTCGTGGCACCCTTCGCCGAGCCCCATGTGGGTGCGGTGTCCGGGAACACCAAGGTCGGCAACCGCATCGGTCTGCTCGGCCGCTGGCAACACATCGAGTACGTGATGGCATTCAACCTCGACCGCCGCATGTACGAGATGCTTGACTGCATGCCCACGGTACCCGGCGCGATCGGCGCCTTTCGCCGTACCGCCCTGCTCGACGTCGGTGGTGTCTCGGGGGCGACCCTCGCCGAGGACACCGACGTGACGATGGCGATCGGGCGCGGCGGCTGGCGGGTGATGTACGCCGAAGACGCGCGTGCGTGGACCGAGGCGCCCTCGACGCTGCGCGGCCTGTGGCGACAGCGCTGCCGCTGGTCCTACGGAACGCTGCAGTCGCTGTGGAAGCACCGCGCCGCCTTCTGGCGCCGAGACGAGGGAGGCATCGGACGCCGCGCGCTGCCCTACATGCTCCTCTTCCAGGTCGTGCTGCCGCTGACGGCGCCCCTGATCGACCTGTTCGCGATCTACTCGATCCTGTTCCTGGATCCCCTGCCGATCCTCGCTTTCTGGCTGGTTTTCAACGCCTGCCAGTTCGTGCTCGCGTGGGTCGCGTTCGGCTGGGATCACGAGTCGCGCCGGCCGTTGTGGTCGCTGCCCTTCCAGCAACTGGTCTACCGTCAGCTGATGTACCTGGTGGTGATCGATTCGGTGATGGTCGCGCTGATGGGCACCCACCTGCGCTGGCACCGGCACACACGGACAGGCGATGTGGAGATCGCCCGTACGACAAGCCCATGACCGGAACGATCGCAGGCATCGGGCCTGCACGTAGAAGCAAACGAGGACAGCGGCCGGGGTTGGGTTGGTCACAAAGACGAGCGGTCGCGCGCCGCGCACTGATGGGGTGTGCGCTCGTACTTGCGACTAGCGCGCCGGCCGGATGTGGCGTCGCCTCCGGCTCCGGCGTGGCGCGGGTGTGGCCGCCAGGCGGCAGCGCTGTCTTCTCGCCCTATGTCGATGTCACCCTGACCGCTCCGTTCGACCTTACCGGTGTGGCCACGGACGCCGGCGCTCGCTCGCTGACGCTGGCGTTCGTGACCGCGGGTGAGGGCGAATGTCGGCCCGCATGGGGAGGACAGACGGCGATTGCCGCTCCCGCCGTGACAGCCGCGGCGAGTCGCCTACAAGCTGCGGGCGTTGCCCTGCGCATCTCCTTCGGCGGAGCGCAAGGCGAAGAGCTCGCCGAGCGCTGCCACAACACAAACAGCCTGCAGACGGAGTACGCGTCGGTGCTCGATCGCTACCACGCGGTAGCGGCCGACTTCGACCTGGAGGGGGCGGCGCTCGCCGACCGGCTGGCGATGGCGCGCCGGGCAGAGGCCATCGCGCGGCTGCAGGCGCAGAGTGGACGCCGGTTGGCGGTCTCGCTGACGCTGCCCGTTTCACCGAGCGGGCTGTCCGTGCCGGCCCTGGCGGCCGTGCGTGCGATGGTCGCGGCCGGAGTGCACCTGGGTGCCGTCAACCTCTTGGCGATGGACTACGGCCTCACCGAAGCCCGCGGGCATATGGCGGCCGAGGCGATCCTCGCCGTCCGCGCTGCACATCGGCAGCTCACGGCCCTTGGGGGAGAGCTTTCCAGCTGGAGTTCGCTCGGGGTGACCGCGATGGTGGGCGTGAACGACGTCAGCGACGAGATCTTCACACTTGCCGATGCGCGGACGCTGGCGCGCTTTGCCGAGCACCGCGGCCTGGGGCTGACCTCGATCTGGTCGCTGGCACGCGATCAGCCCTGCGCGGGCAGCCCGTCGGTCGCGCAGGCCACTTGCAGCGGTGTGGCCGATCCGCCCTATGCCTTCAGCCGTGCCTTCGGCGCCCATCCGAAGCCCGGAGTACCCCCGCGCCGGGACGTCGACTTGAGCTAGTAGGGCCGCATGAGAAACCTCTATCGAAATGCATAATGTGAACTTAGCCGGCGCGAAGAGAATTGACGGATCTTCACGTCTTCCAAGGACTGGGATGCGCGCGTCGGCGAGGCCGAGCTGGTCGCACGCGGCACCGGGTTTAGTGACCTGCGCGAGCGCATAGTTGACCTGGCAGAGCCGCAGGCGGAGCATACTGTCGTTGACGTGGGCTCTGGCACGGGTCTGCTGTCCTTGGCTTTCGCCAAAAGAGCCGCTCGTGTGTGGGCGATCGACAGCTCACCTGCGATGTGTGACTACCTACGCGTCAAGGCAGCCAGCGCAGGTCTTCACAACGTCGAAACCGTGCTGGCCTCCGCCGTCAGCCTTCCACTTGTCGATCAGATTGCCGATCTCGTGGTCTCCAACTACTGCCTGCACGAGCTGCGTCGCGCCGACAAGTATCGAGCTCTCGCCGAGGCCAGGCGTGTGCTGAAGCCGGGTGGACGCCTCGTGGTAGGCGACATGATGTTCTCGCTGAACCCGATCCAGACCCGCGACCGTCGCGTGGTGATCGTCAAGTTGCGCCTGATCGCACGCCGCGGGCTCCCCGGCATCTGGCGGCTGCTGAAGAACGCCGCCCGGCTTCTCACTGGACGCTGGGAGCATCCGGCCAACGCCGCCTGGTGGCACGAAGCGTTGACGAGATCCGGCTTTCATCACGTCAAGGTTGAAATGCTGGCTCACGAGGGCGGCATCGCAATCGGGGAGACACCTGCTAAGGAGCAGTGAAGCGCCGCAGGCCGGACTGGCCGCGCACGGGGGTGCTGTGGGCGTAGGCCCAGATTTGGTTGTTTGGGCAGTGGCGCCCGCTGTGGCAGGGGTGTGACGCGACGAAGTAGAACCGCACACGGCGTCCAGCCACCTGAGCCTGCAGGGTCTTTGTGCGTGTGAGCGATCCGTCCACGCTGTTGAGGACGAGCACCGGAAGGTCGTCGCGTGCCACGAGTCCGATGATGTCGTTGATGTTCGCGGCAGCGACCTCGAAGTGGGCCCCGTCGCGGTGGGCGCGCAGGTAGCGGCTCAGCGCTGGTGTGCTGAAGTCGGTCAGTACCGAGTCCGTGCGGGCGCGGCGGATCAGGTAGGCGTCCTTGCTCAGCGACGCCGCCAACAGGGCGAGCCCGACGCACACCAGGCCGACGCCGACTACCAAGGCTCTGCGGCGTCCTGTCGCTCTCGAGCTGTGGCGAGCGTCCAGAGCGCTGCGCCAGAGCACGCTCAGCGAGCACCCGAACACGGCACAGACGGCCGGTGTGAACGCCTCCAGGTAGCGGGCCTGTAGACGTTCCATCGCGCTGAAGGCGAGCAGCCCCGTGAGGAACCAGATCGCGATCCCCACGGAGAACCGTCCCGAGGGGCTGCGGAGGACCGTCCGCAGGTGCTCGAAGCCCCGCGCGAGCAGCGTGGCGAGGGCCAGTAGCCCCAGCAACGAGGTGGCGAGCAGCACGACTCCGATCAGGGTCCGGTACTGCGTAGGGCCGGTGCTCAGCAGGCGCAGCGAGCCGGCTCCTCCTTCGGCCGTCCCCGTTGCGCCGTGAGCGGACAGGCGAGCCAGGCCGTCGTATATAAGCGTCACGTGCCAGATGCTCCCGTTGGCCGACCCGATCGGAAATGGCCGCTGGCCTGTGGGTGTCAATGCCGCGATCGCGGTCCACGACAGCGCCACCGCGAGAAACGTCCCGGCGGTGGCCAGCGCGACGCGCAGGCGGGTCCCCGGCGCGGCTGCCCACAGCCACAGCAACGCCAGGGCGGGGAGCGCTATCAGCATCTCGGAGAGCTTGACGTTGAAGGCCACACCCATCACCGCGGCCGACAGCACCGACCAGCGCATGCGCCCGGTCGAAAGAGCGCGCCACGAGCACCACAGCGCGGCGACCTCCAGGGCCGCGAGCACCGAGTCCATCGTGTCGCTGCGCGCGGTCAGCACCGACACCGGCAGCACTGCTAGTGCGAGCGTTGCCAGTAGCGCCGGCGCGTAGCCGAATGGGCGTCGCAGAGCGCCAAAGAGCAACCCGCAGGCGGCCACACCACCCAGTGCCTCGGGTAGGTGCAGTCCGACCAGGTCGAACCCCAGCACGCGGGTGGTGGCCACCTGCAGCCACAGGTCAACCGGTGGCTTGTCGATCGAGACGGTCCCGCTGGGCTCGAGCGCACCGAAGAAGAAGTTGTGCCAGGAGTTGCCCATACTGCGCACGGCCGCGTCGTAGAAGACGTTGCCCGTCACATCCTGAATCTTCCACAGTCGCAGCGCGGCGGCCAGCACGAGTGTCAAGCTCAAAGTCAGCCATACCGCCCAACGGGCGCGTGTGGGAGTCTCTGCTGAGCGGATCGCCAGGTTCGTGCCCGTGGTCACGCCTGCGCGATTCTGGCTGAGATCATGCGGCCAGCTTCAGCCGCGCATCTAAATCGTGGATCAGCTCGCGATGAGAAACCGTTTAGTGAGTCGCGGCTTCTGGCTCAGATGAGTGAACTCTCATCCTGAGAGATATCTCACCAGCGTCTTAGCTGGGATTTTGCTCTGGCGGGGAATAATGACTGCATGAACCCACCGCCTTCCTCCCACGCAAGAGATGCCGGGCTGCGCAGGCTCGTGCTCGCCAAGCGCTGGCTGCTCGCCGGCAGCGTGACTTTGACGGGGGTCCTCACAGCGGTCGCGGCCAACGCCTTTCCCGGCAAGACAATCAAGTCCTCAGGCGTCCAAGCGGCAAACGCCGGACATTCGAGCAAGACCTCGACGCACCAGACCCAAAGCTCGTCCAGTTCGCTGAAACCGCCGGCGCAAGCGCCGCAGTCCACCACAGCCCAGGAACCTGCGCCGGCCCACGAATCGACCCCGGCTAAAGAATCTGCGCCGGCTAAAGAATCGGCGCCGGCCCATGAATCGACGCCGGCTCCAGAATCTGCGCCGGCTCAGGAATCCGCGCCGGCTAAAGAATCAGCGCCGGCCCAGGAACCGGCGCCGGTTGAACACAGTGAACCCGCCCCCCAGCCGGCGCCGGAAGCACCAGTGGTCTCGGGTGGGTCCTGAGGAGCGTTGAGTGATGCTCACGGGCACCCGCAAGCCCGCATCGGCAAGCTGGCGGGCGCTCGGCACGAGCGTGGTGCTGAAGCTGACCGACCCGGGTTCCCTGGCGCATGCCCGCCGGATCGTCGAAAAGCAGGTTCGGGAGATCGACCGTGCGTGCAGCCGCTTTCGGGCCGACTCCGAGTTGGAGCGCGTCAACGCGCGGGCCGGTGAGCCGGTGCGCGTGGGGCCCTTGCTGCTAGAGGCTGTGGAGGTGGGGCTGCGCGCCGCACGCCTGACGGAGGGCGATGTCGACCCTGCGCTGGGGGAAGCGCTCCTGATCGCCGGCTACGACCGCGACTATCAACTGCTGGAGCGCCACGCCGCTGAGATCAAGGACGCCGCGCCGAAGCATCGTGGGCATCAAATCGTTGCTCCTGGCCCCTCGCCTGAGGATCGGCGAGCAGCGCCACGGGTGCTGGCGCGGCGTACCGCCGGCTGGCTCACGATCTCCGTGGACCGCGCGCGCTCGACGATTCGCGTCGGCCGCGGTGTGCGCCTCGATCTCGGCGCGACGGCCAAGGCACTGGTCGCGGATCGCGCCGCGCACGCTGCGTATGAGGCGACGGGCGCGGGGGTCCTGGTTAGCTGCGGTGGAGATATCGCGCTCGCGGGTCCGGCACCCGCTGGTGGTTGGCGCGTGTTCGTGACCGACGATCACCGCAGCAACCCGGATGCCGACGGCCAGCTGATCTCAATCGCCTCCGGTGGCCTGGCGACATCCAGCACAACCACGCGACACTGGATCCACGACGGGCAGAGCATGCACCACATCATCGACCCCGATACCGGCGCGCCTGTCGAGTCGATCTGGCGGACGGTCAGCGTGGCCGCGGCGACGTGCGTGGACGCCAACATCGCCAGCACCGCGGCGCTCGTACGCGGGAGCTCATGCGTAGAGCGACTCGCCGAGAGCGGACTACCGGCGCGGCTGGTGGCCCGGGACGGACGGGTGCTGAGGATCGCCGGCTGGCCCGCCGAATCTGAGCGCCGGCCCGAGGAATGGGCACAATGACACTCGTGCTGGGCACCGTCGGTCCGAGTGTCTACTGGTACCTGACGCGTTCCACCGGCGTCGTGTCGCTCCTGCTGCTGACCGTTACGGTCGTCCTCGGCGTGGTGGACGTGAGTCGCTGGAGCAGCCCGCGCTGGCCGCGCTTCGTGGTGGACTCTTTGCATCGCAATGTCTCGATGCTGGTGCTCGTGTTCCTCGGCCTGCACATCATCACGGCGGCGCTTGACAGCTTCGCGCCGATCAGCCTGCTCGATGCGGTGGTGCCGTTCATCGGGAGCTACCGGCCGTTCTGGCTGGGGCTGGGAGCGGTCGCTTTCGATCTGCTGCTCGCCGTTGCGATCACGAGCATGCTGCGTGAGCGTCTGGGGCATCGCGCCTGGCGGATCACGCACTGGCTGGCATATGCGTGCTGGCCGATCGCTCTGCTGCACGGCCTCGGCACGGGCAGCGATGTCAAGAGCGCATGGTTGCTCATGCTCACCGCGATTGTGCGTCGATCGCGGTGGCGATCGCGGTTTGCGCGCGAACGCTCCCCGGCTGGCCTGAGCATCGCCGCGTGCGCGGCGGTGCGCTGGCGCTCACGGCGATCGGCCCGATTGCTCTGGTCCTGTGGCTGCCGGGCGGCCCGCTGGGGCACGGCTGGGCGCGTCGCTCGGGCACGCCGGTAACGCTGCTCGCCTCCAGCGCTCCCAGCTCCTCCTCGCCGGCCGCGCAGACCACGAGCGTGAAGGCGAGCAATCCAAGTTCACAGTCCAGCGCGCTGAACGGCCCTTTTGACGTGAGCCTTTCGGGCAGCATCAAACAGGGTTCCGGGCCGGGGCCGGGCTTGGTGGCCGTCAAGATCGCGACCAGCTTCAGTGGCCCGCCCGCGGGCGGCTCGATATCGAGATCGACGGTCGACCGGTGGGAGAAGGTGGCGTTTCGCTTCGCAGCAGTCACGTAACGCTGGCAAGCACCTCCACGGCCGCGGTCTACCGCGGCCGGATCGTCGCTTTGAACGGCAGCCGCTTGGTCGCAAGCGTGCGCGGCAGCGAAGGACATAGCCTCTCGCTCCAGGTCAACCTGGCGGTCAACACCGGCGCGGGCACCGTCAGCGGGACGCTCTCCGCTGCTCCCACCGCGAGCGAAGGTGGCGAATGAGCACCCAACAGGTACAGGCTGTGCGCCTGCCGCGCCTGCCGCGCCTGCCGCGCCTGCTGGGCGGCATCCCGGATCAAGGCCATATGCGTCTGGGAGAGCATCTGGAGATCCACGGCGAGCTCCCCGCCGGCCACGGCAGGCGGCACAAGCGACGAGATGGGGCCGGGCTGCTCGAGAGCATCGAGGAGGCGGGGCTATACGGGCGCGGGGGCGCCGCGTTCCCGACTGCGACCAAGATGCGCGCGGTCGCCAAAGAACGACGGCGAGCAATCGTCATCGCCAACGGGGCCGAGGGCGAGCCCGCGAGCCTCAAGGACAAGCTGCTGCTGGAGGCGCTGCCACACCTCGTGCTCGATGGCGCATCGCTCGCGGCCGCGGCGGTCGGCGCCGGCGAGCTCATCGTCTGCGTCCCACGCTCTGCGAACACTGCACGCGACAGTCTCACCCAAGCATTGAGGGAACGTGAAAGAGGGAGATATGACTCGGTGGCGGTGCGCGTGGAACTCGTGCCGGACCGCTACCTCGCCGGACAGGAGTCGGCGCTTGTCAGCCACCTCAATGGTGGCCCCGGCTTACCGACGTTGACACCCCCGATGCCCTTCGAACGTGGCGTCCAGAAACGCCCGACACTGATCAACAACGTCGAGACGCTCGCGCATATCGCGCTGATCGCACGTTATGGCTCAGAGTGGTTTCGTGAGCTCGGAACAGCGCGGCCAGCCAGGCTCAATGCTGCTCACGCTCTCTGGCGCGATCGAATATCCCGGCGTCTATGAGATCGAGCCCGGCGCTCCGCTGGGAGACCTGATCGAGGCCGCCGGAGGCGCGACGAGCGAGATCAAGGCGCTGCTGCTCGGCGGCTACTCCGGCACCTGGCTACCCGGCCTGCTCTCCTACACGCTCTCCCTTTCGGCGGAGCAGCTCGCGCCCTACCGCGCGGGGCTCGGCCCCGGCATTGTCCTGGCGCTGTCCGAGGACGCGTGCGGGGTCTCAGAGACAGCGCGGGTCACTCGCTGGCTCGCCGCGGAGACGGCCGGGCAGTGCGGACCGTGCGTGCATGGGCTGAACGCGATCGCGAGTGCCGTCGAGGAGCTCCAGGCGGGCACCGCTGCCTCTCAGACCGAGCAGCGCATCGCTCGCTGGGCCTCGATGGTGCAGGGGCGCGGCGCCTGCGCGCACCCCGACGGCGCGGTCCGCTTCGTTGCAAGCGCGCTGAACGTCTTCGCTGAGGAGTTCGCCGAGCACGCCCGCCTCGGGCCATGTCCGGCATGCGCACGACCCTCCGAACTACCGCTGCCGCCGCATCCCCGCGCGGCCGTGGCCGCGTGAGCCGATGAGCACCCATTTGCGTGTCAACCCGATCACCTGCGAGGCGCACGGCCTGTGCGCCGAGCTGCTGCCCGAGATGATCACCCTCGATGACTGGGGCTACCCCATCATCGACGAGAACCCCGTCGCACCGGAGCTGCTCGAACACGCGCAGCGAGCGGCGGCCGCCTGTCCTACTCTCGCGCTCCTGATCCAACGCCGCCAGCCCTAGCGCTGAGCGGCGGGACCTCGAGTCGGTATGCGGTGCTCAGCCCCAGATGGTGAGCGGTTCCACCCGGCCCTTAGTGTGGTTTCCACCAGAGGGTTAAGCGTTAATGATGTGCGTTTAGCCAGGGGGCGAACTGGGGAATGTAGAGGATCGCGAGGACCAACCCGGCGACGAGCGCCCCGGAGAGAGACAGAGCCCGACCCGCGCGGCCGGTTCCATATCCGTCCAGCTCCGCCGGCTGGATTTCGTCTTTCCTCGTCAATGCTCTGGGCAGGTCTGACAGGTGCCCCAGTACATGGATCGCGGTGACGGCGATCCACACAACGAAGCTCGCTCTGTGGATCAGCAGCAGCGACCCGCGAGAGCTCGGTCCCTCCAGCAGCAGAGCGACACCGCTCGCGAACACGACTACGGTTGAGATCACAACCAATGGAGCAAGTAGGCGCATCAGCGGTGCGGGCGGACCCTTGCGACGATAGGTCGGGTTGGCCGTGTAATAGCGGACGAACCGGTAGCCGGTGCTCGACATCTTCAGGGCGACTGGTCCGATCAACAACAGTCCGAGGAACATATGCTCACTCAGGAGTGGCCTGATCCTGAGGATCGTTACGCCCAGGGCCGCGAGCAGAACCAGCAGGACTGCCCCGGTCGCCGCGGTGAGTTGCTCGTTGCCGGTCGTCCCTCCCGCGGTCAGGCGTCTGCGCCAGGCGCGAGGCGATGCTGAGGCTGGGCGGGATGCGGGGGCCTTTGGCCCAGTGAGAGCATGGTCATCGACTGCCATCAAGTTGAGTTTGTGGTGGCTTGCTAAGGACCCGGTAATCGAATGATGAGAGATTTCATGTAATCGTCAAAAGCCGCAAAGGCTCGTGTTTTATAGGTCTATGCTGGCGTTATGCAGCACTCCGTTGACCGCGCCGAGAAACAGGCGGTCCTCCCCGGCGATCCTGCTGGTGGAGGACGAGCCGGGGATCGTCGATTTCGTGCGGCGGGGCTTAGAGGCCGAGGGCTTTGCCGTAGAAGCCGAGCTGGACGGGATCGAGGGCGAGCGGCGAGCGTTGCACGACAGTTTCGACTTGATCGTGTTGGACCTGATGCTTCCCGGCAGAGGGGGCCTGGAGATCCTCGATTCTCTGCGCCAGGCCAAGCCGAGCCTGCCGGTGATCGTGCTGACCGCTCGCGGCGAGACCGAGGATCGAGTCGTCGGGCTGGATGCGGGCGCGGTCGATTATCTGGTCAAGCCCTTCTCCCTGGCTGAGCTCGCGGCCAGGGTCAGGGTTCAACTGCGGCTGGCGGCGCAGACCACAACAGGGACACTGAGCGCCGGCGACATCGAGGTGAACATGCTCACCCGTCAGGTGCGCCGGGGCGGCGAGGACGTACGGCTGTCGACCACCGAGTTCGAGCTGCTCTCCTATCTGCTGCGCCACCGCGGGCGCGTGCTTTCACGCGAGCAGATCCTCAGCGCCGTGTGGGGCTACGAGCACGACCCCAGCACCAATATCGTGGATGTCTACATCGGCTATCTCAGGCGCAAGCTGAACCGTCCGGATGACCCGGTCCCGATCTTCACGGTGCGCACGGTCGGCTACCGCCTCGGCGATGGCGCCTAGCGGCCCGCAACCCGCGCCGCGGTCCGGAAGGTTTACTCCCGCAAGCCTGCGCCGGCGTCTGAGCGGGATCGGGCTGCGCTGGCGACTGGTGGCGTGGGTCGCGGTTGTAATGCTGATCTGTACCGGGATCACCTTCGTGGCCGTCTATCGGGGCACCGGTACCCAGCTGCGTCACCAGATCGACCAGGAGACCGCGGGCGACGCGAGCGAGCTCTCGCACACCCTCACCTCATCGGATGACCGCTCCCCCCATGGAGTCGCCCAGGCAGCGACCCGCTATATGCGCGCTCAGCCGTTCAGCGCGAGCTCCACGCTGCTGTTCGTGATCGTCCCAGGCGTGGGAACGAGCACCAACAACCCCGAGCTCTTCGCCCGTGCGAGCCCCGACAATGGTGAGACGCCCGCCGTTCAAGCGCAAGAGAACCGCCTTTCGGCGCAGCTGGTGACCGTGCACGACGGATACTCGACTCTGCGCCTGCCCGATGTCGGCGATCTGCGGCTGCTCAAGCGCACGGTGAGTATCCCCGGCGAGAACCGATTGGAGCTCGGGCGGCAGATCGGGGGTGCCGCCGCCTACGGCGGGAGTCGGGTAATTGTCGGTGTGGGCGAGCCCCTGCTCACAGTCACTCATGCTCAGCGGGGCGTGGCGCGCGCGTTCATCCTTGCGGGCATCCTGACGCTCGCCGGCGCGCTGCTCGCCTCCTACCTGATCGGCACGCGCGTGTCGCGTCCGTTGCGCCGTATGGCCGCCGTGGCCGCCCAGGTCGACGCCGGAGACCTGCATCCGCGCATCCACGACCTCGACAGCCAGGGGGGTGAGGTGCGCGTGCTCGCCGTCGCCTTCAACCACATGCTCGACCGGCTGACCGATGCCTTCGCGGGCCAGCGCGCGTTCGTCGCCGATGCGTCACACGAGCTGCGCACGCCGCTGACCGTGATCGGCGGCCAGCTCGAGGTGCTCGCCTCCCAGCCGAACCCGTCGGGTGAGGAGGTGCGTCGCGTGGAGCGCCTGGTACGCGCCGAGATCGCCCGGGTCAGCCGCTTGGTCGACGACCTGCTGCTGCTCGCCAAGGCCGAGCAGACACAGTTCCTGCGCCTGCAGCCGATCGACCTGCCGGTCTATGTGAAGGAGCTGTGGGACGGGATGAGCCTGATCGCCGACCGGCGCTTCGAGCTCGGCCCCGTCCCGGCTGGGACCCTGAGAGCCGATCCCGACCGACTCGCGCAGGCGCTGCGCAACCTACTAAGCAATGCCATCGCACACACAGCTCCCGGAGAGGGACTGGTGCATCTTGGCGTGCAGCGCGAGGGCACAGATCGCCTTCTGTTCGTCATTGAAGACGATGGCCCGGGCATCCCTGTAGACCAGCGCGAGCGCGTCTTTGACCGCTTTCACCGCACCGACGCCGCCCGCGATCGAGCTTCCGGTGGGACGGGACTGGGGTTGGCGATCGTGCGCGCGATCGCCGATGCCCACGAAGGCCGTGTCGCTGTGGGTCACCGACCCGAACGCGGCACGAGGATCGAGCTCGAGCTCCCGGGCTTCACCGCCTCCGCCGGCCGCGAGCAGAACGCTGAGCTCGCCAGGCCGGCCGCCAGATGACGCGCCGCCGACGCCAACTTCGTCTGCTCGCGCCGGCTGCGGTGCTGCTGGCCGTGATCCTGATCGCGGCGCTGATCGCGAGTGCCGCGAGCGGCCCCTCCTCGCTGAGCGGCGGGCTCGCCGCCCGCCGGGAGGGCGCCCACTCCACCCACGGTACGCCGCCTCGACCTCTCGCCGTGAGGCTGCGCGCGCGACGCACGGGCGCGCTGTCCGCCGCGCTCCAAGACGCCGCCGCGGCCCCACTCGGCCAGGGACGCGTCGTGCTGCTCGGTGGACTGGACGGCGAAGACACCTCCACCGCCTCGATCACGATGCTCGCCGCCGCGGCGCGGGGCACCAGTGCGACCGACACCGGCGCACGACTGCCCGAACCCCAGCACGACGCCCAGGCCGCTGCGCTGGGCGGGGCCGTGTACGTGTTCGGCGGCGGGCAGGTCGAATCCTACGATCACATCCTGCGCTACGAACCCGGCAACGGTCGCGTGTCCCTCGTGGGGCAGCTACCACAGCCCGCCTCAGACGTCGCGGTGACGAGCATCGGGAACACCGCGTACATCATCGGCGGCTACAACGGCGAACAAGCACTCGACACGATCCTCGCCTGGCGCCCCGGGGGACGTCCGACAGTCGTCGGCCGTCTTCCAACAGGGCTTCGCTACGCGGCCGTCGCGGCCAGCGGCTCGAAGGTGATCATCGCCGGCGGCTCGACAGAAACAACCACCAGCCGCGCGATCCTCAGCTTCGACCCCTCCACCGGAAAGGTCATTCAGATCGGGGGCCTGCCTCATCCGCTCACTCACGCATCCGCCGCGAGCATCGCCGGCACGGTTTACGTGATCGGAGGGCGTGGCGCCGCGCTGGACTCCCAGACTTCGGCGATCCTCGCAATCGACCCCAACAGCGCCAGCGTGCGCCACGCGGGAGATCTGACACAACCTCTGTCCGACGCGGCGCTCGCCATAGAAGGCGGGCGCATCGTCCTTGCGGGCGGACAGAGCACCACCGGCACGCAGTCCTCGATCATCGAACTGACACCCGAAACCGGGTAGCTCAGGGAGCCTGCAGCGAGTGCGCGAAGCGCATCGTCAAGGAGTACGGCGGCGCAAGATCGACACCATCGGGATTCGAGAGATATCCCGGCCCAGATCCGGTCACGTGGGTGTGACCATACTGCCAGACGACCTTGTTCGTGTGCGGATCTATCACGATCACGCGCTGGTTCTTATCGTCGTTTGCCAGCACATCGCCGTTGGGCAACGGCAACGCAAGCGATGGCTGGTCGAGCGCGGCCGCGCCCGTCGGTTCGTAGCGCCACAGCAGCCGGCCGGTGGTCGTGAACGTCTCGATCGCTCCCGGATTGGTGTAGTCGACGGACAGGAACACGCCGGGACGCAGCTCGTTGGTGTCCGAGGGGTAGCTGAAACCGGGCGGGTGGGTATCGGTGACCGGACTCCCATCGGGCTTGAGCACGTCGATCCAGTCGCCGTTGATCTCGGTGACCACGGTGTCGCCATTACTCATGGGGAAGGCTCCGTTGGGGCTGCCATAGGACACGCCGAGTTCGTGCGTGCAGTTGCCTGTTTCGCCCAGCTGGTGAGTCAAATAATGGGCCGGCGGGCGGATGACCACGATGCGGCAGTTCTTGATGTCCGCGGAGAGGATCGCGCCTCCGGGCGTGAGCATCGCATCGTCGGGGTTGTGCAGATAGCCGGGTTCTGATCCCGGCACGCCCGGATGCCCATAGCGATAGACGATCCGCCGGTGAGCCACATCAACGACGCTGATCACGAAATCGTCCTCCTGGGTGGCGACGATTTCACTCCCGTTCGGCGAGAAGAAAGCATCGTCGGGCAGGTTGAACGACTCACCCGGCGCGAGATCCCCTGCTTCCGGGAAACGCCACAGAACCTGACCCGTGGGGCTGACCTCCAGCAGCCGGTTGTTGTCACGATCGGCGATCAACACCGGGCCGGGCAGAGCGCTCGGGTCAGAACCCGGGAGTAGGTTCCCACTTGCCCGTGCGTTCGCGGACACCCCTTTGGACGCGCTGTGCCGAGCGCCAGGATTACCACGCGAGGGACTTCCGAGGCCTCCCACCAGCACAATCAGAGCAACCAGGCAGACAACCGTTACCGCCACTGCCACCAGTCGCCGACGCGTGATCTCATCCTGGCGCGCGTCTGTCACGCCGGCACCATTCCCCATCTCTACGGCGCGCCGGCGTTCGAGGGCCCGAACAGCCGCGCTCCGCCCGGCCCGCCACCCGGACCACCGAAGCCGCCGCCGTGCGCGGCCTGCAGCCGTCCCTCCCACACCGCTTTCGCGCCGAGATCGCCGGTCCTGAAGCACATATAGCCGGCGCCGATCGCGAGCAGCACGAGCAGGACGCGCAGTGCGGTGAGCATCGGCTTGGGGGACAGCAGACCATCGACGATGCCGAGGCCGGTTGGCATGCCGCCGGAGATCCGCTGCGCGGCGAAGGTGACGATCAGCGTGGCGGTGAAGAGCACGTAGACGATCGCGAGGATGTGAGCGGCTTGCGAATGTTCAGAGATCAGTTTGGCAGCCTGGCCCTGCAGATTGAGTGCGCTGCGCAGCGCGGCGCCGGCCTGCATGGCGAGGAACACGGAGCTCATTGCGACGATCGACGCTAAAGCCAGCGCGATCCCGTAACGCGAGAACCACCGGGGCTTGATCACGAAGACGATCGCGGCGACGATCGTGGTCGGGATCAGGACGACGGGCACGTGGACGAACAGCGGATGCGCGGGCAGGCCGCTGTAGATCGTGGTGATGCGGATCGGCAGGGTGAGAAAGCCGATGAACGCAAGCAGCGTCAGGACAAACTCGGCCCGCCGCCAGTCGACTCCAGGCCGGCCCGCAGCCCTGATGCTCTCGGTACTCACTGCGTCCGAAGGTTATAGACGGGCATAAGCCATCTCTAAATCCCGAACGCTGTGGGCCCTGTCTGGGACTACTGCGGCGTCGGGACTATGGTCGCGGCGGTGAGCGCGACTGCCATCGCGAAGATGCCGAGCGGTATGCCTCGCCTGGAGAATGCCGTGAGCGAGGGTCGCGCGCCGGCCGCTCGCGCCGCGCGGAACCACAGCAGCGCTGACAATGAGCCCGTCGCGGCGAGGTTAGGGCCGATGTTCAGCCCGATGAGCAGCGCGCGGGGGTGTGTGAGAGGTCGTGCGGAAAGCAGGACAGCCGCGGGAAGGTTGTTGACCGTGACCGCCGTGAGGGCGCCGATGGCCGTCGTTCCCCAGCGTCCTGTGCCGTTCAGCAGCTGTGCCGGCCCATCCCATGAGCGGGCGAGTACGCCCAGCGCAACGCTCATCAGGAACAGACCGGCGAGCACCAACGGTCCGACGGCCCGCACGATCTGCCGCCACTCCAATCGAGAACGAAGGACCTCGATCGTGGTGCAGGTAACCCCGACCGCTAGAACCGGGATCGCCGGGTTACGCAACGCGATCGTGAACCCCGCTGCTGCCACGGCGCCCGGTAGACCCAAGCCAAGTGCTCCAATCCGGATCGGGCGGACATGCGGGTGGACGTCCGCGCGCAGTCTGCGACGAAAGAGCACGAGCAGACCGAGCATCGTGGCGAGTGTGGCTGTGAGCGCGACGACGAACATCCGCGCCGCGAACGCCGCACCGGAGATCGGCTGGTGGGAGCGCACCAGCAGGTTGGTGAGGTTGGAACCCGGTAGGTACAGCGAGGATGCGTTGGCCATATAGACCGCGCCATAGAGGAACGCCTCTTCGTCAACGCCGCGGCCGCGCGCCGCGAAGAGGAGCACTGGCGTCAAGAACACCACCGCCGTGTCGAGGTTGAGCACAGCCGTAACCACCGTGACAAGCAGCAGGCTCGAGACCAGCAACACCGCCGGGGGCCCGGGAAGGCCCTGCAGAGCCTGACCGGCCTGCTCGAAGCGCCCGTCGCGGTGAACGACCAAGCCGATCATCAGCAGCCCGGTGACCAGCACAAACGGCGGCCAAACCTGCGCGGCAGCCTCACTCAAATGCATGTCGGCAGCCCCCTAGCGGTGGTGAGGGTGTCCGCGTACCGTGCGCCAGCTCTCGCGGGTGATGCGCAAGATCACGGCGGTCATGCCCAGCCCGATGACGGGATCGAGGCTAGGGGCGCCGGCGGCGATCGCGACGGCGCTGGCGATCACGGCGAGCGAGACGTATGCGTCGACGCGGGCATGATCGCCGTCCGCGATCAGTGCGGGACTGTCCAGTCGGTGCCCGGCGCGTGTGCGTACCTGGGCGGCGAGCCGGTTGCCGGCGAATCCGACCGCGCCGGCGAAGGCGAGGACGAGGAGATGACCGGGCGTGGATGGGTGGATCAGGCGCAGGATCGACTCATACGCGGCGACGCAGGCGGAGATGAAGATCGCCGCGACGACGGCCAGGCCGGCCAGGCGCTCGGCGCGCGGAGAGCGCAGCGCGAACGCGATACCGAGGGGGACAGCGGTCAGCGCGTCCCCGCCGTTGTGTATCAGGTCGGCCAGCAGCGCCAGGCTGCCGGTGAGCGCGAACACGAGTGCCTGCACCGCGGCGGTACCTGCCAGGATCCCGAGCGCGAGCGTGACGGCCCGGATGCCCTCGCGGGAGCGCTTGATGCTCTCGTCCACGAGACCGTGAGAGTGACCGTGCAAGTGCTCGCCGTGATCGTCGTGAGGGTGCTCATGGCGGTGATGGGAGCTGTGTTCGTGCGGCCCGATGTGCGGGTGGGCGTGGCGCAGCGTGCCGTGACGGTGCAGGTCGCCTTTGACGAGCTCATAAGTCGCGAAGGACATCGCCCCTTCAGATTAGGTCGTCGCACCGAGTAGCCCAGCCATAGTGCCCACAAGGCCGGCGGCGAGCAGGGTCAGCACGATGCTACGCCGCAGCGCCAGCAACGCAATCGCGGCGGCGCCAAGCACCACGTACTGCCACGTCTCGCTCAGCGCACCGGCGAGCGGGATCGCGGAGCCGATGATCGCTCCGGCCGCCGCGGGGGCCGCCCCGGCGAGGAACGCTGTCACTCGCTCGTTCAGCAGCAGCCGCTCGAAGCGCGCTGCACCGAACAGGATGAAGGAGAACGACGGCAGGAACGCGACGAACGCCGCCAAGAGCGCGGCGGGTAGGCCGCCTGCGGCGTAGCCGACAACCGCAACGGTCTGTGTGAGCGGCCCCGGAGTGACCTGCCCGAGCGCGACGGCGTTAAGGAACTGCCCGTGAGTCATCCAGTGGTAGGTGCCCACGGCGTCTGACTGCATCAGCGGAACGATCACGAACCCACCGCCGAACGCGAGCGCCCCGACCTTTAGCGCCGTCCATATGAGTGCGCCCGTCCCGCCGGGGTCCGCGATCGTCGCGAGCAGCGGCCAGGCGTGAAAGCCCGCACCGCCTCCTGCGAGCTGGCGCTGCCAACTCAGCTCGATCGCGCCGCACGCAAGCAGGACGAGCACGAGCCACGGGCCGGTCATGGCCGCCGCGATCCCTGCGGCGATCGCGTAGACGAGGACACGGGGCCGCTGAGCGTCCGTGGTACGTCTCCAGATTGGGACTGCAACCCCTAGCCCCGCCCTCACCGCCACAGCAGCAACGGCAGCCCCGGCTCCCATCCCGGCACCCCGTATCCAGGTGGGCGGTGATCCCGCGAGGAACAGCACGGACAGCGCGAGGATCAGAATGAGGCCGGGCAGGATGAAACCCAGACCACCGATCAGTGCTCCGCCGGGGCCGCGCAGTCGCCAGGCGCAGTAGATAGCGAGCTGGGTAGACGCTGGCCCGGGCAGGATGTTGGTCGCCGCGATCGCCCGCTCGAACTGCTCCTCGGTCAGCCATTCACGCCGCGTAACGCATAGCGCACGGAACAGCGCGACGTGTGCGGGCGGACCGCCGAACCCGATGCACCCGATCCGGCCCCACTCCCGCGCGATCTCAGCGAGCGAGGGCTCTGCTAGGGGGGCCGACGGTTGCATGGCGGCAGGGTATTGCTCCACCTACTCAAGGTCTGTGACGAGCTCCTTTACGCGGCGCGCGATGTCCTCTCGGGTTGCTCTCACCTCGGAGATGGGATGACCCTTGGGGTCGGGGAGGTCCCAGTCGATGTAGCGCTTATGAGGGATGTAGGGGCAGGCGTCGCCGCAGCCCATCGTGACGACGACGTCTGCTTGCTCGGCCAACGCGCGCGTGAGTAGCTGGGGCTTGCGATCGGATAGGTCGATGCCGAGCTCTTGCATGACCGCGAGCACCTCGGGATGGACGTGATCGGCGGGCGTGGTGCCGGCGGAGAGTGCGATGTGCCGTCCGGCGGCAGCACGCTCGAAGAGCGCTTGGCTCATCTGCGAGCGCCCGGCGTTATGCAGGCAGACGAACAGGACGGTCGCCATCTAGCCGCCGACCGCGGGTTGGCTGGACGCTTGATGCGGCATGACGGCCTCGGCTGCCTCGTCCGGCGTCAGGTTCGGGTAGAGGACGCGGATTGCGAGGATCGCGCAGGCGCCGCCGACGAGCTGCGCCACGATGTACCCGGGCACGGACGCAGGCGCGATCCCCGCGAACGTGTTGGAGAACATCCGCCCGATGCTGATCGCGGGATTGGCGAAGCTCGCCGAGCTCGTGAAGAAATAGGCGGCGCCGATGTACGCGCCGACGGCGGCCGGGGCGGTGTTTGCGCGTTTGGTGCGCGCGAGCGAGAAGATCACGAGCAAAAGGCCGGCTGTGGCGATCGCCTCGGAGAACAGGTGTGCGGGCGAGGCGCGGTGGTGCGTGGAGATGCTGACGGCGGCTAGCGAGAACATGCCGTTTGCCGTGATGGCGCCGAGCACGCAGCCGGCTACCTGCGCGGGAATGTAGGCAAGCGCGTCGCGCCAGCTGACGCCGCCGAAGCTCGCGTCGGCGAGCGAGACGACCGGGTTGAAGTGCCCGCCGGATACCGGGCCGAACATCAGGATGATCGTGTAAAGCCCCGCCGCCGTGGCGGCGGCATTCTCGAACAGCTCGAGGCCGACGTCGTTCGGGGAGAGCGTCTGGGCCGCGATGCCCGACCCGATCACGAGCGCGGCGAGGAAAGCCGAGCCGAGCAACTCGGCGAGTAGGCGGCGGGCGAGTGGAGGCACGTCGTGAGCGGGCATAGGTCGGATCGTATTGCATTGACAATTACCACTTCAATAGATATAAGTAGATTGATGCACGTCGATCTGGAGCTCGCCCCCAAGCAGAAGCGAGCCGCCGGTGAGCGCTGTTGCGAGCCTGTCGTCTACCCCGATGTCGATCGCGACCACGCGCTGCGAATGGCCGAGGTCGCAAAGGCCCTCGGTGACCCGATCCGCCTTCAGCTCGTCGACGTCCTGCGCAAGCACGCCGGCAAGGTCTGCGTCTGCGAGCTCCTACCCCTCTTCGATATCTCTCAACCGACCCTCTCCCATCACCTTAAGAAGCTCCGCGACGCCAGGATCGTGGACTCCGAGCGGCAGGGCTTGTGGGCCTACTATTACGTGATCGGAGATGCTCTCGAGGATCTATCCGCATGGCTGAGCTGAGTGCATGAGCGGGGCGGAGCTCGGGCTCGCCCTGTCGGTGTTCCTCGCCTGCACGGTCGAGGCGGTCGAGGCGCTGACGATCGTGCTCGCCGTGGGCAGCACGCGCAGCTGGTCCTCGGCGATGAGCGGCGTCGGCGCCGCGATGCTCGCACTCGCGGTGATCGTGGCGGCGCTCGGGCCGGCCATCACCTCGTTGCCGATCGACGTGCTGAGAGTGCTGATCGGCGGCCTGCTGCTGATCTTCGGCCTGCAATGGCTGCGCAAGGCGATCCTGCGCTCGGCCGGGCTGAAGGCCAAGCACGATGAGGCTCAGATCTTCCAAGCGCAGGCCACCGCGGCTCGCGCGGCCGGCGCCAGACATGACGGGTTCGATGGCTATGCCTTCACGATCGCCTTCAAGGGGGTGCTCCTCGAGGGTCTCGAGGTCGCGTTCATCGTGCTCACCTTCGGCGCCAACCAGCACCGCGTCGCCCTGGCTGCCGCGGCCGCCGGGCTCGCTGTCCTCGTGGTCGTCGCGGCGGGAGTCGCCGCACGCGCTCCGCTGGCGAAGGTGCCCGAGAACACGCTGAAGTTTGCGGTTGGGGTGATGCTCAGCTCGTTCGGCATGTTCTGGGGCGCCGAGGGTGCCGGCGCGAGCTGGCCCGGCGGCGACGCTGCTCTGTTGGCGATCATCCCCGGGGTATTATCGTGGCGATCGCGATGTCCAGGACGGTGACCCGGACTTTGGAATCAGCACCCACCGCGCGCAGCGGTCAGGTGACGGCCGACACCACCGACCAGGCGACGGCGAGCGCATGACACGAGTGCATGGGTTCCTGCTCGCCGTATGGGAGTTCGTCGTCGGCGATGACTGGCGCGCCGCGATCGGCGTGGCGCTGGCGCTCGCATTGACAGCGCTCATTGCTGCCGTCGGCGTCTCGGCCTGGTGGGTCATGCCACTTGCCGTGTTCGGGTTGCTTGTGCTCTCGATCCGACGAGCCGCGCGCGGTTCCTCACGCTGAGGATGAGCCTCCTCCTGCTGTTGCTGAGCTGCGCTCGGGTTTATGGTCGGCGTGCCGAGGCGCGTCTCGGCGTCGTGGCTAGGTCATCCCACCGAGAAGATCTCGAGCGTGCCCGTGAGCTCGTGTTCGTTTGCGTTGCCCTCGGGCTCGATCACGTGGCCGTCGACGACGATCGGGCTGTTCCAGTGGCCCGGCGTGCCGGGGAGCTTGGCGATCGGACGAGCAGAGCGCGGCTCGTAGACATACACACCGCCGGCCGTTGGGTCGTACACGTACAGCAGTCCTCCGGCCATCACCGGGCTCGTGCCGGGAGTGCCGTTCTCCCAAACCAGGTGCAGCCTCCCGCCGATCAGGGCATAGGCGGCGGTGGCGTGTTCATCACCCATGAACACGGTTGTGCTCGAGTTCCGGCGCCACACGGCGGGCGCGGTGAACAGCTCGCCGCCGCCGGGCAGCGCCAGGCGCTGGACTTCCCCGCCGAGTCTATTGGGCAGCGAGGGTGGACGGCCGTCCAAGCGCGAGAGCACAAGCACGCGGATGATCCCGTCCTTGCCGGCCACCATTGCACGATCCTGCCCGAGCAGGACCGGCGCGCTGGAGCCGAGGTCGGTGTCGGTGCTGTTCAGTTCTTCCTGGTTTCTCGGCGTGAACGCCTGGCGGTAGCGCAGGCCCGGAAGCGTCAGCTCGATCACGCTGTCGCCGAAGTCGGTCCTTCCGTTCCAGGGACCGTTGCCCGTGGAGACCAGCAGGCGCCTGCCGCCCGGCTCCACCACCGCGCCGCCGCGCGAGAGGATCGCCGAGTCGCTGGCTGGACAGCTGCTCGGGAGGATCACCTGGCGACGGTCCGAGCAGAGCGTGTTGAACACGCTCACGATCCCCCCGCTCGAACGGTCGATCAGCAGTACGTGGCCCTGGTAAGGCGGAATGTCGCCGAAGTAGCCGCTCGTCGCGACGAGCAGGTAGGGACCGTCGATGTTGAGCGCCGCGCCGAGCTTCTCGTGCGTGGCGTCGCGCGTCACCGAGACCGGCCAGCCGCTCGCGTGGACTTCGCCGCCGTCGCTGAGTAAGAGCTTGTGGATCAGGCCGTTGGGCGAGGTCGCATATACATAGCGTCCGTCCGGGTCGGCCAGCGGAGAGGAAACCGTGATCTGAGGGCTGCCTGCCCATTTGTCGTAGCCGGGCGGCGTGAACGTCCACAGGATGCGCCCGCTGCTCGCGTCGAGCGCGAGCGTCTTGCCATACGACGTAGTCACCACGATCACCTCGTGCACGCCGCCCGCCATGCTCGCGGCCTGCAGGTAGATGGGCGAGGAGTCGACCGTGCCAGGCAAGCTCACCGTGATGCGCCGCAGGTGAGCCACGTTGGCGGCCGTGATGCCCGTGGAGAGTGGGCTCACATCCGAGCGCTGGGGATTCAGGCCGAACTCGGTCCAGTCGAGTAGGCGCCCGCTCGAAGAGTGCGCCGGGTCGGGGATCGCGGATGCCCCGGCGGTGGGTGTCGAGACATCCGCGGGCGCGGTGCTCCCGCACGCGCTCAACAGCGCGCAGGCGACGAGCGCGATCGCGAGACGTGAGTTACGGCTCGACGGCATCCTGAGGTCCTAGCGCAGTCAACCGCCTACGTGATGGCGGCACTCAGGACACTACGCGCTGGCCGATGTTGCGCCAGTCGCTGTGCTCGGGCGGTCTTCCGTCCACACCCTGTGCGCGAGTAGCGCAACTGCGGCGTAGATCGCAAGGGCGTTCACGGCATGCAGAAAGCCCAGCCATGGGACCGAGGTGGAGGCGACGCCGAGGACGAACTGCAAGATGCCGAGGAGGAAGATCCCGCCCGAGAACTTGAGGTGGCTTTCACCGAGACGCCCGGCCAACGAAACGATCAACAGCACGAGCATCAGCAGAACGATGATCGGGCCCAGCGCACTGTGCGCGTTGAAGGCGTCTTCGATCGTTTTCTTCGGAACCGAGACCGACGCCTGTTCTGCTTTGTGAATCACATCGAACGCGCCGTACCCGGCGAACCCGACCTGCACCACGATCGCCACGAACAAAACTGACGTCAGCCAACGAAACGCCGAGCGCATGCGGGGCAGCATACCGTTTGTCCGCAAGGGTGGTGGGTTCATGGGGGCGCATGCTCCACGTTCTCCACAAGTGGTTCTCGAGGTGTGTCCGCGCCGTCGGCTCGCTGGATGTAGACGAACCAGACGAAGCCCACGATCGTGAGCAGGCTTGCGACCCAGAAGTTCAGGCGCTCTCCGAGGATGTGGTGTGCGGGGTCGACCCGCAGCAGCTCCTCGAAGATGCGAAATGCCGAATAGCCGGTGACGTACAGCGCGAAGATCCCCGGTGCGCGAATCTGCTTGTGACGGATCAGCCAAAGCAGGGTGGCGGCGAGCGCGAGGTCCCAGATCAGCTCGTACAGGAACGTCGGCTGGAAAGTCGAGTAGGCCAGGTAGCCGACGGGGCGGTGTCCCGGGCTTATCTGCAGGCCCCAGGGGAGGCTCGTGGGACCGCCGAAGAGCTCCTGGTTGAAGTAGTTGCCTACCCGTCCGATTGCCTGGGCGACCAAGAGGCCCGGGGCGGCTGTGTCCATGAACCGGGCGATGCTCACCCCTCGGCGGCGCAGCGGTATCGCACCGCCGATGAAGCCGGCAGCTATGCCCCCCCAGATACCGAGGCCGCCCTGCCAGATCGCAAGCCACCCCCACCAGTTGTGGGGAACTTCGCCCCAGCTCGTGACGTCGTGATAGAGCCGTCCACCGAGGATCCCCGCCGGCACGCCCCAGATCGCGACGGTGTAAACGAGGTCCGGATCACCGCCCTTCTCGCGCCACAGCCTGCGCGTCAGAAGGACGGCAGCGGTGATCCCGACGACATAGCAGAGCCCGTAGAAATGGAAGAACAGCGGCCCGACGTGAAACCCGTTGCTCGACGGGCTGGGTATCGAGGCGAGCATTGCTCAGGGAAGCACGCTAGAGCAAGACAGCGAGTGCAAGTCGCGCTCCAGGGCAACGGTCGCGGCCGCGAGCACGCCATCCGGGGTCGCCCGGACCGGTTGGGATCATCTCGTCAAAGACTGCCGGATCACGCCTGCGCGCCCTCCGGCGCCGGGATCTCACCCTGATCGGCCTCCGGGGATGAATATCCCGCCCCTGCCCCCGTCCCGGCCTTCGGTACGAGGAACCCGGCGAGTAGACAGATCAATAGGAAGCCAGTCGCCATCAGGAAGGTCTCGGTGAACCCCGTGACTGTTGGCAGCCCGTCAGCGGTGTGCGCCGCGATGAACGTCGCCGACAGCTGGCCGCCAAGCGCGCCGCCGAGCGTGCGCATGACCGTGTTCATGCCGCTCGCCACGCCGGTCTGATGGGGCGAGACCGCCTGTACGATCAGGTTGCCGAGCGCCGCGAAGGCGAGGCCGACTCCGACGCCGAGCAGGCCGGCGGCGATCAGCAGGTCGTAGGGATGGCTGTGCGCGACGGCGAGCAGCGCGAAGGACGCGGTACTGAACGCGGTCCCCGCCAGCAGCGCCGTGCGCGAGCCGAAGCGGGCGGAGATCCGCCCGGCATAAAGGCCCAGAATCGTCATCCCGATCGTCGATGGCAACAGGTACAGGCCCGAGACGACGACGGAGGCGCCAAAGCCGAAGCCGGTGCTCTTCGGCAACTGGGCGATCTGGGGAATGACGATGAACGACGCGTACATCCCGGCCCCGAGCAGGAACGCGGACGCGTTGGTGCTCCAGACACCTCGGATCCGCATCATCGTCATGTCGACGAGCGGGTTGGAGCTGCGGACCTCCACCGCGATCCAGGCCACAGAGACGGCGATGCCGACGGCGAGCAGGCCAAGCGTCTTCGTCGATCCCCAACCCCATGTCGTGGTCTGGCTGATCGCGATCAGCACGATCGACATGCCGATCGTCATCAGGACCGCGGCGAGCCAGTTGATGCGCCCGGGAAGCTTCACCGGCGACTCCGGTATGAATCGCCAGGTCGCCAGCGCGGCGAAGACCGTCGGGATCAACGGCAGCCAGAACAGCCAGTGGTAGTTGAGGTGCTCGATGATCAGGCCCGCGAGCACAATCCCCATGCCGGCGCCGACGCCGAGAATCGCCGATAGCAGGCCGATGCTGCCGGCCACCTTCTCGCGCGGGAACTCGTCGCGGACGATCCCGAACGCGAGCGGGAAGATCCCGCCGGCCGCGCCCTGGATGAAGCGGCCGAGAACGATCACCGCCAGCGAGCTCGACACGGCGGACAGGAGTGTGCCCGCCGCGAGGATCACGAGCGTCCACAGGAGGATCTTCTCCTTCCCGTACATGTCGCCCAGGCGCCCGAGGATCGCGGTGCCGACGGAGGCGGCGAGCAGGTAGGCGGTGAGCAACCAGGTGACTTCTGTGACGCTCGCTCCCAGCGCGTGCTGGAAGGTCGGCAGCGCCGGCAGCACCGCCGAGCTGAGCATCGCGTACGCCAGCCCGCCGAGCGCGAGCACTGCGAGGATCAGGTTCGGATGCGTGCGGTCTTCGGTGCTCGCGCTCACGCGCGCATTATGGCTGCAGTTCGAGCGCGTTCAGGATCTTCGACCACTGCGCGACGGCTCTCGCTTCCGCGTCGACGAGTTCGCTTTCGAACTGCCTCGTCAGCGCCAGTACGCCGCGCTCGTGAGAGTCCTCGTACGGAGCGAGCAGATGCGTCGGTATTTCGCCGATGCCGACGTTGTTGGCTTTGTAGCGTTCGTCAAACTGCGTTGTGCTCGCCGGCAGCGTCTTGTAGCCGCTGGCGGCCCACGTCCGCACGTCACCGCACACGTCCGGCTCCTCCAGCGCGGCGAGCACCTTGAACTTGGCCGCGTAGGCCTTGACTTTGCGGGTGAGCTTCTGATTGCTCCAGTGCAGGTGAGCGACCGTTTCCGCGAAGCCGTCGACCACCTGGACGTCGGCGCGGATGAAGACGACCGACATCGCGCCGATCATCTCGTTGCTGAGTGCCGCGGCGGCTTCGTCCTCGGGCGAGGCCGCGGCTGCCATTGGGCATTCCGTGCTGAGCGTCTGCCGCAGGCTTTCGAGCGCGGCTTCGCCGATCTGCATGTTGATCCGCGCCGTGTGCGCCAGCGTGTAGTCGGCCTGGATGTACGTTTTCGTCGTGGCAATGTCCTGTGCCTTGGCGTGGCCGTGCGTCCCGGCGAGCGCCTGCGCCGGCGCCACCGCGACGGCCAGCGCCGCGGCGACAATGTAGATCGCTCCCCTGCCCATCCTTTCAGTATGTCCCGTTCACAGCGCCGAAGCGCCGCTCGCGATGCGCTTTCGATGTGCTGGGGGACTTTGCGGGTCCGCTGGGGAGACCTTTGGGATGTGCTTTGCGATGTGCTTGGGTGTAGGCGATCTTCATACCCAAACGAAGGGCAGGCCCATGGACCTCGTCAATCATCAGTTCCGGCTCGCCGCGCGTCCCGTCGGCCTGCCCAAGCCCGGCGACTGGCAGTACACCGAGGAGCCGGCGCCCGAGCCGGGCGAGGGAGAGGTGCTCGTCAAGATCCTCTATCTCTCGCTCGATCCCGCGATGCGCGGCTGGATGAACGACGCCAGGTCCTACATCGCGCCGGTCGACATCGGCGAGACGATGCGCGCGGGCGGGGCCGGCGAGGTGCTCGTCTCCAACCATCCCGACTTCGCCCCAGGAGACCACGTCACTGGAATGCTCGGCGTGCAGGAGTACGCAGTCGCGCATGGCAACGCCGTGACGAAGGTTGACGCATCGCTCGCCCCGCTGCCGACCTACCTCGGCACGCTCGGCATGCCCGGCCTGACCGCCTACTTCGGGCTGCTCGACATCGGCCGTCCGGCCGAGGGAGAGACCGTCGTGGTCTCCGGCGCCGCCGGTGCCGTCGGGGGAGTTGTCGGGCAGATCGCCAAGCTGAAGGGCTGCCGCGTCGTGGGGATCGCGGGCGGGGCCGAGAAGTGCCGCTACGTGGTGGAGGAACTGGGTTTCGATGCGGCTATCGACTACAAGGCTGGAGGCGTCGCCTCTCCTCTGCGCGAGCACGCTCCGAAGGGGATCGACATCTACTTCGACAACGTCGGCGGTGAGATCCTCGACCACGCGCTCGCGGGGCTGGCGCGTCACGCGCGCGTGATCATCTGTGGGGCGATCTCGCAGTACAACGCCACTGGTGCGGTGCGGGGCCCATCCAACTACATGTCGCTGCTCGTCAACAACGCGAGCATGACCGGCTTTGTCATCTTCGACTACGCCGATCGCTACGCCGAGGGTTTGCGCGAGATGGGGGGTTGGTTTGCGGCCGGCAAGCTCGTCTCGCGCGAGGACATCGCCAAAGGCCTGGAGAACTTTCCCGACACCCTCCTGCGGCTCTTTTCAGGCGAGAACACGGGCAAGCTAGTGCTCGAGCTCACCACCGACTGACTTCGCAGGGCCATCGAATCACCGACTGACTGTGCAGGGCCGAAGAAGTTGGTAAAGATCGCGCCGCCTGGCGCACCAGGGCGGCAAGAGCGCGGTTTCTCCCGGTATCGTCGTGCCCCGACTCGATGGTCTGCTCCACCCTGGAGCCTGATCCTGCAGCCAGGGGGTCGACTCTCTAAATGAACCGGAACGGCCTCATCGTCCTGCTGGTCGCAATCGTCGCGGGGATCGCGCTCGCCATCGTGCTGGGCGGGTGCGGGGGATCCAGTTCGCATAGCTCGCTTGCGCAAAGCGGCAAATCCCCCACATGCCTGCCCACCACGCTGAATCACAGCGCCAAGCTGGAAGGAGTACCCGTCGATGTCTCGCCGGCGCCGGAAACCGACACGGCGAACCCCAACACGCAGATCAGCTTCTTGGGCGTGCCGGCCGCGCAGATCCACGCGGTCTCCGTCGTGGGCCAGCGCAGCGGCGATCATTCCGGCCTCCTGCACGGCTACTCGCAGGGCGACGGCGCGAGCTTCGTACCCGACAGCCCGTTCGACCCCGGCGAGCGCGTGAGAGTCCGCGCCATGATCGTTTCGAGCAATGGCGGCAGGCCGATCGCCTTTCAATTCCGCGTCGATACTCCATATTCGACGGCGAGCACTCCGGCCTTCGGAAATCCACTCCCGGCGCCCGCCGACGATCAGAGCTTCTACACGATGCCCGGCGTCCAGGCCCCGGTCCTGACGGTCACCGTGGCGGACCGCGATCCCGCGGCGGGCGACATCCTCACGACCAACGGTCCCGGTCCCGGTCAGTACGGGCCGCTGATCTATACGCCGGCAGGCCGACTCGTCTGGTTCGACAGGCTGTCGGGGGGCGAAGCGGCGGAGGATCTGAACGAGCAGTCCTATGAAGGCCGGCCAGCCCTTACGTGGTGGAAGGGCCGTGTGCTCTCGCTGGGCTTCGGCCAGGGCGAAGACATCGTCATGAGCTCCAGCTACCAGACGGTCGCGAGGATCCCCGGCGGCAACGGCCTGCAGGCGGACCTGCACGACTTCCAAATCGCCCCCCACGACGTCGCCTACATCACGGCGTACAACCCGATCCGCTGCAACCTCACGGCCGTCAAAGGAGCGCCGCGCGGGGCGATCATCGACACGGCGATTCAGGAGATCGACATGAGGACGGGCCTCGTACGCTGGGAATGGCACAGCCTCGACCACGTCGGCGCGGCGGAGTCAGAAGTCGAAGTCCCGACGGACGCCACGCCTTGGGATTACTTCCACCTCAACTCGATCGATGTGGAGGGTGGGGACTCAGGTCAATCCGGGAACATCTTCATCTCGGCGCGCAGCACTTGGGCTGGCTATCAGCTACAGGGCGCAACCGGCAAGGTCCTCTGGCGACTGGGGGGTAACAGGAGCTCTTTCAAGATGGGCCCGGGCTCCAAGACGGCGTGGCAGCACGACGGCCGCGTCCTCTCAAGCGGCGAGGTCACCTTCTTCGACGACGGCTCGAACCCACCGATCCACAGCCAGTCGCGTGGGGTGCGGATCGCGCTCGACTTCAAGACCCTCCAAGCGCGCCTCGTCTCCTCCTACACCCATCCAAACCCGCCACTGCTCGCCCCAAGCCAGGGCAACATGCAGACGCTCTCCGATCAGAACGCCCTCGTCGGCTACGGCGGTGTGCCCGCGATCAGCGAGTACGCGACCAAAGGCGGCTCGCTGCTATTCGACGCCCACCTGCCGTTCGACATGTCCTTCTATCGCGCGTACCGCTTCCCCTGGAGCGGGCGCCCGTTCAGCCCGCCCGCGATCATCGCCGCCCTGAACAACACTGGCGAAGAGACGATCGTGCATGCGAGCTGGAACGGCGCCACCGAAGTGGCTTCCTGGCGTGTGCTTGCGGGCAAGCACACCGGGTCGCTCACGGCGCGGGCCACGATCCCGGCCGGCAATGACTTCGAGAGCTCGACGACCCTGCCGGAGAAGTACGCCTACCTGGCGGTGCAGGCACTCGACGCGGCCGGCCACGTGATCGGCGCCTCAAAGACGGTCCAGCCGATCAGCTACGCCGCCTCGCTTCGATGATGAGCCGGCGGCGACTCAGTAGGCCGGTTTGGACTTGTGCTTGTGCGCCTGCGTCGTGGTTGTCGTCGTGGTCGTGGGGGTGCCGCTCGTCGTCGGCGTGGCGGAGGAGGAGCTCCCCGATTTACTGCCGCACCCCGCCACCGCGACAGCGCTCGCCAGGATGGCCGCTGTCGTTATTAGCATGGCGGTCAGTGGCGTTCTTCTCATGGGCCGGGCTCCAATCGTTCTCGCGCGAGGGTTCGGGCGCTCACCTTAACAGGCGTTCGCGGGTGGTTAGGCCGTCATGAGCGCCGAGGCGACGACGAGTCCAGGGCTGATACAGACACCCGCGGCCGAGACCGAGAACAAGCAGGGCTCCGGTTCGGCGTGGCTCTTGGCTGTCTGTTGCGTGGCCCAGTTCATGGTGATCCTCGACCTGAGCATCGTCAACGTCGCGCTGCCCTCGATCCAGTTGAACCTCGGATTCTCCGCGCCCGAACTGCAGTGGATCGTCGACGCCTACGCGATCACGTTCGCGGGCTTCTTGATGTTCGGCGGTCGCGCCGCCGACCACTTCGGGCAGCGTCGGATGTTCGTCCTGGCGCTGCTCCTGTTCGGGCTCGCCTCGCTCGCCGGCGGCGCCGCACAGGGCCGGGAGATGCTCATAGTCGCGCGCGCGGTGCAGGGCCTCGGCGGCGCCCTGATGGCGGCGTGTTCGTTGGCGATCATCACCTCGTCGTTTGCGCCGGGCCCGAAGCTCCATCGCGCGATTGGCCTGTGGGCGGCGATGAACGGACTCGGCGGGGCGGCCGGCGTGCTGTTCGGAGGGATCATCACTCAGGAGCTCACCTGGCGCTGGGTGCTGCTGATCAACCCTCCGATCGCGATTGCGACCGCGCTGGTGGCGTACGCGGTCGTGAGCGAGCGCCGCAGAGCGCGGGCGGGCGCAAGCTTCGACCTCGCCGGTGCGCTGACGCTGACGATCGGTCAGATGGTGCTCGTGTTCGGGGTCGTGGAAGCGGGACTGAAGGGTTGGGACACGCTTGCCGCGCTCGGCCCGATCGTCGGCGGCATCGCCCTGCTCGCGGTGTTCGGTGTGATCGAGACGCGTCTCGCCTCGGAACCGCTGATCCCCTTCAAGGAGCTGACCAAGCCGCTGCGGATCGCCAACAACATCGTGCTGCTGTTCAGCGCGTCGCTGTTCCCGATGTGGTTTGTGAGCTCGCTCTACCTGCAGCAGGTGCTGGGCCTCTCGCCGCTGCACACCGGTCTGATCTTCCTGCCGATGACGCTGATGATCATGCTGGTCGCCTCACGCACCGGTGGGCTCGTGAGCCGCTTCGGCGTGCGCCCGGTGCTCGGCGGTGGGCTGATCATGTTGACGGCCGGGATGCTGCTGCTCGCGAAAGTCGGATCCAGCGGCAGCGCGATCGTGTACATCATGATTCCCGGGCTGCTCACGGCGGCTGGGATCGCGATGTCGATCGTCCCCTCGACGATCGCCGCTACGCAGGGCGCCAAGGAGGGGCAGGCAGGGCTCGCCTCAGGCCTCGTCAATACCTCGCGCCAGATCGGCGGTGGGCTTGGGCTGGCGGTCCTGGTCACGCTCGCGACCCAGCGCTCGAGCCACCTGATCGGCACCGGTCAGCAGGTGCCGCAGGCGCTGACCGACGGCTTCCGGCTCGCCTACCTGATCGGCGCCGGCTTGGCCGCGGCGGCGGCGCTCCTCACGTTCACGGCGATGGCCAAGCCCGCTACAGCGATAGGGTCGACCGCCCCCGCCCCGGGAGCCGCCTCCGCCCCGGAGGGCTCCGCTCGCCGTCTGGCGCTGGCGATCGCCGTGGTCGTAGCCGGCTTCGTCGCGGTCGACCTCGCCTTCGCCGGCTCCCACGGCGCTCCCGTCGGGGCGTACACCACCAACGGCGCCTACAGCTTCGTCACCGAGCCCACGCTTCACCCGCCGATACTGCGCAAGGACGGCCCGAGCGCCACCGGCAAGCTGGCGCCCGGCTACATCTTCACCACCAACTTCTACAACCTCAATTATCCGCCGCTGGTCGGTCAGAGCGGGCCGTTGATCCTCGACCGCAACCTGCAACCGGTTTGGTTCCAGCCCGTGCCCGAAAAGCGTCGTCGCCTCCAACCTGAGCCTGCAGACCTATCAAGGCAAGCCGGCGCTCGCCTGGTGGCAGGGTGTCGTCACGAACACCGGCTCGACCGAGAGCGGCGAAGACGTGGTGGTCAACCAGCATTACCAGACGGTCGCGAAGCTGAAAGCGACGGACGGCTGGGTCCTCACCCTCCACGAGTTCTTGATCTCAGGAGTTGATGTCTGGGTAACAGCGAACAAGAACATCGCCAGAAACCTATCCAGCTACGGCGGCGCCTACAACGGGGCGCTGATCGACTCGGCGGTGCAGGAGTACAACCTGAAGACCGGCAAGCTCCTGCGCAGCTGGGACGCCCTCGACCACATCCCGCTGGGCGACTCATACGCCAGCGTGCCGACCAACGGGTTTCCCTGGGATGCCTACCACGTCAACGCGATCGACCTGACCGGCAACGGAACGTTCCTCGTCTCAATGCGCAACACATGGGCCGCATACCTCATCAACATCGATACCGGCAAGATTGAATGGACGCTCGGCGGCAAGCGCTCGAGCTTCGAGTTCGGCCCGGGCGCCGCCTTCCAGTGGCAGCACGACGTGAAGCTGGAGCCCGATGATTCGACCATCACCATGTTCGACGATCACTGCTGTCAGCTCACCGGCGGCGGCACCTCCGTCCCGGCGACCGGGCCATCTCGCGGGCTTGTGCTGAAGCTCGACCAGGCCGCGCACACCGCGACGCTCGTGGCCCAGTACCCCGGCGGCGGCAAGTTCGAAACCGAATACATGGGGGATACGCAGCCGCTTCAGAACGGCAACACATTCGTCGGCTGGGGCTCAGAACCCTACCTCTCGGAGTACAGCCCGTCGGGCAGGCTGCTGCTGGAAGGCAGACTTCCCCGGTTCCGACCTGAGCTACCGGTCGACCCTGGAGCAGTGGGTCGGTCTACCGCTCTCCTCACCCGCGGGCGCCGCCCGCCAGACGGACGGCAAGACCACGGTGTACGCGAGCTGGAACGGCGCCACCCGGGTCGTGTCCTGGAGAGTCCTGGCCACGGCCGGCGCCGGTCGGATGACTGCGGTGGCGAACGCCTCGAGGTCCGGCTTCGAGACGGCGATCGGAGTGCGGACGAGCTACAAGAGCTTCGAGGTCCAGGCGCTGGGCGCCGGCGGCCAGGTGATCGGAGCCAGCCGGCTCTTCGCGCTGGACCGGTGACTAGACTGCGCCTCGATGACGACCCAGTTCATGACGATTCTCCTCGCCACGGACGCGCACGCGGGTGCGGCGATCTGATGAGCAAGCGAGGCTCGACCGGGGCCATGTTCGCGACGGTGGCGGCCGCGATCGCACTGTCTGCCTGCGGCGGCACATCCTCGGCGACCTCCGACGTGCTCGACGCCGACGCGGCCGTAAACGCCGCGGCCGCCGCCGCCAATGCGGTGACGGTCTCGCCGCTGCCGGGCACCCCGGACGCCTCCCCGCAGACCCAGATCAGCTTTCTCGGCGGCGCTGGCACCGAGGTGTCGGACGTGCATGTGCTCGGATCGCACAGCGGCGTCCACGGCGGCAGCCTGCGGGCGTATTCGACCAGGACGGGCGAGAGCTTCCTGCCCTCGCACCCGTTTCGGGCTGGGGAGCGCGTGAGCGTCCACGCGCGCGTGGACTCCGGCGGCGCGACATCGGTGGTGAGCACCAGCTTCACGATCGCCAATCAGGACACCCCCAGCCAGAAGCAGTTCCCGATCAACCCGGGCGATGCGAGCGCGGTTCAGCACTACAGCTCCGCCCCGAGCTTGACTCCCTCGACGGTCAGGATCACCACTCCTGCCAAGCCCGGCGCGAGCCCCGGGGATCTGTTCCTCGCCCCTTATCAGGGCAAGGGCTCGCCGGGCCCGATGATCACCGAACAGAACGGCAACCTCGTGTGGTTTCATCCGATTCCCGCCGGCGATTCCACGACGAACTTCCAAGTGCAGCAGTACGAAGGCAAGCCCGTGCTCACGTGGTGGCAGGGCCGGATTCTCGAGGTCGGCTTCGGACAGGGGGAGGACCTGATCTACAACACCTCCTACCAGCACGTCGCGACGATCTTCGCTGGCAACGGCTACCACGCTGACCTGCACGAAGTCAGGATCACCCCGCAGGGCACTGCGTGGATCGACATGTTCGACCCGATTCACATGAACCTGACCTCGGCGGGCGGCGAGGCAAACGGCGTGCTGACCGACTCGGTCGTGCAGGAGATCGACATCAAGACCGGCCTCGTGATGTGGGAATGGCACGCGCTCGGGCACGTCGCGCTGAGCGAATCGAACAACCCGGCGCCGAAGGCCAGCTACCCGTGGGATTACGTCCACATCAACTCGATCTCGCCTCCTTCGGCGATTGGGGCGGAGGGGGTGGGTGCAAATCAGCCGGGCGATGTGCTGCTGTCATCCCGCAGCACCTGGACGCTGTACGACGTCGACCTCCACACCGGCGCCATCGTCTGGCGCCTGGGAGGCGACCATTCGAGCTTCAGGCTCGGAGCGGGCGCGCGCACCTACTGGCAGCACGACGCCGAATGGCAGCCTGGGGGGCTGATCTCGGTGTTCGACAACGGCTCCGACCCGCCGAAGGAGAAGCAGTCCCGGGGGCTGCTGCTGGATCCGAACACGTCCAACCACACGGTGACGCTCGTCAAGCAGTTCACCAACCCCACGAAAACACTGCTGGCAGAAAGCCAGGGCAACCTCTTGAATCTGTCCTCCGGCGAAAACACCTCGGGAAACTGGCTGATGGGCTATGGCGGGCTGCCGAACTTCACCGAGTACGACCCCGCCGGCCACGTGCTGCTCGACGGAACGCTCGGCAAGAACGTGCAGAGCTTTCGTACCTACCTGCAGCCATGGAGCGGCCAGGCGCCGGGCCTGCCCTCGGTGGCGGTGGCGGGCTCGTCGGTCGCGGCGAGCTGGAACGGGGCCACGAACGTCGCCTCCTGGCGGGTGCTCGGGGGCGCCTCGGCGAGCGCCCTCGCACCGGTCGCAAGCGCGCCGAAGGCTGGTTTCCAGACGACGATCTCGGTGCCGGTGGGCGCCGCGTATGTCGCCGTGCAGGCGCTCGACGCAAGCGGCGCGGTGCTCGCCACCTCTCCGACCGTCAAGGGTTAGTGCCCGCCCACCCGTGCCTGCCCACCGGCATCGCCTGATCGTCCGCGCGCTGTGCGCCGGCCTCGTGGCCGCGCTCGGGGTCGCGGCGCTCGTCGTGGGATTTGCGGGCGCGAGCGGGGCATATGACGCCCGCAATGACGCCCGCGCGAGCGCGGCGAGTCCGACCTGCGTGCCGCCGGCGCTCAACACCTCTGCGGCGCTCGCCGGCGCACGCGTGACGGTCTCGCCCGGTCCCGGTGTCAGAGACGCCTCCACCACTGTTCAGCTCAGCTTCCTCGGTGTTCCTGCTGGTGAGTTGTCTCACGTCGTCGTTGCGGGCTCGCGCAGTGGGGCACACGCGGGGCATCTGCTCGCCTACTCTCAGGGCGATGGCGCCAGCTTCGTGCCGGTCAAGCCGTTCGATCCCGGCGAGCTCGTGACCGTACACGCCGTGCTGAGCGAAGCCGGCAAGAGCACCCCGTTTGCCTGGAGCTTCACCGTGGCCGTGCCCGACGACCCGGGGTCGGCGAGCGTGACCGAGAGCACGCGTACGAGCTCTGCGCCGGAACCGGCGCCGAAGGAATACGAGAGCTTTCACTCGCGCCCGGAACTGCGCCCGCCCGGATATGACGGTGTCCGCCAAGGCTCAGACGGCGACGGGCGATGACCTGTTCCTCGCCCCCTATTCCGGGATCGGTCAGTACGGGCCGATGATCCTCGACGAACACGGCAGACCTCATCTGGTTCAAGCCACTCTCTCCCGCCGGCACGCGCGCCGCGGACTTTCGCGTGCAGCAGTATGAAGGCAAGCCTGTGCTCACCTGGTGGCAGGACCCTCTCATAGCCGATGGAAGCAAGACGGCGGGTGAGGTGATCGCGAACAGCGCCTACCAGACGATCGCGGTCATTCGCGCCGGCAACGGCTACCAGCCGGACCTGCACGAATTCCAGATCACCCCGCAGGGGACGGCGTGGATCACCGTCTATGACGCGATCGACTGCAACCTCTCATCGGTCGGCGGCCCCAAGGAAGGGGCGATCGCGGACACGCTGCTGCAGGAGATCGATTTGAAGACGGGGCTGGTCATGTATGAGTGGCACAGCCTCGACCACGTGCCCCTGCGGTATTCCTACGCCTCGGCCGCCCACGCGAGCCGGCAGGAACCGTATGACTACTTTCACATCAATTCGATCGACACTGAGCAGAATGGGGATCTGCTCGTGAGCGCGCGCAACACCTGGGCCGCCTACGACGTCGATCCGAAAACCGGTCAGGTGCGCTGGGAACTGGGCGGGCGGCACTCGAGCTTCAAGCTGGGTCCGGGAGCGGCCACCGCGTGGCAGCACGACGCGCGCCAGCAGCCCGACGGTGCGATCACGTTCTTCGACAACGGCGCGTTTCCAGCGGTGCACCCGCAATCGCGCGCGATCGAACTGACGCTCGATCCGGCGAGCATGACGGCGACGCTCGTGCGCAGCTACGAACATCAGAACGCCCTCGTCGCCGGCAGCCAGGGCAACGTGCAGACCCTGCCCGGCGGAGATTGGATGGTGGGCTGGGGCCAGGCCGGCTACCTGTCGGAGGTCAACGCCGCCGGGCAGCTGCTGTTCAACGCCCACCTGCCCCCGGACTGGGAGTCCTACCGAACCTTCGTGTTGCCGTGGGCCGGGCAGCCGGCCGAACCGCCGACGCTGGCGGTCGCGCCGGCGAGCAGTGGCTCACCCGCGACCGTCTACGCGAGCTGGAACGGCGCGACGGAAGTCGCGTCCTGGCGCGTGCTCGCGGGGTCCTCGTCAAAGGCTCTCGCGGTAGTGGCGACTGCCCCGAAGACAGGCTTCGAGACCGCGCTTCCAACCACCGCGTCCGTGAGCGGGGGCTATGTGGCTGTGCAGGCGCTCAATGGCGCGGGCGCGGTCATCGGTGTTTCGGAAGACAGTGAAGGCGTAGGCCTGACTTCGCGTTCGGAGCGAAGTTTGCGCCGTGCGGCGGCGGCCACGACGACTGCTCTGGCCGTTGAGAAGTAGTCGGCGAAGCCGCGCGCGTGCGCCGCTGTCAGGTGCGGCGGCAGCGGACGGCGCAGCTCTTGGCGAAAAGCGCGCTGCAGCTCGGCGTGCAACGGTTCCTCCAGCGCGCTCTGTGAGGCGCTGTTGTGGAGCTCCAGGCGCCCGGAGTGGGTGCTGTAGTCATACAGCTCGTGTTCCTCTCCCCGCGCGAGCGGTTCGATGCCCTCCGCGGGCCAGTTCGAGTACGTCGCGAGCTTTGCCGCGGGCGTGCGCAGCGCGACCACGTGTAGTGGCGCGTCGGCCGCGTAGGGCTCGATCGCGAACTCGGTGACGGTCTCGTCGGTCGCGTGCAGCACGTAGGGACGCCCCGGCGCCGCGGGGTCGGCCAGGATCCCGGCGAGGTCGGCCCGGTCGGCGATGTGGGAGTAGTGCTCCTCGCGCCGCCAAGCGTCGGACCCGCTGGCGATCGTGAGCAGCAGCGGTGCGAGGTCGACGCTCGAGGTGAGCTGCTCGCGCACGCGTTCGGGGGCGCTGGTGAGCACGCCACGGGGATCCTTGACGAGCAGCGGGACACGGATGCCCTCCTCGTAGGCGGACGCCCCCTTGCCCCGCAGCCCGTGCGAGCTGCCGTACTCGCCGTGATCGGAGGTGAAGACGATCACGGTGTTCGCCGCGACCTCGGGGCGGCTCTGCAGCGTTTGCAGAACGCGACCAATGTGATGGTCCACCTCGCGCTGGATCTTCATGTAGAGGTCTAGGAACTGGAGCCATTTTCCGGATGCTTCGGGGCCGGTGAATGGAACCGATCCGAACGAGGCGGCCGAGGTGTCCTGGAAGGTGCGTTGCAAGAGCGGCTTGTTGCGCTCGATCAACAGCTCGGGCGTCTCGAAGTTGGGCGGCAGGCGCCCGATCGTGCTTGGCGCCTGCACCTCGGCCGGGACGCGATCGCTCCACTTGTACCACCAGGCGATGTCGTGGGGATTGACGAACGAGACCGTCGTGCACCACGGCTTGCCGCCGCCCTTGCCTGCGCTGTCTTGACCGCCGCCCCCCGCGCCGCCGCCACCCTCGTGGGCGAACCATTCCTCGAACTGGCGCGCGATTTCGGGGTCCACGTGCCAGCCCTGGCCGGGGCCGCCGTCGGGCGATGGATAGGTGCCTCCCGCGAAGCCGTAGTCCTCGAGCAGGGGCCTGCCCTGTGCCCGCGTCCACTTGTTGTCGTGGTGGGTGAGATGCCACTTCCCGTACCACCAGGTGCGGTAACCGTGTTCGCGAAGCATCGTCCCCCAGGTGGGGAAACCGGGGTCCAGGGTGCTGCCGCCAGTGATCATGCAGCCCGTCTGATGGGTGTAGAGGCCGGTCAGCATCGCCGCGCGGGAGGGCGTGCAGTCGTTCGAGACGGTGTAGTGCCGGCCGAAGGAGACCGCCCCCTGACTCAGGCGCTGAAGGTTCGGGGGCAGGCTCACGCCGCGCCCGGGGACCGGGCCGAACCACTGCGGGAAGCGCAGCTGGTCGACCATGATTACGAGGATGTTCGGCCGCCGTACGGCCGCGGTCGGCGGTGCGACGCGCCGTGCCGGTTGGGTGATGGGGGCTCCGCTCGGCCGTGTCGGCGCCCCGTCACTGTTGCTCCCGCAACCGGCGATCGCGGCGCCCGTGCCCGTCAGCAGGCTGCCGGCGATCGCGCCGCGCTTCAGGAAGGTGCGCCTGTCGGTCTTCTGATCTGGTTTCATGCCTGCGGTGCGCGTCCCGATCGTTGGCCTAAAGGCGTTGCTGGGGTTGGCGCTCGTCGCTCCGGGCGCGTCTGCGGCCCAGCCCACTCGTGGGGCTGGGTCGGCTTCTGCCCATGCGGCCGGGGCCGCTCCGGATTGCGAACCAACGACATTGAACACCTCCGCGACGCTTGCTGGATCTGTGACGGTATCCCCACTGCCGGGAAGTCGCGACGCCTCGCCGCAGACGCAGATCAGCTTCCTGGGTGCTCCTAAAGGCGACCTTAGCCTAATCAGCGTCGTCGGCTCGCGCACCGGCGCGCACGCGGGGCGTTTCGAGGGCTACTCGGAGGGCGACGGCGCGAGCTTCGTCCCGAGCAGGCCATTCGCGCCGGGCGAGACCGTGACGGTCAGTGCTCAGGTGCGGACCGGGGGCGCCGTGCAGCCGCTGCTCGACAGCTTCACGATCGCCTACGAGGACCCGCTCAGCACTACGCCAGAGACCGTCCACGAAGGCAGCCCGAGCGAGATCCAGTACTTCCGCTCGCGCCCGGACCTGCGCCCGCCGACGGTCACGGTGACCGCGAGCTCTCCCGCCGTGGCGCCCGGTGACGAGTTCGTCGCGCCGTATGACGGACCGGGCCAGAGTGGGCCGATGATCCTCGAACCGGACGGCGGGCTGCTCTGGTTCAAAGCGCTGCCGAAGTACACCTCGGCCACCAACCTGCGGGTGCAGGAATACGCGGGCAAACCGGTGTTGACGTGGTGGCAGGGCGACATCTCGGTGCACGGGTTCGGGCAGGGCGAAGATGTGATCCTCGATAGCGCCTACGCGCAGATTGCCCGCGTGAAAGCGGGGAATGGTCTCCAGGCCGATCTCCACGAGTTCCAGCTGACGCCGCAGGGCACGGCGCTGATCACGGCGTATGACCCGATCTACTGCAACCTCTCGAAGGTCGGCGGCTCCGCGGACGGGGCCGTGACCGACGGTACCTTCCAGGAGATCGACGTGCGGACGGGGCTCGTGATGTACCAGTGGACGAGCCTCGATCACGTCGCGCTCGGCGAATCCTACTCTCCGGCAAATACCAGCAACATCGCCTTTCCGTTTGATTTTTTTCACATCAACTCGCTCAACCTCGACCCGGACGGGAGTCTTTTGATCTCCGCGCGAAACACGTGGACCACATATGACCTCAATGCTCAGACCGGGCAGATCGTCTGGCAGCTGGGGGGCAAGCACTCCAGCTTCACGTTGGGAGCAGGGACCGCCACCGCGTGGCAGCACGATCCGCGAGAGCTCGCGAATGGCACGTTCAGCATCTTCGACAACGGCGCCTCCCCGACGGTTCACAGCCAGTCGCGTGGGATCGTCGTGAGCCTCGAACCGCAGAGTAAAACCGCGACGCTCGTCAGCCAGTTCACCCATCCGTCACCGCTGCTGGCCTACAGCCAGGGCAACATGCAGGCGCTGGCCAACGGCGACTGGTTCGTCGGCTGGGGCGAAGTCCCGGACTTCTCCGAGTTCAGCCCCACCGGCCAGCTTCTCTTCGACGCGCACTTCCCCGCCGGCGACAAGTCCTACCGAGCCCTGCGCTTCCCTTGGACGGGCACCCCCTTCACCAGCCCGGCACTCGCCGTGGTGGCCGCCAGCGGTGCGGCTAAGGCCAGAAGCGCGGGGACCGTCTATGCGAGCTGGAACGGCGCCACGCTCGTCGCGAGCTGGCGGGTGTTCGTGGGCGCAACCACGCGCAGCCTGAAGCCGGTCGCACAGGTCGCGCGCAGCGGCTTTGAGACGGCGATCCCCTTGCCCGCTGGCGCCGCCGGCAAGTTCGTCACCGTGCAGGCGCTCGACGCCTCCGGGCGGGTGCTCGGCGGCACGGCTCCGGTGGCGGTGTCAGGTCTCTGACGCTCACGCCCGAGGCACGCTGCTCCCGCCTCCGGTGAAGCTACGGGACCGCTTGGGTGCGCTCAGAAAGTAGTGCGGAGGACCGTGCAGTGGGTGTCGTGAGAGTCCTCGACCCCTGTGTTGCCTGGAGGAAACGGAGGGGGAGGGATTCGAACCCTCGGACCAGGGGTTGCCCGGCCAACAGCTTTCAAGACTAACGCAAAACCGCATGGTTGAGCCATAAACTGACTGCTCGCGCCACAACTCGCGCCAGTCCTGCGAAAAAGCGGGTTGAGGGTTGGCGAAAGAGCGGAAGGGGGGGGATTCGAACCCCCGAGACGAGGTTCGCCCGCCTGCCGGTTTTCAAGACCGGTGCATTCAACCGCTCTGCCACCCTTCCACGCGCGGAAACAGGAAGGCTAGTCGATTCGCGGCTGGCTCAGTCGTCGTCGCTGGGGTCGCTGGCGAGGACGATCATCCAGCGGTCGGGCGCGGCGGCGGACTCCTTGATCAGGCCCTGGTCGGCTAGCGCTCGGAGCCGGTTCTGGATGCGGGGTTCGGGCTCGTTGAAGAAGGTGGCGAGGTCCGCCGCGCTCGCGGTCCGGTCCCCCGCTTGCTGGGCGCGGCGCTGTCGCAGCCGACTCAGGATCAGCTCGTCGATTTCCTCGTCGTCCATGCGGGCCGGAACTGTAGCTGCCTCCCGGACGGGGCGCGGGTGTGGGCCGCTCGGCACGGAGCGCATACTTCCCGTCGCGGCGCTGTGGCCGCAACGGGGAGTGTCGGCTAGCGGCGCTGGCGTTTACTTAAGACCGGAGCCGGCTTCCGCTCTTGGTGGAAAGGAGCGGCCAACCAAGGTCCGACTCCGGCTTTCGCAGCTCGTCCCAAGCGAGCGTGAGCTCGGTCGCAGCGGAGACGCTTGGATGTCTCGCAAAGCAGCAGCGACGGCGGCGTCGCCCGACATGCTCAAATCTCCCCGTGTGCCTCCGGCCCGCCCGAGAACTCATGAGCTGTCGTCCGCGCGTGCAGGCTCGAGCAAAGACTCCAGGGGTTTTGGAGGGTTGGAGTGGTGACCACTAAGGTCCATGTACACCAGTCATGCGACGCGTCACGAATTGCCGCGCCGCAACTGGGTTACGTACCGAGGAACACGAGGACGGCCCGCACGCGGCGATGGTCCTCGGCCGCCGGGGCAAGGTTGAGCTTCGCGAAGATACTCGTGACGTGCCTCTCGACGGCGCGCTCAGTGATCACGAGTATCTCGGCGATTGCCTGATTGCTGCGACCCTCTGCCATCAGGCCAAGCACCTCGCGCTCCCGCGCGGTCAGCACGTTCAGTGGATCGTCTGTGCGTTTGCGACCCAGCATCTCTGAGACGACCTCGGGATCGAGCGCGGAGCCTCCCTCGGCGACTCTTCTGATCGCATCGGCGAAGCGCTCTAGGTCCGAGACGCGGTCCTTGAGCAAGTAGCCGACGCCGGCGGCGTCGTCTCCCAGTAGCTCCAGCGCGTAGTCCTCCTCGACGTACTGCGAGAGCACCAGCACACCAGTGTCCGGCATCTCTTCCCGGATCACGCGCGCCGCACGCAGCCCCTCGTCTGTGTGGGTGGGCGGCATGCGGATGTCGATGATTGCGATGTCGGGCTTGTGCGCCCTGGCCTTTCGCAGCAGCTCCTCGGCATCCCCGGCCTGACCGACTACCTCGAACTTGGCCTCCTCGAGCAGCCGCACCATGCCTTCCCGCAGCAGCAAGGAATCCTCTGCGACGATCACGCGCACGGGATCGTTGCCCTGAGGATGGTGCCCAACCCCTGCGGACTCGTCAGCTCGAGGCGGCCGTCGAGCGCCGCGACCCGATCTTGAAGCCCTCGCAGCCCCGAGCCCTGATCGGCGTCGGCGCCCCCGACGCCGTCGTCGCTCACCTCGACGTCGACGTGGCCGTTGTCGCGGACGACCCCCACCGTTACCGTTTGCGCGCGCGAGTAGCGGGCCGCGTTCGTAAGGGCCTCGGCGACGACGAAGTAGACCGCCGACTCGACCGACGGCGGGAGCCTGTCGGCCGGCGTCTGGAGCAGTTCCACAGGAACCGGGGAGCGGCTGGCGAGGCCTTTGAGTGCTGCGTGCAGGCCGCGATTTGTGAGCACGGCCGGGTGGATCCCTCGTGCGAGCTCGCGCAGCTCGGCGGTCGCCTCGTTCAACTCGTGGAGTGATTCGTCGAGGAGCTCCGCCGCCCCTTGTGGGTCGTGCTCGATGCGTTCTCTTACCATTCGTAGGTCGATGCCGAGGGCCATGAGTCGCTGCTGGGCGCCGTCGTGGAGGTCCCGCTCGAGTCGGCGCCTTTGCTCATAGCCGGCCTGCACGATGCGTGAGCGCGAGGCCTGAAGCTCGGCAACCTTCGCCCGTAGTTCGGCGTCCAATCGTTCGTTTCTGAGCGTCAGCCCGGCGGCGGCGCCCGCTGTCTGCACCAGTTCGCGTTCCTCCGCGAGGCCCGGGCTGTGCACGATCGCAGCGATTCGTTCGCCCTCGTGCTCGATGATGGTGGAGACCTTGCCCGCCGGCGCGGGATCGACCCGAACCGGCTGACCGGCGGCGTCCACGTAGGCGTCCTGGTCCGGTACCCAATAGGCGAGCTCCAAGGTCGGGTCTCCAAGCGCGTCCGCGAGCGCGTCGCGCAACGCTCCGCGGCCACCACCCTCACCGAGCTGGGCCAAGAGCTCGCTGATCGCGTCGGCTTCGCTGAACCGGGATCGCAGGAGGCCCACCAAGAAGGCAAACGGTAGGCAGGCGATGGACGCGAACAAAGCCAACGTCTGCGCGTCAGAAATGTCGCTCGACAGGCCGGCCTGTTCGACGACGAGGGCGGCCATCAGCAGCAGAAACGTGAGCCCGCCGACGGCGACGATGGGGGCGAACACCCTCGCTCGCCCTGGGGTGCCGCTTCGCCAGCGTCGATAGAGGACCGCGACCACGGCACCCAGCAACGCGATCGAGATGTCTAGTTGCGCCGCTTCGAGTACCTTGGCAGCCTCGGAGTGTTCGATCAGCAGCGGGTTACTGGGACAGCGGGCGCAGCCCGCCTTTGAGTCGGTGAACAGGAACACTCCAAGCTGCACCACCGTCGTGTTGACGTAGGCGATGGTGACCAGGAGACGGTCCAGCCGGGTTTCGAGCCTCCCCGAGGGAAACGACAGCAGCAGGTGGATGAGCACCGCGTAGATCAGCACCTCCCCGACCGAGGCGATCGCGAACACGACGCTGTCGTTGGAAAAGGCCAACCCCTTCAGCAAGCCGCTGAGGCCGACCGCGACCATCAGCGGACCGATGTTGCCGGCCGGCCGCTGCTTCCAAACCCATAGCCCGACTCCCACGAACCCCCAGCCGGTGGCCAGGAACAAGCCGGCAAACGCGCCCCGGTGAACGTTGTGCTCGCCGGTGATCATGACCACGAAAGCGGCGATGCCCATCAGGAACGCCAAGCCGGCGAGACCGATCAGGGTGCGTCGCGGTGCGGTCATCGGATGAGTAAAGAGATCGCCTCCGCGCTCAGCTCGCTCTTGGCGACGAACCCGCGCGCGCCGCTGGCGCCTACCGCCTCGTCAAGGTCGGTGAAGTCATGGCTCGAGACAAGCACTATCTGCGGGCTAGCGCCGTTCGCATCGAGTAGTCGCCGCGTAACCTCGAAGCCGTCGATGTCGGGTAGGTGCACGTCGAGTAGCACAACCTCTGGGTTCAGCTTCTCCACGGCAGCCACCACGCCGTCACCGTTGTCGAGCTCCCCAACGACGTCGTAGCCGTTGGCTTCGAGCATGCGCCTCGCGCTGGCGCGGAAGCTGGGGTGATCATCCACGATCAGGACAGTCTTTCTCATGAGGGCTGATTGTCGCGCAGCGGCCGCGCTTGGTTCCATACGGCTGGCCGCCCCGCGCTGGCGGCAAACCGACGTATCCCGGGCCGCTACCCGACGTCACAGACGCCTGCCAGCCCCCTGGTTTCTTCCTCGCTGAGCGGCGAGCTTGTCGTCATGTCCGAAGTCCAGCCCGAAGGAGGATCGAGCATGACCGCCGAGATGACCGCTAGCAGCACCACGAGCCCCGCGCACGA